>NZ_JBHRTD010000001.1:0-587191 GCF_042646185.1 Shewanella submarina
ACGCAGCTGCGCCGATGGTAGTGTGGGGCTTCCCCATGTGAGAGTAGGTCATTGCCAAGCGCCCAATAAGTGAAGAAGCCACCTGAATAAGGTGGCTTTTTTGCGTTTGGGGTTTTAAAAATTTTTAAGGGTATCTGCAAGTTGGGTGTACGTCATTGTCAGGTGACTTATCCACTTATAAGAAAACTGAAAAGACCGACCCCCGACGTCAGCCCTCCCAAAGGGGGCTCCCGGCTCCATTCGTTCCTCATTCCGCGTAAATCCAACACTGAAAGCTGCGCTTCCAGAGCGTGCTGGATTTACCCCCATGTGTTCCCTTCGGGAATTCAGAGTAGGTCATTGCCAAGCGCCCAATAAACGAAGTTTGATGCGACAGATGAACGCGGAGAGCCTGTCTCGAAACTGGCCATTACCAAGCACCTTCTATATCTACCCCTAAGTGTTTCGTACTTAGTCGCTCCAGTCGCTCTCAGTATTCGCGTCCAACTACTTCCATATATAGAGCTTCGCCCTGCGGTTAATTCCCTTCCTTAAACGATGGCTAGTAGCTTGGTAACGATTGCTTGGAGCTAAACAGAGAGCATGAAAAAGCCCGCGTTATGCGGGCTTTCAAAGCTGATAGTGTTATTCGCTGAGTAGTTTGTCGAGAATGACCTTGTTGGCTTCGGGAAACTCGTACTGTTTGAGGTTGTCCTTTGGGACCCATTCCACCTGTTGGCCTTCAAGCCCTTTGGCTTCGCCCGTGAATGAGGTGACAGTGTGGATATCCAGAAAGACTTGTTTGTCGGGATAATCGAAGCTGAGTTCCATAAATGGGGATGTCGTCTCTACATTAAGAGCCACTTCTTCTTTCAACTCACGGGAGAGTGCCTGTGTAACTGTTTCTCCTGGCTCCACTTTACCGCCGGGAAACTCCCATTTACCGCCTTGGTGTAAATGGCCAGGACGCTTAGCTAATAAAACCCTCTGCTGGTCATCAATGATGACACCAACAGCAACATGTACTCGTTTGGTCACTTGTCATCTTCCTTGAAGAAATCCGGATCGTCGTAGCCAATGTTATCCAGTTCATCCAGATCAAATTCGCCTTTAACGGGAATGGTATAGCTCTCACTGGCCCATTCGCCTAAATCAATCAACTTGCAGCGCTCACTGCAAAAAGGGCGGAATTTGTTGTCACTTTTCCACTCTACCTCAGTCTGGCAGGTTGGACATTTAACCGTTAATGGCATGCTTTCTCCGGATAGCTTAACTCGGAATGATTGTAACTGATTTAAGTCTTGGTATCAGCGGCAAGCAGCCAGCTGAAACTCGATAGCCTTATCTGTATGTTTTTGGGTGTCAAAGTCGACGAAGTGGATTGCATAGCGGTTTCGGTGGCCGCTTATCGTGGGATAGCACCCCTGAGCTGTATCCACTTTAACCCGAATAAGGCTAAGAGGAACATCACTGACCCCTTGGTAGAAGCCGGCATTAGCTGTTACAGAACTAAACTCAGCAGTATCTCTGGTGAGCTTCAGCAGTTGGCTGACGGTATGTAGCAAAGGTTTAAATGATGCTATCCATTGCTCATAGTCATGACATCTTTGCTCAAAAGGCTGACCCAGCCAGAAGTGAAGTTGAGGTAAGTCGAAGTTGCAACAGGCGCCCGGCATATTGAATCTTTGTCTTAACGCCTGTAAAAACCTGTCCTGTTTCAGTTCACTACCGAGCCTGCCGGGTGTTTGCAATGATTCCCTCATTCCCATCATGGATGCAATGAGCTCATCGATTTGTTGGGCATTAGCCTGAGGTGAAGAACGCCACGCATTTAGCAGATGCAGCTGCTTATCGATATCCTTGATGACATCACTGCGGTAGTCACACCTCTCGTTTAGCTCACAGAGGGAAAATAGAGGATAAAAGCATCGGTGTTGATAGTCGTGGGTAAGGTTTTGGATGAGTTGCTCACTTAAATACTCCAGCCGCAAATAGCTACGTATTTTTTCATTAAGCGGCTGTTCGTATATTAAGTCAGTCATTATCGGGGCTCAGTTTTGCTTGTTCTAAGAATTGTTTATGCAACTGCATGACCTGATGCTCTAATTGCACCAAGTCTCCCTGATTATCGATCACATAGTCGGCTCTTGCGAGTTTGTCTTCCCTGCTCATTTGGCTGTTGATGATGCTCTGTACCTGAGCTTCGTCAACATCATCCCGTTGTGATGTCCTTGTTATTTGCAGTGCTGATGGAATATCCACCAAAACGGTCTGGTTAACTAAACTATCTAACCCATTTTCAAATAGCAAGGGGACGACAAGAATCACATAGGGGGAGGTCGCCTGCTGGAGCTGTTTAAGCATTTCCTGCCGAATAAGAGGGTGGAGCAGGGCGTTTAACCACTCCCTTTCATCGGGGTGATTAAAGACGAGACCTCTTAATTTCCTGCGGTCCAGGCTGGCATCCGGTAGCAACATCTCCTGCCCATGACGGGTAACAATAGCCGACAGCCCCGGCGAACCGGGTTCCACGACTTGCCTGGCAATGATGTCTGCATCGACCAGGGTAATGCCCTGCTTTGCAAACAGGTTCGCAACCGTAGTCTTACCGCTGCCAATCCCACCAGTCAGGCCTATTCTGAATCGACTCATGGCAACCTCTACAGCATGTTTCCTAAATACCAATCAATAATTTGTTGACCATAGACCAAGGCAATCCAGCCTGCGGCCGCTATATAAGGCCCAAAGGGAATAGGCTTTTCACGGGATAGGCGTTTGGCCAGAATCATGGCTATGCCCACGATGGCACCGACCAGAGACGACAGCAAAATAATAACAGGCAGAAACTGCCAACCTAACCAGGCTCCGAAGACTGCCATTAGCTTGAAGTCGCCATAGCCCATCCCCTCTTTACCTGTCAGTAGCTTGAATAACCAGAATACAGACCAGAGCGACAGGTAACCCGCCACAGCCCCTATGATAGCGCTTTGCAGATCGGTAAAGGTTCCCGGGAGGTTGACCAATAATCCGAGCCATACCAACGGAAGCGTCAGTTGGTCTGGTAGCAGCATTTCATCCAGATCGATAAATGTCAGCGCAATCAGGATAAAGGTTAACAGAGCGGCGAGGGCAAATTGGATGTTGGGGCCAAAATGCCAGGCTAGTACGGCTACAAGCAACCCCGTGAGAGCCTCGACAACAGGATAGCGCGCCGAAATTGAGGTTTTACAGTTAGCGCATTGGCCTTTAAGCATTATCCAGCCCAGTACCGGGATGTTTTGCCAGGGTTTAATCTTGTTGCCACATTTGGGGCATGCCGAACCTGGGGCGATAAGATTATAACGCTCGGGATAATTGTCTATGGGGGCAGTTAATTTCTTCAGCGCCGACTTATCCAGTGAGGAGGCGTGGTACTCCTCTATATAGGCATTGCACTCCTGTTGCCACTCCCGTTTCATCATCACAGGCATTCTGTGAATGACTACATTGAGAAAACTACCGATTGTGGCTGCGAAAATAAAACTCAAAGTAATAAAGAGCCAGGGATGCTGGCTCATCAATTGAAGAAATTCTGACATTGGAGGACCGTTATTTTTATGATGACAGTGCTGCAACTTAGCAGCCTGTTAGCCTACCACATTACCCATCTGGAAGATTGGCAAATACATGCCAACAATCAGGCCACCCACCAAAGTGCCGATTACGACCATCATAATGGGTTCAATCAGACTGGAGAGGCCGTCAACGGCATCGTCTACCTGCATTTCATAAATATTGGCAACTTTATTAAGCATATTATCGAGAGAGCCGGACTCTTCACCAATCATCACCATTTGGATCAACATATCCGGAAACAGGTTAGGCGACCGCATAGCCACATTCATCTGCATACCGGCCATCACATCCTGCCGGATTTTTAACAGCGCTTTGCGATAGACTGCATTACCAGACGCTCCTGCGGCACTTTCAAGACCTTCGATCAGAGGCACACCGGCGGCGAAAGTTGTTGCGAGGGTGCGGGCAAAGCGTGCCATGGCCCCTTTATGGAGAATATCTCCTATGGCCGGGATTTTCAGAACAAACTCATCGACTCTGTCCCTGACCATTTGTGAATTTCTGTGAGCTCTGACAAACAAGAAACCACCAACGGCCAACCCACCAAATATAATGTACCACCAAGCTTGCAGCCATTTGGAAATCCCAATAATCATCTGAGTAAAGGCAGGTAGTTCTGCGCCGAACCCTTTGAAGATCTCTTCAAATTGAGGCACTACCATTAATAGCAGCAGCGCGGTTACACCAATGGCAACAACCACAACCGCAGCTGGATAGAACATGGCTTTTTTGATTTTGGATTTAAGCGCCTCAGCCTTTTCTTTATAGGTGGCGATTCTGTCGAATACCTGATCCAACGCGCCAGAATGCTCACCAGCTGCAACCAAGTCAACATACAGATCATCAAAATATTGTCTGTGAGGACGCAGAGCATCTGATAGAGGAACACCTGACTGAACTTCAGTAACAATGGTTCCCAGCAACTCTCTCATCTTGGCTTTTTCATGGCCTTTACCCAGCAGTTCAATGGTGGTAACCAAAGGAACACCGGCTGCCAGCATTGTGGCTATTTGACGAGTGACCATGGCGATATCCATGGCACTGATTTTCTTTTCAGATTTAAACAGTGGAGGATTTTTTTTACGCACTGTTTTGGGAATTATGCCCTGCAGCTTTAGCTGACTACGAACTTCCATCACAGATGAACCACGGAATTCACCTGAAGTCTTTTTGCCATCTTTGTTAAAACCTTTCCACTCGAAAGTATGGACAGTTGGCTGCTTATTCTGATTTTTTCTCCGGCTCTTTGATTTTACCGCAGTTGCCATAATGACTTTCCCTGTTTCTCGAATCCGTTAACCAACTCAGACACTGGTGACCCGGTTAACTTCAGTAATGCTGGTGATACCCTGAATGACTTTTTGCAATCCTGACTGGCGAAGATCTTTCATTCCCTGTGACTTTGCCATATCTGCCATTTGCAGCGAGTTACCGCCTTCCATGATAATTCGGGCGATCTCATCGCTCATTTTCATCACTTCATAAATACCCACACGGCCTTTATAGCCTCCGGCACAGTTGTCGCAGCCTACGGGCTTGTATACGGTGAAACCTTCCGCGATTTGCGCATCGGTAAAACCAAGGTTTTTCAGCTCGTGCTCTGGCACCTCTTCCGGCTCTTTACAGTCGGCACAAAGACGTCGTGCCAAACGCTGAGCAATAATCAGGTTTACCGAGCTGGCGATGTTGTAGCCGGGAACTCCCATATTGACCAAGCGGGTCAGAGTTTCGGCTGCAGAATTGGTATGCAGGGTAGAGAGCACCAGATGACCGGTTTGGGCGGCTTTAATGGCTATCTCTGCGGTTTCCAGATCCCGGATCTCACCTACCATCACCACGTCGGGATCCTGACGCAGGAAAGATCTCAAAGCAGAAGCAAAGGTCAGACCTGCCTTAATATTAATATGGACCTGATTTATCCCTTCGAGGTTAATTTCAACCGGGTCTTCCGCTGTGCTGATATTGCGCTCTTCGGTGTTAAGGATATTCAAGCCGGTATAAAGGGAGACTGTCTTACCCGAACCTGTCGGACCAGTAACAAGGATCATGCCCTGGGGTTTGGCTAGCATCTCCAGATAAGCTTGTTTTTGTTCCGGTTCATAGCCCAGTTTCTCGATGCCCAACTGCGCCGATGAGGAGTCGAGAATACGCATTACGATTTTCTCGCCCCAGATGGTGGGCAGGGTACTGACACGAAAATCTATGCTTTTGGTTCGGGACAGCTTCATTTTGATACGGCCATCCTGCGGAACCCGACGCTCAGCAATGTCCAGCTTGGACATCACCTTGAGGCGTGCGGCTAAACGTCCTGCAAGATTCACCGGAGGCTCTGACACTTCGTGCAGGATGCCATCAATACGAAAACGTACACGGTATCGCTTTTCGTAGGGTTCAAAGTGTAAATCTGACGCTCCTTTACGAATCGCATCAGTGAGGATCTTGTTTATGTAAAGGACGATGGGAGCTTCATCCCCCTCTTCTCTGTCATCGTCCTTGCGTTCAGTATCCTGAACCTCCATATCAGCCAGTGCCGACTCATCCAGGCCGGACATATCCAAGGCGCTGAGATCATCTTCAAGAACAGCTTCGAGGGCTTTAGACAGCTTGTCCTCTTCTACCAGAATTGCTTCGGCATGCAGGCCCGCGCTGAACTGGAAATCTTCAAGGGCTGAAATATTGGTGGGATCAGATGTACCGATATAAAGTCGGTTTCCACGTTTGAACAAAGGCAGACAGCGGTGTTTTTCGATCAGCTTTTTGTTAAGAAACTCTTCTGGAATGGCTTTTACATCAAACTCATCCAGATCCAGCAGAGGCGTGCCATACTCCTGATAGCAGAGTTCTGCCACCGCTCTGGCAGAGATCAGGTTTTCCTGAACAATTACTGACACTAGCGCCTGACGGCGCTGGCGTGCTTTTGATACAGCTGCACCAAGCTGCTCTTCGGTGAGCAGGCCTTTGCGGACAAACAGTGTTGAGAGTCCCAAGTGCAATCCTGTTGTTGGCATTAAAATTCCTTCTATGGAAACCTTTGTTGAAGCAGGTTGGCAATCAAGTGAGGTGCCACTCTCTTCGTGTCAAACTTTAATGAGCTTGATCTTTTATATCTGAGCAAAGTTGCTGCTCAACGCGCGAGTCCTGGAAACTACCCGAGAAACGATTGGCGCTTTGACGAAACCAAATAAAGTCATTATGTCACTTGCTGTCTTTACGTAACGGTAAATTCGCGCAGTAAAATTTGATACATTACCCTGCATAATAACTGACATCGCAACCTTATAACATTAGTACAAAGAGTGCCTGATTTGAACCAGAAAGTGGGCTCAGTTGCTGGTAACACCGAAATAACTGAGGGAAATTTTCGACATCGGCTGGATTTTAAGCGACCCATGGATCGGCTTGTGGTGTTGAGTGGTAACCGAAGTCCCAAATGATAAAACCTGTGATAAAGGAACTAACACTTTGAATATGATACAGCTGCCAGAACAAAGGCCCTCGGTAGTTTTTGGTTTGTTTTGGGGAGTTATTTTTCTGACTGCAACTGTGTTATCACCCTATGTATATCCTCTCACAGGCTTCAGCGTTGGCAGTTCGTATGATTTAAAGCGCCTGTTAATGCTGTTGGGAGCGGGGGGGTCTGCGATTACCCTGATAGCGATTCCTTCTTTGAAGTTGATCAGGCTAAGCCCACTATTGCTTGTGTTGTTCATTACTTTTCTTGCGCTGGGTTTAGTTTCTGCGATGCTCAGTGAATCGCCAGAGTGGGGATTGGTCGAACTTTCCAACTATTGTCTTTTGTTGGCAATGTTCTGGGTGTTTTCTTCTTATATCAGTATTGTTGGAAGGCAAACGGCTTTAAGAGGTATTTTTGCTTTCACTCTAACTTTTTCATTGTTCCTGTTTGCGCAGTTTGTGCTGAATTTACTGTTTCATTTGGTAGATGGAGTCACGCCAAATATCCATGATTTGGTATCAGGTTTTGGCAATGTTCGTTTTCTTAACCAGTTACAGGTGATGCTTCTTCCCATATTGTTGCTTCCCCACTTCGACTGTCGCTTAAAGGCATACCGTCGAATATCGACTTTTACTGTTGGTTTCTATTGGGTTTTACTGTTTCAGTCTGAAGCGAGGGGGGCCTTACTTGTTCTCATTGCTGCCAGTTGGCTGATATGGCTGCTGGCACCTACAAAGGTTGGAGACCTACTTAAGAAAGTACTTTTCAGGTCTTTGTTTCTGGGGCTGCTTATATGGCTGGTATTCGTCATTTTCCTTCCATGGATGTTCACAGAGGAATTTGGCTTTGAACTAAGAACCTCCAGCTCCGGTAGGTTAGCCACCTGGTGGTACTTATTGCAGGAGATTCCTAATAGACTTTGGCTGGGGGCTGGGCCTATGGGGTTTGTTTGGGCTGAGGGGAAACCTATTCCTCATGCCCATGCCCATAATTCAGTGATGCAATTGTTGTATGAGCATGGAGTATTGGCTGGAATTGTGGTGCTGGGGTCTACTGGCTACTGGCTGAAAAAAGTCCTGCTTCAACAGGCTCTGCTTGCATCAGATTACCTGATTCGTTTTAGTTTATTATCCGGACTTGGTTATTCACTGCTAAGTGGCGTAATTGTCATGCCGGTATCTCAAATGGTGCTGGTGTTAGTGATTGCGTTAGTGAGTCAATCTAATACAACTGATAAAGCAAATTATCCTGCATGGGTTAAATGGATTTTAGCAACCTGTCTATTAGTTGCGGTCTTGGGTGTGGCTAAAAGTTATAAACCTGCAGAGCTAAAGCTCTTTTCGGCTCCCAGAACTTGGCAGGATCATCAGCGATAAAAAACGCCAGCATTGCTGGCGTTTCAGTTTGTATCTATTCTAGGTTAGGAGCCTAATCCTGCACCCTCTATGCATAGATCTGCATCAGTATTGTTTCCTGCTTTATCTGCAGTATAGGCTACCGAACCATCAATCTTGACTGTACCAACGATCTGGCAGTTGTCCCCTGCGTATGTAATTGTGGATTCTTTATCTTGTTCCATCGTTCCTGTTACACCAGCCGCTGCAGTTATATTTGCATTAACTGTGTCACAAGCAATGCCTGAGCTAACGCAAGCAGATGCGGTTGAGGCTAGACCGCCTACGGCTTTCATGCCTGCACCTGCATCTGCTGTCACTACATAATCTCGGTACGCTGGCAAAGCGACTGCAGCGAGGATGCCGATAATGGCCACTACGATCATCAGCTCTATCAGAGTGAAACCCTGAGCTTTATTATTCATGCCTTTCATTGCTTTCTCCATGTTCTCTTGTGCCTTCTATGACTGCCCTTGTGTTGGCTTTGTCAGGCTGTAATTAAGTTTTAGTTAGTCGCGCTGTTCACCCGATGAACAACTGGCTTGGCAAACTTATTTGGTGCTTGCTCCAGCCCTGGATAATCCCTGAAAGTCACGGCTTAGATACGACAAAAAGCTGTGTGTCCCTGCATCCCTGTTATTGGTATTGTGTTGCCTTTTCCATGGCCGTTGCCGGAGTTCCGGCTGTTGGCGTGCCAAGGGCAGCCTTGCATGCTCAATATGACAACAAACTGAACATGTCACTAACACTAGTACAAACTATGGCAGATTTGAACAGAAAAAGTTGTCCATGCTGCAGAAAATATTGAAGTTTGCGAAAAGATGTGTGTCAAAGTCAGCTTTTGTGACTGGTAATTGGCGAACAATGCCTTAGTGATAACTTTTTGACGCTAATAGTCTCAATAGTAAGCGCTTACATGTTTTTGAGTTTATCTGGCTGATTTCCAGATGAAGATGTTCAAAATACCTCTATTGTTAATGCGTGTGTTGGTTTTGTTGTAATTGCAATGGTGAGTTGAGTCGTGATAGCTCACTGTCTTTTTATGTTGAAATTTAGATTTGCCGAGGAGATAAGTGATTTCTACGGTTACAGGGTAGGGCTTGCCATACTAGCTGTCCTCAATTTACAAAGCTATTAGTTGCGTAGTAAACCAAATCCAACACTGCACTTTCTCGTAAAATTCAGGGGTTCCTGAGGCGCTAGAGCTCTTCCCGGCTCTTAGAATTTGGACGGATAATCACAAACAAAAAACGCCAGCATTGCTGGCGTTTCAGTTTATATCTATTCTAGGTTAGGAACCTAATCCTGCACCTTCTATGCATAGATCTGCATCAGTATTGCTTCCTGCTTTATCTGCAGTATAAGCTACTGAACCATCAATTTTGACTGTACCAACGATCTGGCAGTTGTCCCCAGCGTATGTAATCGTGGATTCTTTGTCTTGTTCCATTGTTCCTGTTACACCTGCCGCTGCAGTTATATTCGCATTAACTGTGTCACAAGCGATGCCTGAGCTAACACAAGCTGATGCTGTTGAGGCTAGTCCACTTACAGCTTTCATACCTGCGCCAGCGTCGGCAGTTACTACATAGTCACGGTAAGCTGGTAAGGCCACAGCAGCCAAAATACCGATAATCGCCACTACTATCATCAGTTCGATCAGGGTAAAGCCCTGGGCGTTTTTCTTCATTGAGTTGATACCTTTCATCGTCTTCTCCATTGTCTGCCGGGAGTCACCAGAGGCGTATTACATTAAAGGCATGAAATAACACCTACCGGGCGATGTGCTCCAAATGGCAAGTTTGACTGCTCATTGAATCTGGTAGCCGCAGCACCATTTCATTTGCAGGCCCGAAAAATAATTGCTTTTTTGTGTATTTATCGTGCTGATTACGAATAAAGCGGGCCGGGAAAGCCACCGAATAATTCACTAATCCGTAATCATGCAAAATACCCAGTTTTGTTATAGGAAGAGTTGAGTGCCACTGGTATGACATCAAACAATCCGGCTAAAACGTTAATACAAAGTAACTCTAAATGGAATGACTTATATTAATAAAGTGCCAAAAAATCGGATTAAAAGCTGCAGGTGGATGATCTTCAGGTGATTGATAGGGTGCGTATTTTTGACGTTTGATGCATTTATTGTCGCTTTTGCTTAAATGTCAGTGAGTTGTTGTATTGGCCTGTTTGTTTAAATATGTGTTATCGGCAGCTATTGATGGTTTTAGATATTTAAAATTAGTCTCATGGTGGTCATAAATTCTTATTGTTGTGCTTTACGTAGAGTTTTGGTGCGCGATGTGGGGCGGGTTTTATAACCGCTATGAGTGTAGACGAATGTTAATAGAAAAATCTATTTTAATAAGAGCCAAGAATTCCTTTTTTGCTGGTTTAATATGTTGGGAATTCTGTTTGTTGTGGTTATTACTGTTGTTTCTGGCTGTTGAACACTGGAATATAAAAAGCCCCGAGCAGGTCGGGGCTGGTACGCACTTTGTTCAGCAGTTGGTTAAGGGCTAGTGTTCAGCTCAGTGCTTTAGTCGCAGTGACAAATCCAGTGCTCTGACATGCTTGGTGAGCGCGCCGACAGAAATATAATCAACGCCGGTTTCGGCATAGCTGCGGATAGTATCCAGAGTCACGTTGCCTGAGACTTCCAGTTTGGCACCGGCGCCATTGGCTTTGTAGTCATTATTGATGCTGACAGCGTCGTGCATCATGGTGACATCAAAGTTATCCAGCATGATGATGTCAGCGCCTGCATCAAGTGCCTGTTTCAGCTCAGCCAGAGACTCAACTTCAACCTCTACCGGCTTGTCGCTGTGCAGTTTGCGGGCGGTGGAGACTGCAGCCTCAATGCTGCCGCAGGCCATAATATGGTTCTCTTTGATAAGGAATGCGTCGAACAGACCGATTCTATGATTTTTTCCGCCGCCGCAGGTCACTGCATACTTTTGTGCGGTACGCAGACCGGGAATGGTCTTGCGGGTGTCCAGCAGATTGGTATGAGTGCCTGCCAGTTTATCCACATAGCGCTTACTCAGCGTGGCAACGCCAGACAGAGTTTGAATAAAGTTCATGGCAGTGCGCTCACCGGTGAGAATCGCGCGGGCAGGGCCGGACAGTTCACACAGTACCTGATTGGGTACGACTAGATCGCCATCATCAACATGCCAGTGCAGGGCAACCTGGCCACCCAATTGATTGAATACCTGCTCGGCCCATGCCTTGCCGCAGAATACCCCTTCTTCGCGGGTAATCAGTGTGGCTTCAGCATATTTATCAACAGGGATCAGTTGGGCTGTAATATCACCACTGATGGCATCCTGTTGACCCAAATCTTCTTCCAGTGCGGCTTTAACGCTCAGGCGGATATCATTTTCTAGCATCTGGCTGTCCTTACAAACGGCTATAAAGGAGGGGAAGCGGCCCAAGATTAGCATAATTTGCGTCTGTGGGCAGTTGGCTGTGTGCTCAGTGGTCGCGGGTTTTCGGCAGGTTTAATGTCAGAGTCGTGCTGCTATTGTCACTGTCATAAAACTGGTAGAGTATTGAATTAATTTATACATTCTAGGCGCAGAGGCGCGCAGTGCCGATGAAAAGGGAAATGCAGGGGTGGTACGCCGATGCCATGCAGCGACCATCTCCCCATAAAAACAGCCGGCCTTTAGACGAAGTCAGCCTGCTGGTGATCCATAATATCAGTCTGCCTGCAGGTCAATTTGGGACACCTTATATAGACGATCTGTTTGCCGGTTGTCTTGACTGCCATGCCCATGAGAGTTTCGTTGATTTACAGGGGCTGGAGGTGTCGGCGCATTTTCTGATCCGCAGAGATGGTGAGCTGGTGCAGTATGTCAGTTGTGACGAGCGGGCCTGGCATGCCGGGGTTTCCAGTTTTGACGGCCGGGAAAACTGTAATGACTTTGCCGTGGGCATTGAGTTGGAAGGTACAGATACCCTGCCTTTTACCGATGAGCAGTACGACAGATTGATACGACTAAGCTTTAGCTTAATGCAGGACTACCCCGGAATCACTCTTGAACGGATCACAGGACACAGTGATATCGCGCCGAGACGCAAGACAGATCCGGGGCCATGTTTTGACTGGGCAAGGTTCAAAGCCGGCGTCAGCGAGCTGTTGTCAGGGGAAGTAACTGAGGAAAAATAACCGATGGCTTTATTTTCATTATTGATGGCGATCTTGGTGGAGCGACTGAAGGTTTTGCCCGCCAGCCTGCAGTTTGATCATTTGCTGGCTATTTACCACAAGCAGTTATTCCGGGATGAGCAGGTCAGCAGCGCCGGTATGATGGCGTTGGCTCTGGTATTGCCAGCATCGGCATTGTATGTGGTCAGCTGGGCGGTGGCAGGTCTGTTCTGGGGTGGCTTGACTTTGGCTCTTTGGGTTGCGGTAGCAGTGCTTTGTTTTACCCACAAAGCCCAGCGGGATGCATTTAAACGATATGTACAGGCCGCTTGCCGGGGTGATGTACAGGCTTGTTTTCACTATGCTCAGGAGCTGGATTGCAGCGAGTGTCTGGACGCGGTGGACCAATGTCAGTTGGCTGCCCGGGTAGGGCAGAGTGTAGCCTGGACCAACTACAGATATTACGGTGCGGTGGCGCTGTACTTTATTCTGGCAGGCCCCATAGGTGCCGTACTCTATTGTACCGTGCGCTTTTACAGTGAGGAGAAGCTGAAACGCAAGCTGGACCTGCCCCTGGTAGACGAATTGCTGTTTTTGCTGGACTGGATCCCGTCCCGCCTGTTTGCCTTTGGTTATGTGCTGTGCGGTGAGTTCAGTAAATCCATTGATGCCTGGCGCAAGCTGGCCCTGAGCCCAACTACTCAGGCCAGGGATATCATAGTGCAAACTGCTGTTGCGGCTGAGCCCCAGGCCTGTGACAGAGAAGAGGGAATAAGTCTGCAGCCGACCATTGCTATGTTGGCACTTAGCAAGCGCAATTTTATCCTGTTGGTTTGTGTACTATCCCTGCTGACCATATTTGGTGTGGTCAGCTAATATAACAGGGCGCCTGCGTAGGCGCCCTGTTGCTGTTTCTTCCCGGATATCCGGGGTATCTGTTTACTGTTGTTGCCCGCCAATTTTTCCTTTCGCTTTTCTGTTGCTCTTCTCTCTTTTTATCTTCGCGACTTTGTTTAAAAAAGCAGCGGTCGAACAAGTCAAAAACAAAACTTTCTGGCTGTAGCATTCGGGATTAAACTGCTTACACTTGAGTAACCTTCTATTTAACTTTTTCGCCGTTTGGAAGTGATTAACAGGAGTTCATATCGGGTTTAGCCGTTATATGGGCGATGTTTAACTGTTTTTGCTTGAAAAGTGCGCAAACATTGATTCAGGTCATGATTTTGTTGAATAGTCTGATCTGTCCAGTTTAATGCTTGCTGTTGTTCACAATCTGCCGCTTGGTTTGACCAGTGTCACGCTATGGACAGAAAAAGTGTGATTTGATAAAGTGCGTCCACTCATATAAATTGGTAAGACCAATTGACAAAGGAGCTGAGGGCCAGATGGCTTATAGCAAAATTAACCAACCAAAGCTTTCAGATGTGATCATGCAGCAGCTTGAGCGGATGATACTTGAAGGCAGCTTACAGCCAGGGCAAAAACTCTTGCCTGAGCGTGAGTTAGCCATTCAGTTTGAGGTCTCCCGTCCGTCTCTGCGTGAAGCTATTCAGAAGCTGGAAGCTAAAGGTTTGTTAACACGTCGCCAGGGTGGTGGTACCTATGTTAAGGAACAGCTCTGGCAAAGTCTTGCCGATCCAGTAGTAGAACTTATGCACAACGACTCAGAAAGTCAGTACGACCTTCTTGAGTTTCGTCACGCCACTGAAGGCATGATGGCCTACTTTGCCGCCCTGCGCGGAACAGACGCTGATATGCAGAATATCAAGCGTATGATCCTTGAAGTGGAAGCGGCCAAGGGCATTGAAGAGCAGGCAGCAGCTATTGTGCGCTTTTACCGCGCCATTGCTGAAGCGTCTCACAATGTGGCCATGTTGCATCTGGTACTGAGTTTATCCACTGTGCTTGAAAAGAACATTGCACAGAACCTGGAGCTTCTGAGCCGTCGCCAGGAAGCCTCCACAATCGCCAACGAACATCGTCGAGGCCTGCTGGCTGCGATTGTTCGCCGTGACCCACATGCCGCGCGCGAAGCGTCAAACGAGCACCTTAGCTACATCGAAGAAGTGATGCTAACTGTCAGGGAAGAAGACAGTCGTTTGCAGCGTAGTTTGCGTCGTATGAAGGGCGGTGTGTAAACCGCCGGGAAGCAGTTCGGCAGCCGTTAATTCCACTTAAAACGTGTAAGTAAGGACAGTCTCATGTCTGAACATTTGCTACAAGACCTAGATCCAACAGAAACCCAGGAGTGGCTGGCCGCTCTTGAATCCGTCGTTCGCGAAGAAGGTGTAGAGCGTGCCCAATATCTGCTTGAGCAGGTAATGGATAAGGCTCGCCTTGATGGTGTGGATATGCCTACCGGTATTACCACCAACTACATCAACACCATTCCGGCGGCGCAGGAGCCAGCTTATCCAGGTGATGTGAATCTGGAGCGTCGTATTCGCTCTATCATTCGCTGGAACGCCATCATGATCGTGTTGCGCGCTTCCAAGAAAGATCTTGAACTGGGTGGCCACATGGCTTCTTACCAGTCTTCTGCAGCTTTCTATGAGACCTGTTTCAACCACTTCTTCCGTGCGCCAAACGAAGTTGATGGTGGCGACCTAGTTTACTATCAGGGCCATATCGCTCCGGGTATCTACTCCCGCGCATTTGTGGAAGGTCGTCTGACCGAAGAGCAGCTGGATAACTTCCGTCAGGAAGTGGACGGCAAAGGTATCTCTTCTTACCCACACCCCAAGTTGATGCCTGAATTCTGGCAATTCCCGACTGTATCCATGGGTCTGGGTCCTATCTCTGCTATTTACCAGGCGCGTTTCCTTAAGTACCTGAACGGCCGTGGCATGAAAGACACCAGCAACCAGCGCGTATATGCGTTCCTGGGTGACGGTGAAATGGATGAGCCGGAAAGCCGTGGCGCTATTTCCTTCGCCGCCCGCGAAAAGCTGGATAACCTGTGCTTCCTTATCAACTGTAACCTGCAGCGTCTGGACGGCCCGGTAATGGGTAACGGTAAGATCATCCAGGAACTGGAAGGTCTGTTCAAAGGTGCCGGCTGGAACGTTATTAAAGTGGTTTGGGGTAGTGGCTGGGACAAGCTGCTGGCTAAAGACAAGACCGGCAAGCTGCTGCAGCTGATGAACGAAACCGTTGACGGTGACTACCAGACCTACAAGTCCAAGAACGGCGCTTATGTGCGTGAACACTTCTTCGGTAAGTACCCTGAGACTGCTGCTCTGGTTGCTGATATGACCGACGAAGAGATCTTTGCTCTGAAGCGCGGTGGTCATGAGCCATCCAAGCTGTTCGCTGCTTTCAAAGCTGCACAGGACAATAAAGGTCGTCCAACTGTTATTCTGGCCAAAACCGTTAAAGGTTATGGCATGGGTGAGGCTGCTGAAGGTAAGAACATTGCACACCAGGTGAAGAAGATGGACATGAGCCATGTTGAACACCTGCGCAACCGTCTGGGCCTGCAGGATCTGGTATCTGATGAAGCTATCAAGTCACTGCCATACCTGAAGCTGGAAGAGGGCAGTGCCGAGTACAACTACCTGCACGCCCGTCGTCAGGCGCTGCACGGTTATACCCCTAAGCGTCTGCCTAAGTTTACTGAAGATCTGGCGATGCCTGAGCTGGATGCATTCCAGCCGCTGCTGGAAGAGCAGAAGCGCGAGATCTCTACCACCATGGCCTTTGTACGTGCACTGAACGTGTTGCTGAAAGACAAAGGCGTGGGCAAGAACATTGTGCCTATCATTGCGGACGAAGCCCGTACCTTTGGTATGGAAGGTCTGTTCCGTCAGATTGGTATCTATAACCCACACGGTCAGCAGTACACCCCACAGGATCGCGATATCGTTTCTTACTATAAAGAGGCGACTTCAGGTCAGGTGTTGCAGGAAGGTATCAACGAGCTGGGTGCTATGTCTTCATGGGTTGCTGCGGCAACGTCATACAGCACCAACGATCTGCCGATGATCCCGTTCTACATCTACTACTCCATGTTCGGCTTCCAGCGTGTTGGCGATATGGCGTGGATGGCTGGTGACCAGCAAGCCCGGGGCTTCCTGCTGGGGGCAACTGCGGGTCGTACCACACTGAACGGTGAAGGTTTGCAGCACGAAGATGGTCACAGCCACATTCTGGCAGGTACTGTACCTAACTGTATCTCTTACGATCCAACTTATGCTTACGAAGTTGCTGTGATTCTGCAGGATGGTATGCGTCGTATGTACGGTGCTGATCAGGAGAACGTGTTCTACTACCTGACGCTGATGAACGAAAACTATGCTCAGCCAGCCATGCCAGCCGGTGCTGAAGAGGGTATCCGTAAGGGTATCTACAAGCTGGAAAGCCTGGGTGGTGACAAGGGCAAGGTTCAGCTGATGGGCTCAGGTACCATTCTGAACGAAGTACGTAAAGCGGCGCAGATTCTGAGCGACGACTACGGCATCAGCTCTGATGTATACAGCGTAACTTCATTCAACGAACTGGCCCGTGATGGTCAGGCGTGTGAGCGTCACAACATGCTGAACCCAATGAGCGAAGAGCAAGTGCCTTACATCGCCAAGGTGATGGGCAACGAGCCAGCCATTGTGGCAACCGATTACATTAAGAACTACGCAGAGCAAGTACGTGCGTTCGTTCCTGCGCAGTCTTTCCGCGTGCTGGGTACCGATGGTTTCGGTCGCAGTGACAGCCGTGAGAACCTGCGCCGCCACTTCGAAGTTAACGCCAGCTACGTGGTAGTTGCAGCGCTGACCGAACTGGCCAAGCGTGGTGATATCGACAAGAGTGTAGTGGCCGAAGCCATCGCCAAGTTTGATATCGACACTCAGAAAATGAACCCACTGTACGCGTAAGAGGCATATTTCATGGCTATCGAAATTTTTGTACCGGATATCGGTGCCGATGAGGTTGAAGTAACTGAAATCCTCGTCAGTGTCGGTGACAAAGTTGAAGAAGAGCAGTCCCTGATCACAGTTGAGGGTGACAAAGCCTCTATGGACGTACCTGCCGCTCAGGCAGGTATCGTCAAAGAGATCAAAATCAATGTGGGCGACAAGGTTGCTACTGGATCTCTGATTATGGTGTTCGAAACCGAAGGTGCTGCAGCTCCGGCTGAAGCACCAGCAGCGGCTGCTTCTGTGGCTGCAGCCGAGACGTCGGACCGTCCAGTCGCTGCCGCCGAATTGAAGGAAGTAAATGTTCCTGATATCGGTGGTGACGAAGTGGAAGTGACTGAAGTGCTGGTTGCCGTTGGTGACAGCATCTCTGAAGAACAGCCTCTGATCACTGTGGAAGGCGATAAGGCTTCCATGGAAGTTCCAGCTCCTTTCTCCGGCGTGCTGAAAGAGATCAAGGTGAACCTGGGTGACAAAGTCTCCACCGGCTCACTGATTATGGTATTTGAAGTGGCAAGCACTGCTGTTGCTGGTTCCGCTCCCGCAGCTGCACCAGTGGCTCCAACTGCAGCACCAGCAGCTTCTCAGGTGCAGGAAGTTCACGTACCTGATATCGGCGGTGACGAAGTTGAAGTCACGGATGTGATGGTTGCCGTTGGCGACAGTATCGAAGCCGAGCAGTCGCTGATCACTGTGGAAGGCGATAAGGCCTCCATGGAAGTGCCTGCGCCATTTGCCGGCACTGTTAAAGAGATCAAAGTGGCTGCTGGTGACAAGGTCTCTACCGGTTCGCTGATCATGGTCTTCGAAACCGCTTCTGCAGCGCCTGCTGCGGCTCCGGTTGCTGCCAGTGCACCCGCTGCGGCGGCTTCTGCTCCTGCCCCTCAGGCAGCAGCGCCTCAGGCCGCAAGCGCTGCCAAGGCTGAAGATGGCTTTGTAGCCAACAATGAGTATGCTCACGCATCACCTGTTATCCGCCGCCTGGCCCGTGAATTCGGTGTTAATCTGGCCAAGGTAAAAGGTTCTGGCCGTAAAGGCCGTGTGGTGAAAGAAGACGTTCAGACCTACATCAAAGAAGCGCTGAAGCGTCTTGAGTCAGGTGCTGCATCAGCTTCTGGCAACGACGGTGCTGGTCTGGGTCTGCTGCCATGGCCAAAAGTAGACTTCAGCAAGTTTGGTGAAACTGAAGTTCAGCCGCTGTCACGCATCAAGAAGATTTCTGGTGCCAACCTGCATCGTAACTGGGTGATGATTCCTCATGTTACTCAGTTTGACGAAGCGGACATCACTGAACTGGAAGCATTCCGTAAGTCTGAAAACGCGGCTGAAGCCAAGAAAGACACCGGCATGAAGATCACCCCTCTGGTGTTCATCATGAAAGCTGTTGCCAAAGGACTGGAAGCCTTCCCTAACTTCAATGCTTCTCTATCTGAAGATGGTGAAAGCCTGGTACTGAAGAAGTATGTGAACATTGGTATTGCAGTTGATACGCCAAATGGTCTGGTGGTTCCTGTGGTACGTGATGTGAACAAGAAGGGTATCCACGAGCTGTCCCTCGAGCTGATGGAGATCTCCAAAAAAGCCCGTGCCGGTAAGCTGACCGCTGCCGATATGCAGGGTGGTTGTTTCACTATCTCCAGCCTGGGTGGACTGGGTGGTACTTCCTTCACGCCAATTGTGAATGCGCCGGAAGTTGCTATCCTTGGTGTATCCAAGTCAGACATGAAGCCAAAGTGGAACGGCAAAGAGTTTGAACCTCGTCTGATGTTGCCTCTGTCTCTGTCCTATGATCACCGGGTGATCGATGGTGCAGAAGGTGCCAAGTTTGTCACCTACTTGAGTGGCGTACTGTCAGACATTCGCAAGCTCATTCTGTAATGAGTAAGGCTGCCTGAGAGGGCAGCCTTTTGTTTACAGTGATTGGTGCCTAAGTATCTGAACAGCGATTGTGATCGGCATCAAACACGGGTTAAAATGCGGGCACCTTACAAGCAGGCAAATCAGGCAGTTGGTTAAGGTTCCCAGCCCAACGGAATGAACAAAGATTAGAGGAAATCATGAGTAACGAAATCAAAACTCAGGTAGTGGTATTAGGTGCCGGTCCTGCTGGCTATTCTGCAGCATTCCGCGCAGCGGATCTCGGTCTGGAGACTGTGATCGTTGAGCGTTACAACACCCTGGGTGGTGTGTGTCTGAATGTGGGTTGTATTCCGTCCAAGGCCCTGCTGCACGTTGCCAAAGTGATTGAAGAAGCCCATGTGATGGCTGATCATGGTGTGACTTTCGGTGAGCCTCAGATCGATCTGGACAAGCTGCGCGCATATAAAGAGAAGGTTATTGGTCAACTGACCGGTGGTCTGGGTGGCATGGCCAAGATGCGTAAAGTGAAAGTCGTTAACGGTCTGGGTAAATTCTCCAGCGCCAACAGCATTGATGTGACTGCTGAAGATGGCACTGTGACCAAGGTTAACTTCGACAACGCCATCATTGCTGCTGGCTCACGTCCGATTCAGCTACCATTTATTCCCCACGAAGACCCACGTATCTGGGACTCCACCGATGCGCTGGAGCTGAAAGAAGTTCCCGGAAAACTGCTGGTTATGGGCGGCGGTATTATCGGTCTGGAAATGGGTACCGTATACCATGCGCTGGGTACACAAATTGACGTGGTTGAAATGCTGGACCAGGTTATCCCGGCCGCTGATAAAGATGTGGTTAAAACCTTCACCAAGAAGATCAGCAAGAAGTTCAATCTGATGCTGGAAACCAAGGTGACTGCGGTTGAAGCCAAAGAAGACGGCATTTACGTGTCTATGGAAGGCAAGAAAGCTCCGGCTGAGCCTGTTCGCTATGACGCAGTGCTGGTGGCCATTGGTCGTACACCAAACGGTAAGCTGATTGACGCCGAGAAAGCCGGTGTAAACGTTGATGAGCGTGGCTTTATCAACGTAGACAAGCAGCTGCGTACCAATGTGGCTCATATCCATGCTATCGGTGATATCGTGGGTCAGCCAATGCTGGCACACAAAGGTGTGCATGAAGGTCACGTCGCTGCTGAAGTGATTGCCGGTAAGAAGCACTACTTTGATCCTAAGGTGATCCCATCTATCGCTTACACAGATCCAGAAGTGGCCTGGGTTGGTCTGACTGAGAAAGAAGCCAAAGAGCAGGGTATTGCCTACGAAACTGCTACCTTCCCATGGGCAGCCAGTGGTCGTGCAATTGCTTCTGACGCGGCAGACGGTATGACCAAGCTGATCTTCGATAAAGACAGCCATCGCATCATTGGTGGTGCCATCGTTGGTACCAATGGTGGTGAGCTGCTGGGTGAGATTGGTCTGGCTATCGAAATGGGTTGTGATGCCGAAGATATCGCGCTGACTATCCACGCTCACCCAACTCTGCATGAGTCTGTGGGCCTGGCTGCAGAAATCTACGAAGGTTCAATTACTGACCTGCCAAACCCAAAGGCTAAAAAGAAGAAGTAATCTTCTGAATTGATTATTTAAAGGCGCTCATACGAGCGCTTTTTTTTCGGAAAAATGCAAATTTATCACCTATTGTTAAGTCTACTCCCCCTTAAAAATTCTGGGGAAGCATACTTGCGAAGGATAAAGGCGAACAGTATGTTGAGTGCATCCCGGACATTGGGATTTAGTCAGGAAGGCGCTGTTTTACACATCATTTCGTCTTCGCTCAGGGAAGGATTAATCGGCGAGAATTATCACACGGCATGCATTTTTTTAAACTGTCCCTCCTGCTGTTGATGCTGACATTGCCTGGCATCAATCAGGCATGGGGCCACACTAATATTCACAGAGTTATCAGTGCCAGAGATGGCCTGATGTTCAATGGTGCGGTTCAGCATATCAACTTTGATGATCAGGGACTTGCCTGGATTGCATCTGAATATGGTTTGTATCGGGTCACTCAGTCCCGGGCCAGACGTGTGGACGTGGGCGGTCAATCTGTGTCTCCTCAAACCTTCAGTGGCAGGCCATTCTGGCGGGTTTTTCCTGTGACTTCATCCATGGTACTTGCGACGACAGAAGAGGGGACTTTGCTGTTCGACGTCAGGGATAACAGGATGAAGGCGCTTGGCTCAGATCTTTTTCCTTCCTTTGGTAATGCGCTGATCACCGATATGAAGCAGGCTGCGGATGGCAGCTACAGAGTAATGACTGAAGAGGGTGAGTTGTGGCGCTTTGATCCTGTAGCGATGACCATGGAGTTTATGTTCAAGGCTCCTGCCGAGGACGAGTTCTGGCTGAATATTCAGGCCTTTCGGGGTGCCTGGATACTGGTGGGAAAGCACAATCTGCTTCTGGTTAACGACGATGGAGAGCTGGAAAGAAAGCTGTGGGAGTCGGACAGCATCAGGCTTAGGAGTTTGTATCAGGCAGATGATGGAACACTTTGGGCTGCGACTTCTGATGGCCTAGCAAGCCTGAAACTGCCAACTCTGGAGCTGAATTTCGAGCCAGGAGTAACAAAAAGCCTGTACTCGCTGACTCAGGATAATGAAGGCACTTTCTGGTTTGCCTCCAGTGATGGCTTGCTGGCCTGGAAACAGGGCGAAGAGCTCAAGACTTATTACGCTGACCTGATATTCAATCAGGCAGATATCAGTACTGTATATACGGTCACCCGGGATCCTTCCGGTTTGATATGGGCCGGAGGTAACGGTAAGGGAGTCGTGCTGTTGGCTCCTGAGCCGGACTATGTGCTGGACAGTATCAGTAGTCATGATGCATACCAGATTCCACTGAATGTCAGCTGGTCAATGATTGCCGATAAAACCCATCTCTGGTTGGCTACAGAGGGCGGGCTGCATTACGTAGACAGGGATAACACCAGCTTTAAATCTGTGTCGCTTGAAGGATTGTCCCGTGACGATCAGGTTTATGACATTGCCTGGTTGGATCAGGGAAATCTGCTGGCTCTGACCACCAATGGCCTGTACCGGGTCGATAAAAACTCACTCGAATCTCAAACCTTAGCCGCCTGGAGCGGTCATATTCCCCCAGAAGAAACCGATTGGGCGACTGTGTTGTACAGCGACCCAGTGAGGCAAGGCTGGGTTTGGTTGGGTGGTTATAAAGGCTTGTATTACTGGCATCCGGGCGAACGCAGGATATTACCTGTGGACTGGGGTAAGTATGGCCCTCCGGGTGACACAGGAAATATCAATTTTGTTAAGCGTGACAGCCAGGGGCGCCTTTGGATTGGCGGTAATCAGGTGTTTGGCTACTTTGACAGAAACCTGACTGGCTTTACTTCGCTGGCATCTCTGATAAAGGTTGAAGACAGTTCCCCGGAGCTGATGAACATACTGGAGCTGAGCCCGGGAAAATTCTGGTTGGGAAGCGCTGAACACGGCGTATTTGAGTTTGATGGTGAGCAAGTGACCTCGCTCAAGTCTCAGGTTCCCTGCACAACAGTGTTCTTTATGGGACAGACTCAGAATTACAATTTTATCGGCTGTACAAACTCTTTGATTACCCAGCGCAAGGGTTCAGATAGTTTTATGATTCACAGTCGGCGCTCCGGCTTGCCTGTGTCTGAATTCAATCAGGGCGCATTTGAGTTGTATCAGAACGACAAACTTTATGTTGGTACAACCGATGGCGTGCTGTTGCTGGATGTCGGGGTGATGCAGGCGCAACAGCGCAGCGACAGGTTGTTCATCGAAGCTATTCAGGTGATGGATACAGATGCCGAGCATCTGGATCTCTTACCCGGTGAGTCGGTGAAATTGGCCGCCGGAACTGAAGTGATCAGTATTCAGTTGTCCGCAGCCAGTTTTTGGCACGTTGAGCCGCCGGATCTACAGTATCGACTGCTGGAAAGGCGGGGACGAAATGAACCCGGTTATTTGCCTTTGAATGGCCAGACTCTGCTGACCCTGAATAACCTGCATCCCGGCGATTATGTCCTTGAAGTACTGCAACGTCAGGATGGTGTGTGGTCTGAATCCCCTGTGCTGTTTCAGTTTGCGATCGACTTTGAGTGGTGGCAAACCACCTGGTTCCGAATGTTGCTGTTCGCCAGTGTGCTGGCCTTGCTTGCCTTTGTATTCTGGATAAGGCAGCAGCAGCTTAACCGTGTCAAAGCCATGAATGCCGAACTCCAGGCGGGTGAGGAAAAGCTGCTGCAGGCGCTTAAAGGCAGCGACTCTGAGTTGTGGGAATGGCATGCGGATATGGACAGGTTATTTCTCAGTAATCGAACAGGATTACTGGGTGAGTCGCAAATGTTGGTATTGCGTCCCCAGTCCGTCAGGCTGTTTCCTGATGATCAGCAGGAGTATGAGCAACTCTGCAATGGGCTGCGCAGCGGGGAGCTACAGAAGTTTGAGACCGAGTTCAGGTATCTGAATCCCAAAGGTGATGTTGCTTGGATGAGGGTCATGGGTAAGAGCCTTTTCGATCAAACGGGCAAGTTGCAGCGGGTATTGGGTATCTTCAGTGATATTACCGCCATCAGAGAGCTTCAGGATAAAGCCAGCTTGTTGGCCAGGGCCTTTGAATATACAGCCGAGGGTGTGCTGATCCTGGATCATGAACAGAATATCTCTGTCGCCAATCGCTCCGCCATCAGCCTGCTGGGTGAATCTCTTGAGGGACGGGCTTTCAAGAGCCTGCTGACAATTCCCAATCTGGATGAGGAGTTGTTTCGGGAGGTCACCGCTCAGAGCGGTTGGAGTGGTGAGCTGGAGTTTGCCCTGCCGGAAATGTCCTGCCCTGTGTGGTTGAATGCGTCAGCTATGTGCGATGGCAACAATAAAGCGATGCACTATGTCATGGTGTTCTCTGATATCCGCGAGCGTAAGCGCAGTGAGGCTGACCTCAGGCGGTTGGCCAACTACGATATGCTTACGGGACTTCCCAACCGAACTCTGTTCGGTGCCAGACTGATGAAAGCCATACTCCAGGCGGGGAAAAACGACGAGAAGCTGGCGCTGCTGTTTATGGATCTGGACAGGTTCAAGCATGTTAATGACTCTTACGGTCATGGCATGGGGGATGCCTTGCTGGTAGAAGCTGCTTCAAGATTGCACGCCTGTATGGAAACTGAGCATACTTTGTGTCGGTTTGGCGGCGATGAATTTGTAGTCCTGGCTCGGGATGCTGACAACCTGGATAACGTAAACCGATTGGCAGAAACCATCCTCAGGCAGATGACCATGCCTTTTGAACTTTATGGCCGGGAGTTCCATCTGTCTGCCAGTATTGGGATCAGTGTCTGGCCCGATGATGCCAGTCAACCGGAAGCGCTGATCAAGAATGCTGATCAGGCGATGTATCATGCCAAGGACGAAGGGCGTTGTAATTTCCAATACTACTCCTCAGAGCGAAACGCCGAAGCCCTTTATCATTTGAAGTTGGAAGCAGAGTTACGCAAAGCGCTGGAAAATGGCGACTTTGAACTCTATTTCCAGCCCCAGATTAATATTCGGGAGCGAACTGAACGCCTGGTGGGTATCGAAGCGCTGCTGAGATGGCATCATGCTACTGAAGGCTATATTCGCCCGGATATATTTGTTGCCATCGCCGAGTCCTGTGGTCTGGTTAAACAGCTGGATCTTTGGGTATTAAGGGAGGCCTGCAGCCAGGGACGCAAGTGGTGCCAGATAGCGCCCGATGATTTCTATGTTGCGGTCAATATCTCAGCAGTGCACTTTCGTTCACCGGATTTCGTCTCGGGCGTGCATCGTATTTTGTTGGAAACGGGCATGAAACCGGAAAATCTTGAGCTTGAGATCACCGAAGGTGTATTGATGAAAGAGGTGAGCGTGGCTCAGGAGCACCTGAGAAAACTGGCAGAGCTGGGGGTTAAGGTGGCTATTGATGATTTTGGTACCGGCTATTCATCATTAGCTTACCTGCGGCATTTCAGCGTAAACAGTCTCAAGATTGACCGGACTTTCTTTATCGACATTGTGGATCATGTTTCCGATCAGGCGATTGTCTCCAGTATTGTGGAGCTGGCCCGTAACCTTAAGCTGGATGTAGTAGCTGAAGGGGTGGAAACCGAAGAGCAACTTGAGCAGGCCTTTATCCGCGGTTGTTACACCATTCAAGGCTATTACTATGCCAAACCTATGCCGGTGCCAGATATGGACGCCTATTTAAGGCAACACAGCTTTCCGCCGGCATCCGACGTTGCCAATTGAGTGACATTTGCGGTTGTTACACAAGCGGTTACAATGCTTAATCATTAATCTCTCCATCAGTACACACCTATGAAGCGAGCTACCTGGTCTCTTGTCCTGCTGTGGGCTATTTCCCTCTGTTTGCCGGTTTATGCAACAGAAGATGACAGACCCAAGATAGGTCTGGTGCTCAGCGGTGGTGGTGCCAAAGGCGCTGCTCATATCGGTGTACTCAAGGTGCTTGAGGCTTACCATATCCCGGTGGATTATGTAGCTGGTACCAGTATCGGTGCCTTTGTGGGAGGCATGTACGCCCTGGGCTACAGCTCCACAGAAATTGAAACCATTATGATGGGGACAGATTGGGCCAAAGGTTATTCAGATACCATTCCCAGACAGGATCTCAGCTACAGAGATAAGCAGTTCCGCGATCAGTACAACATCCCCATCAATGTGGGTTACAGCGATGATCAAGTCAAAGTGCCAAGTGGCCTGCTTCAGGGACAGACCATGTCCATGTTATTGCGTAATGCCACTAATCTGGTGCCTGAATATACCAACTTTGATGATATGGCGATCCCATACAGAGCGGTTGCCACAGATCTGGTGACCAGCAAAGCCTTTGTCCTGTCCAAAGGCAGCGTAGTGGTGGCAATGCAGGCGTCTGCCACTGTGCCTGGGGCGCTGCAGCCGGCCGAGGTGGACGGCACTCTGCTGGTGGATGGTGGTATTGCCAATAATATGCCTGTGGATGTGGTTAAAGCCATGGGAGCTGACATAGTGATTGCTGTGGATATCGGCTCTGCCCTGGTGGGCAAAGATCAGCTCAACAGCACTGTCGCAGTGCTTAACCAGCTGTCTACCATGTTGACCAATGCCAGCACCGAAAGGCAGGTGGGGCTGCTGTCTGACAGGGATATTCTGATCCGTCCGGATGTGGGTGAAATGAGCACCACCGATTTTGCCATCATGCCCAAAGTGCTGCCTTTGGGAATTACAGCGGCGCTGGAATTCCACAATCAGCTGGAGGCCCTAACCGTATCGGATGAAGCTTATCAGGCCTACGAGAATCACAAATCCAGGTTACGTGCTCAGTGGCAAAGCGAACTTAAGTTACCTTTGGCCCGGGTAGTGCTGGAAAACCATTCCAAGGTCAGTGATACATTGATTCTGGACACTCTGGGGCTGAAACAAGGCCTGGTGGTGAACAGAGCCGATCTGGACGCTGCTATTGAAAGAGTGTACGCCCTGAATCAATTTGAGCGGGTTAATGCAGAGTTCCGTGATACCCCAACTGGCCGCGAACTGTTAATGATCACCAGAGCCAAGTCCTGGGGACCGGACTATTTTCAGCTGGGTCTGAACTGGGAAGACGACTTTACCCTGGACTCTACCATCACCCTGGATATGGCCTACACCCTGACCGATGTGACCGAAAATGGCGGCGAGTGGCACAACGAGCTGAGACTGGGTTCCGAGAAGTTGGTCAGTAGCCAGTTTTATCAACCTCTGGATTCCGACCAGTTGTTCTACGTTCAGGGCACAGGCAAATATGAGATAAATGACTGGGATATCTACGATGGAAACAACCGTGTGGCAGAGTTGGATAAGTCCAGTTTCCAGCTGTTTGCGGGCATTGGCTACAACTACACCAATGCTGGCCGGGTAGAGTTGGGTTTAATTGGTGAGTGGGGGGAAATCAGCAATAAGAGTTTGCTGACCGACGACTTCTCTTATGAGTCCTGGGGCGGGTACTTCAAGCTGGGATATGACACCCTGGATTCCATCAGTTTCCCCACCAGTGGTAACCGTTTGAATTTGAATCTCTACTGGCGTAACGATGATTATCCGCCTTTTATCGATCAGGACTCAGGTGAGGGATCATTGCAGATAGAGGCAGATTGGAAAGGTGCCGTCAGCGTCGGCAGTCATGGGCTGGTGGGTAAAGCCGCCTTTGCCACAGTCAATAAAGATGGTCTGTTCTCTGTACACCTTTCTGAATTGGGCGGCTTTTTGAACCTGTCGGGCTTCCACCGTAATGCGTTGGTGGGTTCCCATAAGTTATTCGGTGCCATTATGTATCAATATGATTTGGGGCGTGATGCATTGGGAATGACAGAGTTTCCCCTATACCTTGGAGCCAGCCTGGAAGCGGGTAACATCTGGGAATTGTCGGATCAGATCGCGGTTAACGATCTTATTTACGCATCCAGCCTGTATTTGGGCACTGACACAGATCTGGGCCCTGCTGCACTTGGTATAGGTCTTACCGATACAGGTGACAAAGCCTTTTATCTGTTCCTTGGAAAGAACTTCTAATTAATTCAGTGGGTTTGAATATACAGCTCCGGACGTGATCCGCTTCACGTCCAGGCTTGTTGCATCTGTCGGCAGCCGGGAATCCCGATTAAAACTAGAGCCTGCTAAAACCAATAAAAGCCCTATTTGGAGAGTTTCATGAAGAAAGTCAGTAGTCTGGCGTTGGCTATCGCCCTGGGATTGGGCGTTGCCGGTTGCACCAGCCAATCCTATCAGCCGGAAAACCCTGTATCCGGTATTGAACATCAGCACTTTGATCAGCAAGTTCGTCATCAGGATGACCTCTATTACAGTGTTAATGGCAAGTGGCTGGCCAATACGCCTATCCCGGCTGATCGCTCCAACTATGGCACCTTTACTGAGTTGTATGAGAAAAGTCAGCAGTCGCTGAAACAGATTATCGAAACTGCGGCGGCTAAAGAGAATAAGAAGGCTGGCAGTACAGAGCAGAAGATTGGCGATTTTTATGACAGTTATATGGATACCCAACTGCTCGAGCAGTTAGGGGTCAGTCCACTGAAACCTTTACTGGAAGAGATTGCAGCCGCCAAAACCCATGAGCAGCTCTCTGCTGTTATCGGCAAACTCCTGATTAATGGCAGCAGTGGTCCTTTGGGCTTCTATGTAAACAATGATGCCAAGAACTCGACTCAGTACGCAGTGTATTTCAGCCAGTCAGGGCTGACTCTGCCGGACAGAGACTATTACCTGAAGTCAGATGAGAAGTTTAAAAATGCCAGGTTGGCATTGGGGAAGTATGTCACTGACGTCCTGGCCGCCGCTGACTATGAAGGCGCGCGCCGAGCTGCCCGCAGCGTTGAAGTGATTGAGACTCATATTGCTCAGGCGCAGTGGAGTCGCACTGAAAACCGCGATGCCAACAAGAGTTACAACAAGGTCAGTGTGGCAAAGTTCAGCGAAATGCTGGGTGCCTTCAATTACCCAGCCTTCGCTAAAGCCACAGGGCTGGACGGCAAGGTGACTGAAGTGATTGTGCGTCAGCCATCTTACATGGAAACCATTGGCAAGAAGTTCGGTAACTTCCCGGTGCGTATGTGGCAGGACTACCTGACCTTCCACCTGATTGATGGATACGCCGAGCTGCTGAGCCAGAACTTTGTGGATCTGCACTTTGGCTTCCACAGCAAGACCCTGATGGGCGTAGAAGCTCAGAAGCCTCGATGGAAGAAAGCAGTTGATGCGGCTGATCAGGTGATTGGTGAGCTGGTGGGCGAAGCCTATGTGGAGCAAAACTTCAAACCTGAAGCCAAGGCCCGCATGGAGGAGATGATCCAGAATCTGATCAAAGCCTTTGAGGTGAGCATCAATGAGCTGGAGTGGATGACACCCGAGACCAAACTGGCGGCTCAGGAGAAACTGTCCAAGTTCACTTATAAGATTGGTTACCCTGATGAGTGGCGTGACTACAGTGATCTGGAGATCAAGGCCGATGACCTGGTGGGTAACTATGAGCGTTACGCCCGCTTTGAGTACAGGGATATGATCGCCAAGCTGGGTAAGCCTATCGATAAGAATGAGTGGCATATGACACCACAGACGGTGAATGCCTACTTCAATCCGGTAAACAACGAGATTGTTTTCCCGGCCGCTATTCTGCAGCCGCCATTTTTCAATATGGAAGCCGATGATTCGGTGAACTATGGTGGTATCGGTGCCGTGATTGGCCACGAAATCAGTCATGGTTTCGATGATCAGGGCTCCAAGTATGATGGTGATGGCAACCTGAGAAACTGGTGGTCGGCGCAGGACAAGCGAGAGTTCCAAAAGCGCGCTCAGCAACTGAGCCGTCAATATGGTCAGTATGAAGCGCTGCCGGGACGTTTTGTTAATGGTGATATGACTCTGGGTGAGAACATTGGAGACCTGGGCGGCCTGACGGTGGCTCTGCGTGCCTATGAGATGAGTCTTGATGGCAAGCCAAGCCCTGTGATGGATGGGCTGTCCGGCGAGCAGCGGCTGTTTATCGGTTGGTCACAGATCTGGCGTCGTGCCTACCGTGACGAAGAGCTGGGTCGTCGCCTGTTGACCGACGTGCACTCACCAAGCCACTTCCGCGCTATGGGGACGCCACGTAACATCCCTGAGTTTTATGAAGTGTTTGAAGTCAAAGAGGGCGACGATATGTATTTGCCGCCTGAGCAGCGGGTGAAGATCTGGTAAATCCGGGTTTCATTCATTAGCGCTGAAACAAAAAGCCGGGCAATGCCCGGCTTTTTGTATGTGTCACTCAAAGGCTGGCTAAGCCAGCAACGACTTAAGCTCAGCCAGTGAGCTGAATTGATGATGCGCTGCAGCCCATCTGGCCTGCTCTGCCTGATCTACAGCCGGAATGACAACGGTTTGCATATTAGCGGCGCGGGCCGCAATCAGGCCGTTAAAGGAGTCTTCCACTGCCACACAGTTGGCTGGTGAAACTCCCAGACTGTCGGCGCAGTTGAGATACACCTCGGGATGAGGTTTGCCATACTTGAGCAGTTCAGCGCTTTCTATCCCATCGAAGCAGTCTCTTATCTTCAGGCTATCCAGCACTGCATTGACTATGTTCATTGGGGAAGAGGTTGCCAGGCCAACTTTCACACCGGCAGCCCTGCAGGCTTGTAAGGCTTCCAGTACATGGGGCATTGGCTGACCTTCAGCCAGAATACGGCCAACCACGCTATCGGCGATGGCATTGGCGGTGGCTTGCTTGTCATAGTTCTGCCAAGGTTTTCTGGCATACCAGTACTCGACCAACTGGTCGACCCGCAAACCTGTGGTGAGATGGGTTTCTTCCAGTGTCAGTGGCATACCAAGGGCATGGAAAACATCCAGCTCTGCCAGTTGCCACAGAGGTTCAGAATCTATCAATACACCGTCCATATCGAAGATGACGGCTTTAAGCTGAATGGTCACTATGGGTACCTGTAAGACTTGTTTATCATCATGATGGCATGAAAGCCGACTATCAAAAACAGATTGAGGACATACAAGTTATTGTGTTGTATGATTTTTGTTCCCTCATTCCCACTATGGTCTAATTTTCACCGGTTGGAATAAGGGATATTTTTGCCGCCGCAGTGGGATTTTACCGGCGCAAGGGTGTGATCTGATTCATACTTTTACCGGATTATTGTATACTGCGCCCGCAAGAATGGTCGAACCACTGTCCTGAAGGATGGATCTCGGGGTGGTGAAAGAGCAATCAAAGTGTGAGTTGTGTGACCTGACGGAGCCGGTACTGGCTTGCCTCGACATAGCGTGACGATGTGCAAGGCCAACCATGCTCAGGTAGGACGGGTCTTAAACGCTTTTTACTTAACGAACTTAAGTACCCAGGAGCATTCAATTCTGAGTGCCACGGATGGTGGCAGCTGTTCCCTACAAGCTGCAAGCCGAAAGTGTTTTGGGTTCACAGGAACCCGATCCCCCTGCTGATGGTCCCGGTAAAAACGGATTGGCGCAGCGCGCCAAAACAGAGAGGAATGTTGCCGTGCTAGAAGCATATCGTAAACACGTCGAAGAACGTGCTGCCGAGGGCGTTGTCCCTAAACCACTGGATGCACACCAGGTTGCTGAACTGGTTGAGTTGGTAAAGAACCCACCTGCCGGTGAAGAAGCATTTATTATCGACCTGCTGGAAAACCGTATTCCCCCCGGTGTTGACGAAGCAGCCTATGTAAAAGCCGGCTTCCTGGACGCCGTTGCCAAAGGCGAAGTCAGCTCACCAATCCTGAGCGCTGAGCGCGCAGTCGAACTGCTGGGCACCATGCAGGGTGGCTACAACATTGAGCCGCTGATCGCCCAACTGGATGATGCTGCCAAAGCCCCTCTGGCTGTTAAGGCGCTGTCCCATACCCTGTTGATGTTCGATGCTTTCCACGATGTTGTTGAGAAGATGAACGCTGGCAATGCTTTTGCCAAACAGGTTGTTGAGTCCTGGGCCAATGCCGATTGGTTCCTGCAGAAGCCCAAGCTGGATGACAAGATCACCCTGACCGTATTTAAAGTCACCGGTGAAACCAACACCGATGACCTGTCTCCTGCGCCTGATGCCTGGTCTCGTCCAGATATCCCACTGCATGCTCTGGCCATGTTGAAGAATGCCCGTGATGGTATTGAGCCGGATGAAGCGGGTGTTGTTGGCCCAATCAAGAAGATTGAAGAGCTGAAGACCCAGGGCCATCCACTGGTATATGTGGGTGATGTAGTAGGTACAGGTTCTTCCCGTAAGTCTGCCACCAACTCAGTACTCTGGTTTATGGGTGATGATATCCCACACGTACCAAACAAGCGTGCAGGTGGCTTCTGTCTGGGTGGAAAGATCGCGCCTATCTTCTTCAACACCATGGAAGATGCCGGTGCACTGCCAATCGAGCTGGACGTCAGCGCTATGGAAATGGGTGATGTGATTGATATCTTCCCATACCAGGGTGTCGTTAAGCGTCACGGCAGCGAGGATGTGATTTCCGAGTTTGAACTCAAGACCAAGGTACTGCTGGATGAAGTGCGTGCTGGTGGTCGTATCCCATTGATTATTGGCCGTGGTCTGACTGACCGTGCCCGTGAAACTCTGGGCCTGGAAGCCTCTGATGTGTTTGTACGTCCCGGCGATGTAGCCGATACCGGCAAGGGTTATACCCTGGCGCAGAAGATGGTTGGTAAAGCCTGTGGCGTGAAAGGTGTTCGTCCTGGCCAGTACTGTGAGCCCAAGATGACCTCTGTAGGTTCTCAGGACACCACAGGTCCTATGACCCGTGACGAGCTGAAAGATCTGGCCTGTCTGGGCTTCAGTGCCGACCTGACCATGCAGTCTTTCTGTCACACTGCTGCTTATCCAAAGCCAGTTGATGTGAATACTCACCACACCCTGCCTGACTTCATTATGAACCGTGGTGGTGTATCTTTGCGTCCGGGAGATGGTGTTATCCACTCCTGGCTGAACCGTATGTTGCTGCCTGATACTGTGGGCACAGGTGGTGACTCTCACACCCGTTTCCCAATCGGTATCTCTTTCCCTGCCGGTTCCGGTCTGGTGGCTTTTGCTGCTGCAACCGGTGTCATGCCACTGGATATGCCAGAGTCTGTTCTGGTTCGCTTCAAGGGCGAAATGCAGCCAGGCATCACACTGCGTGATCTGGTGCATGCGATTCCTCACAAAGCGATCGAAATGGGTCTGCTGACTGTGGAGAAGAAGGGCAAGAAGAACATCTTCTCCGGTCGCGTACTGGAAATTGAAGGTCTGGAGCATCTGAAGGTTGAACAGGCGTTCGAACTGTCTGACGCTTCTGCCGAGCGCTCTGCAGCCGGTTGTACCATCAAGCTGGATAAAGACCCAATCATCGAGTACCTGAACTCCAACATTGTAATGTTGAAGTGGATGATTGCTGAAGGTTATGGCGACCGTCGTACCATTGAGCGTCGTATTGCCGGTATGCAAGAGTGGTTGGCCAACCCAGAGCTGATGGAAGCTGATGCTGACGCCGAATACGCCGCTGTGATTGAGATTGATCTGAATGAAGTGAAAGAGCCTATCCTGTGTGCGCCAAACGATCCAGATGATGCCGTATTGCTGTCTAAGGTGGCCCAGACCAATATCGATGAGGTATTCGTAGGTTCCTGTATGACCAATATCGGTCACTTCCGTGCTCTGGGTAAGGTACTGGATAAGTTCTCCAAGCCACTGCCAACCCGTCTGTGGGTTGCGCCTCCAACCAAGATGGACAAGGACCAACTGACTGAAGAAGGATACTACGGTATCTTCGGTCGCGCCGGTGCACGTATCGAGATCCCGGGTTGTTCTCTGTGTATGGGTAACCAGGCCCGTGTAGCTGATGGTGCGACCGTTGTGTCTACCTCTACCCGTAACTTCCCGAACCGTCTGGGTACAGGTGCCAATGTTTATCTGGCATCGGCTGAACTGGCCGCGGTTGCCGCTCTGCTGGGTCGTCTGCCATCACCTGAGGAGTATCAGGAATACGCTAAAGAGATCGATGCAACTGCAGCCGATACATACCGTTACCTGAACTTTGATGAGATTGAGTCTTACACCAAGAAAGCCGGGGAAGTGATCTTCCAAAGCGCGGTGTAATCTCCGATTCCACATCATCTGCAAAGGTGATGTGGAATTCAGCCTTCGGGCAGAATCAAAAAAGGCCAGCGAATCGCTGGCCTTTTCTATTGGGATGGGTAACTGGTTACTGCACTATTAGTCCTTGTCAGTATCTATTGCACCACGGCAGCAGGTTCTGCCACATTGGTATAGACAATCTCAAGTAAGGTATCCTCCTGCTCAAAGCGACTTTCCATCGCTTCCATCAGGGCGCCGAGGTCTTTGTCCAGATCGTACAAAAGCTCTTCGTCTTTCGCTTCGGAATATTTGTCATTGAAATCGAGCGCGGCATCAGTGGTCTTACTGATCCTGGGGATGACCAGGTGTGCCCTGGCTTTGCATTCATCAGAGATGTTTTCACAGGTGCTGACCACCTGATCGTAGATCTCGAAGTGACCTTCGGATACATAATCTACCAGTAGGTCGCAGAAGGTTTTTACTTCCTCTAACTCTGGCAGTGTTCTACCCGGGGATTCATAGGGTGCCAGTCCTGCAATTTTGCAGTATTGCACTAACAACACCCGGCGGTTGTTCAGCCACTGGTCAATCAGCTTGTTGGAGCCACCCCATTTTTGTTGCGTTTGTTCCAATGTGGTCAGCATGGTTAGCCTCTTCAGATTTCCGCATCCCTTAGACCTAATGTAGGCCACGCATGTGCAGTTGATCAACTGTTTTCGCCGCAGTTCAGCGCTTTGTATGATTTCGCGTAATTTGGCTGTTTTCAATGGAAAAGTTGGCAAGATCCGTCTACCGGAATCAGGGAGAGATTTGATCGAAATAAGCGCTTTATGTATTAAAAAAGTATATTAAAAATAGCGGCTTGCTTGGATTGTCATACAGAAGTTTGAGTTAATGCAAAGATTGATGGTGAATCAATACTTATATTCAGTGAATAAAAACTCAAATTTATAGCAGGCAATAAAAAACCCGGTGGCAGTAACTGCAACCGGGCAAATAAAGATTTTCAGGGCTCGATGTGACGAGCTTCTTGATTGTTCTTGCTAGCGCAGAGTTTTTATACCATTGGGGCGGAACCCGTGCAACATTTTTTTGTCACACTCTTTTGGTGCTGTGTAGCTGTTCGCAAAATCCCCATATTTTTTGCAACTTGTGACAACTTTTATAAACCTTGTCAAGATGATAGGGATAAGTTCACAGAAATTGCCTCAGGATCGTTATTTTAGTCGCGCAAATGCTAAACTAGGCGCTCTCCGAAGGACCGAGAATAAGCTCGATTCAGGGGAGGGCGTACCCTGCATTAGCAGGCTTCAGCATTCGCACAGGACTGATGCGCCTTTCCCAGGTGCCAGATATCAACAAGTGTAGGAATAGCCAAATGGCAGAATTGAAGAATGATCGTTATTTACGCGCGTTATTAAAGCAACCTGTAGACGTGACTCCTGTATGGATGATGCGTCAGGCCGGTCGTTATTTGCCTGAGTACCGTGCCACCCGCGCCGAGGCCGGTGACTTTATGTCTCTGTGCCGCAATGCCGATCTGGCTTGTGAAGTGACCCTGCAGCCGCTGCGTCGTTTTGAGCTGGACGCCGCTATCCTGTTCTCCGACATTCTGACTGTTCCCGATGCAATGGGTCTGGGCCTGTATTTCGAAGCCGGCGAAGGCCCACGTTTCGAACGTCCTACCGATACTATCGACGCCATTAAAAAGCTGGCTATCCCGGATCCTGAAGATGAGCTGGGTTATGTAATGAATGCTGTTCGCACCATTCGCCGTGAACTGAAAGGTGAAGTGCCGCTGATCGGCTTCTCCGGTTCTCCATGGACTCTGGCCACTTATATGGTGGAAGGTGGTTCCAGCAAAGCATTCGAAAAGATCAAGCGTATGATGTACGCAGAGCCTGCAGCGCTGCACATGCTGCTGGACAAACTGGCTGACTCAGTCACTCTGTACCTGAACGCTCAAATCGCGGCAGGTGCCCAGTCTGTAATGATCTTTGACTCCTGGGGCGGCGCGCTGTCTCACGCGGCATATCGCGAGTTCTCCCTGCGCTATATGCAGAAGATCGTAGACGGTCTGACCCGTCACAACGAAGGCCGTCAGGTGCCAGTGACTCTGTTCACCAAAGGTGGTGGTCTGTGGCTGGAAGCTATGGCTGAAACCGGTTGTGACGCACTGGGTCTGGACTGGACTGTGGATATTGGTGATGCCCGTCGTCGCGTGGGTGATAAGGTTGCTCTGCAGGGTAATATGGATCCATCTGTACTGTATGCTTCTCCTGAACGTATCCGTGATGAAGTGGCTTCAATCCTGGCCAGCTATGGTGAAGGTACAGGCCATGTATTTAACCTGGGCCACGGCATCCATCAGTTTGCGGATCCTGAGCACGCAGGTGCGTTCGCTAAATCCATTCACGAACTGTCCGCTCAGTACCACAAGTAATCTCAGCCGGTTAGGCCGAAGACAATACAAAGCACCGCTATGCGGTGCTTTGCTGTTTTTGGGCGTCCACCATTTCCAGTGCCAGATATACACTGCAGCCTTTACCCGGCTCGCTCTCAATATGAATAGAGCAATTGAGCATAGTCGCCAGCTTTCGCACTATGGCCAGGCCTACCCCAAGTTGCGGCAGTGGACTGGCTTCCTCAAAACATGGGGCTTTGGGTTGACCTTGGGTCAGAGCTTCCAATTCATGCTGATGCATACCAGAGCCGGTGTCCCTTATCATGAGTTGCCAGCGGTCCTTTATCCATAGGGGTTTAATGACAATTTGCCCACCCGAAGGCGTATATCTCAGGGCGTTATCCAGCAGATTATTGAGGATGCGAGTGAGTAGCTGAGGGTCTGTGTTGAGCTGCAAGTCCCCACCCTCCATCTGCAGATTTACTCCTCTGGAGAGAGCTTTTGATTCAAAGCTCTGGTGGATGTCCAGCAGGAACTCACTGAGCTCAAATCTCGACACCTTGGGTTCAATAGTCTGATTTTCCAGTGCGCACAGCTCCAGCAGCTGAGCTAATAGCTGTTGAAGTTTATGGCCTGAGCTGGCAGCCAGCTCGATTAGCTTGTCGCGGTCACTGTCATCACCGCTCAGGCGCCAGGTCTCAATAAAACCCAGCAGAGAAGTCAGTGGCGTTTTCAGGTCGTGGGAAAGATGCAGCAAAAAGTCCTGTTTTGCCTTTTGTTGGTGTTTCATTTGTTGGTGCTGGCGGGTGACCTGAGCAAGCAGACTATTGATCTCATTGGCCAGATCAGTGACCTCGCGGGCCCCCTCATATTGGCCGGGCAGGGTTGGGGAGTTGCCTTTGTGCTGTTGCTGACGGATCCCGGTAAGATCTTTTGACAGACGCGTCAACGGTGCAGTCATAAACCTCAGCATCAAGGCGAACAGCAGCAGTGCGAACAGCATACTGATCAGTAAGTTCACCAACCAGGTTCGTTGCTGATGTCTGGCCAATACCGCAGATTGCCAGTGGTCAAACTCTTCGCCGCCGATAATGACGTAAAGATAGCCGGTCAGCGCACCGGCGGGATCTCTCAGCTCACTGACGGAGAAAATTTTCTCAACCTCCTTACCTCTGGGGTCTGTACCAAATACAGGTAAGGCCTGCTGGTTGAGAAAGGCCTGTATGCGGGTCAGATCGACCTGGGGAGAGAGAATTTTTTCCTGCGGGGCATCGTAAGCGACAACTCTGCCGCCGGGATCCAGAGTGTAGATCTCAAAGCTGGGGCCAAGCAACATAAAATCATGGAAGGCTTCTTTCAGCGCTGCATCAGAGGTAATCCCCTGGGAGAGCATGGGGTTAATATGCGCCATATGTTCTGCCAATTCTTTGTGCAGCGACTGCTGCACCAGCTCTACACTGGCTTCATGGCTGAAATCCAGCCATTGCCATAACAGGGTTAGCAGCAGGAAAACCAGCAGACAGGATGACAGCATGAGTCGGCTGAACATACTGCCCATCAGGCATGAACCTCTGTCGCTGATGGCGGTGCAAATTTGTAGCCGACTCCCCACACAGTTTTGACTGTTTCGGCCAGTCTGGGACGTCCTGAAAGCTTACTGCGCAGTCGGTTGATATGGCTGTTGACCGTATGCTCGTAGCCTTCGTAATTCAGTCCCCACACAGCTTCCAGCAGTTGCATACGGCTGAATACTTGTTGGGGATGGCTGGCAAGAAAAGTGAGCAGGTCAAACTCTCTGGCGGTCAGTTGCAGTTGAGTGTCATCGGCGATAACTTCCCGTGATTCACAATTGATGGTGATGCCGTTGAACTGCAGGGATTTATCTTCCTCTTTATGCTGAAACCTTAGCCTGGCTTTTACTCTGGCTCTTAACTCCAACACACTGAATGGCTTGGTAATATAGTCGTCTGCACCACTTTCAAGGCCCAACACGACATCGGCTTCACTGTCCTTGGCTGTCAGCAAGACTATGGGGACGGCGAGGCCCTGCTGACGAATTTGCTGGCATAGCATCAAACCATCGCCATCCGGTAACATACGGTCCATCAGTAGTAGGTCTATGTGCTCTGTTGCCAGTAACTGGCTGGCATATTGAAGGGTTGAAGCGTGTAACACCCTGTATCCCATGGCATTAAGGTTCAATTGAACTAATTGGGAAAGGTCTTGTTCATCTTCAACCAGCAGAATGGTGCTTAACTTGCTTTGAAAGTCACGATTAGGCGTATCCATAAATCCCTCCCTCCTGCAGGTCTCAAACATGACCCGCAGGGGGAGAAATATATTTCACCAAAGGTTTTAATTTATTTGGTTCGGGTGATAGTAATCATGGCTACCGGGTTATCAAACCTGTGTGAGGCTGACAGCACTGAGTCCATCAAGCCATCATCCATGCTGATTACACCGGGATGAATATGCACTCTGTCTACATCACCTTCACGGGATTCATTAAAGCCCTCTCCACCGTCAGCGGGTCCCGGCATAGTGCCTTTGGCCTCTGAATTAGCTTCGGTGCCTGCGTCGTAGGCCATAGTGCGGTAGCTCATGCTTTCATCGATTGCCAAATCGGTCAGGTCGATTCCCTGCACACCGGTAAAGGCATCATTGGTATTAACCAGCATGGTGATTACGGCTAAGTTGGCCACTCTGGCTTCCGGAATTTCCATACTAATAGTATCCGTCGCGCCCGGGCCAACCGCGCCACTACCGCTGACTGTTCCTGTAACTCCCTGCAGTTCGGATAGATCTGAGGTATCGCCTCCTTCAGCCAGTTTTTCCAGGGCGACACTTGCCATTTCACCTGCCATCCAGAGTTGCACATCATCATTGTGCTGCAATGTTGCTACAGGCGACAAAGGCTGATTGGCGGTTAGGTTGGTAATGGTTACTTCAAAGTTCTTTGTCACCACAGCAGGAGGCTCAGGCATTTCCGGCGGTGGGGTATTGTCGTTGTCAGAGCAAGCGGCCAGCATCAGAGTTGCCGACGCCAACAGGGTCAGCTTGATGCGGGTTGAGTTAAATCTGGTTGTTATAGTCATGGGCTACCCCCTTACTTCACTGTAACAGTGAGCTTGGCGACAGGGTTGAGCCAACGGTGAACCTGGCTGTTGAGATCACTGACACCACCGGCGCTGTCCATATCACCCACTACGCCGGGGTGGATATGTACCTTATCGTTATCTGAGGTGTCATTCAGCCCTGTACCGTTTTCACCACCTGCCCCCCCCGGTGCTGCAGGAATACCGGGCGTCCCCGGAGCGCCACCGCCATTAACTATCTCGTCGTTGGCCTCTGTACCGGCGTCATAGCCGTTCAAGTAAATGGTGTAGATCCCGCCTTCTGTTGGGATCTTCCAGGAATCCAGACCGACAAAACCATCATTGGTCGGCAGGATCATTGCTGTGACCGACAGATACCCATTATCACCTGTGTCCAACATCATGGACTCAGTGGTCATGCCCGGTGCCATCAGACCGCCAGCCGGGTTTTCCAGAACTACACCGGATGCGCCTGTTACCGCGGCAGAGAGATCATCAATAGCGCCTCCTTCTGCCATTTTTTGCAGTGCAGCACTGGCAGCTTCTCCCGCGTGAAACAGAGCGATATCGTTATTGTGAGCAGCCACCAGCACAGGGGTAAAGTAGTTACCATGAGTCAGGTTGCTGATTTGAATATCCAGTTGTGCGGCCTGGGTTGGCAGGCCCAAAATGGCGCTCATCAGGGCACCGATGGACAGAGCTTTAGTGTTCATAAATAGTCTCCTGGACTGAGTTTTTGGTCTTTGTCGATCGTTACTCTGCCAAAGGGATCTCACCCGCTTATCGCCAAAATCTCACAAATTTGTCACATTTGATTGATTTGAACATTTCCCTGTGCGAGGTTGAGGTCTCACTGAAAGGGGACCTTAAATGCATGAGTTACAAGATAAAGTTGTAGTGATAACAGGGGCTTCCGAGGGAATTGGCCGGGCCCTGGCAAAGGCGATGGCGCCGCTTGGATGTCATCTTGTACTCTGTGCCCGCAACAGTGAGCGGCTGGATTCACTGATGAATGAGATCAAGCACTCCGGAGGTCAGGCCACCGCCTTTGTGATGGATGTGACTGACAGGCTTAGTTGTGCAGATCTGGTCACCTTGTGTGAAGTGGAGTTGGGGAGTCTTGATATTCTCATTCACAACGCCGGTATGACTATGTGGTCCAGATTTGATCAACTGTCAGATCTGGGAGTGATGGAGAAATTGGTACGGGTCAATTACCTGGCCCCCATGCAATTGACCAAATTGGCGCTTCCTGCATTGAAAAGAGTCAAGGGGCAGATTGTCGTCGTGTCGTCATTGGCTGGATTGACCGGAGTGCCGGAGCGCAGCGGTTACTGTGCTTCCAAGCATGCGGTGAGTGGTTTTTTCGATTCGCTCCGTATTGAGTTGGCACAGGATGGGGTGGCTGTGACTCAAATCTATCCGGACTTCGTCAAATCTGAGATCCACAAACGGGCACTGGATGCCAAAGGGGAACCACTTGGTACGTCTCCCATGCAGGTGGATAAGTTGATGACAGCTGAACAGTGTGCAGCCCTTATGGTTCCGGCTATAGTCAGTCGTCAGCGTGAGCTTTTGACTTCAGGCAGAGGAAAGTTGGGTAAGTGGTTAAGAATCTTCTGGCCAGGCATGTTGGACAGGATTGCACTTAAGGCGATTCAACAGCGTAAATAGAGTGATCGCGAATTTTACAAGTTAGTGATCACTGGCGCAGGCAGATGAGTCTGTGGCTGGAAAGTGAAATTAACAATTTCAGTTCGAACACAAGATATAGTGTGTGTGTCGCAAAATTAACACAAAAAATGCTATCAGGTTTGAAAAAAAGCATCTACAATCCCGCTCATTATCTGTGGTTAATTTAGGTGAACTCATAATGATTTCTGCATTCCAAATTACTCAATCACCATCCGAAGAACTGATCAACTCCATCTGGTTGCACGACCAGGAAGAGGGTACTGTGCGCTGCGTAGCGGCCAAGAACCAGGAGATGACCGACAATGTTGCAGCTTATGCTGAGTTGGGCGAGTTTGAATCCCGTCCGGTAAATATTGAGGCTCCTGCTCTGCGTGAAGGTGGTCAGCACCTGAACGTAAACGTACTGAAGCGCGAAACTCTGGAAGACGCTATTGCTCACCCAGAGAACTACCCTCAGCTGACCATCCGTGTATCCGGTTACGCAGTGCGTTTCAACTCTCTGACTCCAGATCAGCAGAGAGACGTGGTTACCCGTACTTTCACCAAGAGCCTGTAATTGCTCAGGACCTCTGTTATGAGGCTGGTGTTTGAATAGAAATAGGCTGCAATTGCAGCCTATTTTTTTGGATTCTCATTAAGGTGTTTTGATAACGCCTGGGCGGCGTCATGATGGCTGGCATCTTCGACATCCATCACCACAGCGGCTTTGTGGCCCGTCATATCTTCTGCGATATGCAGCCAGTCAGGGTGCCAGTAAAAGTGCATACCGGAAATACTTTCCCAATTATGCACGCCGTCTTTCTCACCGTTGTAGATCAGATTATCTATTTCTCTGGACATGGTTCTTACCTCTCCAATAGTTCCAGTTGACTCCCCCGATAGTGAGCTTGCAGGCGAGTGTCGGCAAGTGAAGAAAAGTTAAAAAAACGCCCGGGGGAAACCGGGCGAAATCACATCAAAACTTCTTATTGAGTCAGGCCTGGGGAACCGGACAATTGGACGGGCTGCTACCGTCGCGCCACACAGTGGTGCCGTCAATCACAGATAAAGGCAGGAAGGTGAGTCCCTCGCTCATATTGGCTGGTGGCAGATCGGTTTCCAGAATATACATGCCCATGGGCAATACTCCTTTGCTGCTGTTGGCCTGTGTCTGGGTGGCGGCCAGGCTGGAGTATCTCAGACCCAGCAGGTCAAAGTGACTACGCCAATCCATACCAGTCAGCCTGCTCAGCGATACCAACATAAAGTCATTGCCCGGAATATCCCTAACACTTCGTCCGCCGTAGACAGTGTGTCCCTGATAGGGGAAGAGTCCAAAGCCAAGCTGGTCTTTATTGGCATCCCACTGCTCAGCGTTTTGGGCGTGGTGACCAAAGATCCTCTGGTGCTGATAAAGCAGAGTGAAGATATTGAAGCCGTTCGCCAGTTTGGTGCCATCTGTCATCTCCATACCGTGGGCACGCAGCGCCATCTGAATATAGAAAGCCATTCTGTAGCCGTTATGAATTGCGTAGTTGTTGCTGTACCAGGGCGCTTCATAACGGCTGCTTCCTTGGTCCAACACATTACAATTGGCACCCAGAACTACTCGCTCTCCTGCGCTATTTTTTGTTTCGGTGGCATCGGACATAAACACATAGAAGAGGTCTTTGTGGTTCATATGGCCATCGGTAATCACGTCGGTATTGCCGTCACGCAAGTAATGGGCCTGCCACTTCACGACATAGGGGAAGATGTTGTTTGAGTTTTCACCTGCGCGGCTGCCATATCCAGCCCAGTTGTCGGTATTGGCTTCAGAGGCGTATTGCACGTTCAGCTTGTTGGTTTGCAGGTTGTGCCCCAATTCGTGGTTATCGCCCCATCCGGTCGGGCTGATGTTCCAGCCTGCATCCCAGGGGTTGCCGCTGCAGCCCCAACCACAGTGTGCATTCTGGTCATAGTTGGCGTGCTGAATAATGCTGCGGGTATGCAGGGCTTCATCCAGGCACTCCGGTCCAAGCAGATTGACACAGGCCTGGCTGACATCCGCAGGCAGTGATTGCGCCAGAGTCTTGCCCTGGATCTTGTATCCGGCAAGAGTGTACACCGCATTGATATGGTCTTCAGAGATGCTCGTCAGCAGGGCATTTACATCAGGGATGCTGCCGCCTATGGCATTTTCAAATTTATCCCTGCGCATATGCTGCTCAGCACCAAAGGAGCGCAGGTCTATATGGGGCAGTTCAGTCTGGGCAAGACGGTCATTGAAAGCCTGGAACTGAGCCTGATCGCTGAAGTCCATAATTGCCGGGTGCAGGGCGATACCCGATGCCGAAACATCTGCGGATTGCTCGCCTTCGCCACCGCGGAAGTAGAGATACAGAGGGCCACCATAGGGGCTGGAAAAGCTGATGGATTCACCTGCGGTCAGCGGCAGGCGCTGGGTGGCCAGCTCAAGTGGTCCTCGATAAATCTTCTGCTCAAAGGCACGGTTGGTATTGGGCCTGTGGTAGTTGAGTTTTATCTCCACTGATGAGCTGTGCGTGTCGTGGCGGGTCAGGGTAACGGTTTGCCCCGGCAGTACATACCAGCCTGTGGTGGTCCACTGGTTGGGGTAAGGCACTGAAATGGTCTTGCGTCCTGAGGTGGTTTCAGGGTGCTGATAGTGGGCGTCACTGCCTTTGCTCAGGTTGCCCCGCTCAGTGATATATTCACCCAAATCCGGCTGGGCACTGTTGTTCGGGCGGGCGTAGTTCACCAGCCAGTCGGAAAACATCGCTTGCTGCCATGCCTGGTGTTCTTCCCAGGCGATTGGGTAGTCGATGGTTTCACGGTATTTGTCTGCCAGCAGTAAGCTGGCTTTAAGCGTGTTTGCTGAGTCCAGGGTGAAGGCATTGGTGGCTGCTCTGTCCAGAGTTGCCGCAGCGTTTCTCAGCCAGTCAGCGCCGCCTTTAAAATCCCGGGTAAACTCTGCTTCATTACAATTGATAAAGTTACCCCGGCAGTTATCCAGCAGGCTGGTGGTGAAATTACCGCTTTGCATATTGGCCAGCAGAGTATCCACGCCTCTGAGATTAACATCATCCTGTTTGATGGTGGCGACACTCAGGTCGCTTACCTGAAGTTTCTGCCAATAGTTGCCGTAGGTGGCCAGCCCCATTTGCTGATACAGGGGAGAGAGCATGTCACTGGCATGGCGTCGGTAGTTTGAAAGTAGCAGTGGGATACCTTCAGATTGCGCTTTTTCTACTGCATCCTTAATGCCCTGATGGCCAAGACTTTCTCTGTCGATATCTGACAATACAATCAGATCCGGCTTGAGAGTGTCGATACAGGTACCAAGCGCAGCATAATCGCAGCTGTTGGCATCATTGATGACATGGGCGTCAGGATAGTGTTCTGCCAGCCAACTGCGTATACCTTCGTTATGGGGGAAGTACCAGCTGTCAGCCCGACTGGGCATCTGAGCTGTGACTATGCTCAGACCATCCTTTGTATCATTGCCCTGTGTTAGCCAGCCGATAAGGCCTTTTAACAGGGTATCTGTCTCAGTTGATCTGTTTACCGAAAACAGATTGGAACCCATGGCTGCAGAGCGATTGCCATCCAGCTCGGATACCATGACCAGACCTCTGACTGCCGAATCGCCATTGCCATTAATGTTGGATGGCAGCAGGGTGAATGTGGACTCAGGTAAAAAGCCGGTAAAGGTAATGGAGTCGTGGGTGGGGTGCCAGGTGAGCTGACTGACATCCTGGAAGATCTGGTCTACCAGATCTTTGCGTTTCTCTTCACTGGTATTGATAGCGCCACGGGCATATGCAATCAGCTCTTCGGCGCTGGCCAGTTTGTGGCTTTGCTGGCGTACAGCATTCTCGGCATTGGTGATAAAGCTGGCGCTGATGTCACAGTCAGCCGTCATATTGGACGTGGTGTAAGTGTTACCATCGAGATTACCGCCACAGCCTGATATCTGCTCAAGTACATAGCCAGAGTCAGGTGCTATGGTGAAACTTCCCTGCTTTCCTGACTCTACCTCCAGGCTGATCGGTTGCAACTGGCCACCGGTTCCGGTCTGTGTACTGGCCTGATAAAGAGTCGGAGTTGGTGGGGGAGTAACTCCTCCTGAGTTATCTCCCTCATCGGAAGAGCCGCCTCCACAGCCAGTAAGCGCCAATGTAAGGGCGCCGAAAACCAATGTGTATCTCATGCACAATCCTTGTTGAACATATGTTGCAAGTGGCAATTATTATAGCGGCGAACGCTCAGGGTTAAAGGTAATAATCCTTTAAAAACATAAATTTATGCGTCATTCAAATGGCGGGCGTCAAAAAAACAAAAAGCCCCGGGACTGTGCCGGGGCTTTGACTGCATCAGGATAGAGATCAGCTGTTTTCGCGGGCGATAGCGCGGTAACCGATATCGGTGCGGAAGAACACATCATCCCAGTGCACTTTGTCCACCAGAGCATAAGCAGCTTGTTGGGCTTCAGTCACTGTATTACCCAGGGCAGTTGCACACAGTACGCGGCCGCCATTGGTTGTGACATGGCCGTCCTGCATTTTTGTACCTGCGTGGAACACTTTGGCATCAGTGTTACCCAGATCCAGGCCTTCAATCACATCGCCCTTACGGTAACTTTCCGGGTAACCACCGGCCGCCATGACCACACCCAGAGCGGCGCGCTCGTCATATTCGGCGGTGACTTGATCCAGCTCGCCGCGGCAGGCTGCCAAACACAGTTCAACCAGATCTGACTTAAGACGCATCATGATCGGTTGGGTTTCCGGGTCACCAAAGCGGCAGTTATATTCCAGTACCTTGGATTGGCCCTGGGTATCCACCATCAGGCCTGCATACAGGAAGCCGGTATAGGTGTTACCTTCCGCAGCCATACCGTCTACAGTTGGGCGGATCACATTGGTCATTACCCAGTCGTGTACATCGGCAGTGACTACAGGAGCGGGGGAGTAAGCACCCATACCGCCGGTATTGGGACCGTTATCGGCATTGTCGCGGGCTTTGTGGTCCTGGCTGGTGGCCATTGGCAGAATATTGTTGCCATCCACCATGACGATAAAGCTGGCTTCTTCACCTACCAGGAACTCTTCTACCACCACGCGGCTGCCTGCTTCACCAAACTTGTTGCCCGCCAGCATATCTTCGATAGCGGCATCAGCTTGAGCCTGATTCTGGGCGATGATCACGCCTTTACCTGCTGCCAGGCCGTCGGCTTTAATCACCACAGGGAAGCCGGTTTTGTTGGTCAGTTCAGTGACGAAGGACTTGGCCGGGGCAATTTCGGTAAAGTTCTGATAGGCGGCCGTAGGGATATTGTGGCGGGCCAGAAAATCCTTGGTGAAAGCCTTGGAGCCTTCCAGCTGAGCGGCTGCCTGAGTCGGACCAAAGATGGCCAAATCCGCTGCGCGGAAGGCATCTACTACACCGATAACCAGAGGAGCTTCAGGGCCGACTATGGTCAGGGCGACATCATTGCTTTTGGCAAATTCAACCAAAGCAGCGATATCCGTCACCTCAATGGCGACATTTTCCAGCTTGGGTTCAAGTTCAGTACCGGCGTTACCCGGGGCAACAAATACGGTTTCTACTTCAGGATTCTGAGCGGCTTTCCAACCTAGGGCGTGCTCTCTGCCACCGCCACCAATTACGAGAATCTTCATCGTTTTGTCCTTGTTATCATTTAATGCGCTTTGCCACAGGCTGAATTTCGGTGTCAGGCTTGCTCATTTATGCTTATAAACTCCGCGAGCCTTCCTTGAACTTCAGCCCGTGACCGCAGCTTAACTATCGACTCCATATCATGTGTCTCAATGACATAGGCCGAAGAGCTGCGGCGCAACAGACTTTAGATTAATGACGGAAATGGCGCATGCCGGTAAACACCATGGCCATGCCATGTTCATCGGCCGCTGCGATAATCTCTTCATCTCGGATTGAACCGCCCGGCTGGATAATACAGCTGATACCAGCAGCTGCGGCGGCATCGATACCATCACGGAATGGGAAGAAGGCGTCTGATGCCATCACACTGCCCTCAACCTGCAGTCCTTCATCAGCGGCCTTGATGCCAGCGATTTTGGCACTGTAAACACGGCTCATCTGACCGGCGCCAACACCTATGGTCATGCCTTCTTTGGCATAGACAATGGCATTGGATTTAACGAACTTGGCCACTTTCCAGCAGAACAGCAGGTCTTTCAGCTCTTCGGCAGTAGGCGCACGCTTGGTCACGACCTTGAGGTCATCCAGCCCAACCATGCCCTGATCTCTGTCCTGGATCAGCAGACCACCATTCACGCGCTTGTAGTCCAGTGTTTTGGTCTGGCTATTCCACTGACCACACTCCAGTAGACGTACATTGGCTTTCTTTGCGACCACATCACGGGCAGCCTGGCTGACACTTGGTGCAATAATCACTTCAACAAACTGACGCTCAACAATGGCTGCTGCGGTGTCTGCATCCAGCTCGCCGTTAAAGGCGATGATGCCACCGAAGGCTGAGGTTGGGTCTGTTTTGAATGCGCGGTCATAGGCTTCAAGCAGGTTGTTGCCCAGAGCTACACCGCATGGGTTGGCGTGCTTAACAATAACGCAGGCCGGCGCATCGAACTCTTTGACACATTCCAATGCGGCATCGGTGTCGGCGATATTATTGTAAGACAGTGCCTTGCCCTGCAGCTGTACGGCAGTGGCCACAGAGGCTTCATCGATTTGAGTATCCACGTAAAAAGCGGCTTTCTGGTGGCTGTTTTCGCCGTAACGCAGATCCTGCTTCTTCACCAATTGGGTGTTGTAGGTGCGTGGGAATTTGGAATCAGCTTTACTCTCATCTTCTGAATGGGCCGGAACCCCATGCATAGGAACAAGGGTACCGAAGTAATTGGCAATCATGCCGTCATAAGCCGCAGTGTGCTCAAAGGCAGCAATCGCCAGGTCAAAGCGGGTAGCATGAGTCGTTGAGCCTTCATTGGCAGCCATCTCAGCCAGAACTTTGCCATAGTCTTTGGCGTTGACCACGATAGTCACATCTTTGTGGTTCTTGGCTGCGGCGCGAACCATGGTAGGGCCACCGATATCAATGTTCTCGATAGCGTCTTCCAGGGTGCAACCTTCTTTGGCGACCGTTTGTGCGAAGGGGTAAAGGTTAACCGCAACCAGATCGATGGCGTTGATACTATTGTCGGCCATCACTGCTTCGTCGGTGCCGCGACGAGCCAGAATGCCGCCGTGAACTTTGGGGTGCAGGGTTTTAACGCGACCATCCATGATCTCAGGGTGACCTGTGTAGTCCGACACTTCAGTAACCGGCACACCATTGTCAGCCAGCAATTTGGCAGTGCCGCCGGTGGACAGCAGTTCTACGCCAGCCTGATGCAGTGCCTGGGCAAATTCGAGGATACCGGTTTTATCGGAAACGCTGAGCAGCGCGCGACGGATAGGTCTTGGAGTTGTCATTTGTTCACAGGGTCCAGTTTGTTGTTGGTTGGCGCAGACGCACACCCGCCCACAGGCAGACTGACAGCATCAGCGCTTCACCTTAAGTTCAAGGATCTTTCGGAAAACAGCGTATACACATTGTTGCGCAGTCGCTGCTTTCCAAAAGTCCCTTTAACAAACTGGAGGCAGGCAAATATCTGGCTCCAATACCCGATACCAAGACTTGCTAAATACAGCGGAAGCCTCCGGTTCAGGCGGGCGTATTTTACATTAGAAGCCCTTTGCTCAGGGTTTTTATGTGCAATTTCACAATATTGATATGCGAACACTAGGGTCTGTAGGGATGAAGAGCAAATGCTGAAATTGTGATTTGAGATCGATTCTTATTTCCTTGAACCCTTGACCTTGGATTAAACTCCAAGGTTTATAATCCAGCATAAATCAGTACAGGAGTCGCAGCATGTATCGCATTGGTGAGCTGGCCGGTATGTGTGAGGTGAAAGCCGACACACTCAGGTTTTATGAAAAACATGGGCTATTGGCGCCATCTATGCGCACTGACTCAGGTTACCGCATGTATACCGAGCAGGACGCCAATCGCCTGCGCTTTATATTGAGGGCCAAAGAGGTGGGTTTCACCCTGAGTGAGATCACTGAACTTCTGTCCATAGAGTTAAACAAGTCAGAGTGGGCCTGTGCCGATGTTAAAGGTATGGTGGATGACAAGTTGGCTCAGGTTGAAGAGCGTATTGCTCAACTGAATGTCTTTAAAACCACATTACAAGCTCTGTCCCGCGCCTGCTGCGGAGGGCCTGAAAGTGCCGAGCACTGCTCGATTCTCGAAGCACTGGAGTCTTCACTGACTGAAGTTCGCTGCGAGGAACCTGGCTGTGAGCACGGTAAACAGTGAAATAAACGGACGAAAACCGTCAGAGTCATATAAGCATTATGTTGATAGAGAACTTTTTAAAACTCTTTTTGGAGTCTGCCCCCTGGTTGCTGCTGGGCTTGGTATTGGCTGGTCTGCTGAAGGTGTTTGTTCCCATGAGTTGGATGAACAAGCAACTGGGTGGTCACGGTTTGAAAACCACAGTTAAAGCGGCCTTGTTCGGTGCGCCTCTACCTTTGTGTTCCTGCGGAGTGATCCCTGCAGCTGTGGGCCTGCGCCGCAGCGGTGCGTCCAAAGCGGCGACCACCTCCTTTATGGTATCGACGCCGGAAACCGGTATCGACTCTGTCAGCGTATCTTATGTTCTGCTTGGTCCCTTTATGGCGATAGTCCGGCCTATCGCTGCCGTGGTCAGTGCCGTGGTGGCAGGTTTGCTGGTGGGGCGTGATGATGACGATGGCAAGCCTATTAGCGAGTCATCCTCTGCGAAAGCCAGCATTGAATCGGACTCCTGCTGCTCAACTAAAGCCAAAGATACTGAAAAAGTTGAATCCAGTTGCTGCAGCCCCAAGACTGAGCCTGCTCCAGTGGTAATGAAGCCGGTATCATCCTGTTGTGGCTCCACGCCCTCGATGATGACGGCACCTGCTGATACAGATACGAAACCGGCCCAGTCCTGCTGCTCCACCAAAGCGGAACCTGAAGTGCAGGCCAGCTCTTGTTGCAGTACAGATAAGAATCATAGTGCCGAAGGTGCAGATTCATGCTGTAGCAGCACCGAAGATACCGCAGCTCAGCTGAAAGGCACTTCCATCTCTTTCCGTATCTTTAAAGGCCTACACTATGCGGCCACAGATCTGGTTCGTGACACAGCTATCTGGCTGTTGATTGGTCTGTTCTTCGCAGCGCTGGTACAAACCTATGTGCCAGGTGACTTCCTGGCCAAGTGGGGCGATGGCATTCTGGCGATGCTGGTGATGGTGGTTATCTCTGTACCCATGTACATCTGTGCCACCGCGTCCACGCCGATTGCCGCAGGTTTGTTGCTGGCCGGTGTCTCTCCCGGTGCTGTACTGGTATTCATGATGGCGGGTCCGGCCACCAATATCGCGACCCTGGGCGTAGTTTCCAAAGAGCTGGGTAAGCGTGCGCTGTATGGTTATCTGGGTGGGGTATTGGGTGTCGCGCTGTTATCCGGCGTACTGGTGAACTATCTGGTCGAGACCTTTGGTTTTGAGGTGATGCCTCAGATTGGCGAACACCATGAGCTCTTGCCTGAGTGGATAGTCGCCGCTTCCGGTTTGCTGTTGGCCTTCCTGATGGGACGGGTACTATGGCAAATGCTGCCCTTTAAATCAGAGAAAAAGGGATGCTGTAGTTAACAGCCCTGATTAATCGGAAAGCCCCGCATCGCGGGGTTTTTTTGTATGTTCCGGACTATATATGTTTTCCAGTATTCCAGCCACGTCTGGAGAGGAGTTGCTCGCCTGAATCAATGGCGCCAGCTTCCAGTGTTGTCCCCATGGAGTCATTCCAGCGATTGAGGTAACCAAACAGGGAGATAACTCCAAGCATTTCCACTATCTCATCTTCCTTCCAGTAGCGGTGTAAACGCTCGCTCAACTCATCATCCACATCATTGGGAATGACAGACGCCGCGGCAGCAAAATCCAGAGCGGCTCGCTCAGCCTCGCTGAACGCCGGATGAGTTCTGTACTCCCAAACATTTTCCAGCTGGGCGGCTTCCGCGCCATAGCGTTCAGCGGCCCTGATGGTATGGGCCTGACAATAACGACAGCCGGTGATATTGCTGGAAATGTAGGCGATCAGCCGTTTAAGGGAACTGGTGAGTCTGCCCTGGTTTTCCATCACAGCCATATTCAGCTCGATAAACGCTTTGGCGATGCGGGGGCGGCGCATCATGGTCAATACGCTGTTGGGGCAGAAGCCCAGTGTCTCATTGAAAAATTCGGCCATTTTGGCCACTTCAGCATTAGTGTCAGCGGGCAGCGGGGTTACCAGAGGCATAGTTTCTCCTTTGTTATTTAGCTGAACCCTTGGTGGGTATTGGCAGCAGGTGTTTTTAAGCTAAAAGAAACTTGTACTTGGCAACAGCTGTGGCTAGAGACTAATTTATCAGTACAGTTGTTGAACTAAATGTGCTGTATCTATTAATCCTGAAGGAACTGTACTGTTTTTCTATGAAGAAATATCAAAAGGTCGCGTTCAGTCTGGAGCGGCAAATCAAACAGGGTGGATATCGCTTCAATGAACGACTTCCCTCTGTTCGGGAGTGCTGTGAGCAATATGGCGTCAGCATGTCCACGGCCCAGGCTGCGCTGAGATTGCTGGAAGATAAAGCTTTGGTCGAGGCAAGGCCCGGAGCTGGATACTATGTCTGCTATCAAGATACAGAGGAGTACAAGCTGAGTCATCCGGGGGAGTCTCAGATCCACAACCGTATGTTGCAGGTGCTTTCAATGTGTGCCAGCAGCGGAGTGACAGATTTGGGAACTGCGGTGCTGTCGCCGGGTTTGTTGCCCAAAGTGGCCCTTTCAAAGCAACTGGCGCGTCTGGCTCGTTATGAGATGGGATCACTGTTACAACCTGAGTTCAGCAGCGGATATTTACCGCTGCGACAGGAGATAAGTAAGAGGCTGAGACTGCAGGGAATAGAGGCCGGAGAAGAGCAAGTACTGGTTACCGGAGGGTGTCAGGATGCTATCTCTCTGGCGCTGGCCACCATTGCCAGAGCCGGAGACACAATTGCCGTAGAGAGTCCCTGTTTTCCCGGGCTTTTACAGATTATCGAATCACTGGGTATGAAGGTAATTGAAATCCCGGGATCAGCGGAGTGGGGCTTGAGTCTGGAGGCATTGCAGTTGGCTGTGGAGCGATGGCAGGTCTCCGCCCTGGTTATCTGTCCGGACTTCTCCAACCCCACAGGCAGTCAGATGTCAGAGGATAACAGGCGTGCTCTGCTGGAGTTGGCTGAACGAAAAGACTTTATGGTGATTGAAGACGATCTGTTCTCTGAACTTCAGACCGCAGGAAAGAGTCTGCCATCGTTGAAAGCACTGGATCCGTATGGTCGCGTTATCTATTGCTCATCAGTGGCCAAGTCTTTGGGATCAGGTTTAAGAATTGGCTGGCTTTGTGGTGGGAAGTATCACCAGCAGATTGTGAGACTTAAAGCATTTCGCAATGTATCCGAGCCTTTGATTGTTCAGGCTCTGGTCGCAGAGTTTATGGCGAGTGGGGGATACAGTCGCCATATTCGAACTATGGGAAAGCGTCTGCAACTAAATCTAAAAAGAATGCGGGAGTGGGTACTGAGTAGTTTTCCGGCTAAAACCCGTGTGAGCAAGCCCCTGGGGGGCTTTGTCCTGTGGGTTGAGCTTCCCGGTATAGATTCTGCCGATCTCTTGTCCGTGGCCGTTGCCAATGGTATTGCGTTTTTCCCTGGTGATGTTTTCTCCAGCTCGGGTCAATACTCAAGTTGTTTGAGGTTATGTGGGGCGTTTGATGACGAGGACAAGGTGAAGGTAGCCGTGACCCGGCTCGGGGAGTTGGCGCGGGAGATGCTTTAGCCCTTCCTGCACAAAAGTTGGCTTCAAAATGCAGCTTAACCATGCGATTACTCAAGCTAATCCTGTAGTATTAACAAAAATGCATGAACTAAGGGGTAACCATCCATGAAAGCTTATCTGTCTATCATAGCTTTAACTGTATCCGGGGCTCTTTTGACCGGTTGTGGTGGCAGCAGCGACGACTCTCCAGCGCCTAATATGGGGCGTTTTAGTCTGGGCGTGTCAGATAACCCTGCATCAGTACAGGAAGTGAATATCGCCTTTAAGCAAGTCGTGTTGAAAGGAGCATCTGAGACTCACTCTTTCAATGTGGATAACAATGGCGATGCGGTACAGGTAAACCTGCTTGATTATCAGGGCGATGATGTTCGAACTCTGGTCACAGGTAAAGATTTACCCTTCGGTGAATATCAGTTGTGTATTTACATGGAAAACCGTGAACAGACTGATGTTGCGAGCTCTTATGTAAAAGATGCCGCTGGCAGTGATTTTGGCCTGGTGACCAACAGCAATGGCAGCTGTGGTGGCACGGGCGCTGATGACGCTGATACCGGCCGTTTGTTCTTCAATAAGAAGTTCACTATTGCTGCCGGTGATAACAACTTTGTGGCTGAGTTTGATCTGGCAAAAGTGCTGCAGGCTCCCCATGGCAACAAAAATTACTACACTCTAAAACCAACCGCCGTTCAGTTGGTTAATACAGTTGAAGTTGGTTCTGTAGAGGGTGATGTCAGCACAGCATTTATGGCTGAGTGTGAGGCAGATGCAGGCGGCTCTGAATTCAGCCCGGTTGTTTACCTGTATCCTCAGGACACTCTGCTGGAGAACATGGGTGATTTTAATACTGGCGCTTCAGTTCTGACTGAGGTGGCACCATTAGCTTCGGCTCGTGTAGTGGAAGACAGCGACACACCAAATACTTTTGAATATGAGTTTGGTTTTGTTGCTGCCGGGACTTATACACTGGGTTACACCTGCCTGGCGCAGAATGATGACCCGGATGCAGACAATAATGCTGACGATGTGGATGCTCCATTCAAAATGTTTGCGGCCAGTGGCAATCTGACTGTGACCGCAGGCAGTGATACCGTGCAGAACTTCCCTGTGAACTAAGCTTTCGGGAATGAGAAATCAAAGGCCACATCATGTGGCCTTTGTTGTTTGTGTATCAGTTATGGCCGTGAACCTGCTCAGAGCTGGCATGTTCAAGCACTGGCTGTTCACCATGACATTCGGCACAGACTTTTTCGATATTGGGCCGAAGCAAGTGTGCATCTTCAGTGCCGTGTGGATCGTGGCATTTGGTGCAGTTGCCCTTAAAGCCGGTGTGCTCCTGCTTAAATGGCCCTTGCTTGTCGATGTGGCACTCGAAGCATGGCGCATTTAATGCCGGTGTCTGATAAGCGGGTGCCCATTTACTGCCGTGAGCGGCATGGCAATAGCTGGAACATCCCTGCTGGATATTGCTGCCTTTATCATCCACCAGACCATGGGTGAACTTCATCCGTACCTGCTTTTGTAGTTGCGGATGGCACTCAAGACAGGCCAGGGACTGTTTCTGGGTATCGGGAATGGCGTTATCGGTATGAATACCTGTGTGACAGGCGGCGCATGGTGTGGTTTCCAGCGGGAACTGATCACCGTGGCAACGCAGGCACATCTGGTTTTGCAGTTTGGCACTGGCATTGGCCAGTTCCATGGCACCCAACCGCAACATTGGGTTGGCCTGGGGATCTTCAGCATGCATCCCCAATGGGCCGTGGCAGGCTTCGCACGCTATTCCTGATGCAGGTGTGCCTTCCAAGGTTTTATTACCGTGAATAGAGCTTAAAAAGCCCTGCATGGCATCTTCATGACACTGACTGCAGGTTTGAGCGCCAGCTGGTGCATAGTCTGCTTTGGCAAACTTCTGCTGGAAAAACTCATCATTAAGATCGGCTGAGATTACCGCGTTGCCAAACAGGCAACCGGCAATCAACAGGCTCAGCTGTTTTATCGTCATTAGTTATTGTTCTTGTGAATTACAGAGGGGACTCAAACAGAATGTCTGGGTCGGTGGCGGATTCTGGCATGTAATTGCTTACTGGCAACTTGATTCCCATCAAGACTTTTAATCCTGTCAGAATGAAATTAATTCATTGACCCAGTTAATAATTTTGATATTGATGGCAAATTTCAATCAAATGGGACCAGCTTCAAACACACTTGTACACAACTCAAGGTTGATGCTGATAAATTGACCTGTTATCAAAGGACATTGACCAATAGATCATTTAGGGGAAGCTGGATGAAACAGGTAATAACAACAGGGATTTCTGCATTGGTGTTTGCAGCTCTGCTCGGCGGATGCGCGGGTAGTTCGGGAGGCAGCGATACTCAAAACCAGGCAAATAACGTTAAAACTCAGCATCAAAACTACGATGCCAAAGCGTTTTATGAAACCACCTCATATTTTGGCTCTGGATTCTCCCATGATGGTGAATCCATTCTGATGGGCTCCGATGAATCCGGTGTGTTCAATGTCTACAGCATGGATGTCAAAACCGGCAACAAGACTCAACTTACAGACTCCCCGGACACCAGCTATCCCGTGTCCTGGTTTCCAAAGGATAAACGTGTACTGTTTACCAAAGACAGCGGCGGTAATGAGAGATATCACGTTTACGTACTGGAGCAGGATGGCACTGTTAAAGATTTGACTCCTGGTGATGAGACCAGAGCCAGTTTTCGCGGTTTCACCAAAGATGGCAGCGCCTTCTTTGTGACAAGTAATGAAAGGGACCCCAGGTTCAACGACCTTTATCGTTACGACAGTAAAGACTATTCCAGCAAATTGGTGTTCACCAACAATGCCGGATACGAAGTAGGCGATGTCGGGCCAAAAGGGCATTTTGTTGCGCTGGGGAAAACCCACAGCAATCGTGACAGTGATGTTTATATTCTCGATCTGCGCAAGCGTGGCGAACCTGAGTTAATCAGTGAACACACTGAGCCTGCCAACTATATGGTGGAAGGTTTTTCTGTTGATGGTCGCAGCCTGTATTACGGCACCGATGCCAAAGGCGAGTTCAGCCAGATCTGGCAATACGACATGCCCACAGGTAAACACTCACAGGTATTGGCCGATGACTGGGATGTTACCTTTATTCGCTTCTCTGACTCAGGTCGCTATCAGGTGTCCGGTGTGAATGCTGATGCTTCCAGCAAGGTCTCTATTCTTGATACCAAAACCGGTAAGCCGTTGGCACTGCCGCCTTTACCTGCCGGAGATATTCGCGCGGTACGTTTCTCAGATGACGAAACTCAAATGGCGTTTTATTTGAACTCAGATACCTCTCCATCAAACCTTTATGTCTGGACTCTGGGAGCGCCTGAGGCCAGAAAGCTGACAGAGGCATTGAATCCGGCAATGGATACTGCTCATCTGGTACCCAGTGAGGTGGTCCGTTTCAAGAGCTTTGACGGGCTGGAGATCCCGGGGCTGCTGTATAAACCCAAGCAAGCGTCCGCTGACAATCCTGCCCCTGTGATGATATGGGTACATGGTGGTCCGGGCGGTCAGAGCCGCAGCGGCTACAACCCAACTATTCAGCATCTGGTTAATCAGGGCTATGGTATTTTTGCCATTAATAATCGTGGCAGCTCCGGCTATGGTAAAACCTTCTTCCATTTGGATGACAAGCAACACGGCGAAGGCGACCTGCAGGATATGGTGTGGGGTAAAGCCTATCTGCAAGGCCTGGACTGGGTTGATGATGAGCGTATCGGTATCATGGGCGGCAGCTATGGCGGCTATATGACGGCGGCTGCATTGGCATTTGAGCCGGAAACCTTCAAAGTGGGAATCGATATCTTTGGGGTGACCAACTGGGTTCGCACCCTGAACTCAATTCCACCCTGGTGGGAATCCTTCAGAAAGGCTCTGTACGATGAGATGGGTGACCCTGCTACCGATGGCGAGCGACACCGCGCAATTTCGCCACTGTTCCACGCAACCAATATCACTAAACCTCTGATGGTGATTCAGGGCGCCAACGACCCCAGAGTATTACAGGTTGAAAGTGATGAGTTGGTAGAGAAAGTGCGTGAAAATGGCGTGCCGGTAGAGTACGTGCTGTTTGAGGATGAAGGCCATGGCTTTACCAAAAAAGTGAACCGCATTACTGCTTCAGAGGCTTATTTGAAGTTCCTGCAAACTCATCTCTAGTAAGTATCGTATTGATGGTTTGATAATAATCTGCAGCCTCATTTGAGGCTGCTTTTACAAGGAGAGTTGAATGCTTTATTTGATACTGGGTGTGCTGCTTTGGTCATTGACCCATCTGTTGCCATCGCTGGCCCCCAATTGGCGCGCAGCGCAGTTGGCTAGCAGTGTTGGGCGCTATAAAGGTTTGTTCAGCCTGTCGATTTTAATTTCGCTGGGGCTGATTGTTTATGGCTGGCGACACACCCCAGTGGAATATCTCTATGTGGCAGGCATGGGAATGCGCCACGCCACCATGAGCCTGATGCTGGTGGCCTTTATTCTGTTTGGCGCGTCTATGTATCCCACCCGGATCAAACGTCTTATCCGTCATCCCATGTTGATGTCTGTTGTGGTGTGGGCGGTGGCGCACATGTTGTCTAATGGCGAAAGTCGCTCACTGGTGTTGTTTGGTGGCCTTGGTGCCTGGGCGCTGGTGCAAATGCTGTTAATCAACCGCCGCGATGGCGACTGGGTTAAACCTGATGTTGGTTCCTGGGTAAGGGAAATAAGGGGAGCGGTTATCAGCCTGGTGATTATGGTGGCGGCTGTTTGGCTCCATCCTTACTTTGCCGGCGTGGCACTGCTTCCAGGCTAATGCCTCCAACGCCAGTGAGTTTATGAACGCAAAGCAAACGATAAAAGCAGTACTAATCGCTCCCTGGATAACTCTGGTTTTTGTCGCCATTCTTTTTATTGAGCATTTGTTGGGTGCTGCTCATGGAACGGCGCAAAACTCGATGTCTCAGATTCCTGGCGCTATTTTTATTATCTTCATGTTTGTGTTTGGCTTTGTTGGCACTGCTTATTTGATCGTTATATCGGTAGGTCTACCTGTGCACTGGTTTTTTCTTGCTTGGGGATCAGGCACTGGTCGATTTACTTAGGTTCAGGGGTAAGTATTGGAGTATTTTGGCAGTTTGTTTTGCAACTTAATTCTGGTTTGCCAGTGGGGTTGATAGAAACCGGCTATTGGAGTTATGCCATTAATGGGCTCCTGGTATCTTCGGTTTTCTGGCACATTGCAGTAAATTCAGTACAAAAATAGATCCTGAAGAGAATCAACGATATGAACTGGTGCCTAAAACCCTTTAACGAACTCAGCCTGGATGAACTCTATGACATCCTGAAGGCCCGGGTGGATGTGTTTGTGACTGAGCAGGCCTGTGCCTACAGCGAGTTGGATAACAAAGACCGACACCCTGAGGTGAAGCACTTCTGGTGTCATGATCAAACCGGCAAGCTGATGGCCTATGTGCGTATTTTGCCTCCCGGATTAAGCTATCCTCAGGCGAGTATCGGGCGGGTGCTGGTGGTGGAAGATGCCAGAGGCAAAGGGCTGGCGCAGGAGCTGATGCAAAAGGCGGTTGAGCATGCTCAAACCCTGTGGCCAGAAGCCGGTATTCAGATTGGTGCTCAGCTTTATCTTAATAAGTTCTACTCAGGGCTGGGATTTGAGAACGCTTCAGAGGAATACCTGGAAGATGGTATTCCTCACGTCGATATGATTCTCGGTCAACACCGGGTTAATCACAGTGGGTGAGTGCCCGGTGGCACATGAATTTCCCGCAGCGGACAGGCCATTTCAATATTGGCCTGCTTGAGCTGTCGATGAAGCATCATATTGGTTTCATACTTGTCTCTGTGATAAGTGGCAGTCGGGACCAGATAACGCACGCCTATCTCCATTCCCATGGGGTTGAAATCATTAATGCCTACCTGAATTCCCCTGTCGGTGGCGACCTGAGGAGCGTCGCTGAGCAGGCCATGGATAAGTGATGTCAGTTGGTCGGCATCGGTTTGATAACTGACGGTAAAGCGGGTTTCAACCAGTTTGCACTCGGCGGAGTTATGCAGAATCTCTCCAACGATATGCTTGTTCGGGATAGTAATTTTCTCACCATCTTCATTTGAGAGCTCAGTAAAGCCCAGGTGGATATCTTCCACGACGCCTGTAACGCCTTTAACCTCAATGGTATCGCCGATAACAAAGGGGCGGGTGACGATTATGGTGACTCCAGCGGCATAATTGGAAAGCATGCCCTGAATTGCCAGACCGGCCCCTAAAGAGGCGGCACCTATGGCGGCGACCATGGGCGTAATACTGATCCCCAGCTTACCCAGGGCGATAATACCCGCCATGATGATGATAAGAACACGTACCAGATTGGACACAAAGTTTCCCAGAGTCTGGTCGATCTGGTGGGTTTCAAATTTCCGTTTAATCAGGTTACTTATCTTGGCTGCCACCCAAAGGCCCAGCAGAAAAATAAATGCCGCTCCGATTAACTGGAAACTGTAGTTCACCAGAAACTCAGTCACCATTTGGTAAACCTGCTGAAGTTGCTCCAGCTCTTTGTCCAGACCGGCCTGATCCATTTTGTCATCCTTCTCTTCATTGGGCGCCTGCCGAGACACTCTAACCATTTATTGAGCAGAGTGCATCCATTGTGAGTGGGCCGCAGCTGCTGACATGAACACTCAGTTGGTTTTATTAAATGTGAGCAAGATCAGCTTACTGTATCAGCCTGGTGAGTCGCTCAGAGGTTTTGGATAAGCTTGGCTTCAGCCAACCGCAATACAGTGGTCTGGGACAGAAAAAATAACCTACGCCCGGGAGGCGAAATCATGAAAAAACTAATTCTGGCAATGGGCATGATGTGCGCCATGGCAGCCAATGCTGCGACTCTGACCCAGGGACAGAGCATTCCTGCTTTTGAACTGCAGGATCAAAATGAGCAGCTGCAGCAGGTGACTGCAGAAACCCGGACTCTGTTGTTCAGCCGTGACATGAAAGGTGGTGAAATCATCCAGGAAAGTCTGGAATCCATGGGCGACAAGATCCCGGCTGATCTTGTGTATGTGGCAGATATCAGCGGCATGCCAGGCCTGATCGCCAAGTTTGTGGCTATTCCACAGTTGCAAAAGCTGCCATTTGCCATTGCACTGGACCGCGAAGGTCAGGCAACTGCTGCACTGCCTTCACAGGAAGACAAAGCGGCCGTCATCAAGCTGGATGGTCTGAAAATGGTTGATATCCAATACTATGAGTCAGCAGATTCACTGACCAAGGCACTGCAGCCTTAACTGATACTGATATTCAGAAAGTAGAAAAGTAGAAGGGCACCGAATGGTGCCCTTTGCATATGTCGATTTGATATTTTTATTACTTATCGTGCTTCTGCAGGATTTTGAACAGCTCATCTTTCAATGCCAGCTTTTCCTGCTTCATAGTGTGCAGCTCCTGCGAGAACTCGGCAGGGTGTTGTTCCAGTCGATTGATTTTTTCATCCAGGTTATTGTGCTTATCGAACAACTTTTGGAAGTGGTGATCACTGGTTTTAAGCTCTGAGATCAATCCGCTGTTCTGATTGGATGGTAGTACAGTTTTATTCGGGTATTCAACCCCCCAAAATCCTAGTGCCGGATTGATCCGTGAATATCTAACGGAATAAATAAATTTATCCCTATAAAGAAAAAAGAAACCATAGATTGTGGGCTTCGCCAGCCAATCTGATTTTTTTCTCCTCACTGTTGACAGTCTCACAGAACCGCGCATATCATTCGCCCCGTTGGGACTAAAGACCCCAGCAACAACCAATCAAGTCACCTGACGAATTCAAAGTATGGCGAGACATTCGTCACACTTCCTACAGCTTCCAATTGGGCGCTGTGTAGGCCAGAGTCAAAGAGCACAGCGCTCTTGATTTGGTGTGTTTTGCCGCAGGTGATTTGGGCACCAAATCAATCTTTTGCGGCTCTGGCCGCCCCAATTAGGGGGACTACACAATGCAGCTCAAACACTCTGACAACCTGCTACGTCAAATCGTACTGGACAGCCAACTTAACTGTGCAGAGCGCGTGGTGATGATGATCATCGCCACCCATTCCAGAAAGCAGGAAAACGGCAAGTGGACAGCATTCCCGAGCATGGAGACTATCTGCAAGATCTCCGGCCTCACAGAAGATACAGCCCGAAAGCACCGCAAATCGCTTGAAAGCAAGGGCTACATAATCACTTCAAAAGAACACGTTAACGGTCAAAGCTATTTCAGAAACATCTACACCATCGTGGTAGGTGCTTTGGGGTTTACGATTGACAACCTAAAGGCCGCAACCAGAAAGGTTGGCTCAAAGGTTGCCCGTTCTTCCCTGGTAAACGCTATCAAGCAAGGTGCCAAGGTATTTACTGTTAATGGCAGGCGCATAAAGGAGCCGGTCATCAAATCTGGCACTCCGTATTCAAAAGCCCTCTCTCAGTTGCACCGTGGAAGCGTGGATGATTTTTGCCGAAAAGTCCTCTCAGAAAATTGGAGCAAGCTGTCACCCACAGAGCGGCATCAGGCGCGACTTTTCGGTGTAAAGCTATGAGGATCGTCTGCATATCAGTAGCGATTTTCATCAGTGTCATAAGTGCGTATGTGTCCTTCACCGTGTTCAGTGTGGTCATGCTGGCTTATGGACTCGCAGCTGTTTCATTCGAGTTGGTAAAGCCAGTCCTTTTCCATGCCTCGGTGTCTGCAGCGCGCACTGGTGACAGCTTCAAAGCAATCGCTTTTGGGTTTGTGGCTCTGTGCATTTCCAGTGTGAGTGTGTTTGCCAGCGTGACTGCCATTCAGTCGGGCGTGAACACAGCAAAAACTCAATCTGCGCAGTACCAGCAAGTTAACTCTCAGATTGAAAGACTGGTGTCTCTGTCTGACAAGCAATCCAGGGCAGGGCAGATCACCAGGGCAAGCGAGACTGAAAAGCGCATCACTGAGTTAATGGCGTCACTGCCAGCGGCAGCTCCTGAGTCACCAATGACAAAGCACAGCTTCGAGATATCCATGATTGTCTCCGTTCTGTGTGAGCTGATTGTCGCCTGCTGCGCATCGTTTGCCCCACACGCGAGAGTGAAAGAAGCAAAGGCCGGTCTACACATTGAGAACATGACAAACAACATCCAGGTAAACGCAAATCTGGATCTGGTCAGGGACTCAATTATCAAAGGAGATACCAAGCCGAGCTTTAGAGGGATTGCAGAAAATTTCAAAGGGATTCGCAGAGAGGATGTGCGCGCACTGCTTTCTGAAATGGCGGCTAATGGGCTGCTTGTCGAATATCGCAACGGTTACAGGTTAATAGGGAATCAAAGAGGTATAGCAGTATGAAAATCCAAGCTGAGTTTGTAACGCCAGAAGAATTTGCGAGTGAAATGTCGGTGCTTTTGTCAAAGGGCATCTATCCATTGCACAGAGTCTTTATCGCTGATGGAACGGACGCCATGGGCAAGTATTACGTCCCATGCCTGCAAACCTATGTTGATGGCTCATTCATCAGCAGCGGTGCCCACTTTGGCTATATGGATCGTTCGGCTGCAATGGCATTTGTAGGCCACCTAATGGACAAGGTTTGTTAACCAATCTGTAAATTAGTAATCCTGATTGTAGGTGATTTCTGTCACATAAATCGGGATTGCTAGTGAAATCTGCTACATCGTTCTGTAGGGTTTAGCGCGAAATTTCGCCGTACTGGGTCGGTGATAGTGCTTGATGCGAGTTAAAAGTAAGGCCAGCTAATGGCTGGCCTTTGTTGTTCTGTTAACGGTAAATCATCCGAGTTTTAGACAGGCAGATACAAAATCGGACGGCTCCATTTGGAGTTCCGTCCGAATTCGATTCTTGATGTTTGCGATAGCTGTTCTGCGTTGTTTTATGCCATCCATTGATAGGCCGCGCTTATTAAGCTCACCGTTCAGCATGAGGATCATATCAGCTATTTTGTCAGGCTCTATTCTAGCCATTGCTGCGTTTTGCCTTCTGCCATCAACAGAGGTGACAAATTCAGAGAGTAGTGCCGCCCAGGCTTTTTTATCTGCCTCTTGAGCAAATACTGATGCTTGGGAGTCTCGCAAGTAACTAGGGTCTAGCATTGTTTATGTCCTATGTGAGCTTAGAAAATTGTGCGTAGTTATTGTCCATATTCTGTAAATGCGTTTAAAGCTGAAAAGGTGACACTGGTCACACATGAACAATGGAAGGACAAATGTATCAATTTGATCATGCTTTTTGGTTATATTGCGGTGTGGTATTGATAGCTGAAAAGTATTGAAACTACTGTAATTTTTAGTTCACAGCGAAGGATTTACTTATAAGAGCTGAATTAGCAGATATTTATATCGGTACAGGTTCGGTTCAGGTTGGCGGCTCGGATGCTTCTCAAATTAAAGGTGATAGAAGATGTGCGATTATGATGATGGTCTGGAAACTTACGATGAATCCGAGGTTTTTGGTCAAGATGAGTTTTCAGAAATGAACGATGATGGTGACGACTGATGAGATATTTTATTCCTCTATTGCTGGTCTTGGTGGCATCGTTTACCACTCAGGCGTCAGAGCAGACGATGGACTCATACGCCGGATTTACCTCCTGGGAGATTGATGGTCAGGAGCTGGTTTTACACGGTGGCTGTATGGTGCCCAAAAACAAACTTAGATTAGAGCCTGAGTGTGGCTCTGCGTGGGTGTTTGCAAAAGGGCATAACGGTGATGTGGTGATTAACGGGGAGCTTGTGGGCGAATACTCCATATTGAATAAAGTCGAAAACCTGGACAGCTTCACGGTTGAATATAACGGCGTTAAATTTGATATTACCGACTTTCAAAATACGCTAACCCAAACGATGAGGGATAGCCAAGCACACGCCAAAAGCGAGATTAGATCCCGAATGGTTAAAATGGGGTTTGCTGCCTGCATTGTAATTTTGATACTAGTTTATGCCCTTCGTTTCCTGGTATTTGCTATGACTGACGCCGTTAAGAGCATCAAGAAAAAGTACAAGGAAAAGGCGGAAAAAATCAAAGCAGAAAGAGAGGCTAAAAGAGTAGCCAGGATTGCAGAGGATGAGGCAATCCGCCAGACGGTCGCCAATAAGACTTTGACCGCCAACGGGAAGGAGCTGGAGATACTGAGAACTCAAATCATCGCCGCCCTGGATAAGAACGACACAGAGACTGCAAGAAATCTAATCAGTGTCCTTGCAAAGTTAGAGACTGCCGAACAGAAAAGTTAGTCAGCTCTAAAACAGAGCCCTCTACCAGAGGGCTTTTCTATGCCTGGGAATAGGGTGGGGATGTATGTTGTACCAGCCAAAGAAGATCAGAGAGCATGGATACTATCTCTCTATTGAGTCGAATGGTATTAGGGTTCGCGTACCTGATACCAAACAGCGGCACTTTAAGAAAAACCAGCTGGAAGCTGCAAAGGAACACAGGGACAAACTCTGTGCCCTGGTAGGTCGTGAGCCTTATCAAGATCCGGCCACCCTGCAAAAGTGCTATGTAGAGAATACGGCTAGAAAGTCAGATCCTGAGCTTCCTGTCGGTATCTACCTGCGAGATAGAAAGGGATATCACCCTTCTGTCCGCGCCAGCGTTGGCACAGGTAAAGAGGGGCAGCACATGCAAAAGGAGTGGGCTGTGGGCAAAAAGAGGACGTTTGAGGAGGCTCTGGAACTTGCCAAAGCATGGAGGCGGGAAAAGTGCGATGAATTTGGAATTTACTGGCCGTTTTAAGAGAAAGCCCCATCCTTGGGGCTTTTTGCTATGGGTCAAAGCCTTCGATTGCCATCGTTATGTTTTGCCCTTTCTTTGACAAAATATAATCGTGGACAGTCTTATTTCCAGCAACCCGATATTGTGTGTAACTCCACTTTTTAAGAATAGCTTTGTGCTTTCCATCAATAGTGACTGTTACTTGAGGCGGTGGGTAAGGGATAACCGACTTCACCTGGAACAAGAACGCATAACCATTATTTGATTTAACTGAATGGAAATATGCCCAGTTCAACTTCTTACCCTTGTGGGTAAGGTATGTCGGATTAATAGAGCCATATTTAAGCACGGTGGTATTGGAAAACCCGACATTCTGAGTGCCAAATGTGCCAGTCGTTTCATAAAGACCAACATTGATAACCCATGACGGCATCGAGCTTTTACCATGAAAGTCCGCAAATGAGATTGCGCCGGTAGGCTTACCGGCCAGCGCCCTCTCGGCGGCTCCATTCAAAGAAAAAGGCGCGTTTTCAGCGCGCCCCAGTTCCTTGTTTATCATTGCGGCGGTTATCTTCCCGCTACTTGGTAGAGCCATTTTTCAACACCTCCACTTCGTCACGCAGCTCCTTGATCGCTTCGATTAACAATCCAACCAGGTTGCCATAGGCGACCTGATATTTTCCTTCTGGATCATCTTCCGTTGCGCCGCCTGTCACAGCCTCTGGCAATACTTCCAAAACCTCCTGAGCAATGACGCCAGTTTGCCTCATTGGCTCCTCTGTGTCCGTCCTGTCAAACGTGTAGCCGCTTAACTGGCAGACTTTATCCAGGGCGTCCGGTATCCGCTCGATGTTGGTTTTAATCCTGCGGTCAGAGTAGGCCGAAACGTTGCCCTGGGATGTTACCTGGCCATAAAAATAATGGTGCCCTCTTGAACTCCAATAGTGCGTATACGATGTATTTTGGGAGCCAATATCTACATAGCCACTTGAATTCCCCAATTGGACAGTATTTTTTTGCCCGTTCTTGACGTATCCGTATCCAGTTGTAGACCCAAAATAAATTTTATTGATATATGCGCCCGCAAACGCCCAGCCAGGGGTGCCGACAGAGCTTTTACCATTTCCCTCCGGCAAAAATCCGTGCGCAGATCGGCACCACAAAGAAGTCCTTACATGACCGCCGCTATCATGCCAGTGACGGGCTCCAGAGTTACTTGGCAATGCGCCTGCTTCTGCCGCTGTCGGCCACCTGGTAGCCGTTGCCGGTTGTCCCGTTACCTGTGACCAGGGGTGAGTGTGGCTACTGGGCGGCATAGTTCCAGGTTTGCCTGTTACCTCTCCCCAGCTCGGCCACCTGGTCGCCGTTGATGGCTTTCCATCAATATCTCCCCAGGGATGCTTGTGTGCTTTCGGCGCTGCGCCAACATCTGCCGCCGTTGGCTTTTGCCTGGACGTGTAAACCATTGCCCATGCTGTCCAGCCGGTTGAAGTGTAATAGCTTCGGCAGTACATACGACAGTTTGATCCGCTGGGGTTGTATTCCAGGGCAATCTGAGCGCGGTTTGCGGTGCCTGTTTTTGAGGAGTAAAACGTGGTCGTGATATGCCAGTATTTTCCACCGCCTGGGCTGTGAGCGTGATTGGATAAAATCACATGGTCGGCGGTGGTGTTCGGATCGACACTGGAGGCTCCCACGTTCAAACCCTGCGCATAATAGAGTTGGGTTTGTAGGTCAGTTACATTGGCGATTGAGTGAGTATGCGCTGACGGCGGCATGGTGCCTGGCTTGTCCGCTACCTCTCCCCACTTAGGCCACCTTTTTGCTGATTCTGGTACCTGTGTGACCTCAGTAAACTTAGGCCACCTGGTAGCGGTTTCCGGTGCGCCGGATATCTGGCTCCAGGTGTGGCTGTGGGTCTTAGGAGCTGCACCAACATCTGCGGCGCTTGGCAAAAAACCTTGGTGAAAGATTTTCTTTAGTCCCCAGCGTGGGGCATCGTCCCCAACTCCACCGACATATAGCGTATGACCGTTTTTAGTCTGGATGTATGCGCCATAATCCTTGTTGAATCCAATCCGGCCTTTATCGTCCCAGAATCGAACGTGCTGAACGTCCAGGTATTGAGACTTGATGCGGAGAGGGGACAGGATTTCTTGCACTGCAGTGGCTGTTTTTGACAGGCCGCTTTTGCTTGTCAGTACCTGGTGCTTTTTCCCTGGTGGAGCATTGCCATTCTCGTCCAGCTCCTCCACTGCATAGATGTTGTCTATATTCTGGCAGAGAAAGCCAAGTTGCCTGGTTAATTGCCAGTCACCATAGAGGAGATCATTGTCATGGTCTAACCCTACGGCATACATAGGATTCGGGTCGTCAGCTGTCTTTTTGAAGCGGAGCGCTTTTTCTGGAAGTAGCACAATATCATCAGGGAATGTCGTTTCCCCTGGTTCGCCGCCGCCAACTGGGTCACCAGTCAGTCTGGAAAAGTTGCCGGTCTTTCTGGAATATCTGAGAGTATCCCCAGGCTCCCAAATCGTTCCGGCTAATGCGCCATACTGCGGCAGCTCATGCCTTTCTGTGCAATTCCACAGGGCAGAGTGGCTGGGCTTGGTTGGATAGCCTAAGCTCGGCATCCAGTCGCCCATATCCACAAACGGGTCAACGATAGAGCCAGCTGCTTTTTCTGCCCTGGCTGCGGCATCATCCGCCAGTTTCTTGGCTGTCTCAGCTTGAGATTTTGCTGTCTCCGCTGCAGTCTTTGCGGCGTTGGCGTCCGTCTTGTGCCGCCCTGCAGTTACCTCTGCAGTCTCTGCACCGTCTTCTGCATGCTCTGCGCCTTGTCGGGCAGTTTCGGCACCTTGCCTGGCAGTTTCGGCTTTTGATGCCTCTGTGGTTGCTCGGTCTGCCTCGGCTGCTGCCTTTGGCACTTCTGCTGCAGCGTCACCTGCAGCTTTCTCAGCTTTTGCCACTGCCGCGCCAGCATCATCAGCATGTTTTTTGGCAAGCTCTAGCCAAGGATCACGCGCCTGCAGGTTAGAGGCATAAATCACCAGGGACTTTGCACCAGTCTCTACCAGGGACATGGTTTTGCCACCGTACTGTGTGACCGTGGCTTGCGATAAGATTGTCATGCTGTCGCGCCTCCACAAACGTCCCTCTGAGTGATATCCGCTATCACCTTGAACTCACCGCGCCATAGTGTGTAAACGGTTTGGTCTGTCATGTGGCAGGCCTGCAGGTCATAAATCGCGGCTGCTGGAAGGGCAGCAAATTTGCCTGCAATCTCTTTGGTTTCATCAGCTGACATTTGGAAATATAGATAGCGGCCAGCTTCTGAGATTTTCATGTAATCAGTCAGCGTGAATACCAGCACATCACCCATAAACACATCAGCATCGACCTGGTAATCATTCCAGTTTCGATAGGTGTAAATCCCCTCAGCAATGCCTTTGTCTAATTCTTCTTGTGTGATTCCAGGGGGGATTTCTTCGTTAAAAAAGGTGTATTTGGGTGAGGTGTATGTATCGCCTCGGCGGATAGTGAATGTAATTGAGGGGATATTCTCGATCATAACTACTCCCATAAAAAAAGCCCCCAGGCGGGGGCTTGTCGTTAGCTCCATGCGGAGCCTTGGCGGAATATCTGTCCTATGACTCGCTGGGTACCAGATACGCCAGTCACTTTGGATCTGTCGGCTAGGGTCACGTTTCCTGAGAATCGCCTTACCAGGATTCGGTAGTCATATTTCGCATTGGATGCACTCAGGCTGTCAGTAAAGGCATGGCACCTGATGGTGTCATACCAATCTCGTCTATCGCCTGTTCTACCGATGTGGTTGTAGTAATCCACATTCACGAATGACGAATCAGATTGGCCTGATAGCTTCCTTTGCAGGGTGAATATGACCTGCATTCTCTCCTCCCTATCGGAGCCTGGAGAGGCAGAGCAAACATACTCAGAGAAAGTGATGGATACGGGCTTCCCCATCGCGTTGGTGACCGATACTCGCATCACCTCGATAGTGCCTGACTGGTTATCGAATGCCTTGGTTGTAATCACCTTGGAGGACACGATATCGCCAATAATCTTATTAGCCTTCACCGTGCCATTTACTGTGATGTTTTCCCCAATGGTGCCCGAGCCAGCGATATTGATGTTGCCGTATTTATCAACCGCAAACTTTGCATACCTTGGATCGTCATGACCTGCCCATATCCTATGCGTTCCATGCGATCCAGATAGGTAAGCCACTGCAGGGTGTGAGCCCACTTTGATATGGGATGCTGCATTGATATGCGTACCCGTCAGGGTTCCGGCAACAACGTTGGCACCTGTGATGGTCGAACCGGCAATATTGCCACCTGTGATGGTCTTGCCCTGGATGTGTGTTCCAGTAACAGTGCCATGCACCAGGAGGTTTCCATCCAGCACAGCCTCCTGAGCAATCCATGCGTTACCCATCCACGCCTTAGTGATAGACCACTTTCGTGACTTGGAGTATTGGGTCATGCTGTCCCACTGGACTTTGCCCTTGTAGTTCTTGTCAAACTCGCTGTTTGCTAAGGAGTCAGACCAGCCGCTGGCAGTCTCAGCTTGGATGTTGAGGTGCTTGGTTCCCCGCTCACCGTTCGCCCCGTCCTTGCCATTGTTGCCATCACTGCCGGACAGTTGTCCTGGTTGAGTCCAGACTCCCGAGCCTTTGGAGGTTGTCTCGTTTTCTGCCCAGGTATATGAGGCGAAAACATGCTGACCAGGGGGGACTGACTTGGGGACGGCCAGCAGCCAACCCGATGGCGGAATAGTCGAGCCAATTGGCTTTGCAGGCGCATAGGCTGCGACCTTATAAACGCCGCGAATGGTTTTACCGTCCCGACCATCTTTCCCTGGTGAGCCATCTTTTCCTGGTGTGCCTGGTGTTCCATCATCACCAATTTCGCCCGTCATCTGAGCCGGACTTGTCCAACTGTCATCGACCGGCGTTCCTGTGGCTTTGTCTGCCGTGGTGTAAGAACTCCAGACAAACTCACCTCTGGATATTGCAGGCGGATCTGCAAACCAACCCGATGGAGGGTAAACCGTGCCGGTTGGCTTCAATGGTTTGGTTTTCGACTTGGTATAGGCAACCCGAATGGTTTTACCGTTTTTACCATCTTCACCTGGATCACCTGGTCGGCCAGCTGTGCCTGACAGTACCAGGGAGATTGTTTGCGCGATTCTGGTTCCGCTTTCGTGGATAAACTCGACTGTGGTAAATGTGGTCGCCCCAGGCGGGGAAATCTTCACTGTTACCCCTGTGTCAGCAGATACCAGGCTTGCGGTAAAGTTCTGGTTGGTTGTGTCCAGAGTCACCCTAACAGCCGCTTTTTTAGGAGCGGATTCTGATGGCTTGGTAAACTCTGCAGTCAGGTTGATTGGCTTGGTATTTGGCAACCAGGAGCCGGTCGGACTCCGTACCCAACCCATGCCGTTGTCGGAGCTGACAGCGCCAGTCCAAATATCGGCGGCTGACTTGGTTGTGGCTGATGCCTGGCTGTATCTCTCTGACTCCCCCCATGGTGTAACCGTGGCTGCGTAAACCGTATAGGTTTTTTCCGGCAGTAGGTTATCCACTGGCATCTGATGCCCGATCCCCAACTCCTTTGCACCAGGAGGCGCTGCCAGTGATAGCAGCTCTGACGGCTGATAACCTGGTGAGCTGATCCAGAACTTAAACCTAATGTCCTTGTAACTTGCCGGTGGTTGCTTCGTGAACCTGGGGCGAATCACCAATGTGGTAGAGCCTGTCTCCACTTCCAGTATGTCAGGGGGCTGTGGCAATCCGACATTAAACTCAACTGATGCAGTTGCACCTGGTGAACCATCAGAGGCGTATGGAATGACAGAGGCTCTGTATTTCTTCCCCGCCTCCAATTTGTCGAACCTCACTTCCTCAGCTTTAACGTTGCTGAAAGTCAGCACGGTTTCTGAGTCAGCAGAGCCGCCCTCATTGATAAACTCATGGTCAATTGCCACAAAATACTGTGCAACTCTATCAGCACCGATTGCTGGCTCATCCCAGGTGATAGTGCCCTGGTAAAACTCATCAGTGGCAAGGGTTGCTTTCAGGTTGCGCGGCTCTGATATGGGCTGCATATCAGGGTTAGTCGCTGGCGGCTCGGGGTCTGGGATTTCAGCCAGGTCAGGGGAGTATGTCTCGTCATAGTGGGCAACTGCCTCAATGTCGATAGCGCCCTCATCTGTTTCTGATACCGCATTGATCCAGAGGTGCCGGTTTGTCTGCCCTGCGATTTCGTCCGTGTACCGGATTACATCACCAGGCTCTAAAACCCAACCGATAGGCGATACAGTGAGTTTGATTTCATCCAGAAATCGGGACTTTCTCGCCAACACTGCAGCAATGTATTTGGCGTGATTGGTATTCATTACCTGGTCGGCAGATTCACTGGCCTGTAGGTTGCGTCCGCCGTCCTCTTTCTTCCACCGCTCATGGATAGCCTTTTCTGCCGGAATGGTCAGTGATGGATATGCCACATCAACAGAAACAGAGATCTGTTTCGTGTTGTCCTTCGGGTCAGGCACATACTGGTCAATGGTGACAAACTGCATGTTTACCCTGTCGCCCAACTCGACAGCGGTAATCTCCGGCGTGTCCTCGCAATCCTCCGCGCTGATATCCATTACCGGCGTGGATGGCTTCTCCACTCTGAGCATCAGGTCACCGTAGTAATCGCTGGTGAACATGAAAGCGGAGTCCATAAAGGTTTTTATGTTGTCCTGGAGTGCTTCGCCGGTATCCACAACAAACTTGGTTTCCAGCAGTTTGTTAGGGGCAAACTGTGTTTCCCTGGTCTTATCAAAGTGATTGGCGGCATCCTTGATTGACTGGCCGTTAACCTTGATCCCCATAACGCCAGCGCCATAGAGTTTGTTTTCCAGGTAATCACTCAGCTGGATTGCAGGGTTAGTGGTGTAGCGCTTCGCCTCAATTCTTGGGTCTAAGCACTTAATGCCCTTCACCGGCACAGTGATATTGATGGCATCGTCCTTGTAGCCGTCACGATTGGAGAATTTCAAAAAGACGATTGTCAGCCCATGACCATACATCCCCTTCAACTTCTCGAACTGGTCACCTGGCATATACTGCCGCCATGCTGCCAGCATAGGGTCGGAGGCTAAGTCCTGATTGGTTTGGTCGTAATAGCGGATTGCGCCGGTCAGGCCGGTATGCTTTCCAACCATTCGATTCCATTGGACTCCGCCAATCTCATCGCCAATCTTGATGGACTTGATATCGACTGACTCAATCTCGCCAGCACAGACAACAGCAGCAATGGCTGTGTGGTAGTGCTTGGTTTTGCTGATAAGGCCTTTCTTCGTTCGCCACTTAAACCGGATGAGCGGCAGGAGTTCCACCTCAGCCTTGCCATATACCACTGACACGGCATCTGGCGGCACAGTCTCTTTAGCCGATACGCCGGTATATTCCGCCTGCTTGCCCTGGGCTTTCCGCGCCTGGTCGGCCTCGTTCATGATTTTGTCGCCAGGGTATCGCGCCTGGTGCGACTCTGGAGAGGTTAACCAGGAGTTGGTTTCGTTCAGGTTGCCGTTTGCTGTGTCAGCTGTGAGCGTGACCTCTGGATTTTCCCTGTCACTGCTAATCTCATGAGAGATTGCCCAGGCCGTTCTGATTGGCATCGCCCAGTTGGCAATGATTTTTGAGTTGTCATCCAGCAATACCCGCTCAATCTTCTGAGCCTTAGCCATGTAAGCGCGGGTATTTACTGCATCAACAATCCCTTTTTCAGTAGCGGAGAATTTGAAATCAATCTTATCGCTGCCTGCTTCCATCTTCCTGGCAATGCCATCAACCTGGAGCAGGCCTTTATTATTCTGATAGGTGATGCCGAGGTGCTTAACGCTGTGACCGGCATCGGTCATATACAGCACAAAGTCAGTCCCTGTGCCATAAGCATCCCCAAGATTCAGCGTGTAGAGATTGGCATAAAAAAAGCGCCCAGATTTGAGCGCTTCTAATGCTTCGGCAGGAGCTTTTATCATAATAGATCCTCGATAGCCGATACTGTGTATTCCGTGTAAAAGCCGTCCCCGCCCTCCATTTCCATGGCGATCTCGTCATCCTCCAGCATCAGCAGGAATTTGATATCTTCCGTTCTGATTGGCGTGGTAGCTGTCAGATCTCTTGAAAGGGGAGGAGATATGCCAATATCACCAACTCCACTGGCATCTGTTTTAGATACGCTAATCACCGTGTAAACCCGACTGTCACCAACAAACTGGATTGGGTCGCCAATCTTGTAATAGTCCTCTGACAAGGGGAGTGTGGTGGCGATGTTTATCAGCTTCGCGCCAGCGTCTGCCTTTTTGTTCAGCTTTGCAGTGTTAGATGAGGCTATCCGGCCATTAGGCTTGGAGTACCTTGGATGGATGTAATAGAAGGAATTGAGGGAGCCTTTTAATCCCTGCAGGAACCCAAAAAACTCCCTGGTCTGCTCATCGTTCAGTGGCGGAGTCGTGAACTCTAGTTGCCACCTGTGAGCATTGACTGAGCGCCGGTACCGCTTCAAGTTGCGACCCTCACCAGTGAGGGTGCCAAAGTTTGAAACGACAGTGACGGCTTGCCAGCCATAATCAGGCATCATATCAGGCATAGGCGACCCCCTTGTTTCTCATGCCTCGCTGTGAGGCTCTGGCAACAGCGCTGTCCACTGACTTGTTACGCTTTGACAATGCTCTACCAACTGCCCTGGCAATGGCTTCTGGTGAGGCGTTGCCGCCATTAATGGTGATATTCATGCCGCCGCCACCATTAGCCAGGTAACTGGTCAGGTCAGCGTTTTGGTTTGGTGACAGTACCCGCTCACCACGTTGGAGGAGATAAGTTGATTCCTGCGGCACATAGCCAAGGCCACCGTGCGCGGCACCGCCAAGGGCTGATTTAATGCTGGAGATAATTGGCAAAGAGAATGCCCAGGATGCTGCAGCAGCTGCCGCACCAAGGATCGGACCGACTACTGGAATATCGGCCATTGCATCATAGGATTTCATGGCGATTTCATTGGATCGGGCGATAGAGTCACTGATTCGGGTCTGGCCGTCCTCAGCCTGCACCTGCTTCTTTTTCTCAGATGAAAACAACATCATGATCATCTCTTGAGCCAGGTATTCGCCCAGGGCAGACAGCAGGGAAGACAACATCCCTTTGCCCACGTTTTCCATGGCGTCCGAGAAATCCTCAGCGCCCATAATGGCGTCAGAGAATGCGTCCCCAAATCCCTCGGTAAAGCGCTCGGTCATGTTGACTACCATGTCATCGTATGAGCCCTTCGAGTCTTCCATATCTTCCAGCATTCTCTCGAAACTGGATAAGGACTCGCGCCTGGTCTTTTCGTCAGCCTCCAACTGAGCCTGAGCTGCCTCCTCCTGTTTGGAGTTAAACTCGGCTATTTTCTGCTGTTCGGCTTCGTTCAGCGCGACCATAACCTTGTCGAAATCTTCCCTGGACAAAGTTTTGTTGTTCAGCATTTGCTGATATTTCTGGCGCTGCACTTCAAACTGATTGGAGATCTTCTCAGTCTCTGAGCCGGTCAGCTTCACTATCTCATTCGATACCTGCCTGGCGTTTTTCAGCCTGGCATCAGCCAGCTTTTTCTCCTCGGCGGCTTTCTTTTCCCGCGCCTTCTTCTCTGCGGCTTCCCTGGCTTCCTTTTCCTTCGCGGCTTTTTTCTCAGCCTCTGATAACTTCTGCAGGTTGTTCTGCTGGCCGCTGTCGCCGGTATCTTTGACCTTTACGGGTTCAATCTCGATGCCCGTTGCTTTCCATAGCTCTGACAGGTAATCAGTCACTGCAGTTTTGGCCTTGCCGAATGCAGTATCAGATTTCTCCTGTACGCCGATAACATCCTTGCCCCAAGCCAGAAAGTCAGCCCCAGCGTCAGTAACAGAGTCGAATGTCTCCTGCAGGAAACTAAACTGACCAACAAACTCTGCGATCTTCTCGCCAGTCTCAGTGATAGCCTGCCGGATATCGGCAAACACCTTGATTTGGGCTTTCCATAGTCCCAAAACCCATCGTGCGGCCTCGGCTATCGCGCCCATGCCCTCGATGAGGATTGGGAAAAAGTCCCTTGCCAGTCCCTCACCAGATGCTTTTAGCTGCTTTAGTGATTCCTGATACTCGTTGTTTGCTGCCAGGGTATCGTTAGACACAATGCCTGCCAGCCGGTCGTGTTCGTCACCAAGGGCACTCAATGCTGCGCCGTTCTCTGCCAAGAGCGGAGCCCAACCGCTGAGGTCGTTTGCCAGGGACTCAAACACGAAGGTTTGCTGCGCTGCAGATACCCCTGCGGCGTCCAGCTCCGTTTTGATAACCTTTAGAGCCTCGACTCCTTCCAGCCCGTCCAGCTTCTTCCTCATCTGCTCGGCATTAACACCTGCAGCATTGAATGCGTCATTTAGTGCGCCGGTACCATCAGTGGCAAACTGGCCTAATCGGTCGTTAACGTCTTTGAGGTTGTCGGATAGCTTTTCAGCAGTAACACCATAGGATGAGGTCGCATACTCCAGGCGCTCAAACTCCTGGTAAGAGACACCGGCAATCCGCGCCAGGTTCTCTGTCTCTTTCATGCTATTGGATGCGCTATGGGTGAGATTCCCAAGCGCCCCAGCAGCAGCTGCCGCTCCGCCTGCTACTGCCAGAAGCGGATTCATAGCCATCATTGAGCTTAAAGACTGGAATGCGCCCTGTACCATTCCAATCTGCGGGACAATGCCTCCGGCAGCGTTGCCAATATCATTCAGGTTGCCGGATATCTTCTTAAATGACTGTGCGGTGTTGTCCCTGGCGCTGATAGTTAACTGCGTATCATGCGTAGTCATTTCTTTGCCTCCCTGGTTTCCAGGTGGTACTCCAGAAGCTCCATAGCCGCCAGATAATTGGCTGGCTGCTCCAGAACTCCGCCAGAGAATGGCAGTACCTGTTTTTTGTAAAATGGATAGAGGGAAATCATCTGCCTGGACTCAGGCCTGACCATGTTTAAAGGGCAGGTGAACAAGTCCAATTTGAGGGGCTTGCCATCGAACCTGACGGCAGACTGTATGCTCCACCTTGCGTATGGGGAGGGGTTTGTATCGTCACAGTGACGGCCAAAGACGCAGGCCTCGCAGTTGAATTGCGAACCGGCCAGCTGTACCTCAGCCGTCAGAATTAGTTTTTTTGCTGGTCGTCCGCTAATACGGAGATCGTGATGATTCTCTGGAAGATGAGCCGGAGGTGGACAACCGGAATGGCGTCAAAGATATGCTCACGCTCTGCCTGGAACGGTACGGGGTTGCCCTCGGCATCGTTGATATTTGACCAGCCGGTCAGGCCTTTGGGTACCGTGTTCAGCTCAAGCTCGATAGCGGCATCGCCCTCTTTTTTGCCACTGGCCATAAATCGCATAAAGTCCATTTTCGCAAGCGGCTTGATCTCATAGCTGCGGCGCTCTGCCTCTGGCCTTTCCATTTCGCCTGGTGGTGTGAATGTTTCAAATAGTGCGGTCATTTTTGACTCCAAAAAAAAGCCCCTCATGAGAGGGGCATAAAATTAAGCAAAGGTGATAACCAGGGGGCTGGCATCTTCGCCGGTGCCCTCATGGGCTCCGAATGTCACGGTTTCGGTAATCATGCCGTCACGCTCGGCGGGTGCCACATCACGGATAGCGATTTTCGGCAGGGCAAATGACACTTTGTTGCCAGCCGTTCCACCAATGTCTCCGCTGTTCAGCTTGTAGGTTTTGCCCTTCATCCAGTCATCGGCAAAATCGTTGGTAGCGAGTGCCATCAGCTCAGGGTCAATGCTGCCATTGATATCCCGAGTCTGAATCAATACCTCGCCATATCCCTGGGGGTCTTTGATGTTTGCCGGAGTCACAATGTTGTTGGCGGTATCAACGGTAAATGAGCCGACATTGATCTCCTTGTCGGCGGCTCCGTCATTCAACTTGAATCCAGCCAAGCCGATCACCGCGTTTGGCACCGTAGAGTGATATTGCAGGCCTGACGGGCTTGCATCGCTCGGCGTGTCGATGTGTCCGGTAAAGGTGAAGTCAGCCATCAACAGCTCACCAGTGTTAGCGGTGAAAGACACCGTGCCACGGCAACCTCTGAGGACTCGCAAAACTCCGTCCTGGTAAAGGTAAATTGTGCAAGATGCGTGGTCGGTGCTGACGGCGCTATATTCAACTGAGGTGGTGGCGTTTACCTTCTCGGCATACCCGCAACACTGCAGAGCCTGACCAATTTCTGGTGCGGTGCCTGCAGTGCCCGAACCCTTCACCTCTACAGTGAACTGTACTTGCTGCATGGTGCCGCCAAAGACTTGCTGCAAAGGGTCTAGAGTCGGCTTTACCACTGGGCGCTCAATCATTCGCTGATTGGCGTTTGTCAGGGCGATAGTGTTTACCAGGAGCGCGTCAGTCCCTGGTGTTGGTACTGTCTTATCGTCCCGATATGTATCTTCGATTTTTAACAGGATTGCCTGTCGTGCAACTAACATGGTTTATACCTCCGTCGCCTGGGCTCGGTAGTCCACAACCCAACTGACTGTCACTACAGCGCAAGGGTAATCACCGTCCACAATGGCAGGCGCTGTTACTGAATCAGCGCGGCATTGAATGACAAACGGCAGACCGATCTGAATGTCAGTCATTAGCGCTTTTTGGATTTGATTTCTGATGTTGAGAAAGTCGTTATCAAGAGATTTGAGGTTGCCCATCAGAGCCACCTCGCAGTTAACAATCACCGACCAGTCATAGAAATTGACTGAGCTGGATTTCGGGGTTGCCTCTCCCATGGTGATGCTGATTACTGGCCTGCCAGTAACACCTGGGCGCATAGCGTTGCGCACAACCTCGACAGCCTCTCCGACCTCAGCAGAGATAAGCAGTTTGAACTGCTCCAGAATCTGCTCGCATTTTGTTGTCATCTTGCCCCCTCGCTCTGCAGCTGCAGAGTGACAAGCCCGTCAAGAGGCGGCGACTCGCTGACTATGGTGTAATTTCGATAACGGTATTTTGCAGAATCACCGACCGCCAGCTTGGTCGAGTCGGCCTCTGTAACCAGCAGGCGCATTTCACGCTGCCAGCCTGGTAGCTGCTCCACGTTTTCAATCTCAGGCAAAGCCCGAATTTGAGTCACATCATTTACCGTTAACCAATCACCAAGAGCATCAAAAATAGCGGCGTCAGCCGCCGCTATTTGGTCGATAAAGTCTGTCACTGACCGTTAGGCTTTCTTTTTGGTCTTAACAAACGCTTCGTCATGCTCAAGAGCAAAACCGGCATCCTGGAACATGCGGATGATGTAGGAGTCGTCCTCCTCTTTGTGCTGGAAGATCACATCCAGGTCGCTCCAGAAGCCCCAGACTGCATACTCTGGATTCATCAGTAGCATGTCGTTAACAGGAGTCGCGCCAGTGGCATACTTCATGATGTTGGTGGCAATGGTTTCATAGCCCATGGTGCGGTTGTCATCACCCATCAGGAACAAGGCTGTGTTGCCTGTCTTAACTTTTGATTTCAGGTGGGTTCGCATCTTGTTGTTGATCAACAGGATGTTGTTACCTGATGCAGACTCATCCAGCAGCAGCTCCTCCATTCCCAACAGTTCTTCCCATGTAGGCGTGTTGACGTTGGAAAGCTCTGCCTCTTGAATCGTGCGATTCATGATGCCTTGCGGCTGGTTCTGCTTGTCATCTGCTGCACCGTAGATGGTGGTTTTATCCAACTCGCGACCCATGGACTTAACCATGGAGTTTTGGATGATGGCATCCAGATTCGCGTAGGAGGTCAGACGCAGGCGGCGGGAGACTGGTACCGCACAAACCAGTGTGCCTGGTTTGATGGTTACCAGGTCAGTTGGCACCTTGGAGTTGTCAGCGGTGCCGTGTTCGCCAACCCATTTACAGGCAGCGTCACCAGTCTGGCGCGGCATAGAGATTGAACCGTTACCCGCCAAGCCAGAGTGCATGGTCATGTTGAGGCGTCCCAGCAGAGACTGCTCACGCAACAGGTCAATAAACAGATCTGCGCGGCGAGCATCTGTAATCAGCGGGGCAGAGTCGCTTACCTGGTTGCGGGTGGACATCTGACGGATGAATGCCTCATGCGGGATGATCAGGCCACCGTCCCGCGCTTCTTTACCACGCTGGTCAGCCAGTGCCATAGATACAGCGCGCTCCAGTCCTGCCTTTTTCCAGTTGCCGGTGATAGATGCCGTCATGGCGCGGGAGATAGAGAATTTCTCCAGGTCATTGTCGGTGATGCCAGCCTCCTCAGCATTGGAGCGGGTCGCCTGTGGTGGCTTCACTGCCTCGGCCTTGTCTGCGAACTCTGACAGGGATTCACCAGAGCGTTGAGCCTCTGCAATGCGGTCAGGTGCTACGCCCAGCTTTTGTCCCAGGTTCTGGATAGAAGCACAGCGAGCGCGTTCTGCTTCAATGGCGGTGTTTACGTTTTCATTGGTGTTTTCAGTGGGCATATCAATTACCTCAGTGTCAGTTGTTTGTTTTTGTGGCTGCTGTTCGGCGTTTCTGCCGATTTGAGCCCCGAGATCTGCTGGCGTGTGAACAACGCTGATTTCGTGCGGAGTCCAGCGCGTGGCTGTGTAGGTGGTATGGCCGTTCTTATCCCTGGCCTCGGTTTCCTGCTCGATGAAATAGCCCACTGAAACGTGGGTCAGGATTCCGTCTTGAATGTCCTGAAAGACTTCCTCGGCGAATGCCTTGCGGCTGAATCGAAGGGTTGCCCGAGCAAGTCCTGATTCATGGTCGATATCAATGTCCTGAGTGATACCGATGTGGTTATCCCAGTTGTGATTCCACAGAACGGCTGCGCCTGCCTCTACCCTGGTGGTGTCCATTGCCCCAGGTTCATGGCTGAGGATTTCGGTATAGGAACCGCGATCCACTGGCTCATCCGTGGAAAACACAACCCGAACTGTGCGTTTTTCCTGGTCGATTGCAGCCTCACGGATAAGCATCCGTACTCGCTGCATTTCGGTAGGAATTGAGCGGGTTCTCTCCATCTATTCCTCCAACAAAAAAGCCCCTCTATTGAGGGGCTTCGGTTTCTTCTTCGGTGTCACCATCCGGTGGCGGCTCGGTTACGGCTTCCATTACCTGGGACTGAGTAATCCCGAGTTCTTCCATGATGGCGCGCTCCTCCGCTATCTCCTTAAACACCTCGATAGGGTCACGCTGAGAGGTTTCTCGGATGATGGCGGAGACTGATGTGGTATTTGCGGCCAGTCCTTTCTCGTAGGCTGTCGCCTGTTTTGCAGGGTCAAGTGCTGACCATCTGCGTCCGTACCACTCATGCGGCAGATAGAAAAAAAGCGCCTTTGATAGCGCTTTGTTTTTAATCTTGATGAGCTGTAGCGAATGCTGGTACTCCATCCACTCGTCAAACACTGGTGTGAGGAATTGGTCTATCAGCAATCGCTGAATAGCCATGAACCGTGTCTTTTGAGTATCAGATCCAACCTTGAGTGATGAGTAATTCACGCCTGCCAGGTCATTTGCTGCAATGGAGTAATCCAGACCTACACCGGCAAAGCAGCGGCGCAATATTCGGGAGATAAAGCCGTCATACTGGCTGGCTGGATATTCCCTGGCGCTGGTCTTAATGCTGTAACCCTTCGGCATCACGGTTACATCATTTGGCGCGGCTGCGACCTCTGCCTCTATGACATTACCGTTTGCATCAAACATCATATCTGTGAGGTCTTTGTCTACCTCGGCAAACATCCTGAACTGAGCGCCAAACTTAGCCGCCTGCAGTGCGTAGTCTGTGTATTCGTCCCCCTGCTCTAGTGTGTTGGCACTGGTAAACAGAATTGGAAATCCACGGCGCTGTCCAACCCATTCCCGCTGGAAAACATGGAGCATCTTGTCTGCAGTTACCCGCTCATAGCTGCCTATCGCATAGCCAGAGGTCAGGTCAGAGTCAGAGCCTGCATTCTTTTTGACGTAGTAGGCCACCGGCTGGTCTTTCTGGTTGTACTCGATGCCGAATCGCACATAGTTGCCTTTGGCTGTGCTGGTGATGGCGTCCTTCTTCGATATGTCGATAAATAGGGAGTCGATAAGCTCCAGCCGGAGCCCCACTCTCTTATCGTAGTGAAGTCGGATAAACGCCTCACCGTCATAACAAAGGGCATCGACAATTGACCTGGTAATGTCAGTAAACGATTGGCCTTGTCGCAAATCGCAGTGCTTAGGCCTACACCAGTTTGTGAATGCCGTTTGAATTGCCAGCCGTGCGATATCGTCAGGCTGATACCTGGTATCAGTTGCGCGGGAGCGGAGAGTAAAACCATCTGCTCCACATACGCCATCGGTGATCAGCTGAACTGCCCGTTTTGCAAACTCGTTGGTGTAATACTGGTTTCGGGCATGACCTTTGGCCTTTCTCAGAAGCGCATTCACCAGAGTGTCAGGCGTTTGTGGTGCATGGTCAGGATTAAACCCGTCCTGCATCTGCATGATAGATCTGGTCTGTCGATATGAGGCAGAGCGGCGGATTAGGGATTCACCCATCTGTCGGAAATACATTATCTGCGCCCCTTAATAGTGAGTCGGCCAAATGGCACTTTCCCTGGATTAGCTTCCATGTATGAAAGCCGCCTGATTTCGGCTCGGTAGTGGTCGCGCAACTGCAGGAGCTTCTGCGGGTCATATCGCATCAGTGACCGGCCAGCGACCATCATCTGCATCTGCTCATAGGTCGCGGACTGCTCCAGCACCGCCTCAATTGCGGCCAGTGCCTTTTTGGCGTGGTCTGCTTCACTCGCTGAGGATGAAACGGTCATTGCCTGGAAGTCTGCAATCGTCAGTGCGCCGGTAGCTGCAGTAATCACTGTCATTTCGTCAGCCGTCTTGTTGCGCTCTGAGATAGTCAGCTTCCAGTGCCAGGTGCCTTTTAGTGATTGCGTAGTCCGGTAAGGGATATGGATTCTGCTCTGGCCGTTGCAGCCGAATTTCTGGACTATCGCGCCATTGGTTAGCAACAGCTCATAGCGCCACAGCTCCGAACCGTAGTCGCAGAGGAACGGGTCTAATATGACTGTTATAGAGTCGCCAGCGGTTATCTGGCTTGGAAGGTGATTATCCACAGCCGCCTCCTGCCACGTAGTTAGAGATAAAGTGTTGATTTGCCGCTATGGCATAGAGAGTGATATCCAGCGCCTCGTTACGTTTGCGCTGTGCCACATATACCCGCTGTGGTCGTCCGTCCTTGTAGCGAATCTCGGCGCGCTCACTGGTCAGCTGCTCGAAAAACTCATCATCAAAACAGAGCTTGCGCGGATAATGGATGTAGCCAGCGCCAGGCATGTTGATTTTGAGCTGCTGGAAAAGTTTGTCTTTACCGTCACTCACGCCAAGCTGGTACACAGCGGCTTTCTGTTCGTTTGAAGTAGAAGGGCGATTCGTGAAAAACACCTTGTCTCTGGCAGAGGAGCCACGACAGCCAAATACGCCACGGCTTTCCCTGGGCTTGGTAAACATCCGAACGTGGTCGCCCAGGTAGCCGGTATCAATGAAACAGGTTCTGACTCGCATCAGATGCCCTTTCTCACTTTTCATTGGCTCCAGCAGATACTGATCCAGGGCTTTCCATACCAGGGGCTGACTTGGGTCGCCTCGGATGATCTGAAAGTCGATATTCCAAAGCTCGCCTTTCTGGCCGGAGCCAATCACCAGGATCTCCAATCGGTCGGCCTGAACATCCACGCCAGCGGATAGGGTTACCACTTCGGCTGGTACATCTGCGGAGTAGGTTTCGCGCCTGTTGGCAATCTCGCTGGTTGTCAGTGAGTCGCCCTCGGATTGGAACGATTCGCCCAGGGAAGTATTCACCCAAGTTTTCAGCGTTTCCGGTGAGCCCTTCGCGGCCTTAAAGTCATCAATGACCTGTTGCCACATACGCCACGGACTGACCAGCTCGTTAAGGTGGTAGCCTCTGTGGTTTTTCACCTCTGGCCGTTCTGGTATCCAGATACCTTTTTGCGACTTCCAGGCAAACTCAGTGGACACTGTTCCGCACTCGATGCAGGAATGACCAACCGGCTCGAAAGTGATTTGTCCCCAGGTCAATGGCTGCAGGTGACCGCACTCAGGGCAGGGCAGATGCCATCTGCGCTTGTCGCTGAGTTCATACATCTGCTCTATTCGGGATGAGCCCCGTATCGTTGGCGTTGATACGGCGAAGATCTTTCGATTCCAGAATGTGGTGGTACGTTTTACCGCAAGGTTAAACGGGTCACCTTCGGCACCGGCTGAGAATGGATATCTATCCACCTCGTCCGCCAGGACAATCCGAATAGGTCTGGATGCCAGGGAGCTTGGAGAGTTGGAGCCAACCAGCGTGATATGTCCGCCGGTGAATGTCTTGTGAAGTACCTTATCTTTCTGACCTCCATCAACCAGGCTGGCAAGGTGAGGGCAGTCTCGGATCATTGGTGATAGTCGGTCAGTGGAATAGGCCTTTGCCATATCCACTGTGGGCTGCACCGTCATGATTGGGCTGGGGTCGTGGTGCATGAAAAACCCGCTGACATTCAGCAGAAGCTCAGTTTTGCCAACCTGGGCTGAGGTCATGCAAGTAACCCGCTCCACTTCGGGGTCACAAACTGAGTCGAGCATTTCACGCTGATAAGGGGCGCGGTCAGTGTTCCATCTACCAGGCTCCGCTGATGCCTCAGAAGACAATATGCGGTATTCATCTGCCCAATCGGACACCTTGAGGACTGGCGGCGGTGCCAGCGCTGCGAAAAAGTTTCTCCGGCAATCAGCCAGACTTTGTATCTGGCTCATAGCTTTCTAACTCCGATAGGACTTCGCGGAAAATTTCAGTGAAAAGTGCGTTGGCTGTGCGTAGGTCTGTGATTCCTAAAGCTCTATGAGAATATTTTGCCGGCGCGGCGAGCATCTTTGCCTTTACCGCTACGGCGACCTTTTCCCATTCCTTTGCAACATCGTCAGCGGGTACCAACTTGCCGGACAGCTTCAATTCTTCCAGCTCAGTTTTGTTAGCCTGGTGGTGAGCCAGTCGGGCGCGCTCCATCTCCAGGTCTAATACTTCGCCGTTGTCTTTCATTAGGCTGGCTCTGACTTGACGCTCAACCCATCGACCTAAATCTGCGGCGTTGTACTCGTTTGGATGCCTGCCGCCACCTTTAAAGTGGACAGGGATCGGGTCGTGTTTCCGCTTTTCGTTATCGGTCATCTGCCTGACCGATATCCCCAAGAAAGCGGACGCGACTTTTTTATTCACGATTTCCATAATTCACCCAAAAAAAAAGCCACTTTCCTAAGAAAATGGCTTGACTTTGTTTGCGTTTTCCTCTCGGTAGGAGGGCTTTAGGGGGTCAAAATTTCGCTAAATCCCGCGACTCGTGACCCACAACTCTGCCGACTCCGCCAGAAAGAACCTGTTGTTTATTTTTTGTTTAAGAAAAATAAATTTGTTGGGCATAGGGGGGGAGGGGGGAGTGGGGTATGGGGTGCCCCCTATGCCATGGGGCATACCCTCACCACATGCCCCTGCACATAGGCTTACTTGTATCGCTTCTTGAGCATCTTGTTTGCCTGGTCGTGATAGGCCTCGCGCATGTACTTATTGGCTACCTGCTTAACAGCATTGCCAAACGCAGTATCAACAACCTTAGATCTCAGCAATCGGCCAGCGTTGGTGCCCCATGGAAATTCGAGCTTGCTATCTCGTCCCATGGATATACGCCTGGCGGCTATGTGTGTGTACGCTCCCCCCTCCCGATTGCGGCTCGACATAGGCATAAGGAATGAACCAACTAACAGGCGCTTGCTGCCATACCAGTTGTTCGTATATAGGCCTTTATGTCTGTAGTATTTTGATGCCCGTCTATCCCCGCCCCTTCTGGCCTTACCCCTCTGTGGTGCCTTACCCCTGCGCTTACGGAAAAAGCCTGGGTCACGCGCCTTGGATTTGGTGAGGTGGTCATGGAAGCCCCGACCAGAGCGGCTTGCCCATACCATAGCGACAGCCTTTCTGCCCTTTCTGCCGTCAGCGCGCTTGGCTACAAAGCGCTTTCTCAGAATGGATTTTGTAAGGCCTGTTTTTCTGGCACCGGCTTCTATAGCGGCTTTTCTGGCGTGGGTTAGGATGCGGTTAGTTGAATTGATGTTTGCCCGAAGCATGCCGCGCTCTGATAGCTTGGCAATGTCCTTTGACATTCTGAATGCGGGCTCTGAGTCGATTTTTACGCTAAGGCCAGCCATAAGGTTTTAGCTCCTATCACCAGGGACAGGACTAACATTGAAATCAGGCTGATAAAAACCAGCTTGTCTGCCAGTCCCATCAACACCAGGGGCAGCTTTTGGGCTCGCTCAAGTTCAGCCACAATCCGGCGAATTAGAGCTACCAGAATCGTTTTGATTGCTGCATCCAGCATCATGAGAGCCATGATTGCCGCCATCGCAATCCCGAGGTCGGCTGGAGTCGCCATCCCGAGTGCTGTTAATGCTGCGGTCGATAAACACGCCATCAGCGCGATTGCGTAGGCCAAAAAACCGATTTTTTTTGCGTTTTGGGATAGTTGTTCTCTGCATTTGCTTTGCACCTGCTCTATTGCCATGGGTTTTCCCCTTACATTGATTCGAGCCGCCTTGATTGGGTGCTGCGCGGCGACAGTGTTGGCTGTTTCGCCCTAATAGTCGGGTTACTCCGCCACCCCCCAGGAGACATAAAAAAACCCGCCGAAGCGGGTTAGTAATGGAATCGACACTGGACAATGGTTATCGTGTCATCATTAAATTTGTAGACAATCCGATGCTCTTGGGTAATCCGTCTTGACCAATATCCTGACAAGTTCTCTTTTAGAGGCTCAGGTTTGCCAATTCCCTCCGATGGATGGCGCTTGATATCTTCGAGCAGCTTATTAATCTTCTTTAGTATCTTTTTATCTTGGGTTTGCCAATACACATAATCATCCCAGGCATGATCAGTAAACAGTAAGCTCATAGTCCCTCAATGGTTCGTGGCTTTGCGCTTCCTGATTCAGCTTGAGCAATGGACTCTAGCAGCCTGGTAGCGTTGTTGGGGTTTGACAGCAGATAGATTGTCTCTTTCCAGCTGTTAAATTCAGACTCACCCATGATTACTACGTTTTCGCCGTCACGGCGATGGATGGTTGCAACATCGCAATCATCCACCACGCGATCACATACGGCTTTGAAATTGGCTCTCGCCTCTGAGTAGGTCAATATCGACATAACTAACACCTGTACCGATTTACGTACAATTATTATAACTTGTACGCGATTAAGTGCAAGTTGCCTCGCTGCGGCGGGTTACTGTTCAGTACATACCGGCAATGGCTTTTTCTTCGACCGCCTCACTCCGGCGCTGTTCTCGCTCCATCAGTGCCTGTTTAACCAGGTCATGCTCACCACGCAGGCCGAGCATGGTTGCCGCTGACCTGTACTGAGCATCATTAATGGTGCCTGAGCGTTGACCATGGATGTTGTATGCCACCTTGGAGCAGCTTCTGGCTACCTCAAACAGATATTCAGTTGTATCGGTATGGAATGTGACTGCAGCGCTGGCTGAATGCTCAGAGACATTCAGGATTGCGCACAGCAGGCTTTCCAGTCTCGCCAGCTCTGCATCAGACATTGGTTTAAACCCGATGTTGTCTCGGATGTAGTCAGTGCAGCGTTTTACCTCGTCCATTGCACCCCCTCAGTCAAAAGCTGCGGTGTCAGCCCGAGCGCAAATGCGGCTTCATCAATAATGATATCCGGCACTTTAGAGCCAGGGATGTTTTCATAGCACAAGTAATCCTGCTTGCTGATACCAAGTCTGTGTGCAATCTGGCTGGCTTTTACGCCTTTGTATTTGCGCCACGCCTTGAGCAGTGACTGGCCGATTGAAAGCCGCTCTGATACCTCTGCAGGATAGGATTGGCAGTAAGGCCGGTTTTCGATAAGGGACACATATTCCTCATAAGGCACAACTGCGTGTGTTTTGACTCCAGACTCATCGGTCAGCACGGTAATTTGGTTTTTCATAGTGTTTTGCCCTTCGGTTTTGATTTGGAGCCGCAGAATAACAATGCAAACAAGCCATTGAATAGTGTTAAATTTCGATCAGTGAGGCGGCTCTGGAATCGGGGCTGTATGTGACATTGGTCACATTATCACACGCACAAAAAAAACCCGACACAGGCGCGTCGGGGATCGGGGTCAGCTTCCTTACTGACGGTCAAAGTGCTGGGTGTCTATTGTTGTTTTTACCCCGAGTTTGGTTAGGCACAGTCGGAGCGTTTTTTATCCGTTGATAGCCTTTCCCTGTGAGGCTATAAATTCACCTTCCAAGTCCATCAAGTCATTAATAACCAGATTGGTCAGGTTTCCAATATCTACGGTTATCCTTCTGGCCTTGTTATACAGCGAGAAAACAACATAGTCTGAGCCAACGTCTACTATTCTGTAGTTTCTATACAGTCGTATTTGGCTTGCTCTTATCTCTTTTGCGGATTGCTTAAATTTATGGAGTGAATACCAATAAATAAAACATGCCGCTAAACCAGCCAGCAAAAAGGGGATGGAAAATTTAGTGCTAAACCAGGCGGCTGAAACCCCTATTGCAGTAAACATCATGGCAGCATAAAAAGACGCTTTATATTGCCATTTGGCATGCTCAAAAGTTCCAATCTTATAAAGATGTAACTCACAGGCTAATCTCAGTAAGTCAGGGTTTATTTCATCGCGCCTAAATTCCATTTGTCCCTCTATGGTTAAATAGGTGGGCAGAGCTGGCGAGGAGGTGTCGTGTATCACTACCAGCCTTTTCAGTCCGTGAGGGAACCTAGCCCGAATACATAAACTTGGTATTAGACTCTTATTTCATCTTGATTGAGTCAAATAAAATTAGCCCATATTTCAAACTAGTCTAATTGTGTTTTTTAAAGCATTCGGTAATAAGCCTTGACCGCATATAACACTGTAATAAAAGTGCAAAAAAAATCCCGCCGAAGCGGGAAAAAGAGTGCATAAGTACACTTTACTTATAGACCCTGAGGAAAAGGGGAGGGCAGGGACGGCGAGAGGTTATTAACACCGCCCTTTTCGGTCATGGGAGTACCTAGCCCAATTAGTTATTAACCATCTTTATTCTGAACCGGCGAAACAGGTAGCTAACCCATTTCATCTGGGCTTTGCTTGATACTCCCCGCCTTTTGATATCTTCAAGCGATATCTTTTCTCTGTCGGTGAGTATCTTGTCGGCCTGTTCCAGTATCAGGGCGGCTGCAACTTTCATCGACTTCGGAATATCGTCAGGCGCGTTATCTTCCAATGGTTCGCCCACGATATTCCTTAGTCTCATTTCATTACCCTGTAACTACTTTAATCGCCAGGGCAATAAGTATTACCCCTGATACCTTATCCACGATTCCAGCATTGTTCCGCAGCTTCTCCAGTATCTTTGGCCTGGACACTATGGTGGCGACAAATGAATACCAGGCAGCATCCAGCACTGCAGGAATCAAAGCGACAATAGCAATCTCAGTTGCGGTGTAGCTGTCATTTATAAACTGACTAAACAGTGCCAGGAAAAAGATAATCACCTTCGGATTCAGAATCGCCATTGCAAAGCCTTGCGCTGCAGATTCTTTGTAGGTTGCCTTTTCCCCAGCAGAGATCCGCTCTGCCAGTCCTTTTTTGCTGGTCAGGGCTTGAAATCCAAGCCATGCCAGGAATCCTGCCCCTGTATACATAATGCCGTTAAACAGGAGCGGACTTGCTTTAAGCGTTGCCGCCAGTCCAACCAGGCAGAGCAGGGCATATATCCCAACACCAACAGCATGAGAGCAGGCAGTGACTATGCCGTGGCTCTTGCCGTTCGCTATGGTGTTACGACCAACCATAATGACGCTCTGGCCTGGTGTCATCGCCCCAAGTAGGGAGATAACAACGATAGAAGATAGGGCGCTAATATCCATGGTAGCCCCCTTAGAAGTACGACAGCACAAAGTGCTTAACGCCGTCATGCTCATACTCGCCGCGAATAGTCATGCCCATGTTGGTGTGGGCTTTGATTGACTTGTCGTTGTCGCTACGAATGAACAAGACGCCCTCAGTGCTTGGCACTTGGCTTTTCAGCACTGCAAACAGCTCTTGAGCGATACCCTGTCCACGGTGCGAACTGCTTACGCAGATCGGACCATATATGTAGGCACCCTCAGTTGGCTTGTATGCCTCCAGCATACGCTGTACGGCAGGGACTTCTTTGTATCCATCAAGCTCTGAACTCATCAGGAAGCCAACCAGCTCGCCGCTGTCTACAGCGACAATCATCGGCATGGCGTCCATGACTTCAATAACCTTTGACTCAGGAAACATTGCGGACAGCAAACCGCCATTAGTTAGATAGTTTGCTTCCATTAAGCGTGACACAGCCGCAGCGTCAGCATGAATTGCTGACCTGATTTCAATACTCATAAAAATTTACGTCCAATAATACGTGTAACTGCGCGCCAAATATGAATTTTTGGCGCAACCTGGTCTTTGATTTACGTATTACCAGGGGACGTTGTTTTTAAGTGCATTTACTGCGTTGTGATTCATTGTGACTCTTACAAAATAAGTCGATGAGGGCTGCAGGTTACATTATTGAAATTGGCGGATCAACACCAATTACCCAATTAGCAGGGCGCACGTTGCGACCGGTAGCTGCATTTTCTTTCCATCATCGGTGATTATTGTGTAGGTGTCCCATTGCTTCCTGTAACTTGTAAAATGTTTGTGAATGACGCCTATGGAGGCGCACTCTGCATAACCTTCGCCATTTGGCTGCAAAAATGCGGATGTGCCACAAGTCAAAATAACAAAGGCCGAAATAATGTATCCGCCTGACGCTGCGAGGAAAAAACGCTTTCCAGGGTAATTGTTTTTAAATATCGCTCTTTTCATTGCTTAACGCCCCATAGCTTATACAAGTATTTGACTACTTCCGCAGCGCTTGTAATTCGCCTAAATCGAGGCCCAAGTTTTCTATAAAGCGGTACACCATTATCAAAAGCGCTCAATGCTTCCTTTAATGAGCCATATTTAATCCGTTCCATAACAACCTTGCAGCTATATCTTTAAGTCGGGCAGGGGCAAAATAAATTGCCCTTTTCGGTTGGGGTAAGCCACCTAGCCCTATACGCACAATTAAAGAAGCTCTTTAATCCTTTTTAGGTTGTTATTTATAAATCCCTGCGTCAAGCACATAAAACTGTAATATTTGTTAAATCCAGCTATATCAACGCCTATATAACAAATTGATCTAATTGATCATTTTAGATTCTGAATGAATAAGCTGAATTTAAATATAACGATAGGTAAAAAAAAGCCCCGCAAAAGCGAGGCTAAAACGTCACAAGCAAAAAGTTGTTTCGGGGTTGAACCTGGGCGCTTGAGCATCGACTTAGCATCCAACCATGAAAAACCGCCATAGATATGATGCTACCCAGCGCCCTGGTTCAGCCGGAATGATGCGTTAATCCGGTGTCGAGTGCAATACTGAATGCTGAAATTATTTGAGCGACTTGGCAGTTTCGGCCTGTTCGCGCATGTGTGCCTGCTCGTCAGACAGGTATTTTTCCAGCCAATCAACCAGTGCGCCGGTCGAAGTGGTATCACCTCGTTTAACGTGTGCCCTGGCAATGTCCAGCAATAGCTCAGTAACGGCTTTGGGGCTGAGTAGCTTACCCGCAAGCCAGCCTATCCAGCGTTTGAAGAACGAAAACAGAAAGCTCTTAATCATCAGCGTATTTCCTTGTCACGGACAGAATTTCATCCAGCTTATCGTCCATCGTGTCCAGGCGCTTTCGTATAGCGTCCCGCTCTTTGTCCTGCCAGTTGTTCACCAGGTCAACGCGCTGGTTTAGGACACGAATGTCAGATCTAAGCTCACTTGCCTGGACGGTTGCCCATACGCTGACAGAGATTGCCGAAGTGACAAGAAACGCGACAACGCCAAGAGCAACAGGTGAGTTTGTGTCTAAAGTCATAGCCTGATCACCTCCAGTTCTATTTGGGCATGTCTGCTGCATAGTGCCTCAACGTCAGCAACCGCAGATCTACTGTCAGACACGCCCCATTGGGTCGGGTGCCAGGAGTTTCCCAGGGCAATACAGCCTTGCAGTTCGTGTGGGAAGTTCGCCGGATGGATCATGCAATGCGTTCGCTGTGATGCCCCTGCAGGCGTGACGCCTAAATCAGGGTTGTGCATGTGCAATCGCTTGCCGTACTTTGGAGAGTCTATCCATCGGAGTTCGTACCGTCCCGCTGGAACGCACGACACATTTCGCTTGTTGTCGTTCCAGTCACACTCAACGCTAACCGCTATCTGCTGGCCTTGGTAAAACAACCGGCCAAAGGTACCAACACCTTTGACGGTCTTGGTAGTCAGAGTCAGTAAAAGCATGTTGCTTACCAGTCAATTGTGATGATGCTTAGGGAGCCAACTGGGGTGATTGAGATAACGTAATCCAGTTCACGAAAGTGTGCCTTAATCGCCTCGCAGACCTCTTTGTCCTCGCCTTTGCATTGCAGCTGAACAGGTGCCAGCATGCCAAACAAACCGCTGTCTGTAGCCTCGGCAATACCCTCATTAATCAGGGTAATCATTTCCTCAAGCAGGTTGCTAAACTGGGACTTTTCACGCGCTTCTGATGCTTTCATTTCTTAATCTCCGGGCATAAAAAAAGCCCGGATACGGGCTTTTTGCTGGTGTCGTTTTAAGTTGTTCCAGGGGTTTATTCCTAGTCAATCAAATTTTGGCAAAATCATTACCTCTTGTAAAGCGTTAGCGTGTGCAATTCTGATAACTGAATATTTGCTGATTTCAAAGTTGACGTGCGCGTCAACCTATACATTAGTAATCGCTCAAGTTTACGTGCACGTAAACCTTGGTCAATCTTAACCATGACAGCCTGCTTTGCGTCATGGAGTCGCTTTGCATAAGTTGGCTGCTTAATGCCCAGGAACTTATTTGGCTTCACTCCGTTTAAATCCACAATGCCCAACTCGACTGCGAGGACTTCTCGCTGAATGTCTGTCAGGTCATTGATGTAGATATCGGTCAGTATCGAAAAGTAGGGGCTGCTCAGTAGAAGGTCAGTTCCTGCTTTGCGGTTTGTGCATTCTCCGGCCTGTACCTGTTCGCCCTGGAACCATCTGGCAACATCAGTTACTGGCACCGCGCCCTTGTTGATTACCCAATAAGCCCAGACTTCTAACAGCTGGTCAAATGTCCACTTCATATCCCGAAAACCCCCGTGTGATGGTGCTTTAGCGCATTTCTCATATCTTCGGTAGACCTCACGACAGCAGCCAGTCCGCCGTGCATTGCCACCCTGTTTAGCCAGAGTCGCTGTGCCTCTGACACTTTGCCCTTTGGTGTCTTAATCTCGACAGCAAGGAATTTGCCGCCTTTCATTTGCCCAATAATGTCTGCAGTTCCCTTTCCCAGGCCGAACTCCACAGCCCGACCATTTACCAGTGCTTTTCCTGTATTACATCGGTGAACCCAAGCCACATTTTCATCCCTGATTAAGAGGCTCAAAATGTCCTTTTGAATCTTCGTTTCTAAGCCCAAAATCTGCCTTACCTCGCTGGTTAAAATTTGCTCGAATTTATGGGACACATGGGTCGTTTTCCTTTAATAAAAGACTACCCATGTGTCCCATAGGTTGGTTACTTTCTGCACACTTCGATTATTGTCGAATTAGGGTTATTTTGTGCTGTTCTGAATGCTGAATTGATGGTTGCAAACATGGGTGATTTTCTCCTGTTTTTCAGTGTCAGTTACCATCACTCGATGGCGGTCTTTTCCGCAGTAAGTTCTGGCCGATTTCAGTATCACGCCAAACCCTTTCAAAATTTCAGTAGCCAGTTTGGTTGGATTGGCCGGTTTGGGTTTTGGCACTGTCTTTTTCTTGTAGCGCTTGTCCAGATTCTTGGGTGACATAATCCGAAGGAAGATAAGGCGCTCTTTTCGGCTCCAGGCGTGGTCAATGACCTTTTGGGCAAGTGCCTTGTCCATCACTAGCTCTTTGCCCTCCTCAAAGCCAATCAGCTCCATCAGCTGCCTTGACTCGTCAGCCCTTGCTGATTTGAAGTCATACAGGGCAGCTGACTCTCCATCGCCTTCATTGAAGTAGGGCAGATTGGTTGCCCACATATAGCGCTTGGCATGGGTCAGGTGTCCGGCCTTAACAAATGAAAGCCAGTCCTCTGTCACTGAGTCGATGCCGCAGGCCTCACAGATGCCCCACACAATCAAAGCTGCCCGTTCTTCAATGGTTGGCTCAGGTTTACCCCTTAGCGCCTCTGCTTCTTCGTTTGAGGGCTTGGCAGTCGATATGATTTTGGCGCTCAGTTCTTCACGCTGAGATTTAATGTATTCCTGGAGCGATATGTCACAGTCGATCTGTTCCAGGTCAGCGAACGTGACGTTAAAGCCGTAGTGCCTCAGCATCAGGTACAGGTAGGGTGCGAAGTTGTTCTTTGCTTTGGCCTCTTTAACGTCAACGGTGTTTTTCACCCAGTCAATGTCGTGGCTATCAATATCGAAGCCCCGCGCCCAAAACTCAGATTCGGCCAGCTCCCGCTGCTGCTGTTGGAGCAATTCGGCATCTTCAATATCTTCGCCGTATGTCTCAGCAACCCCGACAACCCAATGGGTGATCATCCTTGCGCGGCGCAGCTGCTGGATGGCATCTTGCGGCAGAATCGTTTTGCCGGTGAACATGGCAAAGCCTGCATCAAAGTGAACATCAGTAATCGACAGGCCAGATCTGATTGAGGGGCTATGGATAATGGCATCGTACTTTGCCGCCTCTACGTTGGCGTTTTCCATAAACCTTGCTGCTGGTGAGCCATAGATTTTGGTCGTTTCAGATGTGACCAGGAGAAACTTTTTCGCCGGATAGGTTTTTTCTAACAGGCTATGGATGTGCTTTGCCGTGTCGCGCCCGTCAGTGGCGACCATGACGCGCTTGTCCTCGCTTATCGCCTTTGTCATGGAGGCATACACAATATCTCGGTAACCTTCGCCCCAGCACCATTCCACCGACAAACCAGACTGTGATGGCGTGGGGTTTGGCACCTCAACGATAGTGAACTTCTCTTGCGGCCTGCAGTATTCCAAAAACTCAACAGTCGATGAGTCGGCATCGGCATCAAGCACCAGTACCTGGTCGGCGTTTCGGATCATTTCGACCAGCTTCTGGAAAACAATGGTGTTGCGCAGTCCATCAATCTTGCTGGCGCACATCCGAATCACCTGGGAGACTTCATCAATAATGACCACGTTGGAGCGGCTTACCAGGTTGGATAGTCCGGTTTTGGCTTCGGCAATGGACGGCAGACACACAGCCAGCCCCCGATATGCGATTTCGTCCCTGGTGAATTGGTGCCTTGCTGCCTTTGCTTCCTGCTTAATCGAATCATAGTGTGCGGCGTTAAACTTGGTCGCCAGGTCAGATACCAGCGTGACCAGGTGCGCGATAACGACCACGAAGTCACCGCGACTGATTGCGCCCTGGTAACACGGAACCCCAATCACTGATGTTTTCCCGCCAGCGTGTGGTGCTTTGATAATGAATACACCATCGCTGTTGGTATATGGCATGGCTTCGCCTACTGACTTAAACCTCAGCGTCTTGTGCCTGGCCTTAATGTCGCTCCTGATAGTTACCTGGTCTTTTGCCCCCTTGAGGATTTCGGCCTCAATGGTAGAGATCCGGCTTTCAAGTGTCCGGCGTGTCTCGATGGCAATGTAGGGATTAACTGACAGAAGATAGTCCACCAGTTTTCGTGCATTGGAGAACCTGGTAAACAGCGAGCTTTTCATTCTGTGGATCAGGGTTGCCATGACCTTGGCAATCGCCTTTGGTTCGTCAGGCGTGAGTGCTGCCAGGGTATCAATGAGTCTCGTCTTGCATCGCTCATCCAGTGGGGGCAGCTTCCACATATCGAACCCTGGAAGCGCGGCGCGCACTTTGCCAGCCTGAATGGTCACCTCGGCCAGCCCTTTATCCAGATACAGGTCGTTCCAGTCATTGTGTGTTGATGGCACAACCCAATCAGTTTCCGACTCCATGCAACACAACTGGCCGGTTTTCGATTTGGTGTCGTTGTCCAGGGCGACAACAACCTTTGCACCTGGCTTGTAGTTTTTAATGAATCTGACCAGCACCGGTGCCTGTCTCTCTGACACGATGGCAAGGACACAAATATCACTTGGCTTGCCCAGGGCATTCCACATGGTCACGCCATCTGCAAAGCCGCCAGTGATTACAAAGCTGTTGATGTTGGCTGCGTCAGTATATGTATGACCGATAGGTGTGAACCTGGGGGATGAGTCGCGAGTCTCTTTGTACTCGTTAAAAAGAATGGTTCGTTTCGGCCATTTTGGATGCTTGGCATCTTCGCAGTGGGTGATGCTGGTATAGATTCGCTCATATCCGCACTGACCAAAAGCCATGGTGAAGATTGGGCGCTCTATGTATTCGCCGCGAATTGGCGCGGTCTTGCTTGATGAGTTATCACCGACTCTTAAATTGACGCCGGTCATGTCCAACTCGGTCAGCTTTTTGGCAGCGATATAGGGGTTTTTTAGTATTGAATCCACGCTGTAAAAGGCTCCCTTAAAACGGCATCTTATGCGCCATTGCCCCAGCAAAAGCCAGGGCAATGGATATTGATATTGTCGGGCACTGCTATGTTGCTAACTGAAACAGGCGGCGGAACTCCTCGATAAAGTTGTTAATCCGAGTGACCATCTCCTCCAGATACTCCTCATCTCGGTATACCCTTGTCACCAGGTATCTGGCCTTGCCCTCAAGTCGAGGGTCATAGGATACGAAGTCGCACCAGCTTCTGCCTGTGACCAGCAAGCCAAATTGAACTTGTGCCTTATATTCAGCAGGCAAGCCAACACTATCAAAAAACCTGACAAGCTGAGTGGTAGTTTTTGGGCACTTAATCTCGATCATCCCGTCATCTTCGACCAGCCCATCAGGTGAGTAGCCGACAAACTCCGACAGCTCAACAAAGCCGACCTGTTTAACGTTAAAGCCCTCGTTAAACTCGTAAATCTCCCGCGCCTCATCTTCGTGATCTGTTCCCCACTGCATATCCTTCGACTGAAAAAAATCAGTAGGGATGCCGGTCAGCTTCTCAGCCATCAGCTGCATCATGTAGCTTTTGGTTTGCGCTGACGGTTTGCCACCTCGGCCATTCGCCATGATGTTGGCAACCATAGAGCCGGTAATCTTGCCCAGCCTGACCTCTAACCATTCTTGTGTGCCTTGCTCTAAGTGTTCGTGAATAATCATGGTTACCCCAGCTGTTTGACGATATATGCGATTAATGAGTCAGTGGTCTTGTGTGAGTCGATGATGTCATTTCCGACAGTCAGCTTTGTTTTCCGCTTTGGCCTCATGGCGACCACAATCAGGCCTGCTGCCCGTTCGTGAACAACCACAGAAGATGCCTTTATGGCTTCGGCAATCTTGTGTTCAGAGTTGCCGACCTCAGTCTTTCTCAGGCCTCGGTAGTACCGCATTTTGTAGTCATTTAACGGCATATTTGTGTCCCGTCTGTTCGTAGTGCTCACGGCACTTAGTTCTAATTCTTTCCCAGCGCCCAGGGTCGCCAGCGAGTACCATCAGGCACATTGCCTGGTGCTTTGTTAGGTACACTGTGTGGTAACGCTCGGGGAGGTATTGAATCTGGTTAAGCGTGGCTTCATCCCTTAGCCATTCCTTCTGCTTGCCTGATAGGTTTGGGTCGCCGTACTGGCTCACAAAGTCATCTGCAGTTGCCAGGGCAGCAATCTTGTTGGGAGTGCAACCAAGTAACTTGGCTCTGCACTTGTGCTTTGCGCCTACGGTGTAATAAACCCCATTGATGTTGTAGAGCAGCACCCATGCCTGCCACCCATGAGTGATAAGGATGTTTTTCCCCACTCGCTCATAGTGGAATCTGGATGCCTTGAAGATTTCCAGCTCGGCCATTTCAAAGTCATTCCGCTGCTTCTCTACTGGCTTGGGGACGCCTTCACTGTCTCTTTCGATGATGTGATGGCAGGTCGGGCAGGCTCTCATCCTGTACTCAATAGCCCCACCACAAGCTGGACACTGCAGTGCCGGATCTGTTTCTGCCTGGTAGTCGTCCTGGTCAAATGAAAGTCGGGCTCCAGCATCCAAATTTCCGTGCTTGCGCAGGGAGATACCGAAGTCCAAAACAACACAGTCGAATTTCACTACATCAGGGAACCTGGAAGGGTCTAACTGGCGCAGGCCGCGCCCGACCATCTGAATCAATGACGACTTACTGGAAGATGCCCGAAGGAGAATCACACAGCTGATTGGTTGGCAGTCGTAGCCCTCAGTCAGCAAGGTGGCATTGGTTACAACGTCATACTTGCCCTTTTCAAAGTCCTTGAGGCGCTTTTTGCGGGTGCGCGCTGGCATTCTGCCGTCTACATAGGTCGCGCTGATACCGGCGCTGTCGAATGCGGCAGCAACGGACTTTGCATGTGCCACAGTCTGACAAAATACAACCGTCCTGCGCCCGTTTGCCTTGTCTTTCCATTCCTCTATCACCCTTTCGTTTGCAATATCGGTGTTAAGGATGCCTTCGATAAGCTCATCATCATTAGCGGCTGCAGCCAGTTCTGCTGATGATGCCAGTTTGATGATGTAGGCCGTTGGCGGTACCAGGTACCCGAGCCTGATTAGGTCATCAATATTTACCTTGTCCGATATAACGTCATAAAAGGCTGACATATTGGCTTTGTCGCCACGCTCAGGTGTAGCGGTGACGCCGAATAGCTTTGTGCCAGGATTGAGCTGTCTTGCCCGTTCAATGATGGCTGCATATTCACTGCAGGGAGTGTGGTGGCATTCATCAATGACAATCAGGTCAACTGGCTGCAAGTCATCAAGCCGGTTGATGAGCGTTTGGCGCATAGCAAAGGTGGCTGTGTGACCATGCTCATTGGAATTTGGGTCAACCAGGCCGAAAGGGCGATCAGGGCAAACCCATGCAAAGGTATTGGAGTTTTGCTCCAGCAGCTCGGTTTGGTGCTGCAGTACCAGGACGCGCTGAAACTCCTTTGCTACGGCAGAAAGCATGACTGTTTTTCCGGCTCCAGTTGCTGCAATCCCAATAACACCGCTGTGTGATTGAAGTGCCGCAATTGACCTGGAAACAAACCTGCTTTGATAGCTTCTAAGTTCCATTTTTCTCCATTTAGACGCCGATTGTGTGTCGGCGTCTGCTGTTCTGATTGCTGAATGTTAATTAAAAATCAGCTGGCATTTCGTCCCAGCCATCGCCGCCTGGAATAGTCGAAGATGTGCCAGAGTTCTGCTGATAGCCGCCTTGCCAGTTGTTATCACCTTGATTACCCCAACCATTAGGTGATGATGCTTGTTGCTGCATTGGCTTTCTGTCGTCACGGTCATCGAGAGTTGCGACCAGGGCATCCACGGCTGCAGGCTGTGATTTAGTGATATATTCTTTGAATGTCTGGCGTGTTCTAGCAGAAAACACCTGCTTGATCTCAAATTTGTAGGTGTCGCTGCCATCGAGCTTGTTATACAGAACCTTCTGAAGTACCAGCCCAAGTGGCTGACCTTTCAGCTCCTGGACAGGTGCGCCGTCAGGCAGCTGCTCGATATTCATTCCCTGCAAGCCCAGGCAACCCATGATCGCCTGAATGATGTTGGTACCAATGCCAATGGCTGAACCATCGCCTTTTTGGTAGTACACCGACAGATAGTTAACGTCATCGCCTTCGCGTGTTGTCAGGCTTAACTCGATGCCTTGCGCCCCAGTCTTTTGGGATACAACCTTCTTGCCGGTGACCGCACCAATATGTGCGCCGGTTGAAATGCCAAACTGTCCAGATTTCTGTGCTTGTTCCTGGTTAAACTGCATCGTTGATTTCCTCGTAGTCGCAGATTGCCGCATCGACCACAGCAAGGCAGTTGTCGATTTCTGGCTGGTCAAATAGCCCTATTGGCGTTTTCACGCAGTCTGAGCCGGTGGTTTTGGTGGAAAAGTAGTGCCGGTCATCGCGCACCATGGCGCGCAGCACGATAGTGAAAAGCCCCTCTAATACAATCTGAGAGTCGATCATCTTCCCTACGGTCTTGGGGCGGACACTGCCCTGGTCATCTGTTTGTGTGTGCGTCATGACGTATACGCGCACATCGTCAGGCAACTTTCGACAGTGATCAAATAGCGCCAAATAGTCCTTAGCCATGGATACAAACTTGTCATATCCTTTGATTTCGGCATTTCGTAGGGATTCGTTCTGCATGTAGTAGTTGGCGTCATCAATGATGATCACCTTCTTGCCAGACTGCACCGCTGCGTTAATGACCGTGTGCACAGTCCCGTAACGGTCTGACACGTACACAGAACCCTGTGGACTGGCCTTTGTGAACTTGGTGCGCCATGGCTTGGATTTGAATGGAAGCGACTTTGCTTCTGGTTGGATCAGTAGAGATTTGAGCGGATCGAGGTTGCGGAGGCTGGTAGACTTCCCAGCGCCACTATCCCCCATGATTAGCGTCACAATCGCCATTATTGTTATCTCCATTGTTGGTAACTGAATTTTTTCCGGCTTTGTCCTGGTTACCTTTGCCGTCCTGCTCCCCAAGCATCACTGTGTCAGACACAATCATGATTGAAACCCCAGGACTGTAGTCAAAAAAACCAACATCCCCAGTACTTGCATCGCTTTTGTCCATGAAAAAGCCCGATATGATGTTGTGAGGGCAACATACATATCGGGCTGTTATTAACGCAAGGCGGTCTTACTTAACTGTGAGCCTGATCATGGACTCGTCAGAATCGTTGAATTTAATCTCAACGTCACCTTTTATTCTATTTACGTGTATGGTATTGCCCATCGCCTCGATATAAATCGAGCCGTCCTGGTTGAATATAAATTTATCAACCATCCTGCTTATTGCGGAGGCAAATCTCACCCTGTAGTTAGGGTCTTTCATACTCTCTGCAGACAACTTAACCTTAGTGAATAATGATGAATCACTCTTTGAGTTAGATATTCTAGAAAGCTCTGCCTTATGCTTATCTATATCAACTCTAATATCTGAGCATTTCTTTTCTAATTCTTTTAACTTTGTTTTAAGTTTCGCGCTCGGAGTATCTGCTAAAACATCAATCAAGTTATCAATCTTTGATTCAGTGTCTTTAAGCTGCGTTAATAGTGAATCAATTGTGCCCTTTAACCATCCAGACCTAGAAATTGACTCACCGGAGTTTGGCATGCTTTCGAGCTTTGCAGCGATAACAGATATAACCGCCTCTAGATAAATATATCTAAAGGTAGGCAAACCACATCCTTTGTAGTTGTGTCTGCGTGAAGTACATTTCAGATACTTGTAGTTCACCATTGCGCCAGCTTTCTCAGAGTAACGACTCTTGCCGTGCATAAACATAGTGTCACCACAAACACCACAGCGACCTATCCCTGTTAGAACGTTTGAATACTCGCCGTTCGATTTTGGAGAGATCTTGTTTTCCTCGTCATTCTTTTTATCGAGGATAGACCGAACCAGGAAAAACTTTTCGTCACTGACTATCTGAGGGAAAAAGTTCTCTGCGCGCAGGCTCCGGCTGTGTAATTCGCCTATCACAGCCTTGTTTATTAGAATCCAGCGCACTGAGGTTTGACCCCAGTCTTTAGCCTTTCCGAGTCTGGGAACGCCGAGTTTATTAAGCTCTCTAGCAACAGCACTCATTGACCTAAATTCGATGTATAAATCAAAAATTAGCTCTATGTACTTTGCCTTATCGTTTAACTCGTATGACTCAGTTTCATTATTGTAATCAAGCCAAGATGGACAACGTAGTTTAGGCTTTTTGCCTTTGTCTACATCTTTCTTTTTAGCTTCCCACGCTGCAAAAGCTCTATTTGATTTTGTCTTTGACTCCTCATTGGCTCTAGCCATAGACACAACCAGCCAAATAATATCACCCATATTATTAGCTGATTCTTCATCAAATACTTTTCCATCTTGCAGAGTAACGATTTTCACGCCGCGCCGTAAAATACTAATGAATCGCTCTTGAGCTTCTGCAATCTGGTCACGACCTAGCCGGTCGATATTCTCAATTAGCAGATAAGAGCCTTTGGGTATGTCGCCGTTTTCAATAGCTGTTATGACTTCTGAAAGCGCACCTCTCTTTGCATGCTTTCCTTTGAAAGCAGATACACCGGCATCTGTAACTACATCAATCAGCTCTGCGCCGTGCTTATCGCACCACTCAGTTGCTAATTTAGATTGGCGGTAGATTGAAGACCCAACGGATTGAGTTGAATCGGAAAACCGTTGGTAAAGGATAGCTTTCATTTCTGTGCTTTAGTAAGGGCGGTTTGTTACTCGTTCGCGGAGAATATCAATTCAGCAGTATTCCTTCAAGGGATAGCCCGTTTTATCACACCTAATCAGAACTGCCCGCGATATTCTGGAAACATTGGTCTTCCCCTTAACAATTGTTACAAACCTTCCTTAACTCTTACCCTACGCGCCTGTGATGAGCATTTAAGTGATCCTGATCAAACAAATGAGTGGAAGTGCGTTTCGCATCCCCATTTATTGCCGGCCGCTTGCTGCTATTTTATCCGCAAAAGCCTGTGAGCTCTGGCTTGAGTCGGTTAGGGTCTGTTAACCTTTAAAGGTGGTTTTGCAGCTTTTTGTCGTTGTTTTATACAAAGCAACGCGATTGTGGTGTAGTTATTCTACATAAATGAGCGTTAATGCAGTAGAAAGCGGCGACAAACGCTGCCCGAAGGGCTCGGCTATACGCGCTTTACTCTTTGTTGCAAGGTATTTGCTTAGGCCCACTAGGCGGCACACCTTGCGTCGCGATTAAAGCGCGTCTATCTCGAGCAAAATTCAACCACTAAAGGTCAACAGACCCTAATCATCCATGATGATTCCACGAAGAACATCTGATTGAAGTGTGATTCACTTAACAATTTACCTGCGGCGAGTCCGATAGAGTCATTTTCGTTGTTACATTTTCCAAGAGGACAGAATCATGTCTGACGTATTTCATCTCGGGTTGACCAAAGCCATGCTGGATGGCGCCACTCTGGCAATTGTTCCCGGTGATCCAAAGCGGGTTGAGCGCATTGCCGGGTTGATGGATAACCCGGTTTTCCTTGCCAGCCACAGAGAGTACACCAGCTATCTGGGATACCTGGATGGTAAGCCTGTGGTGGTGTGCTCGACAGGTATTGGTGGTCCTTCTACCTCTATTGCCGTTGAAGAGTTGGCGCAACTGGGCGTAACCACTTTCCTGCGCGTTGGTACAACGGGAGCTATTCAACCTGATGTGAATGTTGGAGATGTGATTGTCACTCAGGCTTCTGTTCGCCTGGATGGCGCCAGTCTGCACTTTGCTCCTATGGAGTTTCCGGCTGTTGCCAACTTTGAGTGCACAACTGCCATGGTCGCAGCCTGTCGTGACGCCGGAGTTGAGCCCCATGTAGGTGTTACTGCATCCTCCGACACCTTCTATCCGGGTCAGGAAAGATACGACACCGTCAGTGGTCGGGTAACCCGCCGCTTTGTCGGCTCCATGAAGGAGTGGCAGGAGATGGGCGTACTCAACTATGAAATGGAGTCAGCAACCCTGTTTACCATGTGTGCTACCAACGGCTGGCGTGCTGCATGTGTTGCCGGTGTGATTGTAAACCGCACCCAGCAGGAGATCCCGGACGAAGTCACCATGAAGCAAACCGAGACGACGGCCGTATCCATCGTGGTGGATGCAGCACGTAAACTACTGGCTTAGTTTTAAAGTTTAAGTTGAAGGCGCTTTGCTGATAAAGGCAAAGCGCTTTTTTTATATTCCTGTCACTATGTTGAGCGAAACTTAAGCAGAAATTAATAGGCGTGGATAATTTATTGTGACATATTATGTCCAAGGTCATGTAAGGGAGCGACTATGACACTATCCAATCCTATCCTCATCTGGGCTGCAGTAGGCATTGCACTGATGTTTGCCGAACTGATTATTCCCGGCGGTATTGTGATTCTGCTGGGAGTTGCCTGTCTGATCGTCGCGGCGGCGACGGGTCTGGGGCTGGTCGCAGGCCTGGCACAGAGTTTCACCCTGTGGTTTATCTCATCCATCATCCTGTTGTTGGCGTTTCGCAGTCTGACTCAAAAGCTGATTGGTGGTGACGCCCATGTGGACAATACCGACGAAGAGCTGGATCTGTTTCAGCAACCTGCGCTGGTTAAGCAGGCGATAGGCCCGGGTCAGCAGCAGGGCAGAGTAGAGTTTCAGGGCACTGAATGGCCAGCCCTGGGTGATGGCACTGAAATCCCTGTTGGCAGCAAGGTAAAAGTTATCTGCCGTGAGAATATCGCCTTGGTGGTTGAACCGCTGAAGGAAGATTAATCGTCATCCCAAGCCGGGATTGTTGACGAGCATTAACAAGGAAGGAAACTATGTTTGAACTGACACTCGCACTCCTGTTTGTGCTGTTTATTCTGTACAAGTTATTGTTAATTGTACCCATGCGCGAAGTCGCCGTGATTGAGCGACTGGGCAAATTCAGGGCGGTGCTTCAGCCCGGATTCCACTTTCTTATTCCCTTTGTCGACCGTGTCGCTTATCGCCATGATACCCGTGAAGAGGTGCTGGATGTGCCACCTCAAAGCTGTATCTCCAAGGATAATACTCAGCTGGCGGTAGATGGTCTGGTGTATATCAAGGTGATGGATGGTCAGCTGGCCAGTTATGGCATCGAAGATTACCGTATGGCTGCAGTCAATCTGGCACAAACCACCATGCGAAGTGAAATCGGTAAGCTGACATTGAGTGATACCTTCTCCCAGCGTGAAAAATTGAATGAGTCTATTGTACGGGAGATCGACAAAGCCTCAGATCCCTGGGGGATCAAAGTCCTCAGATACGAGATTAAAAACATCACCCCGTCCCATCATGTGATCCACACTCTGGAAAAACAGATGGAAGCTGAACGCAGTAAGCGCGCTGAAATCACCCTGGCCAACGCCGAGAAGGCAGCCATGATTAACCTGTCTGAAGGTGAACGCCAGCAGGCGATCAACATCTCCGAAGGTCAGAAGCAAAAGCGTATTAACGAAGCCAAGGGTACTGCGCAGGAGATTGCCATTGTGGCCCGGGCTCAGGCGCAGGGCATGGCTATGGTGGCCGAGGCACTGGCGACCAAGGGCGGTACAGATGCCATGAACATGCAGCTTAAAGAGCAATTTATTGAGCAGCTGGGTAAGGTGCTGAACACAGCCGATGTCTCTGTGGTACCGACCGAACTGGCCAGGCTGGAGGGATTTTTTGAGGGTATGAATCAGGTTGCAAGCAGCGTTAACTCAGGCAAAGGAGGCCAGTCATGATAGGTGGAGTAGACAAAGATCTGATCGTAATGGCGATCTGGGGACTGATCTTCGCGGTATTCGTTATCAAGCTGCTGCAGTCCATCCGTTTGGTACCCACCAAGTCTGCCTACGTGGTAGAGCGACTTGGCAAATACCACAGCACCCTGGATGCGGGTTTTCATGCGCTGGTGCCTTTTATCGACAAGGTTGCCTATATCCATGACCTGAAAGAGGAAACCATCGACGTACCACCACAGGAGTGTTTCTCCAGTGACGAAGTCAACGTGGAAGTGGATGGGGTTATCTACATCTCGGTTATCGACCCCATTAAAGCCAGTTACGGCATTACTGATTACCGCTATGCCGCAATTCAGCTGGCGCAGACCACCACCCGTTCGGTTATTGGTACCCTTGAGCTGGATCGCACCTTCGAGGAGCGTGACATCATCAGTGCCAAGGTGGTGGAAGTACTGGATCAAGCGGGTGCAACCTGGGGCATTCGGGTACACAGATACGAGATTAAAAACATCACGCCACCTGAAACCGTGAAGAATGCCATGGAGATGCAGGTAAATGCCGAGCGTGAACGCCGTGCCCTGCTGGCTAAGAGTGAAGGTGACAAGCAGAGTAAGATCAATCGCTCAGAGGGTATGAAGGCTGAGATGATCAACCTCTCTGAAGGTGAGATGCAAAAGCGCATCAACGAAGCGGAAGGTCGCGCCGAAGAGATCATGGAACTGGCCAAAGCCACATCAGAATCAATCCAGGCGTTGGCTGAAGTCATCTCCGCCCCCGGCGGCCAGAGCGCCCTGCGGATGCAGCTGGCTGAACAGTACCTCAAGCAGCTTGATGGCCTGTCCAAAGAATCCAGCCGGGTTATCCTGCCCGCCAATATGGTCGACTTCGACTCCTGGATGGACAATATAGGGCTTAAAGATAAGGCTTAATCCTTCATTCTGTTGTGCCTGAAAGCTCCTGCCATGTGCAGGAGCTTTTATGTTTATAGGGCATTGCAAATCTCTATGCAGTCCCCCAACTACACTCCATTACGATATAATGCCCGCGTATTTTTTGCGGAGGCGGGAATGGACGTATCTTCTTTACTTGATGGTCTGAACGATAAACAGCGTGAGGCGGTGGCAGCGCCACAATCCAGCATGCTGGTACTGGCGGGTGCCGGCAGTGGCAAAACCCGGGTGCTGACTCACAGAATTGCCTGGCTGATGCAGGTAGAGAACCAGAGTCCCTATTCCATTCTGGCGGTAACCTTTACCAATAAAGCGGCTGCCGAAATGCGCGAGCGGGTGGAGAAAACCGTCGGCGGTAATGTCGGCCGCATGTGGATAGGTACCTTCCATGGCCTGGCACACAGACTGCTGCGTACTCACTATCAGGACGCCAACCTGCCGCAAAGCTTCCAGATCATCGATTCTGACGATCAGCTGCGTATGCTCAAGCGTATTCTCAAAACCCTGAATCTGGATGAGAAGCAGTTTCCTCCCCGTATGGTTGCCGGTTATATCAATGGCAAGAAAGATCAGGGATTGCGCCCCAATCATATCGACGCCGGTGGTTTCCCGCTGGAGCAGCAGCTGCTGAACCTGTACAAGGTGTATCAGGACTCCTGCGATCGTGCCGGTCTGGTGGACTTTGCCGAGATCCTGCTGCGCGCTCACGAGCTGTGGCTCAACAAGCCCCATATCCTCGCTCACTATCAGGATAGATTCCGCAATATCCTGGTGGACGAATTCCAGGATACCAACGCCATTCAATACGCCTGGATCCGTGTATTGGCAGGTAATAGTGCCAATGTGATGATCGTAGGTGATGACGATCAGTCGATCTACGGCTGGCGTGGTGCTCAGGTCGAGAACCTGCATAAATTCCTGGGTGATTTTCCGGGTGCCGAAACCATCCGTCTGGAGCAGAACTATCGCTCCACCGGTAATATTCTGAATGCTTCCAACGAACTGATCGCCAATAACCCTGACCGTCTGGGTAAGAAGCTGTGGACTGAAGGCAAAGATGGCGAGCCTATCTCTGTCTACTGTGCTTTTAACGAGATGGATGAAGCCCGCTTTGTGGTCGGGCGTATTATGGATTGGCAGGATAAGGGCGGCATGCTCAGTGAGTGCGCCATTCTTTACCGCTCCAACGCTCAGTCGCGGGTGCTGGAAGAAGCCTTGCTGCACAAAGGGATCGCCTACCGTATTTATGGTGGCTTGCGCTTCTTCGAGCGTCAGGAAATTAAAGACGCCATGGGCTACCTGCGCCTGATGGCCAACCGGGATGATGACGCTGCATTTGAACGTGTGGTGAATACTCCTGCCCGGGGTATTGGTGACAGAACCCTTGATATTCTGCGCTCTACCGCTCGTAACCACTCACTAACCTTGTGGCAGGCGTGTCAGCGTTTGCTGGAAGAGAAGGTACTGGCGGGCCGTGCAGCCAATGCGGTACGTGGTTTTATGGATCTGATTATCCAACTGACCACAGATACCGAAGAGATGCCTTTGTATCGCATGGCCGATACGGTGATCCGTGATTCCGGCCTGAAGGCAATGTACGAGGCAGAGAAGGGCGAAAAGGCCCACGCCCGGGTAGAGAACCTTGAAGAATTGGTGACTGCAGCCCGCACCTTTGAGATGCCGGAAGAGCTTGAGGATATGGGCGAGCTCAATGCCTTCCTGTCCCATGCTGCTTTGGAAGCCGGTGAAGGTCAGGCTGATGCCTTTACTGATGCGGTACAGCTGATGACACTGCACGCCGCCAAAGGTCTGGAATTCCCCGTGGTGTTTATGGCTGGTGTTGAAGAGGGCTTGTTCCCCAGCAAGATGGCGCTGGAAGAGGGCGACCGCCTCGAAGAGGAGCGCCGCCTGTGCTACGTGGGGATGACCCGAGCCATGCAGCATCTGTATATCACCTATGCTGAGTCCCGTCGTATTTACGGCCGCGAGGATTACTCCAGACCATCACGTTTTATCAAGGAGATCCCGGCTCAGTATTTGAACGAGATCCGTTTGAAGGCATCGGTGAGTGCACCTATGACCAACAACAGATTCAATCAGCAACAGAAGGTTTTCAATGACTCAGGCTTTGCCATGGGCGACAGAGTCACGCACTTCAAATTCGGTGAAGGCAGGGTGACCAACTATGAGGGCAGTGGCCCTCAGGCGCGGGTACAGGTGAACTTTGATGATGTCGGCAGTAAGTGGCTGGTCGTGGCTTACGCCAAACTGCAAAAGGTTTAATAGAGCGAAAAGCTCAGACCACGAAGCGCACGAGGATAAGCAAATTGAGTTTGTGCAGGAGCGACTTTGGATTGCTTAACTGGCGGTCACAATTGGTTATGTGATCGCCATCAAGTCAGCAAAGGCCTGTACAGTGACTGAATTACTTGCATAATGGATGACAAAGTGGGGCTGAAGTCGTATCAGGAGAGCCTAACGTAATGAATATTAGGGAAAAATTAGATGCTTATGCGAGGCTGGCGCGAATTGACCGGCCCATAGGTACCACCTTGTTACTCTGGCCATGCATGATGGCCCTGGTGCTGGCGGCCAATGGCATGCCGGATCTTAAGGTGCTCGGCATCTTTATCATTGGTGTGTTCGTGATGCGCGCCTGTGGCTGCATCATCAATGACTTTGCTGACCGTAAACTTGATGCCCACGTAGAGCGTACTAAAGGTCGGCCATTGGCAACCGGAGAAGTCACCTCGAAGGAAGCATTAATCCTGTTCGTGGTACTGGCATTGTTCGCCTTTGGTCTGGTGCTGATGCTGAACCCTCTGGTGGTTCAGTTGTCTGTGGTGGGTATTATCCTCACCATCATCTATCCCTTTACCAAGCGCTTTACCAATATGCCGCAGATGTTCCTTGGCATTGTCTGGAGCTGGTCTATCCCTATGGCTTACGCGGCTCAGTTGGGGGAAGTGCCACATGCCGCATGGTGGCTGTTTGCCGCGAACTGGTGCTGGACGGTGGCCTACGACAGCATGTACGCCATGGTAGACAGGGATGATGACCTCAAGATAGGGATTAAATCCACCGCCATCATGTTTGGCAGTTATGACAGACATATCATCGCCCTGTTCCAGCTGGCTGCATTGGCGTGTTTTATTACTGCCGGTTGGGCTGCAGATCGCGGTCTTTTGTACGCGCTGGGAATCATCACCTTTATCGGCTTTGGCCTGTACCAGCAAAAGCTGATTAATGGTCGTGAGCGCGCCCCATGCTTTAAGGCCTTCCTCAATAACAACTGGGCGGGCATGGTGCTGTTTATCTTCCTGGGTGCGGACTTATACTTCTTCGCCTGATGAGTTCAGGCTCAAAGAAACGCCCGGCAATACCGGAATACTGATCAGTTAAGGATCGGTTGACCGATCTTTCTAATCAGTCAAAATCGGAAATCCTTCATCGATTTCCGATTTTTTTATGCCTGTGTCTTCCTGCCTGAGTGACTTTATCGAAGCGTCACCCGTCGATATTTCCCAGCTCACGACATTCTGTGAGCATATCCCTTCAGAGTGGGTCGCCGCTGCAGCTTCTCTGTCGACCCAAGCGACCATTAGGCGTCGAAGGCTCCCCAGTGATATGGTCCTTTGGCTCATCGTAGGCATGGCATTTTTCAGGAATGAGCCAATAGCGGAGGTGGCTCGTCGAATGAACATCTGCGCTGAAGGACTCGCAGACGAAGCGCTTTTGGCTAAAAGTGCACTGACTCAAGCACGTCAACGGTTGGGAGCCGAGGCGCCCAAATGGTTGTTTAAACAGTGCGCTGGAGTATGGGGGAAAGAAAGGTATCCCGACGATGACTGGCATGGTCTTCAGGTTTTTGCGGTAGATGGTGCGTTATTTAGAACGGCAGACACCTCCGAGCTTCGGGAGCACTTTGGCTCCGGAAACACTTCAACTCAGCGACAAACACCATACCCAGTCCTTCGTCATGTCAGCATGATGAATGTGCGCTCCCATCTCATCATCGATGCTGATATCAGCCCCTATCGTCGAGGTGAAATACCACTTGCTCAGCCCTTTATTAATTCTCTTCCCGATAACTCGGTCACGCTGCTGGATAAAGGGTTTTATGGTGCAGATTTGCTACTGAGCTTATCCGCAAGTGGTGTTAACAGGCATTGGCTCATTCCGGCAAAAAAAGGCTTGGTCTACACACTGCTCGATGAAGAAGAGACTCATGATAATCTCGTTGAAATGAAGGTCTCTGTGCAGGCACGAAAAAAGAACCCAGACCTACCAGAGAAATGGCAAGTGAGGTCGATAACATACGAGGTTGAAGGGAAAGAAAAGAGGGTATTTACCTCGCTGCCTAGAGAGAGGTACAGCGCAGAGCAAGTCGCCACGCTCTATCATGAGCGCTGGGAAATAGAGTTGGGCTATAGGGATATCAAAAGCACAATGCCCTGACGCTAAGAAGTAAAACCGTCTCGCTGGTTTATCAGGAGTTATGGGGGCTGCTTCTGGGGTATAACCTGGTAAGACGGGAGGCAAGCCAAGCTGCGGTGGCTCATGGTCGAGCACCGAATGAAATAAGCTTCAAATACGCATGCCAGTATATCTCGAGTCAACTGAGGGTAATGAGTAAGGCCTTGTCACCGGGAAATACGCCTAAAAGACTCCAAGCTCTGCGAGGAGACTTGTCTGTGCTCTTCAAAGAAAAGCGCCCCAGGCCATCAAGACCCAGGGCGGTTAAGATATCTAAAACCCGTTATCCGGTGGATTACAATGCCGCTCCCCTTAAGTGAACTGCATTGCGGCAATACCGGGCGTTTTTGTATCTGCCTAAATATCAGAACTGCTTGAGTTTTTCGAACATTATCATAGTGTCAGCGTTATCCAGGGCTTCACGTAATTCAAAATGATCGAAACCCATTTGTTTGAAGCAAAATTCCAGGATCCAACGAGTGGTCAATGCCGCGTCTTCACTGCAGCTGCGGCCAACTTCGGTGTTGGATATTAATTCTCTACCCCGAATAACTACTGATATCAGGCCACAAAGACGTTGAATTGCATCATCTGTCAGTTGGCATTGCCCGGCAGCTCTTGCCTGTTGTAACAGCTCAATTGGGGTCTGCCAAAAGCCATAGGCGTGTTTATTTAACTCGCTGATATGGGGGTGATTGGAACGACTGCAGATTAATTGATTGCAGGCCAGCGTCGACATGGAAGAGTAGAAAGGACTGTCTGAGCAACAATCTAAATGTAATGTGTAGTAAGCGAGCACCTTGCTAAGGGCATCATAGTCCAGTGTCAGCCACCACTTCTTACTTTTCGAACCATCAAAGCATTTGCTTGCCAATGCGACCAAGAGATCTTCTTTATTGCTGAATGACTTATATAGGGTAGTGGTTGAAATCCCTGCTTCCTTTGCAACAGAGCAAAACTTGAAGCCAATCACACCTTCCCTGTGAATTAATTGCTCTGCCACTCTCAAAATATGGTCTGTAGTGTTGATTCCCATATTTATGTGAGCTCCATCATCTAAAAAAAACTTTTTTTATTTTACACCTTAAAACTCAATCTTCGAATTAAGTTTATTTGCTACTGAAAAATTTTGTGATTGTGTTCAAGTTCTAGTTGATGCTCGGTTTTTATTATTCCTCCAACTTTTAGAGGGAGAGCCATGGTGAAAGTTATTGTAAAAGGGATCTTAATGTCCTCTCTATTTATTCCGACAATATCGAATGCCGCAATGCTTGCTATTGAAACTGGAATAATGGATTGGAATAACAATGCAACAGAACATTTTGGCAAAGCAAAAGATTCAAATCTTTATGCAAAAATGATTGGTGCATATGGTACAGAGTTTGGTGACCTATATGGCCATGTTACACTGGAAAATATAGATAACATGGACCTGTATGGCACAGAAATTAACCTGGTTGGGCAAATAAATTTAGGTGAATCTGACTTCAATTTGTATGGTCAGGTATTCGATAAATCAATGCCTGCCTGGGGCGAAACCAACACTTTGTTGGGCTTTAGCTGGGATAAAAACTTCGACAAAACCTATGTACAGGTGGCGTTGGCAGCTCACTTAGTCAATGCCACCTATAAGGCTTTCGACAATAGTTTTGATGAACAGGGGTTTAACGGTGGCTATGCTTATCTCAATCTAACTCGGGATGTTTCATTACTGGAACAAAATTTTAAAGTCATCTGGTGGCATGAAGTTTACTTTGGCCGCAATGAGCATTATTTGCAGTTAGCAGGAGATATGGATAAGACAGGTTTTAATGGTCAGTTTATTACAAAGTGGCTCATAAATAATAATTGGTCAGTCAATCTTAGTTATCGCTATGCCGAAAATAATATGGGTAAGAAAGGTTATCACGACGCAATATTTTACTCACTCCAATATAAATTCTAATTAGTCTGTTATTGAGGTATCAAATGAAGCTTAATAAAGTTATGCAAGCCGTATTGGCTGCATCAGTTGTAACCTGTTCTGCAATCTCAATGTCTGCCACTGCTGGTGGAGACCTTCCTGGTACGTCATCATCGGCAAAAGCTCAGGGACAGCTGGGATTTGTATATGTTGATCCCTATGACTTCAGCCCATTGGTGGCCGTTATTGACCTTGGTGGTAAGACTATTTCTGATGTCGAAGTTAGCGTGAAAGGTAAAGGTAAAAAAGGCATTGATATTGACTATCCTGTTAGCCTGACACAACTGAACACCCATAATGGTATTCCTGTATTCGGTATGTACCCAGACCACCTGAACGAGATCGAGGTGTCCTATAAGCTGAAGGGCAAGCAGGTTAAAGAAACCTATAAGATCCGTACCAATGATATTCCTCATCAACACATAGATGGTCAGGATAGAAGTCAGTATGAGTATGAGCCTGTCACTGTCGCTAAGGGGTTTACTGATAGATTCTATTTGGTGGACGGTCAGGTCATTACTCCTAATATCCGTGATAAGTGGGATTGGCATCCGACCCAGAATATTATCGATACTAATGGTGACGTTCGTTGGCACTTGAGTGCTGATGTGATTTATGACCGTCCCGGTGGCTCTATGTCCTTTAAGCAAACCCGTGATGGCAAGCTTATTTTTGGCCAGGGTCTGATGTTCGACCAGAATCCGGGCTTTGTTCCTCCCTACTATGCCAAGTATGACTTTATCGGTAAGCCGATTTTCAAGCGTGATCTCCCGAGAGGATATATAGGTTTCTCCCATGAAGTGACAGAAATGCCGAATGGCAATCTGCTGCTGCGTGTGGGCAAGCAGGACTATATCACTGCTGATGGTTTGAAAGTCGACACAATCCGTGATCATGTCATTGAAGTGAATACCAATGGCGACGTAGTGAAGGTATGGGATTTCAATAAGATCCTGGATCCGCTGCGTGATGATGTGCTCTTGTCTTTGGATATGGGCGCAGTATGTCTGAATGTGGACATAGATTCCGCCGGGAAAACCATGTCTGCAGAAGAGTTGGCCAATGAGCCTTATGGGGACGTAGCTGGTGTAGGAACCGGTCGTAACTGGCTGCATATCAACTCAATCGGTTATGACCCGGAAGACGACAGTATCATCATCTCTTCCCGTCATCAGAGCGCGGTTATCAAGATTGGTCGTGACGATGAAGTGAAATGGATTATCGGTACTCCTGCGGGTTGGGAAGGCAAATTTGCTGACAAAGTGCTGACTCCTGTTGATAGCAAAGGGCGCAAGCTGAAGTGCGACGAGAAAGCTTGTGATGGTGGTTTTGATTGGACCTGGACTCAACATACTGCCTGGCCAGTTGCTGAGCGTGGCACAGTAACCGTGTTTGATAATGGTGATGGTCGTGGTCTGGAGCAGCCTGTGCTGCCAAATATGAAGTATTCCCGCGGTGTCGAGTACAAGGTCGATATGGACAAGATGACAGTTCAACAGACCTGGGAATATGGCAAAGAACGTGGCTATGAATGGTATAGCCCAATTACATCTATTACTGAGTACCAGCCGGATCACAAGACTATGTTCATGGCTTCAGCCTCTGCGGGTTTGTTGGAAGGGGATAAGGCCCCTGAACATTGGATTACTGAAGTTGATCCGAAAACTAATGAGGTGAAAGTTGAAATTAAGGTGAAAACCCTGATGAAGCATGAGCCCGGCTATCGTTCAACCGTAGTTCACCCAGAATCAATGTTTAATCAGTAAGTTAAAAGGTGCCAGTGTGCAGCCCTGGGCCACTGGCACCCTCCCCAAATTCCCCATTAAAAAATTAAAGATTTCCATTGGAGCACATCATGAAAAAAACGCTGACCGCAATTGCCGCAACTCTTTTTTTGGCCTTTGGTGCCCAGGCTGCAACTGAGGGAGTGGAGTACCAAACGCTTCCGGAAGGTGCACAATTTAATGCACCGAATCAGGTCGTAAAGATTTACTCCATTAACTGTCCATTTTGCTACAAGTATGAAAAAGCAGGTATCCCCAACGATAGCCTGTTGCCTGACGGTGTCAGCATGGAGCAATACCACATCACCACAAAACCTCCTTTCGGTGTCGAAAAGTCTACCGCTTTAGCCATTGCTAAAGTGCTGAAGGGAGACAAGGTTTTTAAACAGCTGAAAGACAAATATTACGATCAGTACCATGTGAAGAAGGTGAAGTTTAAAGATGCTGACTCCACCATAGCGTTTTCTCTGGATATATTGGGAATGAGCCGTGCTGAGTTCGATAAGAATGCTAAAAACGCTGACGTTATGGCCTTGATGACCAAGTGGGATCAGGGTGTGGAAGTGGCCAAGATCCAAGGCATCCCAGCTATCACTGTCAATGGCAAGTACTTGATCAATACTAAGTCTATCCGATCTATGGATATGCTGAAGGATCTGATCGCCGAGCTGTCTGCCAAGTAAGGGATGAGTATGTCTATACAAACTTTTTTGGAAACTTTTAAGGCTAACCCGGCCACTCAGCTTTCAGCTATGCAGCAAGAACGGCCTATTTGGTGGGTCATGGTTGGGGCGGCTGTATTTCTGATTTTGTCAGCCATCTTCTATTTCCAACTTTTCCTGGCGATGGATCCTTGTGAATTATGTGTTTATATCCGATTCAGCCAGTGCTGTATCGTGATAGCAGGTTTGATCATCTTGATTGATCCTAAGAACAACATTCTTAAGTTTCTGGGATTGCTGTTGGCTTGGTACGCGATCATCCAGGGTTGGGCTTGGTCCTATGAACTGATGCATATTCACAATGCGGCTCATATGGTGGTGGATGAATCTATGGACTTTTTTGCTGCGGCTGGTGATGCTGCCGGAGCGGCTTGTTCTACTGACCCACGTTTCCCGCTGAACCTGCCGCTTGATGAATGGCTGCCATTTGAATTTGCGCCGACAGGTGGTTGTGGTGAAGATGATTGGTCATTACTGGGAATGAATATGGCTCATTACTGCTTGATCGCATACACCTGCTTTATGATTGCTCTTGCACCACTGACATTCGGTTGGTTACGCACTTTCGTTGGTAACAATAAGCAAACTCAGGTAGTAGCTCAGTAATCATCATAGATGAGCTTGTTAGCTGCTTTACTTTCCCAGGGACTACTCCTCCTAAACTTTGGTGGCCTACTCGGCCACCTTTTTTATGGTGAATGAAGGTCATCAAATTATTCGGGATGTGTATATAAACGTGAGGAAGATCGCCCTTGCGGACGGCAGTTCACCGCCCTTATTCTGGCTGACACTTATCTTCTGTTAAGCTGTGACGCTTATTGCAGTCATCCGGCATCAACGCCAATCGGTACAAGAGGCATATCCAGGGCATGAAAATCGTCAAACAAAGTCTGGAAGGGCAGACCACACAATACCTGCGCCAGGCTATCATTGATGGTCATATTGGCTTGGGTGAAAAGCTTGTGGAGAGCAATCTGGCCAAGGAGCTGGACTTGTCCCGCAGTACCATACGCATGGCACTGAACTCTCTGGTTCATGATGGCCTGGTGGTGCAGAAGCCATACTCCGGCTGGCATGTGATCTCTATTGAGCGGGAAGATCTGTGGGAGCTGTACAATCTGCGCCTGGCCCTTGAAGGTCAGGCCGCTGAGATGGCGGCGCTGAAAGCTTCAGAGAATGACAAGCTCAGACTCAAGGCACTGTTTGAAGAATACTGTCAGCTTTGCATTGATGCGCCGACCGATATTCAGGCAGTCAGTGATATGGACTGGCGCTTTCACCAGTTAGTGGTGGAGATCAGCGGCAGTGATCGCATGAAGTCCATGTATGAGCGTATTCTGTACCAGCTGAAAGCCTACATAGGCATGACTCACCAGGATTACGATCTGTCTCAAAGTGGTGAGTGCCACAGAGCCCTGGTTGAAGCCATTTGCAGCGGTGATGGTGACCTTGCCCATAAAGAGGCGAGAGCCAATATTACGTTGTTCAGCGAGTTGCGAAGCGAAGAGCTGACTGCTGAATAATGATGGAAACACAGAAGGTGCCAATGGCACCTTTTTTGTTTCTGTTCGATACAAAAAACGCCCGCGTTCGCGGGCGTTTAACTTTGAAATCAATTACTGAGCCATCAGCAATTATTCAGCAACCGGCTGCTGAGAAACAGCCTTCTTACCAAATTTGATCTTGTCACCCAGGGTGTAGATACACAGGGCGATAACTACGGTCACTACACCGGCCAGCTTCTGCAGTGTGATGGTTTCACCCAGCAGGAAGTAAGCCACGACCATGGCGAACAGTGGCAGCACGTTCAGCGCCATAGTAGTGACAACGGCGTCCTGAGTTTTCAGGGTAGCCAGTTCCCAGATAGCGTAGGCGATACCGGAACACAGCAGGCCCAGCGCCATAATGGCAGCAAAGTTCTTACCGTTTTCAACCAGTACAGCGGCTGAGCTGAAGTCTGCGCCTGTTACTACACCCAGTACCAGCAAGGCGACAGTAGCCGCAGCAAACTGATAGAAGCTGCTTGAGAACAGGTCGTAGCGGGAGTTCAGATCAGAGCCGAACTTACCCAGAATATAGTTGTAGGTTACGAAGCCCAGCACACCCATCAGAGCGAACAGGTGACCCAGGTTCAGGCCCTGAATCTTGTTGGTTGGGTCATAGGCGATCACACCGGCACCGGCCAGAGACAGTACCACTGCGAAAATCTTAGGTGCAGTCGGCTTAATTTTGTCGATAACAAAAACTGCCAGCATGGTCAGGAACGGTGCCATACCGTTGATTACACCGATCTCGCCTGAAGAGGTGAACTCATAGGCCAGAATGGTGAAGTAGAAGAACACTGCCTGGGCAGATACACCGGCAGCAGCCAGCAGAGCAAAGTCTTTCTTGCTTTGGATCTTCTTCAGGGTGTGCTTGCGGGAGAACATAAACAGCAGCACAAAGCCCAGCGTCGCAATAGCGTAACGGGCGATCGCCAGCACAACAGGGTCCAGCTTACCGGCCAGAACACCACCCAGAGGGAAAGATGCGCCCCACAGTGCGGCACACACCAGGGCCAGGGTCAGACCCAGTGATTTATTTGGAGTAACAGTACTCATTTTTCAGATCTCGAATAAAGGCGCTGCGCTCAGCACCTTTGAAAAAGGGGAGGGTATACCAACTTCATTAATAGTCTGATCAATTCAGAGCGTGTCAGGGATTCTGATTCAAGGCGCATTGATTGACTAAGGGTGGCTCCCTTTAAGAGCAATGCAACACAGGAGCAGGATGCCTGACAGGCTCACGCAGTGCGGGTTTCAATGCACTTGATACTGTGTTAAGTCGCCTTGACATAGAACCACTATGGCTTCGCCGACTCGCCTTGTCTCAAGCGCATTGAACTCCCGCTGAAACAGATCAACTATTAAATGAAATTGGTATCATTGCGGGCAGATACCGATAACATGCTCTAAACGCTGGTCTTTCTGGTACAGGGATGCATAGGCATAACCCACACCTTCCAGGTTGGTCTTGTCACCATTGGCAACAGCAAACACACGCTCAACAATCTTGTTGGAGACATTGTCTATGGTGTCGGTCGCATCCATGATGCCGCAGGCATTGATATCCATATCGGCAGTGATCAGCGAGCTGTTACCTGATACGCGGATAACCGGAACGATTGAGTTGTTAAAGCCTGCTGCACCGGCGGTCCAGAGGATCAGCTGAGCGCCCAGAGAGGCAAAGTGCATCGCCGAGCCACCACACAGCATGGTGGTTTCAGTCAGGTAGAAACCTGGTGTGGTTGGCTTCTCACGGTGAATGTGGCTGATACGCAGACAGTCCTGGATCGGGCGGGAACCTGTCTTGTGCATGGCACCCTGAGACTTCTCATCGATGGTGGTCAGGCCGCCAACACTGTTACCGATAGACATGGTTTCAGTGCCTTCAATCACGTGCCAGCGCTTCAGATCTTCAGCGATCAGACGTTCGATCTTGTCGCCCACTTCAGGGGAAACAGAACGTGCCTTCAGAATATCTTCACAACCCAGCAGTTCCAGCAGTTCGCCGGCCATAGTGGTGGCACCCAGGTCGATCAGCTTGTCAGAAGCCGCACCCACAGATGGGTTTGAAGCCAGACCGCTGGAGGTGTCAGAGCCACCACACTTGATACCAATGCGCAGTGCAGATACTGGGGCGTCAACACGCTCGATGCTGTCGGCGTGGGCTTTCAGTTGTTTGGCCAGTTCGATACCGTCTTTGATGGTCTCGATAGTGCCTTTGTTTTTAATTACAGTCAGGGTATGAGCAGGCAGGCCTTCGGCGCGAACCGGACCGGCAACCAGCTCAGGGTCAATAGAGCCACAACCCATGGCAATCACCAGTACACCGGCGATGTTTGGGTTAATGCCAGTGTGGATGATGGTGTCGATCATCTCTTCGTTACCACCGTACATACAGGTGTAGTGGTTGGTAACAACAACTGAGCCTTCGATCTCTTTGCTGATGTTGCGGGCGATACCTTCGCAGCACTCATCAATGGCCACGATCATAACGTGGTTACGAATACCAAAGGTGCCGTTTGGACGTGGGTAGCCTTTAAATGTTGCGGTCATTACTTTTCAATCCCCATCTGCTTGATGATTTCTTCGATAATGGCTTCTGGAATATCCAGGCGTTCACTGCGTACGTTTTGCACGTGAACCAGCTGGCCCAGCGGGATCTCGGTAATGGACTTACCGATAGAATGACCGGCTTTAAGAATCTGTTCGCCGTTGGCGATATCGCACAGGGCGATCTTGTTGCCGAAGGTAATTTTCTGAAGTGCCTTAATCTCAGCGATCACTTCATTGTCAGCAGAAATAATTTCTACTACTTCATGTTTTTCTACGTCACCCAGCAATGTTGCTACGTTGTCGTTAGAAGCAAGTTTGATTGCTTTCATTTATCGTCGTCTCAGCTATCGTTGATTTCCCGGGATTGCTGTCCTGTGCACTGATCAGCAACTGGTTTCCCGGTTACCCATTTGCAGCCAAATGGGCGGATACATGTCGAACCTTATCCATGCGAAATGTTATCCGTCCCTTCTTTCGCTCATGGTCGATTGTCTGACAATCGACATTATACGGATAAGCTAAGGCTAAAATACGATCCTGGTCACAGTCGGCTGGCACATTGTCAAATATGAGATCACGGCCACAGAACGAATCGCATTGTTTTTTCGCTATATGGATATTGAAGTCTTATAAGTTTGGGGTCTTGTTGGAAGTGTGTGCTTACATTTGCTGGCGTCGAACTCTATTACGTTTGTCTGTTATTACTGCAAAAAACCGCATATTTGAGGGGCTTTAGCTGGGACGCGTATTCTGATTGAAGAAAAGATAAGCAGCAAGATGTCAGCATAAATTTTGATTTGAACTGCTGCCAGGAGCGTTTAATGGCAGTGATATTGCTGCTATAGTGCGCCGATTTTTCGTCATCTGTCGCCCAAAAACGACAGCCGACACAGCGCTGAGACACTGCCTTTTATGCCTGGCTAAAAGCACTCAAGCTCAGTCCGAAAATTTTAGTGAGATGTGAAGCCATGAACCGCAGAAAGAAAATCAATCAGACGCTGATTGCCAAAGACAAAAAGAAGAAAGCCAAACTGCATGGCAGTAATAAGCCTAAATATGTCAGCAAAGCTGAACGTGAGAGGTTGGCAGCTGTGGCAGAGCAGGGGGCCTGCGAGGTGGTGGAGTCTGAAACTGTGGCGTCGGAACCTGAGGCTCAGGTTAACCCGCTGGTGGAATAAGCCAAGCTTTGCTTGGCCGAACTGGCGTTCTAATGTTTTGTCCCTGGCGGAACATGCCGCTTTCAGCGGCGAAAGTCGTGGGTCTCCAACCCACACCCGGGGAAAGGGGACCGTTTCGGCTGGCCCCCTTATCCAATCCCCCATCGACTCCCGGCGAAGTGGAAATCTCCTCGGTGATTAGGTTCAAATTACCTATCGCACCAGACGCTCGTCCATGATTCGACTGGCGCTGACTCGGCATCCATGCCTCGCCCACGGCATTTGAGCCCATCCCCTTCGGCCACTTCGAGGGAGACTAGGTGCAACCTTCCACTGAGGTGGAATTCAATAAGTTATCTTTTTTGCTGTTCACTGAGTTGGATTGCTGGGCTAAAGCTACTCGTTACCTGTAATACTACCGTTCTGAATGTAGTGCTTTATTCTTTCGATTCTGGCTTTGTCGCTATGACTATCGATTTGTTTTGAACCGTCACAAATGCCAATGCGGATATCATTTTCGCGTTTAAAGATCAGATATTCCCGGCCTATGGTCATCATAACGCCACAGTCACCGCCACCAGTACCAGTTTGGATCAGGTCAATGTCCGGGGCGTATCCTTTTATTCTATCTTTGACCTGCAGATGCCCCTGAACCTGATGCCAGCCATCGTATGATTCAGGGTAAACAAGTTCTGCAGATTTCAATTCTCCAATATAAATAATATCAGCACCTTCAACTGTGCCTTTCAGACTCAGATCTGCGCACGAGCATGCGTAGCTATAACCTGGAAGCAACAAGAGCATGAGTAAACTGAACTGTTTCATATCAAAGCACCTCCATACCAGCAAATCAGAAATCTCACGGATGGAATCTAAGCTAGCGAATGGAATTGGTGGTGTCTAATGGGAAGGGATGGCGGTCGCAGTTTTAAAGTTGGTTATCCAAGCTTCGCTTGGCAGAACATCGCGGACAAATACGTCCTTGTAAAACAGCCCGATCGGCATCCCTGCCTCTCGCTCGTAAGCTTATCGTTGCGCGATACTCGTCCTGTATCAGCGGTGGCTGCCTCGTCATTTATGACGGGACCCTCCATTGAAGCCATTTCCCTCGACTCTGGCATCCTGTTTTGTTCTACCTTCTGCATCCATGCAGTCGTCTGGCAACTCCGGACAGGAACTAGATGTAACCTTAAATTCTTATGTACTTAAAAAGATATGGGTGTCCTATCCTTTCCTTAAAGACCGCAAATAATTTGGGGTGGCCAAGTTATAAAGTTATATTGAGTTTTTTCGGCCAGATCCGTCTCGCTATAGTGAGTATACTGGTTGCTTTGATGAATATTTCCCGATTTCCTTACTAAACTCGCATATTCGTTTAACTTACCTTTCGCTAGAGGGAATTGGGCCAAAAATTCCTAACTCCAAAAAGAATAGTGAGCGCTTTGACGTATTTTGTATAACAGCAATAGAAAAAGTCATTAGGTAATAAACACATAACAAATAAGGTTCGGCCGCGCGCAGCCGCGTCCTTACCCCGGTTGTTGAACAAGCCCGGGGTTGATAAGATGTTGCTGATATAAGTTGTCAAAGCGTTGTTGTTTGGATGTGTTCATGGTAATACTCCTGGATTGACGACCGAGGTGGTCAATCCAGTTCAGTATTCAGGATGGCAAGAGCGAATGGCTTTTTCTGCCGCGTAGCGGCTTCGTTCAACAAGAACAGTAACGGCGTTCCAATACTCTCCACTTGAGTTTTTTTCGTTAAAATACTCGAACGAAAGCCAAGCTCCAGTATTGGACCAGTGCTTTCTATATATTCAAGGATAAATCGGCTAATGAAAAAAATTATTTTATTGTCGTTATTATTAGTGTCATGCACAGATATTATCAGTGACCAAGTTATTGAGTCAGAATGCTTCCCTAGCTTTAAAGTAACTCCGTTAGATTTATTCCCACCATCACCATATAACCAAGGTGCTTTTGTTTGGCTATTATCTGGAGAAGGGAATGGCCATGACTTTAAGATGGATAATGGAATTGTTGGTTATCTAATGCCTATAAAGAATACCATGTTTATGAAAAGTATAGGCAATAGCCATGAATTTACGGTTACAGGCAGAGTATTGAAAGAATGGCCTAATTGGGCAGAGTCTCATATAGGTGGAAGTAAAAGGAATGTAAACTTAGAGTTATCGGATGGAAAAAACAAATACCTGCTAATGGAGGCTTACATTAATCCAGAGCTTAAAGATAATCTTCCAGAGCGATGTTCTTTTAGCACGTAAGTGTAGTGCTTTATTCTTTCGATTCTGGCTGTGTCTCTATGACCATCGATTTGTTTTGAACCGTCACAAATGCCAATGCGGATATCATTTTTGCGTTTAAAGATTAGGTACTCCCGGCCTATGGTCATCATAACCCCACAATCACCGCCACCAGTGCCAGTTTGGATCAGGTCAATGTCCGGGGCGTATCCTTTTATTCTATCTTTTACCTGTAGATGCCCCTGAACCTGATGCCAACCGTCGTATGATTCAGGGTAAACAAGCTCTGCAGACTTCAATTCTCCAATATAAATAATATCAGCACCTTCAACTGTGCCTTTCAGACTCAGATCTGCGCACGAGCATGCGTAGCCGTAACCCGGAAGCAGCAAGAGCATGAGTAAACTGAACTGTTTCATATCAAAGCACCTCCATACCAGCAAACCGGACATCTCACGGATGGAATCTAAGCTAGCGAATGTAATTGGTAGTGTCTAATGGGAAGGGATGGCGGTCGCAGTTTTAAAGTCGATTATCCAAGTTTCGCTTGGCAGAACATTGCGGAGAAATACGTCCTTGTACAACAGCCAGCTCAACATCCCTGTTTCGCGCTCATAAACTCGCTTACCATAGGCAAGCATTCGCACTTTGCATCTCCCTTGCCGCCCCAACCGAAGTTGTGAATCCATCGTGATCAGCCTGCAATGTACGTGACCAGTGCCGATTCGCCGAAGTACATCCATGTACTTGCTTCCCAGTTCGGCAATCCTTGCCTCTCGCTCGAAAGCTCACCGCTGCGCGACACTCGCCCATGGCTCAGCGGCACTTATGCTGTCATCCATGACAGCATCCACTATTGCGCCCTAATCCCTCCGGCAACTCCGGACGGGGACTAGGTGCAACCTTCCACTCTCGCGCTATGAAAAAGCTATGAGTGTCCTGCCTTTTTATTTGGGGTAATGCTGAGTTGGTTAGGAATGGGGCCGCGTGGGTCTATAGGAAGTACAGCAAGACCTTGCAGCTGTTAGACCTGGAATAAGCTGCCAGACAATCAAGGCGGGGATTGTGGGCCTTGCAAGAGAGCGAGATAGTCCCGCCACTGGGAGTGGCGGAAGTTTTAAAGAAGGGGGGAGGGGGTTACCCTCCCCCTATCTTAACGGGATGGTGCTGCAGGTTTAGGTCAACAGTTGTTTAACGGTTAACGCAATTCGCAGTATTAGAGAGATGATAATCAGTGTCTCAACCATAACGCTGTCCTCCGTATTGGAGGCTGACGTTCCCACAAGCTGTCTTTACATGCCCTCACAAGTGGAACGACCTGGTCTTAAGAGGTACACGTCAGCCTAAGGGTTAAGACATCGCCTCGGCACCACCCAAGGCAAGAGGTAGGTTTTTTAGATACTTCCATGAACAGATCATTTTCGGCATCCGTGACCGTTTTCTGTGGGAATGAAATCCTTGATGTTAATCGCTGGAAACTAAATGAAGGATGTCTCCTATTCAAATGTTCCTGGCAATAGTAAGGATTGGTCTTCCACTTTCAGAATGACCTATTGGCGACGTTTTATTGTACTTTTCTCAAGACCTTACGATGATAATATGACTATTAACATTTTTCTACCGCTATCTAAAAAACATAGCTTTTATTGCAATAGCATATGGCTATGCATATGATGAAATTGTCTTAAGAGGTGCACGTCACCGTTCCCATTCAGTGCTACCAACACATAATGGGAACATGTAAACCAAAGAAAGCCGCCAACCACGCGGCTTTTTTTGTGTCTTTTTGGCGCGTTGGGCAGCTACCTGGCGCGAACCATGATCCGCTTATGCGTCCAATCACCATTATGTTAAGTCAGGGGGGAGTCCCCCCAAAAAATAACATTAGAAAATGTAGGTCAGCATAACCATGCCGGTTTAGTGATGAGCAACTACTCTAAACAGAAAAGGGGCACCCGCGAATTGGAGGGATACACCATCTCCCCATCGGTGCCGCCGAAGAATGTTGATGAAAATCGCGTGGCTTCGACATGGATGTCGAAGCAGGCTCGTCGAATCATGGACGAGCGTCTGAGCCGGTAGCTATTTTCATTATAAATTCGAGGGGGGGTCGGCACCGTCTGGGGCGGTAAGGGAGTTCCAAGAGGGGATTGCTGTAGATCCCCTTTTGGTCGGGTGTGGGGCGAAGCTCCACGACTTCGGCCAAGCGCAGCTTGGCTAATCCCTGCCGAAGGTAAGAGTAACCTCAACACCAGGAGTGAAACTCCCAAACGTTCAGCCAAGCGAAGCTTGGCATCCCAAATGCTACCATCGTTGGCAAGCACGATCCCGCACCGATGGTGACACAATTAAAGCCAGATTAAGACTTGGCGGAAGTCTTATTAGCATATTTGGCAATCAACTTATCCAAATACGGCTGTACGCCTTTGTCATCCCAGTGCAGGAAGCCGCGCATAAAGCCCACCAGGTTACCGGCGCCGTCAAATACGTAGGTGGCAGGTACCACGTTCGCTGGCATGATCTGCTCAACCTTCTTGGTTGGGTCGGTCAGAGATTCAAAATCCTTAAAACCATGCTCTTCCATAAAGGCCGGAATGTTTTCCGGATGCTCGTCGATAGACAGAGACACGATTTCAATCTGATTGCCCTTGTTATTGGCCTTCAGCTTTTGCAAAGCCGGGATCTCCTGCAGACAAGGAGGACACCATGTCGCCCACAGGTTTAGCAGCAACAGCTTGCCGTGGTAGTCGCTCAGCTTGACGGAGTTACCCTCAAGATCGGTAAAGGCGATGTCCTTTACGGTGCGGGCGTGCTGCATTTCGATAAAGCCGGTCATCTGCATGGTTTTCGGAATAGGCTCACCAGTGTGGTAGGCCTTGTTCTGCAGAGTGTGAGTGTTGGCGTTTACGCTGGCGGCGGCCAGGGTCAGGCACAGACCTGCGCCCAGGTTCAGACCCAGGCTCTTGGCTGACAGGAGTTTCTTCATCATGTTGAGCAGACTTCCTTGGAATTAAGTGAATTTCAAATGCCGACTTATGCGGCACGACGTGAGCGACGGACAAACAGCACACAGCCGCCAATCCCGCCAAGCAATAGCAATGCAGGACCAAACCAGAGCAGGGCGGTGCCGCCACTCAGGCCCGGGCTATAACGGATCTTCTCGCCGTATCTTTGCACCAGATAATCGATAATTTCGCCCTTGGTTTTGCCCTCATCCAGCAGACGGAAAATATGGCCTTTCAGCTCATTGGCAATCTGGGCATTGGAGTCAAACAGGCTTTGGTTGACCGACATGGGGCAACGCAGTTCGCGGGCGATTTCAAAGCCGAGATTTTTCTTCTGCTCCGGGGTGTACACCATTGCCGCTTCGCTGGAAGCGATAAACAGACCGGAGACGACGATTGCCGCGAGCAAGGCAATCGTCAGTTTTTTCATTTGGGCAATCATGCAGATTCTCCTGCGAGTAGTGGCTGTTGGGCAGGATGTGATTCAGTCGCGCTAACCCGGCGACGGGATGGCAGAGCACACAGCAGGCCGCCAATCATCATCAGAGCGCCACCCAGCCAGATCCAGCAGGCCATGGGCTTGATGCTGATACGCACCAGATATTCAGTGTCGGACAGCTGCACACCTTTGGAGATATAGAGGTCGCGCAGGAAACCACGGTCGATACCGGCCTGGGACATCTGCATGCCATTGCTCTTAAAGGTCTGACGTTGCGGGAAGATATAGCCCAGCGGGGTTTCATCGGCGTCCAGCACGGCAATGCGGGCTTGCAGTGCGGTAAAAGCGGTGGATTCGACATTCTCTGTGGCTTCATACACAAAGATGTAGTCACCCAGCGGCTTACCCTGACCCGGACCCATGCGCAGCATGGCTTCCTCTTCATAGTTGGAGATAGCAGTGGCACCGATAATGGAGACCACGGCTCCGAAGTGGGCGATATACATGCCCAGCATACGGCGACTGAACTTACGGTTTTGACCTTTACAGGCAAACAGACTCAAGGTCAGGCAACCCAGCAACCAGATGGCGGAGGCACTGCCCAGCCAAAGGAACAGGTTCATCGGCTCTTTGTGCAAGACACATAAAGTGGTGGCGCCCACTAAAGTGATGGCGGCCAATATCAGCAAGGGTTTCAGTTGCAGACTTCTGTCTTTCTGCCACTGCACCATAGGGGTGATGCCCATAAGTACGACAGTGACAAAGGTTAGGGGTACAAAGATGGCATTAAAGTAAGGTGCACCGACCGAGATAGTGCCCAGACCTGCCAGTTCAAACAGCAGGGGATAGAAGGTACCCAAGAGCACCGACATGGCGGCAGCCACCAAAATGGCAACACCCATCAGAATAAAGCTGTCTTTGGAGATGAGTTCAAAATCCAGTGCGCGCTTGAAACGTTCACCTTTGAGGGCAAACAGCAGCAGGGCGCCGGCCACAAAGATAATCAGCAAGCTGAGGATCGACATCCCCCGGGTAGGGTCTGATGCAAAGGCGTGTACCGACTGTACTATGCCGGAGCGCACCAGGAAGGTACCCAACAAGCTCAGGGAGAAAGCCAGCAGACACAGCAATAGTGTGGTCAGCTTGAGGCCGTCGCGCTTCTCGGTAACTATGACTGAGTGCAGCAGTGCAGTGGCGACCAGCCAGGGAATAAAGGAGGAGTTTTCCACCGGGTCCCAGAACCACCAACCGCCCCAACCCAGCTCGTTATAGGCCCACCAGGAGCCCAGTGCATTACCGCCGGTGAGGAATACCCAGGCGATCAATACCCAATGGCGCAGCCAGCCCGCCTGATGCTTTTCCAGCTTACTGCCCAGTAAAGCTGCCATGGCGGCGGCGAAGATAATGGTCAGGCCCACATAACCCAGGAACAGTAAGGGGGGATGGAAGATAAGACCGATATCCTGCAGTACCGGGTTCAGGTCGCGGCCTTCAATGGGAATATTGGGCAGGTTGCGGGCAAAGGGGTTGCTGGTAAACAGCAAAAACAGGTTAAAGCCTGTGATGATCATCCCCAGAATGGCCTGCTGACGGGCAATAAAGTCAGGGTCATCCTGGTAGTGTTGCAGGGCAATAATGGCGCCCCACACGGCAATCAGGGTTACCCACAGCAACATGGAGCCTTCGTGGCTGCCCCAGACGGCGGCGATTTTATAAAACCAGGCCAGCTGGGTGTTGGAGTGGTTGGCCACATAGCTGATAGAGAAATCGTCGCTGATAAAGCCCCACGCCAGACACAATACCGAGGTGACCAGAGCCATCGCGGCACTGGAGCTGAGTACCCGGGTGTAACTGCGCAGATAACCATTATTGGTCATGACACCATATAAAGGTACCAATGCCATAAGTAAGGCTAAGGCTGTGCTGATAATAAGCAGCAGGTGTCCGATTTCTGCAATCATCTTAATCCTTTCTGAATACAGTCAATCTGCCATCCGGCAAATCAATTGTTTCTTCCAGCTATAACAGTGTGCGGTGCACCAGCTTATATATGCCGAAGCAAATGATATTGATTGGCGAATATTAAGTAAGCGGTACAGATTGGATAAGTGGTGTGACGAAAATCGCGCTTTTATATAAGCCTTTGCTGTTTTCAAATTCACATCACGCGCAAAGCGTATCCCAAGCGATCGGCGGTTAATGTGATCTTGCCTAATTAATCTAAACCTCAAGTTTTGAGACTGTGATTTTTTATATTTTTGAATAGGGGTAAAACGCCTTTTAGATATAAAAAGCTAAAAATCAGAACTGAAATAAAATCTTGTGGTTGGTCATAAGTTGCTGTTTTTAATGGTGGTTTTAGGGTTTTACAAGTCGTTATATGTGAGCGAAAAATTAGTGTGCGCCAGTTCAGGTTTTTCATTCCTTGGCTGTGAAGAATAGGCCTTGCTCAAGTGTTTATGTCGTTCGGTGAACTGTCGGGTTCAGTGACAAAAATAATACTAATGTAAGTTAGGAGTGAATGATGAAACAATGGAAACACAAGACAGCGCTCAGCGTGTTGTTTTGTTTTGGCGCGGTAGCCAGCACTTCCGCTCTTGCTGCCAAGCCAGGCGAACCAGGTTATGGCACCAAAGAAATGGGTGTTTCTGCTCAGAAAACTATCGCTAACCCAGATCTGACAGAAGCAGATAAAGGCGTAAAGACCCTGCAGGATTATATCGTGCAGGAGAAAGAGCTGTTTGACTTCCTGTTCCAAAACCACCCTGTATTTAAATACCATGAAGAAGGTCGCCTGTTGGGCACCTATAAGATTTCTGACCGTGGTGAAGAATATCTGGATCAAGGTAACAGCCAGAAGTACTCCAAGTACAAAGGCCGCCCAATGGCGATTCAGTATCGTCTGGGTGAAAAATCTATTCTGGACTATCCAAACAAGTTTGTAGGCCCTGAGAAGTGTGGTGAGTGTCACGCTGCTCAGTACGAAAAGTGGAGCCGTTCTCGTCACGCCAAGACCATTCGTTTCCCTGGTGAACACCCAGAGGTGGACAATGATCTGGAACAGACCATGTACGAAACCAAAGATACCTCTATTTTGCCAGACGGTATCACTCCTGACGCAATCTACGCCACCGTTGGTACTCCACGTACCAAGTACGGTCTGATCGACGCCTGGCTGGTTCGTGGTACTTATCACATTCGTGACGGTCTGCTGAAAGACGGTACCGGTACCATGGTAGCTGGTGGTAACCAGTTCTCCCGTGGCTGGGCTGAATGGCTGACCCCTGAAAAAGCTCAGGAAATCAAGAAAATCATCCCTGAGTTCCCAACCAAGCTGGAAGAGTTCGGCCCTACCAGTTCTCACCAGTGGGGTATGACTTCTTACGGTGCCAAGTACGAGAAAGAGTTCCTGTTCCAGCCTGCGTCTTCTTACTGTGAGGTGTGCCACACCTTTAAGTTCGACTTCAAGAGCAAGGATGAATTCTTCGCCGCTCTGGGTAATCCGGAAGAGCTGCGCAAGCACACTATCTCCAAGGGTATCGCCTGTGAAGAGTGTCACGGCGCCGGTGGTCACCTGGATGGTGGTATCGGTGGTGGCATGCCATCCAACTGTGAACGTTGTCACCAGCGTTTCAACTTCGTTGACGAGCTGGTTGGCGCTGAAGGCAGCGACGACAAGCTGGAATACGCATTTGGCGTGAAGATGAAGTCTTCCTGCCCATCATGCGGTACCGAAGGTTCGCAGATGTTCGCCTCTATGCACTATGACAAGGGTATGCGTTGTGCGACCTGTCACGACCCACACGAAGTGACCGGTAACGATTGGAAGTCTGAGTACACCAAGCCTGCCATGAAGAAAGACTGTCAGGACTGTCACGAAGCGCAGAAAGTGATTGCTGACAACAGCAAGACTCACGCGAATCAAGACTGTGCTTCCTGCCACATGCCTAACACAGGTTCCTGTGAAAACTTCGCCGGTATTCAGTACCCAGACATGGCTGGTTTCGACGCGGTACGTAAGGCTCACGCCTGGAAGATCGACGTTCACCCAGAGCGCAAGATGCTGAATCCACCTGAAGGCAAGCCACGTGATGCCTCTGTGAAGGGTTGGACTATGGCCAAGGACGAAGCTGGTCACTACTACCTCGACCTGATGTGGTCCTGTGCCCGCACCGCGATCTCTGATCACGCAGTGGTAGACAACAAAGGCTGTCACAGCCCATTCCAGTCTGAACTGGAAGTTGGCCTGCACTACGAAGACCAGATGGAAATCTACGGTGAAGTTCAGAAGTGGCAGAAGCCTATCAAGGAAACCTATGCCCAGGTTGTTGCCGCTATCGAGCGCATCGACCAGCTGATGGAAGTGACCAAGCTGACCAACGACCAGAAGTCCGAAGTTTACCTGCTGACTGAGAAAGCTCAGGAAACTGTAGACCTGCTGGAAGCCGACGGTTCATGGGGTGTTCACGGTCCTCGCTACACCAAGAAGCGTATCGATGCTGCTCTGTCTTACGTAACCAAGGCACAGGCAATCATCGACGGCTCTCTGACCGCCAAGAAGATGTAAGTCTCACCTTAGTGTGAGAGGAGCATGAGTCAGGTGCTGTGTCTGACCCCGGGGCGGCTCCCCGGCAGACACAGCCCAACTCACCAGCCCCGGCAGACGCATTGCCAAACCGGGGCTGTTATCCAAACCAATCAATCCCTGACGGAAAAGACAATGACCAAGTTAATCAAACAGCTCTTCGCTTCTCTGGTACTGCTGATGACAGCCAATACCTGTCTGGCCGGTGCCGGTGGTGATCTGACTCCTGCGGTGCAGCACGACCTGAACCCCAGATACATTAGTCTGCTGGAAGGTGAAGCACTGCATAAGCAAGGTGACGTTTATTTTTTCGACGTAAACACGCTGGAGATCTGGGCTGAAGGTTTTATCCCAGGCGCGGTTTTTTTCAACGTAAAGAGTTGGAGAGAGTTACTTCCAAAGAATAAAGACGCCCAGATGGTGTTCTATTGCGCCAACCGCCTGTGCACCGCCAGTGTCGTGGCGGCCCGGGAAGTGATGAAACTGGGCTACACCAATGTATTGCAGATGCCTGACGGCATCTACGGCTGGCGCATGTCCGGTCGTCCCCACGAAGTACCTTGATTATCTGCAAGCGCAAATTAGTTAACGGCCGACGCCATCACCTGCCCCCAGTGGCGTCGGCTACCTCAAATCAAACGGCAACACCCACAGCCGGGTTGCCGGGAATTTACAAGAGCTGCCAGCAGCCAAAGAGAGAGTGTCGATGAAAATGTTCAAGAAAACCCTGATTGCTTCTGTTGCCGCCCTGGTATTGGGTTCAAACGCCATGGCCGCCGACCTGACCAATGATCTGGAGCGCGAGTCTTATGCTCTGGGTGCCTCTGTAGGCAACTATATGTCCAACCAGGTGTATACCCAGACTGAGCTGGGCGCTGAAGTGAATATGGATGTGCTGGTAGCCGGCTTTGTGGATGCCCTGAAAAACCAGTCTGAAATCAGCGAAGAAGAGGTGGTTGATCTGCTGAACAAGCGTCTGGAGTTTCTGAACGCCAAGCGTGAAGCCCAGGTTGCCAAGCTGCAGGCTGAGAACAAGGCTGCGGGTGAAGCCTACCTGATTGAAAACAAACTGAAAGATGGTGTGACTGTGACTGATTCCGGTCTGCAGTACGAAGTGATGACCATGGGTAATGGTGATAAGCCAAAGCCGGAAGATGTGGTGACCTTCAACTTTGTGGGCAAGCTGCTGGATGGCACCGAGTTTGAATCCACCTACACCATGAACAAGCCAGCCCGTATGGCGATGATGACCCTGATTGACGGCTGGCAGGAAGGCCTGCAGCTGATGCCTGAAGGCTCTACTTTCCGCTTTACCCTGCCACCTGCACTGGCCTACGGCAGCGAAGGTGCCGGTGCCATTCCTCCTGAGTCCACTCTGGTATTCGATATCGAGCTGGTGAAGGTGGAAGTACAGAAAGACAAGCCTGCCGGTATGGGCATGGGAATGGGTATGGGCGGAATGGGTTCCGGTCACTAATCCAGGCTTAATAAACCAATTTCAGGGGAAACAGAATGAACAGTTTGGCAGTAGGTTTGGCGGGTGTGTTGATGGTGTTCAGCGGCATGCTGCTGGCGCATCACATGCAGTACACACGCAGAGCCGCTACCCTCGCTCCGACAGGCGAGTCTGAGATTCCGGCCTTGAGCAAGGCCTCCCCCGGATTTCCTGCTGCAATGGCACTGTTTGTGGTGCTGCTCAGTGTGGGGATCTACCAGTCCACAGGCCGCTTCAGCGACTGGGACAAGGGCGTGCTGGACGACAACATTGATTACCTGGTGGCAGCCGAAATCACCAAGGGACGTCAGGCGGTCGACCAAATGCCCGACAATGAGATCGCATTACTGAATCTGGCGCACTCCTACATGGAGGGTGGCATGTACCGGGATGCGGTGGAGACTCTGAATACTTTGCTGACCCTGACCGGGGAAGATGCGGAGTTGATGGGGCTCAAAGCCACAGCCATGTACTACCGGGATGAAAGAGCGATAGCTCCGGAAACCGGCATTGTCATCGCGAGGGTGTTGGCGCTCTTCCCGGAAGAGATGCAAACCCGCATGTTGCTGGCCAATGACGCTTACTTTAAAGGGCAGTACGCCAAGGCCATAGAGCACTGGCAGATCCTGCTCACCAATAAGCGCCAGGCCGTCAATCACAGAGCTATCAATAATGCGATTTCAAAAGCGCAGACCAAAGGCGAGCTATAACGGCCGCCGATAACAAGCACTGAGCACGCCAGTGGCAAGTCTCGCTCAGACTGCCAGGGCACCGGACATAAACACATACGACGCAACGATAAATAATGGTCGGTGCAAGCCGACAGATGGAGGATGTTGTGAGTGAAATTCTAGAGAGACGGAGGTTCCTGAAAGGTGTCGGAGCCTGCTCTTTACTGATGGCGCCATTAGGCTGTACATCGGTTAAAGAGGAGGAAGATGGCATCAACAGACCTCACTACGTCATGGTCTTTGACCAGAATAAATGTGTGGGCTGCGGCGACTGTAAAGGCGCCTGTAACAAAGCCAACGACCTGCCTGAAGGTGTGTCTAAAGTGCTTCTGGAGCAGCAGTCCGGTCGTGTGGAAGGTCAGCCATGCCCACATTGCGGCAAGATGGAGTGTAACTGCGAACGTAAGTTCGTCCGTGTCTCCTGCCAGCAGTGTAAGAGTGCCCCCTGCGTTTCTGTATGTCCTACCGGTGCGGCTCACAAAGATCCGAAAACCGGCGTGGTGACCATGGATGATTCCAAGTGCGCTGGTTGTAAGTACTGTATTACTGCCTGTCCGTACAACGCCCGTTTCATCAACGCCAAGACCGATGTTGCGGACAACTGCGACTTCTGTCTGGAAAGCAAGCTGTCCAAGGGCGAGCTGCCGGCGTGTGTGCAGGCGTGTCGTTACGATGCACTGATATTTGGTGATGCCAACGACCCTAACTCCTATGTCAGCCGTTTGCTGGCGGTGAAAGACTCAGTGCGCATTAAAGCTCACCTGGGTACTGAGCCCAGCCTGCGCTACATCCCAATTGTGAAACTGGGGGTATAACAGATGGACGGAACTATTGAATTCACCATGGGATTGTCTGAAGGGGTCGCCTGGCCCTGGCCAATCGCCGTGTATCTGTTCTTCGCCGGTATTTCCGGCGGTGCCATGACTATTGCTCTGTGTCTGCGCTTCTTCAAGGGCCAGACCGAGAATACACCTTTCCTGAAGGCGGCTTCTATTGTTGCTCTGGGAACTATCCTGCTGGGTATGGTGTGTCTGGTATTCGATTTGACCAATCCGCTGTTCTTCTGGCGAATTCTGGTGTTCTACAACCTGAACTCAGTGATGAGTATCGGTGTGGTCGCCCTGCTGTTCTACATCCCACTGGTGGCTGCTTTGGCACTGCTGGCGCTGGAAGAAGAGATCCGTGACATCAAGGCGCTGAACTTCCTGCTGCCAATCGTCAATGCCCTGAAAGGTATCCGCCGTCCGGCTGAGATGTTGACTCTGGCGTTGGCTCTGGCTGTATGTGCGTACACAGGCTTCCTGATCTCCGCATTGATCCGCTTCCCGCTGATCAACACCTCAGTACTGCCTGCGCTGTTTGTTGCGTCTGGTCTGTCTGCCGGTGCGGCATCTGCCAAGATGATCGCTGTGGGTATGTTCGGTGAAGACCTGCACTCCAGCGAAATGAAACTGCTGCACGGCGCTGAATGGCCAATCATGTTCTTCGAAGCCCTGTTCATCTTTATGATCGCTGTATCTCTGATGACAGGTAACGCGGGTGCTCAGGCTGCATTTGCTGCCTTCACCGAAGGAACCTGGTCCAGCGTATTCTGGGTTGGTGTAGTGGGTATCGGTTTTGCCGGTCCACTGCTGCTGAACTTTGCCACCGGCAAAACCTTCAGCCACTCTTCCCAGGCGTTCTACCTGTCCGGCGTATGTGCTGTGACCGGGATGATGTGTCTGCGTCTGTTCATCCTGTACGCAGGTCAGATGTACGCTATCTAACTGTTAACCTTAGGGCTGCCAGGCCATTACCTGTCAGCCTTACTTTTGCTTGCCAGTCCGGTCTCCTCGGCGCCCTAATCGCCACAAAGACCGGACACCCAATTTCTCCCGATTTGTCGGCTCCCTGAGCCAAGTTGAGTCTGCCATGAAAAAGTTTTTAGCCCTTGCGTTGTTGCCCCTGATGTTTGCCTGTAGTGAAGGCACGGCTGAGGTAAAAAAAGTTGAGCCTGTTGCCATTGGTGATCATGACCGCTGCCATATCTGCGGCATGGTCATTACCAAGTATCCTGGCCCCAAGGGACAACTGACGCTGAAAGACTCAGATACCATCCCTAAATTCTGCTCCAGCCGGGATATGTTCAACTTTGCTTTGCAGACGGAAAATCAGCGTCAAATCGGCCACTTATTCGTACATGATGCGGCTAAAACAGATTGGCAAAACCCGAGCGACACCGCATTTATCGATGCTGAATCAGCGTATTATGTTTACGGAACCAGCAAGAAAGCTGTGATGGGACCCGCAGTGGCCCCCTTCAGCAGCCGGGAAGCCGCTGAGCAATTTGCCAGCGAATACGGTGGCCGGGTACTCAAGTTTGAAGAGATTACTCTGGAGTTGTTGGCCGGCGATAAATAGCCCTGACAAGCCACTGCTTCCCGAATTGAATTTTTCTATACCCAAATTTTCTGGAAAAACGTCAGTCAGTGAGAATTTAACGGATTTTAGGCAAGCCAGAGATTGTACGACATGGTGGTGTCATTTCTTGCAATCAATGGTGCCGCATAAAGTTCGTTAAAACTCATCGTAGAAGACTGCATGAAGACAACTGGGTGAGTTGTCCATCCGCGTTATGTCCAGTTCTCGCAATTCTGCAGTCTCTGGGTGCGAAATTTTCAGATGGTTTGGGTATGCCTATGCGCTGACTCTGACTGAGTGCCGCGCATTTTGTTTGCGCAGATAGGGAGTATGTGGTGGCAATGACAGGGTGTGGGTTGGCTCAATTCGACCTGTTTTATGGCGTAGTAAGACGTGAGATATCCAGGTTTAGGATTGGGTTAAAGGCGTTACTTCTTGCGTTGCTGCTATTGGTCTCTGTCGTATCTGTGCCTGTAATAGCCGCCCAGCTGACAGTGTCTCCTGATGACGATCTGCAGGCGGTGCTGGACAGTGCCAAAGCCGGTGATACTGTTACCCTGCAGCCCGGTCGTTATGCCGGTAACTATAAGGTCAATACCGCGATTCATCTGACGGGCGAGATTGACGCCGAAGGCAATCGCCCCCTGATTAACGCGGGTGGTAAGGGCTCGACGGTTACTGTAACAGTGCCCGGCGTCACCATCTCCAATCTCAAATTCTTCAACTATGGTGCCGACAGCTACTACCTGGACTCGGGTGTGTTGCTGATGGATGGTGCCCATGATGCCCATATTGATAACTGTGAGTTCCACGGCTCCGGCTTTGGCATTCGTGGCGACAACCTCAATAACCCCAGGGTTACCCGCAACCGCATCGCGGGCAATGACAAGATGCACAAGCTGGATCGTGGTGACGGCATCTACTTCAAGCGGGTGAATGACCCTTATATTGCCCACAACCATTTCAAGCAGGTACGGGATGGGGTGTACCTGGAGACGGTACACAGATCCATTGCCCACGATAACTTTTTCACCGACCAGCAGTATGGTCTGCACTATATGTACACCTGGGATGATGAGGCCTGGCATAACCATGCAGAACATCTCGATGGCGCCTGGGCACTGATGAGCTCGGAGCGCATCTATCTGCATCACAATACCAGTGAACACACCCTGGACTTTGGCATTCTGCTGAACCTGACCCATGACTCCCGCATTGAAGCCAATCAGGTGCGTCACGGTCGCAACCCCAATGGGGATATCGCCATTATGACCGAGGGTAAGGGCATCTTTATCTATGGTGCAGGCGGTAACCAAATCTACGGCAACCTGTTTGCCGATACCGATACCGGCATCAATCTGGCTATGGGCGGCGAAGGTAATCGGCTTTGGGACAATAGCCTGATGAACAACACCTCCCAGGTGAAGTATGTGGGCGACAAGCAGGTTGAGTGGAGTCATGAGGGAAGGGGTAACTTCTGGGACGATTATCAGGGCTGGGATTTCAACCGTGATGGCATAGGTGATATCGCCCACAGACCCAATGACAGTCTGGATAAGCTGTTCTGGATTTATCCTGAGGCCAAGCTCCTGATGGACAGCCCTGTGGTTGCTCTGCTGCGCTGGGTGGAGCGGCAATTCGCTCCTGCTAATACAAGTGGCGTCAGTGATTCCTTTCCTTTAATGGTACCGGCTGCCCAGTCTGTGGAGCCTGTACTTGCCACCAACCGGAGTTAAGTTGTGGATACGCCAGTGATCCGGGCCTCTGGCCTGGGAAAAACCTATAGTCACAGGGGCAGTGAAGCCCATACCGCCCTGATGGATGTGAGCTTTGAATTGGGCGCAGGGCGTTTGCTGGCGCTGCTGGGCCACAATGGTGCCGGTAAGTCGACCCTGATCAAGCTGGTATTGGGTTTGATAGAGCCAAGCCAGGGTGAGATCTCTGTGATGGGGCAAAATCCTGTGCACTCAAGAGGGAAGCGGGCACTGCCTATTGGTTATCTGCCGGAGAACGTTAGCTTCTACGACAATATGACCGGCTTTGAGTTGCTGAAATACTTTGCCGCCCTCAAAGGCATTGGTGCCCAGAGTGTAAAACAGTTGCTGGAAGAGTTCGGGCTGGATTACGCCATGGACAGAAAGGTCAGGACTTACTCCAAGGGCATGCGCCAGCGCCTCGGGCTTGCACAGGCCACCCTGGCCGAACCTAAGGTGCTGCTGCTGGATGAGCCAACTGTTGGTCTGGACCCTCTGGCATCAGCGTTCCTGTATCGCAAACTGAATGAGCTGAAGCAAGCCGGTTGTGCCGTTATCGTCTGTACCCACGAGCTGGGGCTGGTGGAGCAGGAGTTGGATAAGGCTTTGATTTTAGGCAAGGGCAGGGTGCTGGCCAAAGGCGATATGTCAGTGTTGCGCCAGGGCTGCGATCTGCAATTGAGGGTGGCCTTTGACGACCTGCCAAAGCGGGTGGCCGGTGATGCCTTCCTGAGTGAATTTGTACGTGAAGACGCTCTGGTGATGAATTTCTCCCGCCGCGAACAAGTGCTGGATTACCTGATCCGGGAAAAGCAGATCTGCGACTTGTCTGTTTCTCTGCCCTCTCTGAGCGATATTTTCCATCACCATGTGTCGCCACTGGTGCACTCGGCAACCTGCAGTGGAGGGATTGAGCTGTGAACCCAGTCCTAACTATTGCCGGTAAAGAGATCCGCGACAGTTTGCGCAATCGCTGGCTGCTGATGATCAGCCTAATTCTGCTGGTACTCTCCCTGTGTGTCAGTTTTGGCGGCAGTGCAATTTCAGGCTCGTTGGATATGCCTTCAGTGGGCAGTTTACTGTCTGGTCTGGTGACCCTGTCGGTATTTTTACTGCCGCTCGCGGCGATTTTGCTGAGTTATGATGCCTTTGTCGGGGAGGAGGAAGCCGGTACTCTGCTGCTGATGCTGACTTACCCTGTGACCAAGCTGGAGATGTTGCTGGGCAAGTTCCTGGGCCATATCAGCCTGCTGGCCATGGCCTGTTTGCTGGGATTTGGCCCCACCATTGCCCTGTTGCTGGTGGCGACCAAGCTGCCAGCCTCTGAGGTGCTGCAGGCTTTCGGTCACTTTATTGCCAGCGGCCTGCTGCTGGCAATGGTGTTTATTCTGCTGGGCTATTTAATCAGTTTGAGTGTGCGTGAAAAAGCCAGAGCCTTGGGCGCCTTGCTGTTTATCTGGTTTTTGGTGGTGCTTATCTATGATTTGGCGCTGTTGGCGACTGTGGTGGCGCTGGCGGATGTGCTCAGTCGCCAGACGCTGAATTTGATGATACTGGCCAATCCTGCAGATATCTTCCGCGCGCTCAATTTGCTGACGGTGGACCTGGGGCCTCAGGCCGGGCAGAGTGCGCTGGCGGCATTGAGTCAAACCGGGCTGGGACTGGGCAGCCTGTATGCCCTGATGCTGTGCTGGGTATTGGCGTTGCTGGCTATTTGCCAGCTGAGGTTTGTGCGCAAGACACTTTAGCTTTAACTTTCGTGAACAGCGGGGCAGTGTCTGTCCCGCTTCTGCTCGCGCCACTTCTCTGATAAATTTTCAGTACTCAGTTCCAGACTTTGAGCTGTATCAGCCTGTGGCGACTGAAGCGCAAAAAGTTCCCCTGAATGTCCCGGCTTTTTATCAGAATTGAGATCTGTATTGATAGGGTATTTTTTTTACTCTTAACTTATCTTCATGTTTAGCAACCAGTTTTTTGGGATTTTCAGATCTTTTTATACCTCTTTAGAGGGTGGTTGATTTGCGGAAGCAGTCACAGACTGACTTTTTAAAACCAGTAATATTTCAATTAGTTATCCCCACTGGATGTGGAAGATACCCTATAGGACAAGTTGCAGGCAGCGAAAAGTGTTGAAAGTTACTCCGTATCTCGAATTGGACGAACAGGCAAAGCATCTGGTTGACCACCTTCACGGCACCAAGATCGCACTGACCTTTTCTGAAGCCGCGGTATTGGCAGCTTTGCTGCAGCACCCGGATGTGGTGTTGACCAAAGAAGAGCTGTTGGAAATTGGCTGGCCGGAACGTGTGGTGGCGCCGACCTCTTTGACTCAGTGCGTCAGTACCCTGCGTAAGAAGCTTGAACCCTACAGCGAAGTTCAGCTAAAAACCCTGGCTCGTCGCGGCTATCAGCTGCATATTTCTGAACAATCCAATGTCAAAATGCTGGCCATCAAGGATGCCGAGTCGATCCGTGAACTTTTGGTCAGTGTTTCTTTACGCACCAAAGCCGGGGGTATTTTTGCCATCCTGCTGCTGATTGCAGCTGGTTGGTATATGAGTGATTACCACGGGGTGATTAAAGCCAGCGCCAACTGGAAAGCGGGCAAAGAGATCCCGTTGAATATCGGTGGTGTGGAAGAGCAGGCTCACCTTATTCACCGTGTGGGCAAGGAGCAGCTGCATCCTTCCTGGTGGCAGAAGCATATCGCCCCGGAAGGTAATCATGTGGTGGGCATGAAGGACTTCAGTGCTTTCGCCATGGCGGATATCAATAACTACTCCATGTCCCTGTGTCCCGGTAAAGATCCTAAGTCTTGTAACGGTGACGGCATTATCAATATTGCCCTTATCGATGATCAGCCTGCAGGCCTGAACATGTCGGAGTTTGTGCCACTCAGCAAAGAGATGGAAAACCGCATTCGCTACAACCGCATTCAGTTGCCTCAGGGGATTGGTGCAAGTGGCGAAATGACAGAGCACAATTATCACGCCGATGTGTATTTCCCGGTGGCAGGTGAACTGCTGATCCGTAATGACATCACCATGTCGCTGATCTACGACGAAGAGGACTCTGGCACCTTTTACTTCTCCTCGTGCGTGACCGATGAAGATTGCCTGACCACGCCGATTAAATACCGTCTGCGGGGTGAGTTTGATCAGTATGCGGGGCGTATCGGCAAGATGGATGTGGATGTGTTCCATGTGAAGGTGGCCCAGAAGACTCTGACCAAACCTGAGGAGATTAGCTCTTCAGCGGTGCACTTCTTCCGCGAAAGCCGCAAACATGAAGTGCTGGACGACGAGCTTTACTTCTACCGGATATTCCAGAATGACAAGACTGCCGTCTGGATTGTGCCTCGTTTGGGTAACTTTATTGCCTGGACCAAGTACCAGAAGCTGGATCTCTGATCTGAGTGATTAGTCGCCAAGGCGTACAGAAATGTACGCCTTTTTTGTATTTGCCAAAGTTAATTACAACATTCTTATTGGGTTTGAGTTTGATCACATATTTATTGGCTATGTTGATAATGGTCATTCAAGTATTTTGTAATTGTCTGAGTTATATTTGATAGCATTATTTTTAGTTCGAAACTTTAATTAATATCGACACAATATATTTAAAGTTGCCTTAAGCTTGAATTAATGTTTTTGTTTAGGTTTGGCTATTCAGTATTCATTCAGTAATTAAGCGTTAATTTCTAACTCAACGAAACTGAGTTAGAGGACAAAACTATGAAACTGAGAAATATTGCTTTGCTTTCCTGTGTTGCTACTGCATTTGCTTTCCCCACTATGGCCGATGATTGGTTCCTTGGGGGCAGCATAGGTGCGCAGAAGAATCGCTTTAACGAAAACCTCTCAAGCCCGCAGCCAACCCCTATGGCAACTGAAGACTTCGACTTCAGGACCAGCGAGACTGACGTATTTTATGATGTGAAGTTCGGTCGATTCTTTGGTGATACTGACCAGCATAGAGTGTACACCACATACAGCTATAACGATGGTCGTGTCGGAGATTTGGGTGATGCCAGATTTAATCAACAGAATATATTGCTTTCTTATGATTATTTGGTGCCCCTGGGACAGACAAACATCAGTTGGTTTATTGGTGCCAGTGCCGGTTACTCCTATTCAAAAGTAAATGCGTCACACCTGGGTTCACAGCATAATTTTGTTTACGGCGGACAGACAGGTTTCGAATATAAACTGAATAATGCTGCCAGTGTTGAGCTTGGTTATAAATATCTGAAGCAGGATTACGAAAAGTCTACTGTTGATGATATGCAGATGAATTTAACGACTGAGTTGAATAAGTCTGAGCAGTTTTATCTCGGATTGAATTACCGCTTCTGATGTAAGTCAGAAATCGCTCCCCAACCTTCCACTCTCCTCGCTTGCCTGTTGCAGCACCCCGGGGTACCCGTCCCCGGGGCTTTTTTGTTAATTTATCCCTGTAGCTACACCAATGGCTTCAGGTCAGCCGGGCGGTAGTTCACATTCTTGAGTACCTTACCGGCGCGAATGGTTTTGCCATCCAATTCCACATCATTAGCGCTTTTGGCAATAATAAAGCCACCTTTATGACTGGCAGTCAGGGCGATGCCTTTTTCCGCATAGAAAGCCTCTGTGGCGGCGTACTCCTGCTCATCTTTGCACACCTTACTCATATTGCTTGAGTGCACCTCGTCCCAGCAGGGAATAAAGTCGATAGCCAGGTTACGTGCGACATTCAGGAACAGGTCTACCAGATAACTGATTGCCAGATTGTCTTCCATGGTTTTAGCGCCCAGATGTACCTGACGTCCCATTAGTACATAAACAGAATCGACAATGGCATCGGCCTGCTCAACCTTATCCGGTGCTTCTGCCAACTCCGTCAGCTCTTCAATAATCAATGAGGTGTGCAGGGTATCCGCCTTGCTGTCGAGGGAAGCAGGATCTTCAACCGGTAGGTCGAAGGTGGCGCGAAACTCATAGATATCCCGATAGATATGTTGATAAATCGCCGGGGTCAGGGCAGTCAGTTGCATAGCAGGCTCCAGAAAAAATTGAGTCTCGAATACTAAGCAATGTCAGCCAAGGTTTCAAAAGGTCATTCTCTTGGTTGAAATTTGCTGAAATCGCCTTGTCAGGCTATTCCTTAATGGGTAGTGTGATTTCATCGTCAGATCCAGGGAGGGAGTACGGTGTTAAAGGATGATGCACTGGCGTTTTTAATCTATATCAGTCGGGAAGCTGAGGGGATGAACTCGGATACCCTGACTCAACTCTTGAGTAAGACCAGGGTCTCCAATAAAGCCAATGAGATTACCGGCATGCTGCTTTACCAGGATGGTTGCTTTATGCAGGTGCTGGAAGGTGCCAAGGCCGCCATTTGTGAGCTGTTTGAGAAGATTGCCAAAGACAGCCGCCATGAAAAGGTCGATCTGCTGATTCTTGAGGCTGCAGAGCGGCGTTATTTTGAAGAGTGGAGCATGGGGTTTTGTAATATGGCCCGTCCCGGTGACAAGGAGCTGGCAAGTTACTCCGCTTTTCTGCGGCAAGGGCTAAGAGCTGCCAATGCTCCCCTGGCTCCCTGTATTCCTGCAGCCTTTCTCAGAGTCTTTACCGATGACGCCAAGTACCGGGAAAGCCTGGCTTAGCCGAGAATAAAAAAGGAAGCCATTGGCTTCCTTTTCTGTATTCGGATATTGGGTATGGCCCTATTTAATAAAGGCGAAAGCATCACCGTACAGGTGCTCTTCTTCGACACCCATTTCACGGAATACTTCCCGCGCGGCGCCAACCATGTCGAAACGACCTGCGATATAGATGTCGTAGCCATTCAGGCTGACAAAATCCTTCTTGATCTGCTCCAGCAGATTACCCTCTTTGCCATCCCAGGCTTCATCAGCCTTTTCAACCACAGGCACAAAGTGCAACCAGGGGTGTGCATCATGCCACTGGCGGGCGATCTGCTCATAGTACATGGAGTCTTTGGTGCGGCAGCCCCAGTACAGCGTCGTTTCAACGGTTTGACCCAGTTGGATCTGCTCTTCAATCAGGCTCTTGATATAGGAGAACCCGGTACCACCTGCGATCATCAGGCGTGGACGTTTGGCATCATGACGTAACCAGGCTTCGCCACCCGGTGCCAGGATTTCAATATGGGATTCATTACGCAGGCGTTCAACCACCTGCATAGGGTAGGACTCGGTGACCGCCGCGCCAATGTGCAGCTCAATGGTATCGCCACCCTGAGGTGATGCGATGGAAAACGCCCGTTTGTCATTTTCGCCCATCACGACCAGCAAATACTGACCGGCTTTGTGCTCTACCGGCTGTTCTGGCTTAAGCACCACCTGATACACCGCATCATTGAATGGGGTGATTTTTTCTATCTGACAACGAATGTTCTTCATCTCGATTCCTTGTTACCTCTTCTCCGAAGGTTTATGCCTGAACCCTTTTACAGGGTCGGCGCTTCATCAATACCCAACTCATCCCAGATTGCATCGACTTTCTGTTTGACGGCTTCATCCATCACAATCGGGGTGCCCCATTCACGGTCGGTTTCGCCTTCCCATTTGTTGGTGGCATCCAGACCCATTTTGGACCCTAAACCCGCGACCGGAGACGCGAAGTCCAGATAGTCGATGGGGGTATTGTCAATCATCACAGTATCCCGTTTGGGATCCATGCGAGTGGTAATGGCCCAGATAACATCCTGCCAGTCACGACAGTTTACATCTTCATCCACCACCACAATAAACTTGGTGTACATAAACTGGCGCAGGAAAGACCAAGCGCCCATCATGACCCGTTTGGCGTGTCCCGGGTACTGTTTACGGATGGAGATCACCGCCATCCGGTAACTGCAGCCTTCGGGCGGCAGATAGAAGTCCACAATCTCCGGATACTGCTTACGCAGGATCGGCACAAACACCTCGTTCAGTGCTACACCCAGCATGGCTGGCTCATCCGGTGGACGACCGGTATAGGTGCTGTGGTAAATAGCATCTTTACGGTGAGTAATATGGGTCACGGTAAACACCGGGAACATATCAGTTTCATTATAGTAGCCGGTGTGGTCGCCGTATGGGCCTTCCTCTGCCAGCTCATCAGGATCGATATAGCCTTCGAGAATGATCTCACTGGTGGCCGGTACTTCCAGATCGCAGCTGAGAGCTTTTACCACTTCAGTGCGTTCGCCACGCAGCAGGCCAGCAAAGGCGTATTCACTCATGGAGTCAGGTACAGGGGTTACCGCTCCCAGAATGGTGACAGGGTCGCTGCCCAGCGCCACCACCACAGGGTATTTCTCACCCGGGTGTTTCTGTTTGAAATCAGCAAAGTCCAGTGCGCCACCACGATGAGATAACCAACGCATAATCAGCTTGTTGGGGCCCAGCAGTTGCTGACGGTAGATACCCAGGTTCTGGCGTTTCTGGCGTGGACCTTTGGTAATAGTCAGGCCCCAGGTCACCAGTGGCGCAACATCGCCCGGCCAGCAATGCTGGATAGGCAGCTTGGTCAAATCGACCTCTTCACCGGTTTTCACCACTTCCTGGCAGGGGGCGTTGCGAACAGTTTTGGGAGGCATGTTCAGGGCTTGCTTGAACATGGGGATCTTGGCGATCACATCCTTGAAGCCTCTTGGGGGCTCAGGTTCTTTCAGGAATGCCAGCAGCTCACCCACGTCGCGCAGGGCGATAGGGTCTTCCTTGCCCAGTGCCATGGCAACACGCTTTGGGGTGCCAAACAGGTTTGCCAGCACGGGCATATCGTGGCCCTTGGGGTGTTCAAACAAGAGTGCCGGTCCACCGGCGCGTAGTACGCGATCGGCGATCTCCGTCATTTCCAGATGCGGGTCAACGGGATAAGTTACCCGCTTGAGTTCACCGCTGGCCTCAAGGTGACTGATAAAACTACGTAAATCCTTAAAACTCATGTGGAAAAAGACCTGTAATCTCCATATGCGGCGCACTATAGCATTAAACCGGGTCTGGGTCACAGAAGGTAAAATCGATTATTCGATCTGAAAATCCGTGCAAAAGGTTTGCCGGGTGAAACGAAATTAATATCCCGGGAGTGGTGGCGGAGTTATAATCCCGGTCACAAGGGGAGTAACTATTGCTGTGGACTTTTTGGCCGGGCAACCTGTCGTCGTCAATCTCGGTACAAGTCTATGATTTTGTACCCGGTGGCAGGGCAACGCACCAGGCGTTGTCAGTGAGACCTTGCCGAAAGGCGAGGCGTCCCATATCCAGAATTTGTGGCCCGTTGCCTTTTGGCAGCGGGCTTTTTTGTATGCCGACATTCGTCCCGTCGGGCGCTGACAGCATGTTGAAAAGCCACACGTCACAATAATTGGGCGGTTATTCAAGGCCGCATACTGGAGATTAAGATGATTGAGCAATGGTGGTTATGGGTAGCCTTCTTTGCCCTGGTGTTGGGGATACTCTGGATTGATATTCGCTTTGTTGGCGGAGGTCACAGTCATAAGGTATCGGTAAAAGAGGCGGGTATCTGGACTCTGGTGTGGGTGGCGGTTGCCATGGCCTTTAATGCCGGTTTGTGGTTCTACTTCAACCATATTGGTGGCGCTGAACTGGCGCACCAGAAAACGGTAGAGTTCTTTACTGGCTACCTGCTGGAGAAAGCGCTGGCGGTGGATAACGTATTTGTGTGGCTGATGATCTTCAGCTTCTTTGCGATTCCGGCGGAGCTGCAGCGCAGGGTGCTGTTGTACGGTGTACTGGGTGCCATTATTTTGCGTTCCATTATGGTATTCGGTGGTGCGTACCTGATTAACCAGTTCCACTGGATCCTCTATGTGTTCGGTGCTTTCCTGGTGTTTACTGGTGTGAAGATGCTGCTGGTGAAAGAGTCTGAGGGTGACCTGAGTACCAACCCGGTATTGGCCTTTATGCGTCGTCGCATGAAGTTGACCGATGAGCTGCACGGCGAGCGTTTCTTTGTGATGAAACAGGGTGTGCGTTTTGCGACGCCACTGTTTTTGGTGCTGGTACTGGTGGAGATCAGTGATGTGATCTTTGCTGTGGACAGTATCCCGGCGATTTTTGCGGTGACCACAGATCCCTTTATCGTGCTGACCTCCAACATCTTCGCGATTATGGGTCTGCGTGCCATGTACTTCCTGCTGGCAGGGGTAGCGGAACGTTTTGCCCTGTTGAAGTATGGTCTGGCGGCAATTCTGGTGTTTATCGGTACCAAAATGCTGATTATGGAGTGGTATAAGATCCCAACCCTGATCGCTCTGGGTGTGGTAGCAAGTATTTTGGTGATCTCCATGGTCGCCAGTTGGATGCTGAGCAAGCCTGAAGAGAAACAAAACCAGGCTTAAGCTTTACCAAATGAAAAAAGGCCAATAGCGCAGGGAAGTTGCCATTGGCCTTTTTGATTAAATCTCTTCTTTATGCTGCACTTGGACTGGCGGCGCCATTAAGCTTTGCACTGGCGACCAGAGCTTTAGGGGCACCGGATTTTTTAGCCTGCTTGCTCTGTTTTTTAGCCCTTTTCACAGCAAACTTTTTTGCCGCATTTTTATGGGCAACCTGCAGCGCCCTGGCCTGTTTCAACTCTTTTTTGGCCTTCTTCATTTTCTTTTTGGCCTGCTCGGCAATCAGCTCAGCTTTGTCTGCTTTATCAATGGCCTTGTTGGCAATGTCTGTGGCTTCTTTGGCTGCCTGCGCAGTTTTCTCAGCATCCAATTGATACTGGGCGAAGCGTTTCTCAAGTACTGCGATATCTTTAACCGACATGTGTAGCTCCTAATTCTTATCAACGTTCGCGTTTGAAGTCTTTGGCTGGGCCGGCGATCAGAGGATCGACACAGTCGACGACATCATGGTCTTTGCCCGGGTAATCCAGTTGACTGAGGAAGTGGCGCATACAGTTGATGCGGCCACGCTTCTTGTCATCTGAGCGGATCACTGTCCAGGGGGCATCTTTGGTATCTGTATGGAACATCATGGCGTCTTTGGCAGCACTATAGTCGTCCCATTTGGCCAGCGAGGCCATATCCACAGGGCTGAGTTTCCACTGTTTCAGCGGGTCATTTTGCCTGGACTTAAAGCGGCGGAACTGCTCGGTACGACTGACCGAGAACCAGTACTTAAACAGCTTGATGCCTGAGTTGGTCAGCATACGTTCGAGATCCGGTGCCTGACGCAGAAACTCCAGATACTCTTCGTCGTTACAGAAGCCCATCACCTTTTCGACACCGGCACGGTTATACCAGGAGCGGTCAAACAGGATGATTTCGCCTTTGCTGGGCAGATGCTCGATATAACGTTGGAAATACCACTGATTACGCTCTCTGGCATTGGGCTTTTCCAGTGCAATCACGTGGGCACCCCTGGGATTGAGGTGCTCCATAAAGCGCTTGATGGTGCCCCCTTTACCGGCGGCATCCCGGCCTTCAAACAGGATAACGATGCGCTGATTGGTTTCCTTTACCCAGCCCTGCATTTTCAGCAGTTCAATCTGCAGTTCATGCTTGTGACGCTCATACTCCAGCACCTGCATTTTCTTGCTGTATGGATAGGTGCCATCAGCATTCCAGGGAATGCTGGGGTTCTTGGCGTTCAGGTCATACAGCACAGTGGACTGTTTGGATGTTTTCTTCTTAGGCATGGCAGTTTTTATGTCTATGGCTTTTGCTTGCTCGGTCATCCCGGTTCCTTCTCATCCTCAGTGTGGTGTCGGCCTATCAAAGAATGCAAATTCTGCCAACACATTTATTATGCAGGGTGCATGTCTGTAACTGAAATGTTATAAATGTATAGCTTCAATAATTTGAGATTATTGCTATGAACCTGACGCAGTTAAAGCTATTCAGTGAGCTGGCCCGGGAGTTGAGTTTTGTGAAGGTGGCCAAGCTTAATCACATCAGCCAGCCTGCTGTGAGTGTGCATATCAAGAAGCTGGAGCACGCATTGGGGCAGCAACTGTTGTCCCGCACTTCCCAGACAACACAGTTGACCCCGGAGGGGTTGCTTATCCTGGAAGATGTGCGGGAGATCCTCAGGTTGTGTGAGCAGATCAAAAGTAAGTCCAACTATCGTCAGGGAATACTTGAGGGGCACATTCGTGTTGCTGCGATTCACAGTGTGGGCATGTATGAGCTGGGGGATTTTCTGGCGGGCTTTATGAAGGCGTTTCCCAAGGTGTGTGTTCACCTTGAGTATCGTCACAGCGAAGAGATCTATGAAGCGATCACCAAAGAGCAGATAGATCTCGGGGTAGTGGCTTACCCCCAGAATCGGCCGCAAATTCAGTCTATCCCTTTTTCTGAAGATGAACTGGTGCTGGTGGTAGGTAACAAGCACAGGCTCAGCCGTAAGAAGTCAGTTTCAATCAAACAACTGCATCAGGAGCACTTTATCGCCTTCGGTGAGGGCATCCCCACCCGGGTGGAGATAGACAGATTGCTGCGCAGCCAGAGTGTCGATGTGGATATCCGCATGACCCACAATAATGTCTTTACCCTGAAAAAAGCGGTGGAGGCGGAAGTGGGGGTATCCATATTGCCGGCGGAAACCATCAAGGAAGAGGTGGCCAAGGGCAGCTTGAATCGCATTCGCCTCAGCGACATAGATTCAAAGCGGCCGCTGGCAATTATTCACCATGGTTCGCGGGCACTGAGTACACCGGCTCAGGTGTTTGTTGAGCGACTGCTGGATGACAGCCGCAAGCGCCAGCAGGGCTAGCTCAGGAATTTACTCTGCGAGGCTTGGTCATGTTACTTGAGTTGGTTATATTGTCACCAATTAGACAATAAGAAACTAATATAGCTAAATGAGACGTTTGAACGGTTTTTCATTGATCGAGCTGGTCGTTGTTATCCTGATACTGGGTATTTTGGCGGTAGTCGCGTTGCCAAGATTCGTTAATCTCTCTACTGAGTCCAGAATTGCGGCATTGGAAGGTTTGCGCGCTGCGGTTACATCAACATCTGAGCATGTTTCCATAGCTTGTAAGCTCACCGCGAGTTGCAACAATACTCTGCGTGGAGATTCCATTTTTCTTCCGGCATATAATCAAAACGTTCGAATAGTTTGGGGCTATGCAGATGCAGGACTGTTATCCCGGGATGATGAAATTGATGATCTCGTGGAAAGCGACGGCTTTGATATTACAGCTCCCAATGGTGCCACTGTTCGCTGGTCTTTTCCTGACACTACCAACTGCTATGTTCAATACGCTCAACCCCCCAGCAACGGTACTCCGACTGTGTCTATGGTTACCAGTGGTTGCTAGATAGCGCCAGCAGGGTTAAGCGCTTCTGTGTCAGATAATACCGGCTTGTTGCAATGCTCTGCGCATAATGGGCAGGCGTTTTTTCATGGTAGGCCAGAACTTATCCCCTTCCAGATTCATGGCGAAGTAAAACACGCCATCACTGTTTTCGACATAACCCACATACCAGCCCAGTGATTTACCTGAATCCAGTTTGCCGCCACCGGTTTTGGCGTAGAGGCGATAGTCGGGTGTTTGCTCTACCAGCATCACCTGCTTGAGTTTAGCCAGGGAGTCTGGGCTAACAGCCAGCTCACCATGGTACAGAGACTTAAGAAACACTATCTGCTCGTCAGCCGAGATCTTCAGGCTGCCATTCAACCAAAAGCTGTCCAGCCCTGAGCTGATATCTTTATTGCCGTAATTAAATTTATCCAGATAGGCCTGCATCTTAGTTGCACCTATATCAGTTGCCAGTTGGCGGTACACGGGCACGGCAGAGTTTTGAAAGGCGGTGCGTAGATCGACAGGCTTTTCGTACCAGATTTTGGGCCAGCCAGGCTGTACCGGGTAATCCGATTTATCAAAGCTCAATGGCTGCTGCAGATTTTTGATAACACCCAGATCCAGCGCGATCAGCGAGTTGGGAATTTTGAAGGTGGAAAAGGGGGACAGAGCGGTGGCCGAACGCTTCGGATTTATCAGGGTTAACACCTGAGTATCGGATGCGATCACCAGGGTGCAGTTGTTGCGACATTCCGGTGCTGTCTCCTGATTATCAGGCTCAGTCGCCGCGGCTGAAAGTGAAAACAGGCTAAGGACAATCGAAAGCAGCGTAAGTCCTGGCAGATACTTATACATAGGAGCGGAGAAACAAGCCATAGGGGATCGCAGTTGAATAAGTTGTGACTGAATTATCCAACTTAATATCAGTGAAATACAACGGCCTTGTTAGAGAGGAAAAAACCGGAGCATGGCTCCGGTTTTTTAGGCTACATAACTGCTGTCGCTTACTTCAGAGATGTGCCCTGATAGCTTTGTTGCAGCTGAGTCATTTCGATGGAAGGAACAGTTACCTTATCTTCCAGCAACAGATCGGCCACGCTCTGGTCAAATGAACGGTAGTGCAGCTTCACATCAACCCTATAGTCAGTCACGCCAGCTGGCAGTTCAAATGGGTAAGACACTGTCTTGCTGCCTTTCGCCGGGATGGTGTTCTGTACGCTGAACTTAGCCACTTTCCATGGCTTGTGCTCCAGCTTGCCGTGGATATCTACAGCAGTGTCCTGGAATACTACCGTGCCGTCCGGCAGGCTGTTGTCTGCAGTCAGTGTACCTGAACGCAGGATCTCTTTACCCTGATTGTCGGTGATTACGACTTCCAGCCATACCTGACGGATAAAGGTCAGACTGGTTGGCAGGTCGTGACCGGCGCGGCGGTTGTGAACTGTCACTTCCAGTACTGGTGCCCTGGCAGAGCCGGAAACTTTGGCATTCAGCTCAGCCACTGTCTGCAGACGTTTTTTGGCTTCGGCAGCGTGCGCTTCACCACCAGGAACACCCAGTAGTGGTGCAACCACAGCGTTACCACCGACGAATGTATGATCGTGGATCAGATCGCGGTGACCGCCACCCATGCCGGCTTTGCCGCCGAGACCATGATCTTTCAGCTGCTTGGCGGGCTTCATCTCATCGGCAACACGGACCGCAGTTTCCACCGGTACCATGTGGCAGTCCTGACACTGGATTTCAGCCTTGGCGTAAGGTGAATCCTTCCACTCCTGGTAAGTGTGCTCCAGTGGGAAGTCATCGTGTACCGGGTTAAATACGTTATGACAGTTGGCGCAGAACTCGGACTTGGTGTGCAGTTCTGAGTAAACCACTTTGTGGCCACGAGCCTTGGCATCAGACAAAGGGCCGCGCTTGGCACCGTCGGTTGCCAGCTCAAGCGAAGCATTACCATGCTCGCCATTGGCTGTCTTATCGATATTGGTGTCCACTACGCTGTGGCAAACCTCGCAGCTGACGCCCTGGGTGGCAGCTGCCTGAGTGGTGAAGCCACCATACTTGCCGGATTCAGATTTGAACTCCACCGTTTGAGTTACAGTACCAATAGCGGTATGACAGCCACCGCACAGGTTACGGGTAGCGCCATCGGTTTCTGTTTCGCCCATGGCCCATTCAGCCTGGAATACAGGATCGATAAAGGCGATAGAGTGCATGGAGCCCTGCCAGCCTTTGAATTGACGAGGGTGACATCCTTTACAGCTCTTGGCATCTTTAAACTGGCTGACTTCTGGCATAACGCCATCTTTAACAGTCAGATTGGACAGAGGGTAAGGCATAGGTTCGGCGGCAAGGGCTGCAAATGGCAGGCCGGCGCTCAGCAATAAAGCGAGTGTGGTCTTTTTCATTGTTAAGGTTTTTATCGAATTCTGTAGTGTATAAACAGCTGCTAAAGCAAGCGTCGTTTTTGTGACTGCAAGCCATTGTTAAATTACATTAAGTTCGATAGGGAAAGTGCTGTTTGCTTCGCATAACGCACAAGGCAAGGTATTTAATTTACTTCTGTGACTAACACTCTGAAATAATACGTTTTGATGCAGTTATTTGGCTTGTTTTAAGCTGGTTTTTTTATTTGAGTATATAAGTAAATCCTTCTCTGACAGGTGTTGGGGTAGGTTTGTTTTTTCTTTACGATGCCAGCTCAGGTTTATGCTTTTAATACCTTTTTTAATTGTTTTTCCAATGTGCCCAGGTTGAAGGGTTTGATAATGAATCCTGCGACTTTGGCGGCCATAGCCAACTGGATATTGTCTTTGTCGGCATCGCAGGTGACCATCATGACAGGAATGTGAGCCAGCTGAGGATCGGCCTTGATCGTCTGCAGTAACTTGAAACCGTCCATTTTCGGCATATTCATGTCAGTGATGACCAAGTCTATTTTTTGCTTGCTAATCAGCTCAAGTGCATGGCAACCATCCACAGCCTCTTCTACATCCTCATATCCCAGTGTACGAAGCATGTGCAGCATAATATGGCGCATTGTTATGGTGTCTTCGACGACAAGAATCTTCATGTTTCCCTTCCCGATCTTTGTTCCGCTATCCCTGCCGGGCAAACCAGCCTTTATTAGTTCTAGTACAGGCTCGGGGAAAATGAGAAAGGAAGTTGATAAGAAACTACTGAAATTAATTAAGATTAAATCTCTGTTTGACCCGTCTAAAGGTACAGGGTTGGAACTATGCAAGCAGCCGGTTTCAGCGAAAATGACATGGTGAAGTGGCATCGTAAGTTTGAAGAGATGGAACCGCAGGAGCATCAGAAGTTCCTGGAGTCTCTGGGGATCGCCGCTGATGAGATCGCACGGATCAGGAAGCTGTAAATCAGCAATGCAAATGCCCGCTTTAATGCGGGCATTTCGCTATGGCAGGCGGTAGCTGCTAATCATCTGTGGCTCGAATCAGTTCGCAGTAGCTATCCAGCCCCTGTTCGAAGTCTCGCACATAGAGAAAACCAGCTTTGTGTATATGAGCTGCCAGTGATCGCTCATTATTAATATGTACATAGGAGTAAACATATTGATAGCGACTGGCCTGAGCATGACGACTGGTAAAGAAGAGTTCTTCAAACAGCCCCTGTCCTCTGTGCATGGGGTCAATACATACAGGCCCCCAGAAATAGCTGTTACTGCGGTTGATGCCCTGATGCAACTGCTCCAGCGCATCCGCTCTGGCGCTGACGCTGGCTGAGCCTGACCAAAACTCCCAGCTGGCGCAGACCGCCATAGCTATAGGTTTACCCAGAGACTCTACAAGGTATATGGCCTGCTCATCTTCAATGGCACGTTGCAGAGCCTGCGCGTCGAGAATCGTATTCAGAAACCCCTGAGGCATCAGCTCTCGCGCCACCTCACTGATGTGGCAACTTTGCTGCAATGACAGTAAAGCTGGAATGTCGTTAAGCCTGGCATGTCTGAGTGTCATATGGGCCTCCCTGGTTCCTGAGTCAGATGACAGCTTACTATGGCTCAGTTGAACATTAGCTGAATCATAGAGATAGATATCTATGTCCAGGAAGTGCAGTTACGAACTTTGCCAACTGCTTCAAATTGCCATGTACGCAAAATAGACAAGTTTGGTTCCACGTTTTAGAGTCAGTTATTCCTCTTGGTTAAGTGGAGCATTTGATGAAACCTCTTCCTGTTATGCTGGTGGCAGCTTTGGCATTAACGGCCTGTGCTACCGGTTCCACCCCGCAAGCGAAAAAAGCCAATGCCCGTAAAGACACGGCTGAAGCCCTGGCTGAGATATACAGTGATCATGCAAGCGCCAGATCTGCTGTTGCAAAAAGTAAGGGGTATCTGGTGTGTACCGGTAACGACAGTTATCTGTTTGCTGCTTCTACCGGCGGCGGTATCTGTACTTTCCACACAGGTGGCAAAGTGGACTACTATCGTTTTGCCTCATTGGGGGCCGGTGTCGGTATTGGTTTTAAGAAAGTCGCCTTTCTCTGCATTTTCCAAACCAATGCGGCGATGAAGCGGTTTGTGGAAGAGGGCTGGGATGCCGGAGCCCGGGCTGAAGCCAGTGGCAAGTATGAAGATGAAGGTGGTCAGGCTGCGGCCAACACCTCCTACGATGTGGATGGCGTGCGTATCTATCAGTCAGCGATTTGGGGCGCAGCCGCTCAGGCGACAGTTCAGGGGTATAAATTCTGGCGCACCGACTTTACTGACGATGTGATACAAAACCCGGAATAGTTAGCGCGAGTAGGGTTTAGCAATCGCGACTAGTGTTTAGCTACCGCGACCGGTTTGCAGGGAATATCAAAATCTACATGGTAGTGCTCATCATGCCTGACCCAGGAAGGTTTGGTGGAGAATTGAATGTGGGCTTTCAGGTAATCTCCATCGCTTGTGTTGAAAAGACCCGGCTGTAATTTGGGGTCGAAGATGACCCGCCAGATCTTCACCCCCTGAGCCCTGGCTTGTTTGTGCAATGCCACGATATGGGCGGCCATAGCGTCATAATCTATGTGTTGGTCGTCATACCTGCCTTTGGCGTCAAACTCAATGTCGTAACCAAAGCGGTTGAAGACATGGGTGAAGAGTAATTCCGACTCTCCTTCATCGTTGACCACGGGGGTCATAAAATCCACAGACAGCCCATTTTGATGGGTTTTATGAGGGCTGAAGCGCCCGCCTCTGGCGTAGCCTGTTTCACCATACATGTAGACCTTGCCCGGTTGGGTGGTTTCCAGCTCTTTGTAGGATGCCACCAAAATATCCCTGACCTTGGCATGCACGTAGGTGCGACCTGCCGCCACAGCAACCAGGCTGTAGTTGTCGAAGTTATCGCCGGACATTGGCAGCATGACGCCACCCTCCAAACTGCCTTTGGCGGTAGTACCAAAGCACTGACTGGTGTCGGCGCAGACGTTTGCTGTAAGCAGCAATAGCGTAAGAGAGATTAATGTCTTCATCCCTCCTACTTTAGCGGAACCTTATGAAAAGAAAATCCCCACCAAAGTGGGGGTTTTTTGTTTGTCACCCTGTTCGACCTGCTTTAGGCGGCTTAGTCGATTAGCTGATAGTGCTGCTTCAGTACATTTATCACCTTAAAGTTAACTTTTTGTGTGGCTATTATTGAGGAGCGGAGGCTAATTGGAGGGCTAAAGCAAATTACTCAGTTTTCATTGGAATATTAAAGCAACTATTGTTGAATATTTTACTATCAGTACACTGTTTAATTGAGTCAGTGTTTTAGGAAGCAAAGTATGTTGACCGAGTTAAAAGTGGAGTTGACTAAATTTGATTGGTCAGGAGTATCTGGAGTCTCAGATGTATTTATGGTCTTTTTGAGCCTGTTACTATTGAGGGGATTGCGGCACGGGGCAAAAAGTCTTAAGGAGTCTTCTCTTTCTCGAGATGCCGACATATTACGTTGGGCAATGGCAGAGATGGATGACCTTAAACCTAAGATCAGAGTTTTGACCGACGCTCACAAAAGGCATAGATATTGTGATTGCTCGGGTAATCATGTTGAGCTATATGTCTGTAATTGGGATGAAAATGAGTTGAGGGCGGCCCAGGATGTTAGTGTCAAGCTACAACGAATTGGGTACATGGCATTACACAATTTGATATCCAGAAATCACTTCATGAATATCTGGGGACCGATGTTCTTATCAACTTGGTATGCATTAGAACCTTGGGTCAAACATAAAAGAATTGAGCTTGAAGAGCCTCAACTTATTTCGCAAGGTGCATACTCAAGGATGTATTTAGAGCAATATGCTAAATATTGCGAGGTTCACCTTCCATTGCAGTTGGTTAATAATGAAAGGAAGCGTTTTGGACTTTTGTTACTGACAGAGAAAGACAGAAGTAAATTTGATGGGATAAAGTTAAAGATAGGACGTATCGAAAGATTGAATATAGGCCGCCAGTTTTTATCTGAGCGATAATATAAAAAGAAAATCCCCACCAAAGTGGGGATTTTTGTTGGTCACACAGTCCGAGCTGCTTGAGGCGATTCAGTCGATTAGCTGATACTGCTGCTTCAGTACCGCGATAATCTCAGCTTTGGGATTGTCGCTCAGGGGCAGGGCTGTGCCGGTTATCTTCTCGGCTATGCCTGTGTAGGTGCGTGACGTTGCCATCATGGCGTCCAGTGGCAGTGCGTTGTCGCTAGCCAGGGCTTCACGCTCAGGCATTCTGTCTTTGTTCAGCAGAATATCCGGATCCGGGAAGTGATTAAGCAAGAACTGGCGGAAGCCCTCCTTGGAGTTTTCCAGAATCTTGCCGTCGCGATAGGCGGCTCCATCCCAAATGCGGGAAGAGTCAGGAGTACCCACTTCATCCATATAGATCAGCTTGGAGTTGCCGCTGCGGTCTGTGACATAGCCAAATTCAAACTTGGTATCCACAAACAGCTGGTCCAGCTTGGCCAGCGCTTCGGAAATCACGCCAAAACCCTCTTTTAAGAGTTTTTCATACAGGTCGATATCTTCAGGCTTCTCAAAACCAAAGGCCTGGTAGTTGGCTTCGATATCACCGCGGCGAATATTGACATCATCCTGCTCTGGGACGCCGGGAATGCCGGTCAGAATACCTTTGGTAGATGGGGTGATCAGCAGCTCAGGCAGCTTTTGATCTTTTTGCAGACCTTCCGGCAGGGTAATACCACAAAACTCTCGCTCTCCCTTCTCATAGGCCCGCCACATTGAACCGGTAATGTACTGGCGAATAATAGCTTCCACCTTTACTGGCCGGGCCTTCTGCACAATCCACACAAATGGGTGGGGGATATCCAGAATATGGCTGTCTGCCAGGCCGTTCTCTTTGAATAACTGGAACCAATGATTGGAGATAGCATTGAGGGCGGCACCTTTGCCTGGGATACCTTGCAGTCCACCTTCACCGTGGAAGATGCAGTCGAATGCTGAGATCCGATCTGAGATCACCATGATCGCCAGTGGCGTATCCAGGGGAACGTCATATCCCTTTTCTTCAATCAGGCGGCGGCTGTCGGCTTGGGTCAGCCAGTAGACGCTGCGAACTTTGCCGCTGTGCACAGGTTTATCAGTACGAATGGGAAGGTCGTTGTTCACGGCAAGAACGGAATCGGCAAGATTCATCTCTCTGTCCTCAGGGCTGCAGGGTACGGATTTTATTGATTTTGAGGCCGCATATTTTACAACCATTTGCCCGGGCTTTGGCGTTCGCGATTGAGGATACACAGTTCTTTTACTATCAACCCAAACAGGAGTGGGCTTGGTGTTGAGGATAAAAATGTTTGAGGAATGGATTGTGTATGTGGAAAAACGTATATATCATTTTTCATATATCTGATTTTTCGTATGTCTCTCGGTTACCACCTTGTGGTTGGTAACCATCATGAAGGTACAAATGATGGAACCTCTGAATTTCTTTAAAGCTCTGGCCGACGATACCCGTTTGAAGTCGCTGCTGCTGATCCAGCATGAAGGCGAGCTTTGTGTGTGTGAGTTGATGGCGGCACTGGATGAAAGCCAGCCCAAAATCTCCCGGCACCTGGCGCTGCTGCGCAAAGAGGGGTTGTTGGAAGATACGCGTCAGGGCCAGTGGGTGTTTTATCGTCTTAACCCTGAGTTACCACAATGGAGCAAGGGCGTGCTGGTTTCCACCCTGGCAGATAACCCAAAGCTGCTGACTCAGCCGCTGGCTTTGCTCGATGCCATGGGTAACCGCCCAGAGCGCCAACAAACCTGTTGCGGTTAAGCACTCTATTGGGGAATGAGTCATGGGACTGTTTGAACGTTATCTCTCTGTCTGGGTGGGTCTGGCTATTGTGCTGGGTGTGGCTCTGGGACAGTTTTTTCCGGCGTTGTTTGAAGCCGTTGCCTCATTGGAGTATGCCAGCGTAAACCTGGCCATTGCGGTACTTATCTGGGTAATGATTTACCCCATGATGGTGCAGATTGACTTCACCGCGGTAAAGAATGTCGGTAAGAAACCCAAGGGGCTGCTGCTCACTCTGGTGGTGAACTGGTTGATTAAACCCTTCACCATGGCGCTGCTGGGTTGGTTGTTTTTCCGGGTGTTGTTTGCCGATTGGGTGGATCCACAAACCGCGACTGAATATATCGCCGGTATGATTCTGCTGGGGGTGGCGCCCTGTACTGCCATGGTGTTTGTCTGGAGTCAGCTGACCCGTGGCGACGCCAATTACACCCTGGTGCAGGTGTCGGTTAACGACCTGATTATGGTATTTGCCTTTGCGCCAATCTGCGCTTTGTTGCTGGGGGTCAGTGATATTCAGGTCCCCTGGAATACCTTGCTGCTCTCTGTCGGTTTATATGTGGTTTTGCCGCTGATTGCCGGGGTGTTAACCCGCCGCGCCTTTAACCAATCTGCTGCCGGAAAGCAAAACCAGGAGCAGGCATTGGCTGCCTTTGTGGGCAAGCTTAAGCCCTGGTCGATTGTGGGGTTGCTGGCTACCGTGGTGCTGCTGTTTGGTCTGCAGGCCAATACTATTGTCAGTCAGCCCGGGGATATTGTGCTGATTGCCATCCCGCTGCTTTTGCAAACTTACGGCATCTTCTTTATCGCTTACTACGCGGCCCGCAAGATGAAGTTAACCCATGGTGTGGCTGCCCCGGCCTGCATGATCGCCACATCCAACTTCTTTGAACTGGCTGTGGCAGTGGCTATTTCCCTGTTCGGTTTGCACTCAGGCGCTGCGCTCGCGACTGTCGTTGGCGTGCTGGTTGAGGTGCCTGTGATGCTGTCGCTGGTGGCCTTTGTTAACCGCCGTCGCCATCAATTTATGAAAGATACTGGAGAGTCTGACTCGCTGCAGACTCCCTCCTCTGAATACTCTACCCGCTAAGGAAGCTGCTTTATGACTATCAAGATAGGTATCAATGGTTTTGGCCGTATGGGGCGTCTGGCGCTGAGAGCTGCCTGGGCCTGGGATGATGTTGAATTTGTACAGATTAATGACCCCGCAGGTGATGCGGCAACTCTGGCACATCTACTGGAGTTTGACTCTGTACACGGTCGCTGGTCTGAGGCGGTCAGCCATGACGGTGATGCCATTGTGATTGGTGATAAGCGTATTGTGTGCAGTCGAAATATGGCTATTGGCGACACTGACTGGTCCGGTTGCGATCTGGTGATAGAAGCATCTGGCGTGATGAAAACCAAGGCCAAACTGCAGGCTTATCTGGAGCAGGGCGTTAAGCGTGTTGTAGTAACCGCGCCTGTGAAGGAAGAGGGCGTACTGAACGTGGTGATGGGGGTTAATCATCAGCTGTATGACCCGGCAGAGCACCCCATTGTGACGGCGGCATCCTGTACCACCAACTGTCTGGCGCCTGTGGTGAAAGTTGTGCACGAGAAAATGGGTATCAGGCATGGCTCAATGACTACCATTCATGACATTACCAACACCCAGACCATTCTGGATGCACCCCATAAAGATCTGCGCCGTGCCCGTGCCTGTGGCCTTAGCCTGATCCCGACAACCACGGGTAGCGCTACAGCGATTACCCATATCTTCCCCGAGCTTAAAGGAAAGTTGAACGGTCACGCGGTACGTGTACCTTTGGCCAACGCCTCTATCACTGACTGTGTGTTTGAGCTTAATCGTGAAGTGACTGAAGCCGAAGTGAACGCCCTGTTGGAAGAGGCAGCCAACGGCGAGCTGAAGGGCATTATGGGTTATGAGACCCGTCCACTGGTGTCTGTAGACTATAAGACAGATCCCCGCAGCGCCATTGTGGATGCCATGTCTACCATGGTAGTGAATGGCACTCAGCTCAAACTTTACGTTTGGTACGACAATGAGTGGGGCTACGCCAACCGGACTGCTGAACTGGCCCGTATGGTCGGTCAGATGGACAAGGCATAAGCTGTTCTGGCGGTGATGACGGACGTTGATGTCTGTCATCCCGGCTTTGGCCTGTTTTCAAACAAGGATCAATGGGATCAATCATGTTGGCGCGTATTAAAGCTTTGCCTGAGCAGGTACGTCAGTATCTGTTGATTACCGGCAACTACTGGGCCTTTACCCTGACCGATGGCGCACTGCGCATGTTGGTGGTGCTGCATTTTCACGATCTTGGCTACAGCCCAATTCAGATTGCCATGCTATTTCTCTTCTACGAGTTCTTTGGTGTGGTGACTAATCTTGTAGGCGGTTGGCTCGGCGCCCGTTTGGGGCTGAACCGAACCATGAATCTGGGGTTGGGGTTGCAGATCCTGGCGCTGGGTATGCTGTTGGTGCCCGCAGGCTGGCTGACCGTACCCTGGGTGATGGCTGCCCAGGCCATGAGTGGTATTGCCAAAGACCTGAATAAGATGAGTGCCAAGAGCGCTATCAAGACTCTGGTGCCGAAAGATGATACCGGCGAAGGACGACTGTATCACTGGATAGCGGTACTGACCGGCTCCAAGAATGCTCTTAAAGGCGTGGGTTTCTTCCTTGGCGCGGCTTTGCTGAGTCTGATGGGCTTCAAAGGCGCGGTGCTGGCGATGGCTGTGATGTTGTCGGCGGTTTGGTTACTCAGTGTTATCAAGCTCAAGTCCGAGCTGGGCAAGGCAAAGAATAAGCCTAAATTCAGTGAGATATTTTCCAAGAGCCGCAGCGTCAATATCCTCTCTGCTGCCCGTTTGTTCCTGTTTGCTTCGCGGGATATCTGGTTTGTGGTGGCTCTACCGGTTTATCTGGCGGCAACTTTCAACTGGAATCACTGGCAGGTGGGGAGCTTTCTGGCCCTTTGGGTCATTGGTTATGGTGGCGTGCAGTCTATTGCTCCCCGTATTACCGGCGGTAATAACAAGGCGATTGCCAGTATGTCAGCTGACAAGAGCCGTCATGCACCGGATGGTAAAACAGCCTTGTTGTGGGTGAGTTTACTGGCGGGGATCCCGGCACTGATCGCCATGGCATTGAATGCCGGTATCGCCCCCGAAGTATTGCTGGTGGGAGGCTTGTTGCTGTTTGGTGGCGTGTTTGCCGTGAACTCATCCCTGCACAGCTATTTGATTGTCAGCTATGCCGGGGAGGATGGTGTCTCTCTGGACGTAGGCTTCTACTACATGGCCAACGCCATAGGCAGATTGGCGGGGACCATACTCTCTGGTTGGGTGTTCCAGCAGTGGGGGCTTAGCGCGTGTTTATGGATAAGTTCCATTATGCTGTCAATCACAGCAGTGATATCTATCTGGCTGCCGAGAGGAGAAAAGGCCTGAGTACACCAGGCCTTAATCCATTGTAACCTTTATATTCCGGTTATGGCCCGCAGCCTGGTTGCCAGCCACTGGTAGTATTTTTCTCCTCCGTGAAACCAATCAGTGTGGCCGTCATCGTAAACAAAGTCGGATTTATAGCTTGCAGGATCGGCTATTTCATTGAGGAACTCTCTAGGAGCATTGAAGTACTCAACCCCCATCTGTTGCCACACATACTCCATCGCATCCATATAAGCTTCAATCAACCCGGCGTAGTCTTTTGATTCAGCGAAAAACCTGGCGAAAGGAGTGTCGGATACAACAATCACTCTGTGGCCCAGCTCCTTCAACCGGAATACGATAGTGAGCTGCTCCTGCATTTGGGCATCAAAGAATTCGACAAAGTCTTCCAGCTCAATATTGGTCAGTTTCTCTGGTCGGTTCTTTCTCATCCATGATACGAATTGATAGCTGGTCTTGTGAGTTTGCAGTCCTATATTGGTCCAAATACACGACTTGGGCTGCAGTCCCTGTGCGGCGATCATATCTAGGTTGGTTGATATCGGTTGCCATAACTTTCTGGCATCTGCACTTTCCATCGGAATCATAATGTCTGTATCGGAAGTGAGCACAAACTTATGTTCGGCAAAACCGGAACCATTCATGACCATGCCGCCACAGAAGGAAACGGAATCTGCTGTCAGTACTTTGGCCACTTTGCCCAGATGACTGTCGCCAATTAAGGTCAACAATGCTGGTTGGTCTCCCGGTTTTTTATCCGCTTTTATTGCGTCGAGCATCTCTTCATCACAGACTGCCTCCAAATGGCTGGATTGAACTGGTTCCAGCTGGTCTGCTGAAAGCGCGCCCGACCAATGCTTCATGACATAGTCCACGCCTGTGTTTGATACGGTGCGGCGATTGCTGCAAAACCTGAAGTCATTGGGAAGTGGCGTCGTAATCAACTCAAACGACGGGAAGTAAGTGACATCGCTTTGTGCTTCGCAGAAAGCGCCAACTACTGCTCTGAGGACAGACTTCGAATAGTTATTTGCCAGTAGTACATGCTTGTTTGTAGCCGTTGCTGTGAGTGGGACCGGCGAAACGGTCAGCAAAATCTGCAGTTCCGGGTTAATGGTTTTCAGTACATCGTAGAGTTGCATCAGATCCTGATAGAGATCGTTGTAGTCGAAGACCTTTAACTGATATCTGCCTGCATCGAACTCTCCAACTGAGATACCGGGACATGAGGGGTAGCAGATATCCTCCTGATCGGTCCAGGCTTCTATCAATCCCAGGGTGAAAATGAAGCAATCACTGTTTTTCAACTGCTGTTTGGCATCAGCGATAACCTCTGCCCTGTGCTCTGCCAGAGCTTCTGGACTGCCATAGCCATCCGGTTGGTTGTGAGGCAGTAAGAGGTCAAAGTACTTTTGCTGTCTGGCATCAAACCAGATGCTGTGGGACGAAAGTTGCTGCTCACTTTTGGTAAACCACTGCAGCAGCGCTCTGGGGCTGTACAGATTCCCGAAAGCAAAACTGGACACCTGTTCATTGGTGATATTGCTGTTCAGGTATTGATAGTTTTGTCCCAGCAGCCAGTGGCCGATATGTTGAGCGAAGCAGGAACCGGCAGATGATATCCTGTGCGTCCGGTCAATAGGCAGTTTGGGGACAAGTTGTTTGAACTCCTGTGTGCCTGTATCAACATTGGCAACACCGGTTCGCCAAAAAATATCATCCCGTGCAGAGTCATAGGGCGTAGACTGTTTCACAGTACTGTCTCCTTACAGTAATTACGTAATCCGTTACGGTTTCAATCGCTTCCGTCAAATTGGTGACATAGATGCGAAGGTTGTTTTTTAAGCAGGAATTGTGCCGCATTGCTCGCTTTTTAAACTGTCTTGATTGATGTTTTGCTTTTTCAGGGTGTTGTGAAAATGTTGCGGAGGCGATAAGGTATGCCCTCGGTACTGATGCGAATCAGTCGGTTCCCCTGTCGAAATGGCGATTTCGGCACAGCAAAGAGATGGATTATGCAAAGCGATATTTCCCTTGCCAGAGTGAAACAGTTTCCGCGTCTGATGTGGATCTTGCTGTTTGGCTCCTTTATCACCCGCGGCAGCTTTTACATGGTGTGGCCATTTCTGGCCGTGATCCTTTATGAACGTTTTGGTTTGTCTGCCACTGAAGTGGGGCTGATCCTGTCTTCAGCAGCCTTGGTGTCAGTGTTGATTAGCTTTATTGGCAGTGCGCTATCAGACCGGGTCGGGCGGCAAAAGATGATGTATGCCACCGGCGTACTCTATATAGCCTCTTTCTCCCTGTTGGCGGAAGCGGATTCCGTGGCCAGTTTTGCCCTGGTTATCACCCTTTGCTCGATTGCGACTTCCCTGTGGCGGCCATTGGTATCCGCCCTGATTGGCGACATTATCCATGAGTCCGAGACCAGAGAGCTGGCGATGCAAAGCCTCTATTTTATTGTTAACGTTGGCTGTGCTGTAGGCCCGATAGTTGGGGTGTGGCTGGGATTGACCGGAGAACAGTCCAGTTTTTATATCACTACGGTTGCCTTTGGGGTCCTGCTGCTGTTGCTGTGGTGGGGCTTTGCCAAACATGACTTCAAGCCGGGTGACGCCTCTTTTAGTGAGGGAGCTGAGAGTGAGTCGGATAATGAGGCTGCTCAAACCCCGGCATCAGGTATGCGTTACACCCTTAGAGTGATGGCCAGAGACAGATTGCTGCAATGCCTGATCCTCGCCAATGTCATCTGTATGTTTATCTTTGGTCAGATGGATGGTTCCCTGGTGCAGTACCTGAGCCGCGAGCAGGTACCTGATCTATTGGAGCTTATCTCGTCGATGATCTTTGCCAATGCCATGATCATTATCAGCTGTCAGTTCTTGCTGCTGAAACTGATGGCCCATTGGTCTTTGGTTAAACGTATCCAGTTAGCTTTGATCCTGTTAATGCTGTCTCAGGTGTGGATGGGGCTAAATCCTGTCGCCTTGTTCTGGGGCTGGATTGGTGCCGTGATTGTGATGAGTCTGGCGGAAGCAGTGCTGTTCCCTACCATGAATGTCCATATCGACCGGATTGCACCGGACCATCTTAGAGGCGCTTATTTTGGTGCTTCCTCCTTCTACGAGTTTGGCTTTGCGCTGGCCCCCCTTGGTGGCGGTATTGTGCTGGATTTGCTCAGTGGTGGCTGGTTATTCCTGGGATGCGCCTTGTTGACTCTGCTGGTGATGCTGCTCTACAGCCAGCTTGAGGGGATGTCCCGCCCGGATTTTGCTGTCGACTCCTGAGAGTCAATCATCTGTATTGGAGGTTGTACCAAAGCAACCTCCACAGGGGGACAGCCGTTCAACGCTTCCAACTGTTTACTGCTCTCCTCCTTCATCCCTGTTCTGGTTCCCTGCTACCTCTGTCCCATGAGTAGCACACCGAATGCTGAATCAAACAATCGACACTGGTTAAGAAAAGACTCAACGACTTGTTGCGAAATAGCTGTTGGCCACGATTAACGCGGAAAAATACGCTTTCATGTTATTTGTCTACACTGAATTGAGAGAGGGGAGTACCTGACCTGTGTGAATATTGGAATTGCGAGTAAAGGAATGACTATTTATGAATCTCAATAATCTGACGATCAAATCCAGATTGCTGATAGGTAACCTTATTTCAGGGATTTTGATTTTAGTACTGTGCGGAGTTGCCTGGAACGGGATATCAGGTATGCAAGACTCTGCTGGAATGGTTACTCATACCTTTAAAGTCATTAAGCACTCGGAGTCTTTGGTTGGGGCAATGGTCGATAAAGAAACCGGCCTGAGAGGGTATGCCATTGGCGGAGAAGAAGAATACCTGGAGCCATATATCGTAGGTCAGAAAGACTTTGCTGAACACCTGAAAGCCGCTATTCAACTCACCAGTGATAACCCTGCTCAACAAGCCAGATATTCAGAAGTTGCGAAAGATACTGAGCAATGGGATGCCTATGCTGAATCTGTTATTGCTCTGCGACGCGATATAAAACGTGGGGAAGATGAAAATGAGCATCTCAAACAGTTGCTGGACTCAGGTATAGGCAAGCAGCAAATGGATGGGATCAGAGCCGAAATTGCCGCTGGAAATTATGGCGCTCAGGGACAGCAACTTCTAGGGGCCATGGTCAATATGGAGACTGGGCTGCGTGGCTTTATGCTGAACAGGAAGGAAGAGTTTCTTGAGCCATACATATCCGGTAAAGAGATCGCGCAATCAATTGCTACCAGGCTTAGCGGAAGTGAATTGGCAGAAAGCGTAGATGGTTGGATCAATGGCTATGCTGAGTTGGCTATCGAGACTGTCAGAGAAGCCAATCGACATGCAAGTCTCTCTGACCTTTATGCCTTGCTGTCTCGTAAGCAGGGTAAACAGTATATGGACCACCTGCGAGAGAAGGTGGCTGAGATCGTCTCGATTGAACAACAACTCATGGTGGAGCGGACGGCGGCAGCCGACAGCGCCTCTTCTATGGCATCGACAATTGTATTGCTGGGCGGTGTTGTCACCATATTGATATCGGCAGTTCTCGGATGGTTCATATCCAATTCAATTACAGGACCTATGGGCAGAATCGTTGAAGCGGCCAGGAAACTGTCTACTGGAGACCTTTGCATTCAATTCTCAAAAGGGGGGGACAATGAGATTGGCAAATTACAGGATGCAATCCTGGGTATTTCGTCCAACTTTAAGGGAATTGTGGAAAACCTCAGCAGTGCCAGTAATAGTTTGGCGGAAGTCAGTTCCTCTTTGGTGACCACCACTTCCAGGACCAGCGAAGGAGCAGCTCAACAATTGAGTGTGACTGAGCGGGTGTCTTCCAGTATGGAGCAGATGTCGGCGTCTGCTGAGGAGGTCTCTGAAAATGCGGGTATTGCATCGTCTTGTGCTCATGAAGCCAGTAAAGAAGCTAACAATGGGTTGACAGTTGTTGGTAGCACTATCAATAGCATAGGTGTACTTGATAAAGAGATTAATCAAACGACTGAGAGGCTGAACGCACTCGCAGAGGAAGCTGACAATATTGGAGGAATTCTCGATGTGATTATGGGAATTGCTGACCAGACCAATCTTCTGGCGTTAAACGCGGCGATTGAGGCTGCCAGAGCGGGTGAACAGGGCAGGGGATTTGCTGTGGTTGCAGATGAAGTCAGAGGCCTTGCCCATAGAACCCAAAATTCTACCAATGAGATCCAGGGGCTTATTGAGAGACTGCAACAGGGAACCAGTGACGTCGTAAGCAGTATGGAGAAAAGTACTCAGATAGCGCAAAAGAGCGTCGTTGAGGCTGGTCAGTCTGGAGAGGCTTTTACTTCTATCTCTCAGGCCATCGATAAAATCCTGCAAATCAGTGATGAGAGTGCTCAACTAAGCTCTCAACAGACAAAAATAACAACCAATATTCGCAGTGACGTAGAGGCTGTGAGCTCAATTTCTAACGAAAGTGCCAGGAATATGGGGGAGATGGTCAAGTCCAGTACAGAGTTGGAAAGCTTGTCTATTTCTCTGAGGGATATTATCAGTCGATTTAAAGTGGCGTGAGTTTTTTGGTAAGGAAAAGGGGGAGCCTGTGGCTCCCCCTTTTGTATGATAATTCCAAGGCTATTTTGAGTTGCGAACCTGGCCAGCAACAAATTCAGTGGTGAACCAGGCGGTGGCGACAAAGAAAGCCGGCACAATAAAACCACTCAAAATCTGGGACTCAATGCTGGTATCCAACCGGGCGTACTGGCTTACCAAAGTCTGAAAAAAACCGACGCCTGAGTCCGTTGGCAGGTAACCCCAAATAATAAAAAATGAGCAGAAAATAACGCATAACATGCGTAAAACGAGTTTGGTATCCATAGTGCTGTGCCCGGTTGCTGAATTCAGCGGCAATATATGCTCAAGCAAATTAAAAATGTTTGAACTTGATCAAAAAAACGATATCGGAGTTTTTGAAATTAAACGGCTTTTTCCGGTTTTTAAAACAACGGGAGCAATAGCACTGAAAAGCTGAACAATCGCGGCTTTTTTCCGCATTGTGCGGCAGTTTTATCCCGGACTAATGGTCGATAAGATCGAAAGGACGTTGACGATCTACCCACACAAAAAGTTGCTGCAGATCGCCCTCCAACCAACGCTGAATATCGCCGTTTGCTTGTCGATCAATTGTCAGTAAGCACCATTGGCGATTAAGCCTGTCGCTATATAGCTCTCGCCATTGGCCGAACTCATGTTTAAGCACAGGATGGGGGATCTTGTTGGAGCGGGCCTGCATACCAATACAGGCGTGCAGCCTCAACCCTAACCAAAGCAGTGATTGCCAGTCACGCATATCTCTGGCGGTGGTATTGGGTTCAAGCTGCATATAGCCTATTTCCTGGCTGAGCTGCCGCAGTGCAGCGTGGGCCTGCCACTGCAGTGGACTATTGTGCTCGCCTCTTTCAATAGCCTCTAGCCACAGGGTCTCCAGCTCCCACCACTTGTCCACATAGCTGTCGAGCCAGCGACGGGTCCAGCTGGGAATAAACAGATGCATAGCCAGAAATGCCAGCAGGGCGCCTGTCATGGTATCCAGCGCCCGATAGAAAGCGATATAGGGGTCGCTGGGCAGCAGCAGGGTGATGGCAAACACCATCATCATGGTTAGCCAGAACACATGGATTTCGTATCTCGCCTTGTAGAAGGTGGCAAATGCCAGAAACACGGTAATGCAGGTGGCATAGTAGAGCCACTGCCCCTGTCCCAGATACCAGATAAGCGACAGTGCCAATATGCTGCCCAGTACAGTGCCGTAAAATCGACTCCAGATACGGGCCTGCAGCTGTCCCAGTGGGGCCACCATCAGCACGATAAATGCGGTTAGGGTAACCCAGTATCCCTGTGGCAAATCCAGCAGTATGACTATGGCTTCGCAGCACATGAGTGTGAACAGGATGCGCAATCCGTGGTGCCATTCTCTGGAGTGGCGACGTATGGCTTTATGCCATTGGGTACGAATACTGTCGGCATCTGAAGGCCAGACCTGACTGATGCGATAGCGCCAGCCCGGAGCCGGTGTCAGGCATAGTTGTGCCTGTCTGAGTCTGTCCTGAGCCTGCTGCAATATAGGGTGGTCAATATCTGTGGGCAGACCGGGTACGGGTTTATCGGCAGCCAGCGCCTCGGCTGCTGAGTGCAGATAATCCGCCAGGGATGCCTGATTGCTGATCTGTAAGCGAATACGGCTGATGACTTCCAGGGTTTCAATCATGGTTAACAGGGTGAAGAGCCTGGCTGCCAGTCGGGTAACCTGAGGTTTGTCCGGCATCTCCAGCAGCCAGTGAGACAATACTGCAATGGCTTCATCCAATTGTTCACGCAGGGCCAGTCGTTGGTTGACCTGATCCTGTCCTGCCTGAGCCAGAATCGCGCACCAGTCTGCCAGCTTCTGATGGCAGCGACTCAATAACTGCTCTCCTTGATGCTGACTGCGCCATGGCCCGGCAATGACGGCACTGAATACAGCGGTAACGGCACCGAATAGGGAGGAGGCAAAAATAAGTTCAGGTTTTACTCCTGAGTCCAGCAGGTGCAGGGCGCAGATAAAACTGAAACCGGCGTTATAGGCGATAAGCTGAATATATTTGCGTTGGTTCGACGTCAGGCCATACAGCAAGCCGATAATAGCCAGGATGCCACTGCCGAGCAGAGGGTGCCAAAGGCTCAGCAGTGCAAGGGTGCTGGAAAGGCAGCAAATAGCTGCTGAACGACTGAGCAGACTGGCACGTTTCGGGTAGGCCAGGTTGCGCCCCTGAACTCCTACAAGCCAGGCTACAATCAGGGCGTTAACCCCGGCGGCCTGTTGACCCAGCAGGGTAAACAGAAGCAGGCCGGCGACCATGGGCAGGCCAATACGCAGTCCATCTGGCAGATCGGCACGATCAGGCAGCCAGCCACGAAGGTGCTTCAGAGTAGGGGAGTTCATTGATAAGTCGGGGGCTGAAAAATCGGGGGGATATTTTACAGAGGTGAGCACAGTGAATTAGTGATCTGTCCTGCGAAATTTGTTCATGATGTGAGGTCGGCAATAAAGTAAAAAAGGACTGCAGAGCAGCCCTTTTCTGATAAAAGGAGTCTCCTTTAACGGGTATTGCTGGTTTTAGAGTAGGAGGTACCTTTGCCGCTTGCCGTACTGTTACCACTGACAGTCAGACCTTTGGCGTAATTGGACAGCACCACAGTGTTGTTGCGCTGACTGGCGGTGATTCCCGATGTGCGCAATCTCTCGTACAGTACTTTCTTAACGGCGCTGGCTGATCCAAATTCCGATTGGAAGTTGTTGTTTGAGACAGTGGCGTTATTGGTATTGTCGATAAAGATTGCGGGCGTTGAGTTAGCCTGCTCACTGATGGTGTTGCCGGTAATTGTCAGGTTTTTGTTGCACTTTAAGGTGCTTGGATCATGTTTGATCGCGTTATAAACCAGAATGGCAGGGCCGTGAAGTTGCTGCACCGCATTGTTTCCCGTAATGGTGACATTCAGGCTGCACTGGGAGTTATGCTCGGCATCTCCACCCATCCAGATCCCACCGTTACCGTTGCGACGGATAGTGTTATTGCGGATATCGCCATAAGACGCATTACTGCGGATCCCACGGCCTTTGTTGTGTTGCAGTGTGTTGTTTTCAATCAGGAAGCGATTGCCAGAGGTGCCTATGGTAGCGTTACGACTACCAATATAGTCACCGACAACCGAGTTATTCACATTCTTGTTGAATGTCAGACGAATATTGCCATTCCCCAGGCTCTGAATCGCATTGACTGTCAGCGACTTATCATTCTTTTTGGAGTTTGCAGCGTCGTACAGGTCAACCACATCGCCTGTGCTGATGAATTGTGCCTTCTTCTCATTTACATCGACGGTGTTGCCGGATACCCGCAGAAGATCTGTACCACGGGCGAACAGTCCCAGGGAGTCATCAGCATTGTGGTCAATAGTGGAGTTCCTGATCTTCAGACCGCCTCGAATCGACTGGAAAATATAACCGCCTGCAGTGCCTGCCATCAGTGGAGCCACTGAGTTACCGATACGTTTGCGCTTGTAGTTCACATTATTCAGCGAGATATTGCTGCCACCATTCTGCCCCCTCACCGCAACAGCAGGTGCATTGGAGATTTCAATGTTCTGGGCACTGACGTTGGAGCTATTGAAGAAATAGAGCGACTCGCCACCGACTTTAGGTGAAAGGGCGACTTTCAGATTGGAATCGACTCTGTGGTAATCATACAGATAGCTACGAGTTGTTTTATCAAGGCCGGACAATTCGTAGCGATTGCCACCAAGGTGTCTGGAGGCGGTGAACTTGAGATCAGACGGAACCTTCTCGTAGGTGACATCTCCCTTGAAGGTCACAATATAGCTTTTATCTGTATTGTCGCGAATGAACTGTTGCGGCGCATCATATCCGGAGTCGAGTGCGATAATAACCGTATCATCAGACTTGGAGCTGATTGAGTTGCGCTCGAACTTACCCTGAGTAAACGGATATTTATCGTAGGTCAGCGACATATTGTTAATGGCGACTTTGTTACTGCTGTAAAGGCTCAATCCATTCAGACCTGACGACGTACCATCATTGAAACCCACGAACTGCAGCGTGGTTGAACCTATGCCCTGTCCACGAATGGTCATCTGTTTATTCGAGGTCTTACCGGCAACGGCGATTCTTGAGTTGGCAAAGGTAAAGTTAGTGTTGGAGTGTTTGCTCTTTACGCTGACAGATACAGGGTCTTTGAACTTATAGGTACCACTGCCAAACACCAGATCGACATTCTTACTGCCTGACTGGTTAATGGCAAAATTAACAGCGTTTTTCATACAGGTGCTGTTATCAGTATTACCTGTTGTAACTCCCCAGTTAGCCAGAGTGATTTTACAGTAGCTCGACGAGCTGCCTGCACTGCAGGCATTGGGCTGAGAGCATGCCATGGCGGTGTTGGCTAAGGGCAAGCTGAGCAGGGCCAGTATTACTGTGGTCTTCTTCATACCATCTTCCTTTGTAGTTAGTGGCTTGTAATTTATTTTTCACATTTATACTACAAATTAACTGTAACATGACTCTGGCATAATTAAATACTAAAAGGGTTTTTGTTGGCTTTTGTCTCTAACTGAATAATTAATATGGAGTTAAATGCTTATTGGTGTGGCTTGTGTGGTTATTTGAGCTTTATTTTGTATGATTTATTTATAACGATTTGTTATATATTTGACCCTATTATAAATAAGGGTATGGTTGGCGGGAGGATTTCGGGGGTTAACGGGGGTAGGCCCCGGACTTATCCGGAGCCCACAGGTGTTATGCGGTCAGGGGGCGTTGGGCGTACTTGGATTGGAAAGTAAAAGGACTCATACGGAAGGTTTTAAAAGCGTCGAACCAACCCAGTGCTACCGGCACCAGTGTCCAGCTGAATGCCAGATATAAAGATCCCTTCAAATGTTGACCCAGATAGAATCTATGAACTCCCAAACCACCTAATAGCAGACCGTACCAGGCGGCCAGTTTTTGGTTTTTGATGCGGATGTTGGGATCCACGCCAGCCAGGGCATCAAGCCCCATAGCGCAGTGACAGTTACTGCAGGTCAGACAGTTTTCAGCTAAAGCTTGACCACATTGAGGGCACGGATTGGCTTTCACAGTGTTACTCCAGAGTCATGCCAATGATATGTGTCATTGGTCGTGTGGTAGGGTTGGAGAAATTATGCGTACAAGTGTTCGCTGAGATCCAGCTTCGCAGATCACACTATGAAAAAATATTGAACGATTTTGGCCTGATGCTTGTAACCCAACGGATGTAGATTCGAGATGTTCTATAAAGAACGGAGGAACACTTGTTCCTCCGTTTTTTTTCCTTAATCCAGCGTCACTCCCGAGTATCGGACACCACTCAGGCGCGCCATATCATGGTTCCAGGTCGCCAGATCGTTGCGATTAAACTGATTGAGATGATCATGACCACAGGCCCGGGCCATCACCTGCATCAGCTCCACCGAGGCGGCAAAGAAGTTGGACAGGCGTTCGGCAGAGGCATCCACATTCAGTCTGGCCCTGAGCTCAGGTTTTTGAGTGGCTATCCCGGCCGGACAGTTGTTTGAGTTACAAATACGTGCGCCCACACAACCTATGGCTTGCATAGCGGAATTGGATACTGCTACCCCATCGGCCCCCAATGCCATGGCTTTGACAAAGTCCATTGGCAATCGCATGCCGCCTGTAGCAATTAAGGTCACTCTGCCGCTGGCACCGACGCTGTCCAGATAACGTCTGGCTCGGGCCAAAGCAGGAATGGTAGGGACACTGATATGATCCCTGAAAATTTCAGGCGCAGCGCCTGTGCCACCACCTCTGCCATCCAGAATGATGTAATCAGCGCTGGCATCCAGAGCAAACTGGATATCCCGCTCAATATGGTTGGCACTGAGCTTAAAGCCTACCGGGATACCGCCGGTGACAGCTCTGACCCTGTCGGCAAAGCGGCGGAAGTCAGCCACAGAATGAAGGTCTTTGAAGGTTGGCGGGGACACCGCATCATGACCCGCATCTATACCCCGAACTTCGGCTATCTTGCCGATATTTTTGGCTCCGGGAAGGTGCCCTCCTGTTCCTGTTTTGGCACCCTGACCACCTTTAAAGTGGAACGCCTGTACCCGGGTCAGCAACTCCTCTTTATAACCAAACATGGCACTGGCCAATTCGTAGAAATAACGGGAGTTGGCAGCTTGCTCCTCGGGTAACATGCCCCCTTCGCCGGAGCAGATGCCGGTACCGGCCAATTCAGCCCCTTTGGACAGTGCAGTTTTGGCTTCTTCTGACAGGGCACCAAAGCTCATATCCGAGACAAACAGCGGGATTTTTAGCACCAGGGGTTTTTTGGCCTCGGGACCTATCACAAGTTCGGTACTGACCGGGATATCTTCCAGCAGAGGTTTGGTGGCCATTTGTGCCACCATAATCTGAATATCATCCCAGCTGGGCAGTTGAGTGCGGGGCACCCCCATGGCTGTCATGCGACCATGGTGTCCCAGCTTGCTCAGTCCCTCTTTGGCCAGTTGATGGATATATTCAACAAAAGGCTCTTCGGCTGTGGCAACCGGCGCAGGAGTCGCATTTTCATCAGAGTGTATTGCCTCAGGTCCCGGGCCTGCCTTGCCCACATCATCGGCTTTGAATCGGGTATGGGTGCCATCGCAAAAAGGGGCATTGCCCGTGTGCTTACAGGCGCAGAGAAAGGCGTCACCTTCCTGTTCAGCGGTAAAGGCTTTGGGGGTGAATTCGGTACCGGCATGACTGCCGTCGCAGTAAGGTTGGGATTTGGATTTACCACAGCGACAGAAGTAATACTCCTTACCTGCTTCCAAACTGACTTTAATTGGCTTGTTATCTGAGACTATGGGTTTGTCTTTCATGGGCGCTCCGGGAATAACTTTTATTTTGTTGTTTTATTGTTATAGCCCGCTTTTGTGAAAAAGGAACATCCATCGAAAGAGGTACCTCCTTAAGGCTTGATGCAAGTGGGAATGGAGTGTGCCACCGGTATATCAGCGAACTCTTGATTGGTGCGCAGGGCTTTTCAAATGTTAACTGTTCGTTGTAGTCTGTTCGCCACAGCTGACAATAACAAGAATAGCCGGGGAGAAAGCAATGGAAGCGATTACTCAGTTTGTGTCTACGATAAACGGCATAGTGTGGGGCACTCCCATGCTGGTGCTGATCCTTGGTGTGGGTCTGTTTCTCTCCATTGGCCTGAAGTTGATGCCTATTCTCAAGCTGGGCAAAGGTTTCAAGCTGCTGTGGACAGGTCGTATTCCCGATAAAGATAAAAATATGAAAGGGGAGATCAGCCCCTTTAATGCCCTGATGACCTCCCTCTCCGCCACCATAGGTACAGGCAATATTGCAGGTGTGGCGACAGCCATTTTTATGGGAGGCCCTGGAGCCCTGTTTTGGATGTGGTGTACCGCTCTGGTGGGGATGGCCACCAAGTTTGCCGAGGCCGTACTGGCAGTAAAATATCGTGAAGTGGACGACCATGGGAACCATGTCGGTGGCCCCATGTATTACATTAAGAATGGCCTCTCCTCCAAGTGGGCCTGGCTGGGCACCGCCTTTGCACTGTTTGGCTCCTTCGCCGGTTTTGGTATCGGTAACACAGTGCAGTCCAATTCAGTGGCAGATGCGTTGAACTCCAACTTTGGTGTGCCCGGTTGGGTGACTGGCCTGGTGCTGATGGTGTTGGTGGGTATGGTATTGATGGGAGGGATCAAGCGTATTGCCGATGTTGCCGGTAAGCTGGTTCCTCTGATGACAGTTTTCTACATCACAGCCGGTTTGGCTGTGTTGGTGGTCTACGCTGCCGAAGTGCCTGCGGCCTTTGCCCTTGTGATTGAAAGTGCCTTCAACCCTGTTGCGGCACAGGGTGGTTTTGCCGGTGCTGCTGTGTGGGCGGCGATTCGTTTTGGTGTGGCCCGTGGTGTGTTTTCCAACGAGGCGGGTTTGGGCAGCGCGCCAATAGCTCATGCTGCTGCTCAAACCAATAACCCGGTTGCTCAGGGATTGGTGGCTATGCTGGGTACCTTTATCGACACCATTATTGTTTGTTCCATTACCGGCCTGGCGATTGTAGTTTCCGGCGCCTGGACCTCAGGTGAGAATGGTGCAGCGCTGACCTCCTACGCCTTCTCCCACGCCCTGCCTATGGGAAATTACATCGTTGCCATTGCGCTGGCTATCTTTGCCTTTACCACCATTCTGGGCTGGAGTTTCTACAGCGAGAAATGTGTGCAGTATCTGTTTGGTGTTAAGGCGATTAAGCCATTCCGTCTGATCTGGACTCTGGTGGTGCCTCTTGGCGCTGTTGCTTCGCTGGACTTTATCTGGCTATTGGCCGATACCCTGAACGCCATGATGGCGATCCCCAACCTGATCGCACTGGCACTGCTTAGCCCTGTGGTATTTGAGCTGACTCGCAAGTACTTTAAGAAGCAGAAAGAGGCTGAGTCGACAGAAGCTTAAGTCCTTCAAAAAACGGCGCCATATCTCTATTTGAGAGGAGCATGCTATGTCCGCCGTAATCAATGAAAACGGCCGCAAAAGCGGCCGTTCTTATTCCAGGGATGGGATCATTCCCAGTCGTCGAATTCTGTGTCTTCAACAAACTCAGCAATGGGGTCCACAGTGGGCAGGTCTCTGAACAGACGCTGGAAGTGACGTTGAACACCTTTAAGATCGATACCGGCAAGGCCAGTGGCAAAGCCAAACCAGGCATAGAGTCCTGAGTAGTCTTCAAACATATAGGGCAGATACTCAGGCGCTTCGACTATGCCCTGTTTGTGGGCCTGATACAGCACGGGAATATCTTCAATAGCCAGCTTGCCTACAAACAGCATGGGGATCAGTTCAGGCATGCCTGCGGTAATGGCTGCCCGGATAAAGTTGATGTTTTCCACATAGCCACGAACATAGGAGATATCTTTGGTAAAACAGGATCCACCGGTCACCATACCACCACGGAACACCCTTTGGGTGACGCGGTAGCTGTCTCTTTCGCTGAGGTTCTGTTCGCGGAAGTGACGGTAAACTTCAATAAAATCAGCCCCATTTTCCGCCATATCCACTGCAGCAACCCTGTCGCTGATACGGCGGGCCCGACCCGGGGTGGAACTCAGAGTTAGCATTTCCAGCAGTACTGCCAGACCTTCCTGGGTCGCGGCAACTCTGGGGGAGCCAGAACCCAGCCAGGTAGCCCAGGGTTGGGCACGACCATTGAGCGTGGTACCCAGATGGACCCAGCCTTCGTGTACCTCGTACACGTTCAGGTCGGCTTCACTGAACATGGCCTGGCTGTTGAGTTTAATGGTATCGCCACCGACGGCGGCGTCAGACACGATACCATCGCTCAGGCGCACAAGAATATCGTCATTATGGAAGTACTTATTGAGGCGGCGGCTGAGCTCATCTACGGCTTCCGGCGCGCTAACGATTTTTGGATGTTGTTTATTGATGCGACGGGCTGCGGGCAGGGAAAACAGGTAGCTCAGGCGGTCGCCCAATTGCCTCAGGGTATGGCGGTCACCATGCAGTTTGTGTCTGGCTGAACCGTACAGCTGCTGACTGATACAGCCGAACTCCTCCGTGCCCCGTGACAGCAGCAGGTCGACGACAAGCTGGGACTGCTCCAGGTTCTTCACCAGAATGCGCCCCAAAGGATCTTTGGCACCCAGCTGTTTACGTATCGTTTTCTTCAGGGCTTTCAGATCTTCGCGGGTCGTGTCGGGATCAAAGTTCAGCGCCTGGCTTTGATAGAAGTTGGCGTTGATATCCGGCATGCGAGTGCCACCGCTGGCGAGAAATTTGGTTTCCTGCTCTCTGGGCCATTTGATGGCATCGAGGATCTGCAATGGCGATTGCAGACGAATAAGTTCGTCGGAGAATGCTTTGAGTTTTTCTTTGTATGCCTGTTCAACCTGTGACATGTAAGCGATTCCATTGCTGATTGACTGTGAGGTTTATATCACAGCTTTCAGGCTTTGGAATACAGGTTTTAAACGGCAGGTCTGAGAAGGTGTTTGGGCCGGATTTACCGGCCCCGGGGGAGCAGCTTGATCAGTCGTCCAGACCCAGCGCCTTGCGCAGTTCACGCTGTTCAAAGTAGTCATCCAGACGGCGCTTTAACTTGCGCTTTTGTTCCATGGATTTTGCAGCCTGAGGGTTAGTCGGCTGGGACATGTCGTCCATTTCGAGATCGTCACCAGCAAGGGTATTAACAATCTGAGGCATGGTAGTTGGCTCCTGAAAACCAAGTAAATAATCTCTTTGCCAAGTCGCAAAAGAGTGGGTGAAGTTTCGGGGCAATTTCTAACGAAAAAGTTTTTTGGAGAAAAGCAAAAAATGACAAAGGTATGAGACTTGATGTTGATTCTTTGAATTCGTTCACAATAGTTTCATTGAGGATTTCACACTCAGGCCAAGAGGTGAAAGAGTAGAAAATCACCCTGAGGTCAGCAGCTGTGCTGCTCACTGCAAAAGCTTGCTGGATTTGGTGAGATTCTGCTTGCCAAATATGGCACGATAGACAAAGATTCGCCCTTTGGCGTACGACACAATTCAAGGCGCCGAAGTGACCCGCTCAGGGTCAATGACAAGCGCTCCTTCGGGCGCTACGGTTTGATAATTCTTATTGAGCTATATTTCATGAAAATTGGCATTTTGTCGCAGCATCCGGAACTCTACTCTACCCGTCGACTGGTGGAGGCTTGTGAATCCCGTGGCCATGAGGCCGTGGTGATCAATCCATTGAATTGCTATATGAACATCAATTCAGTGCAGCCGACAATTCACCTTGAAGGGGAAGATATCGGCCATTTTGACGCCATCATCCCCCGTATTCACGCCAACATCACCTTCTACGGCTGCGCGTTGGTGCGTCAGTTTGAGATGATGGGGGTGTATGCCATCAATGACTCTATTTCCATCTCCCGCTCCCGTGACAAACTGCGCGCGCTGCAGCTTTTGTCCCGCCAGAACGTGGGCATGCCTATTACAGGTTTCGCCAGCAAGCCGGATGATATTCCGGATCTGATCAGCATGGTGGGCGGCGCGCCTTTGGTAATTAAGTTGCTGGAGGGGACCCAGGGTATTGGCGTGGTGCTGGCAGAAACCAAGAAGGCGGCGGAAAGCGTTATTGAAGCCTTCCTGGGTCTGAAGGCCAACATCATGGTGCAGGAATACATCAAGGAGTCCAATGGCAGCGATATTCGCTGTTTTGTCGTGGGCGACAAGGTGGTTGCTGCCATGAAGCGACAGGGCCCGGAGGGGGATTTCCGCTCTAACCTGCATCTTGGTGGTACAGCTGAAAAGATCAAGATCACCCCGGAAGAGCGTAAAACTGCTGTTGCGGCGGTGAAGGCTATGGGCCTGGGCGTTGCCGGTGTGGATATTCTTCGCTCAGCGCGTGGTCCTCTGGTGTTGGAAGTTAACTCTGCACCGGGGATTGAAGGTATCGAGAACGCGACTGGCTTGCCGGTTGCCGAGAAGATTATCGAGCATATTGAGAAATCTGTAGCGGCCCGCAAGAGCAAAAAAACAGTGGCCTGATCGCCCTGATACTAAATATGAAAGCGCCCGGCCTGTCCGGGCGTTTTACTTTGGCGAAACTAACATCAATCAGGGCTCTGCAAGGCACTGACACTGCATTGTGTGCTTGGTGTCATATTTCAGAATTTGGTAATGTAGCGTCAGTCAAAGAGTTGATGGCCAATGGCCAAAGTTGGAGTCTTAAATGAAGTGTCATCGTCTGAATGAATTGATTGAACTGCTGCAACCTGAGTGGCAGAAAGAGCCTGAGCTTAACCTGATGCAGATGATAGGCAAATTAGCCGCAGAAGCGGGTTATCAGGGAAAACTGGAAGAGCTGAGTGATGATGTACTTATCTATCACCTGAAGATGCGTAACATGGGTGACGATGAGATGATCCCGGGTCTGGCCAAGGATTATGAGCCGGATTTCAAAACTGCGATTCTGCGTGCCCGTGGGATTATTGATTAATCGCCGCATACACTAAAAAAGCGAAGCCATTTGGCTTCGCTTTTTTGTTGGCCATTTGATATCCGGTTCAGAACAGACCTGTGATATTGCCGCCGGCATCCACATCGATATTCAAATAGGCTGGCTTGAGTCCCAATCCCGGCATTGTCATGACAGCACCCATCAGCACGGTAATAAATCCCGCGCCGGCGTTCAGCTGTAGCTCTGTCACCGGGATAGTGAAACCACCTGGCACACCCTTGAGCTTAGGGTCATGACTGATGGACATAGGGGTTTTGGCCATACACAAAGGCAGTTTATCCAGATTCAGGGCTTGCAGACTGGCCAATTGCGCTCTGGCTTTGTCTGACAGCTCGACACCGGCAGCGCCATATCCTGCCTGAGCCAGTTGATTCAATTTATCTTCAAGTGGCAGCTCAATGTCGTACAGAAACTTAAACGCCGACTCAGTCTCTGCTGCTGCCACTATGGTCTGTGCCAGAGCTTTGCCACCCTCAGCCCCCTTTGCAAAGGCTTCACTGATTTCACAGCCAAAGGCCTTGCTTTGCTCCACTTTGTCTTTCAGCCATTGCAACTCTTCATCTGTGTCTGTGGGGAATCGGTTGATGGCGACGACCACAGGTACTCCATACTGACTGACATTATTGATATGCCACTCCAGATTGGCGTAGCCGGCATGAAGTCTGGCGGTGTCCGGTGCGCTGATATCCAGTTCTGACTCAAGACCAGAGTTGGCTTTCAAGGCTTTAAGCGTGGTCACCAATACGGCAGCCGCGGGGGCGTCACCGGACTCGCGAACCTTAATATTGCAGAACTTCTCAAACCCCATATCTGAACCAAAACCGGCCTCAGTAACCACATAGTCAGCGCAACGCAGTGCGATCTCATCCGCCAGAATAGAGGAGTTGCCATGGGCGATATTGGCGAAAGGCCCGGCATGAACCAAAGCCGGTGCGCCGGACAGGGTTTGCATCAGAGTCGGTTGTACGGCTTCAGCCATCACGGCGGTCATGGCACCGGCTACTCCCAGCATCTCTGTGGTAACAGGCTGGCCTGAGGTATCCAGTGCCAGCACGATTCTGCCCATACGCTGACGCAGATCTGCCAGAGAGCGGCTGAGTGCCAGAATCGCCATTAACTCTGATGCCGCAGTAATATCAAAGCTGGATTCATGGGCAGGCCCATTGTTATTACCCAGGCCTACAGTGACCTGTCTCAGGGCACGATCGTTATGGTCCATCACCCGATTCCAGAGAATCTGCTGCGGATCGATATTCAATGCCTGCAAGCCGGTTTTATCAAAGAAGGTTTTGGCACCCAAACGGGTTTCATGGTGCAGACGGGAGTCCAGTGCGGCGGCTGCCAAATTGTGAGCTGCAGTGACGGCATGAATATCACCGGTAAGGTGCAGGTTCAGCTCCTCCATGGGCACCACCTGAGCATACCCACCTCCTGCAGCACCACCTTTAACACCAAATACAGGGCCCATACTGGGCTGGCGTATACAGGCCGCGACCCGTTTACCTATGGCCTGCAGAGATTGAGTCAGGCCAATGGTGGTGACCGTTTTACCTTCACCAAAAGGGGTGGGTGTGACCGCGGTGACAATAATGAGTTTGCCCTTCGGGGAGTCAGCCAGTCGATTCAGCGCTGATAATTTGATTTTTGCTTTGGCTGGGCCAAATGCGACCAGTTCGTCTTCCTTTAACCTGAGTTTTTGGCCAATGGCCGTGATAGGTTCCAGTGTGGCTTGCTTTGAAATCTCAATATCGGTCAGCATTCTGTCGTGCTCTCTTGGATGGGCGCTCAAAGGTGGCGTAATCTTAGATTAACTCAAGGTTTCTCACCCTGCCTAAAATGCAAAGTGTGATTAAACACTGTGTTTCGGTGGGACATAAAAACAGAGGGTCGGCAATGCCGACCCTGATTATCTGAAGTATCAGTTGAGATACCTTACCGAGCCCGTCAGATGAGGACGGCGGCCGCGGCCATCCCTGAGTTCAAATCGCTTACCAGCTGATTCTGGCTGGTCAATGGCGCAGAAGGTGACATCTGCCGGCATAAACAGAGGCAATTTGAAGGTCACATCCACCTCAACCGGGCGGTCTCCAATCTCCTCGTTCATGGCTGCAATACAGCGGGCTTTAGACCACATGCCATGCACCAGTACACGATCAAAACCAAAGCGTTTGGATAATACCGGGTGAAGATGGATCAGGTTGTAGTCACCGGACGCTTTGGCATAACGGCGGCCGAGATCTTCACTCAGTTGCCACTGCTGTGGGTTTTCCCAGGCCATATTGTCACCCTTGGGAGGACGGCTGCGCTTTCCTGGCTTCTCGATACGATACAGGTAAGTGGAGACCGACTCCCATACCAGTTCTTCACCAACCCAGACCTTGGAGAAAAGGTCGAATGTCAGTCCGGTTTCTGTCTCTTCACTCCCAGCCAGAGCACATTCGATGCGAAAAATCTCATCGACCTTGAGCTGGCGATAACTGGTAATGCGGTTACGCAGGTGGATCATCCCCAGCAATGGGAAGGTGATGGCCGGGTGGGTAAAAATCAGAGCCTGCAGGCGGAACACCAGCACATGCATATAGGTCATTGGCAGTTGTTCGCCATCAAAGCTATATCCACATACATTGGCATACTGGCTGACACTGGCTGCTGAAATCGCCACTTTATCGCAACTGACCTGAATGCCGGGCAGAGGTTGCCCATCCCAACCGGGTTTGCGGCCAAAGAAAATTTTGCGATAAAGAGAAAACAGCGATGGCATCGCCTTAAGTTCAACCTGATATTGCATGGTACTGCCAGATGTCGGTTCCGAAACAAGGGCGGGATTATAACCCACTTTTTAGCCAGCAGGGTATCCCTCTGATGGGGAAGGAATAATTGGTATAAACAAGGGGCAAAACCCTCTAAATCACCGTGGTTTAGCGTTAAATTGATAAGCTGGCAGTAAATCCGGGATAGAAAATTCACACCAAGGTATTAGTCTCAAATTGACTCTTTAAGCCAAGGAATCACTAATGCCTGAGCCTTGAAGTGTGACAAACTACTGCCCCTGTAAGTGTGAGAGTTCAATTCGTGCAAGACAAAAATTTCGACAGCCTGGCAGGGAAGTTTGCCAGAAACATCTACGGCACCCGTAAAGGGGAGATCCGCGCAGCGGTTTTGTGGCGGGATTTAACGGAAACCCTGCCTGCTATTCATTCGGCCAGATTACGTGTACTGGATGCTGGTGGCGGTTTTGGGCACCTGAGCCAAAAGCTGGCTGCTCTGGGCCATGAGGTGGTTTTGTGTGATATCTCGGCTGAGATGTTGGCGCTGGCAAAACAGCAGATAGATGCCTGTGATACCGAGTTGAATATCAAGCTGGTGCACAGTGCCATTCAGGATCTGAACCCGGCAGAGCTTGGCCAGTTCGATCTGATTCTGTGCCACGCTGTCGTTGAGTGGTTGGTGGATGCCAAGTCCACTATGGCGGGGCTGCTTAAGATGCTCAAGCCCGGTGGTTACTTCTCTTTGATGTTTTTCAATCTTGAAGCCATGCGTTTCCACGCGCTGATTTCCGGCAATTTTGATTATGTAAAAGCAGACTTCAAGATTAAGAAGAAGGTGAGGCTAACGCCGACCCATCCGTTGACGCCAGATACAGTGCTGGATTGGTTTGCTGATTGGCAGCTGGCGCTTGATTGTCGTTCAGGCGTCAGAGTGATTCATGATTATTTGAAAAAACACTTGCCGCCTGATTTTGATAACACCCAGCTGCTGGAGATGGAGCTTTTCTATTCCCGCTATCCTGCATACCGGGATCTGGGACGTTACGTTCATTTCATGGGGCACTCCAGTTAATCTAATCACCGAAGAGCTCAATTTCGTTGTCGCCTCCGGTAACTTTAACGCCATCCAGATACTCTTTTTCCTCGCGTATGGTCAGTTCCACTGGCTCGGAAGACAGGCGCTTAACTTTGGCTTTGCCGGTCATGGGGTGGAACATTACCTTTCTGGGCCAGACTCCACCCACATCTTCAGCAATGATCTCTATACCTTCGGTGGCAAGATACTGACGGACAAACTCAATGTTGGACTCTCCCACATTGATGATGGACATGCCGCCCAGTTTAGCGCCGCCAAAAATCTTGGCCTGCAGGTTACGACGCTGGCCACCGGCAGACAGAATAGAGTTAATCAACTGCTCCATTGCCCAGTTGCCATAGCGGCAGGAGTAACTGGTCAGCTGATGCCAGTCGTCGTGAGCTTTACGTTCAGGAAGCAGGAAGTGATTGAGGCCGCCAACGCGCATGACAGGATCCCAAATGCATGCTGCGATACAGGAACCAAGGCGGGTGAAGATATATTCGTCCTGGCAGCTGATATAGTATTCCCCGGGATCTACCCGCGCAGTCATACACTCATGTTCCCGGTTCCAATACCTTGGTATGGTCTCAAAGCCCGGGTACACCATGTTGGTGAGGTTCGCCGTCATCAAGCCTCCATGCTTGCGTTATCAATCAAGTATAGACAGGGATAGCGAACCTGCGCCGATTACGACTAAAGTAATTTGGTCACTTTGACGCCTTTTTCTGCCAGCAGCTCGGGGATGGTTTGCTGCCCCACCAGGTGACCGGCTCCTATGATGATAAAGAGTGGACCTTTAATCTCTTTGTCTGCCAGCATGGTGGCTGTGGTATCAGCCATGGTTCGGTTGCGTTCCCACAACAGTATTTCCATAAAGGCTTTTTGTTCTGGCTGGCTCAAATCGCCTTCCATGATAGCCGCAAGCGCCTGGTTATCGCCATCTCGCCAGGCTTGGATAAGTTCCATAATATCATCTGGTTGCTGCTTAATTGCCTCTTCCAGCATCAACCACTGAACATCATCACTGAATGACGACAGCATAGCGAACTGCTGCTCAACGCTCTCCAACTCCAGTATCGATTTATCTCCCAGCCTGGCAAGAAAGTGGCTGTCAACGCCATGTTCAGGCTGTAGACCAAGCTCCATAAATTGGGCCAGGGTGAGTTGCATCGCCTGTACCCAGGGCGCCAACCCTGCGATTGACTGACATACCGCTTGCCTGGTTTGGCAGTAATCTGCCATCAGCGCCTTTTGTTCATCATTGAACTCATTGCGCTTGAGTCCATATTTGCGAAGAAGCGGCATCATATCGGCCTTGGTAACGTCTGCCTCAACGACTAACGCTCTGGAGTCATCGAATGCCTGCTCCACCTGCTTGGGCATAGGAAAAAAGTCAGCCTTGCCGATATGGATTGAACCCAGTAGCCAGGCGGTTTGGCCCTGATACTCAAGCTTGAAGAAGGGAGGTTTGTCTGTTTCTGAGGCAACGGAGGAGGCAGCATAAAACAGCAGCAGGGCTGAAGTGAGCAGGTGTTTGAACCGGAAACCTGTGATCATATGTTCCTTCCTATGGTGAAATGATCTGAGCAACTTGGGTATACTGCCGCCCAATATCTAAGTGAATGGAGTTGTTATGCCACACATCAAGGTGCTGGAGCAATTGCAGGAGAACCTGCAGCTGGTATACCGGCAGGCAATCGACGCAGACAATAAACTCAACGCGCTGCAACAGGCTGGTCACGGCAAGTTCCAGGCTGTGTTCAGTAAAGAGCAGGGGTTTAACACCAGCAGTAACCGTTTTCTGCCCTATGTAAAAGAGCTGGCGGAAGAGCTGGAAGAGATGAAGCTGGATACCGAACTGGATCAGGAAGGTCTGCAGTTGATGGTTAAGCGTCTGGCACTGCTGCTGCAAACCCTGCAGGCATTTAAGCGTAAAGCCTGAGCGTCTGTCTCGCGGCTGTAATGTGAACGTCATACAGGCGCAATAAACTCGACGGTAAATTCTTATAACCCGTTGAATAATTGTGGCAAAGGATGCGTTAACCCGAGAGTTGGAACAGCTGATTGCTGACGAGTCAGTGGATATAGTGTTCCAACCTATTTTCAATATTAACAGCCAGGAACTCCTGGGACTGGAAGCATTGAGCCGGGGTCCTTTGCACAGCCCGCTTTATTCTCCTGTGTCCCTGTTTCGGGCGGCTGAGGCCAACGGCAGGCTCAGTGAGCTGGAGACCTTGTGTCGCAGGCGCGCCCTGTCAGCTTTTTGCCGGGATTCCTTGCCCGGCAAGCTTTTCATTAATATCTCCCCGAAAGCTCTGCTCGACCCCAATCATCCAAGGGGGAAAACTCTGCAATTGCTCAGCGTGCTTGGGATCCCGCCTTCTAAAGTGGTTATTGAGCTGTCAGAGCAGTATCCCGCTGACGATATCGATCTGCTTAATGATTGCCTGCAGCACTATCGCAATCAGGGCTTTCTCACCGCCATCGATGATTTGGGAGCGGGTTATTCCGGGTTGAGGTTATGGTCTGAACTGGCACCTGACTTTGTCAAAATTGACCGTCATTTCAGTCACGGCATAGATACCAACTCCGTTAAGCAGGAGTTTGTGCGATCTATTGTGGAACTCTGCCAGAGCCTGACCTGCAAAGTGATAGCCGAGGGTATAGAGAACCATGATGAACTGGCTACTTTGAAGCGTCTTGGGGTGCAGTACTGCCAGGGGTATTTGCTTGGTAAGCCTGCAGCCGAACCGGTACTGACTATGCATGAGAGTTTACCGGTTGGCTTGCCCATCGCCATGCCCAGATATGGGGAAACGGCGCAAAGCCTGTGTTCTCCTGCGGTTGCCCTGTCCGCAAACTGTAAGCTCAAAGAGGCGGGGCTGATGTTTAGCCGACAGCCTGGTCTGCAGGCGTTGGTGGTGATGGAACAAAGTCGGGCAGTGGGCCTTTTGTATCGTAATCATCTGCTGGAGCTGTTCAGTACTCCCTACGGGCGAGCCCTGCATGAGAGTCGACCTTTGCATGAAGTGATGGATGGGGATGCGTTGCAGTTTCACGCTGGCACACCTTTGTCGTCAGTCAGCCAGTTACTTACGGCAGACAGTGAAACCGTCATTGCCCAACAGTTTATTATCCTCCGGGGGGAGGAGCTGCTGGGCGTTGGGAACACCCGGGATCTGCTGCAACGCATTACTGACCAAAGAATAAAACATGCCCGTCACGCCAACCCTTTGACCGGGTTGCCGGGCAATGTGCCGATTCAGGAGGAGCTGCAGCGGCTGCGTCAGATGGAGCTGGATTTTGAGCTGGCTTATTTCGACCTGAATCAGTTCAAACCCTATAACGATGTGTATGGATTCAGTCGCGGTGATGAAATGATTATCGCGCTGTCAGAACTGCTGCGCAGCCATCAATCTCCCGAATGCTTTGTTGGTCATATCGGCGGCGATGATTTTGTGATGATCTCCACTTCGGCCTGTTGTGTGCACATATGCCGCGAGGTATTGCAGGAATTTGAGCGAGTCAAAAGTCGTTTCTTCAGGGAGGCAGACTGGCGTGCTGGCTTTATTGAGTCCGAAGACAGACAGGGCAAGCCCTGCAAATACACATTGACCGGGCTGTCAGTGGGTATTCTCATGGCGGAGACCACCCGGTCATGCAGTGATGAAAGCTTGTCGGAATTGGCTGCTGCGGCAAAGAAGCAGGCCAAGCAATCTGAAGATGGCTTGGCGCTCTGGCCAATCGCGGTTTAGTGTTTTGGCTGAGACAAAAACGGCAGAGCTCAGACTCTGCCGTTAGATTGCTGGTCGCTGCTTACTTGGGAGGAGTGCCTTCCATACGCGGAGTGATGGTTTTATTAAACCAGTGCTTCAGCATCTGGTTTTCATACATAAAGGATTCCTGACGTCTGGGTTGAATTCCGCCCAGATAGTTAAGATCCCTGAGTTCCTCTTCACCTGACATAATTACCTGCTGACCTTTGGTGATCTGGTAACTGAAGGTGATTTTCGGCGGATAGATATCTTTTAACACCCGAATATCGCTGGCACTGGCGCCAAAGGTTGGGCGAACATCTCCAGCCAGATCTACATTGGTGACAGTCATCTGCATCTGTTCACCATGAGTCAGTACCTTCCGAGCCAACTTGGCCAGATTCTCTGTCATGGAGTCAAAAGCCCGCTGCTCGAACCTGGACTGCCTTTCTGCCGTGGACTCAATATCTGAGTACTTGTCCGGGTTTTGCCAGGTAATTTTGACAACACCATCCTGGGTGACAGGATTCTCCACTTTTTCATCCGCTGCCATAACACTGCCGGTAGCCAGTATGCCTGCGAGGATAAATGCTCTTGTTGCCATATAACAATCTCCTGATTGCGAGTCGTTAGCCTAGTGAAAGTTACTGAACTAACGGCATTTTTACTGTAATTCGTTGGGTTGAATTCAATGTACAAAAAGTAACCTGAATCACGGCTTAATACAATCGATATTGCTTATATGGCACAGAGCGAAAAAGGATCAAAACGGGAAGCGGTGAGCCAGTTCCGGGTAGGCTTTTTTCAGCATCTTGGGCCGGTTATCAAACTTCTTACCCGCAGGTGTCGCCTGCCCTGAAGGAACGAAGGGGAGCTCCTTGCCTGTGCGCTCTTCATAGAGCTGACCGGCAATCAGGTCATACTCCTCAAGGAATGGATAGGCATAGTCATCCACAAGTGGGAATTCAGGCACCTGTGCCAGTGAGTCCGGATTGGCAATTATCTTCTCGAACCACTCTTTACCCAGTGAAATAAGGTAGCTGCGGAACTCCGCGAACTCATACTCGCTGTCGATCCCGGTCAATACATAAGCTGCGCCCCAAACGCTCCACAAATAGCTGCGACGCATCTGCTGGGAAAAATGTTTGTCAAAGGCGGCCAGTTGCTCATCACTTAACGCGGACAATCTTTGCTTAAGTTGCTCGCTGAGTGCGCTGTTTGATTGGGTTAACGCGTCACGGCTGACCAGCTGCCAGAATTCGGATTCAGTCATTACAGAAATACCGGTAAATCGGGAAAACGACATTTTAGCTTGGCAGGGGTTGTCGGCCATAGAAAATTTCAGAGTTCCACCTGCTGTTACCGGGCTCAACTGCTATCTTTAGGGCGTAAGCTGCCGTTTAACAGACACACTTCTGTCGGCTCACAAGGGCAATGATGCTGAGGATTGATTTATGGAACACGTCTCGATTGATCAGTTATCGATACTCCTCATAGAACCTTCGAATGCACAGCGAAAAATCATCATGAGCCAACTTCAGGAAGAGGGGGTTCATGAAATAAAGACGGCTGACAGTCTGGAGTCCGGCAAAGAGCTGGCTCAGGAGTGGCGGCCGGATCTTGTGGTCAGTGCCATGCACTTTGCAGATGGCACTGCTCTGGACCTGGTTGCCCATGTCAAAAGCAGCGAAGCCGGTGAAGACACCCAGTTTATGTTGATCTCCAGTGAGTATCGCAAAGAGCAATTGGAGGCTTACCGTCAATCCGGCGTGGTGGCGATTTTACCCAAACCCTTTGAACTCGCTCATCTTCACTCGGCGCTGATGTCTACTGCCGAGTTATTGGGCCATGAGAATCTGGATCTGGAGTACCTGGAACCTCAGGACTTACGGGTGCTGCTGGTGGATGACAGTGCGCTGTCTCGCAAGATTATTCGCCGAACCCTGAATACCCTTGGGATGGAGGAGATCACGGAAGCTGAAGACGGTAAAGAGGCTATTCAACTGCTGCAGGACAACAACTTTGATCTTGTGATCACGGATTACAACATGCCCAAGGTGGATGGTCTGATGCTGGCCAAGTACATACGTCAGTACAGTGCTCAACCTATGGTCCCTATTCTGATGGTGTCGTCCGACGCCAATGAGTCACACCTTTCCAATGTCGCCAAGCACGGGGTTAATGCTTTATGCGATAAACCCTTTGAACCTCAGTTGGTTCGCAGGCTATTGAAACAATTGTTGGAAGAATAGTAATTTTTTGTCGTTAACTTCACATTAACATCTTCACGAACAGTTTACCTTGTGGCATGGTAACACTGACCCAGCAGCATCATGGGTCCTGTTACTTATCGATAACTGTGATGATGTGAGAAAATAACAATGAACAAGACGGAACTAATCGCCAAAATGGCGGAGAATGCTGAGCTGTCAAAAGCTGAAGCAACCCGCGCACTCAAGTCTTTCGAACAGGCTATCACTGAGGCCATGCAGGCTGGTGACAAGATCTCTATTCTGGGCTTTGGGTCATTTGAAGTTGGCAAACGGGCAGCACGTACTGGTCGCAATCCTCAAACTGGTAAAGATATTCAGATCCCTGAGGCAAACGTACCTAAGTTCAAAGCTGGTAAAGCTCTGCGTGACAGCGTGAACTGATATTCCTTTCCCATGTCGCAAAAAAGCCCTCAAACTGTGAGGGCTTTTTTATTGCATCAGTTTTATCCTGCCAACCGTGATTGCACCATGTGAGTGCCTATGCCCCAATAAAAGGCAGTCGCTGTGGCTGTATCTTGTCTGTCGCGCGCATCATCTCTACAGAACACTGGATAGTCATCAATAATTCCCGAACCGGATTGCTGCAAATTTAATCAATGTATAACAGTGGTTTGAGCAATCTTGTTTGGTCAATTCCTGGATGAGCCTTGTGGTTCTTCGTTCAGATAACTTCCCAATTGGCACGTGAATGGCAACTCAATGTGTGACCTGTGGCTGACTGCACTGTAATGGTTCATCAGTACAAACAGGATGGGGATTGACTAAACGAGGGGATAAGAATGAAGAACATAAGCGTTGGATTGGCCGCAGCCCTGGCTGGTGTATTGATGTCACAACCGGTCGCTGCAGAGGTGTCGGGTAATATAGGTTTTACTTCCAACTATTTGTGGCGTGGAGTCAGTCAAACCGCAGATGATGCTGCCATTCAGGGTGGTGTCGATTATGGACATGAGAGTGGATTCTACGCCGGTACCTGGGTGTCCAATGTAGACTTTGGTGATGGCACCAGCTATGAAATGGACTTGTATGCGGGCTTTGAAGGTGAGTTTGGTGACGGTTTCGGTTATGACGTTGGCTATCTCTACTATGGTTATCCGGATTCTCCCGGCAGCATCAGCTTTGGTGAGCTGTATGGCTCGCTCTCATGGAAATGGATCACTTTAGGCTATGCCAAGTTTATCCACGCCGGAAGTGATGTTGCCGCCGATGGGCTGGATGATGAAGACTACAGCTACCTGACTGCAGATGTCAGTGTTCCTGTCACTGAGATGCTGACACTGGATTTTCACTATGGCTATAACGATGGGGATGTTATCAGCTCCTGGTTCGGTACCGACAGCTACTCCGACTACCACGTAGCTCTGAGCGCAGCGACCAAGATGGGGGATGTCAGCTTCGCCGTGGCAGACACAGATCTGGACGATGACGATGTTAAAGTGGTGCTTGGCTACACCTACAATTTCGATTTCTAGCTGATTGCGGGCATCCCGAATCCGCCCGCTCAATCACAAGAGTTAATAAAAAAGCGCCCAGTGGCGCTTTTTTACTTTGCGGCAGAAAATTACTTCTCTGCAGTCTGGTAGATATGTACATCTCTTTGCGGGAAAGGAATGCTGATACCTTCGGCGTCGAAGCGCATCTTAACTTCCCGGGTAATATCCCAGTATACATCCCAGTAATCTTCAGGCTGACACCATGGACGAACCACGAAGTCTACGGAAGACTCACCCAGAGTGTGCAGCTTAACCACAGGCTCAGGATCTTTAAGGACTTTAGGGTGCTTGGTCACGACATCCATCAGTACTTTTTCTGCATGCTCAATATCATCTGAGTAGCCGATACCGAAGACCAGATCCACCCGACGGTTACGCTCAACAGTGATGTTGTTGATGGTGTCGCCCCAGATCTTGTTGTTTGGCACAATCAGACGCTGGTTATCGAAGGTCATAATGGTGGTAGATACCAGGCTCATATGGCTGACTTTACCTGTTACACCACCGGCGTTGATCAGATCACCCACGTCGAATGGACGATAGATGAGGATCATCATGCCTGAAGCGAAGTTGGACAGGGTGTCCTGCAGGGCAAAACCTATGACCACACCGGCGATACCGAAACCGGCCAGCAGTGGGCCAAGCTCAAAGCCAAGTTGTGACAGGGCAACCAGCAGGCCGATGGAGTAAACCACCTTGCTGGACAGCTTGGTGAAGAAGTCCTGCAGCAGCTTGCTGAACTTAAGTTTGGAGGTGCTCACTGCACGGCGAACAATGCTTTCCACAATACGGGCCAGCAGACTGGCAGCAAACAGGATCAGCAGGAAAATAAAGACCTTGAAGGTCAGTGATGGACCATGCTCAATCAGTTGGGCCTTGGCGCTATCCAGCCACTGCTGAAACAGACCTGAGGCCACGTCGATGTTCAGTACGTCCTGAGTAATATCGCCACTGACAGACAGCAGTGTCTTTTTCATGCTGTCAGTGTCCTGGCCGAGTTTGTCCAGCAGGGTGATCACCGACTCCAGGCTGGCATTACTGTTGTCCAGCCAGTCGCGGTACATGGCGACCTTGGCGGTCTGCTCTTGAGAAACATCTTTACCGGCCGCATCGGCTTCAGCCACAGACGACTTCAGCTGTTGTTGCAGGAAGGTCACAAGGCTTTCCAGACGCTCACCACGACGGGTGAGGGTTTTGATCAGTGCCGCTTTATTGGCAGACACATCCATACCTACTTTTTCAGCCCAGTGAATGGTTTCCAGTTGGGCTTCATAGAACTGATCACGTTCAGTCTCACGCTTGGCGATCAGGGCAATGGTCGCGCCGTCGTTTGATGTGCCCAGTTGCTGCTTGAGTTTATCAACACTGTTGGCCAGATAGGTTTCTACCTGAGCAATAAACTGCAGTTGTTCGGTGATCAGTGGCTTAAGGGATGCGCTGTCCGGGCTGGACTTGGCAACCTGAGAGCCGATCAGGCTGCGCAGCTCACCAATTTTCTTGATGATGCGGTATTCGGTCAGGGCGCGAATTTCGCCTTTGGCGGTTTTCAGCTGGGCAATATCGTGGTCGATATCACCTTGCAGCAGCATAATTTGTTGATTGACCTGTTGTGGTGTCAGGGTCGACTCATCGGCCCAAACGCCTGTGCTCAGCACAGATAACAGCATGGCCAGCAGCAGAGTGGAAACTTTTGACATGGGAATAAAAATATCCTTGATGACGTTAAGGCCGTAATGATATTCCCCGGCAAGAGTTGCGGCAACAGAGAAAAAACCTGTCTGGGAAAGATTCAATAACTTAAGTTGGGATTGCCGAAAAGTTTGAATAAGGTCGTGGGAAATATCACTTTGCAGTCACATTTTGCTGACGTTCTGGTATAGACTCTCACCCCCTGAGTACCGGCAGTGAGTTGCCTGGTAACCCTTCTCTTTATTGGAGCATCACCATGATCTGCCCACATTGCAGCAAAGGTTTCAGCATTGCGCGAATAGAAAACCAAAGGGGGAAAGGCCTGAAAGCTGAGTTTCAGTGCCCGCACTGTCACGCCTGGCTGGGGAAAAACGTAACGCTGCAGCGACTCAAGATTACTGGCTTCTATGTCGCTGCAGGTATGGCTGCCTGTTATTGGTGGCTACCTCAGTACAAGGCTATTGCTGCCCCGGTAGGCATAGTCGCTCTTATACTGCTGTTGGCATCACATATTATGGACCACATTAAAGTCCGGGAACTGCCACCAGAGGAGCAGGATAAGGCTTAATCTATGACCACTTCCTGGCCGGCGAGTGAGGCTTCTACCCACCAAATGCCGCCTAATACCGCTGCCAGGAACAGCAGAATAAATACGATCAGTCCCAGATTCGCACGCAAAAAGGCCAGCATTTTTACCTCCCGATTTTCCTCATTGCGGATCAGCCGCAATTTTCTGCTTCCAACCTTAGTTTTTACAGCTTAACTCAGGCTTAATTTACACTTAAGCTAAAAATTTGCACTGCCGCTGGTGCTGACTTGTAATTAATTTGTGGTAAAGTTCGGCGAAAGTAAATTTGGAATTTTACTTAACACAATTAGCAGGAGCAGACTTTTTTGAGACCCGTTGGCAAGTTTTCCAAGCAGATAACTATCTGGCTGTTGTTCAGCTGGATAAGTCTGGTTGTGCTTGCTCCGGCCCACAGTCTGACCCACATCAAGGATGGTGAGCAGTCGCAACTGGCTCACTGCAGCCTGTGTTTTCATCAGCATCATCAAAATACATGTCTGCCCTCAACCGAGCTTATCCTGCCTCAGGTTGAAAACAAATCCATTCCCTATTTCGAGGTTAGCTTCCACTCCTGGCAGGCTCCCTCATTCCATTATTTCACCCGCGGTCCGCCCCTATTTCTCTGATTTACCTAAATTTAAATCAATTACTTAGTCTGCTTGCCTATGTGCTTGCGGGCGTGTGCCAATTCATCTGAAGAATTGGTCTCAGGATTATTTTGGAGAAAAAATGAAAACCACATCTCTGTTTGGCCAGGCTGGCCGTATTTCTGCTGTTGCTGCAGCCCTGACCGCGACTTTCGCTGCTGCTGAGACTCCGACATTGAGCAACCCGCTTATCAGTGCGGTACTGGATGGTTACTATCAATCAGAAGACCGCATTCTGGGACGGGAAAAAGGTTTTGGCCTGGGTGAGACCGAGCTGGCGATCAGTGCCAACATCGATGACATGTTTTACGGCAAGATCACCACTGTTTTGGAAGTGCATGGCAGCGAAACCGAAGTTGAGCTGGAAGAGGCATTTATTCAAACCCTGAACCTGCCGGCAGGTATGGGTATTCGTGGCGGTCGCTTCCTGTCTGATATCGGTTATTTGAATAATCAGCACCCACACACTGATTCCTTTGTCGAGCGTCCAGGTGTGTACCGCGCGTTCCTGGGCAGCCACTACTTTGACGATGGTCTGCGTTTTAACTATCTGGCTCCGACCGATACCTATTGGTTGCTGGGTGTAGAAGGATTCAGCGGTGATTCTCTGCGTGCAGCAGATGAGTCCGGTGAGCGTGAATATGAAACTGTTGGGGTGTATACCGCTTACACCAAAATTGGTGGCGACATAGGTGACTCCAGCTCCTGGCAGTTGGGCCTGAGCTACCTGCGCAATGAAAATGGTCGCATGAGTGCCCATGAGGAGCATGGTCACGAAGAGGAAGGACATGCTGAAGAGGAGCATGGACACGAAGAACACGGCCATAGCCACAGTGCAGCCTATACAGGTGAAAACATGTATGGTGCCGACTTCGTCTTCAAGTGGGCTCCCGACGGCAATTACAAGTATCAGCATCTGACTGTGAGTGGTGAGTTCTTCCGTATCGAAGACTTTATGCCGCTGGAAGAGCACCATGAAGAGGAGGAGCACGAAGAAGAACATGGACACGAGGGCCATGGTAAAGACTATATGCAGGGCTGGTACCTGAGCAGTGTTTACCAGTTCTCTCCACACTGGTCTGCCGGTATTCGTTATGGTCAGGTGGACACTCAGCTGATGCACGAAGATCACTTCGATGCGCAAAAGCTGAAGGAAACTGATGTGATGCTGGCATGGCATAACAGCCACTTCTCTACCGTACGTCTGCAGTATACCCGCCAGGATGGCACCAACTTTGACGGTTTCACCGATGACAACATCATCACTCTGCAATATGTGATGACTCTGGGGGCCCATGGTGCGCATCAATTCTAATTGGCTTAACGCCTCTTTGCTGACGCTGAGCCTGGGCATAGTGCCCATGGCCTCGGCTGAGCTGAATATCTTTGCCTGTGAACCTGAGTATGGCGCTATTGCCAGCGAACTGGCGCCGAATGCCAGTGTTTACTCGGCGACAACGGCATTCCAGGACCCGCATCTGGTACAGGCAAGACCCAGCCTGATCGCCAAGATGCGTCGCGCTGATTTGGCGGTATGCGCCGGGGCTCAACTGGAGGTGGGTTGGTTGCCCATGCTGCAGATGAAAGCCGCTAATCCGGCCATGAACTCTACAGACAAGGGCCTGTTCTTCGCCACTGATCATGTGGAGACGCTGGATAAGCTGGATAAGGTCGATCGCTCTATGGGGGACGTACACGCCGAGGGGAATCCTCATGTGCACTTCTCTCCCGGACGGATGCTGCAGGTGGCCCGTGCCATGGCCAGCAAGATGGAACAACTGGACCCAGCCAATGCCGCCACTTATCAGGCTAACCTGAAGCAGTTTGAGCAGCGTTGGCAGGCAGCGATCCCCAAGTGGGAAGCTGATGCACAGGTGCTGAAAGGCAAGAAGGTGATTGGTTATCACTCCAGCTATCGCTATCTGTTCGATTGGTTGGGTGTGGAGCAGACCGCAGACCTGGAGCCAAAGCCGGGTATTCCACCTTCCAGCAGTCATCTGGCGTCATTGTTGTCCCGCGCCAAGCAGGGGGATATCTCTGCGATTGTGGTCGCGAGCTACCAGGACCGACGTGGCGCTGACTGGCTGGCGGAGCGGACCGGTCTGCCTGTGGTGGTTCTGCCTATGACAGTGGGTGGCGATGATCAAAGCACTGACATGTTTGGTCTGTACTCCAGTGTTATCGGCAAGCTGAAAGGGACTGTGCAGTGAGTGCAGAAATGCTTCAGGTACTGATGCCGGCCTTTGTGGCTGGCATATTGGTCCTTTCAACCCATGTGATTCTGGGGCGTCAGGTACTCAAGCGCGGCATTATCTTTATCGACCTAGCGATTGCTCAGGTTGCCGCGCTGGGAACCGTGCTGGTGCATATGAGCCACGAGATGGAACATATGCCCCTGGCAAACCTGTGGATGCCCTTGTGTTTTGCACTGGCGGCCGCGGGATTGATCGCCTGGCTGGAAAAGCATATGGCTCAGGAGCTGGAAGCGATGATCGGTTGCTTCTACGTGCTGGCCGCCGTGTCTGCCATGTTGATTCTGTCCCACGATCCCCACGGTGGTGAACTGCTGAAGCAGGTATTGTCAGGACAGATCCTCTGGGTCGATTGGTCGACACTGATACTGCCTGCCATAGCTTCAATACTGGTGTTGGCATTAGTGCTTTGGCGTCCGCAGTTATTGTCGGGCCGGGCCTTCTATCTGCTGTTTGCTCTGATGATTACGCTGTCGGTTGAGTTGGTTGGGGTATATCTGGTGTTCAGTTCTCTGATATTGCCGGCACTGGCCATCAACAGGTGCAAATCTAAATGGGCATTGGCATGGGCTTATCTGGTCGGTGCAGTGGGTTATTTACTGGGACTTTGGCTGTCTGCCAGCTATGATCTGCCCGCCGGAGCCGCGATTGTGGTTACCCTGGCGCTGTCAGCTTTGGTGTTCAGACTGACCTATTTGCGGTTAGCACCTTATAAATCAATGGCCTGAAAACCTGATTTGAAGTGAACGTTATTTAAGCGTACAGCTGTTATCAAAAGATTGAGCGACAGTGAGTTGCTGGCTATACTGTCGCCAATTTTTCTGCAGGAGACTGTCGTGCTGTTAATCGTCAGATGTCTGTTGTTGGCTGTTATGCTGGTATTCGCTTTCCTTTTCGGTGGCCTGTACTGCTTGCTACGACCGCTTCACAGAGACAATGTACATATGTTCGCCAAGCTGTTTTCAGCTGTGGCGCCTGTTTTGGGTATTAAGGTTATTGTTCGCAGACCTGCCGGTGAGTCCAAGGGGCCTTGCGTCTATCTGGCCAATCACCAGAACAACTATGACATGTTCACTCACACCGCCGCAGTGCCAAAAGGGACTGTGAGTCTGGGGAAGAAGAGCATTCTGTGGATGCCGCTGTTCGGCCAGATTTACTGGCTGTCAGGTAATATCCTTATCGACCGCAAAAACCGCAGCAAAGCCTTCGATACCATGGCCAAGACGGCTCAGAAGATCAAAGAAAAGTGCCTGTCTGTGTGGATCTTCCCTGAGGGAACCCGCAGCCGTGGCCGTGGTCTGTTGCCTTTCAAGGCAGGTGCTTTCCATACTGCAATTGCTGCCGGTGTGCCCATGGTACCTGTGCTGGCTTCCAACCAGAGCGATATCCGCCTCAACCGCTGGAACAACGGTGTGGTGATTATTGAGGTAATGGACCCGGTAGAGACCAAAGGTCTGGGCAAAGACTCAGTTAAAGAGCTTGCCGGTCGTGTCCATAAAATCATGGAAGAGAAGTTGGCGCAGCTGAACGCAGAAGCTTCTGCCATGATGAATAATACCAATTTCATTTAATAGTTGATCTGTTTCAGCGGGAGTTCAATGTGCTTGAGGCAAGGCGAGTCGGCGAAGTCATAGTGGTTCTATGTCAAGACGACTCAACGCAGTATCAAGTGCATTGAAACCCGCACTGCGTGAGCGTGTCAGGAATCCTGCTTCTGTGTTGCATTGCTCTTAAAGGGAGCCACCCTTATTCAATCAATGCGCCTGGAATCAGAATCCCTGACACGCTCTGAATTGATCAAACTATTAATGAAGTTGGTATAGAACCACTGCTGCCCAAGGGTAGAAGTTTGTTATACTCCGGCCGTTGATTTAGATGGAGACGAGCATGTCTATTGAACGTATGCTGCAAGAGCAGTTGGAAGAGAACCGCGAAATCGTACAGGCATTGATGGATGATGGTTCAGATCCTGATGCCGAGTATGTGATTGAGCATCACTTTTCCAGTACCAACTTTGACCGTTTGGAAAAAGCTGCGGTAGATGCCTTCAAGCTGGGTTTTGAGGTGAATGACGCCGAAGAGATTGAGCTGGAAGATGGCAGCACTCTGTACTGCTTTGACGCCATTGCCAACCATCGCCTGGAAGTGGAACTGCTGGATCAGGCCTGTGAGCAACTGATGAACCTGGCAGTCAAGCAGAAGGTTGAGTATGACGGTTGGGGCACCTACTTTGTGGGTGACGAAATGCCGGAAGATGACGAAGACGAAGAGACCCTGCACTAATCCTGCGCTTCGGTACGAATATTAAAAACCCGCCAACTGGCGGGTTTTTTACTGACTATCCTCATCTTTTGTATACACCTGCACATTGTTACGCCCCGTTTCTTTGGCCCGGTACAGGGCAGCATCGGCCCGGCGGATCCAGTCTGAGTTCTGTGCTATCTCATCATCCAGCATGCAAATACCTGCGCTGACGGTGAACTTAATATTCTGTCCTTCCGCTTTCAGTGGGGAACGCTCCACCTTCTGTCTCAGTCTTTCGGCAAACTGACTGGCGCTGGCAGCATCTGTGTTGGGCAGGACTATGCCAAACTCCTCACCGCCATATCGACCTGCCACATCGGTTTCACGCAGAGAGTCACGGATCAATTTGGCCAGATGCTGAATCGCCCGGTCGCCGACCACATGACCATAGTTATCATTGATGGACTTGAAGAAGTCGATATCCAGCATCACCAGACTGGCATGCTCGTGATAGCGTTGGTAGCGCTCAAACTCCCGGTTCAGCAAATCCTGCCAATGTCTGCGGTTATAGAGCTTGGTCAGGCCATCAATCTGGCTCAGTTCAGCCAGTTCGGCATTGGCTTCTTTAAGCTGTAATTTGTTCACTGCAACGTCTGTGACATCGTAGATGATCATACAGATATGGGTGACATCTCCTGTCAGTGATGACAGGGAAAACAGGGTGACATTCTGGTACATAAACTCCGCCTGCCCGGTAATGGGGCGGAAGTTTTTAAAACGGAAGATATAGGGTCTCTGCTCCCAGCTGATAAAGGCTCTGTTTTGCAGGGTGAATACCACCTCCATTTTCTTCTTTAGCCACTCTTCATGCAGCTCAGGGAAGCATTCAAACAGGTTACGGTCACGCAGGGTGTTGGGGGAGATGCCGCTGTGGTTCTCCATAAAACCGTTCCAAAGCTGCACCCGATAATCTTTATCCAGCATCACCAAGCCCACTTCAATGGTTTGGACCATTTCGATCAGCCGGTGCAGTTCATTCATTTGATTAGGCATAGGGCTTCCTGACGTCTTTAATCCAGCAAATAACTGAGCTTGGTATTCAAGGTGGGAATGGAGTCTTCAGTGAACAACAGCAGCAGATCACAGCGAATGTTGTAGCTCTCTATCTGGTAATTGATCTCCATCGCCAGGGTACGTTGCCATTTGTTGATTCTGGCATTGATAAGCTCAGATACATTGCAGTGTCGTCCCAACACTACGGGGTGAGACTGGCTATAACTCATATGCAGTTGCTCAAACACACCACGCAAAAATGCCCCCACAAGTACATTGCCTGTGTCCATCAACACTTCAATTTCTGTGTCGGGATCCCTGGGATTATCCAGTCCCATTAACTCGGCCATCTCCTCAAAGCTGCCGTCATAAAACATCAGCAGGGCTTCTCCGGCCACGCCAGCAGCGATAAAGCCCTGGCACAGAGCCGAGGCTTTACTTTCATGTTCAACAGATTTGAGCGCCATTGTCAGCTCGCTGGTTTCCAGCACATTGACGTTGGGGATGGGGAGTTTGACGAACACATCCAGTAGTTTGGCCAGCAAGTCTGCTGCCTGGCCCATGGCGACATTGGCGACCTCCTGACAGGCGTCGCGCAGGTCGACTTTTACAAAGGGGGAGTCATCGTCGGCCTTTGCCAGTTGTTCAGTCTGTTCAACAACAGGGGTCTCTTCGGGCATCAGAATGCCGTAGTTGATCAGCAGGGTACGTATCGCATCGAGGTTAACCGGCTTCTGAATGAAATCTATGGCGCCGAGGGCTTTAACTCTTTCGTGGGCTTTGGCTTGAATATCACCTGAGACGACAATAATCATGGCAGGCAGGTCTTGCTGTTGCACCTGGGTCAGCACCTGGTAGCCATCCATGACCGGCATATTCAGATCGAGAAATACGATCTCGCCTTTGCCTTCACGGATGGCAGTAACGCCCTCCTGGCCATTGGCGGCATAGTTTACCTCGACCTCCCATTCCGGCGGCAGACTGCGGGCCATCTGCTTTCTCGCCATCGCTGAGTCGTCGCATATCAATATCTGAGTCGCCATAGCTCCCTTATCCCTGCTTTGCCCGTTATAACAAGCCTAACACCGATTTCGGGACTTGACGGACTTTCGACTATTTTCCGGGCCGGACTCAGTGCAAACGGCGGTAAATTAAGGCCCTTCTAATTTACCCTTGTGGTGCTGCTGAAGCGCGGCAGTTTAACAAAGTCTTTGCATTTTGTATGCAAATCGTTCTACTGTGGCCCATCCAGACCGGTAGGAGAACCCTATGTCTTTGAAGTATGTGACTTTTGAAGTAAAAGACCAGATCGCCTTCGTGACCCTTAACAGGCCTGAGAAATTCAATGCTCTGAACTTCCAGATGTTCCTCGATATCTGTGAGGCGCAGCGGCTGATCCGCCGGGACTCCAGTATTCGAGCCGTTATTCTGACCGGGGCTGGAGGCAACTTCAGTTCCGGGTTGGATGTAAAAAGCGTGATGAAACAACCTATGCAGGCGGTCAGGCTGCTATTTAAGTGGTTGCCGGGTAATGCCAATCTGGCTCAGCGAGTCTCTATTGGCTGGCAGAGATTGCCGGTTCCTGTCATTGCCGTGCTTGAAGGTCACTGCTTTGGCGGAGGCATGCAGATTGCTCTGGGCGCAGATATGCGTTACGCCTCACCGGACAGTGACTTCTCCATTATGGAGGCCAAGTGGGGGCTGGTGCCGGATATGGCCGGACTGGCAATGTTGCGCAGCATACTTCCAAGAGACAAGGCACTTGAGTTGACGCTGACGGCAGAGATATTGTCGGCGCAGCAGGCTGCAGAGTATGGGCTTATCACCCGGGTTTATGAACAGCCCGGCGCAGAGGCCCTGGCTATGGCAGACAGAATCAGGCAAACCTCACCCGATGCGGCTGCGGCAATCAAACACAGTACCCACAGGAGTTGGCTGGCCGGCGTCAGGAGTCTGCTGGCGAGAGAGTCCTGGTATCAAATCCGTTTGCTTGCAGGGCGTAACAGTAAGATAGCGGCCAGACGTCAAACCAAAGACCCGGGCAAGGCCTGGTCTGAACGTCAGAGCTGGTAATCAGCGGATCAGGCTGGTGTAGGCAAACCCTTTAATCGCTTTGGAGGCATGCTGCCAACTGCTGGGCAGATCCAGGTTGAGAGACAGCTTGAGCTGGCGATATTTGGCTGGTCCCTTGGTGCGGGTAAGATTGCTTCTTTGGGCCAGGGTTTCCCGGGAGGCGGGGTGGCCATCGGGAGACTGAATATCCAGCACAGGTATCTCCAGTTCCGCCAGCGCTTTCACCAGTGCCGAATTGGATTTTTTCTCCGGCAAAAAGGGATTGAATACGACCAGCAGATCCGGCGTATTCATCTGCTTGGAATGCAGCAGCTCTATCACCATAGCTGCCGTCTGGTTGCTGACCACCAACACACGTTTTCCGGGATACTCACTGCCTATGGTGTCCAGTTGCGCCAGCGAGGCGGTGACACTCTTTTGCCTCTCTTCAATAAACTCCCTCATCTGCTGCTGGGTGAAACCTGGTGTGGCGCTGACCGAAGCCAACTCAAGCTGGCCTTCTCCGGCTTTGGCAATGGATTCAGCCGTGGTGGAGAAACTGGCTCTGGGCAGGGGAGTCGGGGAGGTCAGGTTAAGGCTGGCCCAGCCATCAGGGTTGAGTGAACGTCGCAGGTGGGCGATCAGACCCGGCGTGTCAGGCACCTGACCGGGGTTGGCCAGCAGTATGACTGCGCCATATTGATGTTTGCCTTCCCATGCTCTGACCAGCACCTGTTGCGCCTGTCCATCCACATCGATGGCATGCAGCTCATCATCGGGCAGATAGCCATAGCCGGGCTGCGCTGTGGCTGGCTGATAGCTGAGGGTCTCGGCGTGGCCACTCGATAACAACAGAGTCGACAACACAAAGGCAAGGGTGGATCTGAGCACGTAAAAATCCTTGTACATGATTTCCAGAAAAGCCCAACAGGCGTTGGCGGGAGTCATTCCCTTCGATTGAGTATATCAAGAATAGTGGCACAAATATGAAAAAGCCCCGCACAGGGCAGGGCTCTCTTAATGCTCAGCAGAAGATCAGGCGTGGCTGACCAGTACCAGACGAATAGCGTCCAGCTGCAGAGCACAATCATCCAGATAGCGTTTCAGCTCAACCATTTGATCACGCAGATAGTCCAGCTCTTCTTCACGGATGTTCGGGTTAACGGCTTTCAGCGCTTCCAGACGTTCCAGCTCAGCGGTCAGCTGAGTGGTCATGGTGTCACGGGCACCGTCCAGCAGAGTATCCAGCTCAACCTTTGCCACTTCATCAGCTTTGGCCAGCAGTGGGTGCATCAGCGTCTGAGAGGCGTTGACCAGCTTACTGCCGATATGACGGTTAACCGCACTCAGCTGGCGGTCAAAGTTGTCATAGTTAACGTTGGCAGACAGGTTGTTACCTGTCTTGTCCAGCAGTACCCGGATAGGCGTCGGTGGCAGGTATCTGTGTACCTGACTGGCTTTCGGCGCAGAGGCTTCAGCCAGATAGACCAGCTCAAGGAACAGGGTACCGGCTGGCAGTGCCTTGTTCTTCAGCACGGCCACACTGGTGCTGCCGGTTTCTGAACCTGTGATCAGATCCAGTGCCGTCTGTACCAGAGGGTGCTCCTGGGTGATCAGCGCAATATCGTCACGGGACAGAGCCGTATCACGGTCGAAGGTCACTGTGATGCCATCCTCCGGCAGACCCGGATAGGTTGGGAACATCATATGCTCGCTTGGACGCAGGATAATGGTGTTCTCGCCACTGTCTTCCTGATCAACACCGATAATGTCCCACAGACGGATAACTGCACCAATCAGGCCTGTGTCATTGTCGCGACTGGACAGACGCTCAACCAGCTCCTGTGCACGGTGACCACCGTGAGAGTTGATCTCCAGCAGCTTGTCGCGGCCCTGCTCCATTGCCTGCTTCAGCTCTTTGTAACGGGTCTGGGTATGGTTCAGCAGATTGGTCATGGCATCTGCATCATCTTCAATCAGAACCTTAACCAGCTCCTCTTCGAATTCGCTGAACAGCACATGGCCACTTGGACAGGTCAGTTCAAAGGCATTCAACCCCTGGTGATACCAGGTCAGCAGACGCTCCTGAGCCGTGCCTGTCAGGTATGGCAGGTGGATCTGCACATCGTTCTTCTGACCGATACGGTCCAGACGACCGATACGCTGCTCCAGCAGGTCCGGGTTCAGTGGCAGGTCAAACAGCACCAAATGGCTGGCAAACTGGAAGTTACGACCTTCAGAGCCAATTTCAGAGCAGATCAGCGCCTGGGCGCCGCCCTCTTCCTGAGCGAAGTAGGCACCGGCCTTGTCGCGCTCAATAATGGACATGCCTTCGTGGAATACTGTGGCCTGAATACCTTCACGGGTGCGCAGGGCCTCTTCCAGCGCCAGAGCAGTCTCTGCCTGGCTGGCGATAATCAGCACCTTCTTGGAACGATTATTCTTGAGGAAATCGATCAGCCAATCCACGCGAGGATCGAACTTCCACCATCCGGCATTGTTCTCATCGAACTCCTGGTACATCTTCTCAGGTGCCAGCGCCATGGAGATCTTTTGCTGCAGGCTGCGATAGCCGCCCATCATGGAGTTAACCCGGGCTGCAGTGACATACTCCTGTGGCATGGCGTGCGGATGAGGGTGGAAAATACGCTGTGGAAAGCCTTTTACCGAAGCGCGGCTGTTACGGTACAGTACGCGGCCGGTACCATGACGGTCCAGCAGCTCCTGCAGCAGTTCGCGGCGGGCAGCCTCTTTCATCTCCACGTCCACTTCATCGGCCTGGATCATACGGATTGCCGGGGCGATATCTTTCTCTCCCAGCAGCTCAGTCAGGCTGTTAATGGCGGTGTCAGACAGCTTCTCATCACCGGCCAGCGCTTCTGCGGCTTCGGCAACTTCTTTATAGCTGTCTTCCTCTTTGATAAAGGCTTCGTAATCGTAGAAACGATCCGGGTCCAGCAGGCGCAAGCGGGCAAAGTGACTTTGATGACCCAGCTGATCCGGGGTCGCCGTCAGCAGCAGTACGCCCGGAACCACTTCTGCCAGTGATTCGACAGTTTGGTAGGCGCGGCTTGGTTCATCTTCAGACCATTCCAGATGGTGGGCTTCATCCACAACCATCAGATCCCAGTCAGCGTCCAACGCCTGCTCAAGGCGGCGTTTTTTGCGCAACAGTTCCAGTGAACAGATCACCAGCTGCTCAGTGTAGAAAGGATTGTCATGCTCGGCGAAAGCCTCAACACAGCGGTCTTCGTCGAACACGGCGAAGCGCAGGTTAAAGCGGCGCAGCATCTCAACCAGCCACTGATGACGCAGGGTATCAGGTACGATAATCAGCACGCGCTCGGCGCGACCTGTCATCAATTGCTGGTGGATAATCAAACCGGCTTCAATGGTCTTACCCAGACCGACTTCATCAGCCAGCAAAACCCGCGGAGCGAAGCGGCGACCCACTTCATGGGCAATCCACAGCTGGTGAGGAATAAGGCCGACACGCGGGCCCTGTAGTCCCAGTACGTCTGAGCTGGCCAATTGGTGACGCAGCAGCTGGCTCTTGTAACGCATGGTAAAGCGGTCCAGACGATCAATCTGGCCGGCAAACAGACGGTCCTGAGGCTTATTGAAGCGAATATTGTGATTCAGCAGAGTTTCACGCAGCTCGATGGTTTCACCGTTGTCACTGCGGGTGCCAAAGTAGAAAACAAGGCCGTCCTTTTCCTCAACGGAGTCGATCTTCAGTGTCCAGCCTTCATGGCTTTCCACGTCGTCACCCGGGTTGTAAATCACACGGGTAAGGGGGGCATCGGTGCGGGCGAACATGCGGTTCTCACCCGTGGCCGGAAACAGGACTGTGACCATGCGGCCTTCAACCTGTACCACGGTCCCCAATCCCAGTTCTGATTCTGTATCGCTGATCCAGCGTTGACCTAAGGCGAACGGCATAACTAACTCTTTTCTCCGGCACATTTCACAAAGGGCGCGTATGGTATACCCAAGCCACTTGGGGATACAAGTCGGCGACCACGGCTAAATCCACTCCAAAACCGGGCTGGCAGCAAAGAACTGCGGTCAAATCGGGCTTTGAGGAATTTGTGGGCTTCATAAAAAAGATGCACTGGCCATGCATTCGACTGATTTTGCCTTCGTCGGGTCAGGGAAACTGAGTTGCCTGCAGCAGGAAATTGCCGACAGGCCACTGCAGATTGCTGACAGATCAAGGACATGGAAATTGGCGGTTGAAACCGCAAAGTGCTGACTGGGAAATACATACCAGATAGCCTCCGCTGGGGAGATATTACGGGCGGAGATCCAGACTAAATCCCCTTGGCAGAGATTACAAATGAAGCTTTGCAAATTACAGCTGAAAGGGGTTTTGTCTGCCTCAGTCTGGCAGTCATCTTGCTGTCATATAGGTGACACTAAACTGAGATGTACCGAGTGAAAAGTCAGTTGAGCTTTGGCCGTATTGATGCCACTATTAACATAAATTAAACATTTGTCCTGGCGACAAAAATGTGGAGAAGGAGGCACAGCAGCTGCGGTAAGAACTCGGTTAATCAACACTGGCAACATGCTGGAATGGAGGCGCCATGGAGCAAGACGGCAGAAAGTTGTTTGTACTGGATACCAACGTACTTTTACATGAACCTTTAGCCATTTACTCTTTTGAAGAACATGATGTCGTCGTACCGATGACAGTTCTGGAGGAACTCGACCAGATAAAAGACAGAAAGCGCGATGTCAGCCGCGACGCCAGAGTCGCCATTCGTGCACTTGAAGACGCCATAGGCGGACTGACCACACCTGAACAAATCGTCAACGGCGTCCCCCTGCCAAGCCGTGAAGGACAAACTGCGGCATCCGGCAAATTAGCTATTTTCCCCGACCACCAAATCGATTTCACCATAGGCACTCTGCCAGGTGATAATAACGACAACCGTATTATCAACACTGCACTCCACCTGCAAAAGCAGTACAGCCCACGTTCCGTGGTACTGGTCACCAAAGATATCAATATGCGCCTCAAGGCCAAAGGTGCCGGTATGGAACGGGTCGAGGACTATCGTACCGATCAGCTGATCGACGATATTCGCTTCCTCACCACGGGCTTCTATCAATATAAGGGCAACTTCTGGGAGCACCTGAATCGCGTATCTACTGCGCGTCAGGGTCGCAATACAGTGCATGAGGTACCGTTGAAGGAGATGGATGAAACGCCACTCTATGTCAACCAGTACCTGATAGACGATGAGTCTGATTTCTGTGGTCGTGTGGTCGACCGGGATGATGAACAGGTACATATTCTGGATCTGGGCCGCAACCGGCTGTTGAATCAGGAGGCCTGGGGCGTTAAGCCCAAGAACATCTATCAGGGTATGGCGATGCAAGCGTTACTGGATCCGGATATCGATCTGGTGGTGCTCACCGGCCCGGCCGGGTGTGGTAAAACCCTGCTGACACTGGCTGCGGCATTGGAGATGGTGGTGGAGCGTAACCAGTACGAAAAGGTCATTGTGACCCGCAGTACCCCGGAGATTGCCGAGTCCATCGGCTTCCTGCCCGGTACTGAAGAGGAGAAGATGATGCCCTGGCTGGCCGCTGTGACAGATACCCTTGAGGTATTGCACAAGCATGATGTGAATCCGTCCGGCAGCATGAATTACATCATGGAAAAGGCCAATATCCAGTTTAAGTCCATCAACTTTATGCGCGGACGTTCCATCCAGAACTCCATTGTACTGCTGGATGAATGTCAGAACCTCACCGCCTCGCAAATCAAGACCATGATTACCCGCATGGGCGAAGGCACTAAACTGATCTGCTGCGGTAACCTGTCGCAGATTGACTCCAACTATCTGACTGCCGTGACATCGGGGTTGACCTACATAGTTGAAAGGTTCAAAAACTTCGAAGGCAGTGCCAACATCTACCTCAACGGCGTAGTACGTTCACGCCTGGCAGAATACGCAGAAGAACATCTGTGATATTCAGGTAGCCTTGACAGTAAAAACCGGACTTTCTTAAGTCCGGTTTTTTTGTGTGCGGAGATTGCCGCAGTGGCAATAACTACTTCCCCTTGGCCAGGTTGATGGCGACATCTTCAATCATATCTTCCTGGCCGCCTACGGTTTTCATTTGTCCCAGAGTCAGCAGTATCTGTTCTGAGGGGACGCCGTACTTTTCGGCGGCACGTTTGGCGTGGAGCAGGAATGACGAGTAAACACCGGCATAGCCCAGTACCAGAGAATCCCGGTCAACCCGTATGGGCTGATCCATTAAGGGAACGACTATCTCCTCTGCCGCTGCCATCAGCTTAAATACGTCTACCCCAGTGGTTGCTCCCATACGGGTGGCGACAGCGTTGAATACTTCAAGGGGGGTATTGCCTGCTCCGGCTCCCAGTCCAGCGGCTGAGCCGTCGATACGGCTGGCTCCCGCCTCGACGGCTGTCAGTGAGTTGGCGACACCCATCGCCAGGTTATGGTGTCCATGAAAGCCGATTTCGGTTTCCGGCTTTAATCCATCCCGCAAGGCTGAAATGCGCGCATACACGTCATCCTGCAGCATATAGCCTGCAGAATCTGTGCAGTAGATACAGTTGGCCCCGTAACTCTCCATCAACTTTGCCTGCTGCAGAAGCTCACCGGGCTCAAGCATATGGGCCATCATCAGAAAACCGACAGTATCCAGCCCCAGATTGCGGGACAAAGCGATATGCTGCTCGGTCACATCGGCTTCAGTACATTGGGCCGCAACCCGAATGGTACTGACGCCCAGGTCATGGGCCATACGCAGATGATCCACAGTCCCAATTCCGGGCAGTAGCAGGGCAGATATCCTGGCTTGCTTCATCAGAGGGGTAACGGCCGACAGATACTCTTCGTCGCTGTGAGCCGCAAAGCCATAGTTGAGTGAGTTGCCGCCAAGGCCATCACCATGGGTGACCTCAATCAAGGGCACTCCGGCATCATCCAGTGCCGTGGCCAGGCTAATCATCTCTGTCAGGCTGATTTGATGACGTTTGGCGTGCATGCCATCGCGCAAACACATGTCGTGGAGGGTGATATGTTTGTTATTGATATTCACTTTGATCCCCTCATCTATTCGATATGAGTCTGTGGCTGGCCGCTCAGTTGTCTCGCCAACATTTCACCTGTGCCAAGTGCAGCCGAAGTCATGATGTCAAGATTGCCTGCATACTCAGGTAAGTAGTCTCCAAGCCCTGCCACTTCCAGGAAGACTGACACCCGATTGCCATCGAATACCGGCCCATTTTTAAGGCGATAACCGGGAACATACTGCTGAACCTGTTTCATCATGGCTAACACTGAGTCTGTAATTGCCTGCTGGTTTGGTGTGGTTTCGGTAAGGCAATGCACTGTGTCCCGCATCATCAAAGGTGGCGTGGCCGGGTTCATGACGATAATGGCCTTGCCCTGTTTTGCGCCACCAAGCTGCTCAATGGCGCTGGCAGTTGTCCGGGTAAATTCATCAATGTTTTTGCGGGTTCCGGGGCCTGCCGATTTGGAGGCGATAGTGGCGACAATTTCGCCATATTCAACGCCCTGAACCTGGCTTATTGCGGCAATAATGGGAATGGTGGCCTGACCGCCGCAGGTCACCATATTGAAGTTATTGATTGGCGATGTTTGATTGTCGGAGGCCATCAGGCGTTCCAGATTGACCGACGGAATGCAGTAAGGGCCGATTGCTGCCGGTGTTAAATCGATTACCTTCACCCCTTTGCTCTGCAGCTTGTCGTTGTGCTCCCTATGGGCGTAGGCAGAGGTAGCGTCAAAGGCGATCTGAATCTTGTCGGCTTCCACATGTCTGAGCAGTTCATCAATACCTGCGTCACTGGTTTTCAGCCCCAGCGACCTGGCCCGTTTCAAGCCATCTGAGTCGGGGTCGATCCCTACCATCCACTCCGGGTTTAACATCGGGCTTCTAAGCGCCTTAATCATCAGGTCTGTTCCGATATTTCCGGAGCCAATGATGGCGATATTGACTTTGTTATTCACCATTTGCTGATTTCTCATTATTGCTGAAGTGCAGGTGTGTCCGGCTAAATAAAGCGGTAGCTGGCGCCGCCAATCCCCTCGATTTCAACTGTCATATCATCGCCGGGCTGGCAGGGGATCATGGCGGCAAGCGAGCCGGATAAGATAATGTCTCCGGCATTCAGGCTGATGCCATAATTGCCCAATGTATTGGCCAACCAGGCGACGCACTTGAGCGGTGAGCCCAATGCCGCGGAGCCCTGACCTCTGGCAACAACCTCGCCGTGGTTTTTAATCACCATCTGGCAGTTTTCAAAATCCACATCCTGAGGAGAGACACGCTCGCGCCCCATCACAAAGATGCCGCAGGAGGCATTGTCGGAGACCGTATCTTCGATTTTGATTTTCCAGTCCTTTACCCGTGAGTCCACGATTTCAAAGCATGCTGCTACGCTGTCTGTTGCATCGAGTACATCCTGTTCTGTGACATTGGGGCCCTGTAAGCTTCGCTTTAAAATAAAGGCGATTTCACCCTCTGACTTGGCCTGAATAAGCGGGCGGGCGAAGGGGATGTCACTGCCGGATTCAAACATCATGGCATCAGTTAAAAAGCCGAAGTCAGGTTGATGTACCCCCAGCATCTGCTGGACCACCTCGCTGGTCAGGCCGATCTTTTTACCTATGACACGTTCGCCATCATTGAGTCTGTGTTGCAGGAAATGCAGAGAGATTTTATAGGCGTCGTCCAGGGTCAACTCTGGCTCTCGCTCCGTTAACGGGGGCAGCATTTTCCGGGCGCGCATTGCCTGATATAGCTCCAGTCCCAATTGCTCCAGCTTTGCAGACTTCATTCGGTTTATTCCTGTGGTAGAGGCACTTACTCCAACTTGATAATCCCAAGCTACTTGATTATGTTTTATAAAAATAATTGAATTAAGTTTTAGGAATAATTCATTTTCTGAATGTGTTTGATAGCAGTCCTGATATTCAGACTTAATATGAATTGAGCGGGTAATTTATGGATATCTCTAAGATTCAGCTTAATATCAATCACCTGAAAATGATTTGTACGATTGCTAAGTCGGAGACAGTGAAAGAAGCGGCAGAGTCGCTGTTTATTACCCAGCCCGCGTTGAGCAATCGAATTCGCGAAGCCGAGCGCCGTCTCGATACAGTGCTGTTTGTCCGCCGGGGCAGGAAGCTAATCATCTCCAATGCCGGTAAGCGTTTACTGCACTCAGCCCAGAAAATTCTCGATGAGCTGGGGCGGGCCGAATATGACATCGCCCGTTTATCCGATGGTATCGAGCAGGTTCTGAGGCTGGGTCTGCCTCAATATGCTTCCTTTAAATGGCTTCCGGCCGTTACCCGTTACTTTGCTTCCGACTTACCCCATATCGAATTGGAGATTACCGCCGCATCGCAGCCGTTAAATGCCCTGTTCAATGGTGACGTGGATATTGCGATGATCTCAAGCGCACAGAAAAGTCTGTCACTGGATGACAATCTCTATGAGTCGAGTTTCCTGCTGCAGGATGAGCTAATGGCCTGTTTGTCACAGGACCATGAAAAGGCGAACAGGCAGTATCTGTTGGCTGAAGATTTCAGTGATGAAACCTATATCACCAACTCCATCATTCCTGAGAAAGACAGGGAGTATGAGCTTTTCTTCCAGCCGGAAAATATTCTGCCGAGGAAGGTGCTTCAAGTGGGGTTTAATGAGGCGATTATTGAATTGGTGAAGGTCAATTACGGCATCACCATAATGTCAAAACACCTGATGTCTCCCTATCTGGAGTCCGGCGCGATAATGGCTGTGCCACTGGGAGAAAAAGGGCTGAATATCTACTGGCATCTGGTGTATCTGAAGCAGAGTAAAATTGCCAGACCTGCCAAGCAGCTCAGTGCTATCCTGCAGCAGTACGCCAGGGGATAGTGGGCAGATCTACTCGGCGTTCATTTGACGCTGCACTTGTTTAAATAACCAGGAATTGACCTGACCCAAATCCAAAATTACGTCGAAGTGATTGCGTTGGGATATCTCACCCAGGGTCAGTTCAAAACCTTCCTGCTCCAGTTGTGTCTTCATCATCAGGCTCTGGCGCTTGAACTCATTGGTTTCGTTATCACCGTAGGCAATAATTACCGGGCACTGGTGTGGAGTGGCATGGTTCAAAGGACTGTTGGCTTCGACCTCCTGGGCCGTTAATTGCAGCGGGTCATTAATTGTTGTGTGCAGCAAAGGCTCAATATCATAGATCCCGCTTACTGCGCAGACTCCCCTGATATCAGGGCTCTTCAGCTGGCATTCTGGTTGGCACAGGGGCATTTCGTTTACCCCGGCGTCATCAAGTTGGGACAGGTACTCCAGCCAGTTGGTTTGCAGCATCATCAGGCAAAGATGTGCCCCGGCGCTGCTGCCTGACAGGTAGATCTCATCCGCATCAAACCCCAGCTTTTCTGCATTGGTGGCAAGCCACACCAGTGCCTTACGATTTTGCTGCACGATTTCAGTGAGACTGGCTTTGGGGGCGAGACTGTAATTGATCACCGCAAAATAGTGTCCGGCCTGTTGAAAGGCTGGGGCTGCGAAGGAAGATTCATCCTTGCTCAGCTCTTGCCAGTAACCGCCATGTATGTAGACCTGGAGTTTTTTGCCGGTCTGAGTCCCGCTTTGGCTGTCGTCATTATTGGCTGTAGCACCTGGCAGGTAGAGGTCGAGAACCTCATCTTCACTGGCGCCATACTGTATCGCCCTGATGACAGTGTTATTGGCGATAGCCTGCTGGGTTACTGCCTGGCTTTGGTCACAGTATTGCTGAATATAAACATTGATATCCTCAATGCAGCTACTGGGGGAGTACTCCCGTTCGAACCAGGCTTTATCACGATGCTCTATCATTCAAAGGTGTGTCCTTAGTTCAAACAGCTCTGGAAAGAAGCTGATATCCAGTGCTTTTTTCAGAAAGCCAACACCAGATGAACCACCGGTTCCCATCTTGTTGCCGATAATTCTCTGTACCGCATACATATGCTTAAAGCGCCACTGCTGGAAGGCATCTTCGATATCAATAAGCTTCTCAGCCAGTTCATACAGCTCAAAATGGGCGTCTGCGTTGCGATAAACACTGAGCCAGGCGTTCAGCACGGAAGTGTTGGCCTCATAGGCTTGCGTCACGTCCCGGTTAAGCACAGAGTCATCGATAGTCAGTCCCTGCTGGTGCAGTATCTTAATGGTCTCGTCATACAGGCTTGGCCGTTCCAGTATTGCTTTCAGCTCACTGTGCACTCTGGGGTTACTCTCATGAACCTTAAGCAAAGAGGTGTTTTTATTCCCCAGTAAAAACTCAAGCTTTCGATAGCCGTATGACTGGAAACCTGATGAGCGTCCCAGTGCATCGCGAAACTTCAGATAATCCACCGGGGTCAGGGTTGAGAGGATGTTCCAGGATTGGGTCAGCTGATTCAGAATATGCCTTACCCGGGATATCACCTTAAAAGCGTGGCTGAAATCCCCCTCCTGAATATTGGTTATCATGGTTTCCAGTTCATTCCCCGCCAGCTTCAGCCAGAGCTCACTGGTTTGGTGAATGATGATAAACAGCATTTCGTCATGGACTTCCGACAGGGGGTGCTGCGCCGACAGGATCTGGTCAAGGCAGAGGTAATCGCCGTAGGACATATCATCCTTGAAGTCAGTGTGTATGCTATCTTCCATCTCCCGGCTGTTGGGGCGAACCGGTTTATTCAGTGGGCATGTCATAGTTATTTCTCCAGTTTCGCCAATGCCAGTTTATGCATTAGTTGGTAAACATGGGGTGATTGCCACTCTTGATGAATATTTTCCAATTGCATGATCTCATCCATGATCTCAGTTTGAATGTCGCCAATGGCCAGTGCTGAGGCGTATGGCAAATGGGGCGAGAAGGTCACCATCGAGTACAGTGGTACCCATAGTTCTGGATACATCTTACTGAATTGCTGCTCAATTTTTTTACGCAGCAGGAAATTACTGTCACCGGAAAGGTCACTCATTTCAACAAAGTTGCGTTTTGCCAACTCAATAATGGCATCGCCATTGGGCTTTCTTTCTCTCTGGTAAGCCGCAAGAATCGACTCCCAATTCCCCTCGTGTTGCGCAACCAGTTCACTGAGTACCCGGCAATCCTCAAACCCACAGTTCATCCCCTGACCGTAAAACGGCACCATGGCATGGGCGGCATCACCTATCAGTCCAACCTTGTTATTGAATACCCAGGGGTAGATATGAACCAGGCAGAGAGGCGAAGCGGCCTTGGACATAAAGGCGTCTACAGGGTTGGAAAGCAGGGGTAGAGCATCGGTAAAGTTCTGCTCGAAAAAGGCTGTGACTTTTTCCTCGCTGTCCAAAGACTCAAATGAGGTGTCACCCTCCTGATCCAAAAACAGGGTACAGGTAAAGGAACCATCGGTATTGGGCAGGGCGATCAGCATAAAGGCTTTTCGGGGCCAGATATGGAGGGCATTTTTCTCCATCTTATGGCTGCCATCTGCGTTGGGCTCTATGGTCAGCTCAATATAGCTTTGCGGCATATACTCAAGACTGTGGCTGATCCGCTGGCGGGGCAGCTCCTGAGCCAATCTACGTACCTTGGAGAAGGTGCCATCGGCCCCAAACAGCAGGTCTGAGTTATGTGTCACAAGCCCGCTATCTTTAGTTGAGAATCTGGCTTCCAGTGAGTCGAAATCCAGCTCGGCAAGACGATGTTCGAAATGGATATTAATTAAGGGCTCCTGCTCTGCCAGGGAGATCAGTTGCTCATTGATGCCCGCTCTGGATACCGACCAAATAGCCTGCTCGTCCTGACCATAGGGCAGTCTGGTCAGCTGTCCCTGGGTATCGTGCATAACCCTGCAATACATGGGGATCGCATGTTCGCGTATGGTGTCACCCACTCCCACGGCCTCCAGTGCCAGCCAGCCCCGGTCCGACAGCGCCAGGTTGATTGACTTGCCCTGGTAAATATTGGCTTTACGGGAGTCGGCTCTGGATTCAAACAGGTCCACTCTGTAGCCCTGTCTCGCCAGCATCACTGCCAGCAGTGCTCCGACAGGTCCGGCACCTGCTATGGTGATATTTTCCATCTGCTTATCCATTTGTTCTCCAGCCGTTTGTCTGCCAGCCTTTTGTTTGCCAGTCCTGGGCCAATGACTTCAGTGTCTGCCCCAGCTGATAAACATCTTCAAAACAGTTATAGAGGGGGGTCGGCGCCAGTCTGATCACGTCAGGCTCTCTAAAGTCGGCAATCACACCGGCTTGTGTCAGTGCCTGGAAGAACTCTTTATTGGTGCCTGCCAGTCTGATTGAAAGTTGGCAGCCCCGGCGGGCAGGATCTGTCGGTGTGATGATTTCCAGATTGATATCGGGAAACTGGCCGATGACATCGTTGAATACAAATTCCAGATAGGCGGTCAGCTTCAGGCTCTTGGCTCTGAGCACATTGATGTCCGCCTGCTGGAAGATATCCAAAGAGGCTTTCAGTATTGCCATGCCCATCACGGGCGCATTACTGAGCTGCCAGCCTTCGGCGCCGGACATGGGCTCAAAGTGATTCTCCATCAAAAAGCGCCGGCTCTTGTTGTGTCCCCACCAGCCACCAAAGCGGTTGATTTCCGTATTGTCGCCGTGGCGGTCGTGAACGAATATACCGCCCACATTGCCTGCACTGGCATTGAGGTATTTGTAGGTACACCAGGCTGCAAAATCCACATCCCAGTCGTGCAGCTGCATGGGCACATTGCCAATGGCGTGGGCAAGGTCGAAACCAGCCAAAGCGCCGACTTTGTGGGCGGCTTCGGTGAGCCTGCGCATATCAAACAGCTGACCGGTAAAGTAATTCACGCCGCCGAAGAACAGCAGGGCCAGCTCATCGGCATTGTCATTCACTGCCGCAATAATGTCCTCTTCACGGATCAGGTATTCGCCCTCGCGGGGGGCAATTTCAATGATGGCTTCGTCAGGATCAAAGCCATGATGGCGAACCTGGGTCTCCAGCAGATAACGGTCAGACGGAAACATCTTGGCTTCACTGATGATTTTGAAGCGCTTGGCGGTTGGCTGATAAAAGGAAACGAACAGCAGATGCAGGTTGGTGGTTAACGAGTTCATGCAGACCACTTCAGACTCGTTGGCACCCACCAGTTGAGCTGAGGCCGGAGTCAGTATTTCGTGGTAGCTCACCCAGGGATTGGTGGCATGGAAGTGGCCTTCCACGCCCCATTTGGCCCAATCATCCAGTTCCTGCTGAATATACTCTTTGGCTTTGACAGGCTGCAGCCCCAGCGAGTTGCCGGTGAAATAGAGCACAGACTTACCGTCAATAATCGGGTGATGGAATTGCTGCCGATAGTGAGCCAGTGCGTCCTGCTGATCCATCTCCCGGGCAAAATCGAGTGTGTTGGCGAATCTTGTCATTATTGTTTCCCTGCCTTGATTAAAGCGGTTGAGCCATGGTGCTGAAGTGGCAGCTTGCCAGTCCCTCGACTTCCACCGAGATTGTTTGCCCCGGTGCCAGTGCCACCGCTGCAGTGGCGGCGCCTGCCAATACAATTTGGCCCGGTTGCAGCGACTCACCATATTCAGCAACGCAGCGGGCGGCTTCGATAAGCGAATTCAGTGGATGATCCAAAATATCCATGCTGCTGCCCCGCTGCGCCTCGACGCCATCTACTTTCAGCACCATGGGCAGGTTATCCAGCTGAGTGTCAGCGTCATGCCATGGCCCCACGACATAGCCTGTGCTGGAGCAGTTATCGGCGATAACATCGCTGAGGGAGAACTTGAAATTCTGGTAGCGGGAGTCGATCACTTCGATGGCGCAGGCAACAGCATCAATGGCTGCCAGCGCCGTTTCTTTGCTGACCTTGCCCGACAGGGGATGCTTGAGACGAAATGCAATTTCAGGTTCGGCTCTGGGGTGAACATAGTCGCTCAGACTTATCTGGCCACCGTCGGCAATCATCATGGTATCTGTCAGTCGACCCCAAATCAGATCATCAACCCCCATCTGCTCCATTTTGGCCCGGCTGGTGAAACCCAGTTTGTAGCCCACTAATTTCTCCCCCCTGAGCAGTCGCAGCCCGATACTGAGCTTCTGCACTTCATAGGCCTCATGCAGAGATAGCTGGGTCGAAGCAGAGAGCTGGGTGATGCTTTGGGCGTTAGCCGCTGCCTGGTCGAGTTTGTCGGCGAGTTGTTTAAGCATATTCATTCTCACAATGTGTTTTCTTTGTTGGAGGAGTGGCATCTGCCGTGGCCGTTATGGCTTTCCACCAAAGGGTTACAGGGTAAAAAACTGTTCGGCGTTATCCGCCAGCAGCTTTTGTTGTGTTTCGGCACACAGGTCATCGGCGCTTTTGATGAGCTGCCCCATTTGTTGTTCTCCCAGAGGGAAGGGGTAATCAGTGCCAAACATCAGTCTGTCCGGCCCCATTTTGCTGACCAGCAGGTTCAGAGCGTCGTGATCAAAGACGGCGGTGTCGAGGAAAAACCGGTTCAGATAGTGGCTGGGAGGATGCTGTGATTTGCCTCTGGCGATATCTCTGTGGTGCCAGGCATTTTCCAGTCGGCCCAACAAAAAAGCGAAGGCGCCGCCGCCATGGGCGAAACAGATTTTGAGTTTGCTGCTGACCCGGTCGAATCCGCCGCCCAGTATCATGGAGACGATAGAGAGTTGAGTTTCTGCGGGCATGCCCACAGTCCAGCCCATCATGTAATCTTTGGTGCGGTTTGCCGCCATCATGTCCCAGGGGTGGACGAACACGGGGATCTGCTCATTGGCGCAATGCTGCAGAAAGGTGAGTATCCCTTCGTCATCCATATTTTTATCGCCAACATGGTTGCCTATCTGCACGCCCACATGGCCGCAGCTTTTGGCCCGGCTGGCTTCCATGCAGGAAGCGTCTATATCCTGCAGTGGGACTTGAGCCATGCTGAACAGGCGGTTGTCACCCCGGGCGCAGATATCGAGGGCCGCATCATTGAAGATCTGAGCACAATAGAGGGCCTGTTCAACGGGGCGTTCATAGGCGAACAAAATCGGCGTGGCTGAGATAATCTGCTTGTCGACGCCATCGCGATCCATCTCTTCAAGGCGTACTTCCGGGTTCCAGCAGGCTTCGTACACAGGGCGAAATGCCTTGTCGCCCTTCATCAGCATGGCTTTTCCAGGCTGTTGGGGCTGGTGCACCAGGGTGGAAGGGTTTTGGTTATGATCCAGCCAGGGCCAGTCATCACCACCAAATTTCTGCTGCAGGTTTTCCCATTTCTCGGGAATGAAGTGGGAGTGGATGTCAACAATTCTCATCACTTATCCGCTCCGTCCAGGGTGACCCACCCCTTGGGGGGCTCTTTGCCCGGATGCACTTCTCCACACCGGGGGCAAGTGCGCGCCTGCTCATCCTGATAGAAGGCCTGATAGATAGGTGGCAGGTCTTTGACTATGGATTTCAGGGTGACTTCAACCCTGTGCACCAGGGCTTCACAGTTAAAGCAGTACCACTCAAAAGCGTCCTTCATGCCTTCCGGACGCTTGGGTTCAATCACCAGTCCAATACTGCCCTCCATGGGGCGTTGGGGAGAGTGGCGAACATGGGCGGGTAAAAAGAAGATGTCGCCCTCCCGGATAAACAGATCCCGGCACTTACCATCCTCGATAACCTTGAGCACCATATCGCCCTTCAACTGATAGAAGAACTCTTCTACAGGGTCGTCATGGAAGTCGGTGCGTTGATTGGGACCGCCCACCACAGTGACCATCATGTCGGTGTTTTCCCATATCTGCACATTGCCCACCGGGGGTTTAAGCAGATGTTTGTGCTCTTCTATCCAGTTTTGAAAATTAAACGCGGCTAACTTGCTCATCTGTCTACTCACTCAGTTGATTCTTTGCGGCCCCTCATAGGAAGCCTGGCTTGTGACTCTTAACTTTCCTGGGGTTTGTACGCGACCGCCTTACACTCAATCAGCAGATGAGGGTGGGGCAGTTGGTGCACGGCCACCGTGGTGCGGGTCGGGCCATCAAAATCAAAGAATTCGGCGTAAACCCGGTTATAGCCGCCAAAGTCATTCATGTTGACGAGGAAGGTGCTGATCTCCACCAGATCCGATAAGTCGGCCCCCACGGACTGCAGCATGTCGCGGATATTGTTGAGCACAGCTCTGGTCTGCACCTCGATATCCAGATTGGTGGTGCCCATTTCATCCACCTCAACCCCGGCAAAGGAGTTATCCGGCAGGCGGCTGCTGGTTCCTGAGATATAGATAAAGTCTCCGGCGCGCTTGAGGTGAGGGAACTTGCCTCTCGGGGTTGCCTTGCCTTCAACTAACTTTGCTGCCGTTTTATCGTTATGTTCCATGGCACTTTTGCTCACTGATTTGGTTGGTAACTGGGGGAGTGCGTGGCTGTATCAACAGCTCAGGGGTCGATCTTGATGCAGATATTGATAGGTTCGCTGTAGAAGGCGAGGGAGTGCTGTCCGCCTTCACGGCCTATGCCAGATAGTTTGACGCCGCCGAAAGGTGCCCGCAGATCACGCAAAAACCAGGTGTTAACCCAGACCAGGCCCACATCCAGTTGCGGGGAAACCCGGTGAGCGCGGGACAGGTTCTCGGTCCACACGGCTGCCGCCAGTCCGTATTGGGTGTTGTTGACTCTGGCAATCACCTCGTCTTCATCTTCGAAGGGGGAGATATGACAAACCGGGCCGAAGATCTCCTCCTGATTGACCCGGGCAGTATCGCTCAGTCCGGTGAGAATCGTGGGCTCAATAAAGGCGCCATTGTCACGCTCATCATTGAATCTGGGGACCCCGCCGCCGGTCACAAAGGTAGCACCTTCATCTTCGGCCAGACGGTAATAAGAGAGCACCTTCTGTTGATGAGTGCTGGATACCAAAGGACCCATAAACACGCCATCGTCATAGGGGTAACCTATCTTGAGCTGGCAGGCCTCTTGTTTCAGCCCCTCAACAAACAGGTCAAAAATGGCACGGTGAACATAGACTTTCTCAGTACAGAGGCACACCTGACCGCAATTGGTAAAACTGGAACGGGCTACACCCTTGATTGCCTTGGTCAGGTCAGCATCGGCAAACACTATGGCTGAGTTCTTGCCGCCCAGCTCAAAGGAGATGGGCTTCACCTGATCGGCCACTGACTTCATAATCCGTTTGCCCGTGGCGGATGCCCCGGTAAAGGTAATGGCATCGACCCCTTCGGCAGAGGTCAGGGCATCTCCCACTGCACTTCCCCGACCCAATATCAGATTGAATGCGCCGGGTGGGATACCCACTTCATCCATCACCTGGGCGAGCAGAAAAGCAGTGGATGAGGTCTCTTCGGAAGGCTTTAAAATCACACTGTTACCACAGGCCATAGCCGGTGCGATTTTCCAGGTTGCCAGTAGTAATGGCAGGTTCCAGGGGGAGATAACCCCCACTACACCCAGCGGCTTGTTGACGCTGTAGTTGAGCGCCTTGCTGCCATCGGGCGTTTCAGTGATAAAGGTTTCACCTGAGTTGAATTGAGCCAGATCGGCAAAAAATCGGAAGTTGGCTGTGCCGCGGGGAATATCTATGGTTTGAACCTGATGCAGCGACTTACCTGTGTCGGCAATCTCCGCATCAATAAACTCCTGCTCCCGCTCGGCCATCCTGTCGGCCACTTTGTGGAGCAGGGCACAACGCTGCTTGACCGGCATCTTGCCCCAGGTGTCCTGCGCCTGTCTGGCACTGGCCACTGCGGTATTAATCATCTCCAGCGAGGCTTCATCGATATGAGCGATAACCTGACCGTTAACCGGATTAACGTTGTCGAAAGAGACCCCGCTGGTAACAAATTTGCCGCCGATATAGCTGGTTAATACCGGAAGTTCAGACATTACGCCGCCCTTAAATAGCTCTTGGTTCTACCATTTAAGTTATCGGCTCTTAATCAATAACGATAATTTTATAAATCTTGGTTTTAGATTCATAAAATGAATGTTTTGTTTGCTGTCTGTGGTGTTCCATTTTTGACAGGCGGGAACATGGCCAAATCAGATTGGGCTGCCTTAATTCAGAGCGCATCCGGGAGCAGTGGGCTTCTGTAACGCCAAAGGGATACTCAAGCCAGCGTCAGCTTGTTATCATCGACGCATGTCCTTGATCCCTATGCCAGGTTATTGATGAAATCCCGTGAGCAGGATTTTCAGTTGAAGTCCCCCATCCTCAAAAATTACAACCGCGCTGTGTTCTACACCTACATAGGTGTGATTGTGTTGGCTCTGTTGACCGCCTGGATCGATTTCGACCGCAGCCGTGATCAGAATGCGGTTCAGCGAAAAGAGGAAGTATCCCGCCACGTCATGCAGATTGACCTGCTGTTGGAGGCAGGTATCCGCGCCGTAAAAAGCTTGCGCAATGTGGCGGTGGACCACCTGCGACTGGGCGAGATGGTGCGCCAAAACAGTCTGCCCAAGTACGAAAAGTTCAATGAAAGTGGTCAGTATTTCACTCTGGAACCCAGCTTTGCTCAGAGTGGCAAGCCCTTCACCAATATGGGGCGGATAACAGGTACAGGCTCACTCGATGGCCGCAGTCAGAAGTTCTATCAGGAACTTGAGATGCTGTTTGAGCTGTCTCTCTCCTTCCCGGTGGCGATGGAGGCCGTGCCCAAGGCGTCGGCTATCTACTACATCTCCAAGCGCCGGATGATGTCCTATTACCCCTGGCCCAAGGATGAACAAAGATTCCGTGAAGAGCTGCTGAACAAGAAGCAGTTCCAGCTGGCGACCCCGGCGATGAACCCCCAGCGCAGCGTGTTCTGGAGCGAAGCCTATGTGGACAGTGCCAAGGGGCTGGTTACCACACTGGGTGTGCCGGTTTATCTGCAGGATGAGTTTATCGGCTCTATCAACCTGGATATGACCCTGGCGTCGCTGACCAAGCAGATCCGCATGTACTTCAAAATGCCGGGTACCGTGATTTTGCTGGATCAGAACAACAATATTCTGTCCCACAGCGACCATGACGACTCCTCGGTCAGCCGGGTTTACCACCTGAGCCAGCGACTGCCAGCTGCCTTGCACTCCCTCAGCGAGCATGAGCTGTTCGAGGCCAGTCAGGGGATTGTACGCAATGGCTACTATATCCATTCGGTGGCACTGCAAAACGCGCCATGGCGCCTGCTCTATATCCAGAGTGAAGATGAGCTGAACAAGAGCTCGTGGGAGAAGCTGGAGAAGAACTTCCTGCTGGTGGTAATTGCCCTGTCGGTGCTGGTGACCATAGTTCACTGGCAGACCCGTCGCTCATTCGTTACCCCGGCATCCAAGTTGCTGGCGCACCTTGAGGGTTGCTCCATTGCGCCCCGTAAGCCGCCGCAAACCATTACCCCGGGATGGGAGCCCTGGTTCCATTTGATCAGTCGGATCTTCGAGGAGAACCAGCAGTACACCATGCACCTGTCGGAGCAAAATAAGCGCCTCGACAAGCTGGTGGCTCGCCGTACCGAGCGTTTGAAAGAGACCACAGAGCGCCGGGAGCGGGAGTATGCCCTGTTGCGCTCCCTGCTGGACTCCATCCCGGAAGCGATCGTGTTTAAAGATAAAGATGGTCGCTACCTGGGTTGTAACAAGTCCGCCGAGCGTATGCTGGGGTATACCGAGAGCGAGATTATTGGTCTGTCTGCCTACGAGCTGGCTGCGCCGGGTCAGGCGGAACGCATCCGGGCTGAGGATGAGCAGGTATTGCGTGAGCGACTGCCACTCAAGTATCAGGAGAAGGTGGAACTGGCCGGTAAGCCTGTGCTGCTGGATGCTATGAAGATGCCGTTCTATAACCGTCGCGGTGAGCTGCTGGGGCTTATCTCGGTATGGCGTGATGTTACCCGTGAGTATGAGTCTGCCGAGCAGCTGAGACTGTCTGAGCAGCGTTACCACCTGGCGATGGACGCGGTGGAAGATGGTCTGTGGGACTGGTATCTGGATTCAGAGCAGATTATCTGTAACCCATCCTACTACTCCATGTTGGGTTATCGCCCCAATGAGTTCCCGGCATTGCTGTCTACCATAGATGGGCTGATGCACCCGGACGACCGTCAGCGGGTCGAGGAGTATCGGGACCAGTACCTTTCCAATCCGGTTGATGGCTATGAGATTGAGTACCGCCTCAAGGGCAAGAATGGCCAGTATCACTGGATCCTGTCCCGGGGCCGGGTGGTGGAGTTCACTGCCGACAATAAACCAAGACGTATGGTGGGTACCCACAAGGATATTACCCGTCAGAAACTCAACGAAGGCGCACTGCTGGAAGCCAAGCAGGATGCCGAACTGGCCAACCTCTACAAGAGTGAGTTCCTGGCCAACATGAGTCATGAAATCCGCACGCCAATGAATGCCATTATCGGCATGCTGCAGCTGGCGGGACGCACCAGTCTGACTGCCCAGCAGAAGGATTATCTGGATAAAGCCAGCTTCTCGGCTCAGTCGCTGCTGCGCATCATTAACGACATTCTGGACTTCTCCAAAATTGAAGCCGGTAAGCTGGAGCTGGAGAAAGTCGAGTTCCCGCTGGACAAGGTGTTGGATCATGCGCTGGATCTGAACGTTATCCGTGCTCAGGAGCAGGGCGTTGAGTTGCTGTTGTACGCACCTGTCACCGCTGGCTTGATGCTCAAAGGTGACCCGCTGCGACTGGGACAGGTACTGATTAACCTGCTGTCCAATGCGGTGAAGTTTACTCAACAGGGTGAAGTAGAGCTGGGCTGTGAAGATCTCGGTGAGCGGGATAACCGCATCACCCTCAAGTTCTGGGTGCGGGACACCGGTATAGGGATCAGCAAGGAGCAGCAGGAGAAGTTGTTCGACGCCTTCTCTCAGGCTGACGGCTCCACTACCCGCAAATATGGTGGTACAGGTCTTGGTCTGTCTATCAGCAGACACCTGGTGACCATGATGGGTGGCCAGATGCAGGTCACCAGTGAGCCGGGTAAAGGTTCAACCTTCAGCTTTACCATCAGCATGGCGCTGGCGGAGGAATCCAAGCCTGCAGAGTTTATCGTGCCTGAGCCTATCTCCCGCCTGCGGACTCTGGTGGTGGACGATAACCCAAGTGCCCTGCAGATATACTCGACTCTGCTGCGTGACTTCCACTTCGATGTGAGCACAGCCGCCAGTGGTAAAGAGGCACTGTACAAGCTGCAGCAGGCACCGGTGGATCTGGTACTGCTGGACTGGATGATGCCGGAAATGGATGGCCTGCAGGTGATCGAAGAGATAGATGGGTTGATTGCCAAAGGCAAGCTGGAGAAGCGCCCGGTTATTATCATGATGACCGCCTACAGTGCCGAACCACTGCAGGAGCAAATTGACAGCAACAAGGTGTTCGCCCTGCTGCAGAAGCCATTCAAGTCATCCACTTTGTATGACGAGATCATGGCGGCCTTTGAGAAAGAAACAGATGACGAGGTGATCGAACTGACCCCTGAATCTGTAGCTATCGAAGAGCCTGAAGACGCGGTGGCAGAAGCGTCTGAGCATAAGGGGCTGGTGTTGCTGGTAGAGGACAACTTTATCAACCAGCAGGTGGCATCAGAGCTGCTTAAGAGCGGCGGCTACGAAGTGGTGCTGGCGGGTAATGGTCAGGAGTCGCTGGATATGGTGGACAGCCAGCCTTTCGATGCTGTGCTGATGGATATTCAGATGCCTGTGATGGATGGTTTGACCGCAGCACAGGAGCTGCGTAAACGATTCACCACTGAGCAGTTACCGATTATCGCCATGACAGCCCACGCCATGTCAGGAGACAGAGACAAGAGTCTGGCGGCGGGGATGAATGCCCATATCACCAAGCCGATCGAGCTGATGGAACTGTTTGACACCCTGGAGCAATGGGTGAGCTACAAGCGTAAACATCAGTCGGCCTGAGTCGCATAGATTTTTGTATACAAAATCATGTATTGTGGCTGGACACTAAGTGTCCAGCCTTTTTTTTGCCCTGAAGGAATAAATTGGCTGGTAAGCAGGGTCTAATACCAAACTCAATTGATAGTCCCTGACACAACCAACAAGAAGGGAGCAAGGAATGAAACTCCACCTGATGGCACTGGCGGTTGGCCTGGGCCTGTCTTCAATATCGGCTGTGGCGATGGCCGACAACGCAAAAATTCTCAAGCAGAGCAGAGCCGTTGATGGCTTTCTCGATCTTAACTATCACAACGAATCCGGTGAAGTGTATCTGGAGGTCACAGAGGATCTGCTGAACAAGCCCATGATCCTGATGACCAGCCTGCCACACGGTGTAGGCTCCAACGATATCGGCCTGGATCGGGGCCAGCTGGGCCGTACCCGACTGGTACAGTTCGAGCAACAGGGACCTTTCCTGATCCTTAAGCAGCTCAATACCGACTACCGCGCCAATACAGACAATGCCGCCGAGCAAAGAGCGGTGAAAGAGGCGTTTGCCGAGTCAGTGCTGTGGCGGGGCAAGGTGCTTCCCGGCAAGACCAAACTCGTTCCCCTCAATCAATTGGTGATTAACGACCTGCACGGAGTGACAGATACTCTGGCCCGCACCAAACAGGGGAGTTACCGACTCCAGCCAGACCTGTCACTGGTATTGCCTGAAGGGGTAAAGTCCTTTGACAACAACGCCGACGTTGATGTGCTGCTGAGCTTCAGTGCCGACAAGGCAGGTCCACAGGTGGCGCAGGTGACGCCGGACGGCAAAACCATCTCTATCCGTATGCGCTACTCATTTGTGGCGCTGCCGAAGCCGGGTTATGAGCCCAGAGCCTACCACCCCAACTCAGGCTATCTATCCGACAGCTATCTGGATTACGCCACCGTTGTGGACCAGCCGGTGCGTCAGCACCACCTGTTGCGCCACCGCCTGCAGAAGGTGAATCCGGGCCCGGCTCCCAGCGAAGTGGTAGAGCCCATTGTCTATTATCTGGACCCGGGTGTACCTGAGCCGGTTCGCAGCGCACTGCTGGAAGGCGGTCGCTGGTGGGAAGATGCCTTTAACGAAACGGGCTTTATTAACGGCTTTAAAGTTGAGTTGCTGCCGGAAGATGCCGACCCTCAGGACGTTCGCTACAACGTGATTCAGTGGGTTCACAGGGCAACCCGTGGCTGGTCCTATGGCGCTGCGGTAACCGATCCCCGTACCGGCGAAATCATTAAAGGCCATGTCACTCTGGGCAGTCTGCGGGTTCGTCAGGATCACCTGATTGCCCGCGGTCTGACTGCAGGCTGGGAAGACAGAGATGCGGCAGCACAGGCTGCCATGTCGCTGTCGCTTGATCGTATTCGTCAGTTGTCGGCCCACGAGATTGGCCACACTCTGGGGCTGGACCACAACTTTGCCGCCTCCACCAATAACGATGCGTCCGTAATGGACTATCCCCATCCCAAAGCGACCCTCAAAGGTGAGCAGATAGATATCAGCGAGCCTTATGGCACGGGTGTCGGGGCCTGGGACAAGTTCACCATCGCCTATGGTTATGGTGAGTTCGAAAAGCCGGAAGATATGGCTGCGCTGGTGGAAGAGGTACAGAATCAGGGCCTCAGATATATCGGCGAAAGCGACTCCCGTGCGGCGTCGGCAGCCCATGCCTATGCCAGCCTGTGGGACAACGGCAGTGACCCTGTGGCAGAACTGAGCCGGCTGGCCGAAGTGCGTCGGGTGGCAATTGATAACTTCTCCGACAAGGCGTTGCTGGATGCTGATCCCAGTGGTGAGCTGGCGGATCTGTTTGTGCCCATCTACCTGCTGACCCGTTTCCAGATAACCGCGGCGGCCAAGTTACTGGGCGGCGTCGACTACAGCTTCCAGCAAACATCACCTGGCAGCTGGCATTATGTGGCGCCGGAAGCGCAGCAAGCGGCACTGGACGCCCTGCTGACTCAGCTTAAACCTGCCGCTCTGACCATTCCGGCTCAGGTGCAGGAGCAACTGGTGCCCAAGTCAGGCAACTACTGGCGCACCCGCGAAAGCTTCCCATCCGGTTTGGGAGCGGTCGTGGACTCCCAGGCGATGGCTGAAGTGCTGTCCCGTCATATTGTTTCCACCCTGCTTCAGAGCGAGCGTCTGAACCGCGTCAGTCAGGCAGCTTTGCTGGACAGGGAACAGATGACAGTCAAACAGTTGCTGGACAAGCTGGTGGGACAAACTCTGTATGAGGAGCCGGGCAACGGTGTACAGCAGGCGGTATGGAAACGGACCAATGCCGTGATTGTCGATGCCATGCTGACGGCCCTGTATCAGGATGCCACAGCCCCGGAAGTGAAGGCGGATCTTAAAGCCAAACTGAAGGATATGCTGCGCCAGTTGCAGCGTAAGGCCAAACGCTCCAGCGATACCCTGGCGGCTCATTATCAGTATCTGGCTGATGGTATCAGCGAAGGCCTGGATGACAGCAGTAAGCGGCTGATCACCAAGCCACTGCCTATGCCACCGGGCTCGCCGATTTAACCGCGCCTGCTTAAGCGAGAATCGCCACCAGGCGTTCCGCTTTACAAAAAGACGAAAGAAGGGCTTGAGGGTTAAGCCCTTCTTTTGTTTTCATCTCTGTGGTGATTGCTTTTAACAGGAAGCCCTATGACATTTGAGTTCACCACAAGCAGGCTGAATGTTGTCGACTGGCGTCAGGCGCAGCTCAACCTTGGTGAAGCCTTCTATGGCCAGTTGCTGGCTATACTGACGCCTGAGGTGACCAAAGCCCTGCCCGAGGGTTGGCAAAACCTGAGTGCTGAGTCTATTGAAGACTGGTTCAAGGCGCGGTCTGCAGAAGGGGAGATACTGACCCTGTTGCTGGATGATAATCAGGAGTTGGCAGATATCCATGAACTGGCCGGTTTGTTGATGCTGTATGCCGACGAGGGAAGGGATGAATCAAGCCCCGGCACCACGCTGCATATTGGCTACCTGCTGGGCGCGTCGTTTCAGGGGAAGGGGCTTGCCAAGGAGTTACTGCAGGGACTGATCACACACTGTCAGTCCTTGCATGACATCAAGGCCCTGGTGGGCGGCGTTCATGTCTCCAATCAGGCTTCAAGGCACCTGCTGGTGCGCTGCGGTTTCAGCATTCAATCTCAAACCTCCGAACACATCTTCTACCAGCTTGAGCTGTGACGGTTCTAAAAGTTTTAGCCACCAAGTGCTCGATACTCTCGCTTCACTGAGGAGACGAAGGAAAAGACCAAAGCCTCTAACGCTGTTTGCTTGTTCTGACGCTCTTCTTCGTGGCCTTTGTGTTCTTCGTGGCTAAACAAGCAGTCAGATGGCTTCGCCGTGTTCACCATGGTGACTGCCGGAGCGTTTTTGCGGCTCTGTCAGCTTGCGGGCCAGCATGTAGCAAAGTGCGCCCATCAGGGTGTTGGTCACCGGCAGCGCCAGCAACAATCCGCCCACTCCGGCCAGCACTGAGCCCAGCAGGGCCAGCGGCAACATAATCAAAAACAGACGACACAGGTTAAGCGCCAGCGATGACATGGGTCTGTGGTAGGCGTTCAGCGCGGTGGCCAGCAGAATCACCATACCCAGCGGGCCATAGGCGACAGGCAGCGCCAGAATATAGAACTCCAGATACTGCAATACCTGAGGATCGGTACTGAACAGCCCGGCGATCTGTTGATGGAAAATGGCGACAGGAATATAGATGAGCGTCTGGAACACCAGCACAAACTTCAGCGACATCATCAGCGCATTGTGGGCACGCTCCCTCTGTCCTGCCCCTAAGTTCTGGGCGATAAAAGGCACCAGAGATGATGACAGGGCCATCACGGCAATCAGTAATATCGACTCAAGTCGGGTACCGGCTCCGAAGGCTGCCACCGCCTCATAATCAATACGCGCCAGCATAGCCATCAATACCGCGTTGGCCACAGGATTAATCAGGTTCATCAGCGCCGCAGGCTGGGCAATGTGAGCCAGCTTCTTCCAGTTCTTTTTAAAGCGTGAAATAGACAGGGGCGCCAGCGTCAGCATATGGCGTTTAATAATCAGCAGGTAGGCCGACAGCGACATAGCCACTACCCAGGCCAGCACAGACGCAATGGCTGCGCCTTGAATGCCCAGCGCGGGGACAGGCCCAAAGCCAAAGATGAGTATCGGGTCCAGCACCAGGTTAATCAGCGAGGCCAGCGCCATAATCTTGGCCGGTGAGCGGGTGTCGCCTGTGGCCCTCAGCCCCTGATTACCCACCATCATAAGTACCAGCAGTGGCGAGCCCAGATACCAGATCATCATGTATTCATGGATCAGTGGCAGGGTGTCGGGCTCAGCGCCCAGCAGGGTAAACAGGGGATCAATACAGAAGGAGCCCAGCACTGCCAGTGTCCACAGCACCAGGAAGGTGAGCATCAGCGCATCGTGCAAAAACAGCTTGGCTTCCGGCGCATGTCCGGCGCCGATTAAACGACCGAGATTGGTGGACACCCCGGCACCTATGCCGATGGCAATACTGGAGATAATCAGGGTAACCGGAAAGGTGAAACTGATGGCAGACAGGGCATCGGTACCCAGCTGACTGATAAAGTAGGTATCGACCAGGTTGAATCCGAGTACAGTAAGAATTCCCACCAGATTTGGCAGGCTCATATTCAGCAATACACGACCGATTGGCGCACTGAGCAGCCCGTGTTTGTCTCTCATTCCATCTCACTGGCGATGTTACAAGTGGCGGATTTTATCAGGATATCCCGGACATTAGAAAGGCATGAATCACAGACTGAAACCCCAGTGGGGGCGATATCAGACCTGCCAGTTATAACGAATGACAGCCGGGCAGTGAGAATCCTCCCTGTCAGCCCCTGATTTGCGACCCGGGAGTGAAAAAAATGAAATTTTTTTGCCTCTGGCACTTGGATCTCAAATCCCCGTCCCCATATTCAATTCATCCGGCGAATTTCGAGCACCGCTCTTCGCCAACACCATGAAAAACCGCCACGTTTGTTGGGCAAAAAGGAATCATTAGGAGAATCCATCAATGAATATTCGTCCACTACATGACCGCGTTATTGTTAAGCGTCTGGAAGTTGAATCAACGTCTGCAGGCGGCATCGTGCTGACCGGCAGCGCCGCTGAAAAATCAACTCGCGGTGAAGTACTGGCAGTCGGCAATGGCCGCATCCTGGAAAATGGTACCGTTCGTCCGCTGGACGTGAAGGTAGGCGAAGTAGTGATCTTCAACGAAGGCTACGGCGTTAAGAAAGAAAAAATCGACGGTGAAGAAGTTCTGATCCTGTCTGAAGCCGATGTAATGGCTGTAGTGGAATAATCCACAGTCTATTCCACCCAAGTTTAAGAAATTAAAGGAAAAGAGAAATGGCAGCTAAAGAAGTCAAATTCGGAAATGACGCCCGCGTTAAAATGCTGGCTGGTGTGAACGTTCTGGCCAACGCAGTTAAAGTTACCCTGGGCCCTAAAGGCCGTAACGTAGTACTGGACAAGAGCTTCGGTGCTCCACTGATCACCAAAGACGGTGTATCAGTAGCCAAAGAAATTGAACTGGAAGACAAGTTCGAAAACATGGGCGCGCAAATGGTTAAGGAAGTTGCTTCCAAGGCCAACGACGCTGCTGGTGACGGTACCACCACTGCTACCGTACTGGCTCAGGCTATCGTAAACGAAGGTCTGAAGGCCGTCGCCGCCGGTATGAACCCAATGGACCTGAAGCGCGGTATCGACAAAGCTGTTGTTGCTGCTGTTGAAGAGCTGAAAGCTCTGTCTCAGGACTGTGCTGACTCTAAAGCTATCGCTCAGGTAGGTACCATCTCTGCCAACTCCGATGCTTCTATCGGTGAAATCATCGCTACTGCGATGGAAAAAGTAGGCAAAGAAGGCGTAATTACCGTTGAAGAAGGTCAGGCGCTGGAAAACGAACTGGACGTAGTTGAAGGTATGCAGTTCGACCGCGGTTACCTGTCTCCATACTTCATCAACAAGCCAGAAACCGGCACTGTTGAGCTGGACAGCCCATTCGTACTGCTGGTTGACAAGAAAGTCTCCAACATTCGCGAACTGCTGCCTATCCTGGAAGGTCTGGCCAAGACCGGCAAGCCGCTGCTGATCGTTGCAGAAGACGTTGAAGGCGAAGCGCTGGCGACTCTGGTAGTAAACAACATGCGCGGTATCGTGAAGGTAGCAGCTGTTAAAGCTCCTGGCTTCGGTGACCGTCGTAAAGCAATGCTGCAGGATATCGCTATCCTGACCGGCGGTACTGTTATCGCTGAAGAGATCGGTCTGGAGCTGGAAAAAGCCACTCTGGAAGATCTGGGTACTGCCAAGCGCGTTGTAATCTCTAAAGACAACACCACCATCATCGATGGTAACGGTGACGAGTCTCAGATCCAGGGCCGTGTTGCTCAGATCAAGCAGCAGGTTGAAGAATCTACCTCTGACTACGACAAAGAGAAGCTGCAAGAACGTATGGCTAAGCTGGCCGGCGGTGTTGCAGTAATCAAAGTGGGTGCTGCCACTGAAGTTGAAATGAAAGAGAAGAAAGCCCGTGTTGACGATGCTCTGCACGCAACCCGCGCTGCCGTTGAAGAAGGTGTGGTTGCTGGTGGTGGTGTTGCCCTGGTTCGCGCAGCTTCCAAGATTGGTGAAATCGCAGTAGACAACGAAGACCAGAAGCACGGTGTGACTATCGCACTGCGCGCGATGGAAGCGCCTCTGCGTCAAATCGCCACCAACGCCGGTGAAGAAGCCTCTGTTGTTGCCAACAACGTGAAGAACGGTAACGGCAACTATGGTTACAACGCGGGTAACGATACCTACGGCGACATGCTGGAAATGGGTATTCTGGACCCAACCAAGGTAACCCGCTCTGCACTGCAATTTGCCTCTTCTGTTGCTGGTCTGATGATCACTACCGAAGCCATGGTTGCTGAACTGCCTAAGGAAGAAGCGCCAGATATGGGCGGCATGGGTGGTGGTATGGGCGGTATGGGTGGCATGGGCGGTATGATGTAACCTGCCTCGCCGCAGCTTAACCAAGGCGTTTTGGCGCTAAGGTTAACGCCTAAGCTCTAAGGAAACCCCGGCTGTTATGGTCGGGGTTTCTGCTTTCTGGCGTAAAGGAAAAGGCCCACGCATCGAACGTGGGCCTTTTCCATTTGGTGTGGGCTGAATTGTTTGGTGTTGGGAAGTGGGATGGGAATGGCTTCCGGCTCTATGAGTAATCAATTGCTTGTCGCAGACTTTCGCATATGCACCTCAGTGACACGCTGTGAATACGTCCATGTAAGCTCGGCGCCAACATCCATGTTGGCGACGGTCACTGATGCGCATATGCCGGGTTATTTGGTGCAACCTGTAAGTGGGGAGTTAGTCATTGCTCATTATTGGTGTTGAAGCAAAGGCTATGCACTCGACTTCTCGGCTCGTCGCCTTCTTGTTAACAGACAGGCCCCTGTAGACTCCGCTTTGACAAAATTCATCCCTGAACAACAGCCAGCAACACATCCTTGTATTGCGCTCATGAGCGCATTCATCAACGATGAATATTCGCCATGCCAGAGAGGGTCTCGAATCCGAGTACACTTGGGTCATCGGATGCGATCTGTGAGTGACGTGTTATAGCTGTCCTCACTTTTTTATGTAAACTTTAAGCTCTTACTATCTTTAGTAAATGTAGAACCGACGATATAGTTATTATTGTTTAACGTGCCTTCAATACTCTTGGTTGCAAAAATGATTTGAAATTCAACTTGAGAATCAGATAGAAGATCATGGATAGCTTTTTGAAAATTTTTAGATCTGCTATCTTCCATACCACCATTTTCGATACCATCAAGGATCAAAAACCTTGGTATACGCAGATATCTCTTTTCCAAGGATGTCATCAATAGCGCTAACCTAAATGAGTTATACAAATAGACCATGCCGCTTTCTGAAAAAGATGATTTCCCGTTTACCGATATGTTATTCGAAGCAAAGTCAAACTCTATATACTCGGCCAATGAAAACTCATCCTCCGAACCGATGTCTTTCTTAAGAACAGAGATAAGATTTTCAGAGATACACTCCCTAACTTCAGGCTCTCTCAGCCTATAAATATTCTCTTTTTTCGCAATTATATCTTTTAGCTCACTTACTCTTTTTTGAATTTTATCTCTCTCATCAGTTAGCTCTGATATTGAATTCAATAGTTCGGCTATTTTATCAAGGTTTTCGATTTTCTCTTCTAGGTAACCAATTTTCTGATAACAACCAAATATCTTTGATTCGGTTTTGTTATTTATAGAAGTTATGACTGATGAACTCTCAATAATACTTTTTCTTAGATTTGTTCTTAAATCCTTTCTCTTATTTTTTAAATTTTTGAGGTTGTTTTTTTTCCTTTCAATTATTCGGTTAGACTCAGAAATTTGCAAATCTATTTCGCTTGACATTCGCAATAGGTTTTCATTTGCTTCACCTTTTTGATTCGTCTCTGTACCGCATAATATACAGGTGTTTTCTTTTGAGTTATTTAATTTAGATTGACAACAAGGACAGGTTTGGAATGAAAATATAGAAATTGATTTGTTGACAATAATTGCATCTTTAATAGCTGATTTTTTATCCTTTAATTCCCTTATAAATTGTTCTGAATCTTCAATGTCATACTCAAGCGCTCTTATTTCACTTTCGCATTCGTATAAGCTTGTTTTAAGCTTGATATTATTTACAGCGATTTTCTCAGATGTGGACTTTTCATCCTTATATTCTCCAAAAGATTCCAGCTTGATATTAATTACTTCTTGGCTTAACTCGCTTATTTGTTTCAAATATTCTCTTTTTTCGGCTTCAACAGTTCCATACTCTCTAGAGAAAGAGGTTTTCCCTACAACTGAATGTATTGCTGAAATCTCAGAAATTAATTTCGTTAACTTCTTGTCTTCCTCAATGAGTTCTATTTTATGTGAGTATAAATCATTATCATAAAGGCCTAAAAGATAGTTTCCTATTGACTCCCTTTTAAATGCGGAGTCAAATAATTCTACGTTAAAAATATTTCCAGAAGCATTAGACTGATCACCATATATAAGTCTTAGAATTTGATGCATCGTAATATTGTTATTATTTGCATCAGCTTTGGCCTCTGGTATATGAAAAATGTCAAATAATTTTTGAGAGAAACTAATCCCTCCATATTGAGATGAATAAGAGTGCTTTTTCCAGTTTTCAATACCAGAGTTAAGCGCATCGTCGATAGACATAAAACAAAACCACATTGGTTGTTTTTCTTTGCCATTAATATCTCTTCTTATAGTAATGTCAATGCCATTCGCCTTAAGTCCAATATAAACTGAATCACAAGATCCAGCTTCATCTTTCCAAGCAGGAACTTCATACCCTAAACCAAAGACCAATAATTGTATTATCGAAGTCTTTCCACCTCCATTACACCCACTTAGAATGTTAATCCCAAGATGAAAATGTTCATCATATAAAAAATGTCCATTCTTTGTTGCTATAAGTCTTGATACTGTTAATGAAGGATTATATCGCATCATATTTACACCCAATTAAATTACTCGCTGACTTTAGGCCGCCTTTGCCAACCAAGTTCATATTAACAAGGTGGTTTCTTATGAAGTTAATAGCTTGCGATGATAAGCTGTTTATCTCCATGGTAATAACTTCCTTCACCTCAGGAGATACCTTTTTGCAATCAATGAAAAATCTATTTTTATCTTTCTTAAAACTAATGACGCCTATATTTTCTAAGTAGCTAATAGCCATGTCCTGAACTGGGTTCATTATTTCAAATAGATTGTTTCCACTATAGTTCTGATAGTTGTTCTCGAAAGATTTAAATAAGTTTCTTTCTTTGACCATATCCTTTCCTAAATTCATTTTAGATATGTGTACAGGGTGCGCTAAAATAAAGTCAAGGATTCTTAGTCTATCTTTTTCTACTTCTTTACCGTCTAACTCCATAGATAAAGCCGATAACCTCAGGATAGTATGATTTACATCTATAGATTTATTATAAACTAGCATCATCCCACTCCAGATGGCAATTGCCAGTAAGGTAAAAAACCATCCCATTAATTTGCCTGTTGTATATCTCTAAAACATTTTCCCCTAACTTTTCAGAAATCTCAATTTCAATACATGTTCTTATAAGAGCCTTGACTTCTACCATCGTAATTTGTGGATGTAACTTAGGTTTGATTTCTACATTAAAGATAGACTCAACTTCAGCAAGAAGAAGTGTGATTATTTTTTGTGCAGAATTGTAATGCTGATACTTCATTATGAGTTTAGTGATCAACTCCTTTAACTCCTCTGCGTCTTCGAGATGCTCTGATAGGCCAGCATCGAACAATTTTTTTGCTAAATCTCTTCGCTCTTTTTTTTTCGTTTTATAATGGAGTAGTTCGTCGATAAACTCAAAAGTCAACTGCTTTCCAGTAACCTCATTTTTATAAGCTTTTGATAGATGATCGAGTTGAGTTGGCTTAGGAAGAACATTCTTTACCATGTCCCTCCCTGCATAGTCTCCTTGAATAAAAACGTTTCTTAATCTATTTAATAAAGACATTTGTCACTTCTTATCACGTCCGACAAAGTCGCCACCGATTTTAACATTATCCAGATTGTTATTAACATTTTCTCCAGCTTTCAAGTTAATAACAATGCGGACACCCAAGCCTAGAATAGCCAACACAGCAATACCAATTAAACCTATCAAAACTAGATCATTCATTTGAACACCTCAAAAAACAAAACCTAAAGAAATAAAACACCTATTAGAAGAAAGAGGACACTCACAACTTTTTAAATAAAAACCTTAGTCGAAGGTTTTATGCTTATAATCCTCTCTAAGATAAAATTCTGGCCCTAATCCTTTTAAGCGGCTGTATTCTAAATACATAATTGCTAGTAGCCGATGGACTGTCGAAAAGAAATTATGAGTTAACTTTCACGCAGTGCTGGTAAGGTACACCTTGTCTCCCTCGAAGCGGCCTATGGGGATTGCTTCAAATGTCGTGGGCGAGGCATGGATGCCGAGCCAGCACCAGTCGAATCACCGAGGGGCTGTCCGCTTCGTCGGGAGTCGAAGGGGCATTGCAAAGGGGGGGGCGAAACTATCCCCTTTGCCCGGGTGTGGGTTGGAGACCCACGACGTTGTATCGCCTGAAAGGCGATTACCTTATCAACAAGCACTGCGTAGCTTGTGCCACTAAGCCCAAAAGACGCTACCGCCCGTGGCTTTCGGGCTACCAAACTGCCGATACTACTAATATCCATTTAAAACAGTGAGATAATGATTCTGCTTGAGGGATTGGTCGTGAGGTATGACCCAGCGCAAAGAAGGCAAAAATGAGGAAAGGGTGAACTACCTTGTTCCGTGCATCCATGCCTTTGGCATTCCTTGACCAATCCTTTAGTCAATACTATCTGCCTGAACATACAGGGTATTTCCGTATGGAGAGTAGGGCAATAGTCTGTACATGTTGTTACAGTGAAATCAGTCTTTTAGTTGAGGTGATAGAAGATCGGGCAATGGTTTGTTGGGCTTGTCTGGGTTAGCTTGTATGAGGTTGTTTTAAAGCAGGAATAGTGATGGTCACAGGAATGGTTCGATGTGGTAGCCGGAGGGGGAATGCTGAGCTCTGAGAAGCTGGCTGAGGCGCCCAAAGAGGGAGAGAAAGCGTTACTGGGCAAGACTGAGATTGGGTTTGTGCACCGGGGCGAGGCGGGCTTAACGCCTGAGCCGAGCATCTATCCACTTGAATGTGTACTCACTCAGAACGCAGAGTACATGGATATAGGTGCATCTGAGTTCGACCATAGTCCCAGCGGCTGGTTTCGTACTCTGGGCTGCTTACTGCTGCCAGCCTTCACCTTTATCGTATTGGCAGCGGAGCAGGAATCCCATTACCCATCTGATCCCGGCTTTCCATGGTTGCCAATGGGGATTGTCTTTGGATTGGGTTTGCTGTGGCTCATCAGCGGAATGGTCTATTACGTGCTCAGGCGTCGGCGGCGGACCACCATCTCTTTTTATCGCAAGCGTCAAAAGCTGGTGTTTAAGCCTTCATCTCGAGCCGAGCCTGTTGAACTCGATTGGAGTGACGTTGTGCCATACATACGACCCCGAAGAATACGCGGGGTGATAGGGAGCCGTTTTATTGATATGCCGGGTGTGTCCCTTTGCCTGGCATGGTACGACAGCGAATCTCAAATGCTGCACACCTTCTACACCTCAGAGTTCAAGTTCAGCTTATTTGTGGCGGATGAGTGGAGGCTGATGCTCAGATACATGAACGGGGACGACAATAACTTTGCCAACAATTATGAGCCGGTTGCGACCAGCGCCAACTTTCAGCAAAAGCGGGATAAGTTGTGGCGTGATTTTCGGGCCAATAAGAATAAGCGGCTGTTTACTTTCAGCCTGCGCGACATGTCGGTCTCTTACCTGTCGATGACAGTGTTTTACCTGATGCACCTGCTCGGATGGTGGCGTCTGCCTTATCTTTATTGCGACTTGTACTTTGCCCTCGCCGTCACGCCCTTTCTGCCGTCAGACCGCAAACAAGGCTGATAAGAGTAGCGGCTGTTGGGCGCTGCAATCCTGCAGGTAACTCCAACAAGATGGTCACGGCCTCTTTTGACATGGATGCATCAAATGAAAATTTTAAAGACTGTCAGTATTCTCGCTTTGGGTATTTTCATCGGGTTTTTGTCTTCAGTCATCTATATGCAAGATCAGATAGCCCAGGCGGGCGAGGAATATAGGGCGGCGCTTTTGACGTTGGCTGAGTTCTCCGTAGAACAATCAGTCACAGAGGGAAAGGCAGAGTTAAACGTTTTAGACGAGCTGCTTAATAGTATTGACCGTAAGGTGTCAAATCAGGGCTCTGCTGAAGAAGTCATGATTGACGTCGCTCAATACACCTTAGAGCGAATTGAGTTTATTGAAAGACTGGGCATCGAGTCTCAAATCGAAGATGTCGCCAAAATTAAACAGCGTGCCACTGACATAATAGAGTGGTACCAGTGATCGCAGCTAACAAGGCCTGCAGCGAGCCTCATGCACCTGTGGACAGCCTTGTATGAATAGGGAAAGGAGAGATAAAAAATGATGGAATCGAATGTCTTTGAACGTACCAGCAACGGAGAGAAGGAAATCAGCCCAAGCTTGTACAATTTTACGATAGGCGCAGTGCTGTGTTGGGGCTTTTTGGTTAACTGGCTGATGGTTGGATATATTTCCGTTGAGTCTATTCAATCTATCAACTCCTGGGTGTTTTTTATTGGCTATTTTGCGAGTTGTTTCTTTGGGATTTACTTATTCAGCAAATCATCAAACCCATTGGTAAGTTTTGTAGGTTACAACTTTGTCGTTGTTCCTTTTGGCTTGATTATCAATATCGTTGTTTCCAACTATGACCCATCGTTAGTTCTGGGTGCAATTATGGTCACGGGTCTGGTGACCGGCATCATGATGTTCCTCGGAACACTGTTCCCGGCTTTCTTTCAAAAAATCGTCGGTGTATTAACCATTGCCTTGATAGCTGTGATAGTGGTTGAGCTCTTTCAAATCTTCGTACTCGGTATTCATCAGGGGTGGATAGACTGGGCAGTGGTTATCATCTTCTGTGGTTACATTGGCTATGATTGGGGACGAGCAAATCAGATACCCAAGACACTGGACAACGCAGTCGATAGCGCCGCAGCGCTTTACATGGATATTATTAACCTGTTTTTGAGAATACTCCGAATCATGGGGCGCAAATAGCGTTCACATAACAACTGACTGTGACAGCCCCTCACCCCTGCAAGCTTGGCAGGCTTGCCAGCCAAGCTCGTAAAGCGGCTGAACCTAATAAGCCGGTTGCAAATCACTGCCGGGTTGGGTCAACAACATCATTGGTATTGGCACTCCAGCTGGTGACTTTACTTTTACCTGCGGCAACACTTTCAGAAGCATCCACCTGCCAAAGCTCCTTGGCAATATTAGTTTCACTGAGTAAGTCTCTGGCAGTGCTGAGAACTTGTTCATCGTAGGTAAAGGTCGCGTTACCACCACCACTGACATCAAATTCAAAGGTGGCCTCAGCTTCACCAAAAGCCCAGCTATCGCCGATCTGGATTGGATTGGCGAACACTATCGAGCCTCTGGCATCTTTGCTTCCGCCTCCTGACAGGGAAAAAGATTGACCGGTCACGACAACCAGCCCGTCGTAGTCGAAAAAGTTACCGGAAATCGATAAATTGCCGTCGATAACCAATATGCCTGCACCCACAGCCCCGCTGCCCTTTAGCTCCACGTCGCCCTCATGGTAGGTGATTTTGGGTGAGGTGGTGTCGCCCATATTAAGAGGAGTAACAGTGCCTTTTTTGGGGTCTGTACTTAGCATGCCAGCCCATTGATCTTTTATTCCTGTAATAAACTCCTGCATCTTTTGCGGATCGCCGAATGGGTCGTCGAATTGGACCTCTTTTACTCCGCCGACATAGTTGTCCATACGTCCCTTGCTCTCAATGTCCTGGATAATAAGCTCTGCATTGTCCAGAGTATCGGTAGCCAGCGCAGGGCCATCATTGCCGCCGATCAATTGGAACTGGTTACTGTTAGCCGTATCAAAGGTCTTGATTTTACCTATGATGTTCATGGCAGCCAGATTGCCGCCACCGGACCCTTTGATATAAGTGCTGGAGATACAACGGCTCACACCAGAGCCGTTAATCGAGCCGCAACTGAGAATCGTGGCTTCGTCATCGACAAACGCCAGATTGGCTATCTGCCAGACTGCAGGGTTGCCACTCTCAGGTGCAGCGGACAGCGCGTTGATGGCGTTCAGACTGGTATCAACCTGGCCCCAGGAAGCTTCGTTATCCGGGTTATCGAGCCAGCTGACAGCGTTGACTATCCCTGTTTCAGCCGCCATAAACGCTTCGGCAATCTGTTTGTTATTACCGGCCATCCGCTCTCCCAGGAGTGAATGTCCCGAACCTGCCACTCCAATGACGGTGATAATCAATAAGAATACCAGTCCAATGGCTAACACAGCTCCCTGTTGATTATTTTGCATATCTTCCCTTTTACGCATTGATTTAAGAGCTAAAACGTTTGGTCTAAACCCATCTGTTAACCGGCAAACCGTTTCGCCAACACGTTATTACGTAACGCGACATTAAATTCCACCAGGTGAACGCGTGTTGTGGCGCTATCAGTGGAATTAAGCCCAACGGCCAGCCTGAGCATGACAGGGGAGGCACAGGAGGTACTCAGATCAGACGCAATGCACTGACTTGCGAAGCTTGCCCCTTGTTCTGTCATGGTTTCTGTCACGCCTGCAATGGTGCGGTTTAAATTCCCGCCAGCGAGGTTATAAACAACATCACCGCTCGATAATGTTAATGTCAGCGTGCTGTTGCCGTTTGCATCATTGACTATGCTGACAGCGGAAGCCTCGCGCACATCGGCTGCCAAAATGTCACTGATTAGCGACAAATCGCTCTGTAATCCGGAAAAGCGCTGGGTTTCGGTATAGGCCTTGTTAACGCTGAAAAAGATCTGCGATGCCCCCAACATGACGATCAGTCCAAGTGACAGGCTGATCATCACTTCAATCAGGGTAAAGCCCGCTTGAGTCGCTTTCACGAATGACATGTTTTTGTGCATTTTTGGCCTCAGCTGTTGGGATAGAGATCGAAGGAATACACAAACTGCGGTGGTACATCATTGTCACCAAAGCGGGATTCCCCCCACTGCACAGTGATGACATAGGTATTGGTGCCAGCAGTATTGGTTAGCGTCAGCCCTAAACCAGGTAACGACTGACGGCTATCTGCTGTTTGCTGCCAGTGGGCAAGAGACTGTTGCTGTAATTGAGCGACGGTGAGTGGGGCATCCATGGCCATGTTGGCCCAAAGACGCTCGACCACATCCATGGCAATGACACTGGCAATGGTTCTTTGATACGACGAATGTGCTGCCTGCAGGGTTTTGAGCTGCAAAGTCGCCATGCCCAACACCCCAAAAGCCACGATAAAAGAAGTAATTAGAACTTCTATCAAAGAAAAACCTTGTTGTTTGCGCCTGTTCATTCCATTTCCCATACGCTTGTCCTGTGTGTTTAGGGGCAGCTACCACTTATCACTTTTAGGTTTCCTCCGAGTCCAATTTGCAACTGCCTTGTGTAGCTGTGGTAACTGACACTGACACAGCTATCTGTGCCTGCCGCGCGTCGACCTCGCATGTCAAAACTCAAATTGGCCGCACTGACGCTGACACTACTGTCGGATTTATCCATTTCTTTCAGTAGCTCATTACCTGAGAGTATCTGAGCCTTCCAGCCTGAAGTTTCCTGTGATGTGATAGCAATCTGGATATTGGATTGGCGCTTAATGGCTTCAGTGCGGGCATAACTCGTTAATGCCAACAATTCATTGGCCTGAGTGCGGGCAGTATTTTCGCGGAGCATAGAGGTAAATGACGGTATGGTAATGCCTGCGACGATCGCGAGTATGGTTACTGCAATCATGAACTCGATTACGGTCAACCCCTGTGTTTTTTTAGTCTTCATTGATATGCCTGCTCATTTGCATCATCTGACTACCAACAAGCCGCTGGCGACTTGGTACCTGTATGGGTAATGGTCATGACTTTACAGGTAAGATCTTTGTCCTGGGGGGGCTTGGCCGTTGAGACCAGGGTATAAGCACCTGTTGTCAGTTCAGTGGCCGTCACGCTGTAATAACCACCTGGTGAGGAAAATGGGGTGTCTTTGACCAGAGTGCCACCGGTATAGGCATTGGTTGAGGTGTATTGGCGTTCCAGAGTCTGGGCGGCATTGATTAATGCATCACGGGCATCAGTCCTGCGGCTTGTCTGTACATGTTCCTGATATGAAGGTAACGCAATGCTTGCCAGAATGCCGATGATAGCAACGGCGATCATTAGTTCAATGAGCGTAAACCCAGTGTTGAATTTGAGCTTAGTGATGTCCATATCAGTCAACAATCTGTCTGGTGTCAAGATGCTGACATCATCTTAACAATAGCGACTGGAAGGTGTATAGCGGTTAGCCAAACGATTGACTGGCGCTATTGCACTGAGTATTGGTTAATTTTTATCCATTGAATTTGAAGGGTATTTTTGAATTTTGCCATCCTGTGAAACAGGTTTTCAGGCGACTTTCAGGCTAATTCAAAAATGCAAAATCAGTCGTTGGGCTACATAAGATCGGAAATTGGTATTATTCGGCTGTAAACGGTCCAGTAGAACTGCCCGGGGGGTTATTCAGAAGTCATACAGTTTATGTGGCGACCAATGCGGGCGACTCTTCCGAAGCTGATATTCAGTCCGCATTTGAGAGGGGGGCCTCTGCGGGTATATCTGCGGTTACTTCTGCAAATCCAACACTTATCTGAACTATGCCTATAAACGGTGACAGTGGCATTTCTGTGGATGTTGCTTCAAGCTGGAGTTCCAATCACAACGACAAACGCTTATCACTGCCAGAACCGGTTTGGCATGGAACCGACTGATGCAGTGAACCAGATGGAGAAGGGAATGAACAAGATCACCGCCAGCAGTCTGTTTGCTTTGTCCTGGGTGACTGTACTCGCAGGTTGTGGAAACAGCAATGAGCCTGAGTATTCGAAGAGGATTACAGAGTGCCTGGAAGCCGCTCACGAAGCGACGAGTTCGAGTGGCACGGTATTGTTCTTTAAGAACCCAGTCAGAACTTGTCTGGATAACCGTCTGGCGCAGCAAACATTGCCGGCAATCTCTTTTGTTGACGGTGACAACCGTCAGATTTCCCTGAGTAGCATTGAAAAGCCGTTGGTTATTCAGGTGCTTTCAAATGAACACAGTGCCTCAACATTTGAAAGGGAATATTTAAATGAGATGGTGCCGCAATACAGCGACAAAATAGACTTTATATTTGTCGTTAATCGGGCCCAGGAAATCCCCAGGATGTGTTCCTCCAAACTCTATCGGGCCAAGTCAGTAGAAGAGTGCACGCCGTTTGAATATAGCAAACAGGCTAAGCTTGTTTACTTTGACAAAGAGCGAGTTGAGGCTCTGGAGCCAGGACTCGGATATATCATCAGTGGATTGCGGGCAACTGAGTTTCCAACCACTTATTACGTCAACAAAGACAAGACGATATTTAAGCTGGAAACCATTGAAGATATTCTGGTGAGCTCAAACGTGATTTATAAGGCATCACCGGGAAAGTCTGACGAGGCGGTGGCCCGTTTGAGCTTCGAGCAAAGGGTTCCTGAGACACTGGCAATGTTGGTTGAATACAACCAGTAACCACAGAGCATAGCCATTCATCGTTGTCTGAATGATGTTGGGCAATGAGTTATGGTTAAACAAGGAAGGAGCAGCAATTGAAATATATAGTTGGGACTTGGTTCGCGGTCATTTTCGCGCTGTCCGGATGTAGTTTTGATGTCACTGAGATTCAGGCAATAGATATTGAGACGTATTCGGATACCTCTAAGAATGTAAAGTTGGCCGAAGATTTGGTTTATTACGATCCCCGATATATAGCTCATAAGGTACCGAGCTTTAATGAGGCGACATCTCAGGGGATTAAGTTGGGATACTTTGTACGGTCTTCAGATGGTAAGCCCAGTTACCGAGTAACTTACAGTATGAAAGTGTCCGCTGTTGAATCAAATATTGATTCTTTAAAGTCAGACTTTGAAACATTTATTCCAAAGCTGGCTGATTTTCACGCGTCAAAAGAAGAACTATTCACTAACTTGTCTCCCAAAGGCCAAGCCTGGGCAAGCTCATTGTTTGGTGGCTCAGCAGAAGATATCTTGTCTACCGGCGCTAATTTACTAAGAGAGACTGTTACGGCAGAGCAACTCACTGCTGTGATTAAGGGCCTGTCGTCAGATTATGGTTCTCCGATTTCTACCGACTTTGTTCGTGCACAATACTATGAAGAGTTTGATGATTTCCCAGAATCGGTATCTCTCTATTATGTACAAGCATACAAGAACAATAGAAAAGCTCTTGTAAGGGTCAGTTTCACTCAAGAAAACGGAAATTGGGCTGTGATGGGATTTAGAGTTGAACCGTATATATAGCAAGGTTTATCGGTGGAGGGAGTGAGAAGTTGAGGCTTAACTCACATTGGTGCTCATTTGCTCCATCAGCCAACGACGGAAGTGCTCCACCTTGGGCCAGCGGAAATGGCTTTCGGGCGCGACGAGGAAGTATCTGAACTGGCAAGTGATCTCAAAGTCGGTGATCTGTTCAAGTTGTCCCAGTTCAATCAGAGGGGCGATAAGCTGGCGGCGCAGCATGGCGATCCCTTGTCCTGCCTGGGTGGCCTGCACAACCAGAGCAGCGTTATCGATAGACAGAAACTCGGGGATATCTTGCTGAGCGATCTCATGATGGTCGAACAGGGCCTGCCAGGCGCGTTCTGCGTCGGGGCAAACATCCATAATCAACTTCTGCCTGATTAGCTGCTCTCTCAGCGGCTTGCTGGTATCTATGGTGCCGGGTTTACAGGCCAGCAGTATGCTGTCTCCTGACAGGCATTCGCTGTTCAAGTTGGGGTAATCGCCGTAGCCAAAACGGATCCCCAAATCTGTATCTCCTATATCGAACTGCACCAGACTATCGCTGGGTTCCAGCCGGATCTTTATATCCGGGTGGTGCTTCTGAAAGTCACTCAATCTGGGCATCAACCAACAGTGAGCGAAGGAGCTGAGTACCGACAGGTTAAGGACGTTGGGCCTGGGGTCCTGCTGGAAACTGGCAACACCTTGCTCCAGGCTGCCAATTCCGCTCACTACATAGGGGAGTAGTTGTTTTCCTTCCGGGGTAAGTTCTATCTGGCGCACTTTACGCAGGAATAGCTGACAGCCCAGGTGTTGCTCCAGTGATTTAATTTGCTGACTGACGGCTGCCTGGGTGACATAAAGCTGTTGGGCCGCCGTTTTCAGGCTGCCGCTTTGGGCGACGTGCTTAAAGTAGAGCAGGCTTTTGAGCGGAGGAAGCTTCATAACATACTTAAGATTTTCTTACCTGTGGTTAAATTTAAAGCGTTTGTCAGGGTTAAGCAAACGGCGCAACACTCATTGCTGTTGATTACAGAGAAAGGAGTGATACGCCATGAGACTGTTTGCTTTTATGTTGTTTGTTTTGTCATTCCCACTATTGGCTGATAACTCACTGCCCATCGAACGGTTGGATACCGATGAAGGCTATCCGTATAAAAACTTAATTATGCGGGCGCAGCGGGTTGAGCTGATATACAGCGAACTGGGCAACAGGGTTGAATGCCGGGTGACCGTAATGCTGCCCGATGGCAGCTTCGAGGGCGAAAAACGGGAGGTCAGTGCCAAATCGTTCCACCGTAAGCCAATGCAAAGCTGTATGGACAGAGACAAGGCAAAACAGCTGCTGACCCGGTTGTGAGTAACGCTCAATGCCATTGATTGGATAGAAGTTTGGGTAATAGCAGTGAGCACCTGGGTAGGGTAGTTTGGTTGTCATCATTTTCGCAAGGGAACTGTTATGAGATTTCAACTAGGTGCTCTGCTATATGGGACGCTTGGATGGTATTGCTCGGCTATTGCAGCAACTGGTTTTGATGAAGTCGAAGCGTTAGCTTTTGATAAGCAACTTGCCCAACATGTTGAGCAGAAGTCAGAGTTATTATTTAAAGGGCAGAGTCCAGCTTTCAGTCCAGTGAAGACACTTTCAATTGTCCAACCAGACAGGAGCCTGCTTAAAGGATATTGGTTCAAATGCGGTTCAGGGACACCAATCTACCCCATTCCTGATGACTCAATAACCTATGTATTTCAGGGTGAATTGAGAAAGCCGTCGGCCTTTTCACCCAATGCCAAATTTGCTGATTCAGACTACTGGCAGGTTATCTATCCTGAATAAGCCTGGCTGAGCCCAACTAATTCAAAATCTCTCCGCGGCAGATTTGTGCCAGTACGCAGCGCAGGTGTTCGGCTTTACTGTTGCGGCTGGTGCCTGGATTGCCTTGTGCCATTTGGGTCAGGGTGTCAGGTATTAACCGGGCAGGCATCGCCTTGGCGAAGTACCAGCCCTGGATAAGGTCTATTCCCATATCACTCAGCCAATCCAGATCGTCCTGAGACTCCACCCCTTCAACCAGAAGCGGAAGATTCATTGAGTCAGCGGTACCCTTGATTAAGCGCAGCAGCGCAGCCACATGTTCGTTCAGCGATACGCCGTGAACAAACTGACGATCGACCTTCAGCAGATGGCAGTCGATATTGGCAATGGTGCCAATATTGGAAGTGCCTGTGCCAAAGTCATCAATGGCGATGTTGAAACCAAAATGCCTCAATGAACTGATGTGTTTGGATAGTATTTTGTCATCAAGGGGCAAACCATCTTCAGTGATCTCCAACTCTATTTCGTCTGCAGTTATTCCAGTGCTATGAAGGATCTCAGCCATTTCACTTTCAAGGTGTTCCGTCAGCAGTGTAGTGCGGGAGATATTGGTCGAGATTCTTGGAACCTTAAGGCCCTGACTTTTCCAGGTGGCGATATCTTCACACACTTTTCTAAACATCAGGATATCCAGTACAGGTGTCATTCCCATGTCTTCAACCAGCTTTAGCACCTGCCAAACTGCGGTGTTCTGGAAGTGGGAGTTATGCCAGCGAAGCAGTGCCTCAAAACCGACGATTTCCCCGCTGCTCATATCTATCTGAGGTTGGTAATAAGGGGTGAGATAGTTGTCGCTTTCATCTTGATGCAGGGAGGCTCTGATATCCATGGCCATCTGCTGATTGGGTGTCAGACCATCCTGAAAATGCACATTTGCCACGCCACTGCGCTTCTTCTTGGTTGAGGCAAGCTCGGCCATATCCGTTAGTGCGGCAGCATTTGCTTCATTGGAGTAGGCAGAAGCGACCCCAATGTTAACCGTGGTAGAGATGGTGATGCCTGATAGCGTAACAGGTACAGAGAGTATCGATAGCAGGTTGGAGACATCCGCACGACTGTCTTTACCAAAGCTGGCGAAAAAGAAATTACCCCGACCGAAGTGAGCCAGTAACCAGCGTGAGTTATTCCAGTCAATAATCCGTTTGGAGATGATCTCCAGCAGTTCGTCCCGGAAGTCTGCCCCATAAATATTGGTCACATGCCTTAGCCTTTGCACATGAATGGAGCCGACTGACACTTTCTCTGATTTTTGGTTCATCAGGCCCTGCAATCGGCGGATGAAACTGGTGCGGTTGGGCAGGTGAGTCACTTCGCAGTTATAGATGTCACCGAGGAACTGGGCTACATAGGCGCTCATACTCTTGAGTATGGTCTCCATGTCTTCAGTCAGCTCAACAGGCTTGGTATCCATGATCCACAGGGTGCCAATGGCAAAACCCTGTTTGCCGTAAAAAGGTGCTGCGGCATAAAACCGAATGTTGGGGGCATCCTGTACCAGAGGATTGGTTTTAAAGTGCGGGTCGACAAGGGTATTGGGCACGGCAAACAGATCTTGATTGCAGTCAATGGCTTTGGCACAAAAAGCCCCTTCTCTGGGCAGGCAGGAGGCTTCGATACCGTGGTGCGCTTTAATCCATATATGGTTACTGTCGACCAGGCTGACACCGGAGAAGGGGACTTTGCAAAGACTTGCCAGCAATGTTGAAAGGGCGGTCAAACTCGAATCGTTTTGTTGGACGACAGCCATATAGTGTTCAACTTCTTTGACTCTGAGTTGTTCGCACTGGGTTCTGTCCAGCTCCACATTGTCTGATTGGCATGTCGCGTCGTTGATCACTGGCCGCTCCTCAAGAACTCTACGCAGTTTTATTTTCAGTATAGACGCTGGATACCGGGCGATTGGGATATGTGACATCTCAGGTAAATCACACGCCTGGCGACCTTAATTTGCTGCTGTGGAGTTATGTTCGCGTTCGTGTCGTATCTTTATTGTGATTATTTTAAGTCCCTGTTTTATAGATGCCTTATCTGTTTGCTGTCCCCATTTTTTCCCAGGATCCCCCAGTTTTGCCCTTATCAGATGTATGGGATTTGCCCATGGCTTTTGCATGCTGGCAATTGCTTTGACGAGCAATTTGAGCAGCAACAGCCCCAGGCCTTATCGGCAAGATGATTTGCAGTATCAGGTCGATGTCAGGTTGAGGTTGTTGGCTGTACGACAGCATGGAGGAGATGTTATGAAACTCAGAAGTCTCAATAGAAACTGGAAGGCCGCGTCAGCGCTGACAATGGCTGCGATGGCAATAACCTGCCTGTTCCCCGAAAAGGCCCACGCAACAGATTGTCCGGGGTCAGCTCTGGCGAGTCCCAAGAACAGCAATTTGTACCTGTATTACCCAACAGTGGTGGATAACCTTTTCCCCAATTTTCAACCTGGTTATGGAGTGACACCGGCACAACCGTTTGATGTGTCAGATTTAGACGGAACCATAGGCACCACGGCACAATTGAGGGACGAGGTTACTCAGGTTGTGGTGAACGATTACTGTGAGTTCAGTGTTGATGTGCGCCCCGTGACAACACTGCCAGCCATGCCTGAGCCCAGATGGCAGGTGGTGGCCATTGGCTCAGATACTTCCAGTTGGAATGCTGGCCTGTTTGGTATTGCCACAGCCGTGGATACCAATGATAACGACCCGCAGGATCATGGCCGGGTATTCAGTCAGGCATTTGCGGCATCTTGCGCTTCGGCGCTGTCGGGGACCAACTCAACACTGGGACGTTGGGCTTACGCCATTGGCGGCACGACCAGCCATGAAGCCGGGCACAATTATGGGCTGGCCCACGGCAACTCTTCGGCCTTGCCGGGGGAAACACCCACCAACTCGCATATATTGGCAACCGGCTCTACCGGCCTGACATGCGGTGGCCGGGTTGTGGACCGTCATTTCAGTGACACCAGCTACAGTATTCTTGGTCATAACGTCGGGCTTAACTCGATGACGTTGCACAATTGGGACTTTGTGAATCCCAACGGCGCTCCGTCCCACGCGATGAAGATCAAAATCCTCAGCAGTTCCTCTTCACTGAATATGAACTGGGTGTACCTCTGGACTATGGCGCCATGGGATACGCCAACCATATCCGGCCCGCTGGGAACACAAACCTATCAGGGCACCAGCTACAACGTATTTGAGCTGCACTATTCCACACCCAAGTCCTGGAGTGGTGGGGCTGATGGCGTAGTACCGCCCGGCAGCATTTTCCATCTGGGCGCGACCTTTGATGAGAATGTGATTGTGGTCGATACCCAGCTGTTTGACTCCAGCAACAACCTAATGACCCTGGCACCCAGGATCCCCAGCTATGACGTGGGTGATATCAATGTCAGCAATGGTAACTTTGAGATTGCATTGAGTAACCTGGAGCCGGAGCGGCCGATGATTATCAGAGACCTGCGGGTGCAGTTACTGCCTCGTACCGCTGCGGTTGAGTCCATGATGCGTAATCAGGAGCCATTCTTCTTTGCCGGGGATGAAAGGGTTGGTATTGAGCCGGTCAGAAATGTACCGATTTTGTGGGAGCGTGAGCAGCAAAAGGAGTTTGAACTCACCGAGGAGCCCATGGTTATTCCTGTGGCGAATCTGGCCAATGGCCGTAACGTCGACATTATTTATGAGAATGACCCGGATTGTGACAAAGAGTCCCGTGCCCGTATGGAGTATGAAGCTGATGCCAATATAGGAATGCCGGAAGTGCATTACTGTAAAGAGGGGAGTGCACTGGGATTGTTCCCTGCGACCCGGGTTTATATCACGGCAACCGTTATCGAGCCGGATGTTGAGCACTGGGACCCTGAGCGTCGCGAGTACGTCAGTGGTCCTCTGGAGACCCGTATCTTCTTCCAAACCGAAGGCGTTATCCCGGATCTGAACCGCAACGGCACAGATGACCTGCTGGATATTCGTTATGGTGAATCCAGAGACAGAAATAAAAACGGCATAGTGGATGAAGTCGAGCGCAGAAGGGAGCAAAGAAACGCTCGCTAAACCTGAAAAAACGCCCGGTACACCGGGCGTTTTTTATTGGAGCTTAGGTTTTACCACCTATTGAGTCTATGAGAGCTGAACATTTTGAATGACAAGTTAGAAGTATGACTAATAGTGCCAGCTCGGCTGTTGGGTTAATTTGAAGGCAGATGAGGGGAGGTGTCCCTGATATTGGGATGATACGCCAACAAGGAAGATATGAATGCTTAAGGAATTTAGTCTCAAAGGAATTGTTGTCGGATGGGCTGCGACATTAGGGGTCTATCTATCGATGGGGGTTCTGTATCCATCTTTTGCGCTGATTGTTATCAAAGCTGACGTTGAATCTATTGATACCTGGGTGCAGATGTATTTCCTGTTGGGGGTCTTTCTGAACGGTATAGGTGGGGTGTACTTTGGTTCTCTGGCTGTCGCTAAAGCAAGGTGGATTAACTCACTTTTTATTGTCCTAGCGGGGGTTTTTCTCGCGAATAGGATGATTCAACCTGGTACAGATCTCGGAGACTTATCTACAATCTGGTACGAATTAACCTGCTATTGTCTGTGCTTCGCTGCTCTGGTCATGGGGCACCAACTGGCTGTCAGACGTGTTGATAAGAGGCTTGAGAGCAGTGATTGTGCTTCCCATTTATCTCCATGTGATATCGCCGATAAAGAGAAGCGCCCCGGTACTGATGCAGATAGCGTAAGTAAAGTCAGCGTAGAGGGGATTCTGGCGGGTATTGTGCTATCTCAGGTAGTGGCATTCGTGGTGACTATTTGCTTAGGGATCGCCCTGTTTGTTACTTACAGAACTTCTGTAATTAAGGAGTTTATGACAAATCCATCCGTCATAGGGCTAACTATGTTTGCTGGTTTGATCTCAACTTTTGCTGGTGGCTATGTATCTATGATGCCCAGGTCGACGACCTACCTAACTCCTTTTATTTATGGGTTATTGGGTGCAATTAGCGGCTGTGTGATTTTTTATTTGGTTCAATCCAAATACGCGGTCGGATATGAATGGATAGTGGTGCTGTCTGTTGTGATGACCATTCCTGCTTCGATGCTGGGCGCTCAGCTTCATAGAAGGTTTGATAAAACTGCTGTGAAAGCCAGTACATCATCAAGTTGAGCTATTAAATTCAGGGGCGTGCATGGGGGCAGCCCCTGAAGTCAGCTGATTATTTAAGGTCACTTGATGGGTAAGAACTTCTCGCCTTTGAATGTCCTTACCGGATTACCTCTCTGTACTTCCCAATGTTGCTGCCATCGCTGCTTCTCCTCTTGGGTCATTTGTTGCTGCTTCAGTGATTCAAGCTTTTGAAACAACAGAGCTATGGCCCGACGTTTATTGGCATGTTGGCTACGCTCGCTCTCAACCCTGACTGAAATCCCCGATGCAAGGTGAGTTGCCCGGATAGCCGAGTCAGTGGTGTTAACGTGTTGACCACCAGCTCCGGATGCCCTGCATGCTTGAAAGCGAACGCCAGCGTCCATTCTGGCTTCGTTAATCTCAAACATCTGCCCGCTGAAGAACCAGTTCTTACGCTTGTGCCCCGGCCTGTACTGACTTTGACATATCCACTGCATGGCTCCCTGCCATTCCTTTGCTATAGCTTTGGCTGCGGATTCATCTTTTGAGTCCAGCTGTAGCAACACAGATTTAAAGCAGCCTTGAGTACCAGTGTCACAGGCTTCAACTATGTCGACAGCAACTCCTGTCGTCTTACACTGTTTCTCTATGGCGTGGCAGGCCAGGGCGACAGCACGACAGCACTCCATTGGCCCCGTACCTGCAGATAATTGCAGTAAAATCATGAGCCGCAGTCTCCATGTGTTTTGAATGTCAGTATCGGCTTGAGGCGGGCGACAACGCGGATCAGGCCAGCATCAAGCATGTCGCCTATGATGGTTTCGCACTTTTTATAAGCCTGTGGGGCTTCATCATAGAGCAGGGTTTTGTTGCCACAAATCACCCGGCTGCCCAGTGCTGTTGAGTACAGCTCTTCCCGGCTGAACTTGTGAGCCAGACGTCCGTGACAATCTCCCCGTTTCCATTTTCTTCCTGCGCCATGGGCCAGGGAGCAGAGACTGCGCTCTTCTCCATGATTGGCCACCGGCTTGACCAGATAGCTATAGTCTCCCCTTGAGCCGGGTATGACCACATATCCTTTGTCGGCAGGTGTCGCGCCCTTGCGGTGAAGCCAGCCTTCAACACCATTCAGTGTTTTAGGGGAAACCAGGTTATGGTTCACATCCAGTACACTGTGGCCTTTTGCTTTGACCGCTTCAAGAAAGCGCAATGCAATAAACTCCCGGTTGAGTTCGGCCCAGCGTACGGCTTCGTCATGCTGCTTCAGGTACTCCTTAAACTCCCTGTCATCGGGCTCAAGCCCGTTATGACCGCGCTGACGTATATGTTCCACAAGAATGGATTGTCCCAGTCCCCTGGAGCCTGAATGAACCAGTAGTTGCAGGTGTTTGGGGTTGAGTTCCAACTCGGCCAGAGCTTGCTCGTCATAGATGGTGTCTATAGCCTGAAACTCAGCAAAGTGGTTACCGCCACCTATGGTGCCAAGTGCCATATCATAGGTATCGATTGAGATATCTTTGGCTTGTTTACGTTCGGCAATAGTTTCCGACCAGCATTCATCCAAAGGCTGCTCCACATTGCCAAGTTGCTTTGCCAGCTTATCCAGCTTCACTCGATTGCTGGCCAAAGTTGTTTGCCACAGAGCCATACCACAGCCGATATCATTGCCGACCAGTGCTGGATAGATCTTGTTTATGGCAAAGAATGCTGCGCCTATGGGGTAACCCCGACCGGGATGCAAATCTGGCATCCCAGCGACTTTATACATACCCGGAAGCTGAGCGGTTGTTTCAAGTTGTTGTATCGCCAGCCCTTCAATCCAGGTGCCTTTGGACGCAATAAGGCTGACAGAGTCAGTAATTTTTTGGACGGATCTGCCCATATACCAATTCCTTTAAACAGGATAAAAACGATAAACGTATTGGCTGGTCATTTGACCGGGCACAGCTTTCAAGAAAGCTGAAATGATGGGGTAGCTTTCTGCTGCTTAACGGGCAAGACCTGCAAAGGATGATGATGTGTATTTCATAATGTTCTCTCCTTTACAGTTGATGGGTGATTAATAAGGCGTGCAAATAGTAATCAGTTTTCGTTGGCATGGCAACAGGGGACTGAAGTTAAACTTGTGGTTTGATTTGTAGGGTATTGAATAACATATGATTATTGGTTAATTTATGCACCCCTTATGGAGTTGTTCTTAATTTTGCAGGATGCATATCTATGACAAACATCACTCAAGACAGTGTGACAGCACTGATGTCAATACTTTCAGATCCCGACTTTATTAAATTATCTTCCAGAGCAAAACAAACCTCATTATTCGAATTCCTAAGGCTAAATGAACTGAATACCTGTGCGATACTAGCTTGGTTACTTGACCCTAAAGAAGGCCACGATCAAGGCGAGTATTTCCTCCGTGCTTTAGTGAACTCGTTAGCGGGGGCTGATATAAAAGTTGAGCATGCGATGGATATCGCAAAGTTCGCTGCAACTTCCCTATCTGGGTTTTGCTGTCTTACGGAGGTTCCTATTTCTGTTGGGGAATCATCGAAACGTATAGACCTTTTGCTTATCGACATGGAATCACAAAAGGCTATTTGTATCGAGAGAAAGGATGGTACTAAAGCAAGTCGGAGTCAGCTTAAAAGTTACTTTGATTGGTGCAAAAGCAATTATCCAGATTGGGACTGGTTATTTATTTTATCCGACAGTTATGACTTTGAACATGGTCAGGAGAGCCATGATTCTTTTATTCAGATTAATGACGACTGGCTTGAAAATGCTCTGGACAATTTAATCGGTCGAAAAGCTGTTCCTGCTCAAGTTGAAAAAATTTTTAGAGAGTTAAAGAGTTTTGTATTTGGGAATTGGAATGAAAGGAGTGATAGTTACTACAAGGATTTTAGCAATATCATCAAGAGAATGACTAAGAGACATAAATCTGTTCTTGAAGATATTTCTACGCTCTATTTTTCTTATGGTGATAGAGTGGTCGAAGCTAATAAGAATGGTTTCTATTCCTTTGGTTTTTCAGATGTTTGTGGAAACCATATTGAGGTACTATTTGCAAAGTTGTGGTTTAGTAATCTAGAACCACTGGAAATGCTCCATGAATATGATGAGTTCTCATTGATAGGTGAATACCTTCAAGATTCAATCAGCACTAAACTTGAATATGATGCTCGGGAAAAGTACTTTTGTCTTTTTAATGGGAAACACAATGCATTTGATTCACCCCATTGGCCTTATTATCTGGTTGTGAATCGTAATAAGGTTGAGTCGGAAGGTGAAGAGACTGTATCTGTAAGGATAAAGATTTATAACTCCAACGAAGAGTTTGCGAAGAGATGTGAGCAAATAGGCGGTATGTATGGGATAAAAACTCCCGATGGGTGGAACCAGCGTAGTAAATTACTCATTAACTCTATTCCTTTAAGGGATATTGAAAATAATCCCGACTTCCTTGATTGTGTGAAAGATTTCTTGAGGATTACTGATAGAGTTAGGTGACAACTTTACTCGGTGACTCATCCGCCCCTGCTGCTTGCTAGCATGCAGGGGAGATCCATATTATCAGTTGTCAGGTCTACATGATAACTGAGTCAGAATCTCAAAGTTCAATTAAAAATTTACTGTTATTGTCTTTAGGGTTACTAATGTTAACTTGGATGCTTACGAATGGTACCTGTCGTATTTACTTTCCTTGGTGCCTATGACTCATCACACTCTTTAGTGTTAGTTAAATGGAGAACATCATGCGAAATTTGATTGTATGTTGTGATGGTACTTGGAATAACCCACAGCAGGAGGAGAATGGAATTCCTGCGCCAACTAACGTTGTAAAGCTCTACAACGCAATATCATCAGAACATAATGGTATAGAGCAGTTAAAGTACTACCATCCAGGCTTAGGTGGTGAAGGAACTGGTATAAAAGACAAGATATTAGATGGAGTATTAGGAGTTAATCTAAAACGACATGCATGCAGTGCATATCACTGGTTGGCAGCTAATTTTCAATCAGGCGATAGAATTTTCTTGTTTGGATTCAGCCGTGGAGCTTTCACCGTTCGTTGTGTTGCAGGCATGCTTAATAGTGGTTTGGTGAATTTGGACAATGTTGGTTATAAGGATGGTTGGAAAAACGTTGATACATTCTATGAGGAAGTATATCGCAAAGGAAATAAGCATTGGATTCAAGATAGTGCTATTCCAATGCATGCTCAAGGTTCTCCTTGTGAGGTGGCGTTCCTCGGAGTATGGGATACAGTTGGTGCGCTGGGTGTACCGGATAACTTGAAGTATGTAAATTGGCTATGGGACTCCTCTAAGAAATGGCGTTTTCATGATTATGGCTTGGGTGACAATGTGTTAGTTGCTCGCCACGCGATGGCTCTCGACGAAATACGCAGTAGTTTCACCGTAAGTCGTTGGAATAACCTGAATAGACATGAAGGTAATGTAAGGGAGAGGTGGTTTCCTGGAGTGCATGCTGATGTTGGAGGGGGATATGCTGAGTGTGAGCTATCTAACAGGGCATTGGCTTGGATGATGGACGAAGCCAGTGACATTGACATAGGTAACCTGGGCTTTAGGCATGGTTGGAGAAACCACATCCCATCGGATCCAAATGGAGTAATGCACAATTCATATAAAGGGGTGTTTTCAAAGCTTCGCTCTCGTCCTCGGAATATTCCATTTATTCACCCAAGTACAGTATTGCCTGAGTGGGAGGAGATTGATGAGAGTGTATTCGAACGCCAGAAGTTTTCTCCGATGAGTTATTATCCATACCATGCTGAACGCAAACTGGGATTAGGTAACCATGCGGATGCTGAGGTTTTCGCAAGTTCTCGTTGGAATAATACCGGGATCTATTTAGAAGTGGGTACTTATTGGTTTGAGGCTGAAGGAGAGTGGCAGGATAGTAAGGATTCTTGCTCTTGGTATGGTACAGAAGGTGGTGAGAGAACCTTTGGTGACTTCATTCGCACAGTTATGACGATAGTCGGCAAGGGGGAGAAAGCTATCAAGAGAATTACCAAGAGTAACGTTGCGGATATCCGCTTTACCCGTCGTCATGAGCAGATACCTTGGTTCAGGATGGTTGGTGTCATTACCAATGATATTGAGAAAAAGGAAGATGTTGTGGTAGGTCACGATGGAAGCCCATGCCCTCATCAGTATTTTGATGCTACTAAATATCCAAAGCACAAGCCTCTGACAGTGACGAAAGCTGGTTATCTTTACGCTTATCCTAATGATGCATGGCGTACCTATTACAACAATCGAGGAAGTGTCACTCTAAAAGTTACCCGTGTGAGTTGATACTTTCTAAATGCTTGTGCCTTTTTGACCCAGACTCTTGGTTAAAAAGGCTAAAGTCTCTTTATCGTCATCGTTTGGGTAGCCAAAGTGCAACCATTGATGTCATTTCCTCTTCCTGCTTGAGAGCTTTTTCAAAACGGTAAAATGTCCGTTAATCACTTACTGTTAGGTTAAAAGAGTTATCAACACAAAATCAGCCTGTTAGAAGCCAAAATGGAAGAATGGGTAATGGTCGCCAATCTGCGCTTTCTATAGGGTTAGCAACTGACTCCTGTCGGGCCATTCAGCCAACTCAGTAGTTGGCGTGAGTGAAGACGTGGGATAAACGTTGTTAATCAATAATAAGATCAAGGAAAAGCATGAGATTTATTACCCTGATAGCTGTGCTGTCGCTGTTGGCAGCCTGTTCCTCCCTATCTGTAGAGGACTGTGCAAACACGGATTGGCAGGCTCGTGGATACGATGAAGCCAAGAGAGGATTTTCCCTTACCCAGTACGACGAGTACGCCAAAGAGTGTAAAGAGATAGGTGGCGTTATTCCCCTCAAGAGTGACTACACCACGGGGCATTACAAAGGAACTCAAGAGTTTTGTACTGCGACTTCGGGTTATGCTTTTGGCAAAAGTGGCGGTTACTACAGGGCGGTTTGCAGCGAGTGGAACCTGGACGATTCTGATTTTATGAAGGGGTATAAGCCTGGGTCTGAGTATTTCGCTGCAAAAAAGAAAATCGATAAGGCGATAAAAGCCTTGGAAGACCACAGAACCTCAATTGAGGATGCTTCTTTCCAGATAAGGAACAGGACAGAAAGGCTAAACAGCCCGGATTTGACCGAGCAGCAGCGACGCAGCATCCAGATTGAAATTCAGGACCAGAAAAGCCGCTACAATGATTTGAAGCGTTCAGAGCCCAGATATGTCGCCAAAATCGACACTGCCAAGGCTGAGCTTGAGTATCTTATCCAGAAACATAAGCAGTTGAATTACTGTGACTATGAAGGCTGCTTCAGCGGCTCCTGATAGCAGTAAAGAGGACGGATAGATTTACTGACGGGAGGAAGAATGAAGCCGCAGTTCAAAGTTGTCTCGCACAATGCGAAGGTTGAGCAGAACATTGAAGCGATCCGCGATCAAGTGTCCAGCGCTGAAACTCAGCAGGATTTGGAGACAGTGATCGAAAAAGTGAGTAACCACGCCGGCCCACTGGATTATAAGGACACACTCTACCGTGTGTTTTTCGGTTCTGGCCTGGTGATGGTTGTCCTGTCTATTATGGCGATGTTTGCCGATGACAGCGTGGATAAGGTTTGGCAATCGCCTCTTGGCAGTGTGGTTATTGCGGCCTATGTATACCTCTATCCAGTGTTGGCTCTGGCCACTCTGGGGCAATGGCTTGAGGATAAAGGATACGGGCTGCCTGTATCTCAATCAGCCAGGGTCAGACTCGGGTGTTGGGTTGTCGCAGGCGCGCTGTTTGCTTTCATGCCCAATTGGCCACAGGAGCTGTCCTATACCATGGGGTTCAGCAGCCCGGTGACAGGACTCATGCTCTCCAATCTGATTTTTGTCATCCTGATGTTTCCCTGGCTCAGATCCCGGGCAAACTGGCGCAAGCCGTTGTCAGATAAAATCTTCCTGCTGGATGCCCTGTTTAACAATCAGCTTAAAGCGGTCCCTTTCTCCAGAAAGGAAAAGGCAGATGAGTTATACGGTTTGTTCAGGGAATTTAATCGGGGTAACCACTTGCGGGAAGTGCTTGCACTGTATCAGGGGCGATATGAAGGCGAACAGCACAGCTTTGATTACCACCTGTATAAATTCCACTATGTTGAAAAGAAAACGGAAACCTATACCGACTCAGACGGTAAGACCCGCACCCGCACGGTAAAATATGACTACTACCGCTACGGCATATATTTGCAGTTTCCCTTTGCCAAAGGTGTTTCGTTTCAAGGGGATGGAAGAATATTCTTACGGGACAAGACCTTCAGCGGTACCTCCAATGATTTTAATCGGATCTACAAGGTTTCTACCGAAGACACCATGGACGCTGCCAGAATGCTTTCGCCCTTGCTGGAGGAGGCGCTGGTTAAATTTGGCGAGAAGTTCAGTTCACCTGTGATTGAGATTAATCGATATGGTGATATGTGCGTGGCGTCGAAAGACAAGCTACTGGTGACGGAGCGGGTTAATGGGCTGGACAACCCGGATGCATTTCTGCAGGAAATCTCAGGTCACACTGAACTGGAGGACCTGAAAGTAATGCTGGATACAGTGCATGAAATGATGCGTCTTTGCGACAATAATTTCGTCAACTAGTAAAAGACAAAACTGAAGCAAAATATCAGCCCCAGATAGCCAAGAACAAAGGCGGCATCTTCGCAAATTTCGCTGCTGGAGACAGATACTCTGGCAGCGTACATTTCACCCGCGGCGTGAGCGAAAATCACCAGCCCCAGGTTCAGACCCGGAAAGAAATAGTAAGATAGGAGTCCTTCCAAATCCCACTCATTAAACAAGCTGCTCCGGTCGGCTTCGCTCCAGACAAACAGGATGATCAGCCAATACAAGATGGCGATGCCGATGGCAATCACCTTGGCTGCTCGCCATTTATCGAAGCTATCTCCCATCGACAATCCGTACTCTCGAGAAGAGATAAAAGCCAGCGCCAGCAGAGGGATTAGAAAAATAAACAGTCCTGATAGAGTGGCCATTGAGGTGCTCTTGTTAGTTAGCAAATATGAGATAGCCAATGACTGCTGCCAGCGCGAGTGCGCCGACGATTTTGAGCAGTGACTTGTCTATTCCCATAACAGCAGCAGGTTTTCTTGTTTGGTAACTCGTCTGTGGCTTGTGGGATTGGCTGGATGAGGAACGAATGGGTTGCTGCTTCGCGATACTCTCGCTCTGCTCTCCTGTGGTTTTTATTCGCGCGATAACCTGATCAGACTCTACAAAATCACCTTGGTGAACCTGGAATTCAGTTATCACTCCATCAGAGGGGGCGTTGATCTCGAGCACTGCTTTATCAGTTTCAAGATCAACCAAAGGGGCGTCTTTGCGAAAGGGCTCGCCGGCTTTCACGTGCAGGGCTGCAATGGTGATATCACCGAGTTCAGATATGGGAGGGACCTTGAGTTCTCTTTCCTCCGAGTTGTCCAGTTGCCCGGTCATTAACATGGTGGCGACTAACTCGCCAGGCTCCACAATTTCGTCTTCTTCGACAAAGTATTGGGTGACGACACCATGACAGGGAGAGCGCATTTCCATAAGCCCGTCATCGGATTCTATGACAAAAACAGGCTCCTCCTGACGGAGTTTTTGATTAACCCTGGCATTCAGGGAGTATATCGACAGCTCACCATGATCCTCGGTGAATACCGGTACTCTGAGTTCTACTTTCATCTTCTGTTATATGCAGGCAAAGGCCCTGAGTGAAGGTGCTGGCCTGATTATCTTGTTCGACTGAGGTTAGCAATGAGGCTAGCAGGAATGGAGGGGATTAAAAATCAGCCATTTATACCGATTTATCTTATTGTCATTTTAACCGTTTCATCTGTAAGATTTTTGTTTCATGTTGGACTGGATGATGTGAGCAGTTGGAGGGAAGAGAGCTGAACAATAAGGCGGCCAATTCATACAATGCTCAGGTGCGCAGAAACATTGCGCGCATTCGCGAGGCGATTGAGCGGGCTCGGGATCAGGATGATCTCATCAGAGTGATTAATGATGTGGCTGATCACAGAGGGCCTCTGGACTATAGGGATACCTGGTACAGGGTGTTGTTCGGACTGTCACTCTCTATGGTGTTGTCGGCACTGGTGATACTTGTGTGGGGCTCAGAACTGTGGTCCTGGCTGGATAAGTCGATTTACTTCTATGTTTTTCGCCAGGATCTTTGGTATCCGGCGGCGGTGTTGGTCACAGTCGGTCATCTGTTGGAAGACAGGGATATTGCCTTACCTTTTCCCGCAGTCATGTGGGGACGAATGCTGATATGGGCTGCTGTTGGCTTTGTGATTCCCCTGAACCCCAACTGGTTTTATTTCTTCTGGGATACTTTGGTGGGCTCCCTGGCAAGTTTGTTGGGGACTGAAGACCCCGTAGTCGGTGTATTTCTTCTTAATCTGTTACCCGCCGGGCTTATGCTGTTTTGGCTGATAAAACGCAGGCGTTGGCGTGCGGGCTTATCTGACAAAATCTATCTGAAAGATGCGCTGTTAAACAATAACCTTCAGCCCGAAGCTGTGTACGGTAAAGGTATGGCCGGGGAGCTGAGTGAGCGCTTTTGCGAGTTCCGGCGGGGTAACGAACAGCAGGAGATCAAGGCCCTGTATAACGGCCACTATGAAGGGAGCGAGTACAGCTTTGATTATCAGCTGTATACCTTCCATTATGTGGTGAAACGAAAGGAAAGCCGATTGGGTTCTGGTGGCCGCCGGACAACCCAAACGGTAACGATTGAAAACAATCGACACGGTATCTTGCTTCAGTTTCCTTTTGCCAGGGGCATCTGCCTTTCAGGTGACTGTGATATCAAGCCCGCCGGCGAAGCCTACACTGGCGCATCCAACGTGTTTAACCGGGTGTTTAAGGTTTATGCATTGGACCCTTTAGCGGCGGCAAGGCTGTTGACTCCGGTGTTGGAAGAGAGGCTGGCCATGTTGGGGCAGCACTTTCTTGGGCCCGTGGTTGAAATCGCAATTGATGGCAGTTTGTGCGTGGCGGTGAATAAAGAGCTGTTACCTGTAAGACGTAAATTCGGCCTGGACAGGCCAGAAATTTTTGCCAAAGAGATCGCCAGGCATACTGAGCTGAAGGAACTGGATCTGTTGTTGGATACAGTGCACGAAATGATGCGCCTGAGTGATAACAATTTTGAGGGACACTCAGCAGGAGAGAAGGAGAGCTAGATGGAGATGATTATCGGGATTGGCATATTGGTCGTATTGGTGGGGACCTGTATCGGGCTCTATAACGGCATTATTGGCAAACACAATGCTGTCGACAGAGCCTGGGCATCGGTACTGACTCAGGAGCGCCAGAAGAACAAAATTATTCCCATGGTTGAGCAGTTGGTTGAGCAGTATAAGTTGCATGAATCGGAAGTCCTGTCCCGGGTGACCGAGCTGCGCAGCGCCATCGCCCAGATGAGTGAAGGTGTGGATACCGATAAACTGGCGGCCACTGAACGTCAAACCAAACAGCTGTTGCAGGGATTACAGGTAACAGTAGAGGCTTACCCAGAACTCAAAGCTTCTGACACTTACTTGCGGGTGATGGCTGAGATTAGCGAGCAACAGGAGCAGGTTGGCGCCGCTATCCGTATCTTTAATGCCAATGTAGAGGACTTTAACAATGCCATTGAGATGTTCCCCGGCTCAATGGTCAACAATATGTTTGCCCATAAGCAGAAGCTGAAGAGCTTTACCGACAGCGAAGCCCAGGCTGGTTTTGAGTACAAGCCAAATCTCTAATACCAATCTCCTACGCCGATTGGTGTCAGGACTCTTCTGCTATTGACTTTGTCGCCGCAGGCGCAGTTACTTGAATGCTCAGATGTCAACTGACAACGGGAGTATTCCATGGCAGAAGGGTCATTTCTTTTACATGCCAAACACCCACCAGCAGGGGATCAGCCTGATGCGATCGCCAGGCTAATTGACGGGATTCACCAGGGGAAAACCCATCAGACACTCAAAGGTGTCACAGGCTCAGGTAAAACTTTTACCATGGCCAATATTATTCATCGGCTGAATCGTCCCACCTTGATTCTGGCCCATAATAAAACCCTCGCGGCTCAGCTTTACCAGGAGATGCGGCGCTTTTTCCCTGAGAATGCCGTTGAGTATTTTGTCTCCTACTACGACTACTATCAGCCAGAAGTTTATATCCCCGGCAGCGACCGTTTTATCCGCAAAGACTCAGCCATTAATGCGCAATTGGAGCGTCTGCGTTTATCGACAACCAAGTCGCTGATAGAGCGCCAGGATGTGATTGTGGTAGCGTCAGTTTCCTCTGTTTATGGACTGGGCTCTCCCGACGCTTACCGGGCTTTGCAGCTGCATCTTACAGTTGGTGATGTGGTCAGCCTTGGAGAGATTGAAACGCGACTTGGACAGTTACATTACGAGCCTGCCGGTGACGCACTGAGCCGTGGCAGCTATCGCATTCAGCCTCACAGGGTGGAGATATTCCCGGCTGACTCTGAAGTGCTGGCGATAACTGTGATATTGGATAACCAACAAACTATTACTCAACTGCAGCAGGTAGACAGCGCCACAGGGCAATTGCAGGGGGAGTTGACCCATTATCGTGTGTCTCCCAAAACCCTTTATTCCACCTCTCCGGACCAGATTGAACGTGCCTGCCGGGAGATTGAAGTGGAGCTGGAACAGCAGACAGCCAGGTTGAGCTCGCAAAATCTGATTGCGGAAGCGGCCAGACTGTACGAACGAACTACCCGGGATTTGGAAATGCTGCGGCAGCAGGGGTATTGCAGCGGCATCGAAAATTACGGCTCCTATCTCACCGGTCGTGATCCCGCTCTACCCCCGACCACCCTGATGGATTATCTCCCCAAGGGAGGGCTTCTGTTTATTGATGAGTCTCACGTGATGGTTCCCCAGATACATGCCATGTTCAAGGGAGATCAGAGCCGCAAGGAAACACTTATCGATTATGGCTTCAGGCTGCCCAGTGCCAAATATAACCGACCTCTGAGCTTTTCTGAGTTTGAGAAAATTAAACCGCAAACGATATTTGTGTCTGCCACTCCGGGGGAGTATGAACTTAAACGTTCCGGTGGCGTTGCGGTCGAGCAGATCATCAGACCAACAGGTCTGTTGGACCCTGAAATAGAGATAGTACCTCTGGCGGAGACTCAATCAGACCTGTTGCGCCAGATCAGAGAAAGAACGGCGCGTAACGAGAGGGTACTGATTACTACGTTAAGCAGGCGGAGTGCAGAAGAGTTATATCAGCACCTGACTGATGAGGGTATTCGCTGTCAGTACATTCACAGTGATGTGAAAACTGACGACAGAGTCGAGATCATTGGCCAGCTGAGGCGTGGCGAGCTGGAGGTGCTGATTGGCATTAACCTGCTGCGTGAGGGATTGGATATCCCTGAGGCATCTTTGGTGGCCGTGTTGGAGGCTGATCATGCCGGATTTTTGCGTTCGTCAGAGGCGTTGATTCAGATTATTGGGCGGGCCGCCCGCAACGCCAACGGCAAAGCTGTGTTGTACGCCGACAAGGTGACTCCTGCGATGAAAGTAGCCATGGATGAGTCGCTTGGCCGCCGGCAAAAGCAGATGGCATATAACGAGCAGCATAAGCTGAAGCCGGTCAGTTCCAGCAGGGCGATGGAGGCCGGGGCCGCTCAGGGCCATCCCGATATACAGAGTGAAAACCTGTGCTCGACGCTGGCTCATTTGTGCAGTCAGATTACTGCAACAGAACATGAGTTGTTGCAGCAGGCCGCAGAGGGGCAGTCAGAGAGGATGGCAGACTTACGCTTGAAGCTGGATTCACTCTATCGGCAGTATATTTTTATGTGACGCCAAAATCGGCGAATCTGATTGTTTTGAAGCTAAAAGTGGTCGTGATGAACGTCCAGAGTTCCAAGGTCATTGAGCTCATTGACCTCTGGGCGTTGTTCAAGCCAGTTGAGCACCAGTCGTTTATCGCTATCACTGATTGAGCTGTAACGGGTGCCGGGCCAGATTAAAGCATTCAGTTCATTTGTACCTGCGTCGACACAGATAAGCAGTTTGTGCTCATGCATCATATCAATCAGGTCATTCAGCAGCTGTTCTACTGAGTCCAAATCCCGGCAGTTGAGTTGGCAGTGAACACGCATGCCCAGCTGCTGGAATTCCCCCAGAAAGAGCTTTTTACGCAAGCGACGCTTCTTGGTGGTGACCTTATCCAGTTTCATGAGTTCTATGCTGACGGGTATTGGAAGATTGCCTGAATTGTCCGGCAAGCTGAGAAGCTTAAATGTGATTATGTTCAAAGAAGGCAGATGATGAACAAAGTTACATCCATCGCCTCGTCAAAGTTGCTCCCATAATGCCCGTCCTTTGTCTTGCCAGCTCTTCTCTTTTTGCTGTTCCATTAATTGCTCTCTCTGATGCCGTATCTGTTGATATCGCTCTGGGTTAAATGACAATGCATGCCAAATCAATTCCGCGTACGTGGGATTACCCTGTTCATCAACCCGGGTGGATACAGTCTCAGGCGCCTCAGGGCTGCGATCATCCAAGGCTGGTCTGAGGGCGAGCAGCTCAGCCAGACCTTCTACCTCCTGATTTAATATTGCGATTCGCCACGCCATATGGGCGTCGGTATCCCCTTGTGGCATGGGTAATGTCCGGCGCACATCATCAGGTAGCGGCACCAGCAGCGAGAGAATATAGGCTTGTTTTTCGAAGTCCTTATCCTGCCTTGGAAGAATGGCGAATCTCTCTATGTCGTAGTTATTTTGCCAATAAAGCTCTGCCAATGCCCTGGCCTGCTCGCTGTTTATTGTGGGAGCTGCGCGGTGGATCTGCTTAAGAGTCGGCAGGGGGGGATACTTTCCCTGGCTGGCTAATGTCAGTCTGGCGTTGAGCACATTGGGAGTAGAAATCGTCAATTCCTTCCTCAGGGGGGCAGAGATTTCCTGGTATTCGGTAGCGAGCTTGATGTAGTCAGAGGATGAGATCTCAGCGCTTTGATACCAGCGCTGATAAATACTCAACAAGGGATGCGCTTGCGTCAGTGCTGCTGTGCTTTTATGGGGGAAATAATCCGTAAAGAAGTCCCTGACCTGGTTATGCCATTCATAAGCTTGATAGCTTTCCCACTCAGTTAATGCGCGCTCCTGCAGATTAATCAGCCTATCCAGCTCTCCCCAGTTGTCGATAGCCGGATGTTGGATAACACAATCAAGAATTTTGGTGGCCTGGTCCCCTCGGCTAATAGCGGCCGTGTATTCGAGCAATTGTTGTGGTGAACTGCTGAGGTCATAGTTCATCAAGCTATCGTTCAGGCTGCACCAGTGTTCAGCCAGGGGCATAAATTGCGGCACAGTGAGTTTTGTTGTCTTCAGTAGGGCAATTGCCTGTTTTTGCTGGGCCTGCTTCTGTTGAGAATGGACAAGCTGAGATCTGAACTTTGATATTTCAGTATTGAATTGACTTAACTCCGCCTGCGAGTGGAGCTGAGGCAGCAAGGTTATCAATTCACCGGAAAGCGCCAATGGAGCCTTATCTGTAGAGTCTATGACGGTTTTGGTCAACAACTTACTGGACGCGATGGAAAGGGTATCTGACTTAATCCTTGCCAGGTGTCCACCACTCTTGTCGTACAGAAGATCCATCACCCACTGACCATCACGAAAAAAGCTGACCTGATCCAGGGTCACTTCATCTGCAGACAACATATCCAGCAGATAGACAGGCAGCAGGATAACGCATACTGGAGAGTGTCCACAGCCACCCCCGCCTCCGCTGTTGGAGAAAGTGCGCTCCTGGATGGTGATTTCCAGCCCGTGGTTCCGGGCGTATTGCTCCACTGAATCAAGGTTGATTGGAAGTTGATAGTGGGTTTGGTACTGCCAATGACTGCCATCTGCCAGAGATATCCTGCTGGTCTGATACTCCTCTAAATAAATTTCCTTGTCGAAATCAATGGCAATACTTATGTGGCTGATTGCTGATAACAACACGAGCAACAATGGCTTAAGCAATACAAATACCTCAATGCAAAGGTCGGACAGAGAATTGGTATAAACACTAACGAAACAAGCTGCTGTGCCTCAATAGCACAAAGGTGGGGAATAGAGGGGAAGCCCTCATTGAACGAGTTAAATCGGATGTTGGGTTAATTGAGTGAAAAATGTTTTTGTAACAAGTGATTGTAGTTAGATTCTGCCTTTTGAATTTCCCCGCTACTTCCTTAATCCCTCCCGACTAAGCCCTGTTTAAGTGTGATCTCCTGGTGCTGAATAGTGATCGACGGGGCACGTTTCCCTATCTGTTATCTATCAAGATTGTCAGGAGTAGAAAATGGAAAGCAAAGATAAATTTGAGCTGATTGAAGAAGCTCTGCTGGAGTCAGTCGTTGGAGGAGTCTTGGAGAGCAATTCATGTGATATATGCAACTGTGATGGTTGTTCATGGCCCTGCTTTTTCGACTGGGATACCTGTGGCCTTTGTCGTAATTAATCCCCTCAAGAACTCTAATTGGCCAATTGAAGGTCTGAGTACGCTCAGGCCTAATCGCCTGCCTGGGTATTAAGTTGTTGATGACTCTTTTCTGTGATGAGCTGAAACCGGTGAAGCCTCTGTGTATTAAAATGGTTCCAGTTGAAATTATCACTATTCGAACCAAATTTTCGTCAAACGGCTATCTTTGATACAATTCCGCGGTTGTTTTCAAAGGTGGGTAAGATGAAGTTATTGTATTGGTTAGACGAGTGGTTAACTCACTCGCGTTCAGAGCAACAGCAAATGCTCCCTATGTCGGGAGACGATCTTCTTGACGATGTCTTTGTTAAGTATGAGTTTGTTGATTTGAATAAACCTTTGCTGTTCACCTTTTCCCCGGCCGGAACCAATGTCCAGGAGCAGGATTTACACCCGGATTTTGCCCCTTGGGGCTATCATTTGGCCCAAAAGCAGAAAGTGAACATTATTGCCTTTCAGCACCTGGGGAAAAGCAATTGGTTCCGCAGTCGCAATTTAATCTTCTTCCTCGAACAATTATCCACGCTGCTGGAGCCATTCGAGTGCAAGCTGGGTTATGGCCTGAGCCGGGGCGGTTTTGCTATTGGTGCTTTTGCTAAACTGCTTAAGCTGGATCAGGTGTTGTTATTCCACCCGGTGAGTACCAAGAACAAAGATCTGGTGCCCTGGGATGATAGATCCAGTACGGATCTGGCCCAGCAGTTTGATTGGCAGGGTGACTATCATGATCTGGATTTGGGGGATGCGAAGGGCTATATCATCTATGACCCTACCAATCACATTGATCGCATGCACGCTAAGCGTTATCCGCAGCTGACCCACCTGAGAGTGTTTGGTATGGGCCATGGTACTCACGCCAGTTACCTGAATAAGTTTGGCTTTTACAAGCAAGTGGCTGTGGACTTTTTGCAGCATCAGCAGATTGATATCGCCCAGTTCCGCCAGCAAACGAAAACCCTGCGCTTTAAAGAGGATTATTACCAAAGCCTCAACAAGGCCAATGCCAATTCAATGCACCGCTTGGGCTTGTTGAGTAAGGCTCACAATATTCTGATTGATGAGAAAGAGGCGCATGTGCAGGAGCATCAGGCTCAGATTGATGTACAGCCCTTGATTGAGATTGCCCTGAAGCATCAGGATGAATTCCCGCAGGATGCGATTCAACTGTTGGAGGTGGCCCAGCAACTGGTGCCGGATGATCCTCTGGTGGAGCACAAGCTTAAGCAGCTGACCTGAGTGTTCTGACGGGCTTTATGCTTTTACTGCAGGCTCAGGTGTGAATTAAAAAGAATACCTGCTCGCCATTAAGACGTTGGCTGATCTGTTCTGCCAGATTGGCCTCGTAACCTTCTGCGATCCCCTTGTGGTACACCTTCATAATCGTGGCAGCGATGGCAGAGTTTTGAGCCTGAGTGAGAGGTTGGGGTATCCAAAAGCCCATAAATGATGCGCCAATGGCGACCAACTGAATATCGAAGTTGTCTTCAAGATATCGGGCTATGTAGTAGATATCGTATGGTTTGAGTGCATCAGCCCAGTAGTTTTGGGGCGAACAGGCGATTGTTTGATAGGCGTGTGCTACCGGTACCACGGAAAACTCTGGCGGGTTACGGCTATCCAGTGCCGGAGAGTTGTCGTCCTCCCGATAATTGTTCCTCAGTTCGCTCAGGGTATACAGGGTTTCATCCATCCAAAAGCCGCCACTGCGTTCAGTAAAACGGCTGAATCCTGCCTCCATATCCACCCTGCTTTCAATGTTTCGAAGTCGAAAAGGGAAGTGAGAGGCCTGATAGTAAAACTGGTAGTTCAGTTTGTCGTAAACCGGATAGTCAGGGTCCAGCCACTGCTCCAGCGTAACTCCTTCCTCCTGCCACCTGAGTCTGTCAATTTGCGTCAAATCAGACTGTAAAACTTCATCAAGATCATTGGCGTCGATACAGTGACCACTGGTGTAGCCAGCCTGGTTTTGATCGTCCAGAGTGCAGAGAATTCTGGCTTCGGGGTGTTTGTTGGCAAGAGCCTGAAAGACGGCGAGGTATTCATCGAGGTTAAGGATACGGTGGGCCACATAAGTGGGACATAAGCCTGCGCTTTTGTACTCAAGTTGATTAATGTCGTACATCCTGTCCGCCTTAAGTTCTGATTGAACATACATCTCCTGACAGTGCCAATATTGCAGGAACTCCAGTGCAATCACATTGGGCTAAAGTCTGTTTCTGAAAGGCGTTAGCTGTAAAAAATAGTCGTTTAGTCTTAGGGTTAGCGCTCTGAAATCAGCCTTCTGCCCAAATAGATGCCTAAAAGGATAAAGAAAACTGTGGTAATGCCTGCCGGGGAAAACGAGGGCAACGCCAAAAGTAATTGCGTGTCGTTGCCGCCGCTGGCAACTGCTGCTCCCATGCCCATCATAACGCCGGCTGCCAGGTGCTTAACTGCCTGTCGGCCGTTGATATAGCGGAGTTTGAAGTTTCTGGCTTTAAAGGCGGCCAGCAGCATGCCGCCCAGAAGAGCCAGGAACAGCGCGAACCGACTGGCTTCAGGCCAGGCGCGGTTTCCACTCAGTGAGCTGCTCATATCTTTAAGCAGGGCGCTGGGCGTCCAGTGTGGCTCTGTCAGGAAGACTATGCTGGCCATCAGACCAATCAAGAGCATGCTTAGCCAAACTTTACGATTGCGGGGTGTTATTTTGATATTGAGAACCACAATCCCCCATGTCAGCAGTCCAAGTCCGGCGAGGTGCCTGCTTTCAGTCAGAGCGTAAGGCTCTGGCTGGATATCAGGGCCAAACATTGCCAGCAGGAACCAGCCCGTCAACCAGCCGCAGATAGTCATCGCCATGGCCAGATGTCCACGGGCCAAACGGCTGATAGTGGAGACCCCACAGCCATTATTGATGGCAGAGCCAATTCCAAATATCAGGCCGCCCAATACTGCCCATAGTGAGAGATTGAATGAGATAAACGGGGTTTGCATCTGCAGATGCCGCGCAACCAATATTGATATCCAGGAAAGTGTGCCGCTGAAAATAATTGCTATTAAAAACATTGGCCTGCCGTTAGATGCTTCCCTTACTCCCCGCACCATACACAGGCCAACAGACTGAGCCAGATATCCCAGTGCAGCTATCAATATTATTGAGATTATCAGCAGCATATTTCGATCGATTCAATTTTCATCGGTTAGCTCAACTTATTTTATTTAAGCGGTTTGTGCGAGTTTGATTGTAATTGCGCCGTTATTGCGTCTTTGTGGTGTTCTGACAATTTGGATTCCCCTTTAGGTTTATTGCTACCCATGCAGACCGGTATTGCCAGGCTGGAATTTCGGCCGTGATGGGTTTGGTGCTTCAACTCTGAAGCGCTGACAAAACGAGGGAGAAATCTGATGGCATTAAAAGCGCTGTTTCTTACTACAACTGCACTGCTGACATTGGGTGCAGGAATTGGCCAGTCCAACGCAGGTGAGTATTACACCCTTAAAAACGGTGAGTTGACCCGGCCTACGGGTTATCGGGAATGGGTTTATGTGGGTACGCCTGTCACCCCCAATGATATGAACAATGGCAAAGCTGCCTTTCCTGAACACCATAATGTTTATATCGATCCTGCCAGTTGGAAGCACTGGAAGAAAACCGGCAAGTTCCGCGACGGCACTATCCTGATTAAAGAACTGGTGAGTGTCGGTTCCAAAACAGCTGTCAGCGGACAGGGGTATTTCCAGGGCGAGTTTCTGGGGCTGGAAGCCACTATTAAGAGCAAAAAAGCCTTCCCCAACGAACCCGGAAACTGGGCCTATTACAGTTTCTCAGGGCCGAACCACAAGAGCCTGACCAAAACCGCTAAACCTTTCCCTGCGGCTGCCTGTAATGCCTGCCATGAGAATGCGGCAGCGGATGACTTTGTATTTACTCAGTACTATCCGGTTTTGAGCGTGGGCAAAGGGACCGGGAAGCTGGCAACCGGCGGGCACAATGACAAGTTGAATAACAGTTATCAGGAACCCAAGGCCTCAAATTAGCGGGTGGGAGTTTGCGCCCGGCGACTGCCAATGTGGCTGGCAGTCGTTATCTTTGCCGGGCGATCGCCCGGCTTCAATATCAACAGTCCCGTCATTCCAGGGACTGCAAATCAATAATTATCGGAGATCAATTCTATATGGATTGATTACTCACTCCGGAATCGGGAGAACTTCATGAAATCCAGTGTGCAAGTACTGTTTGTGTTGTTGGTCAGTCAACTTTTTACCTGGGGCTGCTCTCAGGGAAATCAGGGGGCGCAGCCGGGAGCTGTCAAGACGGATTCAGACCGGGCTTCAACAGCTAATCAAGATAACCGTTTCTATGTCGTCAGTAATAAGCAGGCGGCCAATTCGGTGGTTGGATGGCGACAAAATGAAGGTGGCGAATTTGAGTTGTTTGGTGAGTTCAGGACTGGTGGGCAGGGAACCGGTCCCTACGAGGTGCCGGATCTCAAACGGGATTTGAATCATCCGCTGGCCAATGGTGATGACCCTTTGATTTCAGCCAACGCCCTGATGGCCAGTGATGATGGTCGTTATGCGGCAGTGGTTAATCCGGGGGACGGCACTGTATCTCTGATGGGGATAGCTGCTGATGGCACCATGGCGCCTTTGAGTATTGCCAAAGCCAGTGACAGGTTTCCCCTGAGCCTGGATGTGCACGGAGATATGGTCGCCGTTGCCAGCCTGGGTATGGACAATGGCAAAGGCAGCATCGCCTTGTACCGAATATTTGATAACACCCTGTTGCCGGTAGCTGGCTCGCGGCGTGATCTGATGGCCAGGCCCTCTACCATTGGCTTTTCTGCGGATGGCGAGCATGTCATCGTCAACGAATTGGTGACAGGCAAGATTAAGGTTTATGCCGTTGCCGGGGGGACTCTGTCCGGTGAGCCGACGGCGGAAATTGATTCTCCCAGAGAAGCTGATGATAGATTTCAGGCGATTCCGGTGGGTTGGGTATCGAGGGATGATGGCGAACAGGAGATTATTTTGATGTCTGAAGCGCGTTTCCTGACCCCTGACTTCAAATTGCGTGAGGGGAATGGCGAAGTGGTGCAGGCACCTGCTTTTTCATGGCAAACCGGCTCTGTCTCAAGTTACTCCCTGAGCGATGATGGCCGCCGGTTACAACTGATATCTGCAGATGTACTCACTGGTGATGAGGTTGAAGGTGGAGAGCTGGCCAATTGCTGGGTTGCTCTGTCTGCTGATGGCAATACCCTGTTTGCGGTCAATGCGCTTTCAAGCTCATTGTCGAGTTTCTCTGTCGGTGAGTCAGGTGCTGTGCAGTTAAAGGAGTTGCTGGCTTTTAAAGATGACAGTGAAGAGCGATTCCTGAGTGATATTACCCTTAACCATGACGGTACCTTGCTGTATCAGCTGGTAGGTAACCAGGGGCAGGTGATTATCTTCGATGTGTCCGGCGATGGTGAATTGAAGATGCGGCAGGTGGTTTCAGGTTTACCTGAGTATGGCAGCTATGGTTTGCTGAGTAATTGATGAACTCTTTGCTTTTATGTCATAAAAATCATGTTAGCTTGGTCTGATATTCCAAATTTCTGTCAGATCCAATCATAACTACTGAAAAGGAACCCCTATGCCTGATTTGAAAGACCTCAGCCTGTATCACAAAGCATACTGCCCATTTTGCAGAAAAGTGCGTGAGGCGATGAAAACCATGAACCTGGATATTGCGCTGGTGGATGTTGATGATGATCGCTCTGCCTATCAGATGCTGGTGCAGGAAGGGGGCCGCAGTATGGTGCCCTGTCTCAGGATAGATCACGGCAATGGCAAGGTTGAATGGATGTATGAATCGGACGATATCATCCATTATCTGCGGAAAAATTTCGCTTCCTGATTTCAGTCATGTAATTGCAAGCAGCCCGGATTGAGTTAGCTCAGTTCGGGCTGTTTTTTATTAGTGCCTTGTTTGTGATAGACGAAGGCTACTCCGGCAAGGTAAAAATCCGGGGCACCATCAAGCAGGAGAAGATAGGTTACAGCGTCAGGGAGCAGGTCGGCCAGGTAGAGGCCAAACAGTTCAATGCCGTAGGGATGTGCCGCCAACCAACCTGCAACAGGAAGCAGTAACATTAGCAGGTAAAAACTGAAATGAACCCATCTGGATAACCAATACATCCAATTTGGGTAGTGAAGCAACCTGGCTGAATGTGCCGGTGAACTCAGTCTTAGCCACAACCTGAGTAACAGCAGAGGAATAACTATTATTCCCAGAGACTCGTGGGACTCTCGCAGTAACCATTTAAGCTCGTTGGTGTCTGCCATCTCAGGGACGGCAAGCCCGCTTATCAGCAGCGTCACCAATATCACTGCCATTATCCGGTGAACTCTTCTCAATGGTCTTGAGTAGTCAGGCATCAAAGGAGTAAATTTCATTTTATAGCTCTCCCCGATTTATCTTCCCCAGAATAAACAGTCCAGCGAACAGTAAAGCGATGGCCAGGCTTATGAGCAGTGCCACTTTGAATCTCAGTAATGTCCAGAACAGGCCTAAAATTCCGGTGATAATAAAGCCATAGAAAAGCGCCGTCTCCGGCCGGTGAATAAAGTCTATGGGTTTGCCAAACAGCTCAAACTCATAGCCGGTGGCAAACACCCCCAGCAGCGAGAGCAGCATTAACAGGATGGGCCATCGGTTTTTCATATTGTCAGGCGCTGTTACTGGCTATCGAGCAGGAACACCAGCTCAACCGTGGCGCTGAACTCAATTTGTGGCTGCAGGTATTGAGGCTTGCGCAGACTGCTGCCGGTTACTTCAATGCGTTCGACGTTGCGGTATTGTCCATGCAACTTGGTTGATTCGGGAATGATGCTGTAGATCTCACCCAGTTTGACGCCTAGATTGGAAGCCAGATTAGCGGCCTGCTCTCTGGCATGTTCAACAGCCTGGGTTTGGGCCTCTGCTTTTAATCCAGGCTCACGCGAGCTTTTCATTTTGATATTGTCCAGCTCAGTGATGCCTGACTGCAGAGCAAAGTCGATAAGGTCACTGATCTGACTGGTGTCCTTCAAATAAACTCTAATGTTTCTGGAAGCTATATAACCTTCCGGGAGCGGATTGTCATTGGCATCGTAGCGAATATCCTGCTCCAGACTCAGGTCTGAGGCTGAAATGTCACCGGCCTCTACCTTGAACTGTGTTATCCCGGCAAGCAGGGTGTTTACAGCTTTATCTACCAGTTGCTTCGCCTGTTGAGGCTCCCCGGCGCTGTGGCTTGTTTCAAATGACAGAAGTGCAATATCTGGCCTCACGGTGACCGTGGCATTACCTGTGGTAGCAATATGAGGTGCATCTGGTAACTGAGCCGCGTTAGCCAAACTTGCCGTCAGCAGCGCCAGGAATGCCAGGTATCTTGATCTCATTGGGTTTGCTCCTCTTGTGTTGGAGGCTGGGATTGGACCTTGCCGCGCAATGCATTAAGCACTGACGCGGCGAGTATCAGGGCGACCAGATAGATAGTGGCAGACAGGCCGTTGTCGTAGCCTTTGGGTACATACAGTTCATAGCCCGACGGTGACAGCAGTACCATATTGCGACTGAATCCATTGTGGCGTGCCTCATCTATTGCTTGCCAGTGATCGCCGGTTTGAATCATGCCATACATACTGGTCACTGCCTCGCCAAAGGTGGGGAGTTGTATTCCCACCATTGCGTGGCCAATCAGGGCCACAATCATAATGAGCATTGCCAGTATCAGTGCCGGTTTTCTGAACTTTGGCAGGTACAGCATTACCACAACCACAGTATTGACCAGTCCGGCGATAGGTCTGCCATATTCGTTCAAATCGTAGAATTTCCACATATCTCCCAGAGCGGTAAATACATAGAGGGATTGGGGCAGTTTAAACAGCAGGGACCATACAGGTTGCAGTAACATAAAGGCGATAAACAGCAGCGCCCAGTTGATAAAGGTTTTCTTATTATTATGTTCCATAAGGGCCTTGTTTTAGTGTAATGCGCCGGGAAGTCTTTGTTGTTTGGCGTATAAAACTGATTTTGGTGATTGTATCTTGATGACTGAAATTAACAAGGTGTTAACGTTCGGGGCGAAAAAAGCCGGCATTCCAAAGGGGATGCCGGCGCCTTCAACACAACCAAAGGCAAGGGATAGGATGGGTTACCCGGCCTCAGACTGACGCCGGGTGAGATACATGAGTGTCAGCAGTACTGCAACCAACAGGCCGCTGCCCATCAGCAATGCATAGTCTTCCAGCCGCAGAATTGAAAACAGCAGGGCATACAGACCCAACAACATGGCCAACATAACGACGCCTTTATTGCGACTGCCAGTGGCGCTGGCAACATAGGCGGGAATACTCAGCACGGGCACGCTGGCCGCAGCCATATAAGCGATGGCGAAGCTCAGATGCTCAGACAGGGCCAGCAGTAACAGGTAAAAGAGGGTCATTGCCGCGCCTACCATCATGTACTGCAGTGGAGACAGGCGCTGCCCCTGGCCCAGTTCAAACATCAGCAACACGATAAACGTCAGAGCGACAAACAGCAGACCATATTTCATTGCGCGGTCGATCTTGCCGTAATGGGTTGCTGGCTCGAACAGCTGGGTTCCAGCATTGGCCTCATCCAGATTCTTGCCGCTGGAATCCCGGAAAATCTGTGGATAGTTACGGCTCAGGTGAGTGATGTCCCAGGAGGCAGAAAATCCCTGCTCATCTATATTCCTGGCGGTGGGCAAAATACCGTTGAAGCTGGGATGCGGCCAGTCAGTGGTTAACTCGAATACTGAACTTTCTCCCAGAGGCAGGAAACTGATGCCCTGTGAGCCCCGTAATTGCATTTTGAAATCCAAAGTAAACGGGGTTGCCCCTGTCATGCCCGCCAGCGGGCGATGGAATCCTCGACTTAAAGCAGGCGTGGCGAGTCCTGTACCTGACTGCAGGCTGTCCTGGGGTTCTAGCCCTTCACCGCTGACATCGAAGTTCTCCACTGTATCGATGGATTTATTGGCTGATAGTCCGAATACCAGGCGTGCTGACTCAAAATCATAGGCTTCAAGGTTGGGCATTTGTGGCAAGTCAAAATCAAATTTTGCCTGACCTGTGATATTGCTGCGATAGACCAAAGAGCGATATATACCGCGGTCCCTGAAGTCGTGAGTCAGTTTGGCGTCTATGTTTAACTGCTTTGGCAAAATCAGCAGTTCATCCCGCATTAACGTTCTGGTTTCCCGTGGTTCCCCATCCCGGTTGGTACCCTTGGTAATCACCACATATTGATAGGGGAGCACCAGCACCGGACCTGCCAGTTGCTGTTTGCTGCCCCAGGTATGACCCATTTCGTAGACCACATTTTTATACAGTCCTTCACGTTCAGTGGTCATATCCCTGACCATGGTCAGGGGCACAATCGCTAACAGACAAAGCATAACCGCCAGTGTGCTTTTGAGTATGAGTGAACTGCGGGCCTGATGAATTGGGTCATCTGAGTGACCATACATGCGTTTAAGCCCCATCTTGACCAGCACAAATGCGCCAAAACCCAATCCTGCCAACAGTACCAGTGCCAGCAGCCCAAATATGATGTCTCCCATAAGTCTTCCCTGTTGTTAAATCGTAGTGATGTATTGAATCAAAGGGGATCGCAGATAGGGGGGCAGACCAGTGATCAATTGTGGCGAAAATCGGGCAATCGCTGAGGTTGTATTACCCAAAAGTAGAGGTTTTTTGATGGCAGCCAACCTGTTGTGCCTTGAGCCTGCTGTGGTAACTTGAGCCGACAAAAAGGAAAACAGGAATGGATAACATCAAATGGCAGATAAGCAGGCGCTTGAGCAGTTTTTCAGGGATGAGTTCCCCCAAGCCAACTTCAGCATTGAAGCGGTAGGCGATCGCCATGCGCAGATCAGAAAGCAGATAGGCTTTGAGCATTTGCGGCCAGGTGGCACGGTATCAGGCCCTTTGTTGATGGAGGTTGCTGATGCTGCTCTTTATGTCGCGATTCTGGGGGAAATTGGCCTGGTTGCAATGGCGGTAACCCCCAACCTGAACATCAATTTCCTGAGTAAGCCTGCTGCCGATAGAGATATTCTCGCCAATTGTAGCTTGCTGAAAGTGGGTAAAACTCAAATCGTCGGCGAAGTGACAATTTACTCTGAAGGTAAGACTGAGCCGGTTGTTCATGCTGTTGCCACTTATGCTATTCCACTCTCCGAGGGGCGTTGATTGTGCAACCAACTCCAATTAACGCTTTTCTTGGCTACTATGGTGACTGTTACAGGGAGGACTGTGTTGACCTTAACCTGTGGAATCTCAGCAAGCTTGCCAAAACCGACTGCCTGTTTATTGAGGGCGAAGATCAACTGCTGACAGGCTTTCTGCCGAGACAGGCTCTGGCCCCGGATGAGGCCGAGCTGATGTCGCAAAGGGTCGAGCGATATCAAAGAGAAAGGGTGTTGCTGTACGTCTCTCACTTTGTGGTGGGTAAGGTTGAAGATAATGGCGAGAGGAGAACCCTGTTCAGTCCCCTGGTATACAGTGAAGCGCTGTTGGAACAGGATAGCGATGAGTGGTTTGCCAGCTTTAAAGAGGCAGGACTGAGCCTGAATGAGCCTTTACTCAGGATGCTGTTGCCTGAGGAATCTGCTGCCGGGTTGCTTGCATCCATTACCGCGCCCGAGAGTGCTGCCACATGGACCGCCTTGTTGAAAAAGCACAGTCAACATGAGTTGGAAGCGTTGGAACTATTGTCCTTTCCCAGATTGGTGGGGCTGGAACAACTGAAGCGTAAAGCCAGGGCGAACACTTTGACAGTATTGCCGGCTTCGGCCCTGGTACTGATCGAGCGCCCGTTGAGCAGCAGAGGCATATTGCATGAGCTCGCCTCAATGGAAGATGCGGCTGAGCTGTCTAAACCCTTACTGTGCCTGACGGGGCGAGCTGGTCCCCAATCTCCAAAAGTCACGCCCAAAAGCCGCTACCTGCCCTGCCTTTTGTCCCATGCGCAACAGCAGGTATTGGAGATAGCTGCGAATCAGCATCTTGGATTGGTTGTTGGTCCGCCGGGTACGGGGAAAAGCTATACCATCGCGGCCGTGGCTGCAGAGCATATGGCGAGAGGGAAGTCGGTGTTGGTGGTGGCCAACAATGAACATGCCCTTGATGTTATTAATGACAAACTCAAGGCCCAGTTTGGACTTGGTGATATCTGTTTAAGGGCGGGGCAGAAGGCCTTTCTTAAACAACTCAAGGATTATATCGACGGCCTGCTCAGCGGCATGGTCCAACATGAGCATGAGTGCTCAGCCTCTGAGCTGGAAAGCCAGTTGGAGAGTATTAACCGCACCCTGGAAAAAGATGAGCGCAGTTTACTGAAGCGTTTGGGGCAGGCGATACGGCGCGGGCAGAGGTTGCAGCGCTTGGAAAGCTCAGGCCCTGCGTGGTTGAAAGCACTGTATCTTGCGCTGTTTGGGCAGTCGATGGCCAGGTTACAGCGGGAATGGCAGGTGTTGGAGGAGTACAACAATAAACTGGTCAGCAAAGAGAGCCTGGCGGCGGCATTTTTGCTGGCGGCCAAATCTGAGCAGGTACAAAAGCTGCTGGATAATGACCGAAGCCACCTCAATACATTTAATAAAGCTATTCGCTCGCGCAGTTCCCAAAGGCAATTTGAACTGTTTGCCAACCTGGATTATCAGGTGTTGCAGCAGGCGTTTCCGGTTTGGCTGGTGAGCTTGAATACCCTGCACAGAGTGCTGCCTTTGCAGCGGGAACTGTTTGATTTGGTGATATTTGATGAAGCTACCCAGAGCAACATCACCAGCGCTCTTCCAGCATTGTTTCGGGCCCGGCGGGCGCTGGTGGTCGGCGACGGCAAGCAATTACGACATATCTCCTTTTTATCCAGAGCCAAAGAGCAGGAACTGCAATCTCTGCATAGTGTGACTCCCGCCATGGCTGGTATCACCAGCTATCGTAATGCCTCAATACTCGATCTGTTTTCAGATGAGCTGGTGTCGCAGCAAGAGGTGGCATTTCTGGATGAGCATTTCCGCAGTGCGCCTGAGCTGATCCACTTCAGCAATCAGACCTTCTATCAGGGCAAACTCAGAGTTATGCAGCATAAGCCCTGTACCAGCAGTGGTCACCTGCATCTGCATTCAGTTGGCGGTGAACGTGATGCCAAAGGCGTCAATCAGATCGAGGTTAATGCCGTCATCTGTAAACTCAGTGAGTTGATTGAGGATTGTGAATCCCGGGATGTGGTGAAATCTATCGGGCTACTGTCGCCATTTCGGGCTCAGGCTGACGCTTTGAATGATGCAATCGGCGAGCAGTTTTCTCCCTCTCAGCAATTGAAGTATCAGTTGCGGGCCGCGACGCCATTTGGTTTTCAGGGAGAGGAGCGGGATATTATGTTGCTCTCCTTTGGTCTGGATAACAGTGCCAAACGTGCTGCCGTATATTTAAACCGGGAAGATGTCTTTAATGTCGCCATTACCCGTGCGAGAGAGCAGCAACACCTGTTTATCTCTTTTGATGCCGCTTTGCTGCCTGCCACAGCTCTAATCAGACGCTATCTGGATTCAGTATCCGACTTTGCTGCCAGTCACAGCCAAAATGAGCTGGTGGATGAGTTTCAACTGGCGGTGGTGGATGCCTTACGGGAAAGAGGTGTAGAGACCTGGACCGGCTATGAAGTCGCAGGCACTGAAATCGATATTCTGTGCCGCCAACATGGTCGCTATCTGGCGTTGGACCTGATTGGTTACCCCGGCCCCTGGGAGCAGTTTTTTGAACTCAATAGCTACAGCATTCTGAGGCGTGCCGGCGTTCAGGTTATTCCCATCGGTTATGGATTATGGAGGACTCGTCCGCAGGTCTGTATCGACAGGATCCTCACATTACTGCAAACCCCTTGATGCTCCCAGACCAAACAATTTCTTGCTTCTGAAACAAAGATACTCTGGTTTCTGCACCAAAGCCCCAACCTCTGCCTCAGCTAATTTCGACTACACTTAAGGGATTGAAATGGAATTTGCCTGACTGAAGGTCATTAGGGTTGTGGCGTTATATTTTGGGGATGCCAACCCGGTAAATGACCCAGCTTTTCACTCCTTATCGAGGAATTGTGGATGCTGAGTAATGCAATAAAGTTCTGTTTCAGGGCGTTGTTATTGTTGATGGCAGGGGTTCAGCTTGGTGAGGTACGGGCTGAGGGTACCTACCAAATGGACGCCACCGCTCCTCAGCATCTGGAAACAGATACCTTGCTGTTTATTCATGTAGATTCCGCCAGTAAATACATCCGTGTGCATCTATGCCGGGAGTATTATCAAAGCGGTCCTGTGTATGCAGATATTTACTCTACGAGTCTGGTAAACGGTAAATATGTCAAAAATACCAAGTTGGCTGATTTGAGCTCTACTCAGGGGAATATCAGTTGCTCTGATGATATGACCAGCGCCCTTCCAGCTACCCCTGCCAGCGGCGAAGCTATGCAATATCAGGTCAGTAGTGCAGGTGTTTATGCGGTCGACTTCACCGATATCTCTGATAACTTTGAGCGCTGGGATGTTTCTGTGGTGGCCAATGCCAGCGATTCCGTAGATCCCACAGCCAGCGATGGCAATCTGTTTTCTTATCTGTGGCGTTTTGATACCCCTTGGTACACAGAGCCTTATGCATCAGATACCAAGCTGTATGTGTTAACACCGGGAGGCTATAGCAACACCAATTATGTATGGGCGGTAGATTTACAGGGATTCGCGGGGGATATCTATAAGTTTCAGGCCAGTGATATAGGTTTGAATTGGCCTGATAGCGGAAGAAGTGCTTCGCTATACACTGCTACTATCAGCGAAAAATATCCAACCTATTTGAGCTACCCTACAGGAGCCAGTCCATCTTCTTCACCCTCCACCGCACCTGCGTTAACCGGGACTGCCAGCTTTACCGACAGCGCGGGCAATGACAACGAATTTACCCCCAACGGCGATACGATTGAAGATACGGGAACTTTCTCGTTTACCCCCAACGCAACAGGGACATATGCCATCAGCGTAGCGGCTTTCGGCGGCAGCTATGAACAGGTGATGGTCGGCTCCATGACTGAGAACGTTCAGGTCAATGCCGTCTGGGATGGTAAAGACCGTGACGGTAACGCCATGGTCCCAGCCAAATACGATGTGAAAGTCACTCTCAAGTTGGGGGAAATGCATTTCGTGGTAAAGGATGTGGAAACCAGTGGTGGCGGTTCCAATGATGGTTTAACTCTGCTGCAGGCCACAAACAGCTCCACTTTGGTGGGAACTCAGGTGTATTGGGATGATACGGGGATCGGTGGCTCAGGTAACCTGCCAAACGGTGTGCTTTCCAGCACTGCAACTACAGGTACACACCGACATACCTGGGGGGACTTTACTTCGACCAGCTACGCAGACCTTATGTATGTAGACACCTATACCTGGGGCCAGACCAGTGACTTCAGTACAGAGTTGATATATGTGAATCCGGCTGCACCCACTATTACCTCCAATGGTGGTGGGCAGGAAGCAAGCATAGAGGTTAACGAAGGGACGACTCTGGTGACAAACGTTGTTGCCACCGGGGGAAGTGGCTCCTATACCTACTCAATTTTTGGTGATGATGCCGCTCTTTTCAGTATCTCAGCATCGGGTCAGCTGACCTTTAACTCCGCGCCTGATTATGGTTCTCCCGCCGATGCAGACACGGATAATTTTTATCATCTTTATGTTCGAGTCGATGGAGGCGGTACTCTGGAGTATATTCATCAGGAGTTGACCATTGAGGTGAACAACCTGCCGGTTGCTGATGCGCAGAGTGTGTCGGTAACAGAAGATGTTGCCAGGGCGATTACGCTTACATCCTCCGATTCAGATGGCGATACGCTGACATACAGTATTGTCAGCTCTCCTTCTGATGGCGCTCTCAGTGGGACATTGCCCAATATCACCTATACCCCTGATGCTGACTTTAATGGCGCTGACAGTTTCACCTTTAAAGTGAATGATGGCTTTACCGACTCCAATACTGCCACAGTGTCCCTGACGGTCGCCGCAGTAAATGACCTGCCTACGGCCAATGCTCAGAGCGTAACCGTCACAGAGGACATTGCCAAAGCCATTACCCTGAGTGGCGCAGATGTGGATGGTGACAGCCTGACTTACAGCCTGGTGAGCTCGCCTTCAAACGGTGTGTTAACCGGCACTATCCCCAATCTCAGTTATACCCCGAATGCAGATTACAACGGCGCTGACAGCTTCACTTTTAAGGTGAATGACGGCACAGGTGACTCGGGCACGGCAACCGTGTCTATTACGGTTAACGCTGTTAATGATGCGCCCGTTGCTGATGCGCAAAGTGTGGCGGTAACTGAGGATATCTCCAAGAGCATCACCCTGACAGGCAGCGATACCGAGGGGAGCAGTTTGACTTACAGTATTGTCAACTCTCCTTCTGATGGCGCTCTCAGTGGGACATTGCCCAATATTACCTATACCCCTGATGCTGACTTTAATGGCGCTGACAGCTTTACCTTTAAAGTGAATGACGGTGGACTGGACTCAGCGACGGTGACTGTTTCTCTGACTGTAGAGGCGGTGAACGACTTGCCTACGGCCAATGCCCAGAGCGTAACTGTCACCGAGGACATTGCCAAAGCCATTACCCTGAGTGGCGCAGATGTGGATGGTGACAGTCTGACCTACAGCCTGGTGAGCTCGCCTTCAAACGGTGTGTTAACCGGCACTATCCCCAATCTCAGTTATACCCCGAATGCAGATTACAACGGCGCTGACAGCTTCACTTTTAAGGTGAATGACGGCACAGGTGACTCGGGCACGGCAACTGTGTCCATTACGGTTAACGCTGTAAATGATGCGCCTGTTGCTGACGCCCAAAGTGTGGCGGTAACTGAGGATATTTCAAAGGGGATCACCCTGACAGGCAGCGATACCGAGGGAAGCAGTCTGACATACAGTATTGTCAGCTCACCTTCCAATGGCTCAGTCAGTGGCACGCCACCGAATATCAGTTACAGTCCCAACGCCAATTTCAACGGCTCAGACAGCTTTACCTTTAAAGTAAATGACGGTGGACTGGACTCACCGACGGCGACGGTTTCTCTGACTGTAGCGGCGGTGAACGACCTGCCTACGGCCAATGCTCAGAGCGTAACCGTCACCGAGGACATTGCCAAAGCCATTACCCTGAGTGGCGCAGATGTGGATGGTGACGGCCTGACCTACAATCTGGTGAGTTCGCCTTCAAACGGTGTGTTAACCGGCACTATCCCCAATCTCAGTTATACCCCTAATGCAGATTACAACGGCGCTGACAGCTTCACTTTTAAGGTGAATGACGGCACAGGTGACTCGGGCACGGCAACTGTGTCTATTACGGTTAACGCTGTTAATGATGCGCCCGTTGCTGACGCTCAAAGTGTGGCGGTAACTGAGGATATCTCTAAGAGCATCACCCTGACGGGTAGCGATACCGAGGGAAGCAGTCTGGGCTATTTTATCTCTCCGCCATCCAACGGGGCATTGAGCGGTGGTGCACGTGTTTCGGGCGGAAGATTTTACACATCAACTGGTGCTATTACTTACACACCAGATGCCAATTTTAATGGCATAGACAGTTTTACTTTTGTTGTGAATGACGGCACTGAGGACTCTGCTGCGGCAACAGTGACCCTGACGATTGCGGCGGTGAACGACCTGCCTACGGCCAATGCTCAGAGCGTAACCGTCACCGAGGACATTACCAAAGCCATTACCCTGAGTGGCGCAGATGTGGATGGTGACAGCCTGACCTACAGCCTGGTGAGCTCGCCTTCAAATGGTGTGTTAACCGGCACTATCCCCAACTTCAGCTATACCCCGAGTGCAGATTACAACGGCGCTGACAGCTTCAGCTTTAAAGTGAATGATGGCAGCGGGGATTCAAATACGGCAATGATTACCATCAACGTCGTGGAAAAGAATGATGCACCAGTGGCCAACAGCCAGACGCTGGAGCTGGTTCAGGGCACTGCTGTCGCTATTCTGTTGGGGGCCTCTGACCCAGAGGGGCAATCACTAAGCTATCTCCTGACCTCTTACCCTGAGCAGGGAGTGTTATCCGGAAGTGAAGCCAACCTGACCTACACACCTGATGCCGATTTTTCGGGGAGCGACAGTTTCAACTTTATTGCGAATGACGGTGAGTTGGACTCCAACACGGCAGTGGTGACCCTGGTTGTACTGGGTGATCTTGATGGTGACGGGATCCCCGATGAGCAGGATGCGGACGATGATGGCGATGGTATTGACGATCTGACCGAGGGAACCGGGGACAGTGATGGTGATGGCATACCTGACTACCGGGACACTGACTCAGATAATGACGGTATTCCTGATGGGGAAGAAGGTATTGCTGATACAGATGGTGATGGGACGCCGGACTATTTGGATAGCAGTGTCGATGAAGACCATGATGGTATTCCTGACATATTGGAGGGAACGGATGACCCTGATGGCGATGGATTACCCAGCTATCTGGATAACGACGATGATAATGATGGTTTGCTCGACAGCTATGAAGCGGGGTTAACAGGTAACGACAGTGACGGTGACGGGATCGATGACCTGTTTGATATCGATGTGACCAAAGGTGTGGACAACAATGCCGACGGTATAGACGATGCCGCTGAGCTCAGGGATTCAGATGCGGATGGCATTCCTGACTATCTGGATGTGGATTCAGATAATGACCTTATCCCGGACAATATTGAAGCTACGCTGGTGCGCATCGACACCGACTCCGATGGTATTGGCGATCCCTATGACGTGGATTTCACTCTGGGGCAGGACTCAGATGGAGACGGTATTGATGACAGATTTGATATCGATCTGACAGGATATTTGGATGCTGATCAGGATGGTATCTGTGATACCCAGATGCTTGAAAAGGATACTGATCTTGATGGTGTGGCAGATTTCCTGGATCAGGATGTGGACAATGATGGCGTGATTGATACTGCAGAAGTCCTGATTCCCGGGGGGGCTGGAGGTTCGCTGGTTGGATGGGCGCAAGTCGGTCAGCTTACAGATGAGATACAGCTGCTGGATCAGGATGGAGACGGTGTTCCCGATCTGAAAGACTTGGATAGTGACAACGACGGCATTATGGATGTGGTGGAGGCGGGAGGCCTTGATATCAATGAAGATGGGTTGGCAGATGCCGGTAATGAGCTGATCCTGATTCCTGCTGACACAGATGCAGATGGCATTCCTGATATAGCTGATCTCGACAGTGATAATGATGGTGTTGCCGACATCAGAGAGACCCCGGCGTATCTGCTGGACCTTAATGATGATGGGCGGATTGATTTCTCAGCTGATTTGGACGCCGATGGCATTGATGATGCCTGGGATAATGCCCCTGGCCAGTTTGGTACCGCAGTTTCGGTGGACCCAGATGGCGATGGTATCCCTATAGGTTTGGATAAAGACAACGACAATGACGGCCTGAGTGATTTGCAGGAGGGCACGGGTGACTGGGATCAGGACAATGTCGCGGACTATCTGGACAGAGACAGTGACAATGACGGTCTGTCAGACACTTTTGAGAACGGGCTGCCGCCGGCATTGGCTCTGGATACAGACCTTGATGGGATAGATGATGCCTGGGATATAGATGCTGTTGGGGGCTTGGATGATGATGGTGATGGCATTGCCGATAGGTTCAAGCCACTTGATACCGATGCTGATGGTTCACCAAATCAGATAGATATAGACAGTGATGGTGACACGCTTCCCGATTGGGTTGAGCAGGTGATTACTGAATTGTCTGGCACGGACACTAACCTTAATGGCGTTGATGATGCGATTGACGTTTTGGTTACGCAGGGTGCCGATACAGATTTTGATGGCATTGATGACGACTCTATTGCAGCAGGAGCAGCCAATGATATGGGAGATGTCGATCAGGATGGAATTCTGAATTTTATAGATCTGGACAGTGATGGCGATGGCATACCGGATGAAGAGGAGGGGGAACAAGATACAGACCGCGATGGTTCACCCGATTATCTGGATATTGACTCAGACAACGACGGTATTTTGGATAGAGATGAGAATACTGATGCTAATGGTGATGGGATTAGGGATTGTTTACAGGCAGAAAGTAGCAAAAAGGGAAAGTATGACTCGGGAGGGGCAGTTTTCGCAGTTGTTATAATTTTGCTTTTACTTCTTGGGAGCCGGAGAGTTAGCAGAAATACCACCCGCTTTCTAAGCTTAAGGAGTAGAACAGGGGGGGCATAGGGTTAGTAGCATGGTTCAATCTACAGTGATGTCATTTTTAATCCTCATGATCACCTGAACTCCGATACATAGTGTGGGAAAAGAATGGTTAGGATTGCTACGCGAAAAACATCGACCCGCCTGTTTGCCGTGTTTGCTACGATAGTGGCTTACTCTCACCTTCTCCCTTTGTCACACGCAACAGACTATTCTGACGCCGGAGCTGTTGCTACGGGCTATACAGGTCCCACTTCGGAGGCCTCCAAACTGGAGGGATTTGGTACCACAACCCCGGATGATACTGCCTACCTTGGTGCTGTTCAGTCTGATGGCAGTTATACCCTGGTATGGCGTGCATGGGATATTTATGGCGAGAATAAGGTTGCTTTACAGAAGTTCAATGCAGATGGAACACAGAGTGGCAGTGCGCTAACACTTGGCTCAAGAGATAAAATAGAGTCTCCTCAGATTATTCAGTTAAATGATGATGGAGACCTTCTGGTCACCTGGACTGGATACAACAACTCCGCCACTTTGAATACTCACTCCTATGCTCAGGTTGTTTACGCGGATCCCAGCGCCCATGGCGGAGCGACTGTCGGTCCTGAAATTGATCTGGGTAGTTCAGCCTTGAGAAGCGTTACTTCGGCTCACTCAGGAACAACAAGTGTCATTGTTTGGGCCAATAGCTTTAATCTGTATATGCAACCTCTTGACGAGAATGGCGATAAAGTCGGGGGGGCTCAGGTTATTGGAGCTATTTCTGCCAATACCAATGGTTACCCCATCGAGGCTAAAGCCGAAGTTACCGTGCTGGACAATGGTAATTACGTGGTTTCCTGGGCTCAGGGGGCGACCAGTACCGCTACCAATACTGTATTGCTGTCTTCCAGCGCTCAGAAAATTGGCAACACTCAGACTCTGAATATTGGTGGTACAGATGGCGTTGGCGATTATGAAACCAATGTCGTCAGCATAGGAAGCGATGACTTATATGCCATAGTTGGAGCAAGTGGTGGTGTAGTTAAAATGGCCTTGGTTGATGGTACTACCAATGTTCCCGAAGCCAATTCAACGCAAACACTATCTCTTGCAGGCACCAGCTCCAATGACATGCCTTCAATTGCAGCAGTAGGCTCCGCAGGGGAGTTTGTTGTTATATGGCGGGGCATAGAATCTTCTCAGTGGCATACTTATATCCAGCATTTTGATGCAGACGGAGTAAAAGACATTCCCGTAGGCAAGTTTATGGCCAGTGGTGGTCATGGGCCGGGAAAAGTGGTTGGGGTTGGCAGTGAGGGAGACTATGTCATTGCCTGGGCGAGTGTCACTGGGGGGAATTACGATGTGCATACCCAGAAATATAATGTGGACGGCAGCCTGGATGGTCCACAGCTCACATATGAAGGGGAAAACGCATCAGTCAATACACTGGGCTTTGATATCGAGGCGGTAGGAGATGATGGTGCCTACATTATTTCATACGTTGGACAGGACTCTGCGGCTAACGGCAGTGACCAGAGTGTCTATCTTGCCCGCGTAGACGCAAGCGGTAACAAAATCCTGAGTTATGTGGCGGGCGGCTCCGGAGACTTTGATATAACGACCAACCTGAATCTAATCTCAGGTTATTACATTGCAACCTACAGTACAGGGTCTTTGGTTGCCAATGGCAGTGCCTATGCATCCGGCAGCCAGATTCCTGTGATTGATTGGCAAAACGTAAAGCTAAATAATGCTGAAGGCGCATTATACGATCTGGTTGTTACCGCGACCTTTCCAGTCACGATAAATGAAGATTCTATTCTCTATATTCACTCGTCCGGCTTGTTGGCTGATGGATATAGTCAGTCCCTCTTTTCAGTGCAAAACCCTGCTCAGGGGAGTGCTGTACTTAACGGTGAACTCATCACTTACACGCCGGTCAGCCACTACTATGGAGCAGATAGTTTTACTTTTAAAATCAGCAATAATACTGCTGATACCTATTCGGGAACTGTTCTTCTCAATATCGACTCAGTTAATGACCAACCTGTTGCAAACGCACAAAGCGTGACTGTAACTGAAGATATAAGCTCTGGTGTTACCCTGACAGGTACTGACATAGAGGGCAGCAGTTTGAGCTACAGCATCGTCAGCTCTCCTGCCAGTGGAGTTTTGAGCGGCACCCCACCCAATCTTACTTATACAGCCAATGCGGATTTTAACGGCGCAGATAGCTTCACTTTTAAGGTTAACGATGGAGCGCTGGACTCGACAGCTGCTACAGTGTCACTGACAGTGAATGCGGTAAATGACCTGCCCACTGCCATCCGCCAAAGCGTGACGGTGACTGAGGACATAACTAAAGCCATTACTTTGAATGGTACCGATGTAGATGGTGATAGTCTGACTTACAGTCTGGTGAGTTCGCCTTCAAACGGTGTGTTAACCGGCACTATCCCCAATCTCAGTTATACCCCTAACGCGGATTACAACGGCGCTGACAGCTTCACTTTTAAGGTGAATGACGGCACAGGTGACTCGGGCACAGCAATTGTGTCCATTACGGTTAACGCCGTAAATGATGCGCCTGTTGCTGACGCGCAAAGTGTGGCGGTAACAGAAGATGTTGCCCGGGTGATTACGCTTACATCCTCCGATTCAGATGGCGATACGCTGACATACAGTATTGTCAGCTCTCCTGCTGATGGGACTCTCAGTGGGACATTGCCCAATATTACCTATACCCCTGATGCTGACTTTAATGGCGCTGACAGCTTTACCTTTAAGGTGAATGACGGCACTGAGGACTCTGCTGCGGCAACAGTGACCCTGACGATTGCAGCAGTGAACGACCTGCCTACGGCCAATGCTCAGAGCGTAACCGTCACCGAGGACATTGCCAAAGCCATTACCCTGAGTGGCGCAGATGTGGATGGTGACAACCTGACCTACAGCCTGGTGAGCTCGCCTTCAAACGGGGTGTTAACCGGCACTATCCCCAACTTCAGCTATACCCCTAATGCAGATTACAACGGCGCTGACAGCTTCAGCTTTAAAGTGAATGATGGCAGCGGAGATTCAAATACGGCAATGATTAGCATCAACGTCGTGGAAAAGAATGATGCGCCAGTGGCCAACAGCCAGACGCTGGAGCTGGTTCAGGGCACTGCTGTCGATATTCTGTTGGGGGCCTCGGATCCAGAGGGGCAATCACTAAGCTATCTCCTGACCTCTTACCCTGAGCAGGGAGTATTATCCGGAAGTGAAGCCAACCTGACCTACACACCTGATGCCAACTTTTCGGGGAGCGACAGTTTCAACTTTATTGCGAATGACGGTGAGTTGGACTCCAACACGGCAGTGGTGACCTTGGTTGTACTGGGTGATCTTGATGGTGACGGGATCCCGGATAATCAGGATGCGGATGATGATGGCGATGGTATTGACGATCTGACCGAGGGAACCGGGGACAGTGATGGTGATGGCATACCCGACTATCGGGATACTGACTCAGACAATGACGGTATTCCGGACGAAAAGGAGGGGCTGACCGACTCTGATGGTGATGGGATTCCAGACTATCTGGATATCAGTTTGGACGAAGACAGAGATGGCATTCCAGACATTATTGAGGGGCCGCAGGACTGGGATAAAGATGGCGTTGCCAATTACCTGGATATTGACTCAGATAATGATGGTTTACTGGATGGCTATGAAGCTGATTTAAGTGGCATAGATGCAGATGCTGACGGCATTGATGATCGGTTGGATACTGATCAAACCTTGGGCGTCGATGTTAATGGGGATGGAATTGACGACAATGTGACAGCCCGGGACTCAGATAAGGACGGTTCTCCTGACTATCTGGATACAGACTCAGATGATGACAGGATTTCTGATTACCTTGAAGCCAGCAGTGCCAGGTTGGATGCAGATGGAGATGGTATTGCTGACCCATATGATACAGATAACACCCTGGGGCAGGATCTGGACACGGATGGGATAGATGACAGCTTTGACATCGATTATACCGGCTTTCTGGATGCGGATTTGGACGGCATCAGTGATACCCACATGCGTGAGCAGGATACAGACTCTGATGGCTTGCAGGATTATCGGGACCTGGACGCTGATAATGACGGACTGATAGATACAGCGGAAGCTGCTGGCAGGGCTGACGGGAAAATGACTGTTCTACTGCAGGGTGAAATCCATATGCGAGACAGTGATGGTGATGGTATTGCCGATCACCGGGACTTGGACAGTGACAATGATGGTATTCCTGATGTGGTAGAAGCTGGTGGAGTGGATATTAATCAGGATGGTCTGGTCGACGCAGCCAATGGACTGATCGTCTTCCCCCTTGATTCCGATTCTGATGGCGTTCACGACTTTTATGATCTGGATAGTGATAATGACGGCATTTTTGACATTGTTTCAATCTCTGCTCACTTGCTGGATGACAATACAGATGGGCGCATAGACCAGTCTGCAGACCGGGACTTTGATGGCATTGATGACGCCTGGGACAATGCCCCCGATAGGTTTGGCACTGCTGCAGCGACTGATCCTGATGGTGATGGTGTTCCCATTGCGCTGGATCTGGACAATGACAATGATGGGCTGTCCGATCTTGTTGAAGGCCTGGAAGACACTGATCAGGACAATGTGCCAGATTATTTGGACCGGGACAGTGACAACGATGGGCTGTCAGATACCTTTGATAATCGATTACCGTCTGCATTGGGTTTAGATTCCGACCTGGATGGAATCGATGATGCCTGGGATATTGATGCTGTCGGGGGCCTTGATGATGATAACGATGGTATCGCAGATAGATTTAAGCCCCAGGATACAAATGAAAACGGTACATCAAATCAGAGAGATATCGATACAGATGGCGACACCATTCCTGACTCAGTCGAACAGTTGCTGGCGGATTTAGCTGGTATCGACGCTAATTTGAACGGAGTGGATGACGCAATCGATGTTCTGATAACCCTGGGGGAGGACGTTGATCAGGATGGAATAGATGATGATGCCGTTGCTGCAGGGACTATCAGCGATATGGGAGACGTTGATCAGGATGGGATCCTGAACTTTATGGATCTGGATAGCGATGGCGACTGTATCCCTGATCAGATTGAAGGCATCGACGATACGGACCGTGATGGGATCCCAAACTTTCTAGATCCGGACTCTGATAATGATGGAATTCCTGATGAGGATGAGAATGACGATGCCAACAATGATGGTATTAATGACAGGTTGCAAGTGTATCGTTATCCCCCGCATGAACTTAGAGTTGACTACGGCTCTGGCTCCTTGAATTGGTCCTGGGTAGTGGGAATATTTGTACTGATAGGGTGGAGACGGCGCCAAATAACGCTTCGATAACACGCAAAAACTAAATCAATTCTTTATCTATGGCATCGAGCCAAAGACTCTGTACCTGTTTCAAGGAAGAGGCTTTACCCAAAGAGCTAAATGGATTGAAAAAGCGGGTGAGCAGGCGCCAGTAAAAGCCCAGGGTATCGCCCTTGCGTCTCGGAATTATATGCACATGAACGTGAGCGATATGCTGACCTGACGCGGGTCCATTGTTGATGATGATATTGGTATCTGTGATATCCGGCATGACGCGGGTAATCACGGTGCTTAACTGGTTGGTGAGCGCCAACAGCTCGCGGCTTTCTTCCGGTGGAAGGCTACCCAGATGAGCCTGATGGCTGCGACTGATAATCAACAGATGCCCTGCGGTGATGGGATTGATATCCAGCACCACTTTAAAGCCTGAGCCGGTTAACAGCTCATGGTGAGGCAAATCATCACTGTTGATTTGGCACAGGATACAGGGCTTTTCAGATGTCATGGGTTTGATCCATCTCCCGGGCAATTGTCAGCAGGGCGTGGCGATCGGTTTTGCCATTGGCATTGAGGGGAAACTCTGCCAGACAAGATGCTCTGTCAGGGACCATGTAGTCCGGCAGTTGTTGGCGACAGCAATTCAATACCTCCAGTTCAGTTAACCCTGTATCCAGATAAAAGGCAATCAAGCCCAACACTTCTCCGTCTTCTCCCAGTGGATAAGGTGTCACAGTTATCCTGGCAATATCAGTAATTCTGGAAATTGCTGTTTCAATCTCCTGCAGTTCAACCCGGTAGCCCCTGATTTTGATTTGATGATCCATTCTGCCGTGGAAATGCAGGTCTCCAACTTTGTCTTTGTGTACCAGATCCCCTGTCAGGTACGCTGTGCATGGGTTCTGGTTTGCTGCCTGCAATTTGATAAAACTCTTTGCTGTGGTGGTGTCATCTTGCCAATAGCCGGTTGCAATCTGAGGGCCGATTAACGCCAGCTGCCCCGTTTCCCCATTTGCCACTGGCCGGTTATTGTCGTCGACAACCTCAACCCTGTTGGCACCGAAGGGTTTGCCGATAGGTACAATTTGAAGCTGACTGTGGGCCACCGGATTCACCCTCTGACGGGTGAAGGCAATGGTGGCTTCAGTCGGACCATACAAATTATCCATCAGAGTATTGGGCGCCAGCGTCAGCCAATCGAGCGCCAGGCGCGCAGGCAGAGCCTCGCCACACAGCAGGGTGTAACGCAGGGACGGCAGTGACAGCTGGTGGAACTGTTGTTTCAATACTGCCTGAGCATGACTTATCAGCGAGGGGACAGAGAACCAGACTGTCAGTCGGTGTTTGCGGGCGAAATGGATTGGCATTAAACGGGCGAACTCATCAGCAGCGTACAAGCATCCGCCGGAGGTCCAGCACACCAGTAAGTCATGGATGGACAGATCGAAGGTGAACTCGAAAAACTGACTGTGTCTGTCGTACTCGTTGAAGTCATAAAGTCTGTGGATATGGTTCAGATAGCTCAGCAGGTTCTGCTCAGATACAGGCACTCCCTTGGGTTGACCTGTGCTGCCGGAGGTAAACATCAGGTATGCAGGGCTGGCCTCAGGTGCAGGGCCTGAGCCTGAGTGGGAGGGGAAACCTGCTGCTGAGAGGCTGCTTCGGGTTATCAGGCTGTGATTCCCGGTATCCAGCTCAATATGTTCACTGCACATTATCTTAAGCTGTGTATCTATATGGGGCAGCAGACTCTTCAGCCTGTCGGCACACTCTGGGTCGACCAGCAGCATAGTACTGCCACTGCGTTGTACTATGCTGGCCAGTTTGCTGTCGGGGAAACTGTCATTGAGGGGGATGTATGTTGCACCCGATAGAAAGCAGGCCAGTATGGCGCTGAAACCTTCAAAGCTCTTTTTCGCCAGTACCAGTACGCCGTTTTCCGGTTGCATCCGCTGCAGTCTCGAGGCCGTGCTTTCTGCACTGGAAAACAGGTCGCTGTAACTGTAGTGACGACTGCTTGCCCACAGCGCTGGCCGCTCGGCATAGCGCTGGGCACAGAGTCGAAGCGCCTGGATCAGTTCTGACATAATATCGGCTCGTCGTGGGGCTGACTGCGTATGGCAAACTCCGCCAGCATCTCAGCGATTCCGGCATCATAGTATTGGGCGAAGTGGCCGGCGTCGCTGAGCATAACCAGCTCTCCTCTGGGCAGACGGTTGGCCAGCGCTCTGGCAAGTTCGGGATGAGTGACTTCATCCTGTTCACAGCCCAGTACCATCACCGGGGCCTTGATACCCCGGGTAAAGGCATCTTCCCGCTCGTTGAACATGGTGTGCATCATATTGGCATACCGATACAAAGACTCTGCATTGCGAAACGGCATACTGGTCATATAGAGCAGATGAGGATCTGTACTTGTGAGCACTGAATCGATGGCCTTTTCATCTGCTTTATCAGCATCGAGGTTGCCGTAGATTAACTGGCAATAGAACTCTGCCATTCGGCGGTTGGCGCTGATTTTGGGCAGCAGAGACTTAAGGTTCTCTTCAAATTGACTCACAGGCAGGTCTGGCTGACGAAGTGAAACGCCGCCATTGAGTAAGATTCCGCAGCTTAATCTGTGGGGATATTCATGCAGGGCTCGCAGACAGGTCTGGACGCCACTGCTCCACCCTGTGATAGCGGCCGTTGGCAGACTGAACTCATCCATAATGGCAATCACATCTTTGGCGTGGGTCAGTGAGTTGCATTTATCCGCTTCAAACTCTCTGGTCAGTGCCGGTACCCAGCGGGTATCCCAGGTGAGTACGAAGTGGGATTTGCTGAGTCTGCGTGCCAAAGGGGTAACAAAATCCACCGGCATACCATAGGCGTTGGCGATAATGATGGCGGGATTGTCCGGCGATCCCAGGCTGTGAACCGTCAGTACCTCATCATCCCAACTGCTGATTTGATGACGACGCATTTGTTGGCCTTTGGCCTGGGCGTCCAGCTCATCGGCGAACAGGCGAATAAAGTTCTCTATGCTGGACAATGTCATGGGTTTATGGGGAGGAAGCGCCCGGTCAAACCGTTTGATGGTGCCGTAATAGCCCTCATAAAAGCGGGTTTTACTGTCGAACAGAGATTCAAAGGATGAGACTTTCCCCTCACGCTCGACAACCAGTTCCATACAGTCGAGGCCATTGTGCTGCTCACACAGTTTGATGACATCAAACACCTTGATATCCCGGGAGTTCACCGAGTGATAAACCTGCTGATCACCAAAGTTGATTGATCTGAGATAGAGCAAATCCAGCACTACCTGATCCACAGGAATAAAGTTGCCTACAGCCTCTGGATGTCCGACTAATCTGAGCTTGCGCTTTACCTGAGACAGGGTGTCGCGCATCTGGTGCATTTCCTGGAACAGACCATAGAGACCAAAGCGGGTGCCGCCACTGCACTGGGTTAATTCGGGCCCCAGAATAATGGCGGGGCGAACTATGGTGCAGTCAATACCTCTGGCTTGGGTGTAGCTGCTGATCAGTTGCTCCGCTGCCCATTTACTCTGTTCGTAATAATTGGTGAATCCCAGGCTGTCACTGTGCAGTGCCTCCGGAATGATTCCGCTCTGCTTACCGGCTGTGTAGGCGGTGGAGATGTAAATAAAACGCCTGGCCGCGATTTGACTGCAGAGGGTGAGCAGATGCTCTGTGCCCCGGATATTGGTCGCGTCTATTTTGTCCTTGTCTTCCCAGCGAAAAGACAGGCTGGCAGCAAAGTGCCAAATTTCACCGATCCCGGCTTGCCTCAGGTTCTGCAACTGGGATGGCTCCAGACCCAGTCCGGGTTGTTTCAGATCCCCCCGCACGCAGATCAGGCGTTCATTCAGTATTGATTCGGGAATATCTGGCAGATTGTAGCTGTGGGCGCAGGCTGACAGGTTGGCACAGACTCTGGCTCGGGCCTGAGCATCATCTTCCCCTCTGGCAAGCACGTACACTTTGCCCTGGGTATGGAGTTTCCAATAGAGGTAATGGCCGCCGAGAAACCCTGTGGCACCGGTTATAAAAATGGCATCAGCCTTGTCATAAAGGGGAAGTTTCAGAATATCCAGCATACCCCTGGGTTGATTTGCATTGTCCATAATTCTGCTCACAGATTAAAAAAATGAGTTTTGACTGCAGCCAGAGAAGCGACCTTGGGTTGCAGCGTGTCATCAATGATGATTTCCAGGCCGGTGCTTTCTTCCAGCATCATTAGAAACTCCACGAAAATAAGGGAGTTAACGACCTTGTTCTCAATCAGATCCAGCTCGAGTGGGATATTGTCCTGCCACTTCACTTTTAATCTGAGCCACTCGCACAGCTCAGAAAATTTCTGCTCTTCTGTGTTCATTAGTCAGCCTTTAAATAATCAGGAAAGGGGGATGCTAAGACGTTCCATCAGGCGCTTGAAATTGCCCAGCAATTTGGTCTCATGGAAGTCGATTCGTGCAGGATCGCTCAGCAGGACATCACGGATCTGCATCCCTTTTTGAATACCAGCGTCGCGATAGGCTGCTGGGTTATAGAGCGCACCGATATTAATGGCGATCGACTTGTCCAGCTGCGCCGCCAGTAACCGGTCGCTGCCTTCCTCTGCCAGTGCGTCTGCTGCCAGGTGCTCCAGTACCTGTCTGCCGTAGGCTATATGGCGGGACTCATCACGGTAGTGTTCCTGATTGATCTCCCGGATAAAGGGATGGACTCTGTCATCTCTGGCGTTCTGAACGTTAAAGTAATGGCCAACTTCTTCGAAGATGAGGATCCGGGCAAACACCAGAAAATGGTCCTGAGCAGGAGTGAGGCTGGCTTTTTCCAGTTGGAATTTTTTGTTGGGGTAGACCTTTCCCGCGTAGTCCAGACAAAACTTGCGGAAGTACCACATGTGCTGGTTTTCTTCGTCGATAAGATGAAACAGATACTCTCTGGCCTCATCCAGCTTCACCTTATCCAGAATACGGCTTACCTCCTGAATGAGTTCCAGCTCGCCAGTGTAATTCAGGCTGAATGAATTAATACACTCCCAACGGGAGAGTTCCATCAACTCTTGTTGGCTGTAATTCTGAATTTGATCAGTCAGTGCAGGTGTGAGCAGTTCAGGCGATTGCCACCAGGTATCATGGGGGATAGAGTCGGGCCAATCAAAATGCGCAAAAGCCACATTATGTTTTTTAACTGATAATTTGGATAAATTATCCGCGCGCAACAGCAAGGTATTCATAACAAGTCCCTGTGAAAGACAAATCCGAATTAATTTACGCCCGGAATATGCCAATAGGCATTGAAATAAAATATTGCTGTTTGTTTTTTATTTGAACTTACCTGAGCTGGTTGGTGTTTTCAATCAAACGTTTAAATTTATTTTCAATCTGCACTTAATTGTTTGATTATTATTGGTTTGCATCTTCTTTGGGGGCGGCGTGGTTGGTTTTGGAATACTGGTTTATATTTTTATGGGTATTTAAAAATAAGTAGCTCTTTACTGTTAATCTATTTTTTAGTCTTAGTAGATAGTGATAATTAAATAATACAAGTCTGAAAAGCAAAAGGCCGGATAACCGGCCTTTTATTCAGTAGATATCATATCAGCTAATATCTTCTTCCCAGACAATGGACTGTTTTAATCCTGTAGTCAGAAAGTGCCCATATTTCTTTTCAAGTTGATCACGCTTTAACTTGAGCGTTGGCGTCAGCATTTCATTTTCTATGGTCCAGGGCTCGCGAGTCACGATAAGGTGATCCAGTTTTTGGTGGGATTCCAGCTCGGTGTTAACGGATGCCAGGGTTGCTGATAGTTGATTTTGCAGCTCCTGCCTGTTAGTGGATGCGCCTTCACCCAGCACAATCAGGGCGATAGGTTGCTTGCGACCCGAGCCCATTACACAAACCTGCTCTATGTCTGCGTCGCGTCCTAAACTGGACTCGATGGGAACGGGAGCGACATACTTCCCCTTGCTGGTTTTAAATTGCTCTTTGACTCTGCCAACAATTTTCCAGGCGCCATCGGCTGTGATTTCCCCTTTATCCCCGGTTTTAAACCAGCCGTCTTCAAATGCTTCGGCTGTGGCTTCCGGGTTGTTGTAGTAAGAGGTAAACACTGCGTCCCCCTTAATCAGTACTTCACCCGCTTCAGACAAGCGCATCTCCACGCAGCTTTGTGGCGTGCCGATAGTTCCCACATGGGCGAGTTCAAAGGGAATGTTGCAGCAGGAGAGGCCAGATGTTTCTGTCATGCCCCAACCTTCCCCTATGCTGATCCCCAAGCCATTGAACCAGTGCAGCACGTCAGGAGAGATGGGTGCGCTACCTGAGCCAAACAGGTCGGCTTCCTGAAGACCCAGTGCGGTTCGGATTTTTTTGGCGACCAACTTGCCGATCAGCGGCAGCTTGAGCAGGAGCTGCAGCTTTTTGTTGGGAACCCGGGACAGAATTTGCGACTGAAACTTGGTCCATAATCTGGGAACCGAGATAAAGCTGGTGGGCCTGGCGTATTGAACGTCTTCGATAAAGGTATCCAGCGACTCGGTAAAGTAAATCCCGCTGGGGCTGTAGACAGATGGCAGCTCTACTACACAACGCTCGGTGATGTGTGCCAGTGGCAGGTAGGACATGAATCTGCCCTCCTTACGGGTGACCAGTAAATTAGCGGCAGCTTTGGCGGAGGAAGCTACATTTTTCTGGGTCAGAAGTACGCCTTTCGCCAGACCTGTGCTGCCGGAGGTGTAGATAATGGAAAACAGGTCATCTGGTCCTGGGGTAGGGAGATCTTCAATGGGAGGATATTGCTCCAGCCACTCTAACCAGTTGGCTTTGCAAGGCAGAGTAGGGTAAGGGAAGGCGATGCTGAGAAGCTCCTGTGGCAATGCCTCTTCCAGAGCCTGAATATTATCCATTTTGCCCACAAAAATTGCCTTGGCACCACTGTGCTCAAGCACATAGCGGATATTATCGGCTCCGGCTGTAGGGTAAATCGGAACACTGATAAGGCCTGCCATCATGATGGCAAAATCACAGATAAACCACTCGGCGGAGTTTTTGCCTATGATGGCGACCTTGTCACCGGGTTGCAGTCCATTGGCATGCAAAGCGCTGGCTATTATGCGGGCCTGAGTATCGGCCTGTTTCCATGTGTAACTGGTCCATTGGCGGTTAACGGGTTGATTCAACCAAACTTTGTCAGGGTGGGACGCGACATTTTGCTGCATCTGTTCCAGAGGGAGACGATATTCCATATTTTTCTTCATCTGTTCGCTTGTTGGAATTCCGGATAAAGCATCAGGGCTTTGCAATGCCTGAAGGTTTACCTGTGAATGTCCGGTTTGGATTGAAGCTGGAACAGGGAGGTCAGCTGTCAGCCATTCCGGACATGGGTAAAGCGGCTATGAATCAAGCTCATAGCCGATACCCCTGCCGGGAACGTCAAACAGTTCAAACCGTGATGGACCCAGGCTTTCAGGAAGTGAGAAACCCGGGAAAATCATCTGTTGATAACTGTTATCGCAGCAGATTAATGCTTAAACCTAACGGCTCATGGGGAAATCTGCAATTTATCTCTGGTGCCTGAGTGCTGGCACGAGCGAGATTATTTTCCATCTTGCTCGTTATCCGCATCGGCCTCTGTGACTTCAGTGACCACTTTTTGCACCAGCTTTACCCGGCCACTTTTGACCAAAGCATCCCTCAGGACATATTCAATCTGGGCATTGACACTGCGCAGTTCGTCATCAGCCCAACGTTGCATGGCTGCCAGGACATCTGCGTTGATGCGCAGTGGATAGGCCTTTTTGCTACTCATAGGTACCTCAGTACAGGCTGCCGGCATTTACCACGGGCTGGGTGCTCTTATCGCCACACAGTACCACCAGTAGATTGCTGACCATCACGGCTTTACGCTCTTCATCCAGCTCTACCACGCCTTTATCGTGCAAACGTTCCAGTGCCATTTCTACCATGCCTACAGCCCCCTCAACTATCTTGGCGCGGGCTGCGATAATTGCCGTCGCCTGTTGACGTTGCAGCATGGCACTGGCGATCTCCTGCGCGTAGGCAAGGTGACTGATCCTGGCTTCATGGACGGTGACACCGGCGCGGCCAAGGCGATCCTGGATCTCCTCTTTCAACTTTTCAGAAATTTGCTGGGGGTGACTGCGCAGGGCGATACCATCTTCATCCTGGGGATCATAGGCATAGCTGCTGGCCATGTTTCTCAGTGCGGCTTCACTCTGAATGTTGACATAGCTTTCGTAACTGTCGACTTCAAACACAGCTTCGGCACTGTCTGTAACTGACCAGACTACAATACTGGCTATCTCGATAGGATTACCCAGATTGTCGTTAACCTTGATTTTGGCACTTTCAAAGTTGCGGATCCGCAGTGAGATGGTTTTGCGAATAAACAGAGGGATGGTCCAGCGTAGGCCGGTTTCACGCACTGAGCCGACATAGCTGCCAAACAGTGTCATCACCTTGGCCTGATTGGGTTGCACCATAAAGAAACCGGGCCAACATAAACCTGTAAGCACAGTACCCACAATGCCTGCCAGTTCACTGCCACTGTCGATCACCAGCAAAAAGCTGATGTGCAGGGCGATCAGTATGACAAAGATCAGATAACCGTTAAGGGAAAATCCACGTCGCTCTTGAATCATAACCAACTCCTGTTGATATCACTTTGATATCAAATTAGTGTCATGCGGTTAAAAGATCAACAGTTGGACATAAAATGTCACACTTTGATTGGGAGTTTGATAAGAAGAGAAGGTAATGGAAAATGCCGGTACCCCAAAAAGGCACCGGCTGAGCGGGAGTTAGTTACACAGGCTTTGGCTGCTTCCTTCATCCAGTGGCAGTGATGCTCCTGATATGGATGCAACACAGAACTGCACACTGACTTTGCCTTTCAGGGAAGAAGAGGTTGTCAGCACGGCGACACCATTGGCATCGGTTGTAGCTATTTGGCTCTCATTCCAGCTGCCGCTGAAGTTACCTGCAACAGTGACACCAACAATGGGTTGCTGCAGATTGTTAAGCACTGTGACCTGGCTTTGACCGAACTTCTGGCCACCACCGGCTCCAATCGCTTCAGTGACTACGTTGCTGACGTATATGCTGTCGGCTACCGCATCCGGGTCTGTCACTGTGACATTCTGGGTGATTTGTGCAGACGCGCCCTGATCGTCAGTCACTGTGAGGGTAACCTGATAGCTCCCCGCGGCGCTGTAATTGTGGCTGGCATTGATACCTGAGCCTGTTGCACCATCACCAAACTCCCATTGGAAACCGGTAACCGAGCCATCACTGTCGCTGCTTGAGCTGGCGTCAAAGCTACAGCCAAGTCCGTTACAGTCACTGGTAAAGTTTGCCACCGGTGCCTGATTTTCTCCGCTTTGCCCCAACTGCTTTATGTTATCAATTACATAGGTATCGGCAGTGAAGGCATTGGGATCAATCAGCAGGATAAAGCTGTTGACCTGATCATGACCTACCAGGCTGTCGATTCTGTCGGTTAAACGAAAGCGCAGTGTTTGCCAGCCATTGGCGTGTTCAACTTGTGCTTCATATTTGCTGTGGCGTCCATTGGGGTAGTTATCCGGCGTGGCGACACTGCTGTCTTCCAATTGGATCAGCAGGGTTTTTCCAACCAAGCTGGAATCAGTATTGTTGACGTCGATGGTGAAGGCTGAATCACCTGTTATCAGTTGCTCTACACCACTGATTGCATTGGTATCCGCTGCGATCACATCATACTGACTGGCACCATCACGGGTATAAACCAGAGTTCCATTCTGGATGCTGAAATCCCCATTGCTGGAGGTGTAGTTAAGCACTCTTTGCTGATCAAAGTCATCCAGCATAGTCTTGGTTGGCAATTGTGGTTCAACGAAGACACCTGTGGTCAGTTGACGGGTGCCACAACTGTTGGTGACGGAAACAGATACGTCACCGGACTGAGCATTACTGAAATCAATATCTACCCGGGAACCTGAGCCACTGATCACGGCACCCTGAGGTACCTGCCACTGATATTGCCCTCCGGTCCCTGTCTCACCGGCAACTTCAAAGCTGACAACTTCATTCGCGCTCACAATATTACTGCCGATCAGATAGGGTTGGCCTGAATCAAACACCCTGACATGGTCGACTTCCATGGATACCGGGAAGATACTGTCATCCGGAGTTCCTCCCCAGGTGCCACCTACGGCGAGGTTAAGGATAAGGTGGAAGTTATTTTCGTCGAAACGCCACCAGGCCGCGTTGCCTATGTCATCAGGGGTTTTCACCGAATACAGTAAATCGTCCAGATACCAGCGCATTTCACCTGGCTCCCACTCTACGGCAAAGGTATGGAAATCGTCTGACCATGGCCCTGGCTGGCTGAGAATATGTCCGCCGGAAAAGGCATTATTGGGCCAGGGCTCACCATAGTGGATTGTGCCGTGGGCAAACATGGAGGCCTGACCTGTTGATTCTACTATGTCTATCTCACCACTCATGGGCCAGCCTTCGGCTGGATCAGTCGGCAGCATCCAGAATGCAGGCCAGAGCCCCTGTCCTGCGGGCAGTTTGATTTTCGCTTCAAACCTTCCGTGCAGCCATTCGCCGCTGCCAGGCATGTTGGCGGTTCTCAATCGCGCCGACGAATATTTGCTGCCTCTGTTTCTTTGCTGTTTGGCGGTGATTGAGAGAACCCCATTACTGACAGTGGCATTTTCTGCCAGATACCACTGCTCTTCGTTGTTGCCCCAGCCACAGATACCTTCGGCGCAGCCATCACCGAGCATCGCCTCCCAACTATTGGTATCAAGGCTATTGCCGTTAAAATCGTCACTCCAGACCAGTTGTTGACACTGCTCTGCCTGAAGTTGAGTTGAAACTGCTGCCAGTACTGCCAAACCCGCCAACTTATACCTGGTATTGATCATAGACCCACCCCTTAGTGTAAGCGCTTACATTTTTTGGTTATAAAAATTCACAGCTGCGGATTAACCTACGCATCTATGTAAGCGCTTACAAGTGTTTTGTGATGGAGACAAAATCTATAGATGAAAAGAGGGGGGAGCCATCCCTGGGCTCCCTGTCGTTTACTCTTTGTTTTCAAGGCTTTTAAGCGCCTTGCCCTGGTCTTTGGTTAACGGGTAGATCTTGCTGATTTGGCAGGGGATACCTGGACTATTGCCGGGAGTAATAGAGTCAAACCTGGCCGACAGTGAAGTCGATGTCGATTGATCCGTTAAAATGGCGTTGGCAAAGTCGAGGCCTGGACAGCGGGCATTAAGCTCAATCAAATAGGGCTTGAACGGACTGGTACTAATGATCAGGAACCTGTCTCCCAGCGAAGACCAGCTGTCCAGCGTAAAAGTGGTGATACTGGGAATAGACTGAAGTTGCCACTCCTTCACTTTGGCTTCTACCTGATTTTTCCATTCATCATTGCTGAGACGATTGCTACAGGCCGTTGTCAACAAAGCCAAAATTGCCACAATTAGAAACTTTTTCATAAGCGCTCCTATGGGTTGGTGTTTGAAAAACACTCAGTCCAATCTGGAGCGCATTTGTCGAAGTGTCAACCAGCCTGGGCTGGGCAGTTTCAGTGGCTGCTTTTATCTGCCCTGGAGGCGTAGAGTACTGCCGCGGCTGCTATGACCATCAGCACAAAGGGCACCGGGGCTGCCAGCATTCCCAGGGAGTGAAACTCCAGCATAAAGGCCATGGCGATATGACCCACTAGTGTGATAACCAGGGCAATGGTTGTCAGGGTCAGTACGATTAACTCGGGTTTCATGCCAGCTCTCATTATCAAGCTCCTGTTAATGCTGTATTACTGAAATAAGATGTAATCAGTATGTAATTAAGAGCTGTTGATGTTTTGACCTGGCTCAATTTTTGAGCTGTGTATCTGTGGCAGGTGACAAAAGTTTGTTTCAGGCCAATTTTTAGCCTGTTTAATTTCAGGCACTTGGGTTTCATGGGAGAAATCCTCCCCGATACCCGTTTGCAGACTGAATATGAGCTTCTACACTTTGCTTATGGCCATCCTTTCGACCTGAACTGTTCGTCCTGGAGCAAATTCTATGGTGGGGGGATGGCCGGCAAACTTCCACCGGATATCGGCCAAAGTCAGTTATCCAGCTGAATCGGCACTGTCTGTACTTCTGACTCAGTATAATTCTCCCCTGTCATCCCCGCCTTACAGGGCGTCTGGCATCTGCTGCAGTTCAGTTTGTTTTTACAGGCCCACAGACAGGTATGCCACAGGAAGGTCTTAGTATCCCGGTCAAGGCAACGCAGATCGGCGGCGCATATCACGCCATCAGCGATCAGCTTTGCCAGCTTATCTTTATCTATTCCCACATAGGCTAAATGACTCATTACTGCTCCTCCTTACAGTTTACTTGATAATAGTTCTCAATTGCGTTTTGGTAAATCCTGTTGAAGGGCTTCTGTGATGACGAGCTGAATGAGCGGGTTGGAGTCTCCGGGCAAAGTTCCTGTAGGATGAGGTTTCAATTCAGCTTGATAGGCCCTTGGTGATAATGAGAACCGAGGACAACTGACAAGGAGAGAAGATGAAAAGTTACCTCGCAATTGTTCCACTATTGGCTGTACTCGCCGCTCCCACCAGTGCTCAGACTATGTCACGTGCTCAAACTATTTCACCTGCTCAGGAGTTTGGCGCCTGCATGACGGATTCATTGAGTGGCAAGGAGCGCAAAGAGCTGGCCAAATGGATTTACTTTGGTATGTCACACCACAGCACGATCAAGCAGTACTCCAATGCCACCGCTAAGGATACGGACAATTCGGATCGCTATGTTGGTCAATTGATTACACGGTTACTGACCAAGGATTGTCCTGAGGCTGCCAAACTCGCTTTTGAAACCGGCGGGGCTCAGGCCTTTGAAATGGCATTTGGGTTTGTTGGCGAAGTAGCCATGCAGGAGTTGATGACAGAGGCGAGTGTTGCCGAGGCGTTGGGGGCATTTGAAAAGTACCTGGATCAGGCTGAGTTCGGTCGGGTATTTAACTGATGATCAGGCTTATTGATTGAAGTTGAACTCTTTGAGCGCAAAGTAATCTGCTGTCGTTTGATGCTAATTTAGGTGTTTGCTCTGTACAAATAGTGAACTGATGTTAGCTTGGTGATTGGTCATTGTGTGGCGCGATGGCCAGATCAAGCTGATCCAGGAGCTAATTATGCAGAACAAATACCTGATGTCAGCCATGCTGGCAATGTCAGCGCTGGGGCTATCTTCAGCTCACAGCGCTCCGAACTTAAAAGGAAAGGAATTCCAGCTAACCAAACCTAAAGCGTCGAAATCAAAAGAAAAGAACGCTTATATCGTCGTATTTAAAACACCGGCTATCCTCAATACCCGTTCAGTCGGTGCCGTATCAGACTACGCCAGACTTCAGGCCAGAGTGCTTGAAAACCGTTATGGGGTCAGTTCATCCAGTGATTTCGGCGATATTCTTAATGGTGTTGAAATCAGAGCTTCTCCCCGAAAGGTTCGTAAACTGCGCAGGGATCCCAATGTGCGGTATATCGAACCGGTCAGAATCACCCGGGCGGCACCGGTTTCTGTTGCCTCGGCGACCTCCTCTTGGGGACTGGACAGGATAGATCAGCGTGACCGGCCTTTAGATGGTAATTATCACTACAATTTTGATGGCAGCGGCGTGACCGCGTATGTCATCGATACGGGTGTCATGAATTCGCACAATGACTTCGGTGGCAGGGCGACCAGTGGCTATGACTTTTATGACAATGACAGTGATGCTACTGACTGTCACGGTCACGGAACTCATGTTGCAGGAACCATTGGAGGCAGTACCTGGGGAGTCGCCAAAAATATCAATATTGTTGGCCTGAAGGTGCTCAGCTGTGGCGGCTATGGTACGACTACTCAGGTTATTCAGGCATTGAACTGGATAAGGAACAATCGCACCGGGCCTTCAGTGGCCAATATCAGTCTGCAGTTCAGGTCTTCACAGTCTTTGAATGATGCGGTTAATGCTGCGGTAGATGCGGGTATCAATGTGGTCGTGGCTGCCGGTAACTGGTCAACCAATGCATGCAATGTGTCGCCCGCAGGGGCAACCAAGGCGATTACCGTGGCGGCCAGTGATCGAAATGATACCCGTGCCAGTTGGTCCAACTATGGCAGTTGTATCGATATTTTTGCTCCGGGAGTGGATATCACCTCAGCCATGATAGGTTCCAATGACAGAACGGCAACCTGGAGTGGAACCTCAATGGCTTCCCCTCATGTGGCAGGGGCCGTGGCGCTGACTCTCAATGCTCACCCTGAACTGAATCCCGTTGAGCTGAGAGATGGGCTTATTGAACGGGCTTCGGAGAATAAGATTTCAAATCCCAATGGCTCCCTGAATCGCCTTCTCTACTCTCTGGAGGAGATCGTTTGCGCCGCCTGCCCACCTCCTCCCTGCACCAGTGATTGTCCACCTGGCGGCACCTATTCCAATGAAACGACGATGACATTGGAGACGAATTCAAGAATCTTTAGTTCTGTTCAGGTTCCCGGTGCGGAGGCTGTAAAGAAAATGGAAGTCAGGGTTGAACTGGAACATCAGGCCATTGATGACCTTGAACTGACACTGTTCAGCCCTGGCGGTAACCGCTATGTACTGCAGGATAGAGTGGGTAATGGTGGCGTTGCGTCAATGAGCAAAACCTATGTGGTGACTATCTCGGAAGGCTCAGATGTTGCCAATCAGGGGCAGTGGCGTCTGGAAGTTGCCAACCACAATGTGCAAACTCAGGGGCAGCTGAAGCGATGGCAGCTGACTTTGTTTGATGAATTCAGGATCCTGTACGGCAACCGCAGTGAATATCCGATTTCTGACGTGAACCCGGTTTGGGACAATTGGCTGGTCAGTCATGCTTCGGTGTGGGATATAGATCGCGGTGCCTATTCTGCGTTGGTGGAGGTGGCCGTTGACCACCCCAACCCAGATAATCTGGAGCTGGATTTAATTGGGCCTTCTGGCAGAGTATATCGGCTCAAACACAGTGGCCAGGCGTTTTATGGCGATGGGCCTACCCGTACCTTTCCAGTTGGCACAAGAGAGACCAGCCGGGCCGGGATCTGGCAGTTGAAAGTCAGAGATCCCGTCAACAATGAAGCCGGCACGCTCAAATCCTGGTTGTTGGAGTTTTAACGCGAGCTCTGCCTGCCTACGGCGATGCGGGCTCCTCCACCTATCAGCAGCCATAGGGCTCCAAAGCCGAGAAAGAAGTAACTTAACCCCCAAAGATGCAGAGTTGAACGTATCTTAGCGGTTGAGGGGGCGTCTTCTGCTGATGGGTCATAAAGCACCAGAACAGTTTCGCCCTCTTCATGGGATGGCGGCTTGGAGCTGGTATTGGATTTGAATATGTGTTGCTGGCCCGCCTCGTCCCGATACTCCACTACGGGGGCCATACTGCCTTCACCTGTGTCGACCAATTCGATAACGACTCCCTGCACCGGAACGGCTCTGTCGATAAATTCCTGGGTTTTTGTAAACAGATAAATGCCCAGCGCCATCAGTAAAATGCCTATCACAATAAATATATTCAGCATTCCGGTTACTTTCATTATCGATCCCTCTGGTGAAAAACAGCTGTTATGACACATCTTCTACGGTACGGACAATTACCCGTAAGTCTGGATTACCAACCTGATTTTCCAGCAAAACATCTTTTATGACAGTGGCTAAAAGGCAAGAGGTGGCCGGCTGCGCACTGCAAGAATCGCGGCCTGCGCTTTCAGGCGGCTAAAATTGTTATCAGGTGCACATTAAACAAACAATCACTTTAGCTTTGCGTCTGCTTAAGCCAAAGTGACTGGCGAAAGTTATCCCACTTGGAAGTCCCTATGGATCTACTTATTCTGCTGCTGTTAATCCTGCTCAATGGCGCCTTTGCCATGTCTGAAATAGCCCTGGTTTCAGCGAGAAAGGGCCGGCTTCAAAAGCTGGCGGATAAAGGTGATGCAGGAGCAGCCGCTGCTATGGCGCTGGGGCAGGAGCCAACCCGGTTTCTGTCAACGGTACAAATAGGTATTACAGCCATAGGACTGCTCAATGGTATCTATGGTGAAGCGGCATTGGCGGCTCCCCTCGCAGACCAAATGGTGCAGTGGGGCATGGCAGAAAAAACGGCATCCATGGCATCCACTGCCGTAGTGGTGTTGGGTATTACTTATCTGTCTATTGTCGTCGGTGAACTGGTTCCCAAGCGTCTGGCGCAGCTCAACCCTGAGTTCTTTGCCCGTTTGATGGCAAGGCCCCTGACCTTGTTGTCGACCCTGTCGAAACCCTTTGTCTCTCTGTTGGCCTGGTCTACAGATTTAGCCCTCAGAATATTGGGGAAAGGTGACGCCGCGCAGGAGGGGGTCACCGAAGAAGATATCTTTGCTCTGGTGAATGAAGGCTCCCAGGCCGGTGCAATTGATGCCGGAGAGCGAGATATGGTTCGCAATGTATTTCACCTGGATGACCGCAGGGTATCGTCTTTGATGACCCCGAGAAGCGAGATGCTGGCATTCGATATGAGTAAAGGGCTTGATGATAACTTCAGTAAACTGCTCTCCTGTGAACATGAACGTTTCCCTGTGATTGAAGGGGATATAGATAACCCCATTGGGGTGCTATCTGCCAAGCAGTTGCTGAGTTTTAAGTTGAACGGTGGTAATGACACCCGTGAACTTGGGGCTTTTGTCCGCAAGTCTGTCTTTATCCCTGAAAGCTGGACGGGTACTCAGCTGCTTGAGTTCTTCCGACACAGTGGTGAGCACTTGGTGTTTGTTGTGGATGAATATGGCGATCTGCAGGGGATAGTGACCCATAAGGATTTGCTAGAAGCCCTGGCCGGGGAGTTTAAAGATAAGTCATCGACCAGTGCATGGTCTGAGCGAAATGCTGATGGCAGTTGGACCATGAGCAGCATGATCCCGGTTTTGGTATTGAAGGACTTATTGGAGTTGGAGTCTTTACCCGATGAGCAGGAGCATGGATACCACACCCTGAGCGGCATGTTGATGTGGTGTTTCGGAGGCATGCCTGAGGTGGGGGATACCTATACCTGGCAAAACTGGCAGTTCACTATCCTGTCGCTGGAGGGAAATCGGCCTGATAAGATTGAGGTCAGGCCGACTCCTGTCAACATACCTGATTAACTTCCGGCTCTGCGCAGCGTCACGGTATTGCCCGTACCCGGAAGTTGATTTTGAGAAGCGGTTCTGAAGAAGGCTACTCGCTCAAGCAGGCTCTCAGCTTGTTCCTTCAGCGACTGACTGGCGACTGAGGCTTGCTCCACCATGGAGACATTCTGCTGCACCATACTGTCCATATTTGAAACCGCGGTGTTGATCTCATTGATCCCCTTCGCCTGTTCCTGGCTGCCTTCGTCTATGTTGTTGACCATGACAGTAATGTTTTCAACTGCAGCAACCAGCTGAGCGAAAGTTTCTCCGGAACGGGCGACCAATACGCTGCCGTTGTCGACTGCGTCGACGCTCTTGTTGATCAGTTCCTTGATCTCCTTGGCTGAGTTGGCGCTGCGCTGGGCAAGGTTACGGACCTCAGAGGCTACCACGGCAAATCCCCGTCCCAGCTCGCCCGCCCGGGCAGCTTCGACTGAAGCGTTCAAGGCCAGCAAATTGGTCTGGAACGCAATCTCATCAATCACAGCAATGATGTCAGCAATGCTCTTGCTGGAGGACTGAATATTGTCCATGGCCTGGATGGTATTACCCACAACCAATTGGCCCTCTTTGGCGCGTTTGGCTATTTCGTCAGACTCCCGGGTTGCTTCAGATGCCTGTCCGGCATTGCCTGACACCAGCTTGGTCAGACTTTCCATTGCCGCAGCAGTTTGTTGCAGACCAGCGGCCTGGGCTTCGGTTCTTTGACTCAGATCCGTGTTGGCCTGAGTGATCTCTCCGGACGCCTGCATAACATTCTCGGACGCTTCGCGGATTTGAGTCACCATGGTGGAAAGCTCATCCAGCAGGGTGTTCATAGAGATGGCCAGTTTGCCAAACTCGCCTTCCAGGTCAGTGGGGAGTTTGCAGGTAAGGTCGCCACGGGACATGGCCATGACAGAGTGCATAATGCTCTTCACCGCTTGCTTTTGAGCGGTAATATCAGAAGCATATTTTACGACTTTCAGCACTTTCCCCTGATTGTCCAGGATTGGATTATAAGAAGCCTGAATCCAGATTTCATTGCCCTGTTTATCCACCCGCATAAACTCGCCACTGGCGAACTTGCCCTTGCCCAAATCGGCCCAGAATTGCTTGTACTCATCGCTGTTCCGTTCGGTTTCGCTGACAAAGGTCCTGTGATGCTTACCTTTGATCTCATCGAGCCGGTAGCCCAGAGCGGCCAGGAAGTTATCGTTGGCGTCGAGTATGGTGCCATCCGGTGTAAATTCAATAACGGCCTGGGACCTGCCAATAGCCTTGATTTGACCTTCAAAGTCGGCATTTTTCAGCTTTTGGGCGGTAATGTCAGTGGCAAACTTGACCACTTTCACCACTCTGCCCTGGTTGTCCAGGATGGGATTGTAGGATGCCTGAATCCAGATATCCTGGCCCCGACTGTTAACTCTGCGAAATTCACCCTGTTGGAAGTTGCCGCTGGCCAGATCCTCCCAAAACTTCTGGTATTCGGGGGATGCGGCAGCTTCTGCGGGCATAAAGGTTCTGTGGTGTTTGCCTTTAATCTGCTCCATTGAGTAGCCCATGGCGCCAAGAAAATTGTCATTGGCGGTGAGGATCAGCCCCTCCGGGGTGAACTCAATCACCGCCTGAGAGCGATTGATGGCGTCGATTTTGCCCTGATAGTCGACGCTCTTCTGTTTTTGCTCTGTAATATCCGCAGCGAACTTGATCACTTTGACGACCTGTCCGTCGTCATTTTTGATGGGGTTATAGGAGGCCTGTATCCAGACATCTCTTCCCTGACTGTCTTTGCGGCGAAATTCACCGGAGAAATACTGGCCTCTGGCAAGGTTCGCCCAGAAGTTCTGGTAGTCGGGTTTGGCCGCATCTTCCGCTGGCATAAAGATTCTGTGGTGTTGCCCCTGAATCTCGGTCAGCTGATATCCCATAGTGCTGAGAAAATTGCTGTTGGCGGTAAGAATATTGCCCTTGGTATCAAACTCAATGACGGCCTGTGACTGGGAAATGGCGCCCAGTTGCCAACCCGCCTCCTGTTGGCTTTCCACCATCTGTGTTATATCGCTGACAAATTGGCGAACCCGGACAATATTGAGGTTATCGTCGACATCCGGGATCAGGCTGGATTGTACCCAGATGCAATTGCCATCAGGAGTTTGCCATTGCAGCAGATCCAGGTGAGCTTCACCTGGAACAAGGGATGCCCAGAGCTGTGACATAGCTTCCTGCTGGGGCTGGCTACTGAATGCGACAAAATTGCAGCGGTTTGATTGCGTGTCCCTGCCGGTAATCTGCTCAAATCCTCGGTTGGCTGAAATCAGGGTGCCATCCGGGGCATAGTGTGCCACACCAAAACAGGCGTTGACCGCGTCTTCAAGGCTGTCGTCCTGCTTTTCCTCTGCATAGCTTTTACGGGTGAGCACCCCCAGATAGTGGCCTTTTAATGGGTCGCTGCTGATATCCAGTTGGTATGAGGCATTGTTGCGGCTGACTTCAAAGGAGGCCGGCAATTTACGGGTCATTGCAATCCAGCTGGTGTCTTTTTGCGATTCAAGCTTGTCCAGCAGGGAAACGCCGCTCAGCTTGTCGGTACGGGTTTGCAGGTAGGACGCCATAAGGTCTGTGGTGGCGATAATGCGGCCCTGTGCATCAAGGCTACAAAGGGCAACAGATGACTGAATCTCAGTAGGTAATGATTTGATTTGTGATGTTAAATCCTGAGTTTTATTTCCAAACCACATCATGTTTGGCTCCTGTCCCTGATATAAATGAATTCACAAGCTTTCTGATGAGCGCAAGCACACGGCCATGTTCAATGCCGATGCCAACCTAAAGTGTAGTCAAGGCTGGAAAAAGAAAGGGCTGCAATTGCAGCCCTTTAAACAGAATTTTTGCCGATGGCGGCAGGTGGAGTTACAGCATTACTAGATAAGCAATAAAGATCAGGCTAAGGGCATAGATGATTGGGTGAACCTGACGTCCCTTGCCTGCCACAAGCATGGCGAAGGCATAGCTGATAAAGCCCATGGCCATGCCGTTGGCAGGGGAGAAGCTGAGAATAGTGAACATTATGGTGAAGAAGGCCGCGACACAGGACTCCTTTTGGTGCCATTGGATCTGGCCCAGGCGGCCCACCATGTAAATCCCCACTACTATCATGGCCGGTGCCACAATCGCGGTAGAGAACATGGAGAATACCGGGTAGCAGAACAGCGCCAGCAGGAATAAGGCTGCCGTGGCTACCGCTGCCAGTCCAGTTCTTGCCCCCTGAGCTGAAGCAATGCCTGACTCAGAGAAGCAGGTGATGGAGGTCGTACCCAGCACACTGCCAATCACTGTACCACCGGCGTCGGCAACCAGGGCTGCGCGGGCGTTGGGCACCTTACCGTCTTTGTCGATAATACCCGCGTCCTTGCCAACACCCACTATGGTGGACAGGCCATCAAAGAAGTCGACGATAAAGAAAATAATCACGATAAACAGCAGGTCAAACAGCTTGTCAGCGGTCAGAAACTCAAAGTTAAATACGGCTCCAAAGCTGGGGGCCATGCTTGGTGGTGCCGAGAACCACTGGTCCGGGATGGGCGCATAGTTGGTACCCAGTACTGCGTCACTGGCCAGAGTCAGCAAAATCGAGGTCATAAAGGCGATAAAGGTCGCCAGCTTAACATTGCGCACCATACAGCCCACTGCGACAAATAAGCTGATAAAGGCGATGGCCACCTGCGGGGTTTTGATATCCCCCATGCTCACCAGAATAATGGGATTGGAGACAATGATGCCGGCATTCTTCAACCCCAGGAACGCGATAAACAGGCCCAGAGATACGGTAATTGCCAGCTTGAGATCTTCGGGGATCGACTCGATCATCTGCTTGCGTATACGGGTCAGCGAAAAGATCAGGTAGATCACGCCGGAGAGAAAGATGCCAAACAGAGCTTCGTGCCACAGCAAAGCGACAGAACTGGACAGCAGCATACCTTTGAAAAAGCCATTCATACTCATGCCGGGAGCCAGCATCACAGGATAGTTACCCCAGATCCCCATAATCAGAGTCGCTATGGCTGCCGCGATGGCTGTGGCGGTAAATATCGCCCCCTTATCCATCCCGGGAATCCCACCCAATATGGCTGGGTTAACCGCCAGAATGTAGCTCATGGCCAGAAAAGTGATAAAGCCGGCGTAGAGCTCTGTGCCTACTTTGGCTTTGCGCTCGGTGAGTTTAAAGGTGGAGTCCAGAACCGGATTGGAGCCGGCGCGATTGAGGAGAGTTTCCAGTGCCACAGTAATGCCCATATCTGTCATTGATGGAGTAATTTATTGGCAGATAACACTGGAGTTCAGATCGAAAAACGATCTGAACAGGACTGTGCTGTAGTCACAAGATTAGGTCTTGTGGTAGAGACTTCTGGACCAGATTTCCAGGGTTATACAGCGCAATAAATTTTGTTGGCGCGGATTCTACCCTTGAGAAATTGTGAGGCAAGTCTCCCGAAAAAATGTGTGCTTTATGTCTGTTTTTTTACCCAAAACAATGATTTCACACTAGTGAACGCAGGCTGATTTTCCCCTGAATAGTGGCACATCTTATTGACTTGATTGTTTATTCCATTATTTATTTGTGGTTATTTGTTTCGCGTTCACCCTATACCTTGGTGTTATCTGTTGTTTCTGGGTGTTTTTCTGTGCAAAGATCTCTGTTGCTTAAATGTAAACAGGAGGCCGGATGACAATGTTTAAAAACACAATAAAAAGAATATCCCTGATGGCAGTGATTGGTGCGCTTGGATTTGCCGGTACCGCCAATGCCAACTCTTATATCTTGCCCAACACAGTTGTTGTGGATGCCAAGATTACCGGGACTGAATTGACTGAAGCCAATAATGGCCGGATTAAGGTGGTGGAGTACAACCGCGCTGACATCAATGTGAATTACTCATTTGACCCCAATTCTCATATGTTCACCGCTCCTCAGACAGGTTTGTACAGCATTGATGCCAGATACTCTCAACGTGCCTGTGGCTATAACTATCTACTAAGAATTGGCATCTCATTGCCCAATGCCGCCGCACCAGGTGGAAATAACGCTATTGGACCTGTGACATTCGCCGATATTGCCAATTATGGCTGCGCGATTCCTGGCATTGCTGCGGTTAACAGCATTATGGAGCTGGAGCAGGGGGATACTATCTTTATTCAGGCGCGTTACCAGCGTGCTCCCTATAGCATTGCGGCCTGGAACTACAACGATGAGTACCAGAACAGATTGCTTATCACCTATCTGGGTGGTCTGTTTCAATAACAAAAACAGGGCCATTTGGCCCTGTTTTTCTTTTATCTTACCCTTCTTCAATCCAGGCCTCTATTGCCCGGGAACCCGCTTGATGGCCAAGTTCATACGCTGCTTTAACATCTTCTGCAGTATTCCCCAGACGTTTTACTTTGAAGCCTTCCGGTGGGCAGATCTGAACTATGTTGACCCCGGCAGGCGGATTGGCTATCAGCTCCAGTGTTTTGTTGTAGCGGATATGCCGGGTTTGCATCAGGGGGATCAGTGCCGGGGCGTCTTTCAGCATTGGTTTCATCAGTCCCGGTATCGCTGGCGCACTCTTACGGTATGACGCTGGACGACTGCGCAGCACCATAATTTGAGTGGCGCCACGTCTGATAGCTTCGGCGACGGGAATGGCATCACTGACGCCGCCATCCACGTATCTGTACTGTCCCAGTTGGACGCCATTTCTGTAGGCGATAGGAACCGCGCTCGATGCTTTCATGGTTTCCGCCAGCTTGTCCGGTGACGGCGTGATATATTCACTCTCGCCAGTGTCCCTGCGGGTGACGCCGAGAAAGAAAGGACGTTTTTCCTGTGCCAGCACCTGTTTATCTATACCCAGATCTTTGAGGGTAATCTGCCACATCCAATCCAGATCCATCAGGTCTCCACCCAACAGAAATTTGCCCGGGGTTAGAAACTCTTTACGACAGCTGTAGTCGGCATACACCTTCAGGTTACGGCCCGGCATTTGTGCGAGGAAGGCGGCAAGATTACTGGCCCCGGCCGATACGCCCCAAAAGCTATCGAAGGGGTTGAAATCCTGATGCATGAAGTAATCCAGAATGCCACATGACCATATACCACGGGTGGCGCCTCCTTCGACAATCAATGCTGATTTCCCTACTGACTCCATTTAGTCCCTCTCCTTTGTCCCATTCTTGTTTGGCTGGATGGGTGTCTGTACAGGGATTGTATATCGGTGCTGATGAAAATGCTGCGCCCAATAACGTTAAACAGCACCGCACCTTGGTGCCTCACTCAAACTGGAGTTATCATCAGTGAGTATTTTAATAACTTTGAGTTATGGCTTGGCTGATGCTGAATATCCAATGGTTGACCACATTTAAAGTGCTGGTGGAGCAGAAGCACTTCACCCGTACGGCTGAACTCCTGTACATGACGCAACCCGGTGTCAGTCAGCATATTAAAAAGCTTGAGCAAGCCTGCGGCTACCCATTGTTAAACCGTATCAACAAAGGCTTTGAGCTGACAGAGCAGGGCCTGGCGGTATACCAATATGCTCTGTCTCTGGAGGAGCAGGAGGCCAGGTTACTGGACGCTCTGGGTGTGAATGACCCAGGCAAGGGCGATATTCGACTTGCCTGCTCAGGCTCACAGGCATTGGTGCTTTACCCCAGACTGCTGGAGCTACAGCAAGCCTGGCCCGGTTTGAATGTGATGGTGGAAGCTGCACCCAACCACAGAATATTCAGTAATATTATCGCCGGTGAGATGGATCTTGGCATAGTGACTCAGCAACCGGATCCCAATCAGTTCGACGTTATCCCCCTGGGGCGCGAGCCTCTGTGCATGGTGTTTCCCGCAGGTATCCCCCTGTCGTCTCCGTGGCAAAGTATGCAGAGATTAGGGCTGATTGAGCACCCGGATGTCAGGCACTATCTGGATATTTTTACCGGGCGTTGCGGTGAGCCTGAACTTCAACAGGCGGACCTCAGAGTGCTGCCAGTTTCCGGGTATATCAATCAGATCTCACAGATATTATTGCCGGTTTCACAGGGGCTGGGATTTACTTTGCTGCCTCTCGCTGCGGTAAAGGCGTTCAGTGACAGTGATAAATTGCAGCTGCTCGAGACCCCTAATGCGGTGGCGGAGTCACTTTATCTGGTGGTGAAACGACAGCGTCAGCTGCCCGCGAGATTTGATGCTGTGATAGAGCTGTTGCAAAACGAAAGAGTGATAGCAGACTGAACAAAGCTGCCACAAGGCGAAGAAAAAAACACGGCATCAGGCCGTGGTTTTTCAATTTTTATCGCTGTAACAACTCAGATAAAGAACTGCATGGAGAACTGCACATAGTTGGAGCTGCCCCTGATATCCTCAGGACGCCCAACAGTACTGCCATCATCTACGTCATAGCGTCCCACTTCCACACCCACCACCAACTCACGGGTCAGATTGCCGAACAGGTTGACCGCATACTGGCGACGATTGTTGTTCTCTATTTCCGTGGTGGTTTGACCGTAGAAAATGGATGAACGCAGGTTGTCGTTCCAGAAGTGACGATAAGCCACTGTGCCCCCCAGAGTGGTTTCAAGCTCGCCGTGGAAGATATCCAGTGCAGCACCGGTTCCGACATAACGACCCAGATTGCCGTAATGCAGTTGAATTCGAAGGTCATCCCTGCCGGGCATATTGAACTTACCCGCGATGGAGCCGCCCAGAGCAGCTTCATAGCTGTCTACCGGCTTCAGGCCTCTGACCAAAGCTGCCACTGACACATTGCCCCAGTCTCCACTGAAGTTGCGACGAACAATCAGGTCGGGGATGTAGTCATCCTCCTTCGGATAGCTTTCCAGCTGGTCGTCCTGATTGATGTATTTGCCATAGGTGGTTGGATTTTCCAGTGCGACCTGCCAGGCGTTGTTGTCGAATGAGTAACGCACCAATGCCTGACGAACCATGGCTTCACCGACCAAAGGACCGCCCAGGTTGGCTGATTCCGGGAAGGTGGAGGTGTTGACCATGGTGGACCAGGTCTGCCCCACCGTCAGGCCTTCATAGCTGATATAGGCGTGGCGCAGGCGGGGACTGTAGGAGTTGGACACTATGCTGTTGCCCTGTGCAGAGTTGGCAAAGTCGATCTCGATAAAGCCTTTAACCTCTCCTTTGGTCACTGTGGCGTTGAGCCGACTTTCCTGAGCGCTGAACTGGGTTTTCCTGGTCGTGTCGCCGGGAGGCATAATCCCATCGTAAATCTCTTTAAATGGCAGATCACCATCAGCGAATTTTACGTTGGTTTTGAGGAAGCCGCCGACACTGAAATCTGCAGCATAAGTCGGCGTCACCAACATGACCCCCAGGGGTAAAAGATATTTGACCTTCATAAACCATCCTTGTGTTATCGCCATTGTCTGGCTTTTTATCTGATGGAGAAGGCTAAGGGACTGAATATTAAAGTGTTGAGAGCTTGGTCACTGGGATGTGCCGGTGGAAACTTTATTCGTGAGTCCGGCTGTGAAATTTGTTTTTAATCGGTATCCATCTCAGTTGTTGTAGCGGTGCGACTAAGATCGCTGAATTCATTGAAAAAAACCTCCATTTGGGGTGCAACTATCCGACGGCAAAAAGGCAGCCCTGGGTATCGAAGAAACAGGTGTTGATAGCGCTCATCAGCTGCAATCAACTCACGGGTTGCTGCCACATGCAGATGCGATGCTTGTGGGTTTTGTTCGAGCAGACCTCTGGCCTCTGCGATTGTGTCGGGATTGTCGAAATAGATACCATGGGGGTAGCGACTTCTCAGGGCGTGAGCAGAGCCCTGACAGAACATGCATAAATGTACTCTCAGCAGTTCGGCAAGGGGAAGTTGCCGGGGATCCCAGTCGGCAGTAACCACTTCAAACTTGTCGGACTCATGCTGATACCAGCCGATGCGGGTATTGCTGATCCCTTTCATATGGTCCAGTACCGCTTGAAGGCACCAGTAGCAGGTTCCGGAAAGTGCGATTTTTGCGGGCATATGAGACTCCTTGGTGGGGAGTAAGCTGACCGGCCTGAGCCTGTAAAGATTTCAAAGGTTGTTTTGTAAGCTATGGGGCCGTGGTCGACGCCTGAGATTACGCAGTTGTCTGGCCTTGAGCAGACGCCCCGCTTTGACCATCAGGTGCACCATCAACAAGCCGCTGAAGGCACAGCAGAATAATCCCAGCGCAATGGCATTAACCTGGGTGGGGGAGTCAGCATAGAGATAGAGCCAAAGTGGCCAGCCGATGATTGACAGCAGAGTGAGTTGCAACATACAAGCCCTGCACCGTCCCAGCTTGCGTTTGAAGATATTGTCATTACAGGAGTTGCAGGGCATAAGATTATGTTTTTAGTAGTTATTAGTTTTGCCTGAGTCTAGCCTAATTTAACAGCGGATGCTCCGTTGGCAGCTTATGGCTGATCCACATCACCAGCCTGTGGCGCATATTGGGGCCATCTTCTTTATCTTCCGGCAGGGGGCCGATTAACTGGTCCTGCACCAACAGACGGTAGACACACTCCACCTTGTCTTTCTCAGAAAATCCCTTCTTGTTCGGGATGCTGAATCCCCGCTTGTGGGCATAGGCGAGGCCGATTTCCAGAGCCATCTTTAGCAGCTGAGCTTCATTCTTGTGTTTCTTCACTGGCGCTTCCCTCTTGATGACTGATATTCACAAGCTAGCGAATAATTCAGTCGAGGAGAAGTGTGCAGATCAATATGGGTACAACAATCCTGATTAACCTACAAATTGATTGGCTTATCTCCGTTAACCAAAGAACAGGTTGCGGATGCCGTTAACATATTTGGAGTGGCGGGATGGTCGCAACGGACAGCTTGAGATGATATCTGACAGCTGGGTCTCAAAGGTCTCATCGGCCTTCAGTTCAAGCAGGACATAGTCGCCCAGCGACCTGGCTTTTGAGAGATTGGCCCTGCGCTGATACCTCTGGTCAAACACCTGCATCTCTCTGTCCAGAGTCGCACGAATATGCCCATCAGCAGAGCAGAAGTACTCCCTTTGATAGCGGCAGATAAGGACTGGGTTTAACTCAGGCCCCCATAGCTGACGGCCGTTTTCATCCAGGGTGCGGTAACAGGTTTGCAGTACCCTGTGCCAGCTGAAGTCGGGCTGGGACAGGGGCAGGGAAGTGGGAAAGCTGACTTTATATCCTTTACCGGCTTCCCTGTGCTTAAACTCCAGGGTGGCGCGATCAGCAGCGGTTAACTCCTGATACCAGCGGATCCTGACTTTTCGTCTGTGGCTGATACCGCTGAGGTTTTCTTCAAACCTGTCCAGATCTGCAGTATCCAGATACAGGCTGTTGACGTATCTGGGGGCATGCTGGCACTTAAACAGAGCCGGGTGACTGCGCAGCCAAACCAGTACCTCTGACAGCCGATTGAGTGGGATAGGAATTTTTACCTCAAAGCGTCTGCTGTGTGTCATTGGGGCTTATCCGATTTCATCACTGTGCGGTACAACTCTTTGACATTCAGTTTCTTTGGCGGCACAGGGATGCCATCCAGCAAGAGCTGACTTTCCAGCGCGACTCTGGCCTTGTCCAGGCAGGAAAAACCGTCACACTCAAGAGTTTCAACCGCCATGGTTGCGGGGCCAAAGAAAGGTTTCTTGCTGTAACTCATCAGCCCATAGTGGGTGACAGAGCCTATCTCAATATTATCGGCCTGTATGTGGGATGCATCCTTGGAGACCAGCGCAAAGTTAACGTCATCAAAACGGCAGTGACTGACATCGAGACGGCTGTTTTCACCGGCTGAGATCGCCTTGTCACGGACTGTGTTAAAACTGATATCCCGGATGCTGAGATTGGAACCGCTGACATCGATACCATCGCCGCCTGAGCGTTTCCCTATATTACTGAAGCTGCCTCCCTCAATGGTGCCGGTGCAGAAATCACAGTCAAAGGCGTCAGACAGGGCATTGCTGATTTGCAGCTGCTTAATCTCCACCTGACTGTTGATAATATTGAGGGCGTCTTCAGAGCTGTTATCGGTAATGCTTAAATGGGCTATATCGAGCTTGGAGTTAACCAGATAGACAGCCCCTCTGGGGCGCCAGTTTCCCTGTTTGGGACTGGCAGCATGACTGACATTAAGGTGGCGTATTCTGGAGGAGCTTATTCCCTCTGTTCCCATCAGTGTCAGTCCCTGCCACCCCTGTTTGGGGTTGCTGGCGTTTAACTGCACAGGCTTGTTTCCGGTACCGGCTATATGCAATTCGCCAAATATCATGAGTCCGGCTCCGGGAGCGAAGGAGAGTGTGGTGCCTGCCGGGATAAGCAGCTTCCAGTCCGGCGGCGATACCAGATAGTCATCTATCTGCCAATTGCCGGGACGAATTTGCCAGGCGTTCTGTTGCGGCATGATGAAGTCCGGCAGCTTGTTGGCTGGCGCCTGCCCTCTGGGCAAAAAGTTCTGATTCAGGCTGTCTGACCATTCATAGGGAGCCATATTGCCGCCGACTTCAGCCGCAAACAGGGTCACAGTCGGGTACTTCAACGGAATAGCAAAGTTCAGGCTTTCACCGGGTGCCAATAAGGTGGGGAAGGTGACCGTATCACTGTCCAGTTCAGCTACTTCATTAAAACGGGTGCTTCCTGATAACTCCGCAATTTGCAGCGGCTTTGTCAGAGTGTTGGTTACGGTTAGCCGATATCCCTCAGGCGTCTTGGTAAATTGTGAGGCTCTGTCCCAGGGAATGACCGCATGAGTCCTGTCAAAGTGTTTATGCAGGGCCGGGTCCATGGCCTGAATTTCCGAGCACTCAGGTTTTTTGAAGCCAGTGTTCAAACAGGTTAACTGTGTTTGCAGTACCTTGAGGTCAAAGCTGCCCAACAGGGGGGCGCTGGTATGCAACTGACGTTTGAGTATCGTCTCGGTTTGCTGCAGGTGAGCCGTCAGTTTACCGGATATCAGGTCATGCTTCAGCTTGGCCAGAGAGGCCAGATAACTGGCGCGGACCTGGCTGTCAGCCAGCATTTGTCTGGACAGATGAAAGGACTGGCTGGGAGGACGCATTAACCAGATATGGGCGGCTGGCACGACGGCGACGTCACTCTGAATGGGCTCCAACCTGGCTGTATGGGGATTAAAATACCAGCGCCAATTGTTCCAGGTCAGGGCGTGCCAGGCGCCCCAGGCATCAACTGTCGCCAGATACTGACCAAGTCTAACGGTATCAAACACATCGCTGGCTGGGCGGGTACCAGCCAGAAAGTCACTGATCAGCCCAAGTGCCAGGGTCCGCTGACGCCTTAACGCCGGGTTCCCCATAATGGTGCCCTGTTGCAGCACTCTGGGCCTGAGTTTACGTACCAGCAGGCCCTCGTCATCCTGGTACTCGCCGTCCAGCTCCAGACGGGTGATCAGGCCTTCGGTACGGTTGTTTACCGCCAGCAACTCCTGACTGAACGCCTGCTCAAACAGCATCACCCCCCAGTCACTGCCGTTGACTATCACTCTGACAGGTTTATGGAAGGGGGCGATAACGTCGAAGCCGGCATATTTCATGGTTTCGCTGAATAGGGTTGGCCCCTGATGGATACGGACATCCGGGCTGACAATAGCAAATTTGCGGGAGGTGAAAATAGCCTGCTTCTTATCAAGTTGGACCCGGAATGACCAACGGTTTGGCCCCTTGATATGATCAAGCATATCCCCCTGCAACCTGACTTTGGCTTTGTAACTTTTGTTCAGGTATTGCAGGTTGGCTTTGACCGTTTGTCTTTGCTCTGGAATCACACCATCTGCCAGAGCCTGGTCACGATCGGCACTCAATTTCATCCACTCCTGATACTTGATGTCCAGCTGTAACAGAGGCAATTGGCTGTCGGCCCGCAACATATTGACCGGCGCTTTGAACCCGTCACTGACCAGCTGACGCACCTTATCGCCGCTGTTGTTGGACATGGCCATAAAGCCCTTTTGGATGAGGAAAGTTTTCACCCAGGCCGGGGATGGGGTGAGCGCTGCAACCAGCACCAGCAGTCCAAGTATCAGGGTGATTTTCTCCCATCGCCCCAGGCGCTTTTTACGACGATCCGGCAGTATCTCCATCACTACACCCCGGCAATATTGTGTTGCTCAAGCAGTGACAGGTTCAGTCCCTGATACTTGTCTTTAAGGGCCTGAAACAGATTATCTATCTGTCCTGGCTCCTTAACCGTGACAAAGAAGCAGGCCTCTATCTGACCATCATCATCGTCGTAACGACGTAACTCAATTCTGTCCATATGGTCAGCCAGCATGGATTTCAGCTCACCCAGTTGCATGCTTTCACTACCGCCATAGCTGAGGGTCAGAAAAATCCCTCTCTCTTCGTACTCTTTAATCGCCCTGCGTTTAACCCAGGTCACCAGCGCCAGTGTGACAAAACAGGCAAGTATTGCTGCCAGCGTTTGTCCTGCCCCCAGGGCTACCGCCACGCCAATGTTGAGAAAGAGATAAACCAGCTCTTCCGGCTCTTTAATCGGGGTTCTGAAGCGAACGATTGAGAGTGCACCAACCAGCCCAAGTGCCAGAGCCAATGATGCTTTTACTACCGTGATGATTAGAATCACGGTCAACATCAACAGGGGAAACAGGCGACTGAAATCCTGACGGTTGCAAAAGGCGCTGGCGTACTTTCTGAAGTGAGCCCCAATCAGCAGAGCCATTAGAAATCCGGTCAGCAGATTCAGTACCAGAGCGCCCAGATGGACGCTGGCGTATGGCAGGAACATAGCCCTGATATCACTGGGTAAAAATGCTGTCAGAACGGGATCGACTGTTTCCATCGTCACCTTCTCATTTGATGCTTGTTAAACCTGCTCCTCCTGCTGGATGAGCTCTCCCTGTCAAAACTCAAACTGACGTGTCGCCATATTTGCGCTTGCCACTCATAAGATTAGGTCAGCTTGGCGAAAATGCTAATTGGCCTGACGCCCCTTGGTCAGGGTTGGCTGGTGGCGTTGCAGAGCCATGAACTTCTTCTAAACTCATTAATGAAATCAATTATTTCTTAAGCGCTTACTGGGTCTGGTCAGGACGACCATGGAGGGATGGATGAAAGCAGGGAAAACCTGGTCTGCTGTGGTTTATGCCGGCCTGCTCTGTGTGTTACTGAGTGGCTGTTTGTATGAAGCTGCTGAGCCCGAAGCTGAGACGCCGACAGATGGTGGCGACGGCGGTGGTGAGGCTCCTGCACCGGAACCTGTGGAGTTGCCTGAGCTGGCCAGTTGTAATGGCCCCTGCAGTTGCGATGAGATGATCAGGCCTGCAAATGACACCGGTGTGACCTTCTCCGGCGTTTTCCCATCCGGGAACCTGGCGAGCTGCGCTGATACTGCCAACCCGCAGGATTGTGACTTTGGCCGGGACAGCAAAGCGGCACAGGGTGAGCTGAGTAAAACCGGCTCAGGGGCTGCCGGATTCGACTTTGTCAAAGTGTCTGCCAATGGCGATCTGCTGGATAAGGATGCGACATCCTGGCAGTGCGTGCTGGATGTGACCACAGGCTTAATGTGGGAGGTCAAGGCGGCTGATGATGCTCAGGGGCTGAGAGCCAGCAATCAAACCTACTCCTGGTCTGATAATACTCAGCCGGACTATACCAGCGTTAATCTGGGGGAATGCCAGCAGGAGAGCTGTGATACCCAACATATTATCGGCCTGACCAACACAGCAGGCCTTTGTGGTTTTAATGATTGGCGCTTGCCCAGCAAAACAGAGCTGCAGGATCTGGTGCATTACGGAAGCAAGCAACCCAGCATAGATACTGATCTCTTTCCAAATATTCAATCTGATATTTACTGGACCTCATCGCTGGACACAGACGATGTGGGTAGCGTGTGGTCGGTGCACTTTAATTTCGGCACAGTGGCCGGGGGCAGTAGCCGGGATCCTCACTATGTACTTCTGGTTCGCAATGCCAGTGTGCCAGAGCAGCCAGTCGCTGAGATCACCGAGCAGGAGCTGGATATCAGTCTCAGAAACCGGCTTGCTCCTTTGCAACGCTGCAGTGATGTTGGCGTTGTCAGCAGCCCCAACAGCCGCTTTAAACGGGATGATGCAGGTAATGTGTTTGACAGCTGGACAGGCTTGATTTGGCGGCGCTGTGTGGAAGGACTTAGCGGAGAGGTGTGCGATGAGGGCGAAGTGGTCCTGCTGGATTGGCAGCAGGCGATCAACCTGGCTGTCGATGCATCTGAAGCAGAGGGGCTGACAGGGGAGAGCCGCTGGCGTTTGCCCAGCATCAAGGAGTTACAACAAACGGTGGAAACTCATTGTGAGGAACCGCCGCTGAATCCATTCGCTTTTCCCAATATGCCGCTGGATCAGGTATGGAGCAGTACGCCCCATACAGGACTGGATGGACACAGCTATCAATATCAATACCAGAATGGAATTCTCTTTTATGCAGCAAGACAGCAAAGGCGGCAGCTGCATTTGGTCAGACAATGCCAACAGGGAGTGGGATTATGACAAAAACGCTAACGCTAATGGTATTTTTGCTGGGCACTCTGCTTTGCTCTCAGGCAAAGGCCGGGAGCATCGACTTCTATAACTACTATATTGGCCTGCAGCTGCAGGGAATCTCACTGGATGACCAGAGCGATCAGGGGCTGGATGACAGTGCCTGGACCGCAGGAGTCTTCTATAAAGCGAGATTAAAGGACTATTTTCAGTTCGCTGTCGGGGTTGATTACTTCTATACCGAAGATAAAGCGCCCTTTGAACAGGAGGTGAATGACAAGCTGTCGGATGAAACCCGCAGCGTCAGCTCTGATGTCACAGGCCTTTCCTGGTATCTGGAGGCTGGCGTGCAATACAAGTTTCCACCTGAGGACCGCTGGACTCTGGGCCTGCTTGCCGGGTACAGATACAGCAATATCAGCAGGGGCATCCTCGCCTGCAGCGGCTGTGAAGATCAGGAGTTACCTGATTTTAAAAACGCGGCGTATCTCAAACCGTTTGTTGAATACCAGTGGACCAAGTCGGTTATTACTCAGTTGTTCTTCACTCAATATGTTTCCGGTGACCAGTTTGAGAATGGGCTGGGGCTGCAGATTACCGTCTGGGCTATGTAGCGAAGGCGAAACCTAAAGCGACAAAACCCGGCTCAGGCCGGGTTTTGTGTTATCACCGCAGCTGTTATTGGTGGCCGGTTTTATGGTGCTCGCGGCTGTGTTCTTTATGGTCGTGCATCTTCACTTTGTGATGTTTGTGTTCATCATGTTCATGTCGGTCGTGATGGGTCTGCTGTGGGTGCTTGTGACCGACCGGGTCGCCACCGTGCTGGGTATGGGGATGACTCTGTTGGTGGTCCCGCATTTGGTGGTGGTCTTTGTTGTGTTTGTGTTCGTGACCGTCGTCGTAGCGGCGGGCCATTTTCTCATGTTCAAACTCGGCAGTATGTTGAACGCCGTGGTTATCTTGTTTGTGAGAACCTATGTGTTTATCAGTCATAACAGTGACTCCGAAAAAGTATCTGCACTCAGACTACTCCTACTGCCGGCAATGAATATGTTTCTGTTCCGGATTTAATTTTGCCTGCATATCCAGTGCATGATTCTCTTTGATGCTTGCCTGTAACTGACGATTGTTGGGAGGTGGAAGAGTTAAGACCAAAGTCTGAATCTTTAAATGTAAGTGAACACTAACTTGATTTAAGCGTTTGAACTCTTTTATATCTGGAGTCGGCAGAAGTTGAGAAGTTGCTGAACCCGTTTCCAACCTCACGGATACCAATATGAAAAGAGTCAGTTCATGGAGAGCGGCTGTTGTTACACAAGCCTTGTTCTCGATTCCACTCAGTGTATTTATCTCCCTGGCGCCTGCCGAGCAGGCTCACGCGTCTCAAGATGCTGTCGATAGCCTGGCCCAGGGGTGCTATCTCATTCAGTCTCCGACCAATGGTCAATTTATGAAGCGTTTCTACCAGGGCGGGCCGGTTGACAATGGCCTCAGCTATCGCTTCGAAAATGTGTCTCAGTCAGAGGCCAATCGTTTCTTCTTTAAACCCAGCAGTCGCTCCCACTTTATGATCACGGATGAGGATGGTCGCTATCTTGCCAGCCATCTTCCGGCTGAGGTCAGTGCCGGGCGTTATCCCGGAGAGTTCGCCGAATGGCAGGTCAGCGCCGGTGGCAATGATGCAGACCCGAGGTTCAGTTTTAAAGTCACTTCGCTTAACTACACCCTGAGGCATAACTATGGCTTTTGGGGACACTATCGCTATGGCGGGGTCTACTTTTATGATCTGCTGAATCTTGGGAACTGGAGCAGTGAGAGTGATTTCAGACTGGTTCCGGCGGATAACTGCACGCCATTCCCGGAAATTGAGGTGAATGTCGCAGGTAACACAGATGCCCTTAAAGGTGACAGCAATCAGCCGGTACGCGGACTTGCCGATCCCCATACTCATATTACTTCCTATGAGTTTATGGGGGGCAAGGTGATGCATGGCAAGCCATTCCACCGCTGGGGAGTGAGTCATGCCCTGAACGACAGCAAGGATATCCACGGCCCCGATGGCTCTCTGGATTTAATCGGTAATCTTTACGCTTATGGGGATGCTAATTATCGCTACGATACCCGCGGCTGGCCGGATTTTCCTTTCTGGCCTAACCATAAGCAGCTGACTCATTCAGGCTATTACCATAAGTGGATGGAGCGCGCCTGGCTGGGCGGCCTGAGGTTAATGGTAACTCACCTGGTGGAGAATGAGGTGCTGTGTACCGCACAGAAAACCATTAATCCGGCAGCCTGGATTAACCCCAATGACTGTAACACCATGAGCAGTATCCGATTGCAGATCCAAAGGCTCAGGGAGATGCAGGAGTATATTGATATTCAGGCTGGTGGCCCGGGCAAAGGCTTTTTCCGATTGGTGAGCAGCCCGGATGAGGCCAGAGTCGTTATCGCCGACGGCAAGCTGGCGGTGGTGATGGGGATTGAAGCTTCAGAGGTATTTAACTGCGGTATTAAAGACTCCTGCTCCATGGCGGATATTGAACGCCAGCTGATGGAGGTTTACGACGCAGGTGTCAGAGTCCTTTATCCTACTCACAAGTTTGATAACCAACTGGCGGGCTCCCGAGTTGAGAGTGGCTTTATCAATCTGGGGCAGGTGCTGAGCACTGGTCATTTCTTTGAAACCAAGGAGTGTGATGCACATACCCGTGGCAATTACTTTGAGTCCGGTTTCCCCCTGATTGGCAATGTACCTGTGCTTAGAGAGATACTCGATGGTATTGGTTACAACCCTGAATATGACGAAACCATTCAGCACTGTAATGTGCACAGCCTGACGGACAAAGGGGTCTATCTGGTGAATCGTATGATAGACATGGGCATGTTGATAGAACTTGACCATATGTCGGCAGATACCGCCACCCAGGTGATGGATATTGTGGAAGCCAGGCAATACTCCGGCGTGATTACTTCCCATAGCTGGATGAATTCAGCCAAAGACGGTGGTTTGCACAACAACACAGTGCGCCTCGCTCAGGCTGGAGGCTTTATGGGGCCCTATAACGCCAATGCCAATCGAATTGAGGGCAGTATCAACCGCTTCCTGGAAGCGATTGCAGAGACGCCTTATCTGGCGGGTGTGGGACTGGGAACCGACATGAGTGGTCTGGGTGGCCAGGCGGGCCCCAGAGACGATGCAGATACCGACCCTTTGACCTATCCATTTATCAGTGAGTTTGGCCTGGTGTTTGACCGTCAGCAGTCGGGAAATCGTACTTTCGACTTCAACCAGGATGGTATGGCGCACTACGGTATGCTGGCGGATCATCTGGAAGATCTGCGCAGACAGGCCCGCCCGCAAACCTATGAAGCGGTAATGAACTCGGCTGAAGCCTACCTGCAAATGTGGGAGCGTGCCAGTGGCCCTAGAGATATGGCCTATATTAATCCTCTTTAATCAATGGCCTGATTACTGATGAAAGCCCCCTAAAGGCCTCTTCGGAGGCCTTTGTCATCTGTATGCAAACTCGCTTTTTCAGGGGGAAAGCTGTTAAAATCAACGCTTCGTTTAGACCTTTGAGAACCAATCCGAGACTAAGATGGGAAGAGCGTATCAAAACCGCAAAGAATCCATGGCCAAGACAGCCGGTCAGAAGACCCGCCTGTACTCACGCTATGGCAAAGAGATCTATGTTTGCGCCAAGAACGGTGGTGTAGAGCCTGATGGTAACCTGGCACTGCGTCGCATGATCGACCGTGCAAAGAAGGACCAGGTACCGGCTCACGTTATTGAGCGTGCCATTGAAAAGGCCAAGGGCGGCGGCGGTGAAGATTACGAAGTAGCCCGTTATGAAGGATTTGGTCCAGGTAACTGCATGGTTATCGTTGACTGTCTGACCGACAACGTAAAGCGTACCTTTACCGAAGTGCGTCAGGCCTTTGTGAAGAATGATGCCAAGCTGGGCGGCCCGGGCACTGTTGCCCATATGTTTGATCATCAGTCTGTATTCGTGTTCAAAGGCGAAGATGATGAGGCCATTCTGGAGCTGCTGATGATGGCAGATGTAGATGTGACCGATGTTGAAGCTGAAGATGGCATGATCTCAGTATTCGCGCCTATTACCGAGTTCAACAATGTGCGCACTGCGCTGACTGAAGAAATGCCTGACATCCACTTTGAAGTGGAAGAGATCAGCTTCGTACCTCAGACCATGACTGAGGTGACAGGTGAAGATGTGGCGACCTTTGATAAGTTTATTGCGGCGTTGGAAGACTGCGACGACGTACAGAAGGTTTACCATAACGCTGAGATCAACGAGTAAGTTGTTGCTTTAAAACCTGTTGAAAGCCGCCTGCGGGCGGCTTTTCTGTGTCCTGACCCAAGAGATTAACTGCCATGACTATGAGTTCACTGGATAAGACGGATATCGCCATACTGCGTTTACTGCAAACTCAGGGGCGTATGGCCAATCAGGATCTGGCGGCCGCAGTCGGCCTTTCACCTTCCCCCTGTTCCCGTCGGGTTAAAGCGCTGGAAGAGGGAGGATATATTCAAAGTTATGCAGCCATTCTGGCTCCGGCGCATTTTGATTTGAATCTGACCGTGCATATTCAGGTGCGGATGGAGCGTCATACCCAGGAGATCCTGGCGGGATTTGAGCACCAGGTGCTGGAGTATCCCGAAGTGCTGGAGTGCAGCCTGTTAACCGGTTCCGAGTCTGATTACCTGCTGAAAGTCATGGTGAAGGATATGGATGCCTACCGAACCTTTTTGCTGGATAAGCTTACCAGCAATGCCCATATTGCCGGTGTGCACTCCAGTTTTGTGCTTAAACAGGTAAAAAGCCACTCGCCGCTGCCCATTCCGGGTCAGTAAGGCCTCCCCGGTTGCAGTTGTCGATAATAACGGCAGAGACAGATCGGCTTCACATTTTCTGATCTTGACCAGCTGTTGAAATTATTGCATCCGGGACGCTGCTGATTAAGGTCGGCGCAATAATATTTTGCAGTTAATCTTAAACCCAATCCATTAAATCCAAAATTTAACTTATTTAGATTTTTATTGCTCATTGAGTGTGGTTGTACGCAATAAAAATTCGTTGCCACCGATTTTCCTGTCGCTATGCTTGCCGCCTTTAAGTATTCGGAGGTTTCTATGGCGCAGGCCAGTTCAGCAGGGCATTTCAGCTCACGTATCGGATTTGTGTTTGCCGCCGCAGGCAGTGCGGTGGGAGTGGGCAGTATCTGGGGGTTCCCAACTCAAATTGCCAATAATGGTGGTGGTGCTTTCCTGCTGGTTTACCTGCTGCTGATGTGTCTGTTGGGGATGCCTATGTTGATGGCCGAGTTGATGATTGGCCGTCATGGTCAGAGCAACCCGGCTGATACCATGGCTGGCCTGGGCAGGGGGGCGGGTTCCCGCAAATTGGGTTGGTTGATTGGTGCTGTATCGATCGCTACTGCAGGATTGATCCTGACGTTTTACACCCTGTTGTCAGGCTGGTTTGTCAGCTTCTCACTGGCGTCTGCCATCCAATTACTGCCCGGCGTTGCTGCTGACAATGGTATGGTCAGCTGGCTGACCGACTTTTCCCTGTCCCGTAACCTGGTGTTTACTGCACTCTTTTGTGTGCTGACCTTTGCGGTTATCCGTCAGGGGGTTCAACAGGGCATTGAGAAGTGGTCCAAGCGTTTGATGCCATTATTAGTTGTCATGTTATTGACTGGCGTGGCTTATGTCATGACTCTGCCTGCGGCATCTGAGGGGCTGCGTTGGTTGTTTGTTCCTGACTTCAGTCAGATCAATGGTCAGGTGTTGATCAGTGCATTGGGCCAGACTTTCTTCTCTCTGAGCGTGGGAACCGGAGCCATGATGGTCTACGCCAGTTATCTGGGTAAAGAGCAGCATATTGGCAAGTTAACTGTGATGGTGACGGGCATGGCGACAGTAATCGCTGTGTTGGCGGCGGCCATGATAGTCCCGGCCATCTCAGTGGCTCAGCATCAGGGCGTCGAGGTATTTGATGCCAGTGGTGCCCTGAAGAATTCAGATACCTTGGTGTTTGATGTACTGCCTTCGCTTTTTGCTTCACTTGGGCCTGTGGTAGGCGCTCTGTTTGGCGCCGCCTTCTTTGGCCTGATGATTATTGCTGGCCTGACTTCAGCCATCTCTATTGCTGAAGTACCAGTCAACTATGCGGTGCAGAAGTGGCACTGGAGCCGCGACCGGGCTGTGGTTCAACTTGGTGGTGCATTGACCGCCGGTGCCTTGATGTTGGCAGTGGCCTTTGAACTCCTGTTCAGCCCCATGGTGGTGCTGACGACGCAGATCGCTCAGCCGCTGGTGGCCTTGGGGATTGCGGTTTATCTGGGCTGGATCTGGCGTCGTAAGGCCCTGGTTGAGGATATCCTGGCGCAGCAAGGTGTCACTGAGTATTCAACCGGGTGGAAGCTCTGGATCGCTTATGTTCAGTTTGTATGCCCGCTGCTGATTATCGCCATTGGCTTGTATCAGTTTGCATAACCCGAATATCAGATAAACAAAAAGGACGGCAATGCCGTCCTTTTGCTTTGTTTTACTGTCAGAATGTCCGGTTCATACGCTCGAAAAAGCCCAGCAGCAAGGCTCTTTCTTCTTCGCTGAAGTCAGCAGTCAGCTCAGAGGTCAACGCCTGATGTTGGTCACTGTGTGCCTGAAACAGCTTCTGACCTTCTGCTGTCAGCCCCACCAGAATAGAACGTCTGTCCTGTACATTGGGTATGCGCTCAACCAATTGGGCAGCTACCAACTTTTCTATCTGTACTGTCAGCGTACCTGTCGTCACCCCTATCTTTTCTGCCAGCTCTTTCATGCGCATGGCGCCGTGGAATCCCAGTGCTTCAAGAGTATGAGCGTGGGATAGACTGATCCCCTGCTCCCGGACTATGGCGTGTTCCCAGGAGGAGAGCTTTTCATAAAACTCGACGATGGCATGGTTCAGGCCTGACTCTACTTTATCTGAATTCAAAACTTTCCTCCGGGGCACTGTTCTGGCAGGCAGGTATGAGTCTCAACTGTGATATGGGCCAGCCAGGGGAGATCCGCAAGTAAGGCATGGTATTCCTCGCTGCGTTTAGGGTTGTGACTGACTAAAGACAGCATGACTGCATACTTATCGGCATTAACCCGCCAGAGGTGAAGGTCTGTGACCTTATGGTCGTCCACGCTTTCCAGCCTTTGCTGAACTGTCTCTCTGTGGTTTGAGTCCGGATCAGCATCGAGAAGCACTGGGCTGGTTTGCACTATCAGACCCCAGGCCCAGCGGCCGATAATCAGGGCGCCGACAATTCCCATCATGGGGTCGAGCCAGTTGAGGCCGAAGAATTTTGCCAGCAGCAGGGCGGCAATAGCCAGTAAAGAGGTGAGAGCATCGGCCAGAACATGCATGTAGGCTGCTCTGAGATTATGATCCTGGCTCTTCTCCTCAGAATGGCTGTGGTCATGCCCGTGACTGCACTCATGCTTATGGCTGTGGGAGTGAGCATGGCCGTGACTATGACCATGGTCATGGTGGTGATGGTCTTTCAGCAGCAGAGCGCTGACCAGGTTGACCACAAGACCGATAATGGCCACCAGAATCGACTGGTTATAGCCAATATCTGCCGGGTTAATCAGGCGGCCAATTGATTCGACTGCCATAAGCAAAGCGACCAGTCCCAGGGCGATGGCGCTGGTAAATCCGCCCAGCACACTGACCTTGCCTGTGCCGAAACTGAATGCGGGGTTATCGGCGTGCTTACGGGCGTAGTGATAGGTAAACAGGGTCAGCAGAAATGCTGCGGCATGGGTTCCCATATGCCAGCCATCGGCCAGCAATGCCATGGAGCCATAGACAGTACCGGCAACAATTTCAGCCACCATGGTGACAAGGGTCAGCAGCAGAACGATTTTGGTGTTCCGCTCTCCACTGTGGTTGAGGGCAGAAAAATTATGGGCATGCTGCCATCTGTCTATGGGATGGGGAGACTGACTCATAACGACTCCAATTTAATTTGATGTTCAAACTATTTGTTTTTCAAATTATTCGTATTTCCAAATAAAATCGCAAGCGATAACGCTGTTTTTTTGTATAATTTCGCCCGCGAAGTAGATTCAAGAGTATCCAAATCATGAAGCATGTTGAGTTGCAGCTGACGGCAGATGGCTCCCACACCCTGTTTAATGCCGAGATCAATGAAACCTACCATAACCCTAAAGGTGCAATTGCCGAGGCAAGGTACATCTTTATCCACGCCGGGATGGATGCCATGCTGGAGCGAACCAACAGCCTGTCGATACTGGAAGTGGGTTTTGGTACCGGACTCAATGCATTGCTGACCATGTTGCGCTTCAGAGAGTTCTTCAAGCTGCAGCATGTGCGTATCCGGTATGTCACCATAGAGCCCTATCCCCTGAGCCGGGAAATGATTGAGTCATTGAACTATAAGTCTCTGTTGCCCGAAGGGTCAGCCGAACGCTTTTTTGATGCCTTGCATGACGCTCCCTGGGATACAGATGTCGAAGTGCTGCCCTGGTTTGTACTGCACAAGAGAACAGGCAAATTAGAGGATTATCAGGCAGCTGAAAACTCAGTTAATTTGATCTATTTCGATGCTTTTGCGCCCAGTAAACAGGCTGAAGTGTGGGCTCGGGACAATTTGCAAAAGTGCCATCAGTTGCTGCAAACCGATGGCATGCTGGTGTCTTATTGTGCCAGTGGCCAATTCAAGCGTGACCTGAAGGCGGTGGGCTTTAGCGCAACCCCTTATCCCGGTGCGCTGGGAACGCGGGAGATGACCCGGGCTTTTAAAAAGCAAAAGCCGGATTGAATCCGGCTTTTTCAGTTTTCAGTGCATGGCTTTGCGACGCTTGTACCAGGGCAGAGCCTCGAGGGTACAGATAAGCAAACCGGCCCAGATCAGAGAGAAGCTGACCAGCTTGACCTCATCAAAGGCTTCGCCGAACAGCAGCACTGCCAGCAGGAACTGCACGCTGGGCTCAATATACTGCATCAGGCCGATATTGGTCAGGGTTGTGCGCATAATCGCCATGGCGAAAAAAACCAGAGGTGCCAAAGTCACAGGCGCTGCACCTATATACAGGGCGATATTCTGCCAGCTTGAACCCGACTGGCTTTGACCCGTGGCAAACAGGTAGATCAAGTAGACCAGTGCCAAAGGTGCCAGCCACATGGCTTCAATGGTTACCGAAGTCAGCGCATCGAAACGGATAAACTTCTTGGCCAGACCGTACAGGGCGAAGAAGCTTCCCATCAGCAGTGCCAGCACAGGCAGCTCACCGTAGGAAACCACCTGATAAACAATGCCTGACAGGCCCAGCAACACAGCAATGGCCTGACCATGTGTCAGTTTGTCTTTTAAGAAGAGCACGCCCAGCGCGATGGCAAACAAAGGGTTGATAAAGAACCCCAGACTGGCCGCCAGTACCTGACCATGGGTCAGGGCTATGGTAAATGCGCACCAGGAAACACACATGATACAACTGGCCAGTAATGCCATGATCATGGAACGTTTGTCAGCCAATACTGCTTGCCAGTTCAGCTTACGCCCCAGCAGCGCCAGAATAATCAGCATAACCGGGACAGAGAACAGGAGTCTGTATGCCAGCAGCTCATAGATATCTGCCCCTGGCAGATACTGGTAATACAAAGGCAGTATCCCCCACAGCAAAAATGAGAATGCCGCGAGCAGATTGCCCTTAGTTTGGGTCTTCATATTCGGAATAACAGGAAAATAGGGAGAGTGATAAATTATCCCACTCTTGCGTTCCGGTAAGAAGCACAATAGTCATTAATCCCTGTGATCGGGATCGTGATTTGAGTGAAATTTATACGCAGACCAATCCACCCTCGAAGCGTCTGGCTCAGGAAGATTGGCATGGGCGAGCTAAAGTCTATCGCCTCCGAGCAAACGTCTATCGGCGGCGACAGGGAAGGTTGTCAGCTGCCCTGGGTGCGGGGCAGACCGCGCTGCACCGTGACACAGTTACGGCCCTGATCTTTGGACTGGTACAACATATGATCCGCTTCGTTGAGTATCTGTTCCAGTTTCTGGTGTCTGGGGTTGAGCCCGGCAACACCTATGCTGACCGTCACATTCAATATGCCGTGAGCCGTAGTGACATTTATCGCTTCGGCATTGGCCCTTAGCCGTTCTGCTATCTGACCGGCCTGCTCCAGTGTGGCGTCCGGCAGGGCCAGCATAAACTCTTCGCCGCCAAAACGCCCGAGTATGTCACAGGGCCTGAGCTGAGCAGAGACAGACTCGACAAACCGCGATAACACCATATCTCCTGTCCCATGGCCATAGGTGTCATTGACCCGCTTGAAGTAATCCAGGTCCATCGCCAACACGGCAAAAGGCTGTTTGTGCTCTTTGGCATGTTCCAGCGCCTCCTGGGTTTTCTCAGAAAAGGCGCGACGATTATTGGTGCCCGTGAGGGGATCTGTCTGGGCCTGCTCCCTGAGTTGCTGCTCCAGTGCTTTGCGCTCACTGATATCATTGAAGACCTGGGTGACCATGGTTCGTCCGTCCAGGGTAATGGTATTGAATGCCATCTCTGCGGCGAAGACATCACCGGCATCGGGGCATAGATGCACATCCATCCTGCCGGGTTGAGGAGTACTCTGGCTCAGCTGTTCATCTATATGATCCAGATATTCACCCCTGTGGCTTTCTTCAACAAATTGTATTGGCTCTTGCCCGATTAACTCTGTCAGGCTTTGTCCAAGCCGTTCGATGGCATAGTTATTTATCATCACCAGCTGGTGGGCTTCGTCAGTAATCAAAATGCCGACAGGGGCTGAGTTCATCAGTTCCTGAAGCTGTTTATTGGCTTTCTGGGACTCCTCCAGTGCGGTGTTGTTCATTTGAGAGACCAGCTTATCCATGGTGATATCTTTGATAGCCACCATGACCTCACTCTCGTCCAGAGGGTAGAACCTGGCCTCCAGATACAGTTCTTTGGTACGGGTTTTTAGCAGCAGTTCGCGGCGACTACTGTAGTTTTGAGCTCTGACCTGATCCAAAGTAGAGGTAAACAAATGCAGGCTCTGCCCCAACTTCATGGCACTGATTTCCTCGCCGATAAGGCGATCTGAAAAGATCCGGGCAAGAGATTTTCCCACCCGGATATCGCGGATCTGATTAAACCCATCGAGCCAGATACAGGTGTCTGCCACCACGTCAGTCAGCACATTCAGTGACATCTCCTTGCTGTGCAGCATGGCCTGACATTCAGCCAGTTGCTGTTGTAGCCTGTCCAACTGTTTGTAGCTTTGCTCTACATAGGGTTGCAGGGGATTGATTTCACGGGGTAAGCCATTGGGAAATACCTGCGCTAGTTGTTGCTCGAGTAATTTATGCATCCTTGGAAACCGTGTTCAGCTTATTGTCAGCTTGATTGGATCAAAATCCTCATCAAATCAGAATATTGAATGCTCCCTCCGGGGATGCAAAACACTCCCGGAAGTTGGAGTAATCTGTTTAAGTGTAGTCAATGACGGGCGAACGCTTGCCACTGTATTGGGATATCCGTTATTGTCGTCGGCCTCCGGTGTTGCCGGATGTCACTTTTTTATTTGAGAGGTTAGGTTTATGAAGTTGAAACAAGCCGCATTAATGCTGGTATTGCCTGTAACTGTCAGTTTGGTGACTGGCTGTCAGACAACCAATCCCTATACCAATGAGCAGCAAACTGCCAAGTCCACCAATGGTGCATTGATCGGTGCCATTGCCGGGGCCGCAATTGGTGTAGCCTCATCAAGTAAAAGTGACAGAGGTAAAGGCGCTTTGATCGGTGCTGCGTCCGGTGCTGCTCTGGGTGGCGGTATCGGCTACTACATGGATGTGCAGGAAGCCAAGTTGCGTGAGCAGCTGCAGGCCACCGGTGTGAGTGTGACCCGTGATGGCAACAACATCATTTTGAATATGCCCAATGAAGTGACTTTTGGTGTGGATCAAAGCCACCTGAGCACGCCAGCCAAGCAGGTGCTGAACTCAGTTGGTCTGGTGGCCAAAGAGTATCCAAAGACACGCTTGAATATTCTGGGTTACACCGACAGCACAGGTTCTGAATCCTATAATCTGCGTCTGTCTCAGGTGCGTGCGGCCGAGGTAAGCAACTATCTGGCTCAGAATGGTGTTCAGGTAAACCGTCTGAGTGCATCAGGTATGGGTGAAGCCAACCCTATTGCTTCAAACGGCACAAAAGAGGGCCGTGCCCAGAACCGTCGGGTTGAGATTATTCTGACGCCAATTCAGGGCTAACCCTCAGCAAGCTCAATAAAAAGCGCCCAGTCAGGGCGCTTTTTTCTGCTCTATTCAAATTGTTTGAAGCTCAACACGGCTTCTGAACCCGCCCCGGCCTGGGATATCAGCTCAAATTGCCAGCCATATCTGTGACAAAGACTGTCCACAATCAGTAGACCGAGACCATGTCCGGATTGGTTATCTTCAGGTTTGTCGGGGTTGGAGCCGGGGTCCTGCACTCTTATCTCGCCTTTGGAGATCCGGATCTGGATCTCCCCCTGCTCAGAGGCATTGATGGCATTGTTGAGCAGGTTATTCAGCAGAATCCTTAATACTGCCGGTTCGGGAGTCACCTTTATCGGCTCAGGAAAATCCAGCTTCATGGTTAATTGGCGGGTTTCCGCTCTGGCCTGCAATGGCTCCATAATCTGTTGCACTTCATCCGCGACCAACTCACGGACATTGGTTTTTTGCAGTTTCTCGTGTTTTACCAGGCTCAACAGTGCATCAATCATATTTTGCATATCGTCCGCACTGCGCTTAATTCTCTGTCGCTGCTTTTGTTGAAATACTTCATCCTGATTGCATTCAAGCAGCTTAACCGCGCCCTGAATGACAGTGAGTGGGGTGCGCAGTTCATGACTGGCATAGCGGGCAAAAGCCTGCTCCTGCTTGAGCAATTTCTGGTTGGCTTCCCGGTACTGATTGATGCTGTCCGCCAGCAGTTGAAACTCCATAACCGCGCCCGAGGGAACTTTAAACTGCTGCTCTTTGCCCATTTTGAGCTGATTACTGAGTTGGAATACAGGTTGGATAAGGCGTTTGGACAGGCGGAAAATACCGAATATTTGCAGAGCGATAGTTAGTGCGATAACGGCCAGTAAAAAAGCGAGTAGCTTATGCCATTCCTGCCGGGTCAGCTCGACCGGGTCTGCTTTTTTGGTCAGGTAGAGTTGATGGATATGACCCTTGTACTCAAACTCACTGCGCGTAAAGAAGATTTCCGGGTCGTCGATATCAATAAGCTCACCGACAAAGCCAAGAGGATAGCCAATAATCAGACTGTACTCAGGCGGAACCTGCATACTATCCACATAGGCGATGGAATCAGGGCCAAAGCTCAGCGGAAACTTCGCTCCCTGGCGATACTGCTCTATGACATAGGGCTCCATCGCCTTGAGGTTGCGCAGGTTGATCTCGTCTTCCAGCCAAAAGTTAAGGGCAACGATCAGCCAGCCGGTCAAAAACCCAACTAACATTGCCACACTGGTGAAATAGATAATCAGTTTTAGCGTCAGAGTTTGTGCGCTGGAATTAAGCCGCTTCACTGGGAGCTATCCTCTTGTGTCTGGAGTCTGAAGCCCTGTTTGGGCACTGTCACCAACATGGGGTAGGCGAAGGGTTTATCCAATTGATTTCTCAGCTGATACATATGGCTTCTCAAAATATCCTTATCAGGCGCAGCCTCACCCCACAGCGAATCTACCAGATGTTCGCGCCGAACCATCGCCGGGTGTTGGCGCATCAGCAGTTCCAGTATTTGATAGCAGGTAGGGGTTAACACCAGTCGTTGTCCATTTCTTCGAACCTGATGACGGCGGGGATCCAATTCCAGCTCACCAATCTGAATGGTTTGCGCTGCCGTGGTGCCTCGGGCACGTCGCAACATGGCGCTTAACCTGGCTTCCAGTTCATCAAAGTCGAAAGGCTTACTCAAGTAATCATCGGTGCCGGATTTAAAGCCCTCCAGCAACTCCTGTTTACCGTCCAGTGCGGTCAGCATAAGCACCGGGGTCGCGATTCCTGACTCTCTCAGTTGGCGGCACACGCTGAGGCCATCCAGCTTTGGCAACATAAGGTCCAGAATTATCAGGTCAAATTCTCCACTGCTTGCCAGTTTCAGCCCCAACAAACCGTTGGCGGCGAAGTCCACTTCCGCTCCTTTGGCTTCAAGAAAGTCGCCGAGTATACCTGCCACATCATGATTATCTTCAACGACCAGGATTCGGGATTGCTGCATTGATTACTCCACTGAATGAAGCCGGATGTTAGCGCCGGAAATGTGAAAGAAATGTCGCTGACATTTCATCGACACCTGCTGGTTATGGTAGGTGAAAAAACAATGGCAAGGAAACTAAACCATGACCAACTCCTCATCTCAATTTGGCGTCGCAGAGCAGGGTGTTTGCCTGTCAGTGCTGGTGCCTATGTACAACGAAGCTGCCATGGTGCAGCCCCTGTTTGAACGTTTATTGCCGGTACTGCTGGGGCTGCGGGAGCGGTGCGAAATCGTGGTAGTGGATGATGGCAGTCAGGACAATACCTGGGATGAGTTGCAGGCCGCTACCGCCAACCAGCTCGAATTGAGATGCGTCCGGTTGAGCCGCAATTTTGGTAAAGAGGCCGCCATGAGTGCGGGGCTTAAATATTGCCGGGGTTTGGCGGTCATTATTCTGGATGCGGATCTGCAGGATCCCCCTGAGCTGATCCCGGATATGCTGGATGCCTGGCGTGAAGGTTACGACGTGGTCAATATGCGCCGCAGCAAACGCCTGGGTGAAACCTGGTTTAAACGCTTTTCAGCGCACTGCTTTTACCGGGTGATCAACTGGGTAGCCGATGCTGAGATCCCGGAGAATGTCGGGGATTTCAGGTTGCTCAGCAGACAGGTAGTGGACAGCATTAACAGTCTGCCGGAACGAAACCGCTTTATGAAAGGGCTGTTCAGTTGGCCGGGCTTTAAGCAGACCTGCATCGAGTTTGAACGGGACCCAAGACATACGGGCGACAGTAAATGGCCGTGGCGCAAGCTGTTCGGGCTGGCAATGGATGGCATCACCTCATTCAGTTTCAAGCCTCTGCGCTTTGCGACCTGGTGTGGTTTGCTGACGGCGCTGGCGGCATTTGGATACGGCGGATGGGTGGTGCTTAAGACCCTGGTTATGGGGGAAGTGGTTGCCGGTTACCCCTCGCTGATGGTGGTTCAACTGGCGCTGGCGGGCATTCAGTTATTGTCCCTGGGTTTGATTGGTGAGTATTTGGGGAGGGTGTTTGTCGAAGTTAAGCAAAGACCCCTGTATCTCATTGGTGAAGTGAGTGATACCGGTATGCATCACTCCAGGGAGAGCCACCCTGGTGAAGCAGAAGCCGAATCTCTGCCGCAGGCCAACCCAACAATAGCCAGACTGGAGATAGTTAAGTGATGTTGAAATCTGCTGTCTTCCGCATCTGGTGGTGCATTGCTTTACTGCTTGTGATTCGTTTGGTCTCTCTTGGCGCTTATCCTCTGATGGACACCACAGAGGCCAGGTATGGCGAAATGGTGCGGCTGATGTTGGATACCGGCAACTGGCTGACGCCGCAGTTTGATATTGGCGTGCCTTTCTGGGGCAAGCCTCCAATGTTTGTGTGGATGAGCGCTGCGGCCAGCGCGGTGCTGGGTGTTGGCGAGTTTGCACTGCGTTTACCGCATTTTCTGGCCGGTGTGGGAGTGTTGGGCTGCATTTACTGGCTGGCTGGTCAACTGAGTATTCGCCGGGAGCTAAGCCTACTGGTATTGGCGTCGACCGTGGTTTTTATTGTCTCAGCGGGTGCCATCATGACGGATATGGCTCTGACCTTTGGTCTGACACTGGCCATGCTGGGGTTTATCTCGGCCTGGCAGGCGAACGAAACTTCTCAGGAATCATCTCAAGCCAAAGGCAAGCTTTTTGGGTATCTGGGGTTTGTTGGATTAGCCATAGGTTTGCTGTCCAAGGGCCCATTGATACTGGTACTGATGGGAATTAGCGTGGTGCTGTTTCTAGTTTGGCAGTATGGCCCGATTTCCGGGTGGCAAAGACTTTGGCGTAATGTTCCCTGGTTTTCCGGTTTGCTGCTGATGCTGGCTATTGCTCTGCCCTGGTATTGGATGGCAGAGCAGGCGACACCGGGGTTTATCAATTACTTTATTGTTGGTGAACACTTCCTCAGGTTTGTTGATGGGGGCTGGCAGGGTGACCTGTATGGCTCAGCCCATGAAGAGGTTCGCGGGACTATCTGGCTGTTTTTCGTGATTGCCGCTATGCCCTGGAGCTTGTTACTACCTATGGCCTTGTGGCGTCTGTGGCAGGTTGAAGGAAGGCGGTTTAGCTGGCAGTCAAAAGTTCTTATCTGCTGGATGTTATCGCCATTGCTGCTGTTTACTCTGGCGGGCAACATCCTGCCTGCTTATGTACTCCCGGGTATTCCCGCCATGGCGCTGCTCATTGCCAGAGGCATGGCAGAGGAGCTTGACCTGTGGGCTAAGCGCCTGGCTCTGGGAGTATGTTTACTCCTGGTCGGCGCGGTTGCTGTGGTCAAGCTGCAGACAGCCAAAGATAAAAGTGAAAAATGGCTGCTGGCTCAACGAGAGCAGCCTTTGCCGACTTTCTATTGGCAGTCAGAACCGTTCTCGTCACGTTTTTACACCTCAGGTCAGGCCCAGTTACTGACCTCTGACGACCAGCTCAGAGCACTGTTTGCCAAACCAGGAACGGACAATACAGATGACTGGTACCTTGTCGCAGACAAGCAGGTGCTGGCGACGACTGAGTTGTTCCAGAGCTGCGATTTCGAAGCGGAGAATCGCAAGCGTGTACTTATGTTGTGTCAGAGGGAAGGAACGTGAAGTTGCCTGCTGAATTTGTCCGTTTTGTGCTGGTGGGTGGCCTTGTTTTTTGTTTGGATATGCTGATTTGCCTGCTACTTTGGCAAGTACTGGGATGGCCTGTTGTGGCTGCGAGAGTGGCGGCGTTTGCACTGGCGGCTTTGGCGCAGTGGACTGGCCATCGTTGGTTCAGCTTCAGAGACAGGCAGCAACAAAGCCGGGGAGCGCAGTTGCTGCAAAGCCTGTTACTGGCGAGCAGTGCGGCTTTGGTTAATCTCGGTCTGTTCAGCCTGCTAATTATGTTGCTGCCTGATGAATTGCTTTATTGGGCACTGTCTATGGCGATTGGCGTGTTGGCCGGCATGCTGCTTAATTGGGTGGGCGCTAACAGCTGGGTGTTTGCAAGGGTTGAAGCCGATACTGGCTATGTGCGATAAAAATGGAAACGGCAGCTCAGGGCTGCCGTTTTATTTTCACGATTACATTGCGTGGTTCATTAAGAATAAGGTTGCCAGTCCCAGGAAGGCAAACAGACCAATGACGTCTGTGACTGTGGTCAGTACCATGCCTCCGGCGAGAGCGGGATCGATATTAAAGCGTTTGAGGATGAGAGGGATGCTGGCACCGGCAAGGCCTGCGACCGTCATATTGATTAGCATGGCGCCACCAATCAAACCGCCCAGCGCCATATCGCCCTTCCAGGCCCAGACAGCCAGAAATACCAGGATTGACCACATCATCCCATTGAGGAAACCAATGGCCAGCTCTTTGCCGATAAGCCAGCGGGAGTTACTTTGGCCCACATGACCCAGAGCGATACCGCGAATCACCAAAGCCAGTGTCTGGTTACCGGCGACGCCACCCATGCTGGGCACAATCGTCATCAGTACGGCAATGGTCGCAAACTTTTCCAGCGTGCCTTCAAACATATTACTGACCGATGCGGCCAGCAGTGCAGCAAACAGGTTGATAGTCAGCCAGACGGAGCGACGCAGGGTACTTTTGACCACAGGGCCAAAGGTGTCTTCGTCATCATCCATACCCGCCATACCCATCATTGAGTGTTCGGCATCTTCACGAATAACGTCTACCACGTCATCAATGGTGATACGGCCAAGCAGTTTACCCTCTTCATCCACCACGGGGGCGGATACCCAGTCGTGGCGTTCGAACAGTTGAGACACTTCGGTATCTGACATGTTGACCGGGATGCCTTCCAGCTCGGCATCCATAATTTCACGTACCGATGCATTGGGATTACAGGTCAGCAGATCGGTAATGCGAATACCGCCCAGCAGGTGGTCACGCTTGTCGACAACATAGAGAGTATCAGTCGCTTCGGGCAGTTCCCCCCTTAATCTGAGGTAGCGCAGGATCACATCGATATTGACGTCTGGCCTCAGGGTCACGGTATCCGTATTCATGATACCGCCGGCGGTTTCCTCGGGGTAAGACAGTGCCTGTTCAACCCGGGATCTGTCCTGGGCACTCATGGATTGCAGTACCTGGCGGAACATGGCATCGGGTAGGCTTCGCAGAATATAGGCCAGGTCGTCTGTGTCCATGCCCGCCGTGGCTTTGGCCAGGCGCTCCGGGGTCATCAGACGGATCAGGTGGTCTTTCATATCCTCAGGCAGTTCTTCGAGGATCTCACCGGCCTGCTCCTGATCAATAAGCTGCCACAGGATCTGACGGGTTTGCGGGGGCGATGACTCCAGCACGTGGGCGATATCAGACGCCGCCATGTCGTGCAGCATATTACGTACGTGCACAAACATACCACTGCCAAGGGCATGGTTTAGCTGATTAAGACGCTGTTCGGTCAGATCATTATCCAGAACTTCGATCGGCATGTGATTCCCCCTGATACCGATTCCTTTGACAGAGATTTTTTCTGGTCTGGCAGAAGCCAGCCATGGGCCGGGAGCCCGGAAAGGCTATGCATAATAGCTCAGATGTTGAAATTATACAGAAAAAATCGCTGTGTCAGGCTTATCTGACAGCTTGGGTTCAGCTTGAGAGCTTGATTGGAGGGTTATTTATCTTCTTCAAATCTGGCATTAATCAAGGCGCAGATAGCATCCAGTGCGGCTTCGGCGTCATCGCCTTCGGCGCTGAGTGAGATGGTTTTGCCTTTGCCTGATTCCAGCATCAGCAGACCAAGCACACTGGCAGCACTTGCGGATTTCTCGCCATTTGAAAGGGTGACACTGGCATCAAACTGGTTCGCCAGAATTGCCAACTTGGTGGCAGCTCTGGCGTGTAATCCCAGTTTATTGCAGATGGTGACCTGACGCTCAAGCTTCATCTTGAGCCAGTTCTCTGTGACGAACTTTCACTGTGTGGTGACTTTGGCTTAAACGTTTGGCCAGCTGTTCGGCGATAAACACAGATCTGTGCTGACCGCCGGTACAGCCGATGGCTATGGTCAGATAGCTGCGATTGTTGCGCTCCAGATGAGGCAACCAGGTCTCCAGCAGGTTTTCAATCTGCCAGATAAATTTGTTCACCAGAGTCTGACGGTTCAGGAAGTCCTGCACCGGCTGATCCAAACCGGTCAAAGGTCGCAGGTCCGGCTCCCAGTGCGGGTTTGGCAGGAAGCGAACATCAAACATAAAATCCGCTTCGGTAGGCATACCATGCTTGAAACCGAAAGACTCGAAGGTGATAACCAACTCTTTCTCAACATGCCCCATCAGAATCTGTCTGACCTTATCACTCAGGTCATAAACATTCAGGGAGGAGGTATCGATAAAGTGGTCCATCATCTTGGACAGGGGCATCAGCAACTGACCTTCCAGCTTAATCGCTTCCTGCAGCGAGGAGTGATTGCGGGAAAGTGGGTGTAAACGCCGGGTTTCACTGTAGCGCTTCAGCAGGATTTCATCGGTTGAGTGCAGATAAAAACTGGTAATTTCAGTGTCTTTCAGCGAGGCAAGCTGCTGCTCCAGTATCTTGTCCTGATCTTTCAGGTTACGCACATCAACGCTGATAGCGACTTGATCTGTAGTGCTTTGCAGCTGCTCAAGCAGTGTCGCAATCATGGACAGTGGCAGATTGTCGACACAGTAGTAGCCGAGATCTTCCAGTGCCCTGAGGGCGACAGATTTTCCTGAGCCACTGCGGCCCGATACGATAACCAGTTTCATGCTGTGATAACCCGAAAGAGTTCTGCGTCGTCCTGTGCTTTACGCAGCTGTTTGACGATCTGTTTGTCACTGAGTTTTTCCGCCATAGCAGACAAAGTCGCCAAATGCTCCTGACACTGCTCCGACGGTACCAATAGCGCAAACAGCAGGTCTACTGGCTGATTATCTATGGCATCGAAGGGAACAGGCTCTGTGCATTTAACCAGAACTGCTATGGGGTGCTCTATACTGGAAAGTCTGCCATGGGGGATGGCAATACCGTTTCCGATTCCTGTGCTGCCTACTTTCTCTCTGGCCAGCAAGCTTTCAAAAACTTCCTGTGAGGAAAGGGTAGGGTACTGAGCGGCAATCAGGTTACTTACCAGCTCGAGTACCTTTTTTTTACTGCCCGGAGTGGCACAGGATGCGCACTCCGGCTGCAGGATGGTACGAAGTTCCATCGTTAGTGTTTTGTCAGCTTCTCTTTGTGTTTAATCACCTGACGATCAAGTTTATCGATCAGGGCGTCGATGGCGGCATACATATCGCTATGCTCAGAAGTTGCGAAGACTTCGCCGCCATTTAAATTCAGTTTTGCTTCTGCAATTTGTTGCAGTTTTTCAACGTTCAGCACAACGTGCACATTATTGATCTGTTCAAAATGGCGTTCAAGCTTGGTGAATTTGTTCTCAACATATTCACGCAATGAATCGGTGATCTCGATATGGTGTCCAGTCAGGTTGATTTGCATAGATAGCTACCTCCTTTGTTCCGGGTAGGGTTATAAACTCTTACGCTGGTTGGAAGGCGGAATCAGCATCGCCTCTCGATACTTGGCGATAGTCCGTCTGGCAACGTTTATTCCCTGTTCTGCCAGAAGCTGGGCCATTTTGCTGTCGCTCAACGGCTTCTTCTGGTTTTCTGCCGCCACCAGTTTCTTGATAAAGGCGCGGATGGCAGTGGACGAGCATTCTCCTCCATCTTCAGTACCGACATGACTGGAGAAGAAGTACTTCAATTCGAAAATCCCTCTGGGGGTGTGCATGTATTTTTGGGTGGTTACCCTGGAAATTGTCGATTCATGCATTTCGACAGCTTCGGCGATATCGTTGAGCACCATAGGCTTCATGGCCTCTTCACCGAATTCAAAAAAGCCCTGTTGGAACTGTACAATACAATTGGCCACTTTCAACAGTGTATCGTTGCGGCTCTCCAGGCTTTTAATAAACCATTTGGCTTCCTGCAGATGACCGCGAATAAACTGGCTGTCCGACTGGTTGCGGGTGCTGCGGGCCATGGCGGCATAATGCTGGTTTACATTCAGTTTGGGCATGCAGTCGGGGTTGAGTTCTACCACCCAGCGGCCACTTTTTTTAGCGACCGAGACATCGGGAATCACGTACTCATCATTCTCGCGGCTAACCAGCAATCCAGGTCTTGGATTCAATGTCTGGATAAGGTTGATCGCCTCTCTCAGGTCATCTTCTTTCAGTCGGGTTTTGCGCATCAGGGTACGAAAATCCCGGTTGGCGATGAGCTCCAGGTGCTCTTTAATCAGCAGTCGGGCATTGTCGATATGGGGGGTGTCCGGTGCGAAGTGATGCAACTGTATCAGCAGGCACTCGCTTAGGTCCCGCGCAGCCACACCAACAGGGTCGAAGTGCTGAATACGTTTGAGTACAGCTTCAACTTCGTCCAGCTCAATTTCGTCATCACCCAGAGCTTCCAGCACCTCTTCAGTGCTTTGTGTCAGATAACCGCGTTCATCGATGGCTTCGATAATGGCGGTGGCGATGGCGTAATCATTTTCGGAGAAAGGGGTAAGGTTCTTTTGCCATTCCAGGTGCTCGTACAGGCCTTCGCTGGTTTCTCCCTGAAAAGGCATATCGTCATCGCGCATGGCGGGGCCAGAGGAGACCGGTGCTGCGGTAAAGACCTCATCCCAGGTGGTGTCCATGGGCAGATCTTCCGGCATGGATTCCTGGGTGACGGCATCGGAGGTTTCAACGCTGGAGCTGTCCTGCGCTGTGGCTGAGTAATCTTCCTGGTCGAATTCGGCGGTGTTGTCTGTAGGGTTATCCTCTGACTCGGAGTCGTACTGCTCCTCGTCCATCTCCAGTAACGGATTGGATTCCAGTGCCTGCTGGATCTCCTGTTGGAGTTCCAGTGATGACAACTGCAACAGACGAATCGCCTGCTGCAGCTGAGGCGTCATAGTTAACTGCTGACCCAGTTTAAGCTGGAGTGACGCTTTCATGTTTACCGCAAATCCCTGTTTAGAATATTTTTAGTGGAAATTCTCGAGAGCCGGATTGTCCATTGGCCTGGGAAAGGTGCGTTTCCTTTGTACCTGATATTCAGGCCGCACCTTTCGGGGGCATTCACAGAGGCATACGCCTTAACTATAGCCTGAATTGTTCGCCCAAGTACACTGCACGCACCTGCTGGTTATCCAGGATCTCTGCCGGGGTACCTTCGGCGATCAAATTGCCGTGGCTGACGATGTAGGCATGCTCACACACGTCCAGGGTTTCCCGTACGTTATGGTCAGTGATCAGGACGCCCAGACCACGGCTTTTAAGCTGTTCAATAATCTTTTTGATGTCTATTACCGAGATAGGGTCAACACCGGCAAAAGGTTCATCCAGCAGAATGAACTTGGGGTTGGCGGCCAGGGCTCTGGCGATCTCTACCCGGCGTCTTTCACCACCAGACAGTGCCATCCCCATGGAATCACGGATATGAGTGATGTTGAACTCTTCCAGCAGGTGCTCTAACTGTTCTTCCCGCTGCTCATTGCTGAGGGCTTTACGGGTTTGCAGTACGGCCATAATGTTATCGCGAACAGACAGCTTACGGAAAATACTGGCTTCCTGAGGCAGATAACCGATACCTTTGCGGGCTCGCATGTGCATGGGATCAAGCGTCAGGTCATCATCATTGATATAGATAGCGCCCTTATCACTTTTCACCAGGCCGACAACCATATAGAAGGTTGTGGTCTTGCCCGCGCCATTGGGGCCCAGCAGGCCAACAACCTGACCGGTTTTGACCTCCAGGCTGACATCTTTTACCACCTGACGGTTTTTGTAACTTTTTGCCAGGTGTTCGGCTTTCAGCGTCAGTTCGCTCATGACTCTGGTTGCTCTTTATCTTGCTGTTGTTCGTCAGACTTCTGCCGCTCTTGCTTCACATCGTTCTGGAAGTTTTCAGGCTTAATAACAGTATGAACTCTGTCATCCGGGTTCTGGTTGCCTTCAGCTTTCATCTGTTGCAGCTGAATGTCATACACAATCCGGGGAGCGGTCACTTTACTGCCGTCCTGTTCAATTTCGGCTGCGCCTACAAGGGTCAGTACCCGCTTACTGATGTTGTAGCGGATCTCATTGGCACTGGCCGTCGCAGGGCGGTCATTGTCCAGTGTCTGGGTGTAAGTGGCAGGCTTGCCAGTGGCGATAAGAATCGTTTCGCCATCGCCCTGGCTGGCACTGAGTTCATCCGCGAGAATCTTGATGCTGCCCTGGGTAACTACTACCGGGCCGTTATAAACAACGCGCTTGTTCTTGATATCGGCTTCCTGGCTGCGGGCCGCAATGTGAACTTCCTTGGTGAGGTCGTCGGTAGCAGCAACAGCACCCAGGCTCAGGGTGCAGAGTAAGGCTGCGATAAGTCTGTTAGTTTGGTTCATAAATTCCTGTTACCTGATTCAGCAGCTCTACAGTCTGCGCATTCAGATCGGCATAGAGGCCTGTGCCTTCCACTTTGAAGTTCATTCCATCCACCTGAATCACCCGGTCGGAGCGCATGATCATGGTGTTTAGATCCAGCTGTAAGTAACTGGTTCTCAACTGCTGCAGCGGTTCATTCGGCGTTATGGCGTCGATGATAACATTATTCTGCAGGGTGACTATGTTGTCCTCTTTATCCAGTGCACCTTCGATGGCTGAAATGCGCCAATGGGCGGCGCCATCATCCGGATAAAGCAGGTACACAGGCTGAGTAAAGCGTGTCAGGTTATTGGCTTCAAAGTGCTCCATATGCTCAGCCGACACCCGGCTTTCCACATCACCTTTTTCGTTGTAGCTGACGCTTTTAAGGTTGTCTGCTACGAAATCTGGCTGGACTATGCCAGAATCTGTACTGGACTGCTGCTCACTTTTCTTCAGCTGCACCTGCCAGTAAAGACCCAGCGCAATGGAAAAGAACAGCACAATGGCCAGCGTAATGCGGTTCATATGCTCATCCCGTGGGCAGCGTCGAACTTATCCTGACTCATCAACAACAGGTCGGTCAGCTCCCTGACCGCACCAAAACCGCCGGATACATGAGTAATCATATCGGCATGTTGTTTTACATAGGGGTGGCCATCCGCCACGCAAACCGCCAGTCCCACCTGCTGCATTACCGGCAGATCAACCATATCGTCACCTATATAGGCAACCTGATCTGAGGTCAGATCATATTTGGCCAGCAGTTCGTTAAAAGGTTCCAGTTTGTCGTCTACACCCTGATAGATGTCACTGACGCCCAGGGCTGTCATTCTATCTTCTACCAATTGGGACTTGCGTCCTGTGATGATGGCGATATGGAAATCCGTGGACAGCAAAGAGCGAATGCCAAAGCCATCCCGGGTGTGGAACGCCTTGAGCTCTTCGCCGCTGTTGCTCAGATAGATTCGGCCGTCGGAGAAGACTCCGTCGACATCACAGATAAGCAGTTTGATTTTAGTGGCCTTTTGCCATACTTCGTCGGCCACCGGGCCGTACAAGCCTTGTCGCATATTCAGATTACTCCAGCCTTGACCATATCCAGCATGTTCAGTGCACCTACTGGGCGCTGCTGCTCATCGATGATTATCAGGCCATTGATATTCTTTTCGTCCATCACTTTCAGCGCCTGGGCGGCGAGGACATTGCTGCCAAGCGTAACACAGTTCCTGGTCATCACCTGAGCGATCGGGGTGTTGTGCAGATCGACTCTGGCATCGATCACCCGACGCAGATCGCCATCGGTAAATATACCCGCAAGCTTGCCATCATCGGCGATCACGGCTGTCATGCCCAGGCCTTTGCGGGTGATCTCATACAGGGCGTCAGTGATATGCATGGAGTCAGGTACCTGCGGCAGTTCGTCACCTGAGTGCATCACGTCAGCGACTTTCAGCAGCAACTTACGACCCAGGGCGCCGCCTGGGTGGGACAGGGCAAAGTCATCTTTGGTAAAGCCTTTGGCTTGCAGCAGAGCCACTGCCAGCGCGTCGCCCAGTACCAAAGTCGCTGTGGTGCTTGAGGTAGGAGCAAGTCCCAGCGGACAGGCCTCTTCCGGTACACCGATACACAGGTGCAGTTGGGCCAACTTTGCCATATTGGAAGCTGGCTTGCCTGTCACGGCTATCATCTTGATACCCCGACGTTTAATCACAGGCATCAGGGTCAGAATCTCAGAAGACTCTCCCGAGTTGGAGATAGCCAAAACCACATCGTTGTCTGAAATCATCCCCAGGTCGCCATGGCTGGCTTCACCCGGGTGGACAAAAAATGATGAGGTTCCCGTGCTGGCCAGAGTCGCGGCAATCTTATTGCCTATATGGCCTGACTTGCCCATCCCCATGACGATCACCTTGCCGGTGCAACTGAGGATCATGTCGCAGGCATCGGCAAACTCGTCGCTGTCGATAAACTGGTACAGATTGTCCAGTGCCGCTTTCTCGATATCTATTACCCGGCTACCCCATTGGCGCCAATTCTGTCTGTTTTTCATTTTGTTTTTCCGGCTGGTGTCAGGCACTTTGGAACAGCAATATCTGGTAAGCCACAAAGCTTACCAGCAGCAGAGCACCGTGCCAGCGTTGCAGTTCACGTTTGCGACCTGTTGTCAGCACCAGAATAGCCAGTGCGCTGCTGCTGGCCAGAACCATATAAAAGTCACGGGTGCTGGCCTGGGAATCTATGGCCGCCGGTGCAATCAAACCCGGGATAGCCAAAACTGCCAGTATATTAAACAGGTTGGAACCTACAATATTGCCGATGGCAAGATCGTCCTCTTTTTTAAGCACGCCGGCGACGCAGGCCGCCAACTCTGGCAGTGAGGTACCCACAGCAATAATCGTCAGACCGATAATCAGATCCGACAAGCCAAACGCCTTGGCAATGCCTACGGCGCCATCCACCATAAGGTCGGCAGAAAACGGCAGAAGTACAATACCCACCAGGACCCAGAACACGGCATTCCGGGTGGGGACATCTTTGGGCACTTCGTCATCCGCCTCAGTCTCAAGCGGATCTCTTTGTTTGTTGTTCAGCGCATGCCAAATCAGATATCCCATCACGCTGAAAAACACAGCCAGCAGTAGCAAACCGTCGTTACGGGACAAAAAGCCATCATGGATAAGGTAACCGGCCAATACAGTGGCTGCCAGCATCAAGGGAATTTCCCGCATCAGGGTCTGGGAGCTCACGGAAATACTGCCAAGCAGCGCGGTAACACCGAGAATCAAAGTAATATTGGCCACGTTGGAGCCAAGCACATTACCGATAGCAGTATCTGTCATGCCGTTCATTGCGGCGGTTCCGGCAACAAACATTTCCGGGGCGCTGCTGCCCATGGCGACAATGGTCAGGCCGATAAGCATAGGGGGCAGGCCCAGATTGCGGGCGAATGCCGCAGCGCCATAGACAAATTTGTCTGCGCTCCATACCAGCAGGGCCAATCCAGTGGCCAATAAAAAAATGTTAAATAACATGTCCAGGTCAGGTGCTGAATGAGTTCTGGGGCGCATTGTCGCTGGATTTGCGTGAAATTTAAAGTATTGTCGCTGCAGAGCCTTGATTCAGTTGTGTATACTGCAGGGTTTCCGTACAATTTTACCCTTTACTATGCGCCGGGTGGCAGTGATCTATGCCATGAAAATAGCGGCCTTGGCGTGCATTTTTGTTGAAAACCGGATACCTGCATGACGCAACATTCCACACCTCTGGTGGAGGTCCGAAATCTCGGATTCCGGCGAGGGTCAAGAGTCATTTATGACGATATCAGTCTGACGATTCCAAGAGGCAAGGTAACTGCCATCATGGGACCCAGTGGTATCGGTAAGACAACGCTGCTTAAGTTAATCGGCGGGCAACTTGTGCCCGACAGCGGCGAGGTTCTGTTTGACGGCCAGAATGTGCACAGTGCCAGCCGCAGCCAGTTATTTGAGATGCGCAAGCGTATGAGCATGCTGTTTCAAAGCGGTGCGCTCTTTACCGATATGAATGTGTTCGACAATGTGGCGTTTGCCCTGCGGGAACATACACAGTTGTCGGAAGAGATTATTCGTACTCTGGTGTTGATGAAGCTCGAGGCCGTAGGTTTGCGTGGTGCTGCGGACCTGATGCCCAACGAACTGTCTGGCGGTATGCAGCGCAGGGCCGCTCTGGCCCGTGCCATAGCTCTTGAGCCGGAAATGGTGATGTACGATGAGCCTTTTGCTGGTCAGGACCCGATTTCCATGGGGGTGTTGGTGAAGCTCATTCGCGAACTTTCCCATGCCCTGAATCTGACTTCAGTCGTGGTATCCCATGATGTCGCTGAAGTGATGAGCATTGCTGACTATGTCTATGTGATTGCCGAGAAACAGGTGATTGCCCGTGGGACGCCGGATGAACTCCGGGGCGCCACAGATAATGCTCAGCTGATGCAATTTCTTCGGGGTGAGCCCGATGGCCCTGTGCCATTTCACTTTCCCGCAAAGGACTTTTCTGAGGAGTTGGCCAATGGGGCTGGTTGATCGTATTGCCTCCCTGGGGCGCAGCGCCATAGATATGGTGGCGGGATTGGGTCGGGCCGGACTCATGTTATGGGGGGCTGTATTCCGTGTTCCCCGCATTCGCAAAGGTACTCCGCTGCTGGTGAAGCAGATCTATGTGGTTGGCGTGCAGTCCATGGTGATTGTGCTGGTATCTGGCCTGTTTATCGGCATGGTTCTGGCACTGCAGGGGTACACCATCCTGGTGGACTTTGGTACCGAAGAGAGTCTTGGTCCTATGGTAGCGCTGAGCCTGCTTCGTGAGCTTGGACCCGTAGTGACAGCTCTGCTGTTTGCCGGTCGTGCGGGCAGTGCCCTGACCGCCGAAATTGGTCTGATGAAAAGTACCGAGCAGCTGTCCAGTCTGGAGATGATGGCAATCGACCCTCTCAGACAGGTTATCGCCCCCCGATTCTGGGCCGGCGTTATCAGTATGCCGCTGCTGGCACTGATGTTTACAGCCGTGGGGATTTTTGGTGGACATCTGGTAGGCGTGGAGTGGAAAGGAATCGATCACGGTTCTTTCTGGTCTATTTTGCAGGCTTCGGTCGAATGGCGTCAGGACATAGTGAATTGCCTGATTAAGAGTACTGCGTTTGCAGTGGTGGTGACCTGGATAGCGCTGTACCGTGGATATCAGGTGATCCCCAACCCGGAAGGTATCAGTCGGGCAACGACTCAGACTGTGGTTCAGTCCAGTCTGGCCGTATTGGCATTGGATTTTCTGCTGACTGCCATCATGTTTGGCTAACAGCATTCAGAGTTTCAGGAACAACAGGTAACAGCACATGTTGACAAGGAAAATAGAGATCTTGGTGGGCAGCTTTCTGCTGGCAGGTTTAGCGGCGTTTCTGCTGTTGGTGTTCAAGGTCGCCAATGTCGACGTACAATCGTCAGACAGTAGCTACCAGTTAAAAGCAACCTTCTCCAATATTGGCGGTCTGAAAGTAAGGTCCCCGGTAAAAGTGGGTGGCGTGGTGGTAGGCCGTGTCAGTGACATCGAACTGGATCCCACTCTGCTGGAACCGGTTGTCACCATGACAATCGACAAGCGTTTTAACCAGTTCCCCGAAACCTCCAGTCTGGCCATTCTGACTTCCGGCCTGCTGGGTGAGCAGTTTCTGGGTTTAACTCCGGGCTTTGTTGATGACGATATCGCCATGCTCAAGGATGGTGATGTGATTTCCGATACCCATGGAGCCCTGGTATTGGAAGATTTGATTGGACAGTTTTTATATAGCATGGGCGAAGACAAGTAGGAGAATGAATCCATGTGGAAGCGTGTGATAACAGGTATTATGGGGCTGGTGTTTATGGCCGGCTCTTACACTGTGATGGCCGACGATAAGGTCAACACTGCAGATCCTTACGCCATGATGGAAACTGTCGCCAACCAGACATTCGACAGATTCAAGGCGGATAAGGCCAAAATCGAAGCTGATAAGAACTACCTGAAAGTGGTGGTCGAAGAAGAGTTGATGTCGCACGTGGATTATCGCTATGCGGGCCTGAAAGCCATGGGGCGTCATGTCCGTGCAGCAACCAAAGAGCAGCGTCAGCAGTTTGTGGAAGCTTTCCGAGCCTACTTGATTACCACCTATGCTGATGCGCTCGGCAGCTATACAGATCAAACCGTGGAGTTTGGTCCTTCGCGCCCTGTGGGGAGTGCCAAGGATGTGCGGGTGTATGTGAAGATTCTCGACGCCAGCCGTCCGGAAATAAATGTCGAGTTCCGCCTGCGCAAGCAGAAAGATGACAGTTGGAAGGCCTATGACCTGAAGGCTGAAGGTATCAGTATTCTGCGTTCCAAAACCGAAGAGTTTGATGGTCTGATCCGTCAGCATGGTCTGGACAAGTTTATTGAGATGCTGAATGAAAAAGCATCCGAGCCGGTAAAAGTTGATGAGAAAGCGGCGGCATGATTGAGTTCAACGCCGAAGCCAATACCTGCAGAGTCAGTGGTACTTTGGATCAGCAGGACGTCGTCAGCCTGTGGCCAGACCGGCATAAGCTGCTGAGCCCTCAGATTGACAGGCTGGACCTGTCGGCTTTGAGTTACAGTGACAGCGCAGGCATCGCATTTTTACTGGCATTGTGGCGACTGCACCGGCAGTCTGGCCACACTCTCACTCTTACGGCGCCCTCCGAGCAGGTCGCCCGACTGATTGCCCTATATGATTTACAAGCCTGCTTTGAATAGCGGGTACAAGCTCTTAAGGTAACCAATTCATGGATTGTAAAGAGATCGAAACCCTGTTGATTCAGGCTTTGTCACTGGATGAAGCCCATGTAACTTCCGATGGCAGCCACTTCAAGGTTGTTGCTGTTGGAGAATGCTTTGATGGCATGAGTCGTATCAAGCAGCAACAAGCAGTTTATGCCCCGCTGATGGAACACATTACCAGTGGCGCACTGCATGCCGTAACCATTAAAACTTTCACGCCGACTCAATGGAAACGCGAAAAAGTTTTCAACATGCCAATGTAGAGAGGCGATGTGGATAAATTAACTATTGAGGCCAATGGCGCGCTGTGTGGCGACGTGGTTATCTCCGGTGCCAAGAATGCCGCCTTGCCTATCCTGATGGCCGGTGTGCTGGCTGAAACTGAATTTGTGGTAACCAATGTGCCGCAGTTGCGTGATGTAAACACCAGCTGTGAACTGATCCGTTGTCTGGGTGCAAACGTGACCCAGTCCGGTGACGGCGAAATCCGCATCGATACCAGCACACTGAACCACTACTGTGCGCCTTATGAGCTGGTGAAAACCATGCGCGCCTCCATTCTGGTGCTGGGACCTTTGCTGGCCCGTTATGGTGAAGCCGATGTTTCTCTGCCAGGTGGCTGTGCCATCGGTGCCCGCCCGGTTAACCTGCATCTGCATGGTTTGGAGCAAATGGGTGCCAACATAGAGGTGAAAGAGGGCTACATCAAAGCCCGCGTTGATGGTCGTCTGAAGGGCGCCCACATCTTTATGGATATGGTTAGTGTCGGTGCTACTGAAAACCTGCTGATGGCTGCTGCTCTGGCTGATGGTGAGACCATTATCGATAACGCAGCCTGTGAGCCTGAAGTTGTCGACCTGGCAAACTGCTTGATTGCTATGGGCGCCAAAATTGAAGGTGTTGGCACCTCAACCATCAAGATTCAGGGCGTTGAGAAGCTTAATGGCTGTCACTACCGTGTGATGCCTGACCGTATCGAAACCGGGACCTTCCTGGTTGCCGGTGCGGTAACCCGTGGCAAAATCCGCTGTCTGAGTGCTGACCCATCTTCTCTGGATGCGGTACTGGCCAAGCTGGAAGATGCAGGTGCGAAAATCATCACAGGTAACGATTGGATCGAGCTGGACATGCAAGGCCAGCGGCCAAAGGCGGTGAATATTAAAACCGCACCTTATCCAGCCTTCCCAACCGATATGCAGGCGCAGTTCTGTGTGTTGAACGTGCTGGCTGAAGGCACGGGTACCATCACCGAGACCATCTTTGAAAACCGCTTTATGCACGTACCTGAACTGATGCGTATGGGGGCTGAGATGGAGCTGGAAGGTAATACCTGTATTATCCGCGGTGTTGAGCGTTTGAGTGGTGCCCAGGTGATGGCAACTGACCTGCGTGCTTCCGCCAGTCTGGTGATTGCCGGTTTGATGGCAGATGGTCAGACTCTGGTGGACCGCATCTACCACCTGGATCGTGGCTATGAACATATCGAAGATAAGTTCAAAGGGCTGAACGGTAGGGTAGAAAGGGTTAAATAATCCTGTTTTCGAACTGTAAGGGCATTGGTTATTACCAGTGCCCTTTTTGTTTGGGTGCTGCTTTAGACTCAAATCGGTATTGGGGGGCTGTGGAGGACTGATTTGTAACTTGGAGGATTTGGCAGTAGTCTGAAATCAAGTTCGTCGCAGATTAACAAATCTGTAACGGGCATTATCAGGAAGATCAGAGGAGGATTTATGCTGAGACTGATTTGGATACTGGTACTGCTGATGTTGGCCGCATTGACCTTTTCATCCGGTTGGATATTTTCTTCCATCGGACTCTTAATACTGGCCATTGCCACCGAAGTGGGGTTTCGCACCAAAGTACAATGGTACTCCCACCAACACTGACCCACTCAGGTGCACCAAGTCTAATACAAGTAAGAATATAAAGAAGAAACTGAGGTATGAGGCAAGCCTGATTGGCTTGCCTCAATTGTTTTATCAGTTGTAATTAATCGGCTTCTCGCCAATGGTGACAGGTAACTGTAAGGTTTCGCCTTTGCGGATAATCGTCAGGTTGATCTCTGTACCTGGCTTGGTCTCAGCGATTCTGTCCATCAACATTTCAACGCTGGGAACATCTTCATTATTGAACTGAATAATCACATCTCTGGGCTGCAGGCCGGCTTTGGCGGCGGGACCGTTGCGGTCTACACCTGTCACCAGCACGCCCCGAAGATCAGGCAGGTTCAGAATCTGCGCCATAACAGGCACGACAGGTTCACCTGAGATACCCAGAGCACCGCGAATCACGCGGCCATCTTTAATCAGCTTACCCATAATGCTGTGGGCCAGTTTGATTGGGATGGCAAAGTTGATACCGTGGCCGCCACCTTCGCCACCAATCTGGAATGCAGCGGTATTGATACCTATCAGCGAGCCCCGGGTGTTGATCAGCGCACCACCCGAGTTACCGGCATTAATAGCGGCATCGGTTTGCAGGAAGTCCTGATAACCTGAGGAGAGACCGTTACGACCCGTGGCGCTGATAATGCCCTGGGTGATGGTTTGTCCCAGGTTATAAGGATTGCCAATAGCCAACACCACATCGCCAACCTGAGCCGGGCTGTTAAGGCTCAGGGGAACCACTGGCAGATTATCTCCTTCGATTTTGATCACAGCTAAATCTGTCTCAGGATCTGAGCCCACGACTTCAGAGGTGAACTTACGACCATCTTGCAGCGCAACCACAATCTCATCGGCCTTCTTAATGACGTGATAGTTGGTGAGGATATAGCCCTCTTTGCTCATGAGTACGCCGGACCCTAGTCCCTGTAATGAACCAGAATTCAGTGGTCTTTGTCTGTCGATACTCAGGCTGTAGATATTCACTACCGCAGGCGCGGCGCGACGAACGGCACTGGCAAAGGAGAGATCGCTGCGTGATTCCTGAGAAAAATTGAGGAACTTACCCAGTTTGGTGTCGGGCTGCGTGAGGTGATTCAGCAGCAAAAACACTCCCGCCATAAACAGGCCAAAGAAGACGGCTTTGGATAAGTAAGCTAGGGTACCTTTTAAGGTCATTGAAGAGGCCTGCAGCGGAAAAAAGTCTTGTTAGATTAGCACGTTTAACATTAAGAAACATCGGGAGCCGAGGCCCCCGATCTTACTTGTTCCTAAGGCTTAGCCCCTTAACATCAGGTACATGGCCACATCGTCCCGAACTATTTTCAGGGCGACGGTACCGTTGGCATCTTTAAGGTAATCGGTCAGAGCTTTAAGGTTAGCCACCTTGCTGCGATTAATGCCGACAATCACATCGCCCTTAAGCAGCCCGGACTGGGCTGCGGGGGAGTTGGGAGTGACTTCAGTAATCTCGACACCTTTTCCTGCATTTTCCAGTGTCGCTCCCTGAAGCATAGGGTGAGCGCCACCGGCAGATGCCAGTTTGGATTGGTTTTGAGCACCCAGAGTAACTTTTACCGTCTTCTCATCTCCGTCTCTCACCAGGCCAAGCTTAACCTTGGCGCCAGCCCCAAGGGTCGCGATTTTCGCTCTCAGTTCCTGAAAAGATTTGATCTTCTTGCCATTTACACTGGTGATGATGTCACCGGCCTTAAGACCACCGTCATCAGCAGCACTGTCAGGCACCACTTCGTTGACGAAGGCGCCATGCTGGGTTTCCAGACCAAATGCCTTTGCCAGCTTGCTGTCCAGGTCCTGACCGGATATTCCCAGTACACCACGGCGAACTTCACCATGCTCAAGGATTTGATCAACCAGGCTGTGCATCATGTTGGCGGGGATAGCAAAGCCAATGCCCACGTTACCGCCTCCCGGGGCTACAATCGCGGTATTGATGCCAATAAGCTCACCGTTAAGGTTTACCAGGGCGCCCCCCGAGTTACCTGAGTTAATAGCAGCATCAGTTTGGATAAAGTTCTCCAGCATCTCTATCCCCAGGCCGCTGCGACCCAGAGCACTGACGATGCCTGACGTCACTGTTTGGCCCAACCCAAAGGGATTACCAATAGCAACGGCAAAGTCACCCACCCGAAGTGCATCGGAGTCGGCAGACTTGACCGCGGTCAAACCGTCGGCTTCGATCTGCAGCAGGGCAATATCTGAGTCTTCGTCACGCCCCACCAGTTTGGCAGTAAACTCACGACCATCATGAAGACCTATCAGAATTTCATCTGCGTTATCAATAACGTGATTATTGGTGACTATATAGCCTTCGTCGGCGTCAATGATCACCCCTGAACCCAGCCCACGGAAGGGACGCTCTCGTACCTGTTCCTGCGGTGCATTGGGGCCGAAGAAATAGCGGAACATGTCCGGTACTCTCTGGCGGGAGACATGGGTTCCGGATACGGCAACGGATACGACAGCCGGGGTAGTGCGTTCAAGCATGGGCGCCAGACTGGGGAGCTGTTGCCCTTCCACTGACATGGGCAAGGCCGCGGTAGCTGTGGCAGGCATCAGGCTGAGACTGGTGCTGAGGATAGCGGCTGAAAGTAATGTAATCTTTGTTTTCATAAATAGTTGGCTCCTCAAAAGGGGTCAATATTCAAACGCAATTATTCAATTTCACCTGGAGTATGGGTTTCCAGGTCCCTGTGTATCCTTCGACTTGGCTTTCATGGCTAAGTTTCTATTTCATTAGCAGAAAGTCGTAACTTTGTGTGTCAGGACACAATTCCTTTTGCGGTCTCATCTTTGGCTGAGTGAGACTCCTGCTCAAGCTGTGGCAGCGGTTTGCTCTCATCACCCAGATGCAGGTGACGGACTGATTCGTTCCACTGTTGATTAACCTTATTCACCTGCTCGGCCAGCAGAGATAGTTGCTCTCCCTGTTCCTGATACAAGTCCGCCACCGATTGCTTATACTGGCTCAATTCCAGCATCGCCTGTTCGGCCTTTTTTTCATTATCCTTACCCGAATCATTACGGGCAATAAGGGTTCGGGCTACATAACCCAATACCAGGCCCAAAATGAATGCGGCCAGCGCCAGTGTCCAATCCATAAAAATCTCCTGTCAACCTCCGACTGCGGGCAGTGACCCCAAAGTGGCAGGCGTGATACTATTTTTATACTCATATATGGACAATTTGACAGGAATTCAAGTGGATCGACTAACTCCCTGGGAGCATTATCAGGCGGACCTCAAACGTGACGACTTCAGTCATGACCCGGCACAGGAAAATGCCGTCAGAGCCTTGCAGAGGTTGTATGACGATCTGACCAGGCCCAGTGAGACTCAGTCGGTGCTGACACGCTTTAAGCAGGTGTTGGGATTCGCTAAGCCTGAGCCGGTTGTTGGTCTTTACCTTTGGGGTGGTGTTGGGCGCGGTAAAACCTACCTGATGGACACCTTCTATGATGCCCTGCCTTTTGACAACAAACTCAGAGCTCACTTTCATCGCTTTATGCACAGGGTGCATGGTGAACTGGAGTTGCTGAAAGGGACTCAGGATCCGCTGCCGAAAATCGCTACCAAGATGGCTGCACAATATAAGGTTATCTGTTTCGACGAGTTTTTTGTGTCAGACATTACCGATGCCATGCTGCTGGGCACCTTGTTTGAAGCCCTGTTTGCCGAAGGGGTCGTACTGGTGGCCACCTCTAATATTATCCCGGATGAGCTCTACCGTAATGGTCTGCAGCGGGCCAGGTTCCTGCCGGCCATTGCATTGATCAACAAGCACTGTGAGGTGATCAATGTGGACTCAGGAGTGGATTATCGACTCAGAACGCTTGAGCAGGCAGAGATCTATCACTTCCCTCTGGATGAGCAGGCCGATTGCAATCTGCTTAAGTATTTCGACCAGTTGGCGCCAGAGTCTGAAGTATCGACTGAACCACTGGAGATAGAAGGACGACACTTCCCTATCCGACAGCAGGCTCAGGGGGTGCTGCTGGCAGATTTTCGTGCTCTGTGTGATGGCCCGAGAAGTCAGCGGGACTATATGGAGCTGGCGCGGCTTTACCATACTGTACTGCTCAGCGGTGTTGAGCAGATGGGCGCGGCACAAACCGGAGATGACATTGCCCGGCGATTTCTTGCGCTGGTAGACGAATTTTATGAGCGCAATGTCAAACTCATTATTTCATCAGAGGTTTCTCTGGAAGCGCTGTATACCAATGGCCAGCTGGAGTTTGAGTTCCGCCGTTGCCGATCCCGCCTCACAGAGATGCAATCTCATGACTATTTGGCACTTGAACATTTGCCATAAATCACTAGACTGCGCGATCCCGGATCAATGTCCTAGAGATCCGGGATCTCCGACAGTGAAATTGACTTGATTCCACTGGGCTGGCTCCTTCTGCAAGCCAGGCGGGCCAAGGTGTGGATATTGAGTTAACAAGTGCTAAAAAAACAGGTGATTTTTAGCTCAGTGTTGGCTATAATCCGCCACCTGCCCACGTTACTACCACCGATAAGGTGGAATTTGTAAAGCTTGCTTCTTTGCTCGAAGGGGCACAGAACGGCATTTTTCGTGTTATTTGCATTTGGCAGATAACAGGTGAGACAGAATTTAACTTTGGGTTTTTCTAAATGAAAACTACTTTTACTGCTAAGCCAGAATCTGTATCTCGTGACTGGTATGTTGTTGACGCTGAGGGCAAGACCCTGGGTCGTATCGCCACTGAAATCGCACTGCGTCTGCGTGGCAAGCACAAGGCTGAGTACACTCCACACGTGGATACCGGTGATTACATCATCGTTATCAATGCTGAGAAAGTAACTGTTACTGGCAACAAGGCCAAGGGCAAGACTTACTACTCGCACTCAGGCTTCCCAGGTGGCATCAAGCAAATCAGCTTCGAGAAGCTGCAAGCTCACAAGCCAGAAATGATCATCGAGAAAGCAGTTAAGGGTATGCTGCCAAAAGGTCCTCTGGGCCGCGCCATGTTCCGTAAGCTGAAAGTTTACGCTGGTGCCGAGCACAACCACGCTGCACAACAACCTCAAGTTCTTGATATCTAATACGGGATAAAGCAAATGGCTGCAACTCAGTACTACGGCACTGGCCGTCGCAAAACCTCTACCGCTCGCGTATTCGCGAAAACTGGTACTGGTAACATCATCGTGAACAAGCGTCCTCTGGACGTTTACTTCGGTCGTGAAACTGCTCGCATGGTTGTTCGTCAGCCACTGGAGCTGGTTGAAATGACTGAAAAGCTGGACATCTATGTAACTGTTAAGGGCGGTGGTATCACCGGTCAAGCAGGTGCTATCCGTCACGGTATCACCCGTGCTCTGATGCAACTGGATGAAGCTCTGCGTCCTTCTCTGCGCGCTGCTGGTTTCGTTACCCGTGACGCTCGTCAGGTTGAACGTAAGAAAGTTGGTCTGCGTAAAGCACGTCGTAAGCCACAGTTCTCCAAGCGTTAATTTTCGCTTCACGAGTATTTTCAAAAAACCCAGCATTATGCTGGGTTTTTTATTGGCTTTTTGATACCAAAACAGAGCTTTTGATAGTAAATTTCGTTCAACCACTGAAAACACCTGGTAGGAAAGTGATATGACCTTTGAGGTATGGATGCTGGCATTGGCGTTAGTTTTGCTGATAGAGGGCGCTGGGCCGCTGTTTTTTCCAAAAAGATGGCAGGCGTATATGGCTGAACTAGCCAAGTCAGATCAAAACCTTATTCGCCGCATTGGGGGATCTTTAGTCACCGCTGGAGTGGTACTGATGATTATTTTTTCATAAATTTATTGGCTCTTGGTCCCTTAAATCTGTTAAGATTCTGCTTTAACCGCAACCTTGCAGCAAACAATGGGCAAAAACGTAGTTGTTCTCGGCACTCAATGGGGTGACGAGGGAAAAGGTAAGATTGTCGACCTTCTCACCGAACAGGCAAAATATGTAGTTCGCTACCAGGGCGGCCACAACGCTGGTCACACTCTGGTTATCGATGGTGAAAAAACCGTTCTTCATCTCATCCCGTCCGGCATCCTGCGTGATAATGTAAAATGCATTATCGGTAACGGCGTAGTGCTGGCTCCAGATGCGCTGATGAAAGAGATCAACATGCTCAAAGAGCGTGGCGTTCCTGTAGAAGAACGTCTGTTGATTTCTGAAGCGTGTCCTCTGATCCTGCCATTCCACTGTGCACTGGATATTGCTCGTGAAGCCGCCCGTGGTAATAACGCTATCGGTACTACCGGTCGCGGTATCGGCCCTGCTTACGAAGACAAGATCTCCCGTCGTGGTCTGCGTGTTGGTGACCTGTTCAACGCTGAACTGTTCGCTGAGAAGCTGAAAGAAGTGATGAAGTATCACAACTTCATGCTGACAGAGTTCTACGGTGCTGAAGCGGTTGACTACCAGAAGACTCTGGAAGATGCGCTGGCGATTGCTGACTATCTGAAGAGCATGTGCGTAGACGTAACTGAGATGCTGGATCAGGCTCGTAAGGCCGGTGAAAACATCCTGTTCGAAGGTGCACAGGGTACTTTGCTGGATATCGACCACGGTACTTATCCGTTCGTGACCTCTTCCAACACAACTGCAGGTGGCGTTGCTACCGGTAGTGGTTTTGGCCCACGTCATATCGACTATGTTTGCGGCATCATCAAAGCTTACACCACTCGTGTAGGTGCGGGCCCATTCCCAACTGAGTTGGATAACGAAATCGGCGAATACCTGGGTACCAAAGGCCATGAATTTGGTGCAACCACTGGTCGTAAGCGTCGTCCAGGCTGGTTGGATGCAGTGGCTATGCGCCGCGCGGTTCAGATCAACAGCGTAAGCGGCTTCTGCCTGACCAAGCTGGACGTTCTGGATGGTCTGGAAGAAGTTAAGATCTGTGTGGGTTACCAGTACCCAGATGGTACTGTTGCGACCACTACTCCAATGGCAGCTGAAGGTTATGAGCAGGTAACTCCTGTTTACGAATCTATGCCTGGTTGGAGCGATAACACCTTTGGTGCGACTTCTCTGGAACAACTGCCTCAGGCTGCTATCAACTATATCAAGCGCATTGAAGAGCTGCTTGAAACGCCAGTTGATATTATCTCTACCGGTCCGGATCGGAATGAAACCATGATTTTGGTTAATCCATTCAACTGATGAGATGAAAAAAGGCCGCCCAGCGGCCTTTTTTAATAGCTATACCCCGACGGTTATTTACCGTTAGCCCGGAACGACATGGTGCCCTGGGTAATCCCGAAAATTGCCCCCTTCAGAATTGGGTTATACTGCCGATGAAGTGGTATTCAATCTTCTGGGAATAAACAAGATGAAACGGATTCTGATATCGCTCTTACCTCTGATGATGCCGGTGTTTGCCCATGCCGACTCAATTGCAGTGGATATATACAGTCAGGAGCGATTACGGGATCTCATTAAACAGGACAGATACCTGGAGCAGGTCAAAGCCGATGACTGCCAGTTGGTGCAGGATATCGAAGCAAGGGCTTTGGTGCTAAAGCAGCCCCTCTATCAATATCTCTGGGGGGAGATGCTGAATTACGGTGTATGTGTCCCGGCGAATCCATCCTCGGGGATGGAGCAATTACAAAAGGCTGCCGAGCAGGGCAGCCCTGAGGCCATGGTACTATTGGCCGAGTATTATCAGGACGGTCGGTTTGTCGTACAGAACAAAGACAGGGCCGTTCAATATGTGCTTCCGGCTGCCGCCAATGGTCATCAGACCGCCCGCATGATGCTGGCTCGTTTGATGGCTCAGGGGTATGGCAGTCCAAGAGATTATGAGTTGGCCTATCACTGGCTGTTTAACGAAGTGTTCAGTGATGAGGCAACCAAATTGGAAGCGTTGACTTTATTACAGGGATTAGAGGCCAAGATGCCGGCAAGTGTGGTGAAAAGAGCCCGCAAAGCATCATTGAATGGCCGTTGATCCCGCCCTCCAAGGAGGGATCAATCTATGTGGAAAGTGAATGATAAAAGACCCTCATTTTGAGCGTGAACAAACCAAATACGAAAACCCAATTCCCAGCCGTGAGTACATATTGGAGTACTTACGCTCACAAACCTCACCTCTGACCCGGGATAAAATCGCCCAGGCCCTGAAAATTACCGACGAAGAGCAGCTTGAAGCCCTGCGCCGCAGATTGCGTGCCATGGAGCGTGATGGCGAGTTGGTGTTTACCCGTGGCCAGTGTTATGGCCTGCCAGAACGCATGGATCTTATCCCTGGCACTGTATTGGGCCATAGAGATGGTTTCGGCTTTTTCCGCCCCGACGAAGGCGGCGATGACCTGTATATCTCCAGCCGCGACATGCAGCTGTATTTCCATGGCGATAAAGTGCTGGCCCAGAAGGCTGGCAGTGATCGCAAGGGACGCCGGGATGCCCGCATTGTACGCCTGATCCAGGAACGCAGCGCGGCGCTGGTAGGGCGTTTCTATGTAGATTTCGGTATGAGTTTTGTGGTGGCTGATGACAAGCGTATCACCCAGGAGATCCTGGTGGACAGTGCCGATCGCAATGGCGCCCGTCATGGTGATGTTGTGGTGGTTGAACTGACCCGACGTCCCGGCCGATACGTGAAAGCTGCCGGTAAGGTGACCGAAGTGCTGGGTAAGCAGATGGCGCCGGGAATGGAGATAGAAATCGCCCTGCGCAATTATGATCTGCCCCATGAATGGTCTGCGGTGATCGAGAAAAAGCTGCGACGCATTCCAGACGAAGTGACCGAAGCGGACAAGAAAGACAGAATTGATCTGCGCAGTTTGCCGCTGGTAACCATCGATGGTGAAGATGCCCGCGACTTTGATGATGCCGTGTATGCCGAGCGTAAGAAAAGCGGCGGCTGGCGTTTGTGGGTGGCGATTGCCGATGTGAGCCATTATGTACGCACCGGCTCTGCCTTGGACGTTGAAGCCAGATCCCGCGGTAACTCCGTGTACTTCCCGTCGCAGGTTATTCCCATGCTGCCGGAGAAACTGTCCAACGGCCTGTGTTCTCTGAACCCAGGCGTAGACCGTCTGTGTATGGTGGCTGAAATGACCATTTCTGCCAAAGGAGGTCTGTCCGGTTACAAGTTCTATCCCGCGGTCATGCACTCTCATGCCCGTTTCACCTATACCCAGGTGGCGGCTATGTTGGAAGGTGAGCCAGGCCTGCCTGAGCACGAGGCCCTGCTGCCAAATCTTAAGGTGTTGCAGGAGCTGTATCTGACTCTGGACGAGCAACGTGCCCAACGCGGCGCTATCGGCTTTGAGACGGTAGAAACTCAATTCATCTTTAACGAGCAGCGCAAGATCGACAAAATCGTGCCGAGAATGCGCAACCAGGCACACAAAATCATCGAAGAGTGTATGATTCTTGCCAACGTGGCTTCGGCCAGGTTTGTGAAGAAGAATAAAGGTGAAGTCCTGTACCGGGTGCACGAAGCTCCATCTGAGCAGAAGCTGACTCAGTTTAAAGAGTTTCTGTCCGAGCGTGGTCTGAGCCTGGGGGGCGGCCTTGAGCCCCAGCCTATCGACTTCCAGCTGTTAATGGAGTCCATTGCAGACAGACCGGATGCAGAGCTGATCCAGGTGATGTTGCTGCGCTCCATGCGTCAGGCAATTTATACCGCAGATAATGAAGGTCACTTTGGTCTGGCGTTGGAAGCCTATTCTCACTTTACTTCGCCCATCCGTCGTTATCCGGATCTGGTACTGCACAGGGTGATTCGTTACCTGCTTGCCAAAGAGCGTGGCGACAGCGACGAGAAGTGGACTAAAGATGGCGGTTATCACTATCAGCTGGACGAGCTGGATCAGTTGGGTGAAGAATGCTCCAACACCGAGCGCCGTGCTGATGAAGCTACCCGTGATGTCAGCGATTGGCTCAAGTGTGAGTTTATGCAGGACCATGTGGGCGACACCTTCGATGCGGTAATTGCATCGGTCACCAGCTTTGGTCTGTTTGTTCGCCTTAACGATCTGTTTATCGATGGTCTGGTACATATCTCCAGTCTGGGCAGCGACTATTACCAGTTTGACCCTATGCGTCAGCGCTTGATTGGTGAAGCCTCAGGCCAGATCTATCAGGTGGGTGACCCGGTTACGGTAAAAGTGGCAGCGGTAAACCTGGATGACAGGCAGATCGACCTGCTGATGGTTGGTGACGAAGGTGGTCGCCGCAAAGGCCGAGGTCGTCGTCCTTTGACCGCCAGAGAAAGAGTTAATCTTGAAGGCGCCAAACAGCGGCGTGGTGATCGGGAAGCACCAAAAGAGGATGCTCCCCGACGTGGTGGCAGCAAAAAGGGCAGCGTGCGTGAAGAGCTGCGAGGTGCCACCAAGCCTGCCAAAAAAGCCAAGAAGAGTTCAGTGAAAAAGCGCACTTCCAAAAGCGGGCCGAAAAAGCCAGCGAAGAAGAGCGGTAAGAGAAAGTAACAGATGAAAAAGCAAGAGTTTATTTTCGGTATCCACGCAGTGGAATCAGTGCTGAAGCACAGCCCAGAGCGGATCCTGGAGCTGTTTTTAATGCAGGGACGTTTGGATGAGCGTGTAGCGCCTTTGATCCAGCTGGCCCGTGAATATGGCATCTCTATGCCTCAGACCTCCCGCAAAGTGCTGGATGAGAAAGCCGGCAGTACTCAGCATCAGGGGGTTGTTGCCCGGGTGAAACCGGCCAAGGCGCTGACTGAACATGATTTGGATGACTTGCTGGACAAACAGGACACGCCATTTTTGCTGATCCTGGATGGCGTAACTGACCCTCATAACCTGGGTGCCTGTTTGCGTAACGCAGATGCCGCTGGTGTGCATGGCATTATCGTGCCCAAAGACAACTCAGTCAGCCTGACCGCAACTGTGAGTAAGGTCGCCTGCGGTGCTGCTGAGACTGTACCTCTGTTTCAGGTGACTAACCTGGCTCGCACCATGCGTCACCTGCAGGAGAAAGGCGTGTGGATTATTGGTACTGCCGGTGAAGCCGATTGCGACCTGTATCAGGCGCAACTGAAAGGCCCTCTGGCAATAGCCATGGGCGCTGAAGGTAAGGGACTGCGTCGCCTTAGCCGCGAATGTTGCGATACTCTGGTGTCTATTCCCATGGCTGGCAGTGTATCCAGCCTGAACGTGTCAGTGGCCACAGGTATTTGTCTGTTTGAGGCTGTGCGTCAGCGACTGGGCTGATCCGACCGGTCGATAAAAAAGGTGCCTTCGGGCACCTTTTTTGGTTTTATAGGCTCTAATTGACTCTGGATTGGAATAACCATGTCTGACGGCTCTCTGAACCTGGAAACCTCACCCGAAGTCCTGCTGGCGCAGTTGGCAGGGGCCTTCCGTGGTGAAGTTTATGGTATCGCTTTTTTTACTCATATGCTGACCCATTATCAGGGATATACAGATGAAGCGGCTCAGCGGCCTGCGTTGGAGTTGTTGCTGAAGGTCGAGCAGATTACTGCGGCCATTATGGCTGCTCACCTGCCGACGCTTGAGGTGCCCTGTGATTTGGATGATCCCCTAATGCGGGCTCAGGGGATTAAAGATGCTGATGTCTGGCTCAATCTTGCCTGGCCTGAGTTGATAGACACCCTGGTCGACTGGGTTGCGCCTTATCAACAGCAGTATCGGGATCAGTCTGAGCGTGCAGGTGGGTTCTGGCCTCTGTTTTATCTGGTCGATAAGCATGAGACGGCGATCTTTGATTATTTGCAGGCTGAGCAGCAGGGAGACAAAAACGCCACAGCTGTGCTGCAGCGTTTTATTGATGCTTACCCAAACTCTGGGCTTGAATAGGGCCAACAGCCCCCAGTTTACTGGAAGGTATAAAGCAGGTTAAAGGTTGAGATGGTGTCGGTTTGCTTGGTGCCAACCGGGACTATCTCTGTGTATTTGATGTTGAAGCCTACTTTAAATGCCCAGTTCAGGAAGATGGTGTTCTTGTACGACATATCCAGAGACACAGTATTGTTGTTATCTCCCACTTCTGTGGTGATATCGGCAGTCAGGCTGGTGTACTCATGAATCCTTTGTTCGAACTTGGCTGCCAATCGCAGAATCAGATCTTTTTCGGCGATAGGGTCAGGTTGTTCATCATTCTCCTGAGGCAGGTTATATCGGTAACCCGGACCGACTTCCAGGCTCAACTTGGTATCCTCGTCTGAGATAGCGTCAAAACCATAACCGGAAGAAACAGTGAAGATCTCGGTATAGGAACCAAATTGGTCCCAGGTGAAGTCACCCCGCCCATACACATATCCACCATTGAGTTTGTAGTTTGACTGCAGCTGCAGATCATACTTCTCTGATGTGGTTTTTTCAGAATCAGACGCAAAATAGGCCTTCAGTGTACCTTCCTGTCTGGCATTACTGGTGTCATACACCAATTTGGTACGGCCGTTAAAACTGGTTGATTCAGTGTTACCCGTATTGAGCTGAAATCCGGTTTCCACTTCGGCTTTGAAGTCACTTGGGGGTTCCTGATAATCGGGGGGAACCAGTGCCATCGCCGGAGCGGCCAGCAGTGTTAAAGTCAGTAGAGAATAAGCAAGTCTTGGCATTGTTGTTCTTGTTCTGTCGGAATGCTTGGTGAATCAGATTTGACGCCCTACATCATACAAAGAATGCGGTGTAGCGCAAGGCTGTAGCGGCCTGTCACTGGGGCTGAGTTATTGAATGTTCACCAGCTTCTTGTAAAACAAAGATTTTGTTCCACACTTCCTGATGTTTTTTACCTGCTTAGATAATAGTGGGAGTGACGGATGTGGGAATCTGCGGGGAAAATGCTGCAGGCTATTGAGTTTCCTGTCGGGTTTATGTACTATCACGCGCCTTAATCAGTCACTTTCTCGTTCCTTGCCTCCATTTGGTCTGACTGAGCCAATACCGAGGCTACAAACCCGTAAGGAGCAATAAATGCGTCATTACGAAATCGTATTCATGGTTCACCCAGATCAGAGTGAACAAGTACCAGGTATGATTGAACGTTACACTGGTATCATCACTGAAGCGAATGGCACCATTCACCGTATGGAAGACTGGGGTCGTCGTCAACTGGCTTACCCAATTCAAGACCTGCACAAGGCTCACTACATTCTGATGAACGTAGAAGCTACTGCTGAGTCTATCGAAGAGCTGGAGACTGCTTTCCGTTTCAACGACGCTGTTCTGCGTAGCATGGTTATGCGCACTAAAGCTGCCATCACTGAAGCTTCTCCAATGGCTAAGGCAAAAGACGAGCGTGATTCACGTCGTGCAGCTGCCGCTGAAAAAGCTACTGAAGAAGTTAAAGAAAACGCTGAAGAATCTGCTGAGTAAGTTTATCTGTGACCACCAATCGCCTGGTGCTGTCTGGGCACATTCTTAGGTCCAGACAATTTGACAGTCCTGCGGGTATCGCGCATTGCGTACTCACAATTGAGCATAGGTCTCAACGCTTCGAAGCAGACATGCTGAGGAATGTGTACTGTCAGATTCAGGTGGTATTGAGTGGTGATCGCTTTAAAGGCGTAACAGACAAACTGAAAGCCGGTGTGGAAGTTGAAGTTGAAGGGTTTATTGCCCTGCAGCAGAGTCGAAACGGTCAAAACCGTTTGATTGTCCACGCTGAAAATGTCGAATTGAAAACTTAGGAGACTGTCAAAATGGCACGTTATTTCCGTCGTCGCAAGTTCTGCCGTTTCACCGCTGAAGGTGTTACTGAGATCGATTACAAAGATGTTGCTACTCTGAAGAACTACATCACTGAGAGTGGCAAGATCGTTCCTAGCCGCATCACTGGTACTTCTGCAAAGTATCAGCGTCAGCTGGCTCGCGCTATCAAGCGTGCTCGTTATCTGTCACTGCTGCCATACACTGATCTGCATCAGTAATCGGCACTGTTCTAGCTAGAGGAATTGATAATGAACGTTATTCTGCTTGATAAAATCGCTAACCTGGGCAACCTGGGTGACCAAGTTTCTGTTAAAGCTGGCTACGCTCGTAACTACCTGCTGCCTAAAGGCAAAGCAGTTGTAGCTAACGCTGCTAACACTGAAGTGTTCGAAGCTCGCCGCGCTGAACTGGAAGCCAAAATGGCTGCTGAACTGGGTGCTGCCAACGAGCGCGCTGAGAAGATCGCTGCTCTGGAAGCTGTTGTAATCGCTTCTAAAGCTGGTGACGAAGGCAAACTGTTTGGTTCTGTAGGTACTCGCGACATCGCTGATGCAGTTACTGCTGCTGGCGTTGAGCTGAGCAAAGCTGAAGTTCGTCTGCCACACGGTGCTCTGCGCACTACTGGTGAGTTCGAAGTTGAAGTTGCCCTGCACACTGAAGTTAAAGCTATCGTTAAAGTTTCTGTTGTTGCAGAAGCCTAATTACGATTGGTTTTGAAAAACACCGCCGACCGGCGGTGTTTTTTTATGTCTGAAATTTGAATCAGGCTATAAAAAACCAGCCCGCAGGCTGGTTTTGTCATTTGGGGGGCTTAGTCCCTGACCAGATCCAGCTCTTCAATCAGGTTCTGAGCGTTATCCACCTTGTCCATCATCCAGAGTACGTAGCGGATATCTACGTGCACTGCGCGGGTGATGGTGGGGTTAAAGAACCAGTCCTTGGTAATGGCTTCATAGGTGGAATCAAAGTTAAGACCTACAAGCTCGCCTTTACCGTTGAAAACCGGTGAGCCCGAGTTGCCACCTGTCGTATCCACGCTGGAGAGGAAGTTAACCGGCACTGAGTTGAACTCCTCCGGCTTATCCAGGCAGGAGAACAGGCGACAAATCAAGCCGCGGCCATCCGCGTACACAGACTCTACCTTATGCTCATCCATATCGCCTTTGGCAATGGCATCCAGGACCTTTTGCGGTGCATTGAAAGGCTCTACACCTGTATGCTTGGCGGTGATACCTTCAAGGCGAGTAAAGGGCTGTTTGTACAGGGCGTCACGGGACTGATAGCCATCCACCATGCCATAGGTGATACGCAGAGTGCCGTTGGCATCCGGATATACCGGCCAATCATTGGCTTTATAGTAATCGATCACTGCGGCCATATAGTCAGGGCGTGCCATGGACAGTCTGCCTGCCAGTTCTTTTTCCGCTTTCTCCAGCGCCATGTTTTCATCGTACAGGGCGACAGCCAAACGGATAAAAGGATCGGCGCTGTTTTCGAAATCTTGCGGTGACTTATCCATCCACTGCAGACGTGTGTCGGCGTCGGTTAATCCCGTCAGTGAGTACATACCAGCGATCTTGTCTTGCAGTGAAGCGTGGTTGTCGTAGGTCAGCAGTTCATCCAGTACCGCGACTTTATGGGATTGGCCCTGATAAGCCTGGATATCCTGCAACCACAGGGTTTTATCCACTGATTGCTCGAAGCTGCGATTAATACGCTTGAGGCTGGCCTCAAACAGCTTCATATCCCGCTCTTGATAACCAGACTCCCGCTGCGCATCCGGTTTCTGCTTCTCTTTCGCCAGTCGATACAGACGATTGGCAGCATTCAGCAAGGTGCTGGACTGGGCATTCTTGAAGTAGAAGCTGGTTTGAATAGCCTCCTGGTTTTCAGCAATCAGGGTCTCGAGTTCCTGTACCAGCTTAGGGTTCATTGCCGGGCTCTGTTTGAGCCAATCGACAAAGGCATCTTCTCTGGATTGCTTGATACCGGCAATGTCAGTGGCACGGAAGCCGTCCAGCAGACCATTCAGTTTCTTCATACGGTTGGCATTACCCGCCAGGGTACCTGCGTACTTGATACTGATATCTTCATTGTCGGCACCCATGGCTTCAATGGTATCTATTTGACGCTGGTATCTGTCGGCCAGAACCGGATACAGCCAATCAGAGGCAAACTCCAGCTCTGACGTCAGGCGGTAGCGGCTGGTTGAGCCCGGGTAGCCCGCGACAAACACGCCGTCACCGGCTTTGACGCCATCAGCATTTACCTTGAGGTAGCTCTTGGGCACATAGGGGACGTTGTCTTCTGAGTAAGGAGCAGGTTTGCCATCTTTGCCCACATAGGCGCGCAGGAAGGTGAAGTCACCACTGTGGCGGGGGAACTCAAAGTTATCGATATCACCGCCATAGCCGCCAACGCTTTCCGGTGGTGCGTATACCAGGCGCACGTCGCGGATGATCAACTGTTTGATCAGATAATATTCCAGGCCATTGTGGAAGCTGCGAACCGAGCAGCGATAGTTGTCATCGGCCTCGCACTCTTTGATCAAGGCTTTCTTGTTGGCTTCAATGGCTTCATAGCGGGCCAGGGGCTCTGTTGGCAGGTTGGCGGTGACTTTAGCGGTAACGTCAGTGACGGCTTCAGTCACATAGAGGCGCTCATTCGGACCTGCGCTGGGCTCCTTATCCAAAGTGCTTGCCAGGAAGCCAAGCTCCAGATAATTGTGTTCAGGTTTCGTGTTGTACTGGATGGCGCGGTAGGCACAGTGATGATTGGTGACAACTAAGCCTTTAGGAGACACAAAACTGGCGGTACAATACCCCAGTCCTACTACCGCATTCATCGGATACTGACTCAGGTCAGCCAGTTGCTGTGCCGGGATATCTATCCCTCTCTGCTTCAGTTTGTCTGCAATGGCAGGCATTTGGTAGGGTTGCCATTGTCCCTCATCGGCGAGGGCGGCGCCGGATGACAGCATCAGGGCTGCGACCAATGCGTTACGCATGTTCATTCCTTATTGTTGATTTTTATGTCAGTTTTGTAGGGCAAACGGAAAGTTTTTTGTAATCCACAGGTGTAAGGCCTGTGGGTTTATATCATATTTGTAATGCTGTTGTAATCGGGAGCGTCAATGTCTCAGCAAGGTGCATTTAAGGCCAAAAAGAAACCCAGGGATCCTCAGGTTGAAGCCCTGAAGCTGCCTCCACATTCGCTGGAGGCGGAGCAGTCTGTGTTGGGTGGTCTGATGTTGGACACTGAAGCATGGGATAAGGTCGCAGAGGCTATCGTCCGGGAAGACTTCTATTCCCGCTCCCACAGAATGATCTTCTCCTCCATGGAGAAACTGGTTGAATCTGGTCAGCCTATCGATTTGGTGACAGTGTCTGAGCAGCTGGAGCTGGAAAACGAGCTGGAAGATGCCGGTGGCTTTGCCTATTTGGGTGAGATTGCCAAGAACACCCCAAGTGCCGGCAACATTGTTTCCTACGCAGAAATCGTGCGCGAGCGTGCGGTCGTCCGCGAGCTGATCCGGGTTGCCCAGGAGATCGCTGACTCAGGTTATAACCCGGAAGGCCGCGACTCGAGCGCTTTGCTCGACTTTGCTGAAACCAAGGTATTTAAGATTGCTGAGCAAAGAGCCAACAGTGCCGAAAGCGGTCCTGAAGGTATTAAGTCGATTCTGGAAAAGACAGTCGACCGTATTGAGCAGCTGTATAACAACCCACACAATGGTGTGACCGGAGTATCCAGTGGCTTCCAGGACCTGGATGGTATGACTGCCGGTTTCCAGTCCGGTGACCTGATTATCGTGGCGGCCCGTCCTTCCATGGGTAAAACCACCTTCGCCATGAACCTGTGTGAGCAGGCTGCCATGAATGAAGACAAGCCTGTGCTTATCTTCAGTCTTGAGATGCCCTCGGAACAGATCATGATGCGTATGCTGGCCTCTCTGGGCCGGGTTGACCAAACCAAGATCCGTACCGGTCAGTTGGATGACGACGACTGGGCCCGCGTTTCCTCCACCATGGGACTCATGCTGGAGCAGGGCAAGATGTATATCGATGACAGCTCTGGTCTGACGCCAACAGAAGTGCGCAGCCGTGCCCGTCGTATTGCCCGCGAGTACGGCGGCCTGTCTATGATCATGGTCGACTACTTGCAGCTGATGCAGGTGCCGGCTCTGGCAGATAACCGTACTTTGGAGATTGCCGAAATCTCCCGCTCTCTCAAGGCGCTGGCCAAAGAGCTGGAAATTCCAGTGATTGCTCTGTCCCAGCTTAACCGCTCGCTTGAACAACGCGCCGATAAACGTCCGGTAAACTCGGATCTCCGTGAATCCGGCTCTATCGAGCAGGATGCCGACCTCATCATGTTTATTTATCGTGATGAGGTGTATAACGATGACTCTTCTGACAAGGGAACGGCTGAAATCATTATCGGTAAGCAGCGTAACGGCCCAATTGGTCGTGTGCGTTTGACCTTCCAGGGTCACTTCTCCCGCTTCGACAACTATGCCGGTCCTCTGGTATTTGAAGAAGATTAATCGCTGCAAAGCCCAATCATTTATTACAGGGTGCGTTTTTGAAACCTTTTCCCCGAGCCGAGATCCGTCTTGGCGCACTGACCCATAACCTGAGCAGACTTAAAGTCCTGGCTCCGGCAAGCAAGGTGCTTGCTGTGGTTAAAGCCAATGCCTATGGTCATGGGCTGCTTAATGTCGCTGGCCACCTGGATGGTAAAGCTGACGGCTTCGGCCTTGCCCGACTTGAAGAGGCGCTGGCGCTGCGTGAAGGCGGTGTTAAGGCCAAACTGCTTTTGTTGGAGGGCTTCTTTCGGGCCGAAGATCTGCCCTTGCTGGTGACTCATGGCATCGACACCGTTGTACACCACGAGTCTCAGCTGGAGATGCTGGAGCAGGCACAACTGGATAAGCCGGTCACAGTGTGGATGAAAGTAGACTCGGGTATGCACAGGCTTGGCTTTGTGGCTGAGCAGTTTGAATCTGTGTATCAGCGTCTGTTGGCTTGTCCAAATGTGGCTAAACCTGTGCATCTGATGACACATTTTTCCCGCGCTGATGAGCCAGAGCAGGATTACACAGGGTATCAGCTCAAGGTGTTCGATACGCTGACGTCAGGCTTGATTGGCGAGCGCTCTATTGCCAATTCCGCCGGTGCTCTGTTCTGGCCGGACAGTCGCAGAGACTGGATCCGTCCGGGCATAGCCCTTTACGGTATCTCTCCTGTGACCGGCGACCTGGGTACCAACCATGGTTTGAAACCTGCGATGGATCTCAAGTCGCGCCTGATCTCAGTTCGGGAGCACAAATCTGGTCAGCCCGTGGGCTATGGCGGATACTGGCATGCGGACCGCGATACCCGTCTGGGCGTAGTCGCTATTGGCTATGGTGATGGTTACCCGCGCAATGCGCCGGAAGGCACACCTGTTTGGATCAATGGCCGCAGGGTACCTGTGGTGGGCCGGGTGTCCATGGATATGCTGACTGTGGATTTGGGCCCGGATGCCACTGATGTTGTGGGCGATGATGTGCTGCTGTGGGGCGAAGCTCTACCGGTAGAGGAGGTCGCTGAACATATTGGCACTATTGCCTATGAGTTAATGACCAAGCTAACCCCCAGAGTGGCAGTGTGTCTTGAACTCTGATTAAGCTGCCAGTCAGGCAGCGACAGATAGAATCATGAAACGGCAGAGAGTCTCTGCCGTTTTTTTGTGTGTGGAAGTTGGAAATAATGATAATAAAAACCAGAGTTCTCTTAACCGTGTTGGCGTTTGTCAGCGCGGGAGTCGTGGCTGGGCAGTCGTCCCAGTCCAAAATGCCTGAGCCGGAATTTGCGGCCGTTCCCTTTGTTTTCTCCAGTGAGAATCTGAGCACAGCCTTTGGTGGTGCAGCTGTCCTTAAGCATGCCGGTCAGCCGCAGGCCAGCCTGTTTGGTTTTGGTTTGTATACCACCAATGAGAGTTGGGTGGGGTACCTGGGCGTTAACAACTACCAATTGCCCGGACTGGAGCAATGGCTGTTCAGTGGCGAATACTATCAGGGCCTGTTTCAGGAAGGGGTTTACTACTTACCGGATGCCGTTGGCAATGATGCCAAAACCATTACCCGGGGCGAAGAGCGATTTGCCAAGTTTCATGCTGAGTATGTGTTGCCAATAGGCTGGGGAAGCCAGGGCGCTGTGGCATCGATGCGGCCACGTCAGGACGTTAGCTGGAATCCGCTGGAGTCGGGAACGACTAGTATCCGCTTTACGCCTTTTATGCAGTCCCGACACCTACAGCAAACTGACTCATTGCCCCAATATGCCAGAGGTGTAGAGCTGCTGCTGGACTGGGACAACAGGGATAATGGCCGTAACAGTACCCAGGGTGGACAAACCATGTTGAAGCTGCGTCACGGCGTTGAAGCTGACGGCAGTCAGGATTGGAATACCTGGGAGTTTGAGCAGAGCCTGTTCTTCTCTGTGGGTAAGAATGACCTGTTCCGGCAACAGATTATTGCGGCCAACTTCTATTTGGCTGATACGCCGGGCTGGAATAGCCAGACTGACGGCGAATATCACAGGCCGCCGGACTTTGCCGGTATCTCTCTTGGCGGTTTTGAACGGCTGAGGGGCTACAGCGCAAGGCGCTTTAACGGTCGCAGCGCAGTGCTTTACACTCTGGAGTATCGTGTACAGCCTCACTGGCAACCCCTGCAGGAACTGCCTGTATTCAATCTTTATGATGTGCCCTGGTGGCAATGGGTGGTATTTGCCGAAGCGGGCAAGGTTGCCGATCATTTCTCTGCTTCGGCTTTACATGAAGAGATGGAATGGTCTGTTGGGGCCGGCGCCCGGTTTGAGGTCGAAAGCGTCGTGGTAAGGGCAGAGTTTGGAGTTAGCGCCGAGTCCAGCCAGTTCTGGGTGATGGTCAGTCAGCCCTTCTAAACAGGCTATTCTTCGAAGCAGATCTCTATAAAGGCTCTGCCGTAGAGGCTATTGAAGGGAATGATAATCTTCTTGCCGCTGCTGACATGGGAAATATGATGCTCTGGGCCGGCCACCACAACCGGGGTGGCCATATCAAATTCAAAACCTTGCTCTCCAAGAGACTTCTTCGCGCCGCCTGACACCATATTGGTGAGCTCGCCCACCATATCCGTCACCTCTTCGTCGATTGAGTTGGGGGCCTCTCCCAGCATATTTTCCATCACTTTGAGTGCCAGTCGCTTCTCAAAGGTCAAAGACAGAGAGCCTTTCGCCTGCTCGCCTACCATGCCTATCAACCCTGATACATCCCCTTTGGCCAATTCATCCTCTTTCAGCATAGGTTTTCCCGGCGTCAGGGTGATGGTGGCCATAGTGCCGATAACATTAAGAAAAGAATCAAGAAATGGATTGATAAATTGAACGTTCATAGAGCGTGAAATTTCCCCTTTCCGGATCCAGGCATTAGTCCTGAACCTGCAGCAACGAGTATTGATAAGCTTAGGCGAAAATATTCAAACTTACTGAATAGTTTCAAAACCTCATGGGGCCTATGTCGTGACATGGCACTGAGCCCCTGTGGCAGTGTATAATTCCGCCTTTGTTCCGACACCCAGTGTCCTGTCCAACCCAAGGTTTACCTGAATGTCTGTTTCTGAACTGAGTCAGTCCCAAAAGATTACAGCGACCAATCGCCGCTTTTCTGTTGCTCCAATGCTGGATTGGACTGATCGTCATTACCGTTACTTTGCCCGACTCATGTCTTCTGAGGCGTTGCTGTATACCGAAATGGTAACTACTGGGGCAATTCTGCACGGTAAGGGGGACTACCTGGCTTATAACAGTGAAGAACACCCATTGGCTTTGCAGCTGGGCGGTTCAAACCCCGCAGACCTGGCGGCCTGTGCCAAAAAAGCGCAGGAGTACGGCTATGATGAGGTCAACCTGAATGTGGGCTGTCCCTCAGATCGGGTGCAAAACGGCATGTTCGGTGCCTGTTTGATGGGCGAGGCTGCGTTGGTGGCAAACTGTGTCGATGCAATGCGTCAGGTGGTAGATATTCCGGTCACTGTGAAAACCCGTATTGGTATCGATGATCAGGACAGCTATGAGTTCCTGACCCAATTTATCGATACCGTTAAAGGTGTTGGCTGTGACACCTTTATTGTGCATGCGCGTAAAGCCTGGCTGCAGGGGTTGAGTCCAAAAGAAAACCGTGAGATCCCACCGCTGGATTATCCTCGTGTGTATCAGTTGAAGCAGGATTACCCGGATCTGCATATTTCCATCAATGGTGGTGTTACCAGTATTGAGCAGGCCCAGGAACATCTGCTGCACCTGGATGGAGTCATGGTGGGACGTGAGGCATATCAGAATCCCTATATTCTGTCCCGGGTGGACAACGAGCTCTGTGGTCACTCTCTGCCTGTATTGAGCAGGGAGGAGGTTATCGGGAAAATGATTCCTTATATCGAGAAACATCTGGCTGATGGCGGGCGTTTGAACCATATCACCCGTCATATCATAGGCTTGTACCAGGGACTGCCGGGGTCGAGAGCCTGGCGACGTCACCTGAGTGAAAATGCTCATAAGCCAGGTGCGACGGTACAGGTAGTGCTGGATGCGCTGGAAAAGATGCAGCAGCAAGCGGCTTTGCAGGCCGTATAATCGTCAGCGTTATCTGTTGGTGAAAAATACAACATCTGTAGTGTTTTTCACCAACTGCCGATTTACCTTCTCCTTTCAGTTTTTTCCTTACCCCTCCTTTTAAAAGTAGATAAGTTTTTATAAAACAGTATCTTGTATTTATTTTTTAAAAGTTGGCACAAGCCTTGAAATACCCTCTGTGTCATTCAACACAATCAGAGGGATTTATTATGTTTACCACTCAATTCAAATCTATCATCGTTGCCGCTGCCCTGACTTCAACTGCAACTATGGCAACCACTTCAGAAGCACAGGCTGTTGAGCTGTCAGACCTTACCGGTCAGATTGAACAGGTCATCAGCACTCAGACTCAACAAATGCTGCAATCTGCACGTCAGGAACTGGTTTTATCTCTGCGTCTGCAGGTAGCTGAAGCGATGACTGACCTTGAAGGCCAGGTAGCTGCTACCAAGTCCGAAGAAGACACAGAAGAGGCTGTCATCCTGACAACTCAGAAGCCGGAGTAACAGATGTGGATCTCAATGCAGACCATAGCACTGCTTTGGTTACTTCCGGTCATCAGCTTTGTTATCGCGGCCTTCCTGGTATGTCACTGGCAGGCACCATGGCGAAGACATCTGTAAGGTACAGGGCATGAAGTTAAAGAAGAACAATCATAAGTGGATTGTCATAATGACGGCATTGGTGCTTTGCACCTGGTGGGGAATCTCAGACAGTCATTGGACGTGGACAATCCACCTGGATCAGGATTGGCAGCTTGGTGGATACCTGGGGCAGAGCGTTATACTGCTGGCAGGCATAGCACTGGCGTTACTGCTGGCCCTGGTCATCGCCGTCAGCATGACGCTGATAGTCCCTTGCCTGGCGATATTGGCCACCCTGGCTATTTTATATTGGGGATTATCCCTGCTCTGGCTTCCCCTGGTATTGGTACTTGCTGTATTGGTATTAGCTGCCCATACTGAGCAGCAAAGTCACTAAGCCACTATTGGCTCTTTCCTAAAAAGGCCTGAAATCTTTCTCTGGCTTCTTCACTCTTTAACTGACTGCTGAAATGTTCCAATTCGAGGTACATCTGATGCTGCAGCTTATTTCGATTTACCTTCATCAGTTTTTTAGTCAACTGCACGGCACTGGCCGGTTTGTCAGCGAGTTTGAGGCTCACTGCCAGGGCATGTTCAAACAACTCCCTCTGAGCAATGACACCATTGATCATGCCCAACTGTTTGGCTGTGTTGGCGTCGAATGGTTCGCCCAACAACAAAAGTTCTGCAGCTTTCTGATAACCCACCAATTGCGGCAACAGCATGCTGGCACCGGCCTCCGGGACCAAAGCCAGATTAACAAAGGGAAGTTGGAACTGGGCGCTTTCGTCTGCATAGACAAGGTCGCAGTGCAGCAACAAAGTGGTACCTATACCTACAGCAGCACCACTGACGGCGGCGACCATGGGCTTTTTCAGCTCAAGCAGACAAAACAGAAAACGGACCGCGGGGTGGGTTGCACCCAGCTCACCATTGGAGAGGAAATCCTTAATGTCGTTTCCAGAAGTAAAACAGTGGTTTTCACCACAAATCAGAAAAGCCCTGATGCCGTTGTCTGCCTCACCTTCGATAAGGTATTCTGTCAACTGCCGATACATATCAAGCGTCAGAGCATTGCGCTTGTCCGGCCGATTAAAGCGGATGATGCGAACACCTTTGTCATCCTTTACCTCGATATTGCTCATGGGTTGATCCTTGTATCGACTTTGGGCTCTCAATGGAGTTTATGACATTGAAGTTAATATTCAAACAGCTGTTTGGTGCCATTTTGGCCTGTTTTTCGGCCTTTTCACTGGCGCAAGAGGTGCAGGTTGACGATGGATTTGTCAGAGCCATGCCTCCCACGGTTCCAAACAGCGCCGCCTATATGACCCTGAAAAACCCGGGTAAAGCCAAAGTTTTGGTGGGTGTCCGGACCCAGGCCGCACAAGAAGCCCAGCTGCATACCCTGATAGAAGAGCAGGGTATGGTAAAGATGCGCCAGGTGTCAGAGTTCAGCTTGCCTGCAGAGGGCGAGTTAGTGCTGGCTCCATCGGGCGACCATATTATGTTGTTGGGGCTGACCCAGCCATTGAAAGAGGGTGAAGAGGTTGGGCTGACACTGATTTTTGCCGATGAAAGTGAACAGCTTATCTCCCTGCCGGTTCGTAAGGGGGCCAGCCAGAATCATCACCATCATCACCATCACTGAGGAAAACCAAGATGAAAATTGCCTGGAAACCGGTGGCCGGTGTACTGGTCGGTGTCGCACTGCTGCTTTATATCGTCAGCATCTGGTGGAGTATTGAGCCGGATGCACTGGAGCCACAAACCCTGACCAATAACTCGGGTAAGCCTGTTGTCGGTTACGCTACCACTACCGCGCTGATTGACACAATGGATACCCTGATGAATAAGCCCGGAGGCTGGCAATCCAATGATGTCATGCCGCCGACACTCTTCATGGATAATATGAAAGCATTTGAGTTCGGAGCCCTTGAGCAGGCCAGAGATTTAGCCTTGGTTATGCGTAAAGAGTTCAGCCGTTCTCAGTCTCAAAGTGCGGCAGATAAGGACCTGCTGGATGCTCATTCCAAGCTGAATATCGACCACACCAGTTGGTTGGTGCCAAAAGCTGAAAGTGAATACGCGGATGCGGTCGTCTTATTGGAGATGTACAGAGCCAGGATTGCTGATCCCGCCAATACAGACGCCCAGTTTTATGCCCGTGCAGATAATCTGAATGAGTGGCTGAAAGAGGTGCAAAAGCGTCTTGGCAGTATGTCACAACAGTTGTCAGCCAGCGTAGGGCAGGAGCGAATTAACACAGATTTGGCAGGCGACTCAGCTGCCCGTCAATCGACCCCAGGTTTGTCTCAGCAGTCGGTGAAGACCAGTTGGTGGAAGATTGATGATGTGTTCTACGAAGCCCGGGGCGCGTCCTGGGCTCTGTTGAATTTTATGAAGGCGATTGAAGTAGATTTCGCCGATGTACTGGAAAAGAAGAACGCCGAGGTTAGTTTGCGGCAGATTATCCGTGAGCTGGAAGCGACCCAGCAACCGGTATGGAGCCCAATGATCCTCAATGGCAGTGGATTTGGTTTGGTAGCCAATCACTCTTTGGTGATGGCGAACTACATCTCCCGAGCCAATGCGGCGGTAATTGACTTAACTAACTTGTTATCTCAGGGATAATTATGAAAAAGACATGGTTGGCTGGCTCCGTGCTGATGGGGCTGATGGCGTCGTCTGCTCAGGCAGATACTCTGCTGGGTTTTAAGCTGGGAGCTGATTTCTGGGCTGCTGATACTTCCGGCACTTTTGCCCAAAGTGGTAATCCACAACAGGAGTTTGATTATGACTCTTCTACTCAGGGCAGCATCTGGGTATCGCTTGAACACCCAATCCCTTTTGTGCCTAATGTGGCAATTCGTGAAAACCGTTTGAAGGAAAACGGCTCCATGACAGGGGCTGATTTCACTTTTGGTGGCAAGCAGTTCACTGGGGATGTGTTTTCAGAAGCTGATTTGAGCAACACTGACTTTATCCTTTACTACGAGCTGCTGGACAATGATCTGGTGTCTCTGGACGTGGGTGGCGCATACAAGCAGATGCATGGCAGCTACATGGTCAGCATGAACAACCTGCCTACCGAGATCGATCTGGATGATGGTGTAGTGATGGGTTATGCCAGCGCTATGGTTGGCATTCCAGGTCTTGGTCTGTTCGGTTTTGCCGATGTGATGGCTGGTCTGGATGAGTCCAAGGTGTATGACTATCAGCTGGGCCTCGGCTGGCAGTTTGACGGCATTGCGCTGGACACCAGGGTTCGCGCCGGTTATCGCGAGTTTAACTTCGATGCCAACAACTTCTCCGGCCTGACTTCCAATATGAAGTTTGATGGCTTCTTTGCCGGTGTGGAAATCGATTTTTAATTGTCGGTTTTCAGACATAAAAAAACCGCCCTGGAGGCGGTTTTTTTGTACTTGCTAAACCTGGGTTATGGCTGCTGAGATGCAGCGGCTTCGGTCAGACCCTGGTTAATCATAACGACATCTTCTTCGGTCAGTGTGCCGGCAGCCTGCTTCAGTGCCATTACTGACTGGATGTAAGCATAGCGGGCATCAGACAGCTGACGCTTGGAGTTGTACAGGTTACGGGTGCTGTTCAGTACATCAACAATGGTACGGGTACCTACTTCAAAACCAGCCTGGGTTGCTTTCAGTGCACTCTCGGAGGAGATTACAGTCTGCTCATAGGCTTTAATAGAGCTGATAGATGCAGCTACATTGTTGAAGTTATTGCGGATATCCTTGGATACGCCTCTGTGTGTCTGTTCCAGTTTCTCACTGGCAGCCACATAGTCATACTGGGCCTGATTAACCTGAGAGCTGACTTTGAAGCCCTGAAAAATTGGGATGCTCACATTCAGCGCTACATTACCAGTGCCCACATCGTTCAGATTGTCACTGCGCTCAAACTGAGAAGTGTAACCTGCCTGCAGACCTACAGATGGCATGTGTCCGGCTTTGGCCAGCGCGATCTGCTCATTGGCGATATCTTTGGCGATACGCTGCACCAACAGATCCAGTGAGCTGTCTTCCGCTAATTTCAGCCACTCTGATGAGCTGGCAGGAGCCGGCATGCTGGCTGAGAAGCGCTGAGTGTCCAGTACTGCCAGCTGGTCATATGGCAGACCAGTGATCTCCTGCAGTGCCTGATAGCTGTTTTGTACTGTGTTTTCAGCCTGAATTTCCTGAGCTCGGGCCAGGTCATACTGAGCCTGAGCTTCGTGAACATCGGTAATTGCTGTCAGACCCACGGCAAAACGCTGCTTGGTCTGTTCCAGCTGGCGGCCAATGGCGGCAACCTCTGCCTTTTGGAATTCCAATGCGTCCTGAGCACTCAGTACATCGAAATAGGCTGTGGTCACACGGATAATCAGTCCCTGCAGAGAGGAAGCGTAACTGGCGTCAGCTTGAGAAGCGGCCAGTTCAGCCAGATCCAGGCCAACCCAGGCGCTGTGATCGTAAATCAGCTGGTTAAGTGTCAGGCTGCCGTTGAAACCATCAGAGTCGAAGACACCACGGGTATCATTGTTCTGATCTGTCCAGGATTTGCCGTAACCAACGCTGGCACTCAAACTGGGTAACAGGGGAGCACGGGTTTCTTCAATCTTTTCGTACAGGGAATTACGTTGAGCCTGAGCCTGCAGCACTACAGGGTCGTTGGTCAGAGCCTGCTGATAGATCTGCAGCAGGTCTTCTGCATGTACCGCAGAGCTCGCTGCGGCAAGTGTCATTGCGGCGCAAAGAGAACGAATTCTGAATTTCATTGGCTGTCCTTTCTTAAGACAAAATCCCCGTGGGAGGGGATACAAATTGGTAGAATGGAGTGAGGCAGGCATGTCAAAAATATACCAGCCGGTTCGCGCTTCCCGACGCTTCCCAATACTGTGTAAAGTTAATTGTTTAGATACTAAGAAATCAACCGAATTCAAGTCAAATTTCAAGTGTAACCAATTTTATTTTACCGGACAGTGTAACCGGATTGATATTATTGGCAAAAAAGCCCTGAGATTCCGAGCCGGAAACAGGGATAACAGCTGGCAAATATTGCTTCGAACCGGAATGAACAGGCGTGGAGAAAACTCATGAGTAACAAGCTGTTTGGCAGGGATGATGTTGAGATCATTGAGACAAAGCCACTGTATCAGGGCTTTTTCAAAATGAACCTGTACCGTTTTCGCCATCGTTTATTTGCCGGAGGCTGGAGCGATGTTGTCAGCCGGGAGGTGTTTGAGCGGGGCCATGCTGTGGTGGTACTGCCCTATGACCCTGTACAAGACAAGGTGGTATTGATTGAGCAGCTGAGATTTCCTGCGCTGGAAACCTGTGATAATCCCTGGTTGCTGGAGCTGGTAGCAGGCATGATTGAAGAGGGAGAGACCCCTGAAGATGTCGCTCGTCGGGAACTGATCGAGGAAGTGGGAATCGAAGCCCTGTCTTTGCAGCCCATTAACAGCTATCTGGCAAGCCCCGGCGGCAGTACCGAAAGGTTCTATGGTTACCTTGCCACTGTGGATGCCGATAAAGCCCGTGGCCTGCATGGTCTGGACGAAGAGCATGAGGATATTCGCGTGGTAGTGATGGACAGGCAGGATGCGTATAATGCTCTGCAGGCGGGAAGAATAGATAATGCTTCCACCCTGATCGGTTTGCAGTGGTTACAATTAAACTATCAAAATTTGTTAGTCAGTAAGAGTGAGTAGAGTTATCGAGACGCCAAGATATCAGCCAAATGTGTCCTCCTTTTTATCTCTGTGTGGACGCAACTATGCCCATATCGTTAACCTGTTGCCCGAAGATGGTGGCCAGGGAGACAAATGGCGGGTAGAGGGTGGTTTCGGCATTCTGGATTTGGCGCTGCTGGAAAACACTCCTTACACCCAGTTGTTGGAGATCTCCCGGCCATCTGAGGTGTGTAAAATCATTCCTGCTCCAAGAATTCTTGTCAGGGTCTACCACGACGCTAAATTAGCAGAAGTGTTAAGTGGCCAGCAGATTTCAAATTTTAAGGCAGTGTATGATTATCCCAATATGCGTATGTATCAGCGCGATGAGAAGTACCAGGTCAATGTTTTCCTGGAGGAGCTGTTAAAGATTGGCCGACAGGCAACCCGGGTTTGCCTGTCCTGACGTTCGGGATGATTAATGCTGCAAGAGGCTATCTCTTATTCCATTGCTGCCGGTGAAAGTGTGCGTTTGGTTCAGGTAACTGATCCACACCTGTTCGCCGATGATGAAGGTCAACTGTTGGGGGTGAATACCGCCAACAGCCTTAATGCTGTGGTTGATACTATTGCCGCTTGCCGCTACCCCGCCCATTTTCTGTTGGCGACGGGGGACATCAGTCAGGATTACTCTCCTCAGTCTTATCGTAATTTCGTCAAGGCGATTGAGCCGTTAAATCTGCCTTGCCATTACCTGCCCGGTAATCATGATGATCCCAGAGTCATGCACCTGAATATGCAGGGGGAGCAGATATATGGTCATCAACGTATTCTGGCCGGTGACTGGCAGATTATTCTGTTGGATTCCACCGTATACGGTAAACCGGGCGGGCATCTTGTTGAGTCTGAGTTTAACTTGATTGAGCAAGCGGTGGCAGCCTGTCCTGAGCATCACACTCTGCTGGTGATGCACCATAATCCGATTTTGGCGGGGTGCGCCTGGCTGGACCAGCATTGCCTGGCCAATGGTGATGAGTTTATGCAGCGAATGGCTGAAATTCCTCAGGTCAAAGGTGTGCTTTGGGGGCATATCCATCAGCAGCTGGATCAGATCTATTCCGGGCGCAATCACGACATTCAGCTGATGGCGACGCCATCCACCTGCATTCAATTTAAACCTCAGTCTGATTATTTCGCTCTGGATGCGCTGCAGCCGGGCTATCGTTTGCTGGAGTTACGAGCGGATGGTAGCATGCTCTCCAATGTATTTAGGGTACCGGGTGAGCGATTCTCTCCCGATAAGGACGCCAGCGGTTATTGATTTTACCCGGGTTTAAACCGGGTTGAGTTACCAGCCGACCGCAGCGTGAGGACTTATGCTGCTATATATCCACGGATTCAACAGTTCTCCCCAGTCTGACAAGGGACGGCAGACGGCTGACTATATTCAGCAACATTTCCCCCATGTACACCTGATTGCGCCGCAGTTACCCACTGAGCCTGTAGCGGCCATGGCTTTGCTGGAACAATTGACCTGTGATGCCAAAGCCAGGGGGGAGCCTCTGTGTTATGTTGGTTCATCGCTGGGGGGATACTTTGCCAGTTATCTGGCTGAAAAGTATGGTGGTCGGGCTGTGTTGATCAACCCGGCAGTCAAGCCCTATGAGCTGTTTGCTGAGTTTATCGGTAGCCAGCACAACCCTTACACCGGCGAGACGTACCAGGTTCTTCCTCAACATCAGGCACAGTTGCAGGCGCTGGATACCAGTGTGATTCGGCATCCGGATCGGTTTTTTGTATTATTGCAAAGCGGTGACGAAGTGCTTGATTATCGTCAGGCAGTCAGCAAGTATCATTGCTGCAGTATGTGTCTCGAGGCTGGCGGAGACCATAGTTTTATCGGCTACGCCTCGCACTTATCAGATATCTGCCAGTTTCTGGCGCTGTCTGAATATAATAACGCAGGGCAAAGACTCTGAATTTTAATACTAATTTGTGTGCGCTATGACAAACCAATACACCTCTGATGCGATTGAAGTGTTAAATGGCCTTGAGCCGGTTAAACGCCGCCCTGGCATGTACACGGACACCACCCGCCCCAACCATTTGGGTCAGGAGGTGATAGATAACAGCGTGGATGAGGCGCTTGCGGGCCATGCCAGCAAGATTGAAGTGATCCTCCACGATGACAACTCTCTGGAAGTGATCGACGATGGTCGGGGTATGCCGGTGGATATTCACCCTGAAGAGGGGATTCCCGGGGTAGAACTGATCCTGACCAAGCTGCACGCCGGTGGTAAGTTTTCCAATAAGAACTACCAGTTCTCGGGTGGTTTGCATGGTGTAGGTATCTCTGTGGTAAACGCCCTGTCGACCCGGGTTGAAGTGACAGTACGCCGCGATGCCAAGGTATTCGATATTGCGTTTGAGCACGGCGAACGGGTCGAAGCACTGCGGGAAACCGGAACCTGTGGTCGACGCAACACGGGAACCCGGGTGCGATTCTGGCCCGATGCCAGCTATTTCGATTCTGCCAACTTTTCCATTGGCAAACTCACCTATTTGCTGAAGGCCAAAGCGGTACTTTGCCCAGGCCTGCGTATCAAGTTCGTCAACAAGCAGACCAATGAAACCCAGGAGTGGTTTTATGAAGATGGTCTGACCGACTATCTGAGAAGCTCCCTGAAGGATGCGCTGGCTTTGCCGGAAGAGCCTTTCGTTGGCAGTTTTGCTGGTGCGATTGAGGCTGTTGACTGGGCGATTACCTGGTTGCCTGAAGGTGGTGAGTACCTCGGGGAAAGCTACGTTAACCTTATCCCAACGCCTTTGGGCGGAACCCATGTGAATGGCTTTCGTCAGGGATTGCTCGAGTCTATGCGGGAGTTCTGTGAATTCCGCAATCTGACCCCAAGAGGCGTGAAACTCTCAGCCGAAGATATTTGGGATAAAGCCAGTTTTATCCTGTCGGTTAAGATGCAAGACCCTCAGTTTGCCGGTCAGACTAAAGAGAAGTTGTCCAGCCGACAGTGTGCGGCTTTTGTATCCGGTATTGTCAGAGATGCATTTTCCCTTTGGTTGAACTCAAACACTGCTCAGGCCGAAGCACTGGCAGAGTTGTGTATCAGTAACGCCCAGCGACGTTTACGTTCGGCCAAGAAGATCGCCCGCAAAAAGGTGACCTCTGGCCCTGCATTGCCAGGCAAATTGACCGACTGTACAGGTCAGGACCCTGCCCGCGCAGAACTTTTCCTGGTGGAGGGTGACTCGGCAGGAGGCAGTGCCAAACAGGCTCGTGACCGCGAGTTCCAGGCTATCATGCCGCTGCGGGGTAAGATTTTGAACACCTGGGAGGTGGATGCGTCTCAGGTGCTGGGTTCTCAGGAGGTACATGATATCTCCGTGGCTATCGGTTGCGATCCGGACAGCGAGGATATTGCTGAGCTGAGATACCACAAGATCTGTATTCTCGCCGATGCTGACTCAGATGGACTGCATATTGCCACGCTCCTGTGCGCGCTTTTCCTGCGTCACTTCCGTGCTTTGGTTGAGCAAGGTCATGTCTATATCGCCATGCCACCTCTGTTCCGAATCGATATCGGTAAAGAGGTGTATTACGCCCTGGATGAGCAGGAAAAGACTGGGGTGCTGGACAGGATTGTTGCCGAAGGCAAAAAAGGCAAAGTTCAGGTCACCCGATTTAAAGGTTTGGGTGAAATGAACCCGCTTCAGCTCAGAGAGACCACCATGGACCCCAATACCCGTCGCCTGGTTCAGCTGACCATAGATGATGCTGAAGAGACGCTGGCACTGATGGACATGTTGCTGGCCAAGAAGCGCTCAGCAGATCGCAAGACCTGGCTGGAGAGCAAAGGGGACCTGGCGGTTATCTAATCTGCCAAACCCAAAGGATGTAAGGGCCCGAAATGAAACCGAAAGGAAATATCACAAGATGTGTCGGTTTGCTGTCATTGCTTATCGCCAACCTGAGTATAAGTGCCCAGGCCTCGGTGATGCTCACTGTCAGCAAAGGCTTTGGAATGAGTCTTTATGCTTCGGGCCTTGGCGATGTCAAACAGATGGCATTGGGCGATAAGGGCACTCTGTTTGTCGGCACTGGTGATACAGGTCATCTGATGGCGCTGGTTGATGAAAACCAGGACGGCAGGGTTGACCGGCGTTATGTGCTGGACCGTCATATGAAGCGGCCTGAGGCCCTGGCGTTTTATCAGGGCGATCTGTATGTGGCCGAGGATGATAAAATCCTCAAGTTTCTGGATATTGAGACCAGACTCAAGCGACCAGGACGCCCCAAAGTGGTTTACTCCGGGCTGCCGCCAGTTGAGAAAGGTGCCACGCGCTCCATGGCATTTGGGCCCGATGGCCGGCTTTATCTGGCGCTGGGTGTTCCCTGCAATGTATGTGATGCCAGAGCGCCCTACGGCAGTATTTTAGCCATAGACCCTGACACAGGTAATGCTGAGCAGGTTGCGACAGGCGTTCGTCGGGTGCTGGGGATGGACTGGTCTCCGGATAAGCAGGAGCTTTGGTTCGGCGACAATAGTCGTGAATGGATGGGAGACAATCTGCCTGCTGATGAGATCAACAGGTTGGCAAATCCCGGCGAACATTTTGGCTTTCCCTATATGCATGGCGAAAGCACCCGGGAGCCAAGTTTCAAGCAGCCATCTCAATTGAATATTCGAAAGCCTGAGTATGAGCTGCCAGCTCATGTTTCTCCGGCGGGTGTACATTTTTATCGGGGCGAGTCATTTCCGGTCAAGTTCAGACAGCAGTTGTTTGTGGCTGAGCATGGCTCTACCAATCGCTCAAGCAAAGTAGGGTATCAGGTGGTGGTGTTGTCTCTGGACGGTAACAGAGTCACTGAACGTACCACTCTGGTGAGTTTTCTGGATGGAGAGTTTCCGGTTGCCAGACCCTATGCCTTAGTAACGGCGCCGGATGGTGCCTTATATATTTCCGACGACCTGAAAGGCAATATTTACCGCCTTTATTACAAGGGTTTGGAAGCAGAATAACAGGAATTGAAATAATGAGTGATTCAATAGATTTGAGTCTGGATGGTGTAGAGCAGATGCCATTGCGGCGCTTCACCGAAGACGCATATCTGAATTATTCCATGTACGTCATCATGGACCGGGCTTTGCCTCATATCGGTGACGGCCTGAAGCCGGTACAGCGCCGTATTATTTATGCCATGAGCGAACTGGGTCTCAGTGCGCAGGCTAAATATAAGAAGTCGGCCCGTACTGTAGGTGACGTGCTGGGTAAATATCACCCCCATGGTGACAGTGCCTGTTATGAAGCCATGGTATTGATGGCGCAGCCATTCTCTTATCGCTATCCGTTGGTTGACGGTCAGGGGAACTGGGGTGCGCCTGACGATCCCAAGTCATTTGCGGCGATGCGTTATACCGAAGCCAAGCTGTCCAGGTTTGCCGATGTATTGCTCGGAGAGCTGGGACAGGGGACCGTCGATTGGGGCGCCAACTTTGACGGCACCATGAAGGAGCCATTGGTACTGCCTGCCCGACTGCCACATATTGTGATTAATGGCATTACCGGTATTGCCGTAGGTATGGCGACAGATATTCCGCCTCACAATGTTCGCGAACTGGCATCTGCCTGTATCGAGTTGTTGGAAAACCCGAAAGCGGATTTGCCCCGCCTGATGGAGTTTGTGCCGGGGCCTGATTACCCGACAGAAGCAGAAATCGTGACCCCAGCGGCTGATATTACCAAGATTTATCAGTCCGGCCGTGGCAGCATTAAAATGCGTGCTGTTTACAGTGTCGAGAATGGTGAGATCGTCATTACAGCTCTGCCTCATCAGACTGGTGCTGCAAAGATTCTTGAGCAGATTGCTGCCCAGATGCAGGCCAAAAAGTTGCCTATGGTGACAGACCTGCGTGATGAGTCGGATCATGAGAATCCGGTCAGATTGGTCGTGGTTCCTCGCTCCAATCGCATTGACTGCGATCAGCTGATGGCACATCTGTTTGCCACTACAGATCTGGAAAAGAGCTTCCGGGTTAACCTCAATGTATTGGGACTGGATGGACGTCCAAAGGTCAAAGGTCTGCGTGAGCTGTTGACCGAATGGCTGGAGTTCCGCTTAACAACAGTCAAGCGCCGACTGGCATTTCGCCTGGATAAAGTGCTGGCCCGACTGCATATTCTTGATGCTTTGATGATCGCCTTCCTCAACATTGATGAAGTGATAGAGATCATCCGTTTCCACGACGAACCCAAGGCTGAACTGATTGCCCGTTTTGGTCTGACAGATAAACAGGCCGAAGCGATTCTTGAACTTAAGCTGCGCCACCTGGCGAAGCTGGAAGAGATGAAGATCAAGGGCGAGCAAAGTGAGCTGGAAGCTGAACGTGAGAAGCTTGAGCAGTTGCTTGGTTCTGAACGTCGTCTGAAGACACTGATCAAGAAAGAGCTGACCAAAGATGCTGAGCAATTTGGTGATGACAGACGCTCTCCTTTGATTGAGCGCGGAGAGTCCAAGGCGCTGACTGAACAGGAACTGATCCCTGCAGAAGCGGTAACTGTAGTGCTGTCAGACAAGGGCTGGGTGCGTTGTGCCAAGGGCCATGATATTGATGCCGAAGGCCTGTCTTACAAAGCCGGTGACAAATATCTTTGCAGTGCCCAGGGACGAAGTAATCAACCCTCGGTATTCCTTGATTCCTCCGGGCGCGCGTTTGCCACAGAAACCCATACGCTGCCGTCTGCCAGAAGTCAGGGCGAGCCTATTACGACCCGCTTCAATTTAGCGCCAGGCGCCTTGATGGAGCATGTGGTATTGGGTGATGAGTCACAACATTATCTGTTGGCCAGTGACGCTGGATATGGCTTTATCTGTAGCTTTGGCGACATGGTATCCCGTAACAAGGCGGGTAAAGCCCTGCTGAGTTTACCGGCCAATGCCAAGGCGCTGCCGCCTGCAAAAGTGGATATGGGAGCCAATCCATCGATTCTGGCTGTAACCAACGAAGGCCGTATGCTGGTGTTTGGTGTTGATGCTCTGCCTCAACTGAGTAAAGGCAAAGGTAACAAAATCATAGGTATTCCTTCCGAAAGGGCTAAAAACCGTGAAGAGCTGCTGCTGCATTTGCAACTGGTGCCGGAAGGAAGTGCTGTTACTTTGTGGGCAGGCAAGCGTAAGCTGACACTCAAGGCATCAGATCTTGAGCACTATCGCGGAGAGAGGGGACGCCGAGGTGCCAAGTTGCCACGGGGTCTGCAAAGAGTCGACAAGGTTGAACTGGGAGAATCTCTCGGCGGCCTGTAAACCCAAACAAAAAACCGACATCCAGTGTGTCGGTTTTTTTATGCCTGTGTAGCTATTACCGAGTGGACTGGTCCCTGCTCACAGTAAGACCGTCAGCAGAAGGGTCAGGCTACTTCGTAATAATTGGCTTTGGCATTCGCCTCGGCCTTTATCATCTGCCCCGTTTGTTTAAGGCATTTACCGCAGGAACCACCCATACCCAATTTCAGGCGCAGCTCAGCCATACTGGTAACACCTTCGGCCAGCGCCTGTTTGACCTGACTCTCTGTCACCCCATGACAAACACATACATACATCAGTGAATAACTCCTGCTTAAATACGAGGAGAAGTGTAATTGAGAATTGTTATCACGTCTAATATCAGGTAGTTCTAATTAATTGATACTTATTTATCCGGCGTTATAAAAAAGTGTGATCTACACTTAAATCTGCCGGGCGGTGCCACAAACTGAAGTTTGTCCGGAACAAATGCCTTTTTCAGGGCGCTGGCTCAGCGCTCTTTATGAAATTGAGTTGCTTTCGGGAGCGAGTATGAGAAACAACCAACCTGTTACCCAAAGAGAGAATGATTATCCTTCGGATTGGATACTGCTCTCGACAACTGATACCAAAAGTATCATCAAATATGCCAATGACTCCTTTTGCCAGGTGGCAGGATATAAGTTGTCTGACCTTGAAGGGAATCCCCATAACATGGTTCGGCACCCGGATATGCCACCGGCGGCCTTTGCTGATATGTGGAGCACCATCAAGAAAGGTAATCCCTGGAAAGGTTTGGTGAAAAACCGGTGTGCCAATGGCGACCACTACTGGGTGGATGCTTTTGTCACACCTATCTCTGAAGGTGGCTCGGTCGTTGAGTATCAATCTGTCAGGGTAAAGCCGAAGCGGGAGCAGGTGACACGTGCAGAAGCTGCTTATAAAGAGCTGAATGAAAAGGGTTCTGTCGCGGCTTTGAAGCGTCGTATCAGCACCCAGACCAAGCTGACTGCTGTCAGTATTGTGGCACTGCTTCCCATGTTGTTTCTTGCTGCCCAAACCGGTGTCGCGGGCTGGCTGGCATTTATTGTCAGTGCTGCTGTGCTGTTTGGCGGTGGCTTTGCGGTTATGTCCCATTTTCGAAATATGGTTGCCAAGGCGAGAGATATCTATGACAGCCCGCTGATGACCTATTTGTATACAGGGCGCAACGATGATGTGGCGGATATTGAGTTGGCAATGCAGATGCAGGCTTCTGAGCTTAAGGCCCTGCTGGGAAGGGCATTGGATTCATGTGAGCAATCCAGTGAGAATGCCGTATCTTCCAGTGCGATGAGTGAGGATGTACAGGGCAATAGTGCTTCCCAGCAAGCGGAAATGGATCAGGTTGCAACTGCGATGCAGGAAATGACGGCGACCCTGTCAGATATGGCATCCAATTGTTCAGATGCGGCGACCGCTTCCGAACAGGCTTCGGGAGAAGCGGTTAACGGTGATCAGATAGTGGCACAGACCGTCTGTGCCATTGAGTCCATGTCGGGGCAATTGAAGGAAACCGCTACCTTTGTCGCAGATCTTGAAGAGCACAGCAGAGGCATTGGCACCGTTCTGGATGTTATTCAAAGTATTGCAGAGCAAACCAATCTGTTGGCATTGAATGCGGCGATTGAAGCAGCCAGAGCCGGTGAGCAGGGACGTGGTTTTGCTGTAGTAGCAGATGAGGTGAGGGCGCTGGCACAGCGAACCCATGAGTCCACCACTGAGATCCAAGGCATTATCAATTTGCTGCAGCAGGGTACCGACAAAGCGGTCAGAAGTATGCAGCATGGTGTGGATGCTGCTTCAAACTGTGTAGACAAAGCCAATGAGGCTGGTGAAGCCCTGAGGGTGATCCGTGAAGCGGTGGCCTCCATTACCGATATGACTCACCATATTGCCAGTGCAGTTGAAGAGCAGTCCAGCGTCTCCAATGAAGTGAATCGTAACGTGGTGAATGTTTCCCAGTTGACGACTGCCAGCAATAAGTTGGGCCAGGAGATGGTGGTACTTAACCGCGGCGTGCTGGATAAGATCAGTTCACAGAAAGTCTTGGTCGAGCAGTTCCTTGAGCGAAGCCTCAAGCACTAATCAAGCCTCCAGGAAACGAACCGGCGCTACAGCGCCGGTTTTTTATGGCTGAATGGCTCTAGATCAATCTTCTATGGGGGTTGGTATAAGTGGACTTGAACCATTGCAGGAATCAATCTGGCTAATTGTCGTGCCGGATGTTAGCGGTTAAGGCAGGCAATTAGGTATCTACGACATTTACCTCATTCTTCACAGACAAAAAAGCCGGTGTATCTGCACCGGCTTTCTGGCACTTTACTACTTCTCAATACCCCTGTTGGAAACAAACCTGGTGGGTCAGGCTTTGCCCAGTAAGGTAGCGCTTATAGTTCAGGAAGAAGATCTCCATCACCTGTTCAGGGAAACTGGGTGCAGCAATATGTGGGGTAATTGTCGCATTTGGTCTGGCCCAGATGGGATGGTCGTAGGGCAGGGGTTCCTGATTAAACACATCCAAAATAGCCTGCTGATCCGGCTGGCGTGACAGCTGAGCGTCAAGCGCTTCCAAATCCATGACGTCGCCTCTGCCAAGGTTAAACAAGGCGGCATTGGGTTTAATCAAGGCCAGAACATCTGCATTAAGGATACCCCGGGTCTGGGGTGTACTTGGTAATACGTTGGCGATAGCGTCTGCCTGGGCGATAAAGTCCGGCAGGTCATCCATATTGCCCACCCGGTCAAAGCCTTCAACAGGTGTTCCGCAGCGATTGATACCGGATACCAGCATGCCAAAGTGCTTCGCTGTAGTGGCGATATGGCGGGCAATCGAACCGGTTCCAAGCAGCAACAGGTGTTGCCCCTGCAGAGTTTTGTAACTTCCGGGACGCCAGACCCTTTGTTCCTGCTGTTGGCGATACTTGGCGTGCTGGCGTTTATGAGCCAGCAGATATCCAAACAGATATTCGCTCATCAGTGGCCCAAATATGCCTTTAATATTGGTCAGTAAGTAATCCTGCCGCAGGCGTGGTCGCATTAAAGCATCAACGCCCGCATAGGTAGATTGCAACCATTTAAGTTTGGAGGCATGTCCGAGAAGTGGAGCCGCCAGAGCAGGCTCGGCCAACCAGATGTCAGCTTCTTTAATGTTGCTTGGTTCTTCTCCAAGCAGAATTAAACCCGAAGGAGCGCTGTTTTCCAGTATGCTGCGATACTGATCGTTGTCTCTGGTTAACAGCAACAACTTGTGTTCCATAGTAATTTCCGTAAGTTCCGATTACAGAGATGGACCGGTGACCACCTTTGAATATTGCAAGGGGTCACTCTTCTAATAATGGCAAAGATCCGCCCGCTTGCTGCAGTTATGGCTTTAGGTTGTAGTGGGGGCGTACTTTTTTATTAGTATCATGCATTAGACTGATGTTGCCATAGCTATGGCGAAATGATTAATTTTTCTACTGTAAAATCTGCTGGGCACGGTCAGGAAAGTTGGTAAATATGCCATCTACACCCATTTGCTGCATCCATAGTATGTCCTGCTCCCGGTCGACTGTGTACACATAGACCTTGAGTCCCCGGCTATGGGCATCGGATACCATCTCTTCGGTGATAAAGTTGATATCCAGGTGAATAGAGAATGCGCCCAGCTTATCGCCACAAGCTGCAAAATCCAGCGGTACACCTTCTACCAATGGCGCGACCAGGGCTTCGGGCAAGGCCTGTTTCACCTCAAGCAGGTATCTGTGATTGAATGATGAGATAAGCAGTTGCTGTCTGGTGTACCCCAGCTCACTGAGCAAGCGCGGATAAAGCGCTATCAGTGGCTCTGCAGTGTTTGCTCCCTTCAGTTCAATGTTGACCAGTGGTCTTGGCTGCATTGCGGCCATAAGTTGCCAAAGGGTGGGAATGGGTTCCCCAACCAGACTAACCTTTGCTATAGCTGCTTTACTGTGATCTGAAATCAGTCCCCTTCCGTTTGATTTGGGGTCCAGCCAGCGGTCGTGAAAAACATAGAGTTCATCCTCAACCAGATGGATATCCAACTCAACGGCGCTTGCTCCCATATCGAGTGCCAATTGCATGGCTTTAACTGTATTTTCAGGGGCGTAGCCACTGGCTCCCCGGTGGGCAAATATCAACATAACAAGTTACCTGTAATCAGCGTATCAGCCCCTGTCCCGAATCGCGTTGCTGCGGGCTGAGGTGGATCTCCAGCTGAGGATAAGCCAACTCAAGGTTGTTTTCTTTCAGCTTCTTGCTGATGAGTTTATGCAGCGCATGGCGAAGTGGCCAGCGGGCATTCATATCTCTGGCGTAGGCTCTGACCTCATAGTCTTGAGTATGCTGACCAAAACCGGCAAACCAAACCTCAGGTTCTGGTATCTCCAGTGCTTCGTTGCACTCTTTCACTGCCTGGTACAGTGAGGCCTCTACTTTGGCCGGGTCTGAATCCCTGGATACCGCGACATTAATAATGACCCGGGTGATAGGGTCTGACAGGGACCAGTTAATCAACTGCTCGGTAATAAAGGCTTTATTGGGAACAATAATCTCTTTGCGGTCCCAGTCGATAATGGTGGTAGCGCGGATTTGAATCTTGCTGACAGTACCGGTCAGATCCCGAATAGTCACTGTATCGCCAATTCTTACCGGCTTTTCAAACAGAATAATCAAACCGGAAATAAAGTTGGCGAAGATCTCCTGCAGACCAAAGCCCAGACCAACCGACAGAGCGGCAATCAGCCACTGCAGCTTGTTCCACTCCATTCCAAGAGTTGAGAATCCCACCAGGGTGCCGAACAGCACCACCAGGTAGCGACTGACTGTAGTAATCGCAAAGCCTGTGCCCGGAGACAGTTCCAGCCGTTGCAAGATCATCAGTTCCAGCAAGCCAGGCAGGTTGGTGGCAATCATCAGTGAGAAGGCAAAGATAATCAGCCCGAAAAATACCGACTTCAGGGTTACAGGAACCTGCTGCTCAATACCGTTGATGCTGGTATTGCTGGTCCACAGGGTTACACCGTCAAGGAATGAGAACAGCGCTGTGTGGGTTTGACTCCACAGGCCGATCAAACTCGCCAGCAGAGCAAGTAACAGCAGTGAACGAACCAATCCCAGTGACTGACTGGATATGGTCTCCAGATCTACGACAGGCTCTTCGTAGGTATCCAGCTGGTCACTGTTTGGGGTCTCGCCCTTCTCACGTTGTGCCAGGATCTCTGCGCGTCGGGCTTTAGCACGGTCGAATGCGATTCGACGACGTTCTATCAGCATCCAGCGCCGGATAAGCTGATAGATAAGCAGGAAACTAAGACCCAGAACCAAAGACAATTGCAACTGCAGCAACATCTGGAAGGCGGTGAAGTAGTAACCCAGGAGTGCCAGTACGGCACTGACTAAAGGTACCAGCAGCAATGTCAGCCAAAGTACTCTGTGAAGCAGCTTCTTGTTCTTGCCATCTTCATCGCCACTTTGACGGAATCGACGTGAGATGGTCAATGCGTCCTTGTACAGCATAAACAGCTGAATACAGAAGATGATAAATGCACCCCGGCCCAGACTGTTACGTATGGGTGATGAGTCCAGCACTTCGGTAAAGCCCATCAGACCCAGCAGCGGAGTGGCTAACCAGACAAAGCGATGCAGTCTGGCGCTGACATCCTGCATGACCTGAGGCGGGCGTCCGAAGTGGGCAATAAGCACCCCTTTGTCCTGTGCCAGCAGAGTATAGAAGCGGTACAGCAACTGCAGACAGCCCATGGCCACAATGCCCATGCCTACTGCCTGAACAAAGTTGTGAGAAGCGCCATAAAAGATCAGGCCGGCAGCGATAATCGGCATAGGCCAGATCAATGAATACCCGGCAGAGACCAGCAGCGCCTTGAAGGTATAAATAAAGTTGTCCTGGGTCACATTGCCCACATTGGCGGCGTAGCCATTGAGGGTGTTGGTATATTTGGGGGCCAACAGGTCCTGAACCATCAGGCAAAGTACCAGCAGGATAATCCACCAAGCCCACAGGTGCTGTTGTTCATCCAATGCTTTTGGCAGCTGTTGCCAGGGGGCCTGCTCTGCCAGCCAAACTGTCGATCTGTGCAGCTCGGTGAGCCACAGCTTGCCGATGGCATTGGCGTTCGGTACCCAGAACAGATGTTCATTGAGGGTACTTTTCAGGGTTTCATATTGTTGGGTCAGCTGTTCATAGCTGAGTTTGAGCTTAGCCAGCTCCGCCAGATAAAGATCGAATGCCTCCAGCAAACGTCCAATCAGTACCTGCTGAGAGTTCAATAACTTTTGCTGTTCGGGAGTAATATCTATTTCGCTGAGATCCTGTTGGTTGAGGACCTGCAGCTGCTCTACGTGGTAGCGTGCCAGACGGGTATCGGCGATCTCCCCCTGCAGTTTTTCAGGGCTGGGGGGCTTGGGCAGGGCCTGCAACATCTGCAGAAAACGGTCACCAAAAGCTGAGTTTACTTTTACCCAGGTGATCTGCTCCTGAATATTGGTCAGTTGCTTGGCCTGCTGCTGGTATTGGGTTTCGGCTTTCGCCTGGGCTTTCAGTGTCTGATTAATGTCACTGGTCAGCGCTTTAAGCTGATCTCCCAGCTCAAGATTAACCTTGTTGATCTCGATGGCAATGGGGTCTGTCAGTTGGTCATCAGCGACAATATTGCTGGCCAGAGTGGCATCAGTATTGGATTGTTGCCTTGCACTGATAGCCTGATTCAGGGTTTCGATCTGCAGTTCCTGTTGATGCAACTGGGCTCTAACCAACTGTAACTGCATTTGTGCCATTTCCAGCCGTGCCGGGCTGCTGTCCAGCTCAGCTTCCAGGGTGAGGAGTTGCTGCTGGTATAGTTGTCTCTGAGCGTGTTGCAGGGCACCGGCGGGAGAGTCCGCGGGTAACAGGCTTGTTCTTTGATTCTGCAGGGCGGTGTCTCTGGCATCCCGGATAAGCCCTGGCAACTGTTTTTGCCGCTCAAGCTGGGTGTTTATTTGCTTACCCAGCAGGGACTCACTCTCTTTTAACTCCGAAAGACGCAGATGCGCCAAAGAGGCCTGCTGACGCAGAGCCACCTCTCTTTCTACCGGCAGAGGCTGTTGAGTTTGTCTTTGCTGTTCCGCCAGATTGAGCCGTTGGGATGATAACTCCATCAGGGAGCGGTTATAGCTGTCCGCCGCCTGTTTCAACAGGGCGATTTTCTCCTGCAACTGAGCCAGTTTCTGTTCCTGAGTCAGCTCCTGAGTTTGATTGCTGTTCATGCCAAGGCGCTTGTCGAGGCCAAGCGTCGGATTGGCTTGGGCCAAAGCAGGGAGTAAACACAGCAGCAGGAGGAGTATTCTAGTCATGGGAGTGGTGAAAGGCCGTATCGTTCGAGAAGGATCTTAACTAAGTTACCTGCTGAATGATACGGGGTATATGGTTATTTCAACGCGTTTTTTGAGCGATGACTCTGGGCAGTTTCAAACAGGGCCGTGGCGACGATAAGGGTGCCGCCGATAAAGGTTGTCAGCTGTAGCTTCTCGCCCAGAAACAGATAGGCGAGCAGTGCACCGTAAAAGGGTTGCAGGCAGGCGACCAAGCCTACGGTTTTTGCTTTGAGGTGGCCAAGTGCCGAGGTGAACAGCGCATGGGGCATAGCGGTAAATACAACTCCCAGCAGCAGGAACAGCCACCAGATGTTGGCAGACAGTTGCGCCGGGTTGACCTCGAGAAATGGCAACAGCATCAAGGCCGCAACCAGTGTTTGGTAAAACATGGCGTGGAACCCTGAATAACCGCTGAATCTGTATTTGTGCAGCAAGTTACGGGCGGTAAACAGCATGGCAGACAAGATCCCCAGCATAATGCCCAGAGTGACCTTATTGCCTAAGCTGGCTTCAGGGATCAGCAGGTAGACGCCGAAAAGTACTACCAGGCCGCTGGCTACATCCTGAATGGCTGGCTTGTCACCGTGCAGCAATGGTTCAATCAGTACGGTCATTACCGGATAACAGAAGAAGGCGATCATACCTATTGCCACCGATGATAACTGCATGGCGCCAAAGTAAGTAACCCAGTGCAGTCCCACCAGAACGCCAAGTAAAACGGCAATTCCATAATCTCGCAGGCTTTTGAGTCTGATTGGCTTTCTACTGGCTTTAACCAGCAGCGCCAGAGCGACAGCTGCAATAGCGGCACGGATCATGGTGATGTCCAGCGCATTTAACGGCAGCAGGCGGGAGAACAGGGCGGTGCCACCAAACAGCAGTGTGGCGAGGTGAAGTTGCAGCAGCCCCTGATGGGGCGCTGCAGTATGAAGATCAGTCGCGGATCTTGGCAAAAGGGCGTCCCATCCGTGTGACGGCTTCAGGCGTAACGCCATCGGCAAATGCTTCCAGTGCATTTTCAGCGAACAGCATGACTACAGTGCTGCCAAGTTTAAAGCGACCCATTTCGGCGCCTTTTTCCAGAGTGATAGCTTCAGGGCCTTCGGTTGGGTAATCCCAGGTGAACACCTGCTTGCCTGTTGGCGGGGTGACTGTACCTGCCCAGACAGTTTCGATACTGGCGACTATGGTCGCGCCGACCAGCACCATGGCCATTGGGCCAATCTCTGTTTCGAAAATCGCGACTACACGCTCGTTGCGGGCAAATAGCCCAGGAACATTTTGTGCGGTTAACGGGTTTACTGAAAACAGTTCGCCCGGCACATAGGTCATTTTCGATAAGGTGCCTTTAATGGGCATATGGATTCTGTGGTAATCCTTGGGTGCCAGATAAATCGTTGCGAAGTCACCGCCTGCAAAGCGTTTGGCATCATCTTCCTGATTCCCCAACAGGGCCAGAGAAGTAAAATGGTGACCTTTAGCCTGAAATATACGACCTTCTTCTATTGGTCCGCATTGGCTGACAGCACCATCTACCGGGTGCACAATCATCTCTTCATCATCGCACAGCGGACGCACCCCGGCTTTCAACTCGCGGGTGAAGAAGTCATTGAATGTCTTATAAGCTTTCGGCTCGCTTTGGGCTGCCTCGCTCATATCGATTTTATACTGCTTGATAAACCACTTGATCACATTGGTGGTCAGTGCGCCCGCTTCCGCCGCGGCAAGTTTGCCCACCAGACGGGACAGCAGGTGTTTGGGCATTACATATTGCAAAGCCACTTTCAATTTATCCAAGGTTAGTTCCTCAACAAGGTTGATTATTCTCGCTCGTCCATACCGGGACGGAAATGGCGAGCGTGCCTTTGTTCGTCCAGGCTGGCGATTATTCTGTGATAGTTCTGGAATCTGTCCTGCGCAATTTTGCCTGCTTCCACTGCATCCCGTAAAGCGCAGCCTGGGTCATCCCCATGTTTGCAGTCACGGAACTTACAGGAACCAAGGTAATCTCTGAACTCGACAAAGCACCAACCGACTCTCTCAGCTGGCAAATGCCACAGGGCAAACTCCCGCACCCCAGGTGAGTCGATCAGATCGCCTCCAGAGGGGAAATGCAGCAGTTTGGCTGTCGTTGTTGTGTGTTGACCAAGGCCAGATACGCCAGAGATTTCGCCGGTCAGCAGTTCGGCATCCGGCATCAGTGCATTGATTAATGATGACTTGCCCACGCCTGACTGACCGGCAAACACACTCACCTTATCTTGCAGCAGGTTCTTCAGGTCTTCGATGCCTTCACCGGTTTTCGAACTGACCTGATAGACCTGATAACCGATATCTCTGTACCTTTGCAGCGCGGCCTCAATCTCGGGTCGACTTTGGTCATCCAGCAGATCTACCTTATTAAGGACGATAACCGGCGGGATCTCAGTATCTTCAGAGGCAACCAGATAGCGGTCGATAATCTGAGTCGTAAAGCTGGGCAGTACAGACGAAACGATCAGGATTTGATCAATGTTGGCAGCGATGATTTTGACGCCGTCATAAAGGTCAGGTCGACTCAGTTGAGATGTACGTGGGTGTACAGCCTCAATGACGCCTGCCACGACAGCTTGCGTATCTTTATTCAGACGTACGACGACCTTGTCGCCGCAGACCAGACTGCCAATTGTACGTCGCATATTGCAACGGGTGATCTGACCATCCTGGGTTTCAATATCAGCATGTTGGCCATATCGGGAGATCACTGTTCCAAGCTGTTCGGCTTCAAGTGAACTATCCTGTATGTCAAGAGACTGATTTTGTTGATCAGCTTTTTGCAATCGTTTTTGATGGTTGGCGCGCATCCGGCGCAACTGACCACGACTAAGGGGTTTCTTTTTACTCACAGATGCGTCTCATCTACAAAGATGATTTTGTGTCGTTTAAAAAAGCAGTATGATACACGGTCTTGAAGAAAAAAGCCTGAGTTTGGGGCGAAACGAGGAAGATAGGCAGATCTATGACTGCAGATGTAAAGAACCTGATTTGGATTGACCTTGAGATGACTGGCCTGGAGCCGGAAACCGACCGTATTCTCGAGATCGCGACCATGGTGACTGACGAGAACCTGAATGTATTGGCTCAGGGACCGGTTATTGCAGTTCACCAATCCGATGATGTCCTTGCTGGCATGGATGACTGGAACCAGAAGCATCATGGTGAGTCAGGCCTTATCGACCGAGTGCGTGCCAGCGAACACTCTGAGCAGCGCGCCATGGAGGAAACCCTGGCGTTCTTGCGTGAACATGTACCTGCGGGCAAATCACCTATGTGTGGTAACAGCGTGGGTCAGGACAGACGCTTCCTTAATAAATACATGCGTGAACTTGAAGATCACTTCCATTATCGCAACCTTGATGTGAGCACCATTAAGGAACTGGTACGTCGCTGGCAACCTGAATTGCTGGACGGTTTTGTGAAGCAAAATACCCACCAGGCGCTGCAGGATATCAAAGAGTCTATCGGTGAAATGAGCTATTACCGTGAGACAATATTCAAAATTTAACCGCTTGGAAGATTATTCCGAATGTAGGGGTTGCAGGGATAGCAAATTTGCATATAATGCAGCCTCACTTCTACGGCGGTCCCTGTTTCAGTTGTACTTCCGATAGCAAGAATGCGACATTAGCTCAGTTGGTAGAGCGATACCTTGCCAAGGTATAGGTCATCGGTTCGAACCCGATATGTCGCTCCAAATTCTGACCTCACAGTCATAAAACGTGAATGCGACATTAGCTCAGTTGGGAAAGTGAGGGAACGATACCTTCTTTCTTGCCAATAGTGTGAAGTCCTTAAAAACTGTGATGCGACATTAGCTCAGTTGGTAGAGCGATACCTTGCCAAGGTATAGGTCATCGGTTCGAACCCGATATGTCGCTCCAAATCCTGACCTCACAGTCATAAAACGTGAATGCGACATTAGCTCAGTTGGTAGAGCGATACCTTGCCAAGGTATAGGTCATCGGTTCGAACCCGATATGTCGCTCCAAATTCCGACTTCACAGTCATAAAACGTGAATGCGACATTAGCTCAGTTGGAAAAGTGAAGGAACGATACCTTCTCTCTTACCAATAGGGTGAAGTCCTTAAAAACTGTGATGCGACATTAGCTCAGTTGGTAGAGCGATACCTTGCCAAGGTATAGGTCATCGGTTCGAACCCGATATGTCGCTCCAAATTTTGTTGAAAAGCACTGCGACATTAGCTCAGTTGGTAGAGCGATACCTTGCCAAGGTATAGGTCATCGGTTCGAACCCGATATGTCGCTCCAAATTTGCTGAAAAGCACCGCGACATTAGCTCAGTTGGTAGAGCGATACCTTGCCAAGGTATAGGTCATCGGTTCGAACCCGATATGTCGCTCCAAATTTGCTGAAAAGCACCGCGACATTAGCTCAGTTGGAAAAGTGAAGGAACGATACCTTATCTCTAACCAATAGGGTGAAGTCCTTAAAAACTGTGATGCGACATTAGCTCAGTTGGTAGAGCGATACCTTGCCAAGGTATAGGTCATCGGTTCGAACCCGATATGTCGCTCCAATCTCCCCCCGATTTTTCCCCAAACACTCCACCATTAGATTGATTCATGACCTGTTTATGATTTCGCTCAAAAGTTTCCTGTGGAAACGGATTGATAATGGCGTTAGGCAAAAACGTATTCAATCAGTGGAGGGAATCTTATGCGGATGCAGCAATTGCGGGACGTGCTGGAAAGAATTGCGGAGTGCCATCTGGAGATGCAGGCGCTTTATCGGCGACTGCATAATCATTGTGATTCGGCCAGAACCAAGCTTCTGCTCGAGTATCTTCAACAACATCAACAGCATATCGCTGAGACGATAGAATCCTACATTGATGATGCCCCGAGGCGTATGCTGGATACCTGGTATGAAAACCTGGAGATGGGCGGATTTAAGCAGGCCTGTGAATCTATCGTACCTGTTGCGGGAATGAATGAAGACGATCTGATTGAACTTCATCTTAAGTTTGACAACAGGATTCTTGGATATCTGGAAACATTGGTAGAAGTCGCGCCAACAGGTGAAATTGAAAGCGCCATGTCAGATTTGCTGAGAGTGAGCAAAACCCAGCAGCAGAGGCTGGTTCATTCTGTGATGAGAATGGAAGATATCTGATTCTCTTCTCAAGGCCAGAGACTAAGCCAGAGCCTGCTTGTCTTGACGGTTTGTCTGAAAATCTATCGCAATCGCGTATATTCTTTTAGCAAATAGCCGGGCGATTCGTATTCGTCCGGTATGTTTGTAGCTGAACTCCATATTATGACCACTTCAGGAGAGTGCTATGGCAAAGCATCCCCTTCCCACACATGTTTTCAGTAGCCAGGAGATCCGACAGGCAGAACTGGATCTGGTCAGGTTGGAAAGCATCAGTCTGTTCAGCCTGGTAGAAAGAGCCGCTGCCTCGGCATTTGACCTGCTGTTTTCTCAGGGGCTGCCAGCAACTCCTGTCGTGGTGGCGGGCAGCGGAAACAATGGCAGTGATGCTTTGATGTTAGCACGTATGTTGGCTGATAAAGGTGCATCGTGCAGGGTGCTTCGACAAGATTCCCAAAAATACACTGATGAAAATGAGCAAGCCTTTGAGCGATTGATGGCAGCAGGTGTGCGAGTTGAACCGCTAAACAGAGATAGTTTGCACTGTGCCTTAACTGGTGCTGACTTTCTGATAGATGGCCTGCTGGGGACCGGAGTTAAAGGCGCTCCCAGGGAGGACGTGAGCACCATCATCGAGATGATTAACAGTACGCAGGTAAGTGTTCTGAGCCTGGATCTACCCTCAGGGTTGAATGCGAATACGGGCAGGGTTCATGGTGTCGCGGTAATTGCTGATTTGACCATCTGTTTTGGGGCGCTTAAGCAGGGACTGTTTACCTCAGATGCCAGAGATCATTGTGGCGATATCTGCTTCGGCGATATTGGCCTGCAAGCTGTCTTGCCGGTATCTCGCTGTCGAATGTTGCAGGGCGCCTTTCTTCAGCAAGTGTTCAGGCCGAGACGACAAAATAGCCACAAAGGCAATTATGGCAAGGTATGTATTGTGGGTGGCGATCAGGGGATGTCCGGTGCGGTAAGACTGGCCGGTGAAGCTTGTCTCCGGGCTGGAGTCGGGCTGGTAAAGCTGGTCAGCCATTGGTCCCACGCTTCGACAATCAACCTGACCAGGCCGGAATTGATGGTTCATGGTTGCGAATTGGTTGATATGGAAACCTATCAGGTGCTTGGTTGGCCTGATGTTCTGGTGATAGGGCCGGGATTAGGAGTGGACGACTGGGGATTTAACCTGTTTAAGGCTGCGCTCATGTCTGACAAGCCAATGCTATTGGATGCCGATGCACTTAATCTGTTGGTCAAACAACCGGAGCAGCGGCGCAATTGGGTTTTGACACCCCATCCGGCCGAGGCTGCACGCTTGCTGAATTGCAGTGTAGCGGAGGTTGAAAATGACAGGTTTGCTGCAGTAGATGCGTTGCAAAACCGATATGGTGGCGTGGTTGTTCTTAAGGGCTCAGGCACTGTGATTAGTGATGGTAATGAGGTGGTTGTGGCCCCGGTTGGCAATCCAGGGCTGGCCAGTGGTGGTTGTGGCGATGTGCTTTCGGGTATTATAGGCGCGCTGCTGGCTCAGGGCTTTGCGCCAATGACAGCCGCGGTGGCTGGTGTGATCCTACATGGTGACGCAGCAGATTTAGCCGCAGCCTATGGTATACGTGGAATGTTGGCTTCAGATTTAATGTCGGGCATTCGCCAACTGGTCAATCCTTTATAATTGAGAAATGATGAAAGAGTTAAGTTTTTTTCTGCAAAATGAAGATGACACCGTCGCATTGGGACGGCGTCTGGCGGAGGTAGTTAGCGCGCCTTTGGTCATCTATCTGACTGGTGAGTTGGGTGCAGGCAAGACCACATTCAGTCGCGGCTTGATCCAGAGTCTGGGTCACCAGGGCGCGGTGAAGAGTCCAACATACACCTTGGTGGAACCCTACGAGATTTCCGGTGTCGAAGTATATCATTTTGATTTATATCGGTTGGCTGATCCTGAAGAATTGGAATTTATGGGGATCCGCGATTACTTTTCAGACAAAAGTTTGTGTATTGTAGAGTGGCCTGATAGGGGAGAGGGATTATTGCCGGAAGCAGATTTGCACCTGCACCTCAGCTATCAGAACAATTCCCGGGATCTGACAATTTCCGCAAAATCACAAAAAGGTGAAGCACTGCTTTCAAAACTAAAATAACGATGGCAAGCATTCGACATAGTTTTCAATTTTGGCTGACAATGGCTTTTTTTCTGGTCAGCCTTGGGGGTATCTCTCCGGCAACTGCTGCCGGGAATAAGCTTAATGGTATCAGGATTTGGGCCGCTCCGGATTCCACCCGGGTGGTTTTTGACCTCTCCAAGTCACCGGATTACAGCTATTTCACCCTGACCAAACCAGATCGTCTGGTGGTGGATATGAAGTCTGCTGCCAGTGGCGTTGATCTCAGTAAAATCAGTAATAACAGTAAGCTGGTTAAGCGTGTTCGCCTGAGTAAACCGCCACAAAAGGGGACACTCAGGGTCGTTATTGATCTTAATCGTCCTGTGTCTGCCAACCTGTTTGCGCTGAAACCTACGGCTCCCTATGGGGATCGTTTGGTGTTGGACCTGGCAGACTCCAAAGCCCCCTCAAAAACGGTAACGCCTCCCAAGCGAGAGATGCGGGATGTGGTGGTAGCCATTGATGCCGGACACGGTGGTGAAGACCCGGGCTCCATTGGCCCAAGCGGCATGTACGAAAAGAAAATCGTACTGGATATTTCCAAACGCGTTGCGGCAAAAATCAATGCGACACCTGGAATGCGAGCGGTAATGACCCGCAGTGGCGATTACTTCGTTAACCTGAACCAGCGTTCTGAACTGGCTCGCAAGAGTAAGGCAGATTTACTGATCTCTATTCATGCGGATGCTTTTACCTCTCCTCAGCCCAGAGGTGCATCGGTATGGGTGTTGTCCCGTCGCCGTGCAAACAGTGAGATAGGTCGCTGGCTGGAGCAAAAAGAAAAGCACTCTGAGTTGTTGGGCGGTGCCGGAGAGATTATTCAAAGTGCGGACAGCGAGCAGTACCTTGCAATGACGCTGCTGGATATGTCCATGGACAGATCCATGGCTATCAGTCATTCCATTGCCCATGACGTGCTGTCTGACCTGGGTCATGTGACCAAGCTGCATAAGCATCAGCCTGAATCGGCCAGTTTTGCCGTGCTTAAGTCGCCGGATATTCCGTCCATTCTGGTGGAGACTGGTTTTATCTCAAATCCGGGTGAGGAGAGGTTACTGAAAACTGCGTCCCATCAGGATAAACTGGCCAAGGCGATTCACCGTGGTGTGATGAGATATTTTGAAGCCAACCCGCCGGAGAATACGCTGCTGGCATCACGGGGCTCGGTTAAACACAAGGTTCGCAGTGGTGAGTCATTGTCTGTGATTGCCCACAGATATGGTGTCACTGTTGCCAGTATCAAACGAGCCAACAAGCTCAAGTCCGATATGTTGCGTGTGGGACAGCAACTGACTATTCCCAGATAACAGGAATCCAAATGGCAATTAAAATATTGCCACCTCAGCTGGCCAACCAGATAGCCGCGGGAGAGGTGGTGGAGCGGCCAGCGTCTGTCGTCAAAGAGCTGGTAGAAAACAGTATTGATGCCGGCGCCCGTCGTATTGATATCGACATCGAGAAGGGCGGCGCCAAGCTTATTCGTATCCGGGATAACGGCGGTGGTATAGCTAAAGACGAATTGGCATTGGCGCTATCCCGTCATGCGACCTCCAAAGTTGAAACCCTGGATGACCTTGAAGCTATCCTGAGTTTTGGCTTCCGTGGTGAGGCGCTGGCCAGTATCAGCTCTGTTTCCAGATTAACCATGACTTCACGTACCGCTGAGCAATCTGAGGCCTGGGCGGCCTATGCTGAGGGTTCAGAAATGGCGGTTAAGGTGATCCCTGCGGCACATCCCGAGGGGACCACAATTGAAGTGGTGGATCTGTTCTTTAATACCCCAGCACGCAGACGTTTCCTGAAAAGTGACAAAACCGAATTCGGCCATATTGATGAATGGCTGAAACGTATCGCGCTGGTTCGCAGTGATGTGCACTTTACCCTGTCTCACAATGGTAAAACGGTACGGAATTATCGTCCTGCGACCAATGAGGCTCAATACCTGCAGCGTCTGGGACAGGTATCAGGCAGGCCTTTTGCTGACAATGCGCTGAGAGTGGACTGCCAACATGACGATATGTCATTGAGCGGCTATCTGCAGTCCCCTGCGTTGGTGCAACCGGCCGATGTCCATTACTTCTACGTTAATGGCCGCTTGGTGCGTGACCGCCTGGTGAATCATGCTGTACGACAGGCGTTTGCCCAGATGAGTGAGCTGGATCAGCCCGGGTATGTGCTGATGTTGGAACTGGATCCCCATCAGGTCGATGTCAATGTGCATCCAGCCAAACATGAAGTGCGATTCCATCAGAGCCGATATGTACACGATTTTATTCTGCAGGCGCTGCAATCAGCCTTGAGTCAGGCGCATACTTTGCCTGTTAATACCCAGTCTCAGATTGAGCAACCACAAGCGGATTACAGTGCGCAGCCATGGCAGGGAATGAGCTCTCCTGCCGGTGTGGTTTCTCAGGGGAATGATAGAGCGGTAGATGGAATGACCGGCCAGCGCAGTTATTCGGGCAACTACCCGTCCTCTTCCAGCGGAAGTGGGCGCAATGGCGACTGGTCCGGGAGTGCAGGTCGGGCTGCAGACAGATATGTCAATCCGCAGCTGGATAAAGCGGCAGTTGAAGCCTATGGACAACTGATGCAAACCCCAGAACAAAGCCGTGCCGAACAGGTAAGAGATGCGGCTGATATGCCTCCGGTGCTGGCGGGTAAATTCTGGGTGGTAGCCAAAGACAGTCAACTGGTTTTGGTCGATATTGCAGCGGCCGCTGCTGTTTGTCGTAAATCAGGGATCAGAGATAAGCTTGAAACCGGTCTCGTTGGCCAGCCTTTGTTGATGCCGGTGTCGGTAGCTGCAGATGAACAGTGGGCTGATACTATCGAGATGCGTGAGACTTTGTTGCGGCGTTTGGGAATTGAGCTGGTCATCAAGTATGGGCAGTTGATTATCAAAAAAGTGCCCCCATATTTAAGAGACAGCCAGCTGGCCAGCAATATTCCTGATTTATTACAGTGGCTGGCCGCAGAAGAACCTGCCAATGAGGCGCTTGCAGCCTGGCTAACAGCGCAAACTAAAGGCGGTTTCGATGCTGCTGCATCTGTCTGGCAACAGCTGAAACAATATCCTGAAACACAACAACAGATCCTGGCTCAGGGGCGATCGCTCCCCTGGGAATCCTGGTTAGAAGAGCAATTGAGTGAGCACACAACAACAGCCTGAAATTATCCTGCTGATGGGGCCTACGGCCTCTGGCAAAACACAGCTCGCGATTGATCTGGCCACCCATCACAACTGTGAAATTATTTCTGTGGATTCAGCCCTGATCTATCGGGGGATGGATATTGGCACGGCGAAGCCCTCTCAAGAGGAATTGGCACAGGCTCCTCACCGGCTTGTGGATATATTGGATCCGGCAGAAAGTTACTCTGCTGCAGATTTTCGTGCAGATGCGATCAAGGCAATTGAAGAGATAGTTGCCAAAGGTAAGACCCCAATATTAGTGGGTGGAACCATGATGTATTTTAAAACGCTGTTGGAAGGGCTTTCGCCACTGCCAAGTGCGGACGAGAGTATCAGAGCGGAAATATTGGCTCAGGCCACTGAACAGGGGTGGCAATCCCTGCATGATGAGCTGACACAAATAGATCCTGTATCCGCTCAGCGAATACATCCAAATGATCCTCAGCGTCTGTCCAGAGCAATAGAAGTATTCCGGATAAGTGGTAAAACTTTAACCGAATTAACGCAAACCAAATCCACCGCTTTACCTTATCGTGTGGCACAATATGCGATTGCGCCTAAAGAACGTAAAGTGTTGCATGAATTAATCGCCAAGCGCTTTGAGATTATGTTGCAGCAGGGATTTGTTGAAGAAGTCCAACAGTTAAAGCAAAGAGGTGACCTTCACCTTGAGATGCCGTCCATGCGCTGTGTAGGATATCGCCAATGCTGGCAATATCTTGATGGGGAGTTTGACCATCAGACAATGGTCGAAAAAGCCGTGGCTGCAACTAGGCAATTGGCCAAGCGTCAATTAACATGGTTGCGCGGCTGGCCAAACCTGGAATGGCTGGAAAGCGGTAATGAAGGAAATTTAAAGACAATTATAAATCGTGGTCACTAGATTATTCGACCGTGCTATATAATACTGAGTTTGAGATACAGTGTGATACAACTGTAATTCTTGATTTTGAAGATAAATTAAAAAAGGAAAGACGAAATGGCTAAGGGGCAATCTTTACAAGACCCATTTTTGAACGCACTGCGCCGCGAGCGCGTTCCAGTTTCTATTTATTTGGTTAACGGCATCAAACTGCAGGGCCAGGTAGAGTCTTTTGACCAGTTTGTTATTTTGCTGAAAAACACTGTCAGCCAAATGGTCTACAAGCATGCCATTTCTACTGTTGTGCCTTCCCGTCCATTTAACGTGGGTGGTCATCAACAGAACCAGGGTGGTTACAACCATCAGCAGGACGACGCCAATCACGGCGAATAAGCTTTAGGGGTTTGCTTCTTGTTTGATCGTTATGAGGCGGGAGAGACAGCGGTACTTGTCCATATCGATTTTTCTGACGAAAACAGTCGGGAAGATCTTGTCGAACTTCAATTATTGGTAGAGTCGGCAGGTGCACGCTCTGTAGGTGTGATAACGGGAAGCCGCCGCGCGCCTGATCGCAAGTTTTTTGTTGGTTCAGGCAAAGCTGAAGAGTTAGCTGCCATGGTTGCTGCAACAGACGCCAATGTGGTGATTTTCAATCACGCGTTGACGCCGGCACAGGAAAGAAACCTGGAGATGGTTTGTAAGTGCCGGGTGCTGGACCGAACCACGCTGATTCTAGATATTTTTGCTCAGCGGGCCCGTACCCACGAAGGTAAGTTGCAGGTGGAGCTAGCGCAGTTGCGCCACATGTCGACTCGCCTGGTACGGGGATGGACTCACCTTGAACGCCAGAAAGGCGGTATTGGCTTACGTGGCCCGGGTGAGACCCAGCTGGAAACCGACAGACGTTTATTACGGGGCCGGATTAAGGCTATTAACCGTCGTCTGGACAAGGTTGACCGTCAGCGTGAGCAAAGCCGTCGTGCCCGCCAGCGAAGTGATATGCCCACTGTATCATTGGTGGGTTATACCAATGCTGGCAAATCTACACTTTTCAATGCATTAACTTCAGCGGAAGTCTATGCCGCGGATCAGTTGTTTGCGACGCTGGACCCCACGTTGCGCAAACTGGAACTGCAGGATGGTGCCGTCTTTCTTGCTGATACCGTAGGCTTTATCCGTCACCTTCCCCACGATCTGGTCGCTGCGTTCAAGGCTACTTTGCAGGAAACCCGTGAAGCAGATCTCCTGTTGCATGTTGTTGACTGTGCAGATGAAAACATGGCTGATAACTTTGAGCAGGTGCAGGAAGTGCTGAAGGAGATTGATGCCCATGAGATCCCTCAGCTCATCATTTGTAACAAAATTGACCTGCTGGAAGAGGTTTCGCCACGTATAGATTATGATGCAGAGGGCGTTCCAACCCGTGTGTGGGTCTCTGCACAACAAAGGTTGGGGCTGGAGCTTATCCAGCAAGCGATTACTGAACTTGTGGGTGACACCATTCATGAAGTGACGCTGAAGATCCCCGCCGCTGCTGGACACTATCTGGGACAGCTATATCGACTGGAAGCTATTCAGGACCAGGAGTACGATGATCTGGGTAACTGTATACTGAATGTACGCCTGTCGGATGCTGACTGGCGAAGATTGCTCAAGCAAAGCGAAGGCGAATTGGAAACCTTGGTTGTTCATTAAGGAACAAATAAGGTACTTTTGGTAGTAATCTCTTTTATTTTATCCGCTTATGGAGTGCTAAATGGCTTGGAATGAGCCCGGAAACAAGGGCAATGACCCTTGGGGAAATAAAGGCAGCAATGATAAGGGGCCACCGGATCTGGATGAGGTGTTTCGTAACCTCTCCAAGCGCTTTGGTGGTAAAGGTTCCGGGTCCTCGGGATCTGGCATAGGTAATTATGGCGTAATTCTGATTCTGGTTATTGCCGCCATCGTCTGGTTCCTGTCTGGTCTCTACTCCGTTAAGGAAGCTGAGCGAGGGGTGGCTTTGCGATTCGGTGAGTACGTAGGTCTGGTTGAGCCTGGCTTGCAGTGGAAGCCTACTTTCATTGAAGAAGTGTATCCGGTTGACGTAGAAACTGTACGTTCTATCCCTGCAGCGGGCAGCATGCTGACGGCTGACGAAAACCTGGTTCAGGTTGAAATGGATGTTCAGTATCGGGTTACCGATCCATACAAATATCTGTTCAGTGCGGTAGACGCCAATTCCAGTCTGCGTGAAGCCACTGACAGTGCGCTGCGTTATGTTATCGGCCACAACAAGATGGACGATATCCTGACGACTGGCCGTGAAGGTATTCGTAACGATACCTGGAAAGAGCTGGAACGTATTATCGAGCCTTACAATCTGGGTCTTACCGTTGTTGATGTGAACTTCCTGCCGGCGCGTCCGCCTGAAGAAGTAAAAGACGCCTTCGATGATGCCATTGCGGCACAGGAAGATGAGCAGCGTTTCATTCGTGAAGCTGAAGCTTACTCCCGTGAAGTTGAGCCTAAAGCTCGTGGTATGGTAGAGCGTATGTCTCAGCAGGCAGAAGCTTACAAGCAACGAGTCACACTGGAAGCAGAAGGTCAGGTTGCTCAGTTCGAAAAGCTTTTGCCCGAGTATAAGGCCGCGCCGGAAGTAACCCGTCAGCGTCTTTATCTGGATACCATGCAGAAGGTGATGTCCGGCAATAACAAGGTGATCATTGATGCCAAAAACAGCGGCAATATGATGTACCTGCCTTTGGACAAGATGATGGAGCGTAAGCCATCGGGTAATGTATCTGAGTCTGCTTCTCCTAAGGTAACTTCACCTTCGGAACAAGCCAACTCTGTTAACAGTGTACATTCCAATATGCCTGCAAGCGGGCGCTTGTCCCGCGAAGAACGAATTCGACTGGGGAGGGAATAACAGATGGGTCGTTTTGGTCTGATTATTGCCGCGATACTGCTGGTAGTCGGCGTATCCTCGGTATTCGTGGTTAATGAAGGTGAGCGGGCAATTGTGTCCCGTTTCGGTAAGGTAATGAAGGTGGATGACCAGACCAAGGTATTTGCTCCTGGTATTCACCTGAAGATCCCTGTAATTGATAAAATCCGTTATCTGGACTCCCGTATCCAGACTCTGGATGGTGCGGCTGACCGTTTTGTGACGTCTGAAAAGAAAGACTTGATGGTTGATTCCTATGTGAAATGGCGCATCAAGGACTTTGCCAAGTACTACCTGTCTACCAACGGTGGTATTAAGGCAAACGCTGAGAGCCTGCTGCAGCGTAAAATTAACAACGACCTGCGTACTGAGTTTGGTCGTCGTACCATCAAGGAAATTGTGTCTGGCAGCCGTGATGAGCTGCAGATGGATGCCTTGAAGAATGCTGCAGAGAGTGCCAAAGATCTGGGTATTGAAGTGGTGGATGTGCGTGTTAAGCAGATCAACCTGCCTGCCAACGTGAGTAACAGTATTTACCAGCGTATGCGTGCAGAGCGTCAGGCTGTGGCCAAAGAGCACCGTGCTCAGGGCCGTGAGCAAGCTGAAATCATTCGCGCTACCACAGACGCCAACGTGGAGATTCAGATTGCAGAAGCTCAACGTAAAGCGCTGACGGTGCGAGGTGAGGGTGATGCGCAGGCGGCAAAGATCTACGCTGATACTTACTCCAAAGACCCAGAGTTCTATGCGTTTATGCGTAGTCTTGAGGCCTATCGTGAGAGTTTCAATAACAACTCTGACGTAATGGTACTTGAACCAGACAGCGAGTTTTTCCGTTATATGAAGAGTGAGACGGGAAAATAATCCAGTTTGCTCTGTAAACGAAAACCCGGCCTGACGCCGGGTTTTTTATTGCCTGAACAGGCACCGTACGGCTGGATAGTCTCCGACACAGAATGTTGGAACAGAAACGGAAAATACTCTCAATTGAATGTGCAGTCTGGAGAGATGGCTAATATCAGACGTAACTTATTCATAAATAGGACACTTTATTTTTGCGTTTGGCATTTGTCCTGTGGAGTAAGGGGATTGTTGGTATTGTTATCTTTGGTTTTGGCCGGTTTTTCACAAAAATGACAAAGTTACATCGATTGTTATCTGTTTTCGCTATGATCTGCTTCTAAATTTTCGTTATAATGAGCCGCGTCTCAAATTTCTGCCGGGAAGGCAGAACTTTGTAGGACGACTATTATTAGAACGAACATTCCTACACCCTCTTGGAGATAAGTGGATGAGCAATGCGCCAGTCGATACCGGACGTCGCAGATTCCTGACCGCCGCAACCGCTGTAATTGGCGGTGCTGGTGCCGTCGCTGTAGCGGTTCCCTTTATTAAGTCATGGAATCCGAGTGCCAAGGCAAAAGCTGCGGGCGCGCCGGTAGAAGTCAATATCAGTAAGATTGAACCGGGTCAATTGATCCGCGTTGAATGGCGAGGCAAGCCCGTATGGGTAGTTCGCCGTACCAAGGAAGTTCTGGATGTGCTTCCCTCTCTCGATGATCAGCTTCGTGATCCCAATTCAGAAGAGCCTCAGCAGCCTGAATATGCACAGAACCCAACCCGTGCTATCAACCCTGAGTACTTTATCGCTGTTGGTCTTTGTACTCACCTGGGTTGTTCACCTACCTACCTGCCTGATTCATTCGGTGAGCAGGTTGAAGGTGTTGCATCAGGTTTCTTCTGCCCTTGTCACGGTTCCAAGTTTGACATGGCCGGCCGTGTATTCTCGGGTGTACCGGCACCACTGAACCTGGTTATCCCGCCACATCAGTATCTGGATGATAGCACCGTGCTTATCGGTGTCAGCGAAGGAGCTGCGTAATGGCTAACAAGATTATTGATTGGATTGATGCCCGTATTCCGATGACGGCGACCTATAACCGTCACGTCGGCCAATACGCTACCCCAAAGAACTTTAACTTTTGGTACTTCTTCGGCTCTCTGGCTCTGCTGGTATTGGTAAACCAGCTGCTGACCGGTATCTGGCTGACCATGAACTATGTACCAACTGCAGAAGGCGCCTTTGCCTCCATTGAGTACATCATGCGCGATGTGGAATATGGCTGGTTGTTGCGCTATATGCACTCCACAGGTGCTTCTGCATTCTTCGTGGTGATCTACCTGCACATGTTCCGTGGTTTGATCTACGGTTCATACCAAAAGCCACGGGAGCTGCTGTGGTTGTTCGGTATGCTGATCTTCCTGGTGCTGATGGCTGAAGCCTTTATGGGCTATCTGCTGCCATGGGGACAGATGTCCTACTGGGGTGCTCAGGTAATTATCTCTCTGTTTGGTGCGATTCCTGTTATAGGTGACGACCTGACTCTGTGGATCCGTGGTGATTACGTCGTGTCCGGCGCGACCCTGAACCGCTTCTTTGCTCTGCACGTTATCGCGCTGCCACTGGTGTTGGTTGTGCTGGTATTCCTGCATCTGATTGCACTGCACGAAGTGGGTTCCAACAACCCAGACGGCGTTGAAATTAAGAAGAACAAAGATGAGAATGGCTGGCCTGTGGATGGCATTCCATTCCACCCATACTACACAGTGAAAGACATTGTTGGTGTGGCAGGCTTCCTTATCCTGTTCTGCTATGTGCTCTTCTTTATGCCAGAGGGCGGCGGTTACTTCCTTGAAAAGCCAAACTTTGAAGCGGCTAACCCAATGAAGACGCCTGAGCATATTGCACCTGTTTGGTACTTCACTCCTTTCTACGCCATTCTGCGTGCTGTTCCCGATAAGTTGGGCGGCGTGATCATGATGGGTCTGTCGATTCTGGTGCTGTTTGTACTGCCTTGGCTGGATCGCTGTAACGTTAAGTCTATCCGTTATCGCAGCATTGTCCATAAGCTGAACATTGCTCAGTTCACTGTGTCCTTTATCGTCCTGGGTTACCTGGGTGCGGTACCGGCAACACCTGCACTGACTATCGCGGCACGTATTTTCACCATCACTTACTTTGGATTCTTCATCGCACTGTGGATTTACAGTAAGAACGAAAAGACCAAGCCTGTACCAGAGAGGGTGACATTCAAATGAAAAAATTACTGATTGCATTGTTTGCTCTGGTACCCAGCCTGGTACTGGCAGCGGGCGGTCCTAAGATTGAGCCTACCGGCATCGATTGGACAGAACAGCTGAAGGATCAGGAGTCTCTGCAACGCGGTCTGGGTTATTTCCAGCAGTATTGCGCAGCCTGCCACAGCACTCAGTATCAGCGTTATGGTCGCGTGGCCGAAGACCTGGGTATCTCTGTTGATGAGATGCGAGCCAACTACATCCCTACCGACGCCAAGATCGGTGAGCTGATGGAAAACGCCATTCCTGAAAAGGATGCGGCAAAGTGGTTTGGCGCGGCGCCACCGGATCTGACCATGGTATCCCGTGTACGCGGTGAAGATTGGGTTTACACCTATCTGAACAGCTTCTATCAGGATCCATCGCGTCCATTTGGTGCTAACAACACTGTGTTCCCTATGGTGGGTATGCCGCATGTGTTGGAAGAGCTGCAGGGTGTTCCGCTGCTGCAGGAAGATGGCACTATCGTAGCGACCGGCGGCCAGCTGACTCCAGAAGAGTATCAGCAGGTAGTGAAAGATCTGACAGCTTTCCTGGCTTACTCGGCTGAACCTGTGCGACTCGAACGTGAGCGCCTGGGTTACTGGGTACTGGGCTTCCTGTTCATCTTCTTCATCTTTGCGTTCCTGCTCAAGAAAGAGTATTGGAAGGATGTACACTAGGCCTGTTTAGCAGGTAGAATATACTATCCGCATAGTGTAAACGGGGGGCTGGGCCCCTCGTTTCTTTGTTTCTGATTCTGGAGGGTATCAATGGCTCTTGCTGCCAATAAACGCTCTGTCATGACCCTGTTCTCCGGGGCCGATGATCTGTATAGCCATCAAGTTCGCATTGTTTTGGCAGAAAAAGGTGTCACTGTTGATGTGTTGCAGGTAAACCCAAGCGATATGCCAGAGGACTTGTTGGAAGTTAACCCTTACAACACAGTTCCGACTTTGGTAGACCGTGAACTGGTTCTGTACGAGTCTCGCATCATCATGGAATATCTGGATGAGCGCTTCCCTCACCCGCCTCTGATGCCGGTTTATCCTGTATCCCGCGGCCAAACCCGTCTGATGATGCACAGAATCGAAAGCGATTGGTATGTGCTGGTTGATCGCATCAAGAAAGGTGACCGTGCCGATGCCGCTCGTAAAGAGCTGGCTGAAAGCCTGACTGCTGTGGCGCCAGTATTTGCTGAAATGCCATACTTTATGAGCGAAGAGTTCGGTCTGGCTGATTGTTATCTTGGTCCACTGTTGTGGCGTTTGCCTGCTCTGGGTATTGAGCTGGACGCCCGTATTGCCAAAGACATCAATGCTTATATGACCCGCATTTTCGAGCGTGAATCATTCAAGGCTTCTCTGACCGAAGCTGAACGTGAATTGCGCATGGGGCTGTAAATGGCAAATATGACTCCCCATCGTCCATATCTGTTGCGTGCCTACTTTGAATGGTTGCTGGACAATGACCTGACCCCCCATCTGGTGGTTGATGCTCATGTCGAAGGCACCCGGGTTCCGCAGCAATATGTTAAAGATGGGCAGATAGTGCTGAATGTTGCGCCTTCGGCGGTCAGCAATCTGCAATTGGGGAATGATTTTGTTGAGTTCAGTGCCCGCTTTGGCGGTGTTCCTCAGCAAATAGTCCTGCCTTTAGCTTCCGTTATTGCCATCTATGCCCGTGAGAATGGTGCAGGCGTGGTGTTCGAAATGGAAGAAGCTTATATGGCTGATGATGCCATGATTGAAGAGCAGGAGTTGATGAGTGATGACGTGGTTAAGGCTGAAGAAGAGCCTGAAAAACGTCGCCCTCATCTGACTGTGGTCAAATAACAGGACCACAGATATTCGCCAGAAAAAACCAGCTGATTCAGCTGGTTTTTTTGTATTCAGGGGCTGAGTTGGTGATCACTCTGTCGCGACCCTGAACCTTGGCCAGATACAGAGCCTTATCTGCTCCCCTCATAATATCTTCTTCAGAGTCACCATTGCCCTTTTGATAGACGCCAATAGAAACTGTGAGGTCTATGCGTCTGGATTTATAAAAGAGGGGGGTAGATGCAATGGCAAGCCTGAGTTTTTCGGCTCGTTGACGGGCCTCCTTTGCCGGTAATATCAGCGCAAACTCCTCTCCTCCAATTCGGGCAAAGAGTTCATTTGAGCGCAAATGCTCAGTCACCACCTCTGCCAGGTGCTTCAACGCCTGATCTCCCGCATCATGACCATAGTTGTCATTTACCTGCTTAAAATGATCTACATCCATCATCAGCAAACATAGGGGAGCCTGAGCCATTTTTTGCTTGAGCTGGATGGAGAAGTAGCGACGATTGTAAAGGCCCGTCAAACCGTCTGTGAATGCCTGTCGCTGCAGTGATTGCTCCGCCTGTTCAGCGTAAACCTCGTTAATGGATTGCAATATCATCAAGCAGGAGATACAGGATGCAGCAACCATGACCTGCAGAAACATAACCTGACTTTGGTTCAGGAGTTCCATTGCCGGATCATGGGGCCAGCCAAACACCTCAAGATAGATATAGATAATCATGTTGAGCGATGTCATAGCAGCTTTACTTAACCATTCTTCATTGCGAAACAATGCAATGGGAAGGATGGCAAAAAGCATAAAGTAAAAATGGGTGTTGAAGACGGTTCCCTGTCCTGTAGTGATAGCCGTCAACACACTGATCACTGCAACTAAAAACAGCAGCCAGCGGGCTGAGGTGAAATTACCTCTATAGTTGTTCCACAATGACAGCGAGAACAGCGGGAGTAACAACATCTGACATCCCCCTGAGAACATCAGGGCTGAATTGTCGTAGATGAGATAAAGCAGGTAGTAAGCGGTAGTGGTAATAATAGAAAGCAGCGCAGCAATGTTCACCAGAATGATCTTTCGTTCCAGTGTCTTGGTATCAGAGTATTCGCACCCCAGTGTTATCAGTCGACGCAACATATAGGCTCTGGGCCATCCTTACCGGTCCAGTTAAATTAACAGCTCAGGGAAAGGCGGTGATGTTTTGGTTATAGTCATGCCTTCTGTCAAGTCTAGACCATGTTTGGTGTTGATGAATGTCGGCTTTGGCTGTGGTAGCATTCGCCGCCAGTAAGCCAATCTTGGCAATGGATTTTTCGGGACACTTTAATGCTGTTGATGATCGACAACTATGACTCTTTCACCTTTAACCTGGTGCAATATTTCCAGCAGCTGGGGCAGGAGATCATGGTTCGCCGCAATGATGAGATCAGTGTGGCGGAGATCAAAGATATTGCTCCCTCACATCTGGTTATCTCTCCGGGTCCTTGTAGTCCCAACGAAGCTGGCGTGTCCCTCAAAGCGATTGAGAGTTTTGCCGGCCAGATTCCCCTGCTTGGCGTTTGTTTGGGGCATCAGGCGATAGGTCAGGTATTCGGTGTTGAGGTGGTCAGAGCGCAAAGAGTCATGCACGGCAAGACCAGTAATATCAGCCATAATAACTGTGGTGTGTTTAGGGGGCTTGAGAACCCTTTAACAGTGACACGATATCACTCTCTGCTATTGAACAGCATTCCCAAGTGCTTTGAACTGGATGCTTGGTATGACGATCCCGTTCATGGACGCGAAATTATGGGAATGAGCCATAGTGCCATGCCGTTATATGGTGTTCAGTTTCACCCTGAATCAATCCTCACTCGCCAAGGTCACGAACTGCTGCAGAACTTTTTAGATACGGGATTGAGTTAGTTTAGGTGGTTGACCGAGGTGCCAGCAAACTGTTCCAACAGATATCTGGAAGGTGTCAACTGTATTCAGGACGGGTCAGAGGAATAAAAAAGGGCATCAATCGATGCCCTTTTTTCAGCGAAGATTTAGCTTAGAACTCGTAACGTAAACCTACACGGATTTCCCACAGCGATGCATCACCAATACGACCTTCTGCTTTTTCGCCGATAGTCACATTACCCGGGAAGTTGGCTTTTTCAAGAATGCCCCAGTCATCGTTTAACAGGTTGGTCAGGTTATCGATAACAATGAAGGCCTCAGACTTATGCTCTGCACTGAAGGCAGGCATTTGTTGAGTAACTTGCATATCCACCTTGCCCCACCAAGAGCCAATTTCTGAGTTTCTTACACCACCAACTGGCAGCACATTGTTCGTCTCATCAAGAAATGGAGAAAACTTATAAATCCCAAAACTATCATCGGCACTCAGTGTCAGACTGTAGGGTTCACCTTCTGTCAATAAACCAAACAGGGAGACAGTGGTTTCATAGCCAGCAATCAGTTCTTTGCTCCAGTTAAAGTTCGCGGTGAAACGGTGGCGAACATTATAATTAGAGCGGCTGACGACCTCTTCCTGAGGGTCGAAAAAGGCTCTATTTACGTAGTTGGAGAATGCCACTGAACTTGTCATAGGCTGCACATCTTCAGCATCATTATAGGCGTAACCGGCCATCCAGCTGATGCCATTTTCATGACTCTTACTGATACCTAGAGATGCAGTATAAGAGGTGCTGGTTTCATTAGTGTTGGTTAAGACGAAAGCTCCTAACTTGGTACTTTCATAGATGGGATAACCTTCATCCGTAGTACCCGTTTGTTCCAAGTCTGCACGTTTTACAATAGCGGCGTCTTTTGAAATTGATACCAACAGGTCGGCATTCAGCACATAGTCCTGAGGGAAGATATGGGTAACTCCGGTAGAGATTTTCCACTCAGAGGGTAACTTAAAGTTGGGATCCAGATAGTTCAGCTCAAAGTTACGGCCATCTCCAGCAGCAACCGCGTTATACAGCTCAGAAGGAACTCCATACCCTGGGCCATTAGGTACGCCGTCTTCCAGCCCGAGATAAACTACATCACTGTCAAACAACGAGCGTGAACCATCGGTGTAACCAAAGTCTTTACCTCTTTGGCCAAATTGAAGCACATTGTTATTTGAAAAGTTATTGGATAACCATACATTTGGGTTACCACCGGTAAACAGCCCCACGCCGCCACGGATTACTGTGTCGGTATCCAGCTCATAGGTTAATCCCAGGCGGGGTTGTAGCAGGCCTTCGCCATCAAGATTGGTAGAGTTGGAGAAGCCATAAGATTCAACAAACTCAGGGTTCTCAATCGGACTGTCGCTGGTTTCATACCAGTCATAACGCAGGCCAGCGACTACTCTCAGGTTGTCCGTTGGATAAAACGCATCCTGGAAATACACAGAGTTGGCGCTATACCCCCAATCGGCGGCAGCATCGTTTGGATTACCAGAAGGGGCATTGTTGTAATAGATGGCACTGGCATAGCCGTCTCTGAAATCTTCAATGCTATTGAAGCGAATTTCAGTCTCTGTATGCTGCACAAACAGGTTAAATACATCCAGAGTGTCACGCTCATAGCCAAAGGTCAGGTTGTGACCATTGTCCATGTAGTAGTAACCGCGCAGTGACAGGTTAAACAGATCATAATTCAAGTCGTTCGCCTGACGGCTGTCATCTCCACCCAAATAAACATTAACACCGTCTACTTTAACCCGCATTTCACCAAAGTCAGTGCCACCCACTGAGTTTTGGCGGTTGTCCAGCTTCAGATAGCCCACACGCATTTCGGTAGAGAAGCTATCAGTCCAGTCTGAATAGAGCGCGCCTGAATATGAGTTAAGTTCAGCCCCTCTCTCATAAAGGTGGTTTTCGAACTCAAACTCATCCAAATCACCATCGGACTCTGTGAAGTTATTGCCATCATTGTAGTTATAAGTGAAGGCAAAACGATGAGCGTCGTTGATGTTCCAGTCGAGTTTGATAAGAAGTTTTTCATCTTCATTATCCAGACTGGTTGGAATACCACCCGGATCATACTGGTACTTTGTCTTGGCAATTTCGGCGATTTCATCAAGTGCGGCTTGTGAAAGCCCTATCTCTTCGACTGCACCTGAGCCAATGGGGCCGCGGTTAAACAGGTTAGTGCCCTGCTGTTTCTCATAGGCCGCAAACAGGAATACTTTATCTTCAATAATTGGCAGCCCAACGTTTACGCCATAACGGGTTTCGTTGTAATCACCAATATTGACTTTATCGCCTTCAAGCGAGTCACCACGCATATTGTTATTGGTGTAGTCAATAAACATGCCGCCATATACTTCATTGGCTCCGGATTTAGTCACCGCGTTGATATTACAAGCGGTAAAGCCACCATAGGTAACATCAAAAGGCGCCAGTTCAACAGCAACCTGCTCGATGGCATCGTAAGAGAATGGCATTCTTTCTGTGGGGTAACCATTGGCATTCAAGCCGAAAGAGTCGTTCATTCTGACGCCATCCAGGGTCAGGCTATTAAAGCGAGGGCTTTTACCGGCGCACTGGATGGCATTGATATCACCGCGTGATTCATCCACTGAGATACGCGGGTCCATTCTGACAATGTCTGAAATATTTCTATTGATGGCTGGAAAATCTTGAAGCTGTTCCAGGTTAAAGTTTGCTGAAGGACCATTTTCACTGTAAGCAACTGCTCGGGAGATGTCTCCGGTGACGGTAATAGTTTCAATCGCCGAATTGCTCGCGTTCTCCAGCTCTACGCTCAAGTCGTATGCGCGACCCAGAGACAGGAAGATGTCATCAACGTCAGCATCCTGATATTCGTTAGAGTCCAGAATAACCTTGTATGGGCCACCAACCCTCAGGCCTTTTGCGGTAAAAATACCTGCGTCATTAACTGTAGCCACTTTCGTTGTACCAGATGGTATGTGGATAATGATGACTTCAGTTCCTGCTGCGGGTTGGCCTGTCGGCGTCAGGACACGGCCATTAATGCTGGACGTTGTCTCATTAGCGAAAGCGGCGCCGCTCATACCAAGACCGGCAACAATTGCCAGTGCAAGAGCGTTTTTCTTCAGTGCGTTGCTCATTTCAACATTTCCCTTAACGGTTATTTTTTTGGGTACTGAGGTTTGATGTTTCCGCGCCGACATCTGTCTTACCACTGACAGACATAGGTGCAGAATCATCGAAGATTTGGTTGAGTAATCCGGCAAGACGTACGCCCCCAAGAAGCAGTTGTTGCTTCACCAGCGGCATAAAGTCGTAGATATAGCGATAGGAAAGGCCGGTTTTAGGTTGCTGATACAGACGCTGGGCCAGAGTATGAGACTCCAGTACCCAGTCTGAAGGCGCGGAGTTCAGTGCTTCGTCAATCAGCGATGAATTATTGGTATCGATAAACGCCGCCAGCTCTGTGTATGACAGGTTTAAAGATTCAATCAGCTTGGTATCCCACAGGGCATGCAGGTTGGTGGGGCTGCAGAAAAACTCGACATCGACATCGTTACCGCCTTTGTCATGTTTATGTCCTGCATGCATGGGCTGATGAATATCGCCGACCATATGAGTAAGCAACTTCAGGTGAAATGCTTTTTCCTGCTGGCTGCTGGTTGGGGATTCGAGCACAGCAATCGATTTCAGAATGGCCCCATAAATGTTCTGAATATCTTTATGGGGGGTATCGGCATCCACTTTGTAGGCATGAGGGTTGAAGTCATTGGTGCCATTGATGTTGATGTAGTGCCAATGGTGCATACCCTGCCACATTTCATCCGGGTTTGAACGCATCTCATCTGCCCAGGTGGAGACTTCCGCGAGACTGTCCTCCCCCAGCAAAGCCGCCACAGTTCTGTTGGCATTGGGCGTCAGGTGATTCTCTGCTACCTGACCTATAACTCTGTGGCCGTTCTGTCCCCAGGCCAGGGCATCTGAACTGACCAGTGCCGAAACCAGAATTAATGCCAGCAGTTGCGCCCCAAATAGAATGTTTCTCATTGGTTGGTGTTGTTGTTATCTCGTTAATTTGTTGGTGCTATTGTCCAACATTTAACATAGCTCTTGAAAGTACTTATCAATATTCATAATTTCTTGTTAACAATTTAATGTAAACAATAGGTTGCGTGTGACAGGTAAATTAACCTGTTGTAACAGGTAATTTTTTTTGTTTGAATTGCGGTGGACTTGAGATTCAATGAGGATTGAATGACAGCACTGACGGATTACAGAGCATCAGGCTGGTTAATTGTTTCGTTTTTATTACTTTTTTCCGCCGTAAGTATGACGCTGGGAATGCTGCAGGGAGAGGCTCCAGATCTTTCCGGGCGTTCTCTGTTGTCGTTGTCGGCTCAATGCGAGATCCCCGGAGCCGTTAACAGAGATATGTTCGTTGTGCATATCCCGGAAGAGGCCCTTGCTGCCCCCTTGCTGGAAAAGTTGTGTCAGAACCCAGTGATCGTGAGGCAATTTGGCACAGTAGAGGTAGTCTGGGGATATAAAGTCAGTGATGCGCTTGAGTTTCTCGGTAAGGGACTGGCAGATCTGGTCATGACCAATGAAAACATTATGCAGGCTCTAATGGGGGAGCCTACGCACAACTACCACGCCATACTTCAATACCCCAGCTATTCTGCATTCCTGCTTTCCAATAAAGAAAAACCCCTGCTGGAGAAGTCTTACTACATAGGGAAAACTCTGGGCCTCCTCTCTTCACCGACCAGTCGCTCGGGTCATATTCTGCCAAAACGGCTTTTTAACACCCTGGGTCTGGATGTGGATGAGTTGGATATTCGCTATGCCAGTTCCCACGCTGAGCTGAGAAACCTGTTGGCTGCCGGTGAAGTGGATATTATTTCGACCTATTGGCAGGAGGCAGACGAAAAAGCGTTCTCCCGCAATTACATTACCCCGATACGGGAAAATATCAGCGGGGCTCGCTGGTATCTAAAGCTCGCCCAAAGAAACACAGATCTGGTTTGCGCTGTACAGGATGATCTTATCTCGCTGTCGCGGACAATGAATGGCTACTTCAGAGATGTAACTCCCGTCTGGCAGTGCGAATCGCCGGAGGGCCAATGAGTATTGGTAAACGCTGGCAGTTGTTGCCGATATTTCTGGGATTCTGGTTGCTGTTGCAGCTGATATATATTGCTGGTGTTGACTGGTCCAGGGCTGACAATCAACAAGCCGGAGTCGACACTGTTGCCAACCGTGTTGCTTTGGACATGAGCCGATTGCCACTGTCTGGCAACGCGGGGTATCAGGTTGAGCGGGGAGAAATAATATCCCGCTACATAGAGACAATTAATCAAGAGTTGCAACGTCAGGCTTCACCTGTGCTATTGATTGAGTTGGGGCCCCCCGAGAGAATCGCAGCCGATGCGGAAATCATCAAAATACTGGTTACGCCCAGTGATAAGTTGGTGCTTACTTTTTATGCGGCCCCCAGGAATATTGCGGACTATACCTCTTTTACCTGCCTGGTGTTGGCACTTATCCTGACTGCTCTTTGTTATTCGAGGCTTCGTCCGGAAGTTGTAGCGGAAATCACTCCCGAAGATCAATTGCTCAATCCCAGGCTGATTCTCGACCTGCAACAGCGGACCTTGAGGCATTCAAGCGGTGGGTCTGCCGTGGTGATGGCGAACAAGCCTATTTGCTTTTACGCGGCGTTGCTGGAGTTTTGCTCCAGGGATAACGAGACTTTACTGAGCCAGAATAAAGATATGCCGGAAGAGTTACAGACACTGGCGAACAAATACTTCTTACGTTTGGTTGAGCTGGGGCATACAGTTCGCAAACGGCCAAACTTTAAAAACAGTCTTGATAAAACTCTAAGTGATATCAGGGCTGTATTGGATGAGGTCTATGCCGAACAGCCATCGCTAAAGGGCAATTACTATCCTCCCAAGGCTCATGGTGAGGGCTCCAGATCCAAGCTCCACCATTATGGTCTCAGACAAATATCGGACCAGGATTACGAGATTCTTGGCCGGTAACCAGGGCTTTATTCTGGAATGCTCCGCAACGTATCGATTGTTTGTCAAAGTTCAGATTCAACATGGCTCAAGCTAACTGGGCATCCTGTGATATAAATTGACCATACTGCCTGATTGGGAAGAGAGATCGGGCAGAAATAATAAGAAAGGAAGGAATATGATCAAACATCTTGCTGTCAGCGCTTTGTCGCTGGCACTTCTGTCAGCCTGCAGCACGACTCAGGCTCCCGCTGATTCCAGGCCTGCTGCAACTGCAGCGGTCAATGTGCAATTGCAGGCGCCTCCACAGGCTGACCAACCTCTTACTCTGCAACAGGTTATGGCTGACCCTGACTGGATGGGAATTCGTGCGCAGGGTGCTTACTTTGCTGATGACGGACAAAGCATCTATTACAGTCGCCAGCCAAGTGCCTCAGTATTGAAAGACTATTATCAATTGGACTTGGGCAATGGCAGTAAAACCAAGCTAGAGCTGGCTCAGCTTCACAGTGCTGATCAGCGTGTTGGTGTTCTGAATAACAAGGGAACAGAGAAAGCCTATATTTATCAGGGAAATCTGTTTGTTAAAGACTTAGCGTCAGGAAAGGTTCGTCAGCTGACTCGCAGTAACAACGCCATTAAAGATCTACGTTATTTAAACGATGGCTCAATAGCATATTGGCAGGGTGGTAAGGTGTCCGTGGTTGATACTGAATCTGGCCTGACTCATCAGCTGGCGCAGATTGAGACTCAAAATGCTCCCAAAGGAGTTCAGGAACCTGACACCTATCTGGCCAAACAGCAGCACAGGTTAATCAAATACGTCGCGCTGCAACATGATAATGCCAAAGATAAAGAGCAGCGTAAGCAGGCACTGCTGGCTGTCGACCCGACCATGGCTGCCGAGCCGTTTTATGTTGGTAAGGGTAAGCGTATTGCGGAATTGAGTGTGTCACCGGATGGTCGTTACATCCTGCTTGCCCTGTCTGAAAAGTCAGATAAGTGGCGCAGTGACCACGACATTATGCCGGACTATCTGGGTAAGGATGGTTATGTCGATGCGGTCCCTGTGCGTGCCCGGGTTGCGGAGGCAAAATCCAGCGGTCACAGCTTTGTGCTGCTGGATATTCAGGAGGGTACTCAAAAGCCAATCACCATCGAAGGTTTAACCGGTTACGATGAGGATGTTCTGGCACAAGTTAAGTCAGAGAATGCGGCCGCGCAAGGTGAACAGTACGACTCAGAAAAGTCGCCGCGCACCATAGCTTTGATGCTGGACTGGGGCTGGACTCAGAGTCCGGTTCAATGGCACAGCAGTGACAACAAGCTGGCTTTGATGGTGGAAGCACTCGATAACAAAGACCGCTGGATCGCGACAGTAGATCTGGATAAGGGTAAGTTCAGCACTCAGCACAGGCTGCACGATGATGCATGGGTCAATTACACCCACAACCAGTATGGCTGGTTGCCGGATACAGACACCCTTTACTACCTGTCGGAAGAGAGCGGCTATTCACACCTTTATCTCAAACCTTTGGATGGTAAAGCGAAAGCTCTGACGCAGGGAGCTTATGTGGTCAGCGATATCACCCTGAGTCCGGACGCAAAATATATCTATTACCGTGCCAATAAGCAGCACCCCGGCATCTATAACGTTTATCGTGTCGAGCTGGCATCAGGTAAGGATGAGCAATTGACTCAGTGGGACGGCAACCTGGAATATGAGTTGAGTCCCCAGGGGGATGCGCTGCTGCTGAATGCTTCAAGGCGAACAGAGCCGTCAGAGCTTTATCTGCAGCCCATTGGCGGAGAGATGAAAAAGCTGACTGATTACACGAGTCATGAGTTCAAGTCCTACCCCTGGCAGGCACCGGAAGTGGTTGCCGTCCCCTCCAGCCATGGCGCTGAGGATATTTATGCCCGGGTTTATTTGCCGACTGGATTTAATCCGGACAATGCCGATAAATATCCTGCGGTGATCTTTAACCACGGAGCCGGTTATCTGCAGAACGCAGATTATGGTTTCTCCGGTTATTTCCGCGAGTTTATGTTTCATAACCTGCTGGCCCAACAGGGTTATGTCGTAATGGATATGGATTATCGGGGCTCCAAGGGCTATGGCCGGGATTGGCGTACCGCGGTTTACCGCAATATGGGTAAACCCGAGGTTGAGGATCTGAGTGATGGTGTGAGCTGGATGGCAAAGCATGCCAATGTGGATGCGCAGCGAGCCGGTACCTATGGCGGTTCTTATGGTGGCTTCCTGACATTTATGGCGCTGTTCACGCAACCGCAGTTGTTTCAGAGTGGCGCTGCATTACGCCCCGTAACTGACTGGGCACACTATAATGCTCCTTATACATCAAATATTTTGAATACGCCGGATGTAGATCCCATCGCCTATGAGCGAAGCTCGCCCATTGAGCACGCCGAGGGCTTGCAAAAGCCTTTGCTGATTATGAGTGGGGTACTGGATGACAACGTGTTCTTTCAGGACAGTGTACGCCTGGTACAAAGGTTGATTGAGCTGGAAAAGCCAATGTTTGAAACTGCCATCTATCCGGTAGAACCCCATGGATTTAAGCAGCCTTCGAGCTGGCTGGATGAGTATCGTCGTATACACAAGTTGTTCGAAGAGACACTTAAAGAGTAGCCACAGTCAGTTTTGGTGGCATTTATGGTGGCAGCCGGGTCCCGGCTGCTCCATATTTATTTGAAAGGGAATGATTGGCCGACTTTTGGCCTGCCACGTAATTTGAGGAAGGATACAGGGTGGTTGTTTCTATAGCGGGCGGAGTAAAGCCAGGAAAACTGTTGGACATAGAGGCCAAGCTCTATCGCTTGTTGATTGTGGGTAAGCAGAAAAGCGGCGCTATGTTGGACGGGCTCGATGAAGAAATTGAAGCCCATGCCAATAAGCTTGCAGTAGAGCGTGATGCAGTGTTGGACCGACTGGAGAAACAGCTGCAGAGCCGTCAAATTTTCGAAGCGGTATCAAGTCAACTTTCTGAGGCGGTCAGGCGCAGCATAGATTTCAGGTTGGCAGAGCCTGCAGATGTGCTCAGGCATACCAAAATCAGTGAGCAGCAGATCATGTTGCTGGAATTACTGCAGTCGCCAGCGCCTGATATGAACCAGCTATATCTTTATGTCAATGACCTTTCCTGGCTGGTCCATGATCTCACCAATCTGGTTAACAGTCCCTCCTTCCGGGCCAAGCGGCCCAACCGTTCTGATGTGAAAGTGTCTGACCTTAAGCTGGTGCTGAGCTTTATCGGTATTGAAAACCTGCAGACCCTTATCCCCTATTTCTGTGTTCGGCGGTGGTTGCCCAGCGGACACCCAAACCTGCTGTGGACTACCCGAAAGTTATGGCGTTACAACATAGTGACGGCTATCGCCAGTCAGACCCTGGCGACAGCTCAGGGCAAAGATGCAGCATTTGCTTATATTTGTGCCTTGCAATATCAGTTGGGTACGTCAGCAATATTGAATAACAGTGCTGAGATTTTCGAGCAGATATGGGGATCCTGGCTGCGAGAGGCTGAGAACAGCAAGGAAAGGGAGGTATATGATGCCGTTCTGGCAACAGAGTTCCCTGCCAAACAGGTCTATGAAAAGGTAATGGAGTACGAGCTTGAGCTGAACTGGCAGCTTTTGGATCTGCTTGGATTCGGTGAGAGTCGTATTACTGAAGTGCTCAGGGAGCTGAGCTATACCATGCGCTATGCCGATCTCTCTGAAGATGCCGCCCTGATTGCCAGAGGTAATGCCTTTGCCAAGATACTGTTTCTGGAAGAGCAGAGGAAACTCTACCCTCAGGAAAGGGAGCTGATTATCGACTATTATCAATTTACACCGGACGAGATTGAGCTGCTGCGCGGACAGAACTATCGCAAGTTGGATCTTGTCTGAAATACAGCTCCGAGGTGATTTTTAATCGGGGATGCTTGTTTATTTATTCATTATCAATGCATATAAACAATGGTTTGCGGTAAAGTGATATTTTTTATGACTAAATATGCTGTAAACCCCCGTCTAAAACGCCTGAACAATTCTTAAACTGCAATCTTTATGCACTGAAGAGTGCAGTATTCACCCTATAAGCTGTTAAAAACTGGCTTTCTCGTCACATTTTCGCTAATAATGACCCACAAGTAACAAAAAACTTCCCTGCCGTGTTCATATTCAAATAACAAAGCGGCGGGCTGGACCTGTGGTAATCGCACTGGCAATTACCCCTGATAACAACAAAGGACGAAAGCACTATGAGCAATGCAATGAATCTGACCCGAGCCCAATTCGATGAGGTGATGGTGCCTAACTATTCACCTGCAGCAGTAATTCCTGTGCGTGGAGATGGTAGCCGGGTATGGGATCAGGAAGGTCGTGAATTTATTGATTTCGCCGGTGGTATTGCTGTGAATTGCCTGGGTCACTGTCACCCAGCTCTGGTTGATGCTTTGACTACTCAGGGACAAAAGCTGTGGCATCTGTCCAATGTCATGACCAATGAGCCTGCTCTTGAATTGGCGACTCGCCTGGTGGAAGGCACTTTTGCTGACAAAGTGTATTTCGCCAACTCAGGTGCCGAAGCCAACGAAGCTGCCCTGAAGCTGGCACGCCGTTATGCTTTAGACAAGTTTGGTGCAGAAAAGGACGAGATTATCGCCTTTAATCAGGGTTTCCATGGCCGTACTTTCTTCACTGTCAGTGTCGGTGGTCAGGCTGCTTATTCAGATGGTTTTGGCCCTAAGCCACAGTCTATCACTCACCTGCCATTTAATGATGTGGCTGCACTGGAAGCTGCCGTATCCGATAAGACCTGCGCCATTATGATGGAGCCTCTGCAGGGTGAAGGCGGCATTATTCCTGCGTCTAAAGAGTTCCTGCAGGCGGTTCGCGCTCTGGCTGACAAGCACAATGCATTGGTGATTTTCGATGAAGTGCAAACCGGTATCGGCCGTACAGGTCATCTGTATGCTTATATGGATACTGACATTGTTCCGGATATTCTGACCAGCGCCAAGGCGTTGGGAGGCGGTTTCCCTATTGCCGCTATGCTGACCACTGCAGAAATCGCAACACACCTGAAAGTCGGTACCCATGGTTCTACCTATGGCGGTAATCCACTGGCATGTGCTGTGGGTAATGCGGTACTGGGCGTGGTAAATACCTCAGAAACTCTGGAAGGGGTTAAGCAGCGCGAGCAGATGATTCGTGAAGGACTGGAGCGCATCAACGCCAAGTACCAGGTGTTCTCTGAGATCCGTGGTAAAGGCCTGCTGCTGGGTGCTGTGCTGAATGATAAATATCAGGGCCGCAGCCGTGATTTCCTGGTGGCCTCTGTGGCCGAAGGTTTGATGGCGCTGGTTGCCGGGGCCAACGTAGTTCGTTTCACTCCCTCTCTGGTGATCCCTGAACAGGACATTGCCGAAGGTCTGCAGCGTTTTGAGCAGGCTGTTGCCAAGGTAGTGGCAGGCTAAGATCCAAGGCGCCACGGATTGCCCGTGGCGCAGTTCAGGAGACATCAGATGCTAATTATACGTCCAATCCGCTCTTCGGATTTCAATGCGCTGTTGCAAATCGCCCATGAGTCGGGGCATGGCTTTACCTCGTTGCCTGTCAACGAGGAGTTACTGCGCAATAAAATCGCCAGAGCTGAAGCGTCTGTCAGCAAACAGGTAGAAAAACCTTTCGACGAAGGTTACCTCATGGTGATGGAAGATTCAGAAACCGGCGAGGTTGTAGGTACCTGTGGCATTGAGGCCGCGGTAGGCATGGAAGATGCCTTTTATCACTACCGTCTGGGAACAGAGGTTTACCACTCGGAGCAGATAGATGTGCGCAACGAGGTGGAAACCCTGACGCTGTGCCACGACTACACAGGTGCAGCAGAGCTTTGTACCTTGTTCCTGCGAGAAGGTTATCGTCAGGGGAACAATGGCCGTTTTCTGTCACGCAGCCGTTTCCTGTTTTTGGCTGAGCATCCCGAGCGTTTCGGTGAAATTGTTATCGCCGAGATGCGTGGTGTCAGTGATGACGAAGGTAACTCTCCTTTCTACAATTGGCTGCAACAGCATTTTCTCGGCATTGATTTCATTCACGCTGACTATTTGTCCGGCTTGGGGCAGAAAGCCTTTATGGGGGAGATGATGCCCCGCAATCCTATCTATGTTCCTTTACTGCCTTCAGAGGCTCAGGAAGTGATAGGTGAGGTTCATGCCAATACCCGCCCGGCATTGCGTTTGCTGCATGCCGAAGGCTTCCGTCACAGAGGCTATGTCGACATTTTTGATGGCGGCCCTACGGTGGAATGCAACCTTACAGATATCCGCTCAGTGCAGGCAAGCAGAAGCCTGGAGGTCAGTACAGGTGAGGTGGATGCTGTGGGCGATACCTACATTGTGGCCAATGGTGAGGTGCAGAACTACCGCGCCATCATTGTTCAGCGAACTCTGGACGATGAGGCCAGGAACCTGATGCTGACAACGGAAGAAGCCGAAGCCCTGATGGTGAATATCGGCGATCAAGTAAGAATTTTGGCGATTTAGGAAAAGCAAGATGACACAGTTTATCAACGGAAAATGGTTGGCCGGTGAAGGCCATGCTATGGCGTCCGGCAATCCTGCCAACGGCGAACAGATTTGGCAGGGGCAGAGTGCAACTCCTGCACAGGTAGAAGCAGCAGTCACTGCGGCCAGAGACGCGCAATTTGACTGGTTTATGTTGGGCTTTGAAGGCCGATTGAAAGTGGTAGAGGCATATCGCGATCTGCTGCAGGAGAACAAAGACCATATTGCAGAAGTGATTGCTCAGGAAACAGGTAAGCCTCGTTGGGAAACCGCCACTGAAGCGGCGGCAATGATAGGTAAGATTGGTTTATCCGTCAGTGCATTCCACAAGCGTACCGGCGAAACCGAGTCTGAGACTCCTGCCGGCAAGGCGGTATTACGTCACAAGCCCCACGGCGTAGTGGCAGTATTTGGCCCCTACAACTTCCCGGGACATCTGCCAAATGGTCATATAGTGCCTGCACTACTGGCGGGTAATACTGTTATTTTCAAGCCTTCTGAGTTGACCCCAAAAGTTGCAGAAGAAACTCTGAAGCTGTGGGAGAAGGCAGGGCTGCCTGCCGGTGTTATTAATCTGGTTCAGGGTGAGGTGGAAACCGGTAAAGCACTGGCTTCGCATCCACAGCTGGATGGTTTGTTCTTTACCGGCAGTTCCCGTACCGGTCATCTGCTGCACCAGCAGTATGCCGGTCATCCAGGCAAGATTCTGGCACTGGAAATGGGTGGCAATAACCCACTTATTGTTCGGGATGTTGCCGACACCAAGGCGGCTGTTCACGACATTATTCAGTCTGGCTTTATCTCCTCAGGTCAGCGTTGTACCTGCGCCCGTCGTCTCTACATTCCTGTAGGCGAAGCTGGAGATCTGTTGCTGACAAATTTGGTGGAAGCCACCAAACAGATCCGTGTTGGCGCATGGAACGACGAACAGCAGCCATTTATGGGCTCTATGATCTCCGAAGCTGCTGCTAAAGGTATGGTTAGCGCCCAGGATAACCTCTTGTCTCTCGGCGGTAAGTCGCTGGTGGAACTCAAGCACCTCAAGGCGGGCACTGGCTTGGTTTCTCCGGGAATCATAGATGTGACCTCCGTAGCGGAATTGCCCGATGAAGAGTATTTCGGTCCTCTGATGCAAGTGGTTCGTTACTCAGACTTCGATGAAGCGATTCGTCTTGCCAACAATACCAAATATGGCTTGTCTGCCGGCCTGCTGGCCGACAGTCGCGATGACTATGAGTATTTCCTGGCACGTATCCGCGCCGGTATCGTCAACTGGAACAAGCAGATAACAGGTGCATCCGGTTCCGCTCCATTTGGTGGTGTCGGCGCATCCGGTAACCACAGAGCGTCAGCTTTCTATGCTGCCGATTACTGTGCTTATCCTGTGGCATCCATGGAATCTGATTCTGTGAGTTTGCCAGCAGCTTTGAGTCCGGGCCTGAGCCTGTAATTGAACGCCCGCTCAGCGGGCGTTTTTTTATATTTTCTTACTAATATTAAATACGACCTAAAGCCGGGACTGCCAGCCAGTGAGGCTTAAAAAGGAGACCAGATGCACACTGATGTGAATGAGCTGTTTTCTGCTCTGTGGACGGATTACATCCAGATGACCCCTTCAGCCGCCAAGGTACACGAACTTCTTGGTAAGGGTGAGGACATTATTAATGACCATATTGCCCTGCGTACTTTTAACCTGCCCAAGGTTAATTTACAGGTGCTGGCGGCTCATTTTGAAGCGCTTGGTTATAAAGCCTGTGGTGATTATAACTTTGAAGCCAAGAAGCTGAATGCCAAGCATTATGAGCACCCTGACCCAACTCAACCCAAGGTATTTATTTCTGAGTTGCTGGTTGAGGAGTTCAGCCCTGAACTTCAGGACAAGGTGGCATTTCTGGTTGAACAGATTGATGAAAAGGCTCTGACTCAGAAAGATTTCCTCTATTCCGGTCGTCACTGGAAGTTGGACAGTGAAACTTATCAGGCCTTATTGGCAGAGAGTGAGTACGCTGCCTGGGTTGCTGCCATCGGATACCGTGCTAATCACTTCACTGTTTCAGTCAATCATCTGCCCGGCTACGACTCCTTACAAGAGGTCAATCAGGCATTGAAAGAGGGTGGCTTTGTACTGAATACTTCTGGTGGTGAGATCAAAGGCTCTGCTGAGGTATTGCTTGAGCAGTCCTCAACTATGGCTGATCAGATTGAAGTCGCCTTTGAGGATACCAAGCTGAAAATCCCAAGCTGCTTTTATGAATTTGCACTGAGATACCCCAAGCCAGATGGTGAACTGTATACCGGGTTTGTTGCCGCCTCAGCAGATAAAATTTTTGAGAGCACCAATGCTGTGTTCGGGAAGCAGTCTGCCTGATACCCTCTGTTATGCATTGATAAAAAAGCGGCCTGGGGCCGCTTTTTTTACTGGGCAAACTCCAACAATATACTCAGACCGCTCAGAGACTGGCCCCGGCTGAAGCTGAGGCGAATATCGTACTGTTCACAGATCTCTTTCACTATCGACAAGCCAAGGCCATGTCCCATCACTGACTCGTCAAGACGGGTGCCTCGCTCTGTCAGCAGGTTAAGCTCATCATCCTCAACGCCAGGTCCGTCATCCTCAATGGTGACTTTGACGCCATCGGTTGTCTGGCGTACAGAAATGCTCACCCGGCTTTGGGCCCACTTATAAGCGTTATCCAGCAGATTGCCCAGAAGTTCCATGCCATCTTCTCTGTGGATGGGAAGGCGGCTGACCTGGGTGTCCAGATCAAACTGGCAGTGAAGCTGCTTATAGCCATAGACTTTGCCAAGAGTGTTGGTAAGACCATCCAGATCATCAGGCAGTTGCATTCGCGCTGCCGGCAGCATACTGCCAGTGATTCTGGCTGCGGCCAGCTTGCGCTCAATCATCTTACGGATCTGATCCAGCTGCTGTTGCATCGCTTCGGCAAGTTCAGGATCTTTTAGCCCAAGCACTTCCACCTGTTGCTGCATCACCGCCAGCGGGGTTTTCAAACCGTGACTGAGGTTGCCCAGGTTATTGCGGCTGCGTTTGATTTGATTGGCTGCATAGTCCAGCAGCTCATTGTGGCTGCGGGCCAGTGGAACAATCTCCGGGGGAAGGTCATCCAGCTCAAGTTTGGTTATGTCGCCGTCTCTGAGCTGTGACAGGGTTTGGGTCATTCGCATCAGGGGTTGGAAAGACTGGCGCAGCACCAGGAATATACCGGCTATCATGGCGGCCAGCATACCCAGATTGACTACCAGTTTGGTGCCATAGATTTCGCTGAATACCCTGCGGCCGATACTCAGGTCCTGAGCGACTGTCAGGGTTGCAGTCAGGTTGCTGGTGTTGGAGCTCAGGCCTACAGACAGCAGCTGCATATCATGATTTTTGGGGCCTTTCGCCTGCCATACCCGGGTTTCCCCTTTGGCCAGGTTTTCAATATCCAGGGTTTGATCCCACAGCGAGCGGGAGCGAATCACTTCATTGGGCAGGTTAAGCTGAAAATAGCGGCCGGAGTAGGCGGGTTTGTAAAAGATCGACAACTCTGTCTCATCAATACTTATCTCGCCGTCGTGGAAGTGGGTAGCCATGATGACATGCTCAAGGTCCTCTTCCAGACGATTGATAATCGAGTCGTGGAAGGCTTGCCTGAGCATGGATTCGAACAGCACCATGCCTATGATGGTGCCCAGCACCACCAAAGCGGTCAGCCAAAGGCTGAGTTTGGTGCGAATTGACATCATAGGTTTTGGCCGTGGAAGATATATCCCTGACCGCGACGGGTCTCGATGGCAGTTTTACCCAACTTTTTGCGCAGGTGAGTCACATAGACTTCAACCACATTGCTCTCTTTCTCATCATCAAACTGATATAGCTTGTCTGTGAGCTGAGATTTGGACAGTAGTTTCTTGGGCGACAGCAGGAAGATTTTCAGCAGACGAAACTCCATTGCGGTCAATTCAGATGTCACGCCATCAACCGTGACAGTTTGCTGGGATTCGTCCAGCGTTACACCGCCAAAGCTGAGGGTCTTGGTGGGGGAGTTCATTCTTCCGGAGGCGCGATGGATCAGGGCCTGGACCCGGGCCAGCAGCTCTTGGGCATGAAAGGGTTTGCCCAGGTAGTCATCGGCGCCGGCATTGAAGCCTTCCACTTTTTCGTGCCATTGGCTGCGTGCAGTCAGCATGATCACCGGGGTGTTCACGCCGCGATTACGCCAGCTTCCCAACAACTCTAGGCCATTACCGTCGGGCAGGCCGATATCCAGGATCACACAATCATATTGGGTTTCGCTGATCAGGTAATCAGCTTCGGAGGCCTTGTCTGTTACGTCGGTAACATAGCCTGCCTGCTTGAGTTGTTTTTGCAGTTCCTGCACCAGCAGGTGGTTATCTTCAACGAGCAGTAGTTTCATTTGGCTGACATTCACTGGGTAGAGGGAGACCGGGTACAGGCTTACCACTGCGGGCGTCCACGCTCAACTTTAACAGTTGACCTTTATGTACCTTGAGTTCCAAATCATACCGCCATTTATTACCCTCCTGATAGAGGTGCGCGTCCATTAATTTGCCTTTGCAGTAATGGCTTACGATGGCGAGAGTATCTGTCAGTGAAAGTATCTGGCCGGAGGCGACCAAAGTGACGGCCTGATTATGGTGTAGCTCTGTGGATGAGGCGGCCACCCTGACCCAGGGCTGGAAAGCTAACAGGCTGAAAAAGCAAATGAAAAACAGCCTTATCATAAAAGCTCCCCTGATTACCCAAAAGAAAAAGTGGCCCAGAATTCATTCTGCGCCACTTTAATGTTTCAGGCTTAAACCAAACTGAACCCTAACTTAGGGTTGGAGATCAGCGGGTGCCGTAAACTACGATAGTCTTACCGTGAGCCTGGATCAGGTTTTGCTCTTCCAGCATCTTCAGGATACGGCCTACAGTTTCGCGGGAACAACCTACGATCTGACCAATTTCCTGACGGGTAATCTTAATCTGCATACCATCTGGATGGGTCATGGCATCTGGCTGTTTGGCCAGGTGCAGCAGAGTCTGAGCGATGCGACCGGCAACGTCCAGGAACGCCAGGTTACCCACTTTCTGGCTGGTGCTTTGCAGACGGTAAGCCATCTGAGAAGCCAGCTTCATCAGGATCTCAGGGTTTACCTGGATCAACTGCTTAAACTTTTTATATGAAATTTCAGCAATTTCACATGCCTGCTTGGCGCGAACCCAGGCAGTACGTTCAGCCTGCTCTTCAAACAGACCCAATTCACCGATGAAGTCACCCTGATTCAAATAAGACAGGATCATCTCCTTGCCTTCTTCATCCTTGATCAAAACGGCTACAGAACCCTTAACTATGTAGTACAGAGTGTCTGAGTCTTCACCAGCATGGATCAGTGTGCTCTTGGCTGGATACTTGTGAATGTGACAGTGTGATAAAAACCATTCCAGAGTTGGATCAGGTTTTGGTTTACCAATCAGAGCCATGCCTATGTTCCTCTACTGATAAAAACGAAAGTTAGAATATTCTAAACAAGCATTTTACGTCAATTAAACCCTTAATTCCTTGACTGGCGTCTTACTATGCAAATTTCTAAGGGCAATGCGCTTGTCAAGCTTGGTTTTGACATTCGCGGTATTCTGCTACTTTAGTGATATTAGTCAACTCAGCAGACCGTTAACTCTTCAGGATTCGTTGAACTCTGTAGGTTACATCACATCTTAACCTTTATTTGGACATTATGACGTAGTTATCTGGACAGGGGCTTAACGCAATGTCAGGAGAGGTCGACTTGAGCGCAGTTTTCTGGCTAACTTGTGGCTGAGCAATAAAGCGATGACAAATCAATAACAGAGGTTAATGACATGACAAAGCGGTGGACATTCGCAGTCGCAGTAACTGCGCTGTTGTCAGTCAGTCAGGGCGCCTGGGCATTCAGTGTTCCTCAGCCTGACGCAGAGAAAGTGGCAACCAAGGTCGCCTTTATTGAGCTTAATGCTCAAAGTGGTGATGCAGAAGCCGAATACCTGCTGGGGTTGATGTATCTGTCCGGTCGTTATGTGGACCAGCAGGCTGAAGTGGGCCTGGAGTGGTTGCAGCGAGCGGCCAGTAATCAGCATGTCAAAGCGATTCAGACACTGGCCGACCTCTACTATGACGGTAAAGTCGTCCCCAGAGATCTGGAGCAATCTGTGCATTGGTATCAGGAGTTGGCGCAAACCGGCCAACCTTATGCCTATTTCCGTCTTGGGTTGATTTTCGGCGCTGGAGGAGATGGTATTCAGCGAAATTGCGGTCAGGCTGTTGAACACTTTAACAGTGCGGGCGACCAGGTTTCACTTGGCAATGTCGCCTGGATTTTGGCTACCTGCCCAGAGGGAGAGTATCGTGATGGTGCCAGGGCGGTTGAACTGTCGCTTGAGCTGCTGAAACATGATGAGCAGGACCCATCTATTCTGGATAACCTGGCGGCAGCCTATGCTGAAACAGGGGATTTTGCCGCTGCGGTGTCGACTCAACAAAAGGCGATAGATGCTCTGAGACAACGTCCCGAAGTGGCGGATATCAGTGAATTTCAGCAAAGACTGCAGATTTACCTGCAAAAGCGGGCCTATCGGGAAGTGATCCCACTGCTGTAATTGGAGTGGTCAAGACATAAAAAATGCGCTGCTTGAGCGCATTTTTGCGTTTCTGTGAGTGAAGAAACCAGATCCAATCCACAGGGTGAATTGGTATATCGGGACTGTTGACTTACTCAAGGGAACGAACAGATCAAGATGGGGGAATTCATCCCCAAGAGCAGGTCAACCATCAGTCTTTCGCCTGAAATCCCGACGTGTTGAAGCATAAAACAGTCTGCTTAAACCAATCTTAAGGGATTACTCATTTTCCGGGCTGAGCAACTGGCGACGCTTTTCCATCAGATCTCTTATCAGAGGCGTCAGGATCAGTTCCATTGCCAGCGGCATCTTTCCTCCGGGCACTACCATGGTATTGATGCGAGACATGAAGGCGCCGTCTATCATGCTCAAGTAGTAGGGGAAGTCCACATTCTCTATGCCGCGAAAGCGGATAACCACAAAGCTCTCATCCAGGCTGGGAATGCCTTTGGCGCTGAATGGGTTTGAGGTATCAACCGTAGGTACACGCTGGAAGTTGATATGGGTGCGGGAAAACTGGGGCGTCATATGGTTGATGTAATCATCCATGCTGCGCACAATCGAGCCCATCACTTTTTCCCGGGTATGTCCCCGCTCTTTGGTGTCCCGCACAATTTTCTGGATCCACTCCAGATTGACTATGGGCACCATGCCGATAAGCAGGTCCACATGTTGGGCGACATCCGCATCATCGGTCACTACACCGCCATGCAGGCCCTCGTAATAGAGCATGTCAGTGCTTTCCGGCAACGACTTCCATTGGGTGAAAGTACCCGGCATTTGGTTGTAGGGTACGGCTTCATCAAAGGTGTGCAGGTAAGAACGTGTCTCACCATTACCTGTGGTGCTATAGTCGCTGAAGCACTGCTCCAGTCGGGCAAAATCATTGGCCTCAGGACCAAAGTAACTGATATGACGATTCTCAGCCTGGGCTTTACGGATCATGACTTCCATTTCTGCCCGGGTGTAGTGATGAAAACTGTCGCCTTCCACAAACGCCGCGTTGATCCCCAGCTGTCTGAAGATGTGGCTGAATGCCGTTGTAGTCGTGGTTGTTCCTGCGCCCGAAGAGCCTGTTACGGCAATAATAGGGTGTTTCGCTGACATTCCAATTGCCTGCTTTTACTTTTGAGTTATGCCTTGTTATACGGCAGCCTTGCCGTAAAGGTCAATTTTGAGTGCCGATGATCTGATCGCGGTTGCGAATAGCGATCGACTCATCCTCTTCACCATACTCCACTACCAACTCACCCCGTTTCAGCGCATCTCTGCAGCGGCTCATAGCATGTTTCAGGGAGTCGCCGGACAGCGTGTCAAAGCCACCGTCTTCCACCTGAGTGAACAGGTATTCGCGGATCAGGTTGTTCAGGGTTTCCTCGGGCAACTCCAGCAGTGAGTTGTAGGGAATAAGCATCAGGATTCTCCGGTCAGGAAGTACAGAATTCTCGGCTCCAGATAATACCTCGGGCGCCAGGGAAGACCACCATTGATAAAGCCAACATGACCTCCAAGTGGTTGCAATTCATACTCGACATTTGGTGCAAGACCGTTAGGGGGAGGGATGACATCCGAGGTCATAAAGGGATCGTCACCGGCGTGGAGGACCAGAGTGGGTACCTGGATCTTTGCAAGGAAAGGCATGCCGCTGGCCCGCTGATAATAATCCTGCACACCCTTGAATCCATGCAAGGGTGCTGTGACTGCGTCATCAAATTGATGAAAGGTCGTTAGCTCCCTGACTTTGCTTTCGTCCAGTGGCATCTGCCTGCCCAGCTGTGGGTGGTTTACCTTTTCGAGGGTTTTCGCCTGCAGCTGGCGGATAAGGTAATTCTGGTAAACCCGGGAGAAGCCGGCTTTAAGGCGCTCAGCACAGGCGCCCAGCTGTAATGGAGCGGAAACCACAACGGCGCGGTCGATCAGGCTGTCACTGCCTGTTTCTCCCAGATATTTGGTCACGACATTGCCTCCCAGGCTGTAGCCACAGGCCCAGACAGGGGAGTCAGGCAGTCGCGCACGGATCTGCGCCAGTGTATGGCCTAAGTCCTGAGTGTCGCCACTGTGATAGCTGCGGGCTAAACGATTGGGCAGGCCTGAGCAACTTCTGTGGTGGTGGACCACGGCGGTCAGTCCCCTAAGATGGCACTGGTTAAGCATCCGTCTGGCATAGTGGGACTCTGAACTGCCTTCCAATCCGTGTATCAACACCAGCACAGGCTCTCCATTACTGGCCTGTCCACACCAGTCCAGGTCTATGAAGTCCCCATCTGCCAGCTCCAGCCTTTCGCGGGTGACCTTGGGGGATTGCTCCTTGGTCAGTACCGGCAGGATAGTTTGAATATGTGGGCTGCGTGCCCACCAGGGAGGAGAGAACTTGTCTGGAGTCATAGGGATGGCGATTGTTTTCTTTATTTATTCTGAGTGCCAACACTATACCTGATTGTCTGCTTGTGTGGTCGGATCCCCTCTGCTTGTTTATTGCGCGCTTGCCGGAATTTAAAACGTATGTTTAATTAACTCTTTATAGCCAAAGGATGAGGCGATGAAAAGAAGACATTTTATCACCGGAGCATTTGCCACGACGGCAGCCCTGGCTCTCGGTGTCAGTCTGTACCGGCCCGAGTTGGAGCCTGTTGAGGCGGAGGACAGCCACAGAGCCCTTTTTGCCGTGTTAGTGCCTGTTTTGCTGGATGGCGCCCTGCCCAGGATGTCCAGTCCCAGAGAGGCTGCAATAAACCGCACACTGGATGCAATAAGCCAAACGCTGACAGTGTTGCCCCAGTCGCAACGTGATGAACTTGAACTTCTGCTCGATGGTTTGGAAAATCGCCTCGGTGTGCTGGTGCTGACAGGCAGTATGACGCCGCTGCTGTTGCGCTCGCCTGAGCAGTTGGTGGTGATGCTGGAAAGCTGGCGTGATGGTTTCCTTGAGATGCAGCAACAGGCTTATTACGGTCTTCGAGAGCTGATTATGGCCAGCTACTACTCCTGCCCGGAACACTGGGGCACTCTGCATTACTCCAAACCCAAAATATAAGTGAAGGAACACAGATGCCGATAAAAGATCCCATTGCTGAAGGTCTGGCTGCAGGTTGGCACCATCTGGATGGCAGCACTATGACTGAGGATGTTCAGCTGGAGGCCGATGTGGTGATCATTGGCAGTGGTGCCGGTGGCGGGACTGCTGCGGATATTCTGTCTGAGGCCGGACTCAAGGTGATTGTGGTTGAGGCCGGGCCGTTGAAGTCCTCCAGTGATTTTGACATGGAAGAGCGCACTGCCTATCCCAATCTTTACCAACAGGCCGCGTCGATGAAAACCAGCGACAAGGCCATAGGTATATTTCAGGGGCGCGCGGTTGGCGGGTCGACGACGATTAACTGGACCACCTCTATTCGGACTCCCGAACCCACACTGGATTTCTGGGCTGCAGAGAAGTCTGTCAGTGGTTTGTCCCGAAAGGAGTTGGATCCCTGGTTTGAGGCGATGGAGAACAAACTCTCCATCCGCGAGTGGGCCCTGCCGCCCAATGCCAATAACGACAAGTTAAAACAGGGCTGCGAGCAGCTTGGCTGGGAATACACTGTTATCAAGCGCAACGTGGCTGCCTGCTGGAATACCGGATATTGCGGTATGGGGTGCCCGGTTAACGCTAAACAATCCATGTTGGTGACCACCTTACCTGCCATGATGGCCAGGGGGGGCACTCTGCTCAGCCGGGTAAAGGCGATTCAGATAGAGCACCATAAGGATAAGGTGTTCGGTATAAGGGCTCAGGCGCTCAATGAGCAGCTTAAGCCAACCGGAGCCAGTGTGATGCTGAAGGGGCGTCACTATGTTCTCGCCGGTGGTGCGATTCATACTCCGACACTGATGATGCGCTCAGGAGTGACCGATCCCTACGAACTGCTGGGCAAAAGGACCTTCTTACATCCAACCCTGCTTAGTGGAGCCTTGTTCGACGAAACTATCAGTGCCCACAGCGGCGCACCTCAATCCATCTATTCCGATGAGTTCGTCTGGCGGGACGGCGTGGCCGGTAAGCCGGGATACAAGTTGGAGGTTCCTCCTCTGCATCCCGTACTGCTGGCATCCAAGACCATAGGCTATGGTCGCTCTCACGCTGAGTTGATGGAGCAATTCAATCAACTGCAGGTGACTATTGCCCTGGTCAGAGATGGATTCCACCCCGAATTGGAAGGGGGCAGGTTGTCGGTAAAGGCTGACGGCAGCTTTTCGCTGGATTATCCATTGACCGATACTTTCTGGGAAGCCGCAAGGGATGCGTTTGCGTCCATGGCTGAGTTGCAGTTTGCCGCAGGTGCTCAAAAAGTCCTGCCCATTTCCGAGGGAATGGCGATGATGGGCAGCTGGAAGCAGACCCGGCAAGCGATTGCTGATATGTCTCTGGCACCGCTGAAAACAGTTGTCGCTTCGGCGCATGTGATGGGCGGCTGCCCTTTGGGTGAAGATAGACAATTGGCCATGGTCGACAGTCATGGTCGCAGCCATTATCTGGAGAATTTATCTGTGATGGATGGTTCTGTGTTCCCATCCAGTCTGGGAGCCAATCCGCAATTGACCATCTATGGTATGACTGCCCGCAATGCTACCCGGCTGGCCGGTGAACTGCTGAAAACAAAATCGCCCGCTTGAGCGGGCGAGGGAGTTTGAAGCTGAGTCAGCAGTGTCAGGCGACAGCTTCAGTTTGATCGCTAAAGGCTGCAACGGCACTGATATCCAGATCGTAAAGGGCCAGATAATGACTCAGGTTATGGCTGTGAGGTTGGATGGACTGTTGCCCCAGCCATTTCTGTACAAGCTTTTGGCCATTACGCTCGAGGGATAGCTCCACATCCAGCATCTTGCGATATTCGGCCTGAGGCAATTGCTCTTTTCCCAATTGCCGGAGACGGCGATAGGGCTGTAGCAGCTTACTTTCCCATTCGGTCAGATGTTGTAGTATCTGTTGCCACTGTTCACCTGAGAGTCCTTGCTGTCTGCCATCCAGATACCAGGCCAGCAGCAGGAGGTTGACGTTGACGCCATGCTGATTTTGCAGCTGCAGGCAGAGATCTTTGTGCTTGGCGTAGTGCAGGTCACAGAGTTGCCACAGGCGTTGTTCAAAAGTCGTCATTGATACTCCCAACAGGCTTGCTTGATTTAAGCAGATGGCGTGAACACTCCTTTGAGTTCACGCCTGCCGATTACTGCAGCACGGCCGTGGCGGCTTCCTGCTCCATCATATCAATTGTTTCCTGCAGTTCAAGCCAGTCCATTTCACTCTCTTCCAGGGTATTGGTCAGCTCGGTCCTTTCCTTCAATACTGCTGTGAGTTTGGCTTTATTTTCTGCGTCGTACAGGCTGGTGTCCGCCAGCATGGCTTCCAGCTCTGCCAGTCTGTCGCTGCAGGTTTGCTGCTGGGCCTCCAGCTTTGCCTGCTGTTTTTTCAATGGTGACAGCTTTTGTCTGAGCTCTGCTTCCAGTCGTTTTTGCAGTTTTTTGTCTACTACCGGCTTGTCCGCTGGCTTTTCTGCAGCGGCTTCCACCTTGGCTGCCTTGGCAGCGTCCAGCAACCACTGATGGTAATCCTCGAGAGTACCGCCAAAGGCTTTGACTTCTCCGCCATCAACCAGGTAGTAGTCGTCGCAGGACAGGCGCAGCAAGTGACGATCGTGGGAAACAATCAGCATGGCTCCTTCAAACCCCTGCAGTGCCATGGTGAGGGCGTGACGCATCTCCAGATCCAGGTGGTTGGTGGGTTCGTCGAGCAGCAGCAGGTTGGGTTTTTGCCATACCAGCAATGCCAGCACCAGACGGGCTTTTTCGCCGCCTGAGAAAGGCTTGACCGGTTGCAGTGCCATATCACCCTGGAAACCGAAGCTACCCAGGAAATCACGCAGTTCCTGCTCTCTGTGATCCGGTGCCAGTCGCATCAGATGCTGCAGTGGGCTGTCATCCATACGCAGATAATCAATCTGATGCTGGGCAAAGTAACCGATGTTCAGACCGGCATTGGTCTCGTATTTGCCGTTCATTGGCTGGAGTTCACTGGCCAGTAGTTTGATTAAGGTGGACTTACCCGCGCCATTACGACCCAGCAGCCCGATACGGGCACCGGGAACCAGGTTAAGGTGAACCTTTTTCAGCACTTCTTTATCGCCGTAACCGACGGAGACTTGCTCCATGCTGACCAGGGGATTGGGCAGCGCATCAGGTTCACGGAATGACATGGTGAACTGAGAGTCGGCTTTGGCCGGCAACAGATCTGTCATACGTTCCAGCGCTTTCACCCGGCTTTGAGCCTGCTTGGCTTTGCTGGCTTTAGCCTTGAAGCGGTCGATGAATGACTGCATATGAGCACGCTCACGTTGCTGACGTTCAAAGGCTACCTGCTGCTGTGCCATGCGCTCGGCACGGATGCGCTCAAAGGCTGAGTAGTTACCTTTGTAGAAGTTCAGCTTCTGATGTTCCAGATGAACAATCTCATCCACAATACCATCGATAAAATCACGGTCGTGGCTGATCAGTACCAGGGTTCCCTGATAGGCTTTAATCCAGCCTTCCAGCCAGTACATGGTATCCAGGTCAAGGTGGTTGGTCGGCTCATCGAGCAGCAGTAGGTCTGAGCGGCACAGCAGAGCCTGCGCCAGGTTAAGGCGCATACGCCAGCCGCCGGAGAAGCTCTTGACCGGATTGCTTTGCTGCTTTTCTGAGAAGCCCAGGCCTGCCAGCAAAGTACCGGCTCTGGCTCGAATACTGTACCCGCCAATGGCGTCCAGTTTGCCGTGCAGAGTGGCAATGGCGTTGCCGTCATCGTTTTGCTCAGCCTTTGCCAGTTGGCTTTCAAGTTCACGGAACTCTTTATCACCATCCAATACATACTCCAACGCCGACTTTTCCAGTGCTGGTGTGTGCTGAGCGACAGAAGCAACCGCCCAGCCGGATGGCACTTTTATCTCACCTTTATCCAGGGTTACCTCTCCCTGAATCAGTGCCAGCAGTGAGGACTTGCCTGTGCCATTGGCGCCAACCAGTCCAATTTTATGGCCTGGGTAGATAGTCAGTGAGGTCTCTGATAACAGAGTTTTGCTGCCGCGAATGAGCTCAGCATCGGTAATGGTGATCATGGGTCGGAATTCTGGCCGGATGGAACATAATTGGGCGGCATCTTACCGCAAAGGCCAAGGGTGGGGAAATCCTATACCGGTTAATCCTGGCTGATGTGATAGAACGTATTGATTTCTCGCCCAGTATGGCAAAATGGCCGAAAAAAAGGAGCAAATCCAATGACCAGAATGAAAAAACGCTTCGTGGCTGGCGCCCGGTGTCCCAAGTGTCAGGCGATGGACAGCATTATGCTGTTTATGGAGAACGGTGTGGAAACCGTGGAATGTACCGAGTGTGACTATCGCGAGAAGCAGACTGACAAACAGGTCAGCGACCAGGCTGGTGGTGACATTATTGGGGTGTTCAAACCCTGAACATTATTTGGGCTTTCACTCCCAGTTTGTAGCCTGCAATGCACACCAGCAGCAAGAATGCTGCTGACAGCGTCAGTGATAACCATGCTGGCGCTCCCAATCCAAATGCCAACATAAATGCCAGCCCGTTAATTCCTTCCCAGAGGTTAAACACAGACAAGATGCTGCCATCTGCTGACGTACCAAAAACCTGATTGAAGATCATCAGCGTGACCAAAGTAAAAGTGAGTGGTAAGGCTTTATATAAAGCTGGCATAGCCAAATCCGGGAAGTGAAGGGCGACTGCAGACAATTTTATCAAAAAGGTTCAATCTGATTACACTGCAGGTATTACGCGCTGTGATGGCTAAGCCAGTATCCGGCTTTGTTCATCTGTCTTCATTGAAAACTGTTTGTGAAACAGATAAGTAAACACATTTCTATGGCGTTTCCCTCCTATCCTGTCACTTTTGGCTGTTAGTCGTCTTTTGTTTCCTTTGGCGCTCAGAACTCTTGTGAGCTATTTTTTGAATCAAATGTTTTGAAAATGTTGCGTTGACAGCATTTAATCCTGTGTGTTTACAATTTCTCAGGCTCATTGATTCAGTGAGTGATTCAAACACCTGTTTTGAGAGTAATGTGCGGTCTTTTGTTTTCAATCGAACGAAAGACAGGGGCGTTGTTGTTTTCTGCAAACCTGTGTTGCTGTTGAGTGTGCTTACCTAAGTGTGACGATTGGAGAGGTGATGGCAATGTGGCTGTCTCACCTTATCCGGGAATGTGCCGTTTAATGCGATCATCCGGGGTCGTAAAATAACAAGCAGCGTTTCTATCGGTCGATAGGGAGATCCCGTCAGCTGCCTGAACATAAAAAAGGTTTTGTGGCATGCAAGATGAACAGCAGAATATTAAGTATTACTCTACGTTTTTGATCCGCCTTGCGTGGACCGTAGAGGTGATTGCCGTGTTGATCGGCTTCACTATCTCAATCCTGATGTCGGTTTCGGCATTCAACTCAATTTCAACCTTCGAAAATATCAGCTTTATCGACAGCGCCTCGGCGATTGTGATTGCCGGTTTGCCCTTCCTGCTGGTGGCTGCGGTAGAGCTGTGTAAAATCCCACTGGTATTTGCCTTTATGGCAACGCGTAATCTGTGGTGGCGCAGTATCTTCCTGTTTTTCGTATTCTTCCTTTGCATTATTACCTTTGAAACCATGCTTAATGGTTTCGAGCGTAACTTCTCCAACCTCAGCAGAGCCATTGATAATCGTAAGAACGAAATTCTCAATGTAGACACTGAGATTGAACTGCTCGAAAAGCGTCGGGCTCATGTACAGAAGTTCACTGAAGAGGAGCTGATGGCCGAGATTGCACAGGAGGATGCGCAATCTCAGTTGGTGTTGGATGAGAACCTGGCTCGTATTGAGGCCAGTAAGAACCAGCAGCTGACCGCTATTAATGCCAACTTCGAGCCCAAGCTTAAGCAGGAAATTGCGGAACTGATGACGATCCGCGATGGCTACTATAAAGATTGGAACGAAGAGAAAGTGCTGATTGAAGAGCGCTTTACCAGTACCGTGGTGAGTAACGTCTCTGGCAGTAAAGATGAAAGAGAAAGGTTGCTGGCGGAACTTGAGGCACTTAAGGCGGAAATGAAGCGGGAAATGGACGATGCCAGCTTCCTTACCGAGGCTTCTGTGGAGCGCAAATATCGTCAGCTTATTCGTGAGAAAGAGCAGATGCTGGCCACTATTACTACGGGTTATCTCGGTGGCGGCGCACTTGAGAAGCAGTCCCTGATGGAGAATCAGTTAAGACAGCAAATTGAGTTTGTGAACAGCAAGTATGACCGTCGAATCAAGGATATCAATGAGCGTATCGATGAGAAGAAAGCTGAGATCCAAAGTCGCTATAACCAGAATGCCCGTCTGAGAAACTCTATTGTCGCCAAAGCCAGGACTGAGCAAAACCAGTTTATCGGTATGCGGGAAGACAATCTTGCTGAACTGGCGGAGTATGAAGCGACCAAGCGCAATGAATTAGAACGCATCAGCCAACAGGTGTTCGGGTTTGAGGAGCAGATCTTCAAACTCAGAAACGAGCAACGACTGTTGAATACCCAGATTAATCACCTGATTAATCAAAACCAGGTTTACCGTATCGCCATGTATGTGACCGGCAAAGATAACGCCGCAGAAGTCGGGCGCAGTACTGTGGGTATAGTTGCACTGGTGTGGTTTGGTTCGCTGGCACTGATTGCCGCTGTAACCGGGGTTATGTTGGCACTGGCCAGCTTCTATCTAAGACGAGAAGCCCGGAATTTGGCTACAGAAGAGGTAAAACCTTCGTCTGAGCCGGTAGATTCTGAGTCGGGTGAGGTAGCACCTTCCACTACAAGTTAAGCAAATCCAATTAGATACGTAATCGACTGGCCATGGTTATCCAACCATGGCTAGTACAAAATCTATTTCAAAGGCGCTAATTAGCGCCTTTTTGTCATTCTAAATAATGATATTTCGTTGTTTTTGTTAGTTCTTTTTTCTATTTCTGCACTTTCAAATAGTCCTTTTGACAAGCCTCAGTCACACAGTGGTGGTATCCCATTTGGTATATCCCCACTCCATAATAGCCAGCAATAAAAACAACAACAGCAGGGATGGCGACGTTGAACTTCAGGTTTGGGCTGACAACATTGATGTTACTGGCAACCTCCTTATCTACAGACGCTAGTGCTCACCCGGACTTCAGTGAGTTTGATGAGCTGGGTTTGTACACTCAATCTGCTTCTGTGACTCAGTCTGGTGATCTGCTCACAGCTGATATCTCTCAAAGCGGTATAGGTAACGCTGCGGTAATCATTCAGGCCAATTACAACAATTATGCTGAAATCAAACAGGCTGGTGCCGGAAACCTGGCAATGGCTTATCAGGATGGGGTAGGGAATGAAATCTATATTACTCAAACCGGATATGCCAACGTCGCTGTGACTGGCCAAATTGGCAATGGTAACTATATCGATGTCAATCAGGTCGGCACGGGAAACGAAGCCTACATATTGCAGACTGGAGACGGCCATCGTCTCGAATTAAATCAATATCACTCCAAAGAACCGTTTTATATGTGGCGTGCCGGTATAGGCAGTTCCACCACTATTACTCACGGTTCACCAAATTAATCGAGCGTTATTTAACCAAAGGAAGGTAACACTATGAGATATTCTAAAATTGCCATTTTAGTAACAGCTGTGTTGAGTAGTTCTGCTGCGGTTGCTAAATCGACAGATAATACAGCTGATATTGATCAGTTTGGAAACCACAATACAGCAGAAATTATTCAACAGGGAGATAGTGTTTGGAACAATGCTGAAATAGTTCAGAATTCTATTGCCACGAGTGCTGAAAATAAAAATACCGCTAAAATTACTCAGGAGCTAACTGGAGCTGCTAATAACGGTGCATTTGCAAAAATTACTCAAACTGCTGCAGAGGGAAGTGAAGCTGATATTACTCAGGAGAATAATGTCGGAACCAGCCGGGCTATTATTGACTCTACTGGCGCAAATAATGATGCAGATATTATTCAAAAGAATAACTTTAAAGTGAATGCCACCGCTAATATCACCCAAGCAATGGGTGAGAATGAGGCTTATATAGAGCAGCGGAATGCAGATAATGCACAGTCAAATATATATCAGAATGGTACAGGTGATAAGGCTGACATCGTCAATGTCGGGTCTGATTACTCTGATGCAACTGTGACTCAGGATGGCAACGGGCTTGACCAGAATACTGCTAAAATTGAGCAAACAAGGGCTGATCACGCGTGGGCTGATGTGACTCAGACGGGAGATGGGAACTATGCTCTGGTCGTGCAGGATACTAAAAACTATAATGCGAGTGCCGGACCAGACGCCCGTTATACCAACACGGTTGATATTGCTCAGGATGGTGATAACGATGCGTCTGTATATCAATATGCGACCAACAATAACGTAGACTTAGAGCAGTTCGGCACGTCGACAGCGACCATCACTCAAAATGATACCGGCAATAGTGTCGACTCAAAGCAGTTCGCGGGCAGCAATGTTTTAACTGTAACTCAAAGTGGTAATGCTGGTGATGTTGTAACGGAACAAACTCAAAATGCAGGCACAGCGAACTCAATCACCATTTCACAGCATGCTGCAAGTAATGGTACTTTTGCCAAAGTTATTCAAACTGATGGTGGCAATACAGCGACAATTGATCAATATGGCTCAGAACAATGGGCTGAACTTACTCAATCTATGGGGAATACTGCAGATGTCGAGCAGTCAGGACAAAACCAGACCGCTAATTTAATGCAGTCTGGCTCCGGTGATACTGTATTCATCACCCAAAAAGTGGGTGGAGCGTCTGAGGCGGATGGTAACTTTGTAAAGGTAATTCAGCTGGAAAGTAGCGTTGAAAATACCATAGACATTACTCAAGATGGTATGGGGAACAAGGCCGGTGCCGCAACTGAAAATGGTATTGGCAGCAGCATTACCATTGTGCAGGATGGTAACAATAACGAAATTACCGGTAAAGGCCAGTTGGGTGATGATACGTATGGCCATAATATTTATGGGGAGGGCATTGGAGCCTCAACCAATGGCGGAAATAATTCAGTAGATATTTATCAGGATGGTAACTCAAACAGGGTGTTTGCCCACGCCTCTGTAAATAACTCAATCATTGAAATTGACCAAACAGGCAACGGCCATTTCGCACAAGTGAACAACTTTAATGGCAATGGCGGTGAAAGTGATATGGTCAACGTAGACATAAAGCAATATGACGTTGATCAAAACGCCTATGTTAACTTTCATGGTGACCGAGCTGATATAGATATTGAACAGTGGGGAGGTAATAATACGGCCGATGTTGAATTCTGGGGGAATGACATTCAGGTTGATATTAACCAAAGCGGGTATTTAAATACAGCGGTCGTTGATATGGATATGGAAAGTCACGCCACATGGAATCAGGTGACGATTAATCAGGGTGACACTAATAACACGGCAAATGTGTATATGAGTGGTAGCCACAATACCGCGACTATTACTCAGGGTGTATTTGGGCCAAGCAGTTAATTATTGGTAAGCCGATTATCAGGGGAGCTTCGGCTCCCCTGTGCCGTTGTTATTGTACTGATTTAACAATTAATTTACGATTGTGGCAGTTGTGAGTGGGCCAGTGAATCACCGGATGTGAATCATGCTGTTGCAGGGAGGTGTTATGGGTGAGTGCCGTTATCTTGTGTTGCTTTTTCTGTTATTGGTTAAGCCATTGCAGGCCAGTGATGAGACTTTACTCAAAGCCAAGCCACATGAAGCTGACATTAATGACAGTAAGCCTAAAATCGAGGCAGACCTGATTGATGGCCTGATCCTCAATCGCACCATGACTCGCTTTGGGCACAGATTCTACAAAGAGTTTGTGATGGATTACCGCAATATCGGTGGCATGACAGACCATGATGGTTTGACCATAAAGGAGCAGGCTTCAGCCCGTAATGGCTCCCGCATGACCATACTCCACAACCGTAAACCTGTATTTGTGACTGTGGTGTCTCCCGCCAGCAGAAACATTGATGCGCAGGCTAAATCTGCTGCTTCATACGTAGATAAAGTTTTAAGACAACAAAGAGATCAAGCTGCCTGGTCCTCGCTGATGGATCCGGACCTGGCGGCAGATGAGTTTTAGGACTCACTTTTAACAACAAGAATAAGGGTGACAGGGATGACAAGAAAACACTCATTAAGGATGATGGCATTAAGCTGTTTATTAGCCTCGTCTGCCATTTCCGCAACTCAATTGACATACACACCGGTTAACCCGGCATTTGGTGGTAACCCGCTGAATGGCTCCTATCTGATGCAAAATGCCTCTGCCCAGAACGACAATAACTCAGGCAGTGGTTATGTGCCGCCTACCGCACTTGAACGCCTGGCCAGCTCTCTGGAGTCCCGGCTGATGAGCCAGCTGTTTAATGATGCCGCTAACGGTGGCGAAGGCTATCTGCGCACCGATGATTTTGAAATTAATGTGGTCAATGAAGATGGTTCTTTGCTGGTTCATATTCTTGATATTGCCACGGGCGAAACCACAGTGATTGAGGTCGGCGGTCTGATCTCGGAGGGAGGTTGATATGAAATATTGGCTCCCTGTGTTGGCAGCGCTGGCGTTGGCTGGTTGCAGCTCAACTACAGATATGCTTGAAGAGATCGAGCACTCCTCCAGTTTGATGCCCAGAGGGCAAACCTACTTTGATTTGACTGAGTTGCCATCCCCGCAGGGGGCAATTGTCGCGGCGGTCTATGACTTCAGGGATCAAACTGGGCAGTACAAGCCTATCCCCTCCAGTAACTTTTCAACCGCAGTTCCTCAAAGTGGCACCGCTTTGTTGGCGAAAGCACTGAGTGATTCAAACTGGTTTATCCCGGTTGAGCGGGAAGGGCTGCAGAACCTGCTGACTGAGCGCAAAATTGTTCGCGCTGGACTGAATGGTGATGGTGGCAAGCTGCCTCAGTTGAACAGCGCTCAAATCCTGCTGGAAGGGGGGATAGTTGCCTACGACACCAACCTGAGAACTGGTGGCGCAGGTGCAAGATATCTGGGAATTGGCGCTTCAACCCAGTTCCGGGTAGACACCGTGACTGTGAATCTGCGAGCGGTTGATATCCGCACCGGTCGTATGCTGAGTAACGTCACTACAACTAAATCTGTTCTGTCTCTGGAAGTGACTACCGGGGTGTTTAAGTTCATTGATGCCCAGGAGTTGCTGGAGGGCGAGGCGGGTTTCACCACCAATGAACCTGTGAGTTTGTCTGTATCGGCTGCCATTGAGAGCGCAGTGACTCACCTGATTGCCGATGGGATATGGAAGGGCAGTTGGAACCTGCAGAATCCGACGGAGCAAACCAATCCGGTACTGCTTAAATACTGGATGGAAGCGTTTGGAGAGAAGCAGGTACGCAAGAGACTGAGTATTGAGGAGCAGGTTTAAAGTAATTGCTTGGCCGAATTCAAAATTCAGTCGTTTCATAATGTTCAACAGCGGGTCGCATATGGATAATTGCGGCCCGTTTTTGTTGAGAGATGACCCCTGTTTTGAAAAAGCTCTGGCTATTGTTGTTTCCTCTGCTGTTGTCCGCCTGTGCACAACAGCCTGTCACCTGCGTATGTGAATCGCCTGCCAATAACACTGCACACAGTGGAAGCAGCAGACCTGCTATCCCCGCCAAAGACAGAGAAGCTTTTGAAAAGCTGATTCAATATTTCGCCACTCAGGTTAAGAAAGAGTGGGGCGATGATGATTATATGGTGGCCAGTAAGCATCACTATGTGAAGTACATCGACGGTTATCGTACCCGTGCCCATATTGACTTTGATAAAGGCAAAATCTGGGTCAGCACAGTAGCCCGTTATCAGCCTGAAGCCAGATTAAAAAATGCCATTATCGAAACCCTGCTGATGCCATCAGATCCTTCCAAGGTGGACCTTTTCAGCGACAAAAAAGTCGTGGTATCGGGCAAGCCATTTCTGCTGGGGCAGGTGGTGGATCACGATGGGAAACCTATTGAGTGGCAGTGGCGGGCCAACCGCTTTGCTGAGTTTTTGCTGGCCAATAAGCTAACCATGAAGCAGCTGAAAAAAGGTCATGCCTACTATGTTGAAATTGATATGGTGCAGGATCACCTGAGCCAGCGTGAGTACCAGTACGCCCATCTGATCCGTGAGGCGTCCCGACGTTACCAAATCGACGAAGACCTGATTTACGCCATCATCAAAACCGAGTCCAGTTTCAACCCTTATGCGGTCAGCCATGCCGGAGCCTATGGATTGATGCAGGTGATCCCCAAGACTGCCGGGGCAGATGTGTTTAAGTTGGTAAAAAACAGAAATGATATTCCTACCCGGGACTACCTGTTTGATCCGGCCAATAATATCGACACAGGTGCCGCTTACTTCCATATCCTGAAGAATCGTTATTTAAGGGATGTGGCCAACCCAACGACCAAGCATTACTCCATGATCTCTGCATACAACGGTGGAACGGGCGGTGTACTGTCGACCTTTGACAGCGACCGTAAGCAGGCGATGCGGGAGTTGAATGCCATGTCTCCGACTCAGGTGTATAACGCACTGACTACTGAGCATCCCAAAGCTGAGGCGAGAAGGTATTTGCAGAAGGTTTTGTATTTTCAGAAGGAGTTTAACGCCGGAAACCTCTGAGGTAACTGCTGCCTGCCCAGCGTTCTGACGGCATTGCTTTCACCGCCTCAGCCAATCACGTAGCGCTGCTACGCTCATGGACTGAAACGGCTCAGTGGCTTTGTCAGAGCCTCGGGCAGATTGCAGATCGAGGTGCGGTGAGCCTCGGTGAGGTGGTCTTTCTGCCAGTATTGACGGCTTTGCCACAAGGGCCAGCTCTGTGAATATTGAGCATGATGTCATGACCAGTGGTGGGTTCGATTGTTTCTAAAGGCTTGTGTCGTTTTCTTCCCTTCCAACAAAATCCCTTAAGTTTTTCGCTGAAGTTACACAAAGTCTCAATAGTGATTTAAATTAACTGCATATTGAGCCTTTGTGTGGTGCGTGGTGGTTTTCATCTCTCTACACTGTGTCCATCAAATATAGGAGGACACAAGATGAAAGCGAGATATTTACTGCCATTGCTGGCCATGGTTTCCTTTGCCAGTTCAGCCATGACTCTTTCAAGTCAGGATATTCAGGAAGGTTCACGTATGGCCAACACCTATGCCTATAACGGCTTTGGTTGTAGCGGTGATAATCAGTCCCCACAGCTGAGTTGGCAGGGGGCGCCCAAGGGCACTAAAAGCTATGCCATTACCGTCTATGACCCTGATGCGCCAACCGGCAGTGGCTGGTGGCATTGGCAGGTAGTGAATATTCCTGCCAAGGTTCACAGTATCAAGCGTGATGCATCTGGTCATATTAAAGGCGCCGATGAGCTGATCAATGACTATGGTAGTAAAGGCTTTGGTGGTGTGTGCCCGCCAGCGGGAGATGGTATGCACAGATATGAGTTCACTGTATGGGCTTTGCCAGACGCTAATCTGGAACTGCCAGCCAATGCATCTGCAGCGCTGGTGGGTTATATGCTCAATGCCAAGGCATTGGATAAAGCCACTTTGACCGCGACGTATGTGAACCCCTGATACAAGGGGCCCCAGCAACGAGAACATGATGAGCCGTAAACCTATTCAGACCAGTGTGTTTTCCGGCGTGCAGCGTCAGCCGTTGCGCAATGTGCTGATACATGCGCCTACCATTATCTGGGTGGATAAAGGCCAGAAGAACCTTTGGTGGCACGATCAGGAGCTGGCGTTTTCCCGGCGGGAGTGGTTGCTTGTACCAGCCGGTCAGTACCTGACTTTTGTTAACGAGCCCGGCGCTACTGAGTTTCACTCCCGGTGTTTGGGCTTGCTGACGCCACCGCCCGAGGAATGGTTGCTGCAGGATGAAGGTGCAATCTCAACGCAAACGCCTCCGTCCACCGCTGTGACTGACAGTTTGGCCTGGTTGTTTGAGGCGATATTTGCGATGCCAACCCTGAGCCACACTGCCCAGCAGCAGATGCTGTTTGCGCTCTATGCTGAGCTCAGGTCGCAGCGTGCACTGGGACTCTTGTTTCCCAGTGCCAATGAGTCCTTACGCGACAGACTAAGCCGCTACTTTGCCGTAGAGCCCGGTCGTGAGCATAAGCTGGAAGAGGTATCTCTGCACTTCAATATGAGCAGAGCGACCATGATACGTAAGCTGGCGGCAGAGCACACCAGCTTCAGAGATTTGCTTGCAGAAGTGCGCATGGTACATGCGCTGTCTTTGATGCAGGAGTCCAGATCTCAGCTGGATATTGCTCTGGCCTGTGGTTATCAGTCTGAGTCCCGATTCGCCGCCAGATTCAAGCTGCTGTTTGGCCTGACCCCGAGGCAATATCAGCAAACCTTATAACAGCTAAAACCTGGCCTGTTAATCCAGTGTCAGCGCCACAATTTTCAGTGGATGATTGCCATCAAATGAAGGGAAATCCTCATGGCAGTCGAGCCACTCATGGCTGACGACTTCACGTCCCTGTTTCTGCACGCAGCGGATCAGAGCGTCAAACCACACCTGTTTATCCACTTTGGCGACGTTGTTACAGCACACCAGAGTGCCACCGGCAGCAGTTGCCAGTACGGCGGGTTTTTGCAGGCTTTGGTAGTCGTTAATCAGGTCGACAATACCAAAGGGGCTTTTGGCGTAACGGGGTGGGTCAAGAAACACCAGGTCGAACTGGGAGCGTGGCAATTTCGGGTATTTCGGCAGACGTTGGCCACGGCGTCCGCCGACATTCAATCCGGCCAACTGTCTGAGCGCCGGAAACACATCACTTTGCACAAACTCGCAGCGCTCACTGACCTGGTTCAGCTCGGCATTGCGACGCCCGGCTGCAAGTGCAAAGGAGGAAAAGTCGACATTCATTACTTTGTCGGCACCACCAACAGCTGCAGCCGTGCCGATTCCACAGGTGTATGAGAACAGATTCAGCACCCGTTTGTTGAGACTGTGTTTGCGCACATATTCACGGCCAATTCGCATATCCAGAAACAGCAAAGGGTCTTGGCCTTCATGACGCATTTTGGAGGTAAACCAGATGCCATTCTCCTGCATCAGGGATTCCTGCTCTGCGTCACCGATTTCTTCATCTGTCAGGCTGTTACTGACTCTGGAGTGGTTGCCGGATCTGTCGTTGTAGGTCACTGGCAGTGCCGCGTGTGTGATGAGGATCTGAGTGATTTCGGCAAGCTCGTCTTCTGTCAGGCTGGTATGAAACGTTTGTACCAGCCAGTTATCGCCATAGCGGTCGATGTTCAAGCCATTGATGCCTTCCACTGTGCCATGGAATACGCGATAGCAGTTGGTGTTGTCGGCGACTGCCTGGGTAAGAAAGTGCTGTCGCTTGGTAATGGCGGCGGTCAACAGGGATTGTATAGACATGTGGTGGCTCGATTGAAGCTGGGGTCAGGATTGACCCCGGCATGGTAGCAAAATGCGCTAAGGCTTACCTGTTTTATTCTGCTATGGGGCCGCCAAGCTCCCAAACTTCCCAACTTTCAAAGCCCTGCGCTTGTGCCAGTTCGATAGCTTTGCGGTGCAGCACTTCGGCCTCTTGAGCATGCCCAAGCGCGGACTGTGCCAGACTCATTTGCTGATACCAGTCGGCGCTTTCGCCTGCGGCTGACTTGATGCTGTCCAGCAGGGAGGCAGCTTTTTCCGCCTGCTTGGTCTTATTGAAGCCTTTGCTGATCCCCAGTGCAATTTCTACATAAGAGTCAGGCAACTGAGTTCTGGCGCTGGCCAGAATCTGTTCCAGCTCGTCTATCTGCTTGGAAGCAAATAGATATTTCGCCAGGTAGTATGCCTGCAACCAGTCCATACGGTATCCGGCCCATTGCGACTGCTTGTCGGCAAAGTGCTTGAATACAACCTGATAGTCCGGCATCTCCATCAGCTCATCCATATCTGTGTAATGGCTGTCGGCAAGGATATTCAGTCCATCCATCATGGCCGGTATCGCAGTGGTGTAGTGGGTATCATTGGGATAGGTATTAAAGGTCACCTGCCAGCCTGGCGCCTTCTCAGTCAGTAAGGTGTGGAAGTCTCTTATGCCCATGCCCTGTTCATTGGCGACCGACAAAAACAGGGGGGGCAGTGGTTTACCTTTATTGGCTTTTATGAACTCTGTCAGCTGATTATTGAAGCTGTAGTTGTCATACCAGAGGCTGGGGCTCATGGAGATAAAGGCGTTGAAAGGCGTGTCTTTCGCCATCATGGCCTGCAGTACAAACAGACCTCCAAGTGAGTATCCGGCAACGGCATTGCTGCCGGACGTTCGATAATGTTTGTCGATGTAAGGCACCAGCTCCTGACTCAGATGCTGCATCATTACATCAATGCCACCAAACTCATCCCCCTCTTTTTCTGATTGCCAGGTAGTACTGTAGAGGTAATCCGGGTTGCCCTGATTGGCAATACCCACCACTATCATTGGCGGCAATTTGCCCATGCGGGACTGGGTGTGGGCCAGCATGGCGGTGTGGCGAAACTGGAAGTCGCCATCCATTACATAAAGCACTGGGTAGTGCCTTTGCGGGTAGGCTTGATATCGCTCAGGTAACGACACCATAAAGCGCCGTTTTGCATCATAGGCTTTGGACTCTATATTGTCCGCAATGCCATAACTCAATACCTCTGGTGCCGCGTTGACCATAGTCGGAAGGCAGATACACAACAGCAGCCCAACGGACTTAGGCGCGAGGACTTTGGGCAGAAGTGAACTGAAAAGTGAGCGTGAAAATACCAGCCTGGCCATCATTGGCTCCGATTATTATTTTGATAAGAGTTGCGAACAGCCTACAGAGTGGCAAGGGGATGGTCTGTAGGAAGAAAGGATTAACACCTGTGCTCAGCTGTCTTAAGTCACGGCTGAGCACAGGGGCGTTCTGTAGCAGTTAAGGTTTGCGGAACAGCAAGGTCATACGGTCAGACTCACCAATGGCCTGCATGGCTTGCTTTTGCTCAGGGTTGTCCCGACTGCCGTTAAAAGAAGGAGGTAAGCGCCAGACAATGTCTGTCTCACTGGGTTTGTCCTTGGCGTTGGCGTTGATTTCACTTTTGGCAACCAGTTTGAACCCGGCATTGGTAAACAGCTTGATGATGTCTGATTGCTTCATATAACCGCGGTTACCCTGAACACTTTCATCTGAAGCACTTTCTGGCGCTCTGTGTTGCACTACGCCCACCATGCCGCCTTTTTTGAGCAGTTTACTCGCTGCCTCAATGGCCTGAGTCATTGTGCCTGCTTCCTTTTCAAAACGATTCAGATTATGCAGGGCGCGGATAAAGAGTACGCGATCCGCAGTCCCCTCTGCGGATGCAGGCACAGAAGCAAAAGTGAAGCCTTCAGCTTCAGGACCATCTTTGGAGAAACCGGCGACCAGCTCAGGGAACTTACTCGTGCTGGCAACACGCTCTTTAATGCGCTCGGGAGAGAAGAAACCGAATCTGGCCCACATGTCATCGGCATAGTTGACGCCATACAGTGTGCCGTCTTCACCCAGATAGTCCGCCAGAATTTCGGTATACCAGCCGCCACCGGGAAGCGCTTCAGCGACAACCATTCCGGGCTTTACCTGAAAGAACTCCAGTGTTTCGACCGGGTGGCGGTACTCATCTCTGGCCTTGGCCTTATCACTGCGGGATTCAACGACCTGCTCCAGCGTTGGCGCAGGACTGGCAACGACAGATGTGCTGCCCAGTGCCAGCAGCATAGCTGCACCGAGCAGGTGGAGTTTGGACTTGTTCATGGCTAACCTTCCTGTGGCGATAGAAATCGGTAAATAATTCACCAATTTCTGAAATAAGCCCGGAGATTACCAGTCGAGAATTGTAAGCGGATATTGATTGCGCTCTTGTTTACATCAGGGCTTCCACTTCAGTGCGCAGCAATCGCAGGATATTGACTGTATCCAATTGTTCTCCCTGCTGTTCTATCTCCAGCAGTCGAGCACGGATATCATTTTGATGCTGACGCATTACTTCAAAGAAATAGGGCGAGTTGGCATCTTTCAACAGGCGGTTATGCCAGTTGTCGAACACTGCAATGGTTTCTGTAAGTTCCCGGGTTATCAGATCGTCAGCGGCCAGTTTTTGTGCCTGCCAATTCAACAGGGTGAACAAGCGCAAAATAATGTTGGACCCGTGGCAGCACAGCAGGATCACTTCGGCGACACTGCTTTTGGGTCTGGGCTCGGCCAGGTACCCCAGCCAATGGTCAAACAGGTTGGTGTCGTTGCGTACGCACTGTTTGAAACTCTCCTCCAACTCCTTGCTGTCGTCAGGCTGAGACTGATTAGTCTGGGCAGGATGGCCCAAATACAGCTGCATGGATTTCAGATAGGTCAGGTAGCCGGAGACAGTCGACAACAGTTGGTTGGGGAAGGCGCGCTTTTGCCACTCGGGCGCGATAAAGAGTACGCACAATACCGGCAGAGCCACACCCAGCAGGGTATTTTCCAACCTTGGCAGCAAAATACCATCTCCATGGCCACTCAGGGCAAAGCCACAGAATACAAACAGGGTGACACAGAACACGCCAAAGCCGTAAAAACGGTTGGCTGTGTGGAAGAAGCCTATGGCGGCCAGAGTAAAGGTGGCAACCAGCAGAGGTTCGCCTATTTGCCAATGCTGCATCAGGGCAACAATTGCCAGACCGCCTATGGTTCCCGTGAGACGCTGAAGTAGTCTGGGCCAGGTCAGCGCCAGATTAGGCTTGAGCACCAATAAACTGGTCATCAGAGTCCAGAAACCAAACTCCAGATGCAGCGCAGTGACGACTGCCCACCCGAGTGTCAGGCTAATTACAGCCCGAACTGCATGGCGGAAGTGGTTGGACTTCAGAGTCAGTTGGCTGCTGAATTTCTGCCAAAGTACACTGGCGGAGGAAAGCTGCAGTGACTTGCTGCCCGTATGGCTGTTGGCTGGCACAGGATAACCGGACTCAAGTTGGGTCAGAGCGATATTGATCAGCTCAAGCTTATCGATAACAGCCAGGGTTTGCAGGTATTCATGGCGAAACTCAGGGCCGGGTTCCATCCCTTCCCGCGCGGGCATTTGACGCAATGCATCAAAGCGCTCCATAGGCAGACTCAGGTTGGCGGCCTTGGGTTTGGCGGTACGCAGACGTTGCGCCAGGTCTCCGGACAGCGCATGAATTTGTTCAAGCCAGAACTGATGTTGGGACTGATAGGCGGCTCCCGGGGTGAAGTGCAGCAGACGTGTTAACTCTGCGATTTTGTCTGCCGTGTTAATACTGCCCAGCAGCCAGCCCAGCTCCTGACTTTGCTCACCGGCGGTCAGGCGCTGCTGCACCTTTTGCTGCAGCGAGTTGTATTTACCTGCATACAGGGCACGCAGTTTGGCGGTGACCACAAAGGTCTGGCAATAGCTTCCCGGCAACAGTGGCCGGGTATGGGAAATCAACTTCTGCGCCAGCTCCTGGTAAAGCTCATGTTGCAGGTCTCTGTCTTCTCGTCCCGGCCAGCGCCAAAGGGCAAAACACTGCCACATGGCATACCAGATTGCACCTGCAGTCAATGCCAGTGGTAGATGCCAGTCTTCCAGTCCCGGCTGGTAAATCAACATGGTGTAGATACCCGCCAGCACAGTGGCGAAGCCCACGGCACCCAATCTTGGGGAGTATACAGACTGCATGAGTAGTACAAAGCTGCTGCCTGCCAGATACAGACCATAGAGCCAGGGCGTAGGGAAGAGGACTACGCTCAGATAACAGTGTATTGGGAACAGGATGAAACACAGCAGAAAATCAAGCAGCCGATGACGGGTCACACTGGCGCTGTCACCTAGGTGGCAGGCGATACTGCCCAAAGACAGGGCAAACCCAGTGGTGTAATGACCCAGAAAGAACAGCGGCAGGGCACAGCTCAGGTAGCTGAGGGCAGCAATGTTGGCGCGTAAGTTCAGCGCATAACGTAGCAAAGGGATTTGAAAATATTTAGGAAAGCGCTGTAACGATGAGCCGGATGGACTGTTCTGGTTCATATTCGTTGGTGTAAGTCACTGAGGTTAGAAGATTCTACCACTTTTGTGTTGCACCTGTAGTGGCTTGTATTTGGCTTTGAACTGAGTGAAATTTACTTATTTTTAAATAAAAACAGTTGGTTATTAGTGTGTTGATGCTCTTGTCGCTGCATGATGAATTAAAATTCAGTTTCGGGGAAACAACCTGTTGATGAACCGGTTTTTAGTTCTGAGTCAGTGATGCTGAAAATTTGATTTTTGCCAGTGATTTAGCTGGTTTGTGCAAGCGTTTTTGGCGATATAAATCGTCCTGTTGTGTGTTGCTTGAATGTTAAAATCTCCATAGATATCATCCCTCTGGATTCATGTTATGGCTGTTAAATAATTAAAAACATTAGTTTTTGTGCGGAAATTAAAGGGTGCCCCTTTTGACTGTGCAGAAGCAAGGCCTTGGGGGACGAAGAAAGTGAGATATTTAGTTGCAGGCACTTTGATGCTTGGTTTGACCGGCTGTGGTGGTGGGGACAATGATGAGACTGACATCAATGAACCTCTGGCAAATGTGCCGCCTTCGTTTATTGTGGGCAGTGTTTCAACTCCTGAGGATACCCCGCTGACCGTAGGACTCACTGCCATTGCGAGTGATGGCGATTCCAGGTCCCTGACATTTAACATAGATCAATGTCCTCAGAACATAGTTTGTAGTCTTGAAGAGGAGAGTCTGGTTCTGACTCCCGTGACTGACTATTTTGGCCAGGAAAACCTGATTGAGATGACAGTGACTGACGATGCTGGGGCGTCAGTCAGTGGCAGTTTTAACCTGATAGTCACCGCTGTGAATGATGCGCCGGTTCTCTCCTTAAGCGATCAGGTGACGGTTGAGGATAAGCCTTTGAGTATACAGTTGGCTTCCATAGCCGCTGATATTGATAACGATCCCCTTGCGTTTCAGGTAGAGAGCTGTCCTCAGTCAGTGGAGTGCGTTATTCAGGATGGCATGCTGACCATGACACCTGCCGCCAACTATTTTGGCGACACAAATACTATTTCAGTCTCTGTATCTGACGGCCAGCAAGTAGGTGTCACTGACACTTTCAACTTGGTTGTGAGCCCAGTTAATGATGTCCCTCAATGGCAAAGCCTGCCATCGCTGGAAATGGAAATATCCAAATCTGTCAGTCTTGATCTCGGTGGTTATGTCAGCGATATAGAGCAAGATCAGCTGGACCTCTCCATCTCTGCCTGCCCAGCCGGAATAGAGTGTCGGATTGAAAATAATGAGTTGATTCTGGATGGCGCGACGGAAGTTGGAACGGAGCTTCGGGTCGCGGTGACTGCGACAGATGGTTCCGACACCGCTGAAGCAGAGCTGCTGCTTAATGTGAATCGTCTCAGCGTAAGCAGTCTAAGTGGTGTGGCGTTTTACCCTGAGTTCAATGGTCTGACAGGAAACGACAATATCACTTTATCCTTTACTTCAGACCAAACAATAGAAGCTGTTTTGGTTAACGGCCAGTCTGAATCTTTACCCGATGAAGGCAAAAGTTGGCAGAAAAACTATTCGCTGGTAATGGGTGAAAACCTGTTTGATATTGAGATTAGAACTCACGATAAGAGTTGGCAATTTGAGCGAGTTTTAAAATACTCAGGGCCAATGCATCACGGCAGTTCACACGGCAAGTTTGATGGTAACAGATCTTTTATCGTCAGTGACTATCGTCGTGGAGGATTATTATCCTTTGATTTGGAAACCTTAGAAACCAAGTTTTTTGATGATGCCCTATTGCCAGAGCTTGCCGGCAACATGGATGCATTTTTAGTCCATGGCGATACCATTCTGGCGTCTGTTTATGATTACGATCTGGGTAAATACACCCTGGTAGAAATAAACACTGCAGATAGCACGTCATCGGTGATCCATTCTTTGGAATCGGGGAGTAAATATGACCTGATGACGCTGTCTGATGATGGTAACCAGCTGTATTTCTTTAATAATAATTATATTTATGATGATGGGAATGATACCTGGATAGAGGTTCAGGAATTTTATCGTTTAGACTTGGCCGCTCAAGAGCTGACTTTGCTGGCTGATACCGCGAAGGTGCCTGACGATGAGGAGATTAACTCATTAAGGCATATGATCTATGACCCATCTGAAAACCGTTTGCTGGTGATTGATGATAACTACAGGGCATCTGAGCTTCGTCTCTTGTCTATGCATTTGGACGGCGCAAATTCAGGACGGCTACAGGAAGTGAGCCTGAGTGCTGATGGTCATTGTATTGCTGGATTCTCAGATTTAAGGATCTCCTATGTTTCCCCGAATAGAGATGGCAAGTGGTTTTGGGCGAACGGCATAGATAGAGGCAATGTATACCAATTTGATATTGCGTCAGCCTGTATCACCCAAGTTCATAGCGTGCCTGATAAGCTGCAACGTAACAGGCACTCGCTGCAGGGCGTCGATATCAATACCGCGACAGGTGAGATGATTCTCGGTTTTTATCCGGGACCTATATTGTTTAATCCTGCTATCGATAACTATAAAGGCCTCGAAATAGATGGTTTTGCCGGTCCATCCTGGGAAGTTGGCGAGCCCGCTTTTATGGCGTTCGATGCCGGAACGGATACCATCTATTACACGGATCAGAAGTTTCTGCTCAGCCTTAATTTCGCTTCTGGAGAGTTCCGTCAGCTTCATGAACTGACTGATGATGCTTATGGTGTTGAGCTTGATGACATTAACAAGGTGCTTTACATCGCAGATGAAGGTGATGAACTAGGCAAGTTTGATCTGCAGAGTCAAACCTACACCCAGCTGTTGTCATCAACAGATGGATATGATTTTGAGCATCTGACACTGGGAGACAATGGCATACTCTACTTTGAGCACCGAGATGTCATTATGTCCTACGATACCCAATCCGGGTTAGTGACTGAGTTGTCGCCTGATGATGCAGAGCATACTTTGTATCGGGAAAATCATATGGTGTTCGATAGCGTCAACCAAAGGCTGATTATTGATACTGAAGATAAAGTTACGGACGCAACCTACTTTATCGCGATAGATGTGCAGACTGGAGAGCGAACCTCGTTAAACCCTGATAACACTGTGGAGTATTATATAAGTGACTATCTGGATATTACCGATGATGGTGCGGGTTTAATATTCTATGAACCATCCAAAGACAGCCTGGTTGAATTCGACTTCGCGACCGGGGCGATGACTGAATTGCTCTCTGAGTCAGAAGAGTTGAACAAAATAAGTGATGTCACAGATATTATTAAGGTCGGTGAGCATAGATATTTATTGGGCGATGATGACTTGGGTGGTTTTTGGTTGGTCAATTCGATAACCAATGAGCGTATATTGTTGAGATAAGTATTTTCCAAATCGCGCTGTCTCTATTAAAGGCCTGCACTTTGCAGGCCTTTTTTGTGACTTATATCGGCTTTTGTTAAATTAACCAAGCTTCACATTGACTCGGCTGGAGAACTCCTTAGAATCCCGCACCGTTTGCCCGGGTGACGGTGACAAGCACACACAATTTATAAAATTTAAAAAGGTGTACTATGGCGGCTGATAACAACTACAGCCTGGGGCCGGTTCCCAGTGCTGCGCGCAAAGGAGTGCTGTCCCTGACGATGGTGATGTTGGGGTTAACCTTTTTCTCGGCAAGCATGTGGACCGGGGGAACATTGGGAACGGGGCTCCCGTTTAATGATTTCTTCCTTGCTGTTCTCATTGGTAACCTGCTTCTCGGCATCTACACTTCTTTCCTTGGTTATATCGGCGCCTCTTCTGGCCTTTCTACTCATCTCCTCGCTCGCTACTCTTTTGGCCTCAAAGGCTCCTGGCTTCCTTCTTTAATTCTCGGTGGTACCCAAGTGGGTTGGTTCGGTGTTGGCGTGGCCATGTTTGCCCTGCCGGTACAAAAAGCCACAGGTATCGACACCACAATTCTGATTGCTGTTGCCGGTCTGGCTATGACAGCGACTGTCTACTTCGGTATAAAAGCCCTGATGATTCTTTCTGCCATTGCAGTGCCTGCCATCGCCCTGTTGGGTGGTTACTCTGTGCTGGAAGCAGTAGACAGCGTGGGTGGTATCGAAGGTCTGCAGGCCATCACCCCGAAAGAGCCGCTGGACTTTTCTGTGGCACTGGCGCTGGTGGTAGGCTCCTTTATTTCTGCCGGTACCCTGACGGCTGACTTTGTGCGCTTTGGTCGCAGCCCTAAAGCGGCCGTTATTGTGACCATGGTGGCCTTCTTTATCGGTAACAGTCTGATGTTTATCTTCGGCGCAGCTGGCAGTGCTGCAACCGGTCAGTCGGATATCTCAGAAGTGATGATGATGCAGGGACTGCTGATCCCGGCCATTATCGTGCTGGGCCTGAATATCTGGACCACCAATGACAACGCCCTGTACGCCTCAGGCCTGGGCTTTGCCAATATCACCGGCTGGAGCAGCAAGCACCTGGCCGTTGCCAACGGTATTATCGGTACCCTGTGTGCCCTGTGGCTGTATAACAATTTTGTTGGCTGGCTGACCTTCCTGTCGGCAGCTATTCCACCAATCGGTGGTATCATCATCGCCGATTTCTTAAGGCACCGTGAGCGTTATAAAGACTTTGCCAATGCCGAGTTTGCTACGGTTAACTGGGCAGCGATTGCCGGTGTGGCTATCGGTATTGCGGCGGGTCATTTCCTGCCGGGTATTGTGCCTTTGAATGCTGTGATTGGCGGTGCACTGAGCTACCTGATTCTGGATGCGTTGCAAGCGCGTCTGGCGAAACCTGCGCAAGCGGCTTAACTGGCCAGTGGTTTGATAGACCTGCGGTTTGATAGACCCACGGTTTGAATAGAGAGTAATAGATGTCTGATTTGCTGATTAAAAATGTGGTTATCCGCGGCCAGGAAGGCAGCAAACAAATTCTGGTGAAAGATGGCAAGATTGCCGCTATTGCCGACAATGATGCCCAGCTGGATACCACAGCGCCTGTGCTGGATGGTGAAGGCGGTATGGCGTTACCTCCTTTCTGTGAGCCGCATATCCACCTGGATACTACCCAGACTGCCGGTGAGCCAAGCTGGAACATCTCAGGCACCCTGTTTGAGGGTATCGAGCGCTGGGCTGAGCGTAAGGCGCTGCTGTCCATTGAAGACGTTAAAGCCCGTGCCAAGCAGACACTGAAATGGCAAATCGCCAACGGTGTGCAGCATGTGCGTACCCATGTGGATGTGTCTGACCCAACGCTGATTGCACTGAAAGCCATGCTGGAAGTGAAAGAAGAGATGAAGCAGTGGGTCGATTTGCAGATTGTGGCTTTCCCGCAGGAAGGCATTCTCTCTTATCCCAACGGCAAAGAGTTGCTGGAAGAAGCCGTTAAGCTGGGCGCCGATGTGATTGGTGCTATTCCGCACTTCGAGTTCACCCGTGAATACGGTGTGGAGTCACTGCACTATGTGTTTGAACTGGCACGCAAGTACGACCGTCTGATCGACGTACACTGTGATGAGATTGACGATGAGCAATCTCGCTTTGTTGAGACTGTGGCGGCTTTGGCGCACAAGTACAACATGGGTGAGAAAGTGACCGCAAGCCACACCACGGCAATGCACTCTTACAATGGCGCTTACGCCTCGCGTTTGTTCCGTCTTCTGCGCATGTCAGGCATCAACTTTGTGGCCAACCCACTGGTGAATATTCACCTGCAGGGCCGCTTCGATGACTATCCAAAGCGTCGCGGGGTAACCCGTGTGAAAGAGATGCTGGCATCCAACATCAACGTCTGTTTCGGTCACGACGATGTGTTCGATCCCTGGTATCCACTGGGCACCGCCAACATGCTGCAGGTACTGCATATGGGTCTGCATGTGTGTCAGATCATGGGTTATGACCAGCTGAACCAGTCACTGGATCTCATCAGCACCAAATCTGCCCGCACCCTGCACCTGCAGGACACTTACGGCGTTGAAGAGGGCAAGGCGGCCAACCTGCTGATCCTGCCTGCCGAGAACGACTTCGATGCTCTGCGCCGTCAGGTACCTGTACGTTACTCTGTTCGTAAGGGCAAGGTGATTGCACAGACTCAGCCTGCGACTACTCAGCTGCACCTGGACGCCACTGAGACAGTGACTTTCAAGCGCTAATCGGTCAGCTGATTCATAAACAGTAAGCCCTGCACTCCATTGGAATGCGGGGCTTTTTGTTTTTGGTATCTTTGTTGTATACGGCTGGCGGATAAATATTCTAACGTCCGGCCATCCAATAACATAAGTGAATGATTCTTAAAAATTGGTGAATTCCGGGTGTATTTATTATCACCATCCAGTTGATTGGGATTTGGGCAAGGCCAGGCTCCGTAGCCAGTTGGTGTGGTGGGCTTTTTGTGCATCAAGTGGGCGTTTTCCTGGGAGTGAATTATGTTGTTATAACCGGTGTGGGTTTAATTTTTGTGCTTTTGCCTGAAATCATGCCCGGCTGTCAGCGGTCTGCTCAGGCAGGCTTTGTTTTCAAAGGGAGCGACTTGGTGAAGACCGAATCTCAGCCTTTGTTGGGAGAGCCTGATTTTCACTTTAAACAGGAAAAGCAAAATGAAAAAGACTCAAACCCTACTCTCGGGTGCCGCAATGGCGGTTGCTATGGCTGGTCTGGCCGGATGTAACTCAACTGCAGAATCCTCTTCTGCGGCGCCCGCTGTAGCCGGTAAAACTGATTTGGTGCACTGTTATGGTGTTAATGTCTGTAAAGGTCATAACGACTGTAAAACAGCCACCAATGCCTGTGGTGGCCACGGCAGCTGCAAAGGCAGTGGCTTTGTGGCGATGCCATCCAAGAGCTGCGCAGATGTTGGCGGCGAAGTCAAAGATGACTGGGTTGGACAGATTGCACAGTCTGAGCTGGTGCATTGCTATGGTGTAAACGTGTGTAAGGGCCACAACGATTGTAAAACGGCGGAAAATGCCTGTGCCGGCCACGCTACCTGTAAAGGTACCGGTTTTGTGGCTGCCCCAGCTAAGTCCTGTGCGGATATCGGCGGCAAAGTCGGTGCCTGATTACTTGTTGTAACTGTATAAGGCTGACGTGGTTTGTCAGCCTTCATTTACTGGCTATCGGTACTGGGGTGACTTGTGACAGATAAGATTAAACGGGAGTTTTTGGGGTTCGGCCTTGGGCTGAGAACCAAACACTTTGAGTATATTTTGCAACATCAGCCCGATATCGATTGGTTTGAAATCCTGAGCGAAAATTATATGGTCGCCGGAGGTAAACCAAGATACTACCTGCAGGCAATTGCTGAGCAATATCCGCTGGTGATGCATGGGGTGTCACTCTCAATAGGCAGTTCCGACCCTCTGGATATGGACTACCTGAGAGCGCTGAAAACCCTGGCCAATGACGTCGAGCCCAAGTGGATTTCCGACCATATCTGTTGGACTGGTATTCACGGCATCAACAGCCATGATCTGTTGCCACTGCCTTACACCATGGAAACCGTCCGCCATGTTGCTGAGCGCATCTCCAGGGTGCAGGATTTCCTGGGCAGACAGGTATTGATGGAGAACGTCTCCAGTTACCTTTCTTATCAAGACAGTGAGATGGATGAGTGGACCTTTGTCAGCGAAGTGGCCAAGGCCTCAGACAGCCTTATTTTGCTGGATATCAACAATGTTTATGTGAGTGCTCGTAACCATGGTTTTGAACCCATGGATTACCTCAATCGCATTGACCCTGAACGGGTGCAACAGTTCCACCTGGCCGGACACTCAGATTATGGTGACTATGTGATAGACACCCATGACCATGATGTGCCGGACAGTGTCTGGGACCTATATCGTCAGGCTCTCGTGCGTTTTGGTGCCGTCAGCACCATGATTGAAAGAGACGCCAATATTCCGGAATTTTCGGTGTTGGAGACTGAACTTGGGAGCGCCAGAGATATCGCGACTCAGGTATTGCCGCCAAATCAGCTGAACATTGCTGACTCGGCAGAAAATAGAGGTGTTAAATCATGCCAGGCCTGAAACACACCCAAAATACCGTGATGCAATACCTGTTGCAGCCCGATGAAGAGGCAAGAGCGTCACTGGCTGAGCTGGTGGTTGCTCAGGGTAATGTCAGCCTTGAAACCCGAATGGGTATTTATGCCAATGCTTACCGTATTAGGTTGAAAGAGGTGATAGAGACAGATCATGAGCAGCTTTGTTTTTACCTGGGAGATGAACTGTTTGAGCGAATGGCCGATGAGTTTATTGCCGCAAGCCCCTCTCAAAACCGCTCCCTGAGAGGTTTTTGCGAACCATTACCTGAGTTTCTGGCTGAGGATGAGTTTTTCAGTCAATATCCGATATTGGCTGATATTGCGAGATTTGAACGACGTTTGCTGACTGCGTTCGATGCAGCGGATACCAGCAGAGAGGAGTTTGCCGCCCTGGCTGCTTTACCTCCAGAGCAATGGCCAGCAGTGTGTTTGCGCTTTCACCCCAGCGTGCAACTGTTTCGCTGTGCCAGCAATGCTGTGGAAACCTGGCAGGCGCTGAAACAGGGGCAGGAAGTGCCGGGTGCAGATTATTCCGGTTGGCGATACTGGTTAATCTGGCGAGGCAGATCACGATTGACCGAGTTCATTTCTCTGCAGCCCTGGCAATTGGTGTTGGTGGAAGCTGTGATCGCCGGAGAAAACTTTGCCGGACTTTGTGAGCTTATGCTGGACTTCTTCGATGAGTCGCAGGCTCCTGCTCAGGTATTTGAGTCATTGAAGGCCTGGTTTGAAATGGGGCTCATTCGAAGCCTTGTTGTTTCCGATTAAGTCCGACCTGTTGGCAAGCGCGGCGTTACCACAGAATAAACCCAGCGGGCAAAGCAATCCCTGCCAGTACCAGCAGGCCGCGTTTGCGCCAGGGGCTGTGTCTTCCTTTGACCATAAACAGGGCGCTTATCGCCAGAAAAATAAGCATACCAGCGTACAGATCGGAAAAAATCACCCAGGCTTTGTGTGTTTCGTTGAGGTGAAGGCGATTAAACTCATTCAGCAGGGGCCGCTTGCTGATTTTCTCCACCTCCAGGCTGTGACGCGTCAAATCAAGTGTCAGGTTGCTGGCGTCCTGCAAAAACACCTTAAACTCGCCGGGGTGACTCCAGTGAGTGGCTTTGACACCTGCTGCATCAGGTACCTGTTCAATCAGCGTCTGACTTAGCTCGCGGTCGCTGAGCGCCAGCCAGTCTCTCGGCGCTAACTGCAGCTGACTCAGCTCAACGCTATAGTCAGGGTTCCAGTCATCATTGTGATTTACCGCAATGCCTGAGATGGCGAAGATCAGCGTCATGCCAATGCAAAAGTAGCCAATATCCCTGTGCAGACTGCGGTTGAGCCGGAACCAATTCACCTTGGCTTTAGTCAAGAATACTGACTCCCACAGGCACCAGCTGATAGTAATTCATCCCTTCGGTGATAGACGCCGGGTTAAAGGATTCCCCTTGTTCTTTAGCCAGATAGGCCATCATTTTGCGGGTAGCTTCCAGGTCGAGCTCATGCTTTTGCAGCATTCCTGTGGCGATGGCTTTACTGCCTTTGGCACTCATGGGGAACACCATATCGCCATCTTTTACTTTGATTTTGAGGTTCTGAAAGCGCTTGTCTGAGGCGATACTCATCCAGCAGCCGCGCTTTTGGCATACCGCGACCACAGTGCCTTCAATGGTTACCGGAGCTTCCAGATAGTCATCCGGGGTCGCCATCAGAGTCGAAATTGGAGTGACCTTGGTTGCATCCACTGGTGAGCCAAAGTTCAAAGGTACAGCCTGAACACTCAGGCCTGTCAGTAAAACTGCGAGAGGCAGGGCTTTTATCATCCGGGGCAACATGGTGACTCCTGTCAGGGGAATGGAAACTCGGATATACATTAGAGTCTGTGGCGTTATCTTGTCCAGTGACTGGCGACAGCATTGTGAAACAGGCAAAAAAAGACAGCGCTGTGCGCTGCCTTTTGGGTGTGACTAAAGCAACCAGATTATTGGGTATAGTAGTAGATGCGGTTGGCACGCATTCCACCACCAATACATCTGGGATCGCCCGGGTCACATCCTTTGGCTGGTTCAATGGGATCCATGTGATCCCCAGCATTACCTATACCGATAAAGTACATGTTGTCATCCCCCCCTGGCGGGATCACCAGCTGTGGAGTATCTGGTACCTGCTCACCCATATCGAGATACTCTTGTTTGTATACTCTAGTGCCACGATGCAGGTCGAAGCCGTAGAAACGCCCCTGGCCTAATGCGAGGCAGACGTTTTCTGCACTGGTATCCCCCGGTACATAGGTGCTGAAATAGACTCGTCCAAAGACAACAGACGCTGCAGATAAGCTTTTTTCACCGATACCGCTATAGCTGTAGTACCAACCTCTTTTGGTTCCGAACTTGATGTGGTCAGCCTCTGAGGTTGGGGGGGCATCGGTCACTGAATACAGGTCGACAATAGTCAAAGGCGCTGGCGCTGGGTTTTCTGACACAGCAAAAGATTTGGTGACTACATTCCTGTCTTGCAGGGTAAAAAACATATCCTGTCGCTCAGTATTTGTTGGGCTTGGCCTTAACCCTGAGCCAATAACAACAGCATCATAGGGGATATTTTGATAACTGAGTCGGGTTGAGGTCTCGCCTGAAACATCGTCGCTGACAGAGGTTTCCGTAATATTGCTGAACATAGTCTGGGCGACAATAGGCTCAGCAAAAAAACGCCTGTCGGTTAAGTTCGTGTTTCCACCAAGATCTGCAAACTTAAATGCGCTCCAGGGAGCTTTAGAATCAGTTGGAGTGGGGCCAGGCATATCCATTCGCCAAACGTTGCCACCAGTATCCGTTGCATAAATTCTGTCAGCCAAACCGTCGCTGTTGCTGTCCAGTACTGCGACTGCATTGGGGATACTGTCTGTAATGCCCGGCATCTGAGTCATCTGGCTCCCTTTAGAAGGTCCAAAACTATGGACCAGCTCCCCAGACTCGGCATCTACAATAAATACTCCCCGCCCTTCGGCATCGTTAAGACCTACACCTGTGAGATCTTTCGTGCCGGGTGCATAGCCCGCCCCAAAGATGAGTACAGGCTTGGCTGTATCGGCATTGGTGTTACCTGTTGGCCAACCGGGAATTTTCGTGACCACTGGTTCGGACCAGCTTTGTCCCATCTCTGACATTCCTGGACTTTCAGGGGTGAGTTGCCACAAAAGCCTGGGATTATCAGGACTGGTAATATCCATGCCATAGTAGGACTTACCTCCTCGGCGCATACCAAAAAACACTAATGCTTTCTCAACGCCTGAGGGACCTGTTTCGACATAGCTGATCGCAGGGCTATCCAGACCATATACAGAATGAACTCCTGTCTGAGGATCTGTTACCAGTTCCTGGAGGTTGGGTAACAGCTCATAGGGCATAAAGGCCCAGGATTCAGATAGCTGATTCCCGGTGTCCCGGAACATATGCATAAAGCCATGGTTTGTTCCCATCATGATTCTGACATCTGGGGTTGAGGCTGTACCAAAGTTGATGGCCAACGGTTTTGAATGAAGTGGATCGCCGAGAATATCCTTACGTATATCCGTCTTAGATCCATCTCCGTCATCGTCATCAACGTCAATCCCCTTAGCCCAGTCAAAGTATCTATTCAGCTCGGCTTCCGGTACACCCATATGAGTCGCCAGACGAGAGGGGCTGCCTGCTGCAATCTCTGCCTGCTGAAGTGAGAAAGCTGTAAGGCTTCCTGAACCGCCGAAATTTCCATATAAAGCCCTGGTGTTTCTGGCGCTTGCCTGACGCAGAATTTCTGCAGCTCCACCAGTCTTGACATCGTTACCATCACCACCTTCATTCTGAGCAGAGCAAATTGCATCGTCGGTCCAGTAAGTACAGGCGGAAGCGGCAATATTCCCCGTTTTGCTGTCTATGGCAGGGTTGCCTTTTTTATCGACAATATCTCCGGAAGAGGTGACTCTTAGCTTTTTAAGGTTACCCATCCAACGAGGACCTCGTTGTGGCAGGAACATCGCGTAATAAACGGCGTCGAATGTGTGTGTACGGTCGAAGTTATTACTGGCAATGGATGGGGAGGTGAAACTGGCATTAACTTCAAGAATATCGGCAAATACCTCCATCAACGCATTTTGTAGGTCCAGCCCATTTTTTGCGAGGAAGTATCCACCGCCACCTCTGGTACCGGTTTCTTTCACTAAAGGCCCTACAGCTTCTGCATCCGCTCCTTTACCAAAACCAATAGCAAACGTTTTAACGTGTTGCTCACCCTCAAGGTTTGGGTTCACATCCTTGGTAAACATCCACTCAGCGAGGTTGGGCAGATGGCTGGAGAAATCTTGCTCTTCGCTCTCGAAAGGCTTGGTACTAATTCCTGGTAACCTTTTTACCTTCCCATCTGCGGCACTATCCAGAGTCGGCACGCCATCTGTAATGTAGATAATATAGGCGAGGTTATTACACTCTGAAAACGGCGTGATGTAGTTGCCGTTTTGCTCGATGCTGGTGTCTCTTGGCGGACGATTAGGTTTGTAATTATAATCGTCGGGTCTGGCATCATCATCACCAAACCACACAGATTCACCTGCAAAGTACCTTTTTGCCTCATAAAGAGTTTCACAAAGAGGGGTATTGGTATTGGGATCAAGATTATTAATTGTTGCCAACAAATCATTTTTGTTGGCATCTGTCATCTGCTGAATACCTGCTACTACACGGCCGCCATCAGCAAAGTTTTCTTTAGGAAAGTTAACGTTGAAAATGGCAAGACCAAAATCAACACCCGGCGTGGTCAGGACTGTATTACGAATCGCGTCCTTTGCAATATCCAGACGGCTTTCAGGCACAGTTTCTTTGTCGCCGTGGTGCCAGCGCAGATAGTTAGCTGTGTATAGTGTTACTGGCTGACCTGTACCAAACCCAACACCTTTTGCAGTGCCCTGGGCCGTTTTTAAGGCTTCAGGATCTAAGATGTCTACTGCTTGGTAAGGGGCTGGATCTTTTCCTGTACCATTCTTTGGCAGACCAGGGATATTTGGTTCGGCGTTGGCGGTTAAGGCTCTCTCGATATCCTGGAGGCAGTCGATAGTTTGGATATCTGCGCCATTGTTTTCTCTGACCTCTTGCCAGCGTTTTTTATTGGTTCGGTACTCCATGAAGTAGTCAGTATAGAACCCGAACTCATTGAGATAAGCTTTAGATGCTTCACAGCCATTGATCGCTTCAAGAAAACGACGGGACTCGGACGGTGAATCCGGCACCGGCATACCGGTATTGTCGATACCACCTTTGGTAAAGTACACCATGCGTTCTTGCAATGAATTATCACTTCCAAGAGCCGGGTACTCGGGACAAGTCTGGGTTTCAGCATATTCCGGGCAGTAACCTTTCTCAGACGTAGTGTCCATCGTGCTCATACTGCCCGAGTTATCAAAGATAATCAGCACCTGCGGCCGGTTTCCCGTTCTGGACGAGGATTCAAATACATAAAGCTCGGTGTCATCCGCAAAGCTGCTGCCTGCAGAGAGGGTGAGGGCGGCTATGGCCGCAGCTGTGATTTTCTTGATAAACATAAGCAACTTCCTGTCTTTGCCGACAAAAGACGCCGGTTACATCCGCAGGCGGTCCTCCGCGCTGCTTCAATTATTGAATCCTGTTGGTGGGACGACCAAGCGGGCGTGCCCACCAACTTTGGGGATATCCCCTGTTAACGTCCGCCGGGTTCGGCGAATTTGGTCATCCAATCTTCCACCTGGTTGTACCAATAGATGGAGTTGTTGGGTTTCATGATCCAGTGGTTCTCATCCGGGAAGTAGATCATGCGGGACTCTACGCCACGGCTTTGCAGGGTACGGAACAACTCGAAGCCCTGACCTACTGGCACCCGGTAATCCAACTGGCCATGGATCACCAGCGTCGGGGTATTAAAGTTACCCGCGAAGTAGTGAGGTGAGATGGACTTGTAGATTTCCGGTTTTTCCCAGTAGTGGCCGAAACGGGTTGAGTGCACTGCGAAGTCAGCCGACATCTGTGAGTACATGTTGTACACGGCCGCATGGATCAACAGGGCTTTAAATGGGTGTTCGCTGCCCAGAATGATGGAGGTGAGGTAGCCACCATAACTGGCGCCACCGGCAACCATACGGTTACTGTCAATCCATGGCTTGGCCTTGAACCAGTCAGCAGCCTTGAGCACGTCATCCAGAGACTTGTTCTTCCAGTCCGGGTTGATAGAGTCTGCAAACTCCTGACCGAAACCACTTGAGCCGTGGAAGTTGGGCCATGCGGTGACATATCCCCAGGAAGCGAAGGTCTGGGCATTCCAGCGGTAGTGGAAACCGTCGGTGATGGCATTGTGTGGACCACCGTGAACCAACATCATCAGCGGGTATTTCTTGCTCTTGTCAAAGCCCGGCGGGTAGTGCACCCACATCTGAATATCCTGACCATTGTGGCCTTTGTAGGTCACAGACTCGTAGGTACCGACATCCACATCTTTCATGATGTCGTCGTTGAAGCTGTCCAAACGAGTGGTTTTACCGTTACGGGTATTGACCTTTACCAGACGTGCCGGGTAAAGGAAGCTGTCATTGGTCGCTACCAGGGTGCCGTTTTCGCTGACATCCGGCGTGCCAAAGTTGGTGTTCTTGGTGATTGGCTTCACCTTGCCTTTGACGCTGATCTGATACAGGCGGCTGGTGCCGGCATCGTCAATTGCGGCATAGAAACCATCACTGTCTTCGTTCCAGGTCCAGCGGGAGACGCTGCGATCCCAGTCCGTGGTGATCTCTTTTTTGCTGTTGTCATCCAGATCCAGCAATACCAGATTGGAAGTGTCAGCGTAGAAGCCGGGGATCTGCTGGCGGGTGTAGGCCAACGTGTCGCCGTCTGGGCTGAACTGAGGGCTGGCATCAGGAGCCGGGTTGTCAGCGGTCAGGTTAATGCTTTCACCGCTGCCAATTGTCGCCAGGAAGATATCAATATTGGGATCGACCTGGTTTTCCCAACCGTTGGCGTTAAAGGCAATTAACTTACCATTCGGGTGAATGTCATAGCTGCCAGCACTTTGATATGAACGAGGCAATTCGGTATTCAGCGGCTGGGTAATGGCTTCTACCTCACCGCCTTTGGCTGGAATACGAAATACATGGGCCTGCTTGTTTTCATCCAGCCAGTGATCGAAGTGAGAGTAAGGCAGGGCATTCCACTGGTGTGCAGATACCTTGTCGTCCTTGTCGGCTTTCAGTTGCTTGCCCATCTCATCCCAGTTCTGGCCTGGATAGATGCGGCTGATAAAGTAGATGTAGTCGCCCACCCATTTAATGCCATACACCCCGGTGGGGACTTCGCTCAGGCGCTGGGCCTCACCCGGGCCATTCATGGGCAGCAGATAAATCTGACCTGCGTCGTCATCATTACGTTTGCTGATAAAAGCCAGAGTCTTGCCATCTGGAGAGAATACCGGCTCGCTGACACGCATGCCTTCGACAGTCAGCGGACGCTGGGTTTTGCCGTCTTCATCGAACAGGTACAGCTGAGTTGAACCCTTATCTGTGTCGACATCATATTTGGTGACTGGCGCAATGATTTGCTCGCCATCGGGGGAGATGGTGGGACTGCCAATACGATTGAGTTGCCACAGCACATCAACCGAAAGTGGCTTGGCTGCTTCTGCCACTGCTGATGCCACAGGCATCATGGCACAGAGCAATGAAATACCGACTTTCTTCACGAGTGGTTCTCCAATTAGTTGTTGATTTTATTCCCTTCTGCTAACTCGTCAGTATATCTAGTTAGGTTAACCAAATGCTATTGCAATCAGTGGTTTGGTGGTGCTCTGTGGCTATTTTGTGGGTTTTGTTTGTGAAACGTTTTTAGGTTGGTTTTTATGCTTGTTTATGGGGGTGTTGGTGGTGATTGATGCTGGCGTAATTGGGTTGGGTAGTGATGGTTATCCTCCCTGTGAATAAGGATATATTGTTCGCTGATATGCATTTGCTGTTTTTGTGTGAGAACTATGTTAATCTTTGGTTGCGAAAAGATGACATTTTTTCGTTTTTCAGTATGATGCACACCGAACTCGGACTGGTCAGAGTTCCCGAACTGGGGGGAGCTGGCGAGAAAGTCAGTTTTGGTCGGAACAGCGGGTGATGTTTTCGGGCAGGTATTAAAAAGCCGCTTACAAAGAAGTTAGGGATAATAAAATCAAATATCGCCATGGAACTGGCGCTTTGTTGTGCGGGAAAAACGCAGCCTGAGGCATTACGTCTCACATAACAAGAATGCGAGTCCACAGGATGAAACCACTACATAAAACCAAGATAGCCACTTTGATCAAGCTGTCGCTGCTGGCTACTGCATCAGTAACTTCGGGCCATGTGATTGCCGAAGAAACTGCAGCCAAAGAATCCAAACTTGAAGTGATTGAAGTTACTGCACGTAAACGAGTAGAGAATGCTCAGGAAGTGCCAGTGTCTGTTTCTGCATTGCAGGGTGAAAACCTGGATGCATACTCAAGTGCCGGTATGGATATCCGCTTTATGAACGCCAAAATCCCCAGCCTGTCTGTGGAGTCTTCCTTTGGCCGTACCTTCCCACGCTTTTACATCCGTGGCCTCGGTAACACTGACTTCGATTTGAATGCTTCTCAACCGGTTTCTTTGGTGGTTGACGATGTGGTTCAGGAAAACCCTATTCTGAAAGGCTTTCCGGTATTTGATGTTGAGCGTATTGAAGTACTGCGCGGTCCACAGGGAACCCTGTTTGGCCGTAACACGCCTGCTGGTCTGGTAAAGTTTGATTCAGTGAAGCCTTCGCAGGTGTTTGAAGGTTACGCTTCTGTGTCCTATGGAACTGAAGGTGCGGTTGATTTTGAAGGTGCCGTCGGTGGTGGTCTGACTGACCGTATCTCTACCCGTATTTCCGCCCTGTGGCAGGAAAAAGACGACTATATCGATAACATGGCTCCGGGTTTTGTACAGGATGATGTGTTGGGCGGGTACAGCGAGAAAGCTGCCCGTGTTCAGTTCCTGTATGAAGGTGATGATTTCACTGGCCTGCTGGCATACCGGGTTCGTGATCTGGACGGCAAGCCAATTATTTTCCACGCCAACCTCATGGACAAAGGCTCAAACGGTATTCGTTCCGGTTGGGATGACAAAGTGGTATTCCATGATGCCGCCAGCCGTGCGACCCAACAGGTTGAAACTCAGGGACTGAGCCTCAAGCTGGAATGGGACCTGGGTGACTATGATCTGACCAGCATTACTGCCTGGGACAGTGCCGAGATCTTCTCCCGTGCCGATGTCGATGGTGGCTATGGTGCTGCTTTCCTGCCTGACTTCCAGGGCCCTGGTGTTATTTTATTCCCCGCAGAAAGTGCCGATGCAATTCCTGACCATAATCAGATTACTCAGGAGTTCCGTCTTGCCAGTAACTTCGATGGTCCGTGGAACTACCAGACTGGCCTGTTCTACTTTTATGAAGATCTGACGATTGACAGCTACAGCTACGACACGCTGGCTGGTGGCGCTCAGAACGGCTATGCCTTCCAGAATCAGGAAACCAATGCCTGGGCGGTATTCGGCTCGGTAGATTATGACGTTAACGACCAGTTCTCAGTCAGTGCCGGTCTGCGTTACTCAAGAGATGATAAAGAGTTTTACGCCGAACGTGTGCAGGGACCATTTGGCAGTGGTACAGCCGTGGGCACTGCCAATCCTGACGATGACCATATTTCCTGGGATCTGTCCGGTGTTTATAAGCTGAATGATGATGTGAATCTGTTTGCCCGTTTGGCCAACGGTTTCCGTGCTCCGAGTATTCAGGGCCGTATTCTGTTTGGCAACGACGTGACGGTAGCCAACTCAGAAACCATCAACTCTGCCGAAGTTGGTTTCAAGTCTGACTTGCTGGATGGTAATGGACGCCTGAACCTGACCGCTTTCTACTATGAAATGAAAGATCAACAGCTGACGGCCGTTGGTGGTGACTCTAACTTTAACCGTCTGCTGAATGCAGACAAGACGACTGGTTACGGATTGGAGCTGGATTCAACCTGGGTATTGGCAAGTGAACTGCTGGCGACCTTTAATGCCAGCTACAACAAAACTGAACTGGATGATGCCAACCTGTTCCTGCCTGGTTGCGCTCAGTGCACCATCACAGATCCCTTTGTTGATGGAAAGGGTTACAGCCTTGATGGCAACAACCTGCCTCATGCGCCAGAATGGATTGCCAACCTGACGCTGGAGTACAGCAGGGATCTGGGTGAAGGTGAGTTCTATGTATTCACCGATTGGTCATACAGAAGCGAAATCGACTTCTTCCTGTATCGCTCTGTTGAGTTCACCGGCGAAGCTCTGCTGGAAGGTGGCCTGAGAACCGGTTACAAGTGGGATATGGGTGACAACCAATATGAAGTCGCTGCTTTTGCCCGTAACCTGCTGGATGAGCGTGTGGTTATCGGTGGTGTCGACTTTAACAACAATACCGGCATGGTTAACGAAGGCCGCTTTGTTGGTGTTGAAGTCCGGGTAGACTTCTTCTAAGCCTGATTGACCCGATAAAAAGAAAGCCAGCATCAAGCTGGCTTTCTTGTTATTAGAGCCGGTCTAATCGCCGGCTTTGTCCTTCCATAATGACAGTATGCCCACGGACACCGCGGCTACTGCCAGAAAGCCGCCCAGAATAATGACAGGAATGGCGCTGTAACCCAGAATGTGCCAGATAACTGATTCAAGTGTACTCATATCTGTGCTCCTTATTGCCAGCCTTCAACGCCATGCATATCCGGCAGTTTGTGGGCGATACCTTTGTGACAATCAACACAGGTTTTTTCGCCATTAGCCAGTGCCGTTGAGTGCAGTTTGGCGCTGCGGGATCCCTGCTCAGAGAAGTCCATATACTCAAACTGGTGACAGTTACGGCACTCCAGCGAGTCGTTGGCTTTCAGGCGAGCCCACTCGCGTTCGGCAAGATGCGCTCTTCGCTCCTGAAACTTCTCGGGTGTATCTATGGTGCCCATAAAGTGAAACACCAGCTCTTTGGATGCCTGCACCTTGCGCACTATTTTGTCTGTCCATTCGTGAGGAACATGACAGTCAGAGCAGATAGCCCGTACACCCGAGCGGTTGGAGTAGTGAATGGTTTCCTGAATCTCTGCGACTATAGGGGCGTGACAGCCCGAGCAGAACTCTTCGGTATTGGTTGCTTCCATCCCCATATTAAATGCGCCCCAGAACATCAGGCCACCGGCAAATCCCATAAACAGGACGATGCCGAGTGCTGCCTTGCTTGGACTTTTTAACTTTGTCCAGAATGCTTTTATCAGTTTCATATTCAGCCTCATCTCATTGCTATGGATTATTGCTGACGCAATGAGTCAACACGCTGGAAGTCATTTTTCACCAGGGGTTTGGCATTGGCCTGAGGGACATGGCATTGCAGACAGAAGTAGCGCCTTGGGGACATGTCGGCCAGCACGGCATCTTCTCTGTTTACGTAGTGAGTCACACTGATTTTAGTGGCGCCCATCTCTTTGGCGTTTTTCCAGCTGTGACAGGAAAGACACTTATTGGCATTGAGCGACACCTCATAGGAGCGAATGTTATGGGGGATCAGTGGAGGCTGATAAACATAGTCACTTTCCAGCGCCTGCTCCCGTGGGAACTTCTTCAGGTCGTCGGCTGGCCGGGTATCCTGCAGGGGAGTAACCCCGCGTAAAGAGGCCAGCCCGCCGGTATCACCCAGATTGTCCTGTTGCGCCCATGCGGCTGTCGAAAGCAGTGCAGCCAGTATGATTAAGCTTGGTTTTTTCATTATGAATTCTCCGCCTTATTGGCTTGGGGCGGAGCATGAATCCAATCATGCTCCTGCTCAGGGTTAGGCCACTTTGGTGATCTTGACCGGACACTTCTTGAAGTCTGTCTGTTTGGACAGAGGATCTGTGGCATCCAGGATCAGTTTGTTCACCAGAATTCGGGCGTCGAAGAAGGGCACAAATATCAGCCCCTGAGGTGGGCGATTTCTGCCTCTGGTTTCAACCCTGGCTTTCACCTCACCACGCTTATTGGCAATAAGTACTTCATCACCCCGGCGAAGTCCCTTGGCTTTGGCATCGGCCGGGTGGATATAGCAGAGCGCGTCAGGTACAGCCTTATAGAGTTCAGGTACCCGGCGGGTCATGGTGCCTGTGTGCCAATGCTCCAGCACCCGACCGGTACACAGCCACATGTCATATTCGGCATCCGGTACTTCTGGTGGCGCTTCATAGGGGGCGGAGATAATCAGTGCCTTGCCATCTGGCTTGCCATAAAAGTCCCAATTGCTTCCCGCTTTGGCGTAAGGATCTGAGCCTTCTTTGTAGCGCCACAGCGTCTCTTTGCCATCCACTACTGGCCAGCGAAGTCCCCGCACCTGATGGTAGATATCGTAGGGGGCGAGATCGTGCCCATGGCCGCGACCAAAGGTGGCGTACTCTTCGAACAGGCCCTTTTGAACATAGAAGCCGAAGTGTCTGGCATCATCATTCAATGCCTGTTTCTCGGGCAGTGGATACTTGTCGACCTGACCGTTGGCATACAGCACGTCGTACAGTGTCTTACCACGGTATTCCGGTGCCTTGGCCAGCAACTCTTCCGGCCATACTTCGTCTACTTTGAAGCGTTTGGAGAACTCCATCAGCTGCCATAAGTCTGACTTGGCCTCACCGACGGTCTCCACCTGTTGATACCAGGCTTGAGTACGCCGTTCGGCATTGCCGTAGGCACCTTCTTTTTCAATCCACATGGCGGTGGGCAGAATCAGGTCCGCTGCCTGTGCGGTGACTGTTGGGTAGGGATCAGAAACCACAATAAAGTTCTCAGGGTTGCGGTAACCCGGCAGACGCTCGCCATTGATATTGGGGCCTGCCTGCATATTGTTGTTGCACTGAACCCAGTAAGCATTAATTACACCGTCGTGCAGCATACGGTCCTGCAGTACTGCATGAAATCCGGGTTTTGGCGGAATGGTGCCTTCAGGCAGTTTCCATATATCTTCGGCAATCGCTCTGTGCTTGGGATTGGCAACCACCATATCTGCCGGCAAGCGGTGAGCGAAAGTCCCTACTTCCCTGGCGGTCCCACAGGCGGATGGCTGACCGGTCAGTGAGAATGGGCTATTGCCAGGAGTGGCGATTTTTCCCGTCAGCAGGTGTAGGTTGTAGACCAGACTTTGCATCCATACTCCACGGGTATGTTGATTCATCCCCATGGTCCACAGAGACATCACTTTGGTATTTGGATCTGCATATTGCCTGGCCAGCTCAATAAGTTGGTCAACGCCTACGCCTGACATCTCAGCCGCTTTCTCTGCGGTATAAGGTGCGACAGAGGCCTTGTACTGTTCAAAATCAATACTGATCAGTTTCTTGGAGTTGGGGTTTTGCGCCTGTTTTTGCAGTGGGTCATCATCTCTCAGGCCATAACCTATATCGGTTTCTGCCTGTTTGAAGTTGGTGTGCTTGTTAACAAAATCCCAGTTAACCGCATCGTTTTGAATGATGTAGTTGGCAATGAAGTTGGCGATAGCCAAATCTGACTGAGGCTGGAAGATATAGCCGTTATCAGCCAGTTCGAACGAGCGATGATAGTAGGTGGACAGTACGTTAACTTTCACATGAGGGTAGCTCAGGCGGCGGTCTGTGATACGGCTCCACAGTACCGGGTGCATCTCTGCCATATTGGATCCCCAGAGCACAAACGCATCGGCATGTTCAAAGTCGTCATAGCAGCCCATGGGCTCATCGATACCAAATACCCGCATAAAGCCGACTACAGCAGAGGCCATACAGTGACGGGCGTTGGGGTCGATATTGTTGGAACGGAAGCCAGCCTTCATCAATTTGGCGGCAGCGTACCCTTCCATGACAGTCCATTGACCAGAGCCAAACATCCCTACGCTGGTAGGCCCTTTTTTGGCGAGAGCCGCCTTCCACTTTTCTGCCATGATATCGAAGGCGGTATCCCAGGATACTGGGGTAAATTCACCGTCTTTGGCGTATTGGCCATCTTTCATGCGCAGCAAAGGTTGAGTCAGCCTGTCTTCGCCATACATGATTTTGGACAGGAAGTAGCCCTTGATACAGTTAAGCCCTTTATTTACCGGCGCTTCAGGATCGCCTTGAGTCGCGACCACTTTGCCGTCTCTGGTGCCTACCAGCACTGAGCACCCCGTGCCGCAGAAACGACATGGTGCCTTATCCCAGTGAATTTTGGTTTGGTCTGAACTGGCAATTAAGTTGGTTGCTGAAGCGGGCAGGTTTACCCCGGCGACTGCAGCTGCAGATGCTGCAGCACTTGCCTTAATAAAGTTCCGTCTTGACAGTGTCATAACCCCTCCTCGGGTCGACGCCCCTCGACGCCGTTGTTGAGCTGATCTGAAGTTGGTTCAAATTGGTGGTAAACCAGAGCGGTTCCCAAAACGTTGGGCAGGTTATTAATTTTCTCTATGGTTTCAGTAAGAAACCCCTGAGTCTCCGACTCAAGCACCACGACAATCTTGCCCTTGGGGTTATCACCCCAGACTTCGGCATTGGGTATTGCATTTATCTGCTCACTGATCCCGGCGATATGTTCGGGAGCTGTGTGTACGACCAGACTTGAAATATGGACTTCTTGCATTTGAGTCATGCCTCCCGCAGGACTAAGTTGATGGCATCGGCCGGGCAGGGGCTGATACAGGCCCCACAGCCTGTACAACTTTCTGTTTGCAAATTGGGTTGCGCGACTTTGCCGATAATGGGTTTGAATTGGATAGCCATGGGTTCGCAGGCATCTGCGCAGCTGCGACAATCAATGTTCTGCAGGGCAAGGCATCTGTCTGTCAGTTGTATATCTGCCTGCCATGGGGCTTCCGACTCAGCTTTAAAAAGGGGTTCACTGCATACGCTGGCGCAGCGGTAGCAGAGGGTGCATTCGTCGATGGTCAAATCGACATGGGGAAAACCACCGTCGCCGACCTGAATGATCTGGGTGTCACAGGCATCAACGCACTTGTTACAGCGGGTGCAGGCATCAACAAACTGCTGCTGGCTGAATAGCCAGGGAAGACTCAGTTGCCCGGCACGGCCGCGAGTCAGGGTAACCAGTTTTCTGCGTGCGAGATCGACCATTTATTCACTCGGCGAAGCGATTTATCTTTTGAGATAAATGCATTTATTGTTGTTGTGAGTCCATTTTGTGACCACTGTTGCAAATGGTGAATACTCACAAAGTGATAACATTTGTATATAACTTGATCCAGAACAAGTTTAGATGTTTTAACGTTTTTTTCTTCTGTCTTTGAGCGCCGAAAGGTATGAGTTTTGTCTTTCTATTTTGTGAAATGGCGAACCGCTTTACCCAAAAGGGCAATGTGAAGCATGGATATACTGGTCTAGAGTGGGGAGGCGTAATCTGAATCGTCCATAAAAAGGGATTTACCTATGTCCATCCGAACCTTATCCACCTTGCCTGCTTTAATGTTATCTATGCTTGCGGTCACTGCCGACGCAGAGTCGATGCCAAAGATGACAGAAGAGCAGAAAGAGATGTTTGTGCAGATGTCTATTGCGTCAATAAAGCAAGAGGCTGAGGTGCTGGCCAGATTTGCTGAATGTACAGGGAAGAGCGAGGCAGCTGTAGAAAAGAGCTTTGCCCGGGAAATCAGGGCTTGTTTTGATAACTCCAGTCACTCAGAACAAGCTATGGAAGCCTGTATGGATAATCTGTCACAGGCAGCGGTGGGGCTGTCCGAAGCTGAGATGATTAGCTGTATGGGCATTTCCGATGAGGTGGTTGCGATAGAGCAACAGCTGATGGAGATAGAAGATAGACTTGATGAACTGATGGGAATTTATCCCCGCAGTGAAGCTCAGGAGAAAGAGCTTTACAGTTTGCAGGATAAGCAGAGTCAACTTCAGATGAAGCTGTATCAGGCCGGTGGTGAGAATATGTCAGATGCCGAGTATCAGTTGACTGAGCTTGAGGCGTCAATTGGAGACAATGAGCCAACAGAGGCGCAGCTGGAGCAGTTGGACAGGCTTTATCAGCAGGTTCAGCAGGAACAGATGGCAGAGGCTAAGCGGGTGATGGAGCTGATGCAAAAAAACCGGCAGTAACGCTGGCTAATCAGATGCAAAAAGGGCCAACAGGCCCTTTTCGTGTTAAGAGAGCGCCTTGCGAGCCACAAACCAGGCATGACTGGCGAGCAGGTTAGTTTGCACCCCTTTTAGGTTTATTACCGCTGCATTTTCCATAAAGGTTTCATAATGGGGGAAATTGTCTAATTGAAATGGATCCCATTCATCCAGCTTCTGGTGACGGATTTCATCGGCCAGTTCCTGTGACGCCAGACTGTCCTCCCACGCCTTGCTGCGTTGGTTATAGACCCAGGTGACTGTCACCTTTTGGCCACCTGATACCCCAAACACCTTATTCTTTCTGGTTTCCAGTTCCTGAGTGTAAAACAGCCCCTCTTCGGCATAGCTGCTCAAGCCATCATTGGCGACGGTAATCTGTTGGTTGAAGGCCTGGATAAGCTCCTTCAGCTTGTTCCTTCCATCTTTAAACACCAGATTGTCTTCAAATTTTTTCAGTCCAAACCAATCCCGAAGCGGAACGAATAAAGCCTTTACCGACTTATTGATATTGGTTTTTTCAATATTGACGGCTGAAGCGCTGGAGTCTGGCTGCCAGTTATCCTGGGGAAAGTAAGCGCATTTGGTATTGATAAAGACATAGATACGGCTAACCCCTCTGGCAAGCAAGGGCATGATCCCCAGGTTTTCCATGTGACCACCATCAGAGTGGGCATACTCGTCGGCGACTTTGGGCGCATTGTTTTTGGTTTGAATCGGGATATGGAAAAACTCCGGGAACCCCAGCGACCTTAACCCCAGAGTGTCGGTAATCTCCTGAGGAGCCGCTCCGGAACTCGCCATAATATCCGACAGGGAAAAAGCCTTTTCATTGGTCCAGTCGCCAAACTGTTTGGGTGAGCGCCTGACCGTCATAGTGTGAACTGCCGTGCTCCTATCTTCTCTGTATGGTCCTTTGCAGTCATATCCCAGAGATTCAATATAGCCTCCGCCGAAATGATCGTCCGGGGTAAACCAATCATCATCAGTCCATTTGGTTCTGATACCTGAATAAAGTGGCGTGTACTCGACCGGGTACTTTTGTTTGAAGTTAAGGCCGTCATGGTTGAGTAAAGTTGCTCCGACAATAAGGTAAGGAGTATTACTTCTTTGTAGTTGAAAATCAGTGGCTTTCAGCCTACCTGACTGAGACTGTTCCAAATTGCGGGTCAGTGCATCATCCCGGGTATTCTGATCATAAGTGAAGGACTTATGGGGTTGGTGAAGATCGAAAGGTTTGAGAAAAATTCTGCCGATGACATCCGCATAGCTTTCATCGCCCTTGCCGCTGAGCGCTGCTGCCAGTAATCGAGAGAGTACACCGGCATTGGTCAGACAGGATTGAAAACTGCCGGGGACAATATGTTTGGCGGTCGCTTCATCCAGATGATTGGGTTGTTCTATTCCCGCAAAGTAATGTACCAGCTGCTCATTACTGATAAATAGAAAAGGGACGCTGGCCCAGCTGCCACCCGATACCGCCGAGATATACCTGACCCTTTCCAGGACACCACTCTCGTGAAGGGCTTTGAGCTGGCCCAGAGTGCAGCAGGCGCTTCGGGTTCCACCTCCGGAAAATGTCACGCCGATATTGCATTCATCGCCGTTATTGAAGCCAGTAAGAGAGGCTTCCGGAAAATCATTCGGCTGAGAGTAAGCAGCCATTGGATAGCTGGCGACTTTTAAGGTAAGTGTCATGATGTGTCCTCCTTGGTTATGAGGCTTTCACAGAGAATGACGTAAATTACGAGGGCGTCAGAGCCTTTAATCTGTCAGGTTGGAAAACTGAGGTGCTCTTCCCCGAAAACAGAAAGCAGAGTCCTATATTAGGGACTTGTGATGAAAAAGACATCTGAAAGGTATGAATGAAAATAAAACAGCCCGGCGGTGACCGGGCTGTTCTCAACAACTCAATAAGTTAGTTCGCCGGGGCGTAGGCTTTACCCTGACCGTGCACGTCGTCGCGGCCACGCTTACCCAGATCCTGTGCCAGCTTACGCATTTCGGCTTCCAGCTTTGGTGGGTCCATACGTCCACCGTTGGCACTCACAATAAGTGCTGCCACGCCTGCCGCGTGTGGTGAAGCCATGGAAGTGCCTACAGACCAATACCAGCCTTGGTTACCTGTGCTGAAGACAAAGTCAAATACGTAACAAGAGCGGGTCAAACCAGCTACTGTACATGGATCAAAGCCACCCGGAATGAAGGCGCTGCTATAGTCTCCACCCGGCGCACTGAAGTTGATTTCAGATTGGCCATAGTTGGAGTAGATTGCCAGCTGATCAAGATCAGCGCCTGGATTGGCGCCCCAGAGTTGAGGGCCCAGAGCAGAAATGGCGTTGACCGCCTGCAAGCCTGATGGCAGGTGTATAAGGCTGTCGGTGTGATCCAGATCTGTTGCATCATTACCAGCTGAAGCAAACAGAGTTACACCATTTTGACGGGCATAGGTAGCAGCCTTGGAATAAGCACCGATAAACTGAGCAATACCATCTTTTCCGCCCACGTCGAAACGAATGTCGTCAGAGGTATCATAAGGCGTGTCATTGATATCAAACAGGCCATTGCGTCGTACAGACAGACCCAGGCTCATATTGATAATATCGACATCGTTGTCCGCAGCATAAACCATGGCTTGCATGGTACCGTATGAGCTGCCACTGCCGGTATCTGCAGACAGTACTTTCAGGATCACCAGTTCAGCCTCAGGAGCAACCCCGATGCTGCCGATGCCATTATCGGCTGCAGCAATAGTACCCGCTGTGTGCGAGCCATGGTTCCCTACATCTGTACCGGCATAATCCCATGCTTCTCCATCAACAAAGGAGCGGCTGAGATCTGTATTGATATTGGGAGCAAGATCCGGGTGGCTGCCATCTGCGCCACTGTCCAGCACTGCTACTCTGGCGCCCTGGCCACGGTAACCGGCATTCCACGCATCGACAGCGCCAACAGCCACATGGCCCCATTGCAGGTCAAAGAATCTGTCATCATCGCCGCTGGCTGGAGGGTTGCCGAAACCGGACTCAATGGTAATGCTCATCTCTTCTGAGCTGGCAACTGAATCCTGTACACCTGGAACAAATGCAGTGGCGTCAGGTACCAGTGCCAGACCACTTTGGGCTGCGGTATCAGCATTTTCAAAGGCGACCTGACAAACACCGATTTGTGGGATACAGCTTTTCAGTGTACCGCCGGTGCGATTAACTTGGCTCTCTACTCGTTGCTGATTGAAATTCCCTTTTACATCAAGAATAAAGTCCATTCCATAGGAAGGGGCCGCGCAAAGAACAGCAGCGGCAAGCAGTGTCTTTTTCATATTGTTATTCCAGTGAGTCTGATTGATTAACACAACTGCTGGTAATACTTACCGACTAGTTGCAGTGCACTAGGAATAACCGATTGAGTAGATTGTTACAAGAATGTTGTTGGATTGATTTGGGGAGAAATTATCGCTGAGCCCCAATACAGCAGGATATGGGCAGGTTGAATTTTGTTACTACTTTATTTTGTTACTCTCGGTAAGTATCTGCTAGCTTGAGACAAACTCTAAAAAAACCGTTCAAAAGGAATTGGTATGAAGAAAACTCTGGTACTCAGCACTTTGACCCTGGCGATATTGGCCGGTTGCAGCAATACAAATCAAAGTTCACAGACTATCCCGGCCCAGCAGTTGGCTCCTTTAACTGAGCTGGCGGTCAGCCCCAATGATCAGCGTGGTTATCGCACCCTGAAGCTGGACAACAATCTGGAAGTGATTCTGGTATCAGATCCCTCTACAGATAAGTCAGCAGCGGCATTGAATGTGGGAGTGGGTTTGCTGCAGGACCCCATGACCCAGCAGGGGATGGCGCACTATCTGGAGCATTTGCTGTTTCTGGGCACAGAAAAGTTCCCGGATATCAATGAGTACAAAGAGTTTCTGTCTCAGAATGGCGGTATGTCCAATGCCTCTACCTGGATGACCTACACCAATTATATGTTCAAGGTGAACAACGATGCCTACGACGAAGCGCTGGACCGCTTCTCCGATTTCTTCAAGTCTCCCAAGCTTTACCCTGAATATACAGAGAAAGAGAAGAGTGCGGTGAATGCCGAATGGTCCATGCGTCGTGAGCTGGATTTTTTCGGTCAGTTCAAGCTGTCACGTCAGATGATGGGCGAGCACCCCGCCAACCGCTTCCTGATCGGTAACCTTGAAACCCTGGGCGATAAAGAGGGTAGCAAGTTACACACAGAAACCGTGGCCTTCTACGACAAGTACTACTCGGCCAATATTATGAAAGTGGCGCTGATCAGCAATCTGCCACTGGATGAGATGGAAAAGCTGGCGCGCAAACATTTCTCCCCGATCAAAGACAAGCAGATAGACAAACCTGCCGTTACCGCTGAAATGAACTTTGCGGATGTGGGTGGCAAGAAGGTGTACTACAAGCCCAATGAAGATGTGAAGCAGCTGAAGCTGGATTTCACCATACGCAACAATATGGATGAGTTCATGTATAAGCCCAATGGCTTTGTGACTTATCTGCTGGGTTCTGAAATGCCGGGCACGCCCGCACAGCTGCTGAAAGAGAAGGGTTGGATAAGCGCGCTTAATGCCAGTTCCAGCCCGAACCACTACGGTAACTATGGCGAACTGAGTATCACCATGGATCTGACCGATGAGGGCATGAAGCACAGAGATGAAGCCCTGGCGTTGGTGATGCAGTACATAGATCTGGTGAAGCAACAGGGGGTCGATGACAAGTATTTCAAAGAGATCAAAACCTCGCTGGATAACGAGTTCCGCTTCCTGCCCAAGGTCGAAGAGTTCCGTTATGCCGCCACTCTGGTTAACACCATGCAGAACTACCCAACCAACTATGCAATTAACGCCAATTACTATTACGGCCAGTTTAATGCTGATGCCATTAATCAGGTGCTAGAGCAGTTAACCCCGGAAACTCTGAGAGTTTGGTATATCAGTAAGGATGAAGAGGTTTCCGATACCCAACACTTCTATGCTGGCGAGTACCGTATTGAGGATATCCCGCAAAGCCAGGTCGACAGTTGGACAGGAACTAATACCGCTTTGGTTCTGCCTCAGGTTAACCGCATGATGCCGGAGAGCTTTGCCCTGAAAACTCAGGGTATGGAGCAAGCCAAACCTGAGCTTAAAGTGGATAAAGATGGCGTTAAGGTGTGGCATTACCCCAGTCAGCAGTTTTCCCAGCAGCCTAAAGGTGTGTTGATTGTTGATCTGAACGCCGGCAGTGCCACCGAGCAGATAGAAAACCAGGTGGCACTGGACTTGTGGCAAGACCTGTATGGGCTGCAGCAAAGCCAGCTGACCGCTGAGGCAAGTGCAGCCGGTATGTATGCCACGCCGATTGTGGGTCAGGGCATGGCGTTGCGGATCACCGGCTTTACCGACAAGCAGCCACTGCTGCTGGAAGAAATGTTGAAGTTGCAGCCTAAAGTGGATGAAACCAGCTTTGAGCAAGCTAAAGACAGATATGTGCGGGCACTGGCCAATAAGCAAAAACAGTTTGCCATCTATCAGGTTTTCCCCGCGGTTCGGAAGTTGACCCAACAGCATCAGTTTGAAGATAAGGCTCTGAGCGCTGCGGCTGAGAAAATGTCACTGGCAGATTTCAACAACAGGGTTAGCGGACTGATTAAGCAGAACCAACCCCGTGTTCTTGCCTTTGGTAACTATGACAATGCCGAGCTTGAGCTGGTGGCCAAAGAGGTTGCCAATGCCCTGGGTGCTGACCACAAGCAGACTGATTTCGTTAAAGTGGTGGATGTGATGCCACAGCCGGGCCAGGTGCTCAGCTATCAGCAGGATACCGCTGCGGCAGATATCGCGCTGGCCGATCTGGCCGTACACGCCAAACCGGGTGTGCAGCAAAAAGCGATCGCCAAGGTGCTGGCAGCCCATTTCCGTCATGAGGCGTTCAATCAGCTCAGGACTGAAGAGCAACTGGCCTATGCCGTAGGCGCGCTGGACTACCCCATGGATGACTATGCGGCAGTGGGTCTCTATATCCAGTCTCCGGTTATGGACCTGCCACAGGCCCAGGACAGGTTTGACCGCTTCAAAAAAGAGTATCAGGCCAAGTTGGATAAACTGACTGAGCAGGAGTTTGCTGCCATCAAAAATGGTGTGCTGGTGGGACTGAAAGAGGCACCCAAGAATATGTTTGAGGAAGTGCAACCTCTGATGGGGGATTGGTACGATGAAAAGTGGCAATACGACTCAAAAGACAAGCTGATTGCTGCTGTTGAGGCCGTCGGCCTTGATGATATCAAGACCTTCTATGCTGAGACCATGCTCAACCCGGACGCTGCCCGTATTAATGTGCAGCTGAGAGGCAGCAAGTATCAGGACAAGCCGTTTGCTAAGCTGCCTAATCAGATGAAGGTGACGGATGTTGCAGAGCTCAAGGGTAAGCTGAAGTATCAGCTGTAAGCTGCTTTAAACCATGAAAAAGCCGCGACAGTTCGCGGCTTTTTTGTTTTTTACAGGGTTAACCTGCGGCATCAAGCTGTGACAGCTGATTGATGATTGCGGGGTCAGGCACGATTGCTCTGGGTTCCATAATCAGACTGTGTTTGTTGTTATGGTGGATTAACCCCCGTACCAGGCGGGTCGTTTGTGCCTGCATATTAAAGCCCAGATGTGCCAGGTCATCCATCGGGTGAATGTCCTGCTCTTCCACGTCTACACTGTCTTCAACTTTATCGACAAGCAGGCCTATATCGGGCGTTATACCATCGCGGGTGGTAAAGACGATGATGGGTTTGTAATCCAGCGCAAGCTGGTCTTTGGCCACACCAAACAACCTCATCAGAGTGGCATAACTTGAGTGCTCTTCCCGGCGAAATGCTTTCAATGCTTGCTCTTTTTCGTCCCGCTCGAGCAGCTCAAGTACTTCGCCAGCCAATGCGTGCAGCTGTTTGTGGGGGGCATCGAATTTTTTCAGTAAGTCCGCAAAATCTTCATTGTCAGTCTGAAAGCTGTCATACCACTGGGCGAATGCACATTCATGGGGATCGCAGGCTTTGGTGAAGGGAGTCCCTTCTTCTATAGTGCTGCGCAGGGTTTTGAACCAGGTGACATGATCCTCTTCTCTGTCTGCGAGCAACTTTATCAGTTCCTGATTGGTCAGGCCTGTTGATACGCCATTGAGCATAATGCCCAGGTCAAAGATAGGAACAGGCTTGTTCGCATAGTCTCTGACCCCCATGAAACTGCTGGTGTTATTGGGCAGAGAAGTTAGCTTGCCGTCATGTTTTTCTGTTTGAAGTATGTCGAGAATTTTAAAGGCCACCATCTTCTGGCCGACCTTGAAATTGATAAAGTCCATTAGCTATGTCGTCCCTGAGTACAGTAAAGAAAGCATAGCTCAGCTGACAGGTATCGCTTAGTCGATGTGATACAGAATGCAGTCTTCGCTCTCTTCCAGGGCAAAGGCATCCGCGTTGGTAAGACTGCCATCCTGCTCACTCACTCTGACAAGAGTCGAACCCGCCCTGTATACCAGCTGTAAGCCGTGCTCAGGCTCCCATTCACAATTGGCCTCGACACTGATGTAAACGGCTTTATCACCATAGGCGCGGCGACTTACGTAGATCTTCTTGAATTCGATGAAGTCCCAAATCTCACTTGGGTCCTCAATCTCCAAATCCCACTCCTCCAGCTCAAACTCTTCCAGCTCATCGAGCATATGTTGGTAAGACTGAAACACATATGGCTGGACTACTTGCCGGGATTCTAGGGACAAAGACATAAAAGCCTCGATGGCTGCGACAAACTCCTGCGGAGCCGGGTCTTCTGCGATGTCTATCAGGGTGAAGGAGAGAGCCTGGTTATCCAGAACTGCTATCGTTTTAGGCTCAGTTACGAGCCAATCCTGAATATCTTCATCGGGATGCAAAGCACCCAGCGGAGAGAGTAAGTCCATGCGTCAGTATCCTTTAGGTTGAAGGCTGAACTCATTAAGCCGTTTGCCCTGTTGATAGACAATGAGCCATTAGGGCTAAAACCTGATCAAGAGTATAGGAAGTTGTTCTGCATGACAGAGAATGCATACGTATGTTTATTGCCGGTGAGGCAGGCTGCTGCATACTCGTAAGATCGAAAAGGGCAAGGAATCCGGATGAGAGCGATAACCAAGGTAGCCACAGGTGTGGCCTTACTGCTGGGGGCTGTGCAGGCGTGGGCAGAAAAAGCACCACAGGTATCTGCAGGTCAGTTGGAGCAGCTACAGGGCGTCACCTTTAAATCAGTCCAGCCGCGTACGGTTGAAGTTTGGTTGCCGGACAATGTCGACGGAAAAAAGCTGGCGGTGCTTTATATGCATGACGGCCAGATGCTGTTTGATGCGACGACCAGTTGGAATGGACAGGAATGGCGGGTTGATGAAGTAGCCCAGCAACTTATCGACAACGGAACGACAATTCCATTTATGGTAGTGGGGGTGCATAACGCCGGTGAGCACCGACGGGCTGAGTATTTTCCGCAGCAGGCTTTTGACGGCCTTGATGAGCATGGGCAGCAAGCCTTTTTTGAGTTTCAGAAGCAGTCCGGGGTTCCCGTGCGTCAGCCCTATTCTGATGATTATCTGAAGTTCCTGGTTGAAGAGCTGAAACCCTATATCGATCGTCATTACCCGGTACACACAGGGCCAGAATACACTTTCCTTATGGGCTCCAGCATGGGAGGACTTATCTCCATGTATGGCCTTACCCAGTATCCTGAGGTGTTTGGTGGTGCAGCCTGTTTATCCACCCACTGGCCCGGTATTCATGACCTGAATAACAATCCGATACCGGAAGCATTCAGAGACTACCTTGAGCATAAATTGCCTGAGGCCAACAGCCGTAAGCTGTATTTTGACTATGGCGATCAGACTTTGGATGCGCTCTATCCTCCATTGCAGCAGGCGGTGGATAAGGTGATGGCTGCACAGGGCTGGTCGAGTCCTCAATGGCAAACCAGGTTCTTCCCGGGTACCAATCACTCTGAGAATGCCTGGGCTGACAGATTGGCAATCCCCTTGACCTTCCTGCTGGGAAGAGCTGAGCTGCAGGGGGAGGAGTGAGTCGCCGCCGGTTATAAAATTGACTAGACTGGTGTCAACGTTAACAGTATGACTTTCCAGCCTGGAAGGAGAGCCGGTTGGCCACACAAACAAAAGGCAAATCAAAGAGCAGACGCACTGTCAGTTGGCTGTGGTTTTGGGGGCGGCGATTGCTGTTGGGCTTTGTGTTGCTGTCCCTGCTTATGGTGGTGTTGGTGACCTTTGTTAATCCGCCAACCTGGGCCTGGCGGATGGAGCGTGCTTTGTTTCCCCCGGATCCTGACATAGTGGCCATGCATGAGTGGCAGGATCTCAAACAGATATCACCCAATATGCAGTTGGCGGTTATCGCTTCAGAAGATCAGCGATTTCCGGTGCACTGGGGCGTGGATTTTGAGGCTATCACGGTCGCTCTGGAAGACAGGCAAGCCGGTGAGCGGTTGCGTGGTGCCAGTACCCTGACTCAACAAACCGCCAAAAACCTGTTTCTGTGGCCATCACGTTCGCTGGTCCGCAAGGGGCTGGAGGCCTGGTTTGCCCTGCTGCTTAACGCCATCGCCGGTAAAGAACGGACGCTGGAGCTGTACCTGAATATAGCCGAGTTTGGCCCGGGTATTTATGGCGTTGGCGCGGCCGCTGAGTTCTATTTTCATAAATCAGCGAGCCAGCTTACTGCCAGAGAAGCGGCTTTGCTTGCAGCGATTTTGCCCAGTCCCTGGAAATACCGTATCAGTCCACCCTCTGCCTATATGAACGAGAGAGCAAACTGGATACAAAAGCAGATGCGACAGTTGGGGATGGGAACCTTGAAACAGTTGCAGTGATGACTGGTCCGTCATCACTGCGATAAAAGTTTTTACTGTTTCAGATTCTTATCAAAAAACTCGACAAAGGCTTCCAGGGTTTCAACCCGATGGGCCTGATGAGACAGATGGTGATCGCCATCCTCAAGTTCAATATAGGTCACTTCTTTGTCGGCACTTTCCAGGGCTGACGCCATATCTCTGCTCTGACTGACAAACACTGATGCATCGTCAGTCCCGTGAACCAGTAACACTGGCCGGTTAATCTGTTTGGCTGCATTCACAGGAGATACCGCCGCCAGCTTTTCGTCATCTTCACCGAATTGGGCGCGATAGAGATCCTTGTTGGTGAAATGTCGGATACGACGGGACACCAGCTTTTCAAGGTCTGAGACGCCGGCAAAACTGGCTGCGCACTTGAATGTTTCAGGGTGTTTTACCACGGCCATTAGTGCTGCGTAGCCCCCATAGCTGCCACCTCCGATACAAATGCGCTCCGGATCGGCCAACCCTTGCTGTACCAGATAGTTGGCGGCGTCCTGCAAGTCATCCTGCATAGCGCCACCCCAGTCCTGCATGGCCGACATTTCAAACTCATAACCATATCCTGATGAGCCCCTGAAGTTTGGCTGAAGCACCAGATAACCTCGATTGGCAAGTAGCTCTGACCAGTAGTCAAAATTGGCAAAGTCCCTGGCGTGAGGCCCACCATGGGGAAGAATAATTGTCGGCAGCTTTTCCTTGTCCTGTCGGCTCAGGGGCACAGTTAAATAGCCAGCTATCTCCAACCCGTCACGGGCTTTGTAGCGAATCGCTTGTTTGCCAGCATAGTTGCTCTCGTTGATAGCGTCGTAACGGGAACCGATGTAATCCAACGTACCTTGTTTTCGATCTCCCAGCAGGTAGATCCCCGGCTCAGAGGCGGAGGTGTGATAGACCAGATAGCGGTTGCCATCCTGACTCGTATCCAACACATAGTTATTACTGTCGGGCAGGGCTGCAGCCAACGACCTTTGTAGCTTGAGCATGTCTTCATCCCAGTAAACCACTGCATCCTGGGCATTGGAGTGTGCAAAGCCAACCACTTCTCCTGTGCTGTCTGAATAAACCAGGCTTCCCTGAACATCAAATTTGGGATCGGCATAAATCAGCTCAGGTTTGTTATTACCTTTAAGTGACTGGCGAAAAAGCGCGTCTCTTCCTTCATGGATAGCGGTGAAGTAAAGGATATCTGGGTCTTTACCGAAGCCTTTTACGCTGATTGAGTCGGCTGAGAACAACTCGTATTCTGCAAACGGCTGCCACTCATTGGTATCAGGCGAGTACAAACGGTAAAACGCCTTGCCATCTTCCTGTCCGTAACCCATGCGGATATTGCCCTGGCGGTCTGATATCCAATGGCTGATTTGGCTTTTACCCCGCAGTACTCGCTGGTAGCGACCGGTTGTCGGGTTTACTCTGTACACCCCCGGCGCATTGGTTTGCTTCAGATCCAGCTGCATCAGCACCCTGATATCGTCATCGGGGAGCATACTGATGATGTTGTCCTGAAACTGGGGGGGCTTATCACTCTCTTTTAATTTCAGTGCAGATGTTAGCTTCACTCCATCGGAAAGGTCCGCATTCTGCATGCGTGTTACTGTGTACCTGATTGCTCCATCCCGTCGTACATCCCGTGCCCCAATCAGCAGGTTGGTATCGTTCAACCAGGAGAACCAGTCAAGAAATACCTCTTTGTTATCTGATCTGATGATTGGGTTGTTGGTGCGTTTTTCCAGGTCGAACACCATGAGAACCAGAGTGCCTTCCATATTTTTAATGAAAGCCAGGCGTTTTCCGTCCGGAGACAGATCAGGCCTGCTCATATCAGGCAAGCTGGCATAAGCTTCAAGGGGGAGCTCTGGTACTTTCTCTGCTTTGGCATGTGAAACCAAAACAAGTGTGCTGAGCAATGTGGCAAAAAGTGGCATGAATTTCATCGGTTCCCTCCGGGAATCATTGGCAAATTCAGTTTGTTCGCCAAGGTTGCAACCTCATATTTGCCTAGTATGTTATTTGAATGAGGGAGAATTACTATCATGCTTTTTTCCATGCAGAGAGGCAGAGAACGAAAACAAAACTTGAGGCTGAACTGGCGGCAGTGAAGAAATCCATGCTGATGACTCAGCTTATTGGCTTACCGGGGGCGATTATGTTGGGCTTGGGGGTATACGGGATATTTGTTGAGGGTGAGAAGTTTTTGCCTTTTCTTGATGATCCTATCAACTGTTATGGCTTGCTTGCTGTGGGCGCATTAATCTCAATGTGGGAGGCTATGCGGGTGCTACAACTCAACCGCCGGCAACAAGATATCCAGTCCAAACTTGATACGCTTTAAGCATATAAAAACACCCGGCAATGACCGGGTGTTTTGTTAGTAAGTCAGCAGACTTAGCCTTGCTGCTGTTGCATCTTTTCTTTAGCGGCTTCTACTTTGGAGAAGTCCAGCCCCAACTCTTCCACAGCTTCTTTAATCAGGGCAGGATTCTGCATAACCTGCATCATCAGAGCCTGCAGCTTTTCAGGTGGCAGGCCCAACTGGCCCAGAGTCGCCATGGCCATCATAGGGTTTTCAGTCAGGGTCTGAAACAGAGAATGGATCTGCTCGTCACTGACATTGTGTTCTTTTAACAGGGCAATAATTGGATTCACAATACTTCCTTAATACTCAACTTAATTCGTTCTGAGCAAGATTTTAGCACTACCGTTAAGTGGTGTGTTAGCTTGGGACGTCCCGGGGCAATTTTTGATGATTTGCCCGATATTGCCCACTGTTTCGTTCGTTTTGTCTATCGACTCGGTAATAACATGCTCTCAAAGGGTCACTGTGATGTTGAGAGGCATACAAGATGGAAGAGAGTCTGATAACTGTCCCCGCTGACACCGTTTGTTCCTTTGTTAATTTCATCCGTCAACACGGGCTGGAGCCTGAAAATGAAATCGATATGTATGCCATGGAAGCTCTGTGTCCGGGGCAGACGATTGATGTAGAAATCTATGAGCGCTTAATCAGCTTTGCCCAACAACGGCTCAACAGGCCTCAGCTTGGCTTCGAGTTTGGACAATGCGTCGATGCCGGTCAGTGGGGAATATTGGGATATATCGCCTACACATCATCGACCATCAAGGATGCATTGGAAAACCAGATGAAGTTCCAGTCTCTGGCAGGAACCTGCGGTTTACCCGAACACGAATATGGGGAGCAATTCACGCTGTTGAAGTGGGTTCCTGCTTATCACTGCAGCCACCACGTGGTTGAAGCTGTGGTGACGAGCTGGGTTGCGATGGCAAGACGGTTAACAGCAAAGAAAATACCGCTGCGCAGGGTCTGCTTTCAACACTCAGCTATGGCATCGCAACAAAGCTATGAAGAGTATTTCCAGTGTGAGGTGAGTTTTTGCAGTGACTTCAATGGAGTGGATGTGTGTAATTCTGCGTTTGGCCTGCCGCTGAACCAGCATAACCCGATAGTGCACGACTCACTGATCCGTAAGGCGGAAAACATCATGGACAGATTTGTGACCAGCTGTTCGCTGGATGCCATTGTCGGGTTTATTCAGGAGCAGCTTCCTTATGGGGTGCCGGAAATCGAGTCTACCGCTGCAAAATTCAGTATGAGTGTAAGAACCTTGCAACGACGATTGGATGACTATCAGCTTACCTATCGGGAGATTGTTGATCAGGTTCGTCGTAAGAATGCCATTCGTTATCTTGAGAATGCTGACGTCGAGATCCTACAGGTTGCTCAGCTGCTTGGCTTTGCAGAGCAGAGCTCGTTTCAAAGGGCTTTCAAGCGCTGGACCGATAAGACACCCAATGCCTTTCGCCAATCATTACTAACCGCCTCTCATTGACCCGGGATGCCATCTCAAATGGCATCTGAAGTCAGTACTCCTTATGCGCTCTTTTATAGGCTGATTACGGGGATAAACATCCTTCAGTTCGGCTGAAAATCATCGGGCTGGGATTTGTGGCTAGCAGTTGGGTCCGTTGTAACCAATAACAAAACGAACTTTTCGTACAAGGGTGTTTTCCCCGCCTTGCAGATACCTGCCAACCGCCAAAAGGCATCAGGCAGCAGTCATTAATAAGGAGATGGGAATGGATAAATTAGGGCAAAGGTTTGTTGCTGCAGCAATAGCCGGAAGTATCGCAGTGGCACATGCCGGAACTGCTGAGAATAGCTTTAATAGCTATGAGGTAAATGGGAGGACAGTTCAAGAGCAACTGACGGTGAGCGATGGCAGTGTGGCAGAAAACCTGGAGCTTATGTTCTCGGCGTTGGACAGGTCTGAGTTACCTTCTGGTTTTTGGCTGGAGAAAGGGGCACTACTGCATCGGCAATCCATTTTACAGCGTAATGGAAAGGTCAGTGATGATAGCCGGGATTCAGCTAAAGGGGCTGTATTCTCTGATATGTACAGTGAGCTGTTCCAGGCGGCAAAAGAGACTAACCAGCTTCCCTCCCTTGCCGATATTCGACTTCGTACGCAGCGCAATTTCGAGCGTTTTCAGGCTTTGCCTTTGGCAGTCTCATTAGTGAACTATGACTCGATAGACCCTGCGTCACTTGAAGATGGACGCTTGATTGTACGTGATAACAAACTGTACCACCCCCGCGGGGCACAGGCCTATTGGCGTTCAGGATTGTTTGTAAGCGCCGGTGTTACCGGGGTGAGTTCTGCCATGTGCACCAGTCCCCAAATGGTGCTTCCCAGCGACATGCTTGTCTCGAATATGAATTATCGCGGCAGTCCAGTATCTCTGCATTCTGCATCTATTCAGTTCGAGGGCAGCCGTGAAGTTATTTCAGTCAGACCAGACGTGCCTTTTGAACTCCCTGGAGAGGTCCAGAATTTGTCGGGTGCAGGCTTCAATATCACATTGAACACCAGCGCGGGCGTGTTTCATGCTGTCTCTGAAGTTGATGTGTTGCCCTGTGGTATAGGTGATTTGCCTTATCAGCCGCCTTTGCCTCACTGCGATCTTCCCCAAACCGTAGCTACCCATGCTTACGCTGGAGAGTTTGGGCGTCTCAACGCCAGGGTGTATCCGGCATCGGGAGACACAGATGACTGTCATCAGCTTAAGCGGGCGCTGGTGATTATGGATGGCTTTGACATCCTCAATAACCGCAATGCCACCACGCTGTGGAATGAGTTTGGTGAAGGCATAGACCGTTTTATCGATTTGGGCTTTGACGTTATCACGCTGGATTATCATGTGGGCAATGACTATATCCAGCGCAATGGGCAGGCGCTCAGAACATTTATGGTGGATACGCTGCCAACGCTTATGGACGCAGCCCCAGACACAACGGACGTGGCAGTTATCGCCGGAAGCATGGGAGCGCAGGTGGTGAATTACGGATTGCGTCATGCAGAGATGAATAGCGAGGAGCACAACACCAGATTATTTATGGCGTTTGATACTGAATATCAGGGGGCAAATATCCCGATCGGACTGCAACTTGAGCTCGCGTATCTGGATAGCTTGCCCGGTGATAGTGAGGCATTGGGAGGCTTCATCGATGCCATCAACAGTCCTGCTGCCCGTCAGCTGTTAATGCATCACTACAATTCAGGCTCAGGTACCTATGCTCCATCAGGTCTTTTCAACAGCTTCATGGCTGAGATTCATGGTCTGGGCTTACCTCTGCTGAGTCGCAATGTAGGTGTTGCCAATGGCAGTGGCACAGGTGACAACTTTAACAATGGTCTGGCGGCCAATTTATCCTATGTGGCTGCTTCCGAGGGCGTTAAAAAAATCTATCTGTCAGCGAATACTGACCACAATGGCAGGGTGTTTCATGGCAAGCTCAAATGGCTGGGCATATTACTGTCTGAATGGACATACGATATCTATTCCGGTGCTTTGGCTGATGATGTCAGACCGGGAAGCTTCAGGCACACCCCTATAGATATAGCCGGTGGTTATAACGGCAGCAGTGATTCTATTGGCACCATGACCTATGCCATTGATGAACATGCGTTTGTCCCCACAGAAAGTGCACTGGGTGCCGATTTTGATGATATTTATCATGAAAAGTGTAATTCCCAGCATGCCACTTTAACTGTCGGAAACCTGGAAGTCTTTGAGGCTGAATTGATTGCCATGAGAGATGGTGTAACACCGACGCCCATCGAACCCTGGACAACCCCCTGTGAAGAGCCTGAGCCAGTATTGTGCGCTCAAAATGTTGCATGGTGGGATGGCACCTTTATCTCGCCGACGATTGTTGGTGCCTCATGTAAAGTGGCCGATATACCAACAGGCAAAGTTGGGTTTGTTGAGGGACAGGACTATTACCTGGAAAATGAAGTTGAATGTCCAGGCGCTTCCACTTACGACTTCGTAAACGGTAATTGCAGATTGACTATCGTTCCACCCGGCGGTAATTACAGCAGTGCTTCAGGCAATATTACTATTTACCCGGTAACTGGTCCTGTAGCGGCATTCTGTCCACTGAATACGACAAATATTGCGGGAGGTGATGACTTTGCCAGTTACCGTGTCTGTGAGGTGAATATTCCTGTCGGCTATACACCCGGAGATATTGAACAAGAGGGCGATAGGCTGGTGATAGATATAGGTGACCCTTGCCCAATTGGGACACCGGACTATCCCGGCTGCTGGATAGGTGAGGCGCCTGCAGGCACGGCGCCAACAATTGCGGCTGATGCCTTCTACTACATAGAGTAGCGACCATAGTAAGGTCATAAAAAAGCCCCGTCTCAATGACGGGGCTTAATCTTTTGAAAGCTTAGAGTTCAGCAAGTACCTGTGCAGGTTACTTGTAGAAAGCTTCTACCTGACCCTTGATGGTCATCAGCAGTGGCTGACCACGGCGGTCCAGTGCCTTTGGAGAGGCGACTTTAATCCAACCTTCGCTGATGCAGTACTCTTCAACGTCAAAACGCTCTTTGCCATTGATACGGATGCCGATATCGTGCTCAAAAACTTCAGCAATATGGTGTGGGCTGCGTGGGTTGATAGACAGGCGGTCAGGCAGTGCCGGCAGAGATTTAGTATCAGTCATGATAATTATCTTCAATAAATAGAAACGAGCGACATTGTAGGCAATCGCTATACCGGGCTCAACAGATAATGAGCCTGTCAGCCGGTGCTTGTTAAAGTGGATTCCGCATCTGTGAGCTAAATACTCAGATTGAAGATAAAGAGAGCTGCCCCGAACTAAGCAGATGGGTGATATAAAAAGTTAATACAATCAGGCTAATGTTGATGAAAATGCGAGCAGTGATGCCCCGCCTTTTGTAGTTGATATCAAATGCGCTGGATAGCACGACCACTAATCCCATAAAGGTGAACCAGGGGGTAAAGAAAAAGATGGGTTTCCATTTGAACAGGGTAACTGCCAGATCGTGTAGTGCGCCACTGACGGCAAAGGTCATCAATATCGCCAGCCAACGGGGCAGAAATTTGACCAGAGGTCGCATCACATAACGGGATAGGTAGTAACTCCATATCGGGTTCCAGTGCTGCCAGAATTGAGGAAAGGACTCTGCACCTAACGAGCGCCTCAGCATCGCCTGTAACGACCCAGACGCACCCAAAGGCAGGCCATTGCGCTTTTTGACGTACTCTCCCAGTGAACTGGATTTACTCATATTTTTGTTACTTCCCTGTAGCTGCATTGACTGTTTACCGTTTAACCAGCCTACACAATATCTCACCCAAATGGAGCTTACGCCCTAAAACTCAGTTACGTGTCCCTTGTTATTCATACCTGAAACTTATGAGGATAACCGTCTGACTGTCGGGGGATGCTTTAAAAAGGTAGAAATGTCCTGTATGTATATTAATCATATCGTTTCCTGATGACTGAACCCGGGGGCGATATTAGATGCAAAGCACTGGGACATGACGGGAGAAAAGGATGCGCGGAGCAGGCGGCAGTAGCGGTGGGCTGGGACACTTTTTTATTGGCCTGACCATGATGATAGTGGGTTTATATTTGTTGCTAAATGCCATCCAGGTGCGCTCCAGCTTCGGCATGGGTATGTCTCTCTACGGCTTCCAGGCGGGGGGATTCAACGTCAGTATCACCACAGGTATGGTGATGGTGCCCTTTATCTTCGGTGTCGGCATCATGTTCTACAACTCAAAAAATCCCATTGGCTGGCTGCTCACCTTCGGCGCCATCGCCGCCCTGCTGTTTGGGGTTATCACCTCTGTTCACTTCAGTATGCGCGCTATGACCGCATTTGATCTGATTGTCATCCTGGTTCTCAGTTTCGGCGGTTTGGGGCTGTTCCTTAGGTCGCTTAAGAACTTTGATACCACGGCGAGTGAAGCGGATTGAGTCTCTAACTCCTCGATTGAGTTAAGGTGATGTTCTTCATCGACGAATCTATGTCTTTTTTCTGCTTTACTTCTCCAAAGCGATAAGGAAAAGAGTGATTACTCTTGAACATTGGGCCAAATGAAAAGGAAAACGGTAAGTATTGGGTCAGGTAGAACTGTTGAATTTCCTGCTGACGCCAAGCTAAGTATTTTACTGTCATCTTCACCGCCCTTTGCTTCGACGCTAATGGCCGGAAATAAAAATTGATACCAATACTCGAATCCCAAAGAATAGTGCTTCGCCCTTATCGGCAATCGGACGCTAAAAGTATCCAAAAATTAGCTGGCGCAACGGTTATTGCTGAGATGACGGCCAATATTCCTCATCCATATTTAGAGGGGATGGCGGAAGATTGGATTTCAAAACATGAGCCGTGGTTCCAAAACAGAGAAGCCGTCGTACTTGCTATTCAGCTTGCTGACACTGGGGAGCACATTGGAGCCATCAGCATTACGCAAATAGATGGCTTGTCGGGAAATTTGGGGTATTGGCTTGGTGTTCCATATTGGGGAAATGGTTACTGCTCGGAAGCTGCTTCTCTTGTTGTTAAATATGGCTTCAATAAATTTGGGCTAGACCTTATTTACGCAAGGCATCTACCAGAAAACTTGGCTTCTGGAAAAGTCCTGTCAAAAAATGGTTTCGTATTCAAGGGCGAGGTGTTGATTGGTGGTCGTGAGCTTCTACACTATGAACTACCCATTAGTCAGTGGCAAAACACTAACAAGCACGAGCTTGGGACGCATAGTTCGCCCCAGCAGTGAAGATTATGTTAGCCGTAAGCGTCAAAGGGAAATTGGAGGCTGATAATGTGGTTCGAGTGTAAATGTGGGCATCGAATACATGATATTTCAGACGCTCACCATTATAAGGCTCACATCATTCCAGACAAACAGTGGAATCCTTTTTGGGACGAAGTGGATGATGCTATCGAGAATTCTGGACCGTCTTCTAAAGATAAGGAGCGCGCATGTATGGCGCTTAGATCTAAGGAGTATGGGCGACAGAGTGTTTATCAATGCCCAGTTTGTGGGCGAATCTACTTTGAACTGGGAAATGGTGAGATGGTTTGCTTCAAGCCCGAATTGGACTCTACTTCAAAGAAGCTTTTTGATACTGATTAGAAGGCTTTAGCTTTTATGACTAACTTGGCAAGGGAGCTGCAGGAGGGCGAATGGCCACGATGTGGCCAGCTTTGAGCGCGAGATAGGGATATCGAGCTGGCAGTTAAACATGGATGTTTGCCGCTGTTGATCCCCTCTTGCACGGGTTTGGGGTGGAAACCCAAGATGTACTTCGGCCGTCAGGCCGACTTTAACACCGCGTGAGCTTAAGTGAAGTCCTGACTACTCAGGACCTCACTCCACATCATAATCCAACACTGGCTGCAACCACTTCTCTACCTCGGCAACACTCATTCCCTTACGCACAGCGTAATCTTCTACCTGATCTCTGCCCACATTGGTGACGCCGAAATAGCGGGATTTGGGGTGAGCGAAGTACCAGCCACTGACTGCGGCTGTAGGGTACATGGCAAAGCTCTCGGTGATCTTCAAGTCAATACACTCGTCGGGCTTAAGCAACTCCCACAGCAGGCCCTTTTCCGTGTGGTCCGGGCAGGCAGGGTAACCTGGGGCAGGACGTATGCCTTTATACTTTTCACGGATAAGCGCTTCGTTATCCAGCTCTTCCTCGGCAGCATAACCCCAGAATTCTTTACGAACGCGCTCGTGCATGCGCTCGGCAAAGGCCTCTGCCAGACGGTCAGCCAGTACTTTAAGCATAATGGCGTTGTAGTCATCATGGTTTGCTTCAAAGCGCTCAAGATGCTCATCAATGCCATGCCCCGCAGTCACCGCAAAACCGCCGGTGTAGTCGGCCACGCCTGAGTCTTTGGGAGCGACAAAATCCGCCAGACAGAAGTTGTCATTGCCGACACGCTCTATCTGCATACGCAGGTGGTGAGTGGTCATCAGCACCTCTGAGCGAGACTCATCGGTATAGAGCTCAATGTCGTCATGGTTAACGGTATTGGCCGGGAACAGACCAATCACGCCTTTGGCGGTCAGCCACTTTTCATCGATGATGGTTTGCAGCATTACTTTTGCGTCCGCATACAGCTTACGGGCCTCTTCGCCCACCACTTCATCTTCCAGAATCCGGGGGAAGTGACCATGTAGCTCCCAGGCGCGGAAGAATGGCGTCCAGTCGATACGGTCCACCAAGTCTTCAAGCGGGTAGTCGTCAAACACCTGAATGCCCAGCTGTTTAGGCTTAAAAGGCGTGTGAGCCTGCCAATCCAGCTGGCAATGGTTTTCCCGTGCCGCTTCAATGGAGACAATCTCTTTGCGCTTGGCCTGAGACAGGCGCTTTTCACGCATTTCGTCATACTCCTCATAGATGGCATCTATGGTGGGTTGACGGGTTTGGTTGTTAATCAGCTTACTGACCATGGGCACGGCACGGGAGGCATCCGGAATATAGATGGCGCCATGGGGGGCATGGGGCGCAATCTTCACCGCGGTATGGATTTTAGAGCAGGTGGCGCCGCCGATAATGGCGGGAATGGTCAGGCCTTCACGGGTGAAGGCTTTTACATTGTGTACCATCTCATCCAGGCTTGGGGTTATCAGGCCTGACATACCAATAATGTCGACTTTCTCCGCCTTGGCCACCTCAATGATTTTCTCCACCGGCACCATAACGCCGAGATCTATCACCTCATAGCCGTTACAGGCCAGCACCACGCCAACAATGTTTTTACCTATATCGTGCACATCGCCCTTCACCGTGACCATAAGCACCTTACCATTGCTTTGGCCTTCCACCTTTTCGGCTTCGATATAGGGATTGAGGTAGGCCACTGCTTTCTTCATTACCCGCGCGGATTTAACCACCTGAGGCAGGAACATTTTGCCTGAACCAAACAGATCGCCTACCACATTCATGCCATCCATCAGCGGGCCTTCAATCACATCCAGCGGACGGCTGGCTTGCTGACGGGCCTCTTCGGTGTCGCTATCTATGTACTCGGTAATGCCTTTGACCAGTGCATGCTCCAGGCGCTTGTTGACAGGCCACTCGCGCCAGGCCAGATCTTCCTTCTTGGCACCGGCGCTGCCGTCCCCCCTGTACTTCTCTGCGATCTCCAGCAATTGTTCGGTATTGGAGGAGTCTGCCACCGGGCAGGGCAGGTTAAGCACCACGGCTTCAACCTTTTCTTTCAGTTCGGCATCAATGTCGTCGTAAATCGCCAATTGACCGGCGTTAACAATGCCCATGTCCATACCCGCCTTAATCGCGTGGTACAGGAACACTGCATGAATGGCTTCGCGCACGGGATTATTGCCGCGGAAGGAGAATGAGACGTTGGAGACTCCACCGGAAATCATGGCGTGGGGCAGGGTACGCTTAATCTCTGCCGTGGCCTCAATAAAGTCCACCGCATAGTTGTCGTGCTCTTCAATGCCTGTGGCAATGGCAAAGATATTGGGATCGAAGATGATATCTTCCGGTGGAAAGCCCACCTGATTCACCAGAATATTGTAGGCGCGGGTACAGATCTCAATCTTACGGTTGCGGGTATCGGCCTGGCCTGTCTCATCGAAGGCCATGACGATAGTTGCGGCACCATAGCGTTTGATCAGCTTAGCCTGCTGAATAAAGAGCTCTTCGCCTTCTTTGAGCGAGATGGAGTTGACTATGCCCTTGCCCTGAATGCACTTAAGGCCTGCCTCCAGCACTTCCCACTTGGAGGAGTCAATCATCACAGGTACGCGGCTGATATCAGGCTCAGAGGCAATCAGGTTGAGGAAGGTGGTCATCACCTCCACGCCATCCAGCATGCCTTCATCCATATTGATATCGATGATTTGGGCGCCGTTCTCTACCTGATCCCGGGCGACTTCCAGCGCGGTTTCATACTGGCCTTCTTTAATCAGTCGTAAAAAACGCGCTGAGCCGGTGACATTGGTGCGCTCACCTACGTTCACAAACAGAGAGTCCGCTTCTATGGTGCAGGGCTCCAGACCAGACAAACGGCAGGCGACCGGGATATCCGGAGCGATGCGGGGAGCAAAGTGATCAATGGCCTCGCGGATAACCCGGATATGCTCAGGGGTGGTACCACAGCAGCCACCAACGATATTGAGCATGCCAGCTTCGGCCCACTCACTGATCACTTCCGCCATCTCCTCAGGCGTTTCATCATAGCCGCCGAACTCATTGGGCAGACCGGCATTGGGGTGAGCTGAAATAGCGCATTCACTGATGCGGTGCAGTTCTTCCACATAGGGACGAAGCTCTTTTGGCCCCAGAGCGCAGTTCAGTCCCATGCTGATTGGGTTTACATGGCGCAGCGAGTTATAGAAGGCTTCAGTTGTCTGGCCGGTCAGAGTGCGGCCCGAGGCATCGGTAATAGTGCCTGAAATCATTACCGGCAGTTTAAAGCCCAAAGACTCGAACACACCTTCAATGGCAAACAGCGCAGCCTTGGCGTTGAGGGTATCGAAAATGGTTTCCACCAGAATGATGTCGGCGCCACCTTCAATCAGTGCTGTGGTGGATTCTGTGTAGGCCTCGACTAGGTCATCAAAGTGCACATTACGAAAGCCCGGGTTGTTCACATCAGGGCTGATGGAGCAGGTTCGGTTTGTAGGGCCCAGTACCCCGGCCACATAGCGCTGAATACCCGTTTGGGCAGTGATCTCATCTGCTACTTCCCGGGCAAGGCGGGCACCTTCGCGGTTAATTTCTGCCGACAGCGATTGCATATCATAGTCAGCCATGGCGATAGTGGTAGCGTTGAAGGTATTGGTTTCCAGAATATCGGCGCCAGCCAGCAGGTACTCTTTGTGGATATCCCTGATAAGCTGTGGCTGACTCAGTACCAGCAGGTCATTGTTGCCTTTGACATCGCAATGCCAGTCGCTGAACCTGTCGCCACGGTAATCGACCTCCTCCAGTTTGTGCTGCTGGATCATGGTTCCCATGGCACCATCGAGAATAAGAATACGTTTGGCCAGTGACTGCTGCAGGGAGTCAAAGACTGCCTGGCTGGATTCGAGGGTATGTGGTGTAGGGCTTGCCATGCTTTACTTCCTGTGCGCTGCGCCGCTGCATCTGCAGGCGGTTGTTCATACTCAATAACTTAGTTCAATAGCCTGACTTGAGAGCCTGGGTTATTACAGAAATTGGTTTGGACATTTATACGTATAGACGTCCATAATATTCACCTTGAGTGTGCAGGGCAAGCCGGGCGCTCAAATTTTATCAAAACTCATGATGTACAAGAGATTGGAGCTAACATGAGCAGCAGTTTGCGATTGGTGTTTCTGCGTCACGGTGCCTGCGAAGGGGGAAATATTCTACGGGGTGTGACCGATGTGCCCTTATCCGCTGAAGGAGAAATGCAAATGCAGCGTCGGGCTGACGGTTTGCTATCTCGTTATGGATATCCATCAAGAGTTATTACCTCTCCCCGTATCCGTTGTCGGCAATTTGCCTGTGCCAGGGCGGCTGAGTTTGGCCTGAGTGCTGAGGTGCTCGAGGGCTTTGCCGAGATGAATTATGGCATTTGGGATGGCAAAACATTTGATGAGATATATCAGACCGATGGCGAGGCGTTTGATGCCTTTTATCGGGATCCATGGAGCAATCCGCCGCTAGCTGGGGAAACTATGGAAGCCTTTGAAAGTCGTGTTAAAGAAGCGTTTGAGCAAGTCTGTGACCAGGCGTTTTCAGCATCGAACTTAAGTCCTGGCTCAGAGCCCGTATGGGTCGTGTGCCACGCTGGTGTCATGTTGGTATTGATGGCTCATATTATGGGGCTCCAGCAGCAGGCGGGAATTTTTAATGGCATGGCGCTACCCTATGCCGCTGCCATGGAAGTGACTGTGATACGTCACGATCATAAGTACTGGCCGAGGCTGCATTGGCCCGGTTAGCTCCCCATTATGAACTAACCCAAAGTGATAGTTTGACAATATCTCTGATGCGGGGCAGTCCCCCTAATGCTATTTATTCTTAAAAACAGCATAATGCAAAACTCTTGTAAGACTTTTTGACTAGTTTGCGTCACACACGCAGGTATTCGTTTCAAGGGAATCGGGTTAAGCCCGAACTGTGCCCGCAACTGTGGTGATAGCCTGTCACGTATGGCTATCAGAGTCAGATTACTTGGCGAATATCATTTGAACACCCCGGGCGGGGCCACCCGGAAGGAGCGAGAATGCATAATCAATTATTACTAACTCTTCCTGGCATACATCAGACTTATGGTGGCTGATATGCAACATCATGAGCCAGCCGTTCTGACTGTGGATCAACTGTCGTGGTCCGCTGCAGGTAAAGCTTTGCTGCGGGAGATCAGTTTTTCTATTCCCACCGGAAGCATGTTGGGGCTGATTGGACCCAATGGTGCCGGTAAGTCCTCTTTGTTGCGCTGTCTTTATCGCTATATCAGAGCGCAGCAGGGACGGAGCTTACTGGATGGCCGGGACATAGAGAGCTTCAGTGCCAAAGAGTTTGCGCGTTGCGTTGCTGTGGTACAGCAGGACACGCCAGCGCAAATGGATCTGTCGGTGCGCGAACTGGTCAGTATGGGGCTGACTCCTCATAAAGGCTGGCTGGAGTTTGACAGCAGGCAAGACAGACTCAAAGTGTCTGCTGCATTGGACAAAGTGGGGATGCAGGCGCTGGCGGATCGGCCGTTCAACCTTTTGTCCGGCGGTGAAAAACAGCGTGCCCTTATTGCCAGAGCCATAGTTCAACAACCCAGATTGTTGATTTTGGACGAGCCGACCAATCATCTGGATATTCGTTATCAAATTCAGATACTCGAGCTGGTACGAAGCCTGGGAGTCAGTGTCATTGCTTCCATTCATGATCTCAATCTTGCCAGCGCCCTGTGCGATAAGCTGTTGCTGCTCAACCGCGGTGAGCTGGTCGCCAGAGGAGTGCCTGAAAAGGTGCTGACAGAGGCGATGATTGCTGATGTATTCGGTGTCTGCTGCCAGATTTCCCCTCACCCTCAACATGGTAAGCCATTGATCTCCTACTTTTACGGCTACCAGCGGGAGGTCGACCATGGGGTTTGAATGGCGTGAGCAGTCGTTGGCAACGAAATTCAGTTTGCTGCTGTTTGTTATTTTTGCCCTGTTAACACCATTACTGGCCACAGGGTTTGGCGCTGTGCATCTGTCTGTTGAGCAGGTGTGGCAGTCTCTGTTTGGTGGCGGGCAGGACCTGACCAGTCGAATTGTATTTGAGCTCAGGTTGCCCAGAATATTGCTGGCCTTTATTGCGGGGGCCGGACTGGCACTTGCCGGTGCCGCACTGCAACTGGCCACCAGAAACCCTCTTGCCGACCCTTATCTGTTTGGCATCTCTTCGGGTGCGTCTTTCGGTGCCATCTGTGTGATGACCTTGTTGGGAGGCAGTTTCTCAGGGCTGTTATCAGGTTCAGAGTTACTTTCCGGAGCCTGGCTCAGTCAACTGACCTTGCCTGTTGGGGCCTTGTTGGGTTCTGCACTGTCTGTACTGCTGGTGTTCTCTATGAGCGGTGGCGGTTATCAGATTGAGAGAATTTTGCTGTCAGGCGTCGCGGTGTCATTTATGTTCGCGGCGCTGGGAAGCCTGTTGTTGTATTTTTCTGAGCCACAGGCTGCCGCTGCGGTGCTTTTCTGGACATTGGGCAGTTTTGCCCGGGCCAGTTGGACCGGACTTTGGCTGCCAGCCCTCGCAGTGGCAGGAGGCTTCGTTGTGCTATTGGCACTGAAGCGTTCCTTGCTGGCCCTGTTGGGAGGCGATGAAACGGCTCATACGCTGGGGATTAAAGTCCCTTTTTTACGTATGGGCATTTTGTTACTTTGCTCTGTGATGACCGCAGTTTTAGTGGCGACCTGCGGCGGCATAGGGTTTGTAGGGTTAATGATTCCCCATATTGTCAGGCTGTTGGTGCCGGGTGTTCAGTCTCTTTGGCTGACGGCTCTGGCTGGCGGTGTGTTTATGGTATGGGTTGATGTATTGGCAAGGACGCTGTTGGATAATCAGGAGCTGCCGGTTGGGGTGATCACCTCGGCATTGGGCAGTTTGTTTTTCTTGTATGTGTTGCGCCGTCGGCGTCGGGTGATCCATGAATAATTACAATATCCATTACCTTAATCACGACCGTGACAAGGAAATTCAGACTCGAATCGATCAGATGACCAAACCCCCCGGGGCTTTGGGAGAGCTGGAAGTTCTGGCCACACAGTTGGCCAGAATTCAGGGGACTGATGAGCTTAATATCAAGCGTCCTGTGATGATGGTTTTCGCCGCCGACCACGGCATTGCGGCCCATGGTGTATCGATTGCTCCCCAGGCTGTCACCCGTCAGATGGTGCAGAATTTTATCGCCGGCGGTGCCGCTATTAATGTGTTCTGTCGCCATAATGGCTGGGAACTGGAGGTAGTGGATGCCGGTATACTTGAACCCCTCGACGGCGAGGAGGCCGAAGGCGTCACAGTCAGAAGGTTAGGAGCTGGTACCCGGGCTTTTCATGAAGCTCAGGCGATGACCCAAAGCCAGATGCAGCAGGGCTTTGAATGGGCAAAAGAGCTGGTGGATAAACACTATCAACAGGGCTCCAATGTGATTGCCTTTGGTGAGATGGGTATAGGCAACACCTCTTCTGCTGCCGCAATCATGTCCGCCATGATGGATCTGGATGTGAGCGTTTGTGTTGGCCGGGGTACCGGGATTGATGACAGTTCGCTGGAGTTGAAAAAGAAACTGATTGCTCAGGCGGTAGCGCTGCACAAACCCAATATGAATAACGCCCTGGACATACTCACCTGTGTTGGCGGCTTTGAAGTGGTGCAGATTACAGGAGCGATTCTGGCCGCAGCGGAAAGGGGCATGTTGGTGGTTATCGATGGCTTTATCGCCTCGGCCGCCGCTATGGTGGCAGTCAGCATCAATGCCGCCAGCCGGGACTATATGGTGTTCGCCCATGAATCCTCTGAGCAGGGGCATCAACTTATGTTGCGCTTGCTGGATGCCAAGCCACTGCTGCGTCTGGGGTTGAGGCTGGGTGAAGGAACCGGTGCGGCCTTGGCGTTGCCACTGATTCGGGCGGCGGCTGATTTTTATAATGAGATGGCAAGTTTTGAGACCGCAAAGGTAACCGATGTCAGTGGTAAGGAATGAAGTTGCATTAATCTGGGTTGCACTGGGTTATTTCACCCGCATACCTGTGCCTCAATGGGTGTGGACAGATCAGGATAGACTCAACCGGGCCAGCCGCTACTTTGGGCTGGTTGGTTTTTTGATGGGCGCTGCGAGCGCTCTTGTTTTCTGGCTTTCATCTTTGGTTTTACCTGCTCCAATCGCTGTAATACTGGCGATGGTAGCCAGCTTACTGCTTACCGGATGCTTCCATGAAGATGGCCTGGCCGATACCGCTGATGGTCTTGGCGGTGGTTGGCAACTGGCCGATAAACTCAGAATTATGAAAGATTCCCGTTTGGGCAGTTATGGCGCATTGGTGCTGTTAATGGCTGTGCTGCTCAAGTGGCAATTGTTGACTGAGCTGGCGAATCTTTCAGTAAATTTCACGGCAACGGCTCTGATCCTTGGTCATACTTTGAGTCGGGTCCTGGCGGCCAGCATGATTTTTACTGAGCCTTATGTTCGCGATGATGACAGTAAAAGCAAACCCATAGTGACCGAGCAAAACTGGAACGATTTGTGGGTGTTGCTGACGACGGGAGTCCTGGTTTTACTGCTCTTGCCCGGTATGCAGGCCTTGATGTTGTTGATCTCTCTGGTGGTATGTCGCTGGCTGTTGGTGAGATGGCTCAGAGCCCAGTTGGGAGGATATACCGGTGATACGCTGGGGGCGTGTCAGCAAATAGGTGAGCTTGTTGTATATCTCTTATTGGTCGCTCTCTTGATTGGTGGCGGGCAATGATTCATCTGGTGATTGGTGGTGCCCGCAGCGGTAAAAGCCGTTTTGCCGAAGCCAGGGTTGGTGAGTTTGCGGCCCGGGGTTATGAATGTCATTACTTTGCCACTGCACAGGGCCTGGATGAAGAGATGCAGCACCGCATTCAAAGGCACCAGCAGGACAGGTTGGGTTCAGATATTTATTGGCATAATCATGAGGTTGGTGTTGATTTGCTACCTGCGCTCCAGCAACACACCAGCGACAACAGGGTGATTCTGGTCGATTGTTTAACCTTATGGCTTACAGGGCTTTTGTGTGAAGAGCATGAGGAGTACCATGATGAGTCGGATAATCATTCTCACTCACTGATCAGCCAGCATATTGATGCTCTGCAAGAGGCTCTTGGACAAGTGCCAGGCGAGGTGATTCTGGTCAGTAATGAAGTCGGTTCAGGAATTGTGCCTCTGGGACAATTAAGCCGACAGTTTGTCGACGAAGCCGGACGAATGAACCAGGCTATCGCGGCAATTGCACAAAAAGTCACTCTGGTGGTGGCAGGACTGCCAGTAGAACTAAAAGGATAACAGGATGGGTAAATCTTCTCTGCCCAAGGCACCTGTGGGAAAGGACGCACATACCCTGATGGTGCAGGGCACGGCATCGGATGCCGGAAAGACTACGCTGGTTGCCGGACTGTGTCGGCTTTATGCCCGTAGTGGCACAGCAAAAATCGCTCCTTTTAAGCCCCAGAATATGGCGCTCAACAGTGCTGTCACCATTGATGGTGGTGAAATAGGCCGCGCCCAGGCACTGCAGGCCGCAGCATGCTTTCAGTCTCCCCATACAGATTTCAACCCGGTACTGCTTAAGCCAGCGAGTAACACTGCGGCTCAGGTGATATTCCAGGGTAAGGCGTTAACCCAGTTGGAAGCGGCCTCATTTTTTGGCAAAAATCGCGGTGAATATAAGTCCCGGGCTATGGAAGTCGTACTGGACTCATGGCAGCGCCTTAAATCCCAGTATCAACTTATCTTCGTGGAAGGCGCCGGAAGTCCGGCTGAGATCAACCTCAGAGAGGGCGATATCGCCAATATGGGCTTTGCTGAGGAGGTCGATTGCCCGGTAATTTTGGTGGCTGATATCGACAAAGGTGGGGTGTTTGCTCAGCTGGTGGGGACGCTTGAGCTGCTCAGTGATTCAGAGCGAGAGCGAGTCAAAGGTTTTGTTATCAACCGCTTCCGGGGTGATATCAGCTTGCTGCAATCAGGCCTTGAGTGGTTGGAAGAGCGCACCGGTAAGCCAGTCATTGGGGTGTTACCTTACCTTGAAGACTTGAGGCTGGATGCGGAGGACGCCGTCAATACCGCCTCCACAGATTCATCCGGGGCGAACTTTAAGGTGCAGGTGTTGGTTCATCCGAGGATCAGTAATCATACCGATTTCGATGCTCTGAGACTGAACCCGCATATTGATTTCAGCTATCTCAACACCTCTGTCAGTGCTCAGGGAGCCTCTGCGGCAGATTTGATGATTATCCCGGGCTCAAAGAGTGTACGGGATGACCTGAGAACCCTGATCAACAATGGCTGGGGAGAGCATATTCGCAGGCATCTGAGATACGGCGGTAAAGTCATCGGTATTTGTGGTGGTTACCAGATGCTCGGGTTAGAAGTTGATGACCCGGCCGGTGTAGAAGGGGAGGCTGGGGTAACCGATGGACTTGAGCTGCTATCACTGATCACCGAGCTCAAGCCTCAAAAGCAGGTTCACAATGTTGAGGGAACCCTGAGACTTGGTGGCCACGAATATCCGGTTAAAGGCTATGAAATCCATTGTGGTCACAGCCATAAGCTACGCCCTGTAGATTCACCGCTAACCTGGCAGCGCGCTGTTATTGAAGACGCTGGCAGCGCGATTCATCGGGGGGATGGTTTACTGGTTGATGATGGCATGATCTCAGAAGATAACCAGATATTCGGTACCTATCTTCATGGATTGTTTGACTCTCCTGAAGCCACTGCGGCGTTGTTGCAGTGGGCAGGCATGAGCGAAAATATCCATGCTCTGGATATGGATGAGCTCAGAGAGCAGGAACTTGATCGCCTGGCTGACACGCTCGCCGAGCATCTGGATATCAACCTGCTTAACGCCATTCTTGACGGTAGTGACACCATAAAAACTGAAGCTGCCAGTTGATCCCGGCAGTCTTGAATTATCGTATAACCCAGGCATTACGGCTGGCCTGACGGACTGATTATAAGTTCGCGGGCTGGCTTGCTTACATTAAAAAGAAGAAAGCCCTACCCATGTCAGAACAACAAGATAACAACCAGTCAGAAGCGGACAAAATTGCTGCAGAGAAAGCCCTGCGTCACAAGGCCCGTCAACAGAAAGTAAAACAAGCCGTAGATGCCCGAGTGGCAGAAGCCACCGAAGAGCGTGGCGTATTGATGGTGATTACCGGTGATGGCAAAGGCAAAAGTACCGCTGGCTTTGGCACTGTGGCCCGTGCAGTGGGGCATGGCCAAAAAGCTGCTGTGGTGCAGTTTATCAAGGGCAACTGGGAATGTGGTGAGCGCAACTTGCTGGAAGGTGCCGGAGTGCCTTTTGCTGTGATGGCGACAGGTTTTACCTGGGAAACCCAGGACAAGGCCGCCGACACAGCGGCAGCGCTGGCGACCTGGGAGCAGGCGGAGCAGTTTCTGGCGGATGAAAACATCAACCTGGTATTGCTGGACGAACTGACCTATATGGTGAGCTATCACTACTTGCCACTGGAAAGAGTGGTCGAGGCATTGAACAGTCGTCCTTTACATCAGCATGTCATTATCACTGGTCGTAACTGCCATAGAGAACTGGTGGAGTTGGCGGATACGGTAAGTGAAGTGGGGTGCGTAAAGCATGCGTTTAATAGTGGAATCGCCGCCCAGCCAGGCTTCGACTACTGATCCTGCTGCCTGTTCGTCGTTCTGACGGCATTGTCTTCCTTGTTTCACCCCATCACGTAGCGTTGCTACGCTCAGGGGCTGAAGCCTTTTGACGGCCTTGCCACAAAAGCGATCACTGTGAAATTACTATCCTCGGATGCCGCTGTAATGTTGAAACAAGTCGACGGCTTTGTCAGAGCCTCGAACAGATTGCAGGATGGCACTAATAGCACCTTCCGAGCTGAAACCTTTTGCTAATTATCCCCATATACCGAGATCAACAAGAGCTGGGCGGTTAGGTTTTATCTACTGGTCACTGGGGTGATCTTCGCCATCCAATACCGGCACATTCTTCAATACAAATGGGTCAACACCATCCAGACAGGCAATGTTGATAGCGTACAGTTTTGGATTGGATCTGCGTTGATGATGGGTGTAAATACCACATCTGGAGCAGAAGTAGTGTTTTGCTGTGTTGGTGTTGAATTGGTAAAGGCTCAGGAACTCTTCACCTTGCTCAATAGTCAAGTCAGCAAGTTCTACTGAGGCGACTATTGCCCCCCGGCGTCGGCACATTGAGCAATTACAGCGTCTGGGATCAATCAGCCCATTAGGTAAACGGACGCTGAATCTGACACTGCCACAGTGACATTGCCCCTGATGGACTGGCTTCACCTTGATCTTATCGACCAGAGGTTTGGAACTGTAGGTGTACTTCACACTCATCTGTATGTCCTTTACCAAAGTGTTGGGGATCGGGTGTTCCTGTTTATTACTGGCTTAACAGATAAGCAATCGCAAATGCCAGAGTGAAAGATATCAGGGTTGCACTCTTGTTCATTTGAGAGAGTTTGCAGGCAAGAGCAGCTGAGAATGTCGGTGCAAACTCTGGTTTGGTTTTTTGGTGAATCAAGAGTTCATCAAGTTTCACTTCAAAGGTGGCACACAGAGATTTGACTGATTCCGGTGATGCGACACCCGACTTTTCAATACGCTGAATGGTCCTCAGGCTGATGCCACTGACTTCAGCCAGATGAGCCTGACTCCAAGCTCTTGCTTCTCTGAGTTGCTTTAATTTGATGTGGTCTAATTTCATTTCCATTGCGGCTTCCTCCGACATTTCTCTATTGCTATTGTCGTTGAAAGCCTCTGTTTTTCGGTACGTCATCAATAGGACACAATTACGTCAACTCAGTGTCGTCAGTGCGTCTGGGGACTTTTTGTCGCAGTGAGCGGTGGCAGTTTTGGAGCAGGCCTTATTTGGCTTCAGTCACCGAGATTTTTTGTACCCCGGCGGTTCTTACCTGATCCATCACTTCCACAACCAGACCGTGTGAAGCGGCGGTTTCTGCGCGGATAAGCACTGCTGCTTCAGGCGCTTCCGCCAGCATACGTTCAACGTTGGCTGTCACACGTTCGATATCCACCAGCCGGTTTTCCATGGTAATTAAGCCACTTTGGCTCACCAGTATCAGAATATTATCTGTCTTGGAGTCAGAGTTTACGTTCGCCTCAGGCTTGTTGTAGTCAAGCCCTGAAGGTTTGACAAAAGAGGTGGTGACGATAAAGAAGATCAGCATGATGAAGACAATGTCCAACATGGGGGTCATGTCGATTTGAGCTTCCTCTTCAACTTTGGGGCGCTTTTTTAAAGACATACCTTTGCTCTCTCTTTGGTGTTGTACTGTGGGGATTAAGCACTATGTGCTGGCCGTCTATCCAACTTAAGCGATTCCTGAAATTAATACCAATCTCATTCGAATAGGGAGTGGTACTGCCAGCAAGTGAGCAGCGACTGTTGCCTGTGGCAGGGTTAGCGAATCAGCGGATTTTGTCTGATTTTCCAATGACGGCGTGATCCTCTTCGCGCTTGTTATTGTGGATGTTTTAAAGTCTTTGCTTGTCCTAAATGATTGATATCTAATTCAGGCGCACAACATAGATTGTGACGATAACGATATAAAGATGATGGTATTAATCATGAAAAAGAAACTAATCCCTGCACTGCTCTCCTCCATGTTTTTGATGGCTTGCAGCTCCGATGAAACAGTAATAGTCACCGAGCCAGCACCAGTGTCTGAAGTGAAATTCGCTCAGTTCAACCTGTCTTTTGCCGTCGATAATGATCCCGCAGAAAGCTACGAACGTTGGGTTGAATACATGTCTTTGACTGTGGCTGAGCAGGATAAGTTGATTGCAGCCTGGAAAGAAGAGCCGACTGACAGTCAGGACGTGAGTGCCGAGCATCTGCTGGCAGAGCGTGTGATTCAAATCCGTAATATTGCGGCCATTATCCAGAAGAACCGTCCAGATGTGCTGTTAATGAACGAGTTCAACAACGACGGTGATGCAGTCGATACCAAGGTGCTGGAAGGATTCCAGAACAACTATCTGGCAGTGTCTCAGAGTCTGAATAGTGTGGACGGTGGCGACATGCTGGAGCCTATCGAGTATCCATTTGCGCAAAACTATGCCACCAACACAGGTTTGATGACAGAGTTTGATCTGAATAACGATGGTAAGAAAAACGGTGCCGATGATGCGTACGGCTTTGGCTTCTACCATGGCCATTATGGTTTTGCCCTGTTGTCCAAATTTGAGATCGACACAGACAACACCCGTACTTTCCAGAAGTTCCTGCGTAAAGATCTGCCGGGCGCAGTAAATCCTGAGATTGTAGTTTGTGATGGCAGCAAACCTATGCCTGAAGGTATGAAGTGTGGTGACCTCTGGTACAGCGAGGCAGAGTGGAATGCGCTGCGTCTGTCATCCAAGAACCATGTTGATGCGCCTATTTTGGTGAATACACCAAGCGGCAAAGTGACAATTAACGTGTTACTGGCTCATCCAACGCCATCCGGCTTCGATACTGTGACCTATAACAACCGTTACCGTAACAGCGAAGAAAACGCCTTCTGGCATCACTACATCAGTGGTGAAGAGAGCCTGTATGATGACAAGGGAAACAAAGGCGGCTTCAGCGGTGAGCACTTTGTGGTAATGGGTGATATGAATGCCGATAACGTGATTGGCACTCAAATCAATAAACCCTGGGATGGCATCATTCAGTTGCTGGGCAACGAAAAAGTGAACCAGAGCGTGGCTCAGGTGGGCCAGGAGTTTACCCCAACCAGTTTGGGCGCTGCTGAGTCCAGGAACCCGGCCAATAACTGGAATCCGGTTCATACCAACCCTGAAATCCGCACCAGTGTATTTGGTTCCCGTGCCGATTACGCTGTGCCTTCAGCCAGCCTGGAGGTGGTGGACTCAGGCGTTTACTGGGCTGCAGAAGGGTACAAAGGTCGCCTGCTGTTTAACGATTCCCGTGTGGGTAAGTTCGGTGACAGTAAAGAGATCTCTTCAGACCACCGCTTTGTTTGGGTGACAGTGAAGGTTGACTAATCTTCAGCATATCAGTTGAATGAGAAGGGCAAGCCAATGGCTTGCCCTTTTTTATGAGCGGGGTTTTATATCCACCTTGGTGGTAACTGAGTTGGCTATATAGCAGTTGTTATGGGCCATCTGATGCAGCTTTTGTAGTTGCTCGTGAGAAGGTTGTTTTTCTTCGCTGAAACTGACTTTGGGGGAGAGAGTAAGTTGGCTGACACCTGTTTTGCCGTTGGCCATTTTGCCCAGCGTTCCGACCGGAGAATCCGAGTAGTGGGTGACAATATATTTACGTTTGGCTGCTATGGCGAGAAAGGCCATCATATGACAACTGGACAATGCGCCAATAAAGGCCTCTTCAGGGTCGATAGCCTGAGTTGAAGACAGAGGCTCGGCAATAATCGAAGGTGAGGATGAGGCTTTGAGTGTGTCACCGTTATCCAGCAGCCACTCATGCTCACGACTGAACTCTCCGGTTGCGAAATTGTCCGATGCTTGCTGCTGCCATCTAACATCCAGAGTGTGCTTGCTCATCCTGAATCCTCCCTGTTTTTAGCTAATTGATTACTGTGAATAGGCGGTGCGGGCCTTATCCAGTGCATCACAGGTGGCTTTGACTCCCAGTGTGACACGAGGGCCAGCACGGTGCAGAAGATCGGCATTCAACTGATAAATCTGATGCTGCTTTACTGCGGGTATATCAGGCCATTGCTGCCAGTCCACGCCCAGAATATTACCCTTATCCTGGCTTTGCAGTATGACCTGGGGAGAGGTCAGCAACACATTTTCCAGACTGACCTGTGGGTATGCAGAGGCGGCATTGGCAAATACGTTTGTGCCACCGCAGACCGCCAGAATTTGTTGGATCCAGCTGCCCTCAGCCACTGTCATCAGTGGTTGAGACCAAAGTTGATAGAAGACTTTGACTGGGGCCGCGTTGGCATGAGCCTTTCTTTGCTTCGCCAATTGGTCACGCAGTTGTTTGGCTTGTTCAGCTGCTTTTAGGGTTTGACCTGTCAGCTCGCCCAACTCTTCAAGCTCATCGGCGACCGCTTCCAGTGTTTTGGGATCTGAGTTATACAGTTTAAGTCCCAGTTGACGCATTCTGTCCATATCTTCCGGGCGGTTGCCACTCCCCCACACCACTACCAAATCAGGATTCAACGCCAGCAGCTTTTCCATTTGAATGCCATGGTAACCACCAATGCGAGGGATCTGTTTGGCCGCTTCGGGGTAGTCTGCGTGATCTGTGGTGGCGATAATCCTGTCTCCAGCTCCTATTGCATACAGCATCTCAACGGCATGGGGAGATAGGGCTACAATGCGATCGGCTTTAGCCAATGCGGCTTGGGAAATAAGCAGAGTGCCAAGAAGGAGGCTGAGGTTAATTCCGACTGAAAAAGGTTGCATTATACTTTCCTTGTTATTGCCCCAACTGCAATTGGAGTGGGCCTATTTGCTAGCCTGATGAAACTACAGGAACAGCAAGGTCGCCAGACCCAGAAAGGTCAGAAAGCCCACCACATCTGTTACTGTGGTAAGAATGACCGAGCCGGAGAGCGCAGCGTCCTGATCCAACTTCTGCAGTATCACGGGAATAAGTACCCCTGACGCAGCAGCGACCAACATATTAATGAGGATTGCGCAGGCGATAACCACGCCGATTTCCGGGCTGGTAAACCACCATCCGGCCACCAGGCCTATGACACCTGCCCACAATACGCCGTTAAGGCTGCCGATCCCTAATTCGTTTTTCAGCAGTGCCCACATATTCCCCGAGCTTATCTGGCCAGTGGCCATGGCACGAATCATCAGAGTCAGCGATTGGCTGCCGGTGATACCGCCCATGGAGGCAACGATTGGCATCAACACGGCCAAAGCGACCACCTGCGTCAGCACATCTTCAAACAAGCCAATGGTGGCCGACGCCAAAAAGGCGGTCAGCAGGTTAATGCCAAGCCAAACTGCCCGCTGGGATGCGCCTTTGATAATGGGGGCAAACAGATCGTGAGTTTCATCCAGACCTGCTGTTGCCATCAACTGAGCTTCATAATGTTCACGCATCAGCCAGGTGGCGCTGCGCAAAGTGATCCGTCCAAGCAGCCTGTCATCCGCGTCGATAACCGCCAGCTCAAGTTGCTCGCTGTGCTCCATGGCTTCGGAGGCATCGAACAAAGAGGTGTCTGCCCGGATACTTCTGGCGTCGTCAGCCATCAACTCCTTTAACGGCAGTGAGGGATCGGCGCGACGGATATCCTGATGGCTGACGCAGCCTACCAGCACGTCATCGTCATCGGTCAGAAACAGGGTGTCGTTACAGTCCAGTTCGATACGGCGGATAAACTTCTGAGCCTGACTGACGCTGGCCTGAGGACTCAGCACCAGCACCTGATGGTCCACATAGCGACCAATTTCATTTTCCGAATAGAGGTCAAAGCGGGCGTATTGTTGCCGTTGACGCTCATGCATCAGAGCCAGGGCTCTGTCTGTGAGCTCATCGGGCAGCGAGTCACTCCAGTCGATCAGTTGCTCTGCAGTCAACTGCGACAGAATGCTGTCCACCTGAACATCCGACATATGCCTGAGCATGTCGATTCTTGGCTCAGCCCGCATATCGTCAAGCACTGCCAGCTGTTCGTCTTCACTGACCTGCAACCAACGTTCGTGACGTTCATCCAGCGGCAGAGCTTCCAACAAGAGTGCTATGGTGCCGGGCTCTGCAGCTTCCAGAATTTCGTCAAAAACGACCGCCTGCTGTTCTCCTTCGGCGCCGGTAAGTTGTTCTACTACCTGGCCCACCTCAGGTTGAGGCGCGACCGGCATTTCGGTATTGGCTGATGTCTGAGGCACGAGATGGGACCTTAGTGAATGATGGCGCCACTATAGCCAAGGGGCCTGACTGCATCAAGTCTGTGTGTTTGCAGTTATTCTGAGTGTGCTCAAATGATTAGAAGAACATAGTGTGGGTTAAGTAAATAAAAATGCCTCCGGTGGGAGGCATTTTTCAGGTTTGGGTTCGCAAGAGATTAGCTGGCTTTGAACGCCTGATGACCATTATCGCTTGGATTGTCTGTCAGTGCTTCCTGCTGCTTGCGGTATTCGGTCAGCTGTCTTTCGGCACGGCTGAACATACAGGTGTCGCCCTCAACCGGGGTGCCGGTAAGAATGCTGGCAGCTTCGGTGACATGATTAACCGTCCAGATATGGAACTCACCCTTTTCAATGGCTTCCACTATGTCTTTACGCAGCATCAGGTTTTGACGGTTGGACTCGGGGATAATCACGCCCTGGCCGGGATCCCGCCCCTTGATAGAGCAAACATCAAAGAAGCCTTCAATCTTCTCATTCACTCCGCCGATTGGCTGAGCCTCGCCAAACTGGTTCATTGAACCTGTAATGGCGATGTCCTGTTTCAATGGTACGCCGGAAATAGCCGACAAAATTGTACAGCATTCGGCCATTGAGGCACTGTCGCCATCGACACCACCATAGGACTGCTCAAAGGTGAGATACATGGTCAGTGGGATTTTGGCACTCTTACCCAGTCGCGCAGCCAGGAAGGCGGTCAGGATATATACGCCCTTGGAGTGGATTTGGCCACCCAGGCGAACCTTGTGCTCAATATCCAGTACCTCGCCCTCACCGTAAGCTGTGCTGGCGGTGATGCGATTGGGCAGGCCGAACTGGTGATCTGTGGTGGCAAGTACTGACAGGGCGTTGATTTGCCCCACTTTCTCACCCACCACATCAATCAATGTAGTGCCGTTGGTAAAGGACTCCAACAGATTGTCCTGTAGCCTGGATACCCGGGTTTGCTGGGCTTCCAGCGCCTTCTCCACATGCTGTCTGGCTATGCTCTCTGCATTGTCTCCACCGGCATAGTAATTGGTTTCACGCAGCAGGTTGGCAACATCAGCAGAATAGAGTGACAGCTTGTTCTGGTTATCCGCCTGACGGGCACTGAACTCAATGATCCGCTCCATGGCATCCCGCTCACAGGGCAGCATCTTGTTGTCCTGCACGATTGAGGCGATAAAGCGGGCGAACTGGGCTTCGGACTCCTGAGTTCGAGCCATCACATTTTCGAAGTCGGCGGTGACCTTAAACAGTTCTGCAAAGTCGGGATCGTACTGCTGCAGCAACTGGTATGTGTGTCTGTCTCCAAACAGCACTATTTTGACATCAAGTGGCACAGGTTCCGGTGACAGTGAGATAGCACCTGAAAGCGAGACTTCCCGCTCCAGCGAGCTTAAATCCAGTTGGCGGGAGCGAAGAGAGCGCTTAAGACCATCCCATACATAGGGGCGCTCCAGTACTTTCTGCGCATCCATCATTAATACGCCACCATTGGCCTTATGCAGGCTACCGGCTCGGATTAACGAGAAGTCAGTAAATACAGTGCCCTTGTAGGTCGCGTTTTCCACATAACCGAACAGGCTGTGGTAGTTGGGGTTTTCCTCGACCACGATGGGGAAGCCGTCATCTTCTCCGCTCACCAGTACATTAACCTGATAGCGACGGGGCAGCTTTTTATCCAATGAAGCGTAAGAGAAGGCCAACTGCTCTTCGGTTTGCTCCAGAAAGATATCCAGATTATCGAGAATGTCCTTCTGCATCTCTTTCAGATAGCCCTGCACTTCGGGCAAAGATTTATACTGGCGCTTCAGCGGCTGCATATAGTGTTTGAGGACATCTTTGGCTACCTGCTCATCATGGGCCTGTTGCTGATCAGAAAACTCCTCTTCCCACTCAGTCATATCCCGAACAATGCGCCGCAGCTTGGTTTCCAACCCTTTGATGTCGGTCTCAAACTGAAGCTGCTCTTCGGGGGAGAGGGCATCATATGTCTCTTCACTGTGGGGTTCTTCGCCATTAAGGGCGACCAGTTGGTAGTCTCCATTGCTGCTGATGGAAAGACTGATCTGCTTGCTTTTGGCATCCTCCGCCAGTTCACCCAACACCTCTTCCTGACGACCGGCCAACTGGGCTTTGCGCTTTTCAGCCCGGCTGTAGTACATCTCGTTATCGAAGGCCATCGGCAGGGCTTTGGCCAGCTTTTTCATCAGGTTTTCTATGGATTTCTTAAAGCCGGACGCACTGCCAGCAGGCAGGCTAAGTACCTTGGGCTGGCGGCTGTCATCGAAGTTGGCGACATAACACCAGTCCTGGCGTTGCTTGTCGTTGGCGGGGTGAGTATTGAGGTAACGCAGCATCATAGTGCGCTTGCCCAGGCCGTTCTCGCCTATGGCGTAAATGTTGTAGCCCTTGTCCTTGATGGACATGGCAAACTCCACCGCCTGTCTGGCCCTTTGTTGGCCAATAATGTCATCCAGTGGCACCAGGTCGTCAGTGGTCTGACAATCACAGTGGGGAGTTTGCAACTGCGTGGCGCGGTACACTTGCTTGCTGCTGAGAGTCGTTATCGCCATATCAGATCCTTTTTTGGTGGATTCTTATTTACGACAATAAGATACGAAATCACAGATAGCAAAGACTATGGGCTCATAAGGTGATTTTTTCGCCAGTAAAAACACTAAATCAGGATAAAGTGTTAAGGCCTTAACTCCTGCTGTGTGTACGTTCCGTAGAGGGATCACAGACAGGTGAAGCGCAGGGGATTATGCTGAGCGGATAATAAGGAGAAAACCGATGACTGATATGACATCAACTGTTACCCCTCGTCCCATTATTCTTGATTGTGATCCTGGCCATGATGACGCAATCGCCATGATCATGGCTCTGGCAAACCCGCAACTGGATGTGCTGGCTGTGACCACCAGTGCCGGTAATCAAACGCCGGATAAAACCCTGCGCAATGCCCTGCGTATTCTTACCCTGTTGGGACGCACAGATATCCCTGTGGCCGGGGGCGCCGCCAACCCGCTTAAACGTGAGCTGATTATTGCTGACAATGTTCACGGGGAGAGTGGGTTAGATGGCCCTGAGCTACCAGAGCCCGCCTTTGCAGCCGTCGAGCTCACCGCCTGGGAGCTGATGGCGCAGCAAATTCAGGCCAGCGAACACCCAGTGACTTTGGTGCCCACAGGCCCTTTAACCAATATTGCCACCTTTCTGCTGGCCTATCCTCACCTGAAACCTCGTATCGAGCGCATCGTATTGATGGGGGGCGCTGCAGGTGTCGGTAACTGGACCCCGGCAGCTGAGTTCAATATTTTTGTCGACCCGGAAGCGGCAGATATTGTATTCCGCTCAGGGATCCCTTTGACCATGTGCGGTCTGGATGTCACCCATAACGCTCAGATTATGGATGAAGACGTAGCGCGTATGCGCGCTATTGATAACCCTGTTGCCCAGTGTGTTGCCGATCTGCTGGAGTTCTTTGTGATTTATCACAGAGATCCCAAATGGGGCTTTGATGGCGCACCACTGCACGATCCTTGCACTATTGCCTGGCTGCTGAAGCCAGAGCTGTTCACTGGTCAGGATTGTTATGTTGCCATTGAAACCCAGAGCGAGATGACAGTTGGAATGACGGTTGTGGATCGTTATCACCTGACCGGCAAGCCTGCCAACACTCATGTGTTGTTTGACCTGCAGCGGGAGCGATTCGTTGATCTGCTGGCAGAGAGCCTTGAGGCCTGGTAAGCCACTACCATCAAAGAATGCCACCTGAGGGTGGCTTTTTTGTGTCTCAGGTTTCTGCTTATATGGTCAAACAGCCTTTCCCATTTGGGAAACTTATCAACTCTGATATTAGCTATCTGTTTGTTTTTATTGCCACCAATTGTTGGCACATAGCTTGATGTAACTAAGCTTCTTTAAATAAGGAGCAACCAATGAAAGTCATAACAACAATAGTCATTTCCGCGATATTAACGGGCTGTGCATCTTCAGATATTAGCCCTCCGCACCCTCTTGGTGCCAGCAGCACATCTGAGCCGGTGCTAACCCGGGTTGATTCGGCCCCGGGGATCGTTCTGTGGAGCGATGGTGTAGCTGCGCCGGAGAATACTTTGCAGCTATTGATTGAGGCGAGAGCCAAGTTCAGTCGTCAGGTGGTGACTCCGCCGGATTTTAATACTCTTAAGGTGCTGAATAATGAAGCGCTGATTGCCCTTAGCTCTGAATTACCCGGGACCGCAAACTTAACTCTTACCGAAGAGATGTTTGATGGTGATGAGCACAGAACGGCCACTATAGTCAGACATGAGGCATGCCACATCATGGCTATTGAAGGTTGGAAAGCTATGGGGCTGGGCAGTCAGACAGATGTTGGATTGAGCTATGGTCATCCGGCGGTGGTAGACTGGCTGGATGAAACTCTGGCTGTGATGTGTGAACCAGAAGCGAGCCGGTTGGATCAGCCTTTTACACCAATTCCCATGGCTGACTACCTGACCATGGAGCACCCGGCATTTGCCACCATAAAGGCTCAGCTTGAAGCAATGCGGAATTCTGCTGGACAGGGAGATTCAGAAGATGGCAGCGGGCCAATGGTTATTGTGAAGGACGAACCGGAAGAGTCAGATTTGCCGGGAGACTATTACACCCAGAGCGCCTGGATAAGAGAGTTGATTTTGGATCAACTTGGGTATGAAGGGATAAGACAGATATACAAGAGTGCTGCAGCCGGTGTTAATCCCTCCAGAGTGTTAATGCAAAAGCTGGGCGCTGACAGTTGGCAACAAATGGATACTCTGTTTGCTGATTATCTGGCTCGTGCTGGTGCGCCATTAAGATAAATTCACCGTCGCTGTTTTATTACGGCAAGGAAGAGGAGCTTATGATGAGGAAAATCTTCTTTATCAGGAGGCTCCATGAAGCCACAAAACCTTGATATTCAAACCAGTGAGGTTTGGCAGCATCTGAAATCCGGTGAAGACTTTCCGACAGGGTTTACCATGCGCGGTACTTTACCTGCCGATCCCGACGGTGTTGAGCTGATGCTTGAGGGCTGGGAGGCGGGCAGTACTGAACCTCCTCACTGCCACCCGGGCGATGATATGACTGTGATGAGTCAGGGTGAAATGCATGTGCAGTTCTATCTGGAACAGGACGGCAAATTGCTGAAAGATGGCCCGATTGAAGTGTTTCATCAGGGGGAAACGGCATATATTCGTAAAGGACGTATCCACAGCGTGTTATATGCCAGTGAATGCCGTTTGGTCTATGTGCACAGTGGTGAATTCGATTTTATTGAGAGCAAGTTGCCGCAGGCGTAAGTGCTTTAGAATAATATAAAAATGCCGCAGAACTCTGCGGCATCTTTTTTTTCGGCTACTGTCAGATTGCCTGGGTGGCTTTGGTCAGCCAATCCAGTTCATCACCGCTCAGCAGTGGCGAGATAGCTCTGAACACGCGGGTGTGATAGCTGTTGAGCCAGCTGATTTCTGCCTGGGTCATTAATGACTTATCCAGCAGGCGCAGGTCGATAGGGATCAGCGTCATGGGCGTAAACTCAAACATCTCCCGCTCGGCATCTTTCAGCGCATCACAGCGGCGAACTTCAACCAGGTTCTCGATACGGATTCCGAATCCATCAGCCTTGTAGTATCCGGGCTCATTTGACAGCACCATACCAGGCTGCAGTGCGACGCCATTTGCGTTTTTACCGATACGCTGCGGACCTTCGTGTACGCTCAGGAAGTGACCCACACCATGACCTGTGCCATGGTCATAATCAAAGCCATGCTGCCACAGATGCATACGGGCAAACGCATCCAACTGCTGTCCTGTGGTGCCTTTGGGGAAGCGGGCGGTATCCAGCGCAATATGCCCCTTCAATACCAGAGTTACCATGGTTCTGTGTTCATCAGTTACTTCGCCAATGGCAATCGTCCGGGTTACATCAGTGGTGCCGTCGAAATACTGTGCGCCGGAGTCAACCAGATACAGGCTGTTCATTGTCAGTTGCGCCGGTGTGCCATTCATATGGTTGTAGTGGCACATGGCGGCGTTGCTGCCTGCGGCGGAGATGGTGTCGAAGCTTGGCTCAACATACTGTTTATCCACCAGGCGGAAGCTTTCCAGCTTGTCCGCCAATAGGGCTTCATCATACAGTTTGTCCGCGGCAACTTCCTTATCGAGCCAGGCCAGGAAACGGCTGACGGCAGCGCCATCGCGAACATGACAGGCACGCATACCGGCAAGTTCAACCGGGTTCTTGGCCGCTTTGGGCAAAGCAACCGGGTCCATCCCCTCTACCAGTCTGGCTCCGGCATCGCGGGCAATAAGCTGAGACGCTGCGTTGGCACTGTTGGCGTCGGCCAGCAGTCTTTGTCCTTCCAGCGCCTTAAGGGCGGCAGGCAATTCTGACTCTTCCGCAAAACTTACGCCTGGGCCCACATGGCTTTGAATCTCTGATGGCAGCTTGCTGATGTCGGTAAAGAAACGCATATCACCATTGGCCCAAAGCAGGCCTGTGCCCATCACTACAGGCAAGCGTGGCACAGCGCGACCACGGATATTGAGCAGCCAGGCAATAGAGTCCAGCGCAGCTATCAGGGCAACATCTGCGCTCTCTTTGGCAATCAGTTCACCAATCTGTTTGCGTTTATCAAGGCTGGCAGCACCCGTGAGCTGGTCACTGATCAGCAGTACATCATCGCATTCAGGGAGTGGGCGATTTTGCCAGTGCAGATCGACAGGGTTTTGTGCCACAGCCACCAGTTCGATATCTGCCTTGGCCAGGCGCTTTTGAGTGGCCTCATACCAGGCCAGAGTGTGCAGCCTTGCGTCCACGCCTACTTTGCTGCCTGCAGGAAGTGTTCCGGCGAGATAGTCAGCCTGTGGTGTATCGGTCAGGCTTTCGTAATCAAACAGTTTGCCATCAACCTGTTGACGAACCTGCACCGTATAGCGGCCATCGGTAAAAATTGCCGCTTTGTCTGCCATAACTATCACAGCCCCGGCGCTGCCGGTGAAGTTACTTATCCAGTGCAAACGCTCATTGTGAACGGGGACATATTCACCCAGATATTCATCAGCGCGTGGGATAATAAACGCCTGCAGCTCCTCTTTGGCCATCTCGTTGCGAACAGCATTCAGACGGGTGGCAATAACTTCTGACATACGGATTCCTTTACTCATTCGTTCGTCAGGCATTTGGCGAACGTTGATATCTTATTGTGCAGGGATTATGGCAGGGGGGAGGAAGCGGGTGCAAGTCGGCCCGCGGGCCAGTGAATTTCGCTGCGAGGGGACAGTATATTCTGTTACAGGTGTCTGGTTTTCCTTTATTTACATTCGTGAAACAATGCCTGCACGTTACGGGGAGACACGGAGTCACGCGGCATAATGAACAAAACGGTTTGGTTACTGACCCTGGCTCAGGCATTGGCCATGAGCGCAACGCCGATAATGGTGTTGTTGGGTGGCATTGTTGGCGCTCAGCTCAGTCCGACTCCGGAACTGGCAACCCTGCCATTGGCGCTGACCGTGGTGGGAGTGGCACTGACTGTGATCCCGGCATCCAGACTGATGCGCCGTTATGGTCGTCGCGTGGTGTTTCTTTTAGGTTCGCTCTGGGGGGCAGGTTCAGGCTTGCTGGCCATGGCGGCGATTCAGGCTTCTCACTTCTGGCTGTTTTGTTTCTCTGGAATCATGCTTGGGGGCGCGGCCTCCATTGTTCTTCAGTACCGGTTTGCCGCGATGGAGGCGGTACCTGTCACTCAAGCTGCCAAGGCGGCATCACGGGTGTTATTGGGCGGTTTGGCCGCTGCCATTATCGGACCTGAACTGGCAGTGTTTGGCGAGTCTTTGCTGACAACCCGGTTTGCCGGCGCATTTATGATGCTGAGCCTGATCTGTCTGGCGTCGTTTGTTGTCTTGCTGTTCTACCGGGAGCCTGAATCTCTGCAGGATGAGTCCTCTTCCCATGAGGCTGGCAGGCCTCTGCCTGAGATTCTCTCATCTCCCATGATATGGGTGGCTATTCTGGGCGGTATGCTTGGCTATGCCCTGATGAGCCTGATTATGACGGCCACGCCTTTGCATATGCACCACCATGGCAGTCATTCACTGGCTGATACCAAATGGGTGATACAAAGTCATATCATCGCCATGTACCTGCCATCTCTGTTTTCCGGCTGGTTAATTGCCAGACTGGGCATTGTCCCTATGATGCTCGCCGGGCTGGTAGCTTACCTGGCGACTGTGGTTATGGCGCTGTCCGGCAGTGACCTGCTGAATTACTGGAGTGCTCTGGTGCTTCTGGGTATTGGCTGGAACTTCCTGTTTGTGGGAGCCACAGCGCTGCTGCCTAACTGCTACCGCCCAGTGGAGAAGTTTCGGGTTCAGGCTTTCAACGACAGCTTTGTGTTCAGCGCTCAGGCGGTGGCGTCCTTAAGCGCGGGCTGGCTACTGCATAGCTTTGGCTGGCAGACCTTGTTGCTCAGTACCTTGCCCTTTATTGGCATGCTACTGATAGTCATTGCCAGCTGGCAGTGGCGTCAAAGGGCTGTATCTCAGGCATGACAGGCGTATGCTGAAGTAACACTTGTTACCGGAGCAGCTTATGACTGATAAAAAACACAGAGTCGGTAATGGCGTGGGAATAGGCGCTGTCATAGGCCTGGCCATAGGTGCCGGGCTGGGGTTTATGTTTGGCGACCTGTTTTACTTTATGGCCTTGTGGTTGGTAACCGGGGTGTTTCTTGGCATGCTGGTAGACTATGTACGGCTTGGAAAGCGTAAATAGTTTTTCTTTTTCTCTGGCTTACATTTCTTTTTAAAAACAATCCATTCAGGATTTATCTCCCTGTTGTGCCGTGCAGTTTCCAACATTATTGGGCAATTTTTTGGTCGGTTAACTGGGCATTGGTTTTTAAATTGTATATTTTATCCTGATTATCTGTTGGCCAGGTTTGTGCCGACTTCCGAATAACGAAAAGACAAAGGTGACCTTATGACCCTGGGCGTTGGGGGTTCAACCCCTGAAATCGAACTGGCTAAACTGTCAGATATGACTGGTGGTATTGAGCCAATTTCACAAGCTGAGTTGAGTGCAAGGCTGGAAAAAGCACAGAGACTGATGCAGGAGCAGGGGATTGAGGCGCTGTATCTGAATGCCGGTTCTAACCTCTATTATTTTACCGGTCTGCGTTGGTACGCCTCAGAGCGTATGGTGGGGGCAATTTTGCCTGCCAGGGGCAAGATTGAGTATATTGCTCCTCACTTTGAGATGGGCACCATCCAGGGCTTTATGAATGTTCAGGGAGAGGTGAACACCTGGCATGAAGATGAGTGTCCATATGAGTTGGTCAATACCGTGATTACCCGTATGGGTATCAACTCAGGTAAGCTGGCCATTGATGAATCCGCCGCGTTCTTCCTGTGTGAAGGAGTTCGCCTGGCCAACCCGAACATGCAGTTGCAATCTGCTCAAAGCGTGACTCAGGCCTGCCGCGCCTGTAAGTCAGAGGCTGAGATTGCCATTATCAAGCGTGCCATGGATATGACGCTGGAAGTTCATAAGGCTGTTGCCCGCATCCTGCATCCAGGTATTACAGTTGCCAACGTGGAAGCCTTTATCGAAAAGGCACACATCAAGGTGGGGGCACCGGCTGGCAACTACTTCTGCATTGTGCTTTTTGGTGAGGATTCCCAGTATCCTCATGGCGTGAAAACCCCCAAAGCGCTGGAAGCGGGTGAAATTGTATTGATAGACACCGGCTGTGAGTTATTTGGTTATAAGTCAGATATCACCCGTACCTATGTGTTTGGTGATGCTACCGAACGTCAGCGGGAGATCTGGGAACTGGAGAAAGCAGGTCAGGTGTCGGCCTTTGCTGCAGCCAGGTTGGGTGAGCCCTGTGGCAATGTAGATATCGCAGCCCGTAATACGCTGGAAGCGGCTGGGATGATGCAAGATTACGGATTGCCCGGCCTGCCGCACAGAACCGGCCATGGCATTGGTCTGGACATTCATGAGGGACCCTATCTGGTGCGCAGCGATAAAACGCCGCTGCAGGTGGGGATGTGCTTCTCCAATGAACCTATGCTTTGTATTCCCGGCGAGTTTGGTATTCGACTGGAAGACCACTTTTACATGTCTGCCAATGGACCTGTTTGGTTTACTGAGCCTGCACACTCGATTGATGACCCATTTGGTTATCAGGCGTGATTGATATCAATTGAGATAAAAAAAGCCCGGCATTGCCGGGCTTTCGTTTATTGAACTTGGCCGTTATTCGTTAATACCCAGCAATTCCACATCAAAAATCAATACTGAGCCACCTGGGATTTTTCCGGCGCCACGATTTCCATAGCCCAACTCTGCCGGAATAAAGAAACGTACTTTGTCGCCGACAGTCATCAGTTGCAGACCCTCAGTCCAACCTTTGATAACCCGGTTCAGCGGGAAAGATATTGGCTCGCCACGTTCTACCGAAGAGTCGAATACGCTGCCGTCAATCAGAGTACCGTGATAGTGCACTTTTACCGTGTCTGTGGCTTTGGGGTGAACGCTGCCATCACCCTTGTGCAGGAATTCATATTGCAGGCCTGACGGTGTGACTTTTACCCCCTCGCGGGCCTGATTGTCATTCAAAAATGCCTGACCGGCGGCCATATTGGCCTGAGCCTCTTTGTGGTTGTTCATTGTGGTGAAGAAGTAAAAAATCACACAGGCGATAACCACCACGGCGAGCAAGATACGCATATCTCTATTTCCCTGAAATTGAATTGGTATTTATGTTACTGAGGGTATATGACAGGGTAAAGCAGATTCAGTTCCAGCTGGAGTGGATTGATTGCCAATAAACCAATCCCACTAACCCACAGACATTTATCAGAGCCATCAGATAAAGCACGACCGAGAACGAGGTTTTGCTGCTTTTGTGTCTCAGCCAATGGCGGGCAATGAGTGCGCCGGGCCAGCCGCCTATCAATGCCTGAAGTTGCAGGCTCATTTCACTCAGTCGCCAGTGTCCCAGCTTTGCAGCAGACTTGTCTCTGGCATAGCTGATGAAAGTAAACAGGCTCATCAACAGGTAGAGCCCGACCACCCAGTCCGGCAGGTACCTGAGCACAGTTGCACCGGCTAAGGTTGTAAGAAATGTAATGGCGAAAAGTACGCTGAACGAAATCCAGCCGCCATGGAGGTTGATCCTGATAGCACTTGGCTTACCTCTCTGATCTGGCACCTGTTCAAAACTGATGGTGTCGCCAATGCGGGGGCGGCGTCGTTTGCTGCTGAACTGTTTGATATGGACAAAGACCTTGCTGCCTTTGTTATTCTCGGCGAAACCAAAGCCCCTTTCATCCTGCCATTCGATGATTTTGCCCTTGTGTCTTGTGCTCAAACTTTGCCCCAATGATTACAGCGATACAGCAAGCTACTGAAATACTTGGAAGACTGCAAATATTGTAGAAAAAAAGCCGGCAAACGCCGGCTCTGACAGGTCAATGAAGTAGCAAGGTATAGCTTAGTCTGGGGGCATCATGGGCGTCATCATATTGCCAGTTACGGCTGGCGGGATTATATCCATCAAGCCAAAACGAATAGCGCTGGCCGCTCAGGGTAATGGTGTTGGCTTGATGAGGTTTTATGTGTTGTACAGGGCCAACTTGCGGAACCAGCATCAAGCTGCCATCCCGGTTGTAGGAGAGAGCGAAGTGACGAGGACCCTCAGTAGTTGGGAAGGTGGCGTTATCGCAGGCACCATCCAGTTTAATCGCTTTTAGTTGATTGTCCTGATAGAGATGACGCGCCTCAAGCGAGCCCGTCGTATATTCGGAGGAAGAACGGATATCACAGTTATCACAAAGTGTTGTCTCGCTTTCCCAGTTGATAGTTTGCTGCTGGAAATTGAGTTGGCCTTTAATAAGCTGCCACTCAGTCGATGCCATAACAGAGGTTGGCAGAGCCAAGGACAGCATTAACGGGAAATAGGACATCGGTACTTTAATCATAATCAATCCCTGAAAAATCAAAAAAATAACGCATTGAAAATAGTGTTGTCTTGCAGCAGCTTTTGCAAATTAGCTAGTTTTAAATCAATCGGTTATGTTTTTCTGAACTGTCGGTGGAGAGAGTGCTTTTTGCTATCTCATGCTGATTTTTTCATCTGCTGTGACAGGGAATGTTGTCGAATCAGGTTTGGCCAAGGTTTCGACAATTTGATTAAATTTTTGTTTTGCCGAAGTGGAATGAGAAAAACCGGCCGGAGCCGGTTTTTCGTCATTGAACTGTCCGCCATAGGCGGGCAACAGGTTACAGAGCCAGCAATGTGTATTTGATGGCGGGAGCGTCATGCTCATTGTCATAACGCCAGTTGCGGCTGGCAGGGTTGTATCCATCCAGCCAGAGCGCAAACTCCTGACCATCCAACTCCAGCTTGTTGGATTGGTGTAGATTCAGGTGCTGCATTTCGCCGTTCGGCTTATGCAACATCAGACTGCCATCCTTGTTATGGGAGAGGTGGAGTTTGACTGGGGCTTGCTGATGAGGAACTGTCACCCAGTTTTTAAACTGCTCAACTTTTACTGCGCGTAATTCATCGCCTTGCAGTAACTTGTGGCTGACTGTTGGGCCAGATGGATGCACTCCGTTGTCAGTTTCTATGCTGCAGTCGTTGCAGCTATGCAGTGAGTCAGAGCTCCAATCAATAGTCTGACCTGCATAGGCAAGCTCTCCCTGAGTCAGTTGCCAGTGTTGTGTGGTTTCTGTCGTTGACTGACAGGCTGTCAGCGAGATCAGTGCAGCAAGGGGAAGCAGGGTTTTTATCATCATTCTTCTCTGAGTTGTTGTTTTTGGTTTGTTTTAATTGTGTTGATTTTGTTTGTTTTATGCAAATTAGCTGGCGCTTAACTAAATTCTGAGTGCTGGTGAGTTGTGTTGTTGGTTGTTTTTTTTGTGTTGGGTTGTTCTGTTTGTGGTTGTATTTTCCGGGTTTTGGCGTGGAATCTTGTGGTTATGGTGAAATAAGTCAGTTGTTAACGAGTTATCGGTATTATCCGGAATGAAACGGTTACACCCTATAGCTGTTGCAGGCCTCCAAGAGTAAATCTTGTGCACTCTGTCTATTCGTTGATAACAGTGATTGAAAAGCCAGCCAAACTCGCCTTATTATCCGGCTGACGCGAAGGATTGTGTTGCGGACGGTTGGTTAAGTAGTTGAACTTTCTGGAAACAATTTGTTTACCTTGGGCACTTTTTCAGCCGCCGGAATCGATAATTACAAAGCAAGGCGAAACACATTCCCTGCGCTGTCAACAAGCAAGAGACCTCTGAATGACGCTCGAACTATTCACTGAAATCCTCGGCTGGACTTCAGTCGCTTTTTATATTTCCCTGACCATCTTCAACTCGATGAAATTCACCCGCTATGCCGCCTTTGGCTCTGCGGCCAACGATGTACTTTGGTCTTTTCTGATGGGATGGTGGCCCAAGGTTATCCTTAACCTGTCGGTCGCATCATTGAATACCTATCGCTATGCCAAGGATTTCACTTCAGTATCCAAAAACGTGATAATGGCTTTGGGCGCTGTGATGGCTGCTGGGATTGGTTATATCTCCTGGGTCGCGGTAACCAACTTTCTGGCTCAACCGACCCTGACGGTAGCGCTGCAGTTTGCCGATCTGGGTATCATACTGCTGGCACTCTATATGACGACTCTGCGCAATTATCGCATGTTGATGTTGATGTCAGGCTTTGTCGGGATGGCGGCCTACTATGGTAATACCCAGATGATGATCATCAAGGCACTGGTTATTGGCATCATGACCTTTAAGTTGTTGTTTGATAAAACTGAAGAACAGCAGATCCCGGTAGTGGTTAAACCGGACGAGCAGCAGCCGGCTTAATGTGAGCTGTCAATGTTCGCACCCAAAAAGCACCTGAACCCAGGTGCTTTTTTGTTGGTTGAATCCCAGCTCGTGCCCCGATAGACTGCCGTTCACTAACGACTACAGGGAAGAAGCATGGAGCAGGATAAGTCAGTCGGAGATGAGCCATTAGCTCTGTCGGAGTTTATTCAGGGATACTGGCGTTTAGCACAATGGCAAATGACGCCACAGCAGCGACTCACCTTTATTGAGCAGCACCTGGAGTTGGGGATCAGTTCTATCGACCAGGCTGATATTTATGGTGGTTACACCAGCGAGACCTTGTTGGGGGAGGCTCTGAAACTCAAGCCCTCCATAAGGCAACAGCTGCAGATTATTACCAAGTGTGGCATTAAGCTGGTGTCTGAAAATGGCCCCGGATGTCAGGTTAATCACTATGACTCTGGGCGCGATCATATTCTTAAATCTGTTGATGACTCTCTTACCCGCATGGGATTGGAGCGGATTGATCTGCTGCTTATCCACCGACCTGATTTTCTGATGGATGCCGATGAGATCGCCGGGGCCTTCAGCTTGCTGAAAAGTGCAGGAAAGGTGCGTCATTTTGGTGTGTCGAACTTTACCTCTTCTCAATTCTCTTTGCTGCAGTCGCGGCTGGATGAGCCGTTGGCGACTAATCAGGTTGAGATTAATCCCTTTAATTTCGCCGTGACAGAAGATGGTACTTTGGATTTGTGTCAGCAACTCAGAGTACGTCCTATGGCCTGGTCCTGTTTGGCTGGTGGACGATTACTGACGGACAACAGCGACAAGGCAAACCGTCTGAGAGCCGAGTTGCAGGCCATTGCTGAGGAGTTAAATGCTGATTCCGTCGAGCAGGTGGTATTTGCCTGGATCCGTATGCTGCCATCCCGACCCAGACCAATACTGGGGAGTGGCAATATTGCCAGAGTGAAAGAAGCTGTTGGGGCGTTGCAATTGCATATGAGCCGCGAGCAGTGGTACAGAGTGTGGATTGCCGCCAAAGGACATGGTGTGCCTTAGCCTAGGGTCTGTAGACCTTTAATGGTTGAATTTTGCTCGAGATAGGCACGCTTTAATCGCGACGCAAGGTGTGCCGCCTAGGAGCCTAAGCAAGTACCTTGCAACAAAGAGTAAAGCGCGTATAGCCGAGCCCTTCGGGCAGCGTTTGTCGTCGCTTTCTACTGCATTAACGCTCATTTATGTAGAACAACTACACCGCAATCGCGTTGCTTTGTATAAAACAACGACAAAGTGCTGCAAAAACCATCTTCAAAGGTCAACAGACCCTCGAAAAGGAAGATTGATGGAAACGGAAATTCTGTTGTTGGAACCGGGCATATCCATTGGCAAGTTTAAGCTGATGGTATGGCTGGCGGTTACGGCTTTTGTTGTCACCTATATTGCCGGGCGTGTTATCAATAATAAAAGGGGACGTACAGCTTCGGTACCCAAGGCAGCTTTTATCTCGGCGCTGTTTCCCCTGTTTCTGGTGTGGACCGGATATGGGACACATATGGATACCTTTTACCGGGTGACAGTGCCAGAGTCTGGCGCCTTGACTCTGGACTACGTTTACCCGGAAGGTAAGCAGAGACAAGTGATTGCCGACTATGCGGCAGTCAAATGGCAGCGTGGTGCTCAGTGCAGTCTGACGATAGACTCAGAGGGTGAACGTCTGGTGAGTGTTATGACAGTGAATAAAGATGCCTGCCGTCAGGCGCAAAAAACCATTGCTAATCAGACTAAGTCACTGAAGAGCCTTTGATACAAGCTTTACCTGGTTCTCATCGGGATTAGGTAAGTGATTGAAATAACGTTTTCATTCGGATAACTCGAACAATACCTCCAATTTAATCTAATTTTCTAATGTTGTTTTGAAGCGTAGGCTTCGCTCTCCCGGGAAGGTAAGCAGATCTGCACTCTGATGTTGCTGGTCGCTGGTTTGCCGTTTCCATGATTTGGGAGGTAGCTGAAATGAAACCCGTAAAAGTCATTGTTTTGGTGTTTGTTTTTATCCTGTCTTTTCCGCTGAAGGCTACTGGGTTAGGCGTGTCGCTTGATTACATTCAGGGAGAAGGAGATGTTCAGGGCGTTAAGCTGGCTGCCCAATATCACACCGATTGGTTATCACGCCTGTCTGAGCATTTGCACCTCTACTTTGAAACCAGCGCCAACTTCTGGGAGTTCGGTGCCAATAACCGTTACGACTCAAATCTGGTGCTGAGTCTCTCCCCTGTCATTCAATACCCACTGTTTACCCTTGGCGAGCAGGAGGTACTGGCTGAGTTGGGGATAGGTGTTGCACTCCTGGATGACACCACATTTGCGGGCAAGGATGTCAGCACTCACTATCAGTTTGAGGATAGGTTTGGCGTGCTGACAAGGTTTGGGTCGCGGGATGAGCACAGTGTCACACTGAGGTACTTTCATTATTCGAATGCCGGACTGGACAGTCCTAATCCGGGACTGGACTTTGTCGCCCTGTCCTACGCCTATCGTTTCAGATAAACCTGAGTCAGGCAGCATCAGGTGCCCTGCTGAAAATAGCGGGCGATATTGTCCCGCTCCCTGTTCATCACGCTGAGTTCATGCGTATGCAGTCTCTGGTATTCAGTTTCCGGCACAGGTGTTGGCGCTGAAATGTAATGCTTGTGCCAACCGTTAAACAGAGCATCGAAGATCAGTTGAACTCTGGGCTGGTGGAAGTCAGATGTGACAATCAGCAGTTGGGTGTTATCCGACGTAAATCTCTCTTGAGTGGACAACCAACTGAGTGTCAGGCTGGCATCTTCAAAGGTGAAACGGCTGTCTATGCCTGGCAGTAAAGCTCTCCGTGGTACACCCAAACGCTGTAACTCTATTTGCGACCAGTGCCAATGGGGGTTATCTGTCTGATTGAAATGGCTACCAAAGCCACCGGTACACAGAATATGAGCGTCAGCATATTGCTGCCAGGTGCTGAAGGTGGCGTGGCAGCGGGAGTTGGCAATTGCTGGCAGGCTGCCATCGACATTGTTGGGGGCGCCCAGTTGGATAATCAGGGTTTGCAAAATAAAGGCCTGCATTAAGCGATTGATATGCAGGCCAGTTTAGCTGTTTTACCGGTTACAGTGTAACGCTGCTGGTGGCGTTATTTAGGCTTCTTCTCAGAGATCCACAATTTGATACTGCCTTTCACCACAACCACATCATTGCTGTCATAGGCGGTGACAGCCACATCCATATCTCCAGGCTGCCAGGCTTCAGGGGAGACTTCTGCGACACAACGGATATCGCTGCCTGCCTTGGCTGTGTAGTCCAGAGTCATACCTTTGGGGATCCAGCGCAGATGGGCGGGAATTGATGCTTCGGCCATAGCACCCATGGCGATTTCCAGTCCGTTACAGATGGCAATGACATGCATGGTTCGGATGTGGTTTTCTACCTTGCGACGTTTCTTAATGATGCATTCACAGCGGTTGGGGCGCAGGTCGGTGATCAGCGGACTGACACTGCCAAAATAGGGAGCCATACGGCAAATGGCCAGTGAAAACAGCTTGTTGCCCATGGGCCATCGTTGCAGCTTATGGTAAAGGGCGAGGGTTTTATTCTTCTTGGTCATGCCGGCGTCCTTTTGGCTGGTACTGACAGTCGGAGTGCCAGTGTTATAAAAATGATCTGGTCGGATGAGTCTATCAGTGATTTTTTCATCAACGCAAGGGGATGCCTGATTTATCAATAAACCAAGGCTTAGATGTTTCTTCGACATCAGCTGGGTATAATCCGCCTGCGCATAAGCACAGATATTTTTATAAGGACTAACTGTGAAGTACCTGCTTACTTATTTTAAGGGCCTGGCTATGGGGGCGGCAGATGTGGTTCCCGGTGTATCCGGTGGCACCATTGCCTTTATTACCGGCATTCTGGATACCTTGCTGGACAGCATTCGCCGTATCAATCCAAGCCTTTGGGGTGTGATTCGTAAAGAGGGCATCAAAGCCGCCTTCATGCATATCAATGGCCCGTTTCTGGTGTGTCTGTTCGCCGGTATCCTGACCAGTATTGTGAGTCTGGCCAAGCTGATCACTTATCTGCTGGAGCACCATCCAATCCCCGTATGGTCCTTCTTCTTTGGCCTGATCCTTATCTCTGTGGTGCATATGCTCAAGCAGGTTAAGGGATTCACCCTTGGTCGTCTGGGGTGGTTTGTCGCCGGTGTGGCAGTGGCTTATGTGATTACCATTCTGAATCCGGTATCGGTTGAACCATCACTGCTGAATATCCTGTTTGGTGGTGCCATTGCCATTTGCGCCATGATCCTGCCGGGGATTTCCGGCAGCTTTATTCTGTTGCTGCTTGGCCTGTACGGTCCTGTGATTGGTGCGGTAAAGGCGTTTGATATGACCATTATTGCCACCTTTGCCGTGGGTGCCATTATCGGCCTGCTGACATTCAGCCATGTGTTGTCGGCCCTGCTGCGTAACTTCCATGATGCGACCCTGGTATTCCTGACCGGATTAATGTTGGGTACTCTGGGTAAGATTTGGCCCTGGAAAGAGGTACTGACCTGGCGCACTAACTCCAAAGGTGAACAGGTTCCGCTGGCTGAGCAGAACCTGCTGCCATGGAACTACGAGCATGTGATGGGGCAGCCTTCTCAACTGGCGCTGGCGGTTGTGTGTTTGCTCGCCGGTATAGGTATTGTGGTGGCGCTGGAGTATTTTGGCGATAAGCTGAAAGCCGCCGAGTAATTAGGGTCTGTTGACCTTTCATGGTTGAATTTTGCTCGAGATAGACGCGCTTTAATCGCGACGCAAGGTGTGCCGCCTAGTGGGCCTAAGCAAATACCTTGCAACAAAGAGTAAAGCGCGTATAGCCGAGCCCTTCGGGCAGCGTTTGTCGTCGCTTTCTACTGCATTAACGCTCATTTATGTAGAACAACTACACGTCAATCGCGTTGCTTTGTATAAAACAACGACAAAGAGCTGCAAAAACCATCTCCAAAGGTCAACAGACCCTAGTATCCCAGGTTATTGAGACGCCCTTTTGCGTAAGCAAAAGGGCGTCTTTGTTTTTTATCAATTAAGCGAAGCTACTCTCTGGTGCACTCAGCTCCGCCGAAATCGGGGAATTGGTCGGGAAGCGATGGATGGATATTAAAGAAGCTAATCTCTCCCATCTGCTGCCAGAAAGCTTTCCCCTCAGGGCTGTCAGCTGCTTTGGGCGGGCACAGGTGTTTGACGTTTTTGCTGATATTGGCTTCAAGTGCCTGACTGTGAGTCCAATAATCATTGGAGGCTATAGCCAGGGCATAGAGGGTTTTGTAGGAGGCGACTTCTTCCGGACTGAGCTGAATTGCAGCGTAGTAGAAGCCTTCGCGGCCATCAACCCCTTTGATTTTGTAACCGTACTGGGTGAATTCGGGTCTGGCTTTCAGCCATGACTCAATCTGGTCACTGACGGGATCGCTGCAGGCGGTCAGCAGTAAAAGCGTGCCAGCCGCCAATATCCATTGTTTGAGCATGAGATTGATCCTTGTGCTGTATCGACCACCCATAGTGTTGATTCCTTGCTACCGCGACAATCCAGCTTTTGGGTTAATTTACTCGTAATGAGTAGCCCTTCTCTATGAGGTGTGATTGCTTCATCCCATCCTTGCGAACCCTTTCAGCTTACATTCATCTTGGGTTCCGTAGCTTGCTGCAACAGTGAGCAAATGGGGGATGGGAATGTTCGAGTCAATTTTAAAGTTTAATGTATGCCGGATGTTGGCCAATCAGTATGCGCTGCAGGATTTTACTGAAAACAGTGCCTGGCGCATCAACCTGGAACAGGGCAAGTTGTCATTTGCCAATGGCGCTAGTTTTGACTTTGATGTACTGGGCAGTGAATCATTTCAAAGCAATACCTGGGTATGGAGTTGGGCTAACAGCAGCCTGGGGTTGAATCAGGCTGACATGACCAAAGCCGAGGCGATTAGAATCGCAGGTGAAGAGCATGGTATGGAGTACATGACAACGCCCAGATTCTCCCTTGAGTACGTTAAACCCCACCATATTGCTATGGTCAGCGCATCCATGACTGGCGATCTTTGCTACTTTGTCGCCACTCACGAACATGGTGCACTGTACTTGTTGTTGCGGGGGTTGCCAGCGGATATGGAAATGGCGTCAGAGGAGCGCATTATGATGGTGATAGGGGAAGCCATCCAGGACTATCCCTTCGGCCATAAAGAGATGGTGCTGCCTTTTCTGGAAAGTCAGGGCTATGCACTCAGTAAGCTGGGTGACCGTATCAATGCCGTGAAAGATGACGTCGCGTTGGCGCTAATCTTTGATGGTCAGGAACGGCTACAGAAGATTCAAAGTTCAGATGACGTCCAATCTCCCACGACTCCCTGGTGGAAGTTCTGGGTGTGACACCTGAGCGCCGATATGGATGACTTTAGTGGTAATAAAAACAGGCACCCTTGGGTGCCCGTTTCGTTCATGATGCTTGAGGTTAGAACTTGCGGCCGGTAGCCTTCTCAACAAACTCAATATTCAGTTCGATTCCCAGGCCTGGCTTGTCGCTGACTTCAATGATGCCATCGATAATTGGTGGTTCATTCAAGGTCAGGTTCTGAGTCAGGGTACCGTTCCAGAAATCCGGGTGCAGGTATTCAACGTACTCAGAAATCCCCAGACAGATACCAAGATGACGGGCCGCAGCAGCTGTGATGCCTGTTTTCCAGTTATGTGGCATCAACTGGGCATTGTGGTGCTCACAGATATCCATGATGCGGATAAGTTCAGTGATACCGCCACAACGGTTGTAGTCAGACTGGACCACGCTGATACCGGTTTTCTGCAGCCACTCCTGAGCTTCAAAGCGGGTGGTGGACATTTCTGCGCCACACAGACGGGTGTTGATGCTTTCCGCCAGTCTGCGGTGACCTTCCAGATCGTCATGCTGCAAACAGGCTTCGATAAAGTACAGGTCGATATCTTCCAGCTGACGGAAAGTCCAGCGAGCCTTCTGCCAGTCGGTCCAGCGATACAGACAGTCAACCATCATGTCCATGTCCCAGCCGATGATCTCGCGCAGCTCACGCAGGTAAGCCACGACCTCTTTATCGGTGACATTGTCATCCGGGATGATGCACACCTTGATGGCCTTGGCGCCGTTCTCTTTGGCTTTGGCGATCAGCGGCTTGTAGGCTTCAACAATCTGGGCCAGGGTCGCACCGGCCGGCAGCGAAGGATACAGAGTGAAGTACGGCGTCAGTGCCTTCTTCTGCTTACCGCCCATCAGCTTGTAAGCTGGCACGCCCAATTGCTTCCCAGCCAGATCGTACAGGGCCATATCGATACCTGAGATAGCGAACATACCCAGACCACGCATACCGATCCACTTGGTGGTATCGTACATACGCTGGTAGTTGGCACGGAACTCAAGAGGGTCATGACCAATCACAGCTTCAGTGATGTTGTTCAGCCACTTGTGCTCATTCTCAATTTCGGCGAAGGCCTTCATCACCTCTGGTGGACCGTCGGCCTCACCCAGACCATAAAGACCATTCTCGTCAGTTACCTTAACGATACAGGTGTTTTCACTCCAGTTAGTGGCAGCCACTTCAACCGGGATGAATTCAACGGAAGCAATATTTGCGCGCATGCTTATTAAACCTCAGATGCAACAGCGGAGTTATTTACAGCTTGAGCCGATTCTGGCGTCGCTTTAGCAGCAGGTGCTACAACAGCATTTTTCATCAGCTCAGGGTGATCCTGACGGATCCACTTCATCAGACAAACTACCATCAGGATGTTCAGCATGATCATTGGCAGGCCAACGATGATACACATGGACTTGATGGTGTCGATGCTGCCACCCATGAAGAAGGCGGCCATAGACACAGCGCCAATACCCATAGCCCAAATCATACGGACAGACACGTCCGGATCGGCGTCGGCGTCCAGCTCTTTGGTGGTCATCATAGAGATAGAAACCGCCGCAGAGGTCATGGTGGTGGACATCAGGAAGAACTCAACCACCAGGAAGATAATCAGGATGCCTGCGCCAAATGGCAGTGCGTTGATCACTTCGATTACCGCCATGGATACACCGGCTTCGTTCATCCACTCCAGCACCGGCAGTACGCCGAACAATTCGCTGTGTACTGAGTAAGAACCGAAAATCGCGATAAAGAAGGCACAACCGGCAGAGCCGAAGAAGATGGTGGTTAGTACCAGTTCTTTAATGGTGCGGCCTTTGGAGATACGCGCCAGGAAGATACCCATCATCACCAGGTAAGCGAAGTACCAGGCCCAGTAGTACATGGTCCAGGCTTGTGGGAAGCCGGATTTTTCCACTGGATCAGACCAGAAGCTGATACGGATAAAGTCGTTCAGCATCACGCCCAGGCTGTCGAAGAAATAAGAGAAGATAAAGGCAGTTGGGCCTACCAGCAGGATAAAGATACCCAGAGCAAAGGCGGCATACACACACCAATCAGCCAGTTTGGCAACACCCTTCTTCATACCGGCCAGCATGACCACGGCATAGAACACGATAAACAGCACAATCAGGCCAACCTGCAGCCAGATATCGTTTGGCAGACCAGTTACTTTCTCAATGCCTGAACCAATCAGGTCAACCGCCAGACCCATAGAGGTGGAGAAGGCGCCCAGGGTGCCGAAGATAGCGATAATGTTGATCGCATAGCCAACCGGGCCGTTAGCATTCTTCTTGCCAATTACATCTTCCAGCAGATTGGACAGACGCAGGTTACGCTTTTTCTTTTTGTGCAGGTAGTAAGCGTAGGGTACAGCAGGCAAACAGAAAATTGCCCAACCGATAGGACCCCAGTGGAACAGGGTATAGGTGATCAACCACTGGGAGGCTTCAGGGCTGCCAGCTTCGGCAAACATTGGCGGGCTTTGCATATAGTACATAGGCTCGCCTACGGCCCAGAAAATCAGGGCTGCACCCACACCAGCGGTAAAGATCATAAAGGCGTAGGAAGAGTAGGAGAACTCAGGCTGGTCGTCGTCAGCACCAAGCTTGATGCTGCCGAAGCGGCTCAGGGCGATCCACAGCAGGAATACCAAAGCGCCGAAACCTGCCAATTGCAGGAACCAGCCCAGATCATTGGTGATCCATTTCATACCCGCGTGGGCGACGTCTTTTGAACCTTCCGGGAAGAACACAGCCATGGCCAGCGCCAGGAAGGTAAAGCTGATGGCGGGCCAGAACAGCTTGTGGTCGAGATTATTGAATTTCATTTTTATTGAATCCCCGCTGTCGGGTGTGCTTCCTGCTGCCCAACGCGAATATTGCTCGCATTGCTTAATGTAATGCTTATTTAGTTGTTTTTTATATGGTTACATTCAAGGCTGATATTCATCTGATATATCAGTCGAGTGGTGGCTAATATATCGGTATTTAAGGAATTCGCAATTTGCACCGGCAAAAATGTGATGCACAGCATTGTGCGCTTGAATTAATGTTAGTTGTTGTGAAATTAAATTAATACAAAACAATTGGTTACCTAGTTGCTTGTCGATGCCTGAAACCAGGGGAAGCAGTATGCTTGATGGTGATGCATGTCGTGGTATTGGTGTTTTTGGGGCGTCTGTCACCGTGTATTTTTGCATTAAAAACACCTCTTTTGTGATCTCGGTCACACTGGTCTGTGGCATCTCAGGTATGGCTTATATTTGGCTGTCTGCTGTTGGGGATAGATCTGGTTCTGACAGGGCTTTATAAGCATCAGGTACGCAGCCTGGGTGACCGGAGTTGGCTTTGAATCACTGCGCCCAGTTGAGTGTCCGTATGGGCAGAGAAACGGCCCATTGGATTGTGGGTTTAGCTTTTAAAATCAATTCATTCCAGTGCGAAAAAACTGACCTCTCTGAGAAGTGGTCAGTTTGGTGATTTGGTATAGCGTGTGAAATCAATCAATGTTTAAACAAAAAAAGCAGACACCTCTGAGAAGGTATCTGCTTTACGGGGGTGTGAAATCAATTACGCCATAGGGCGGTAACTGTCACCGTCAATCTGATTTTCGTTTGTTAGCGCAAAACGTTATCAGGCTTTGGCGGCGTTATCGACGGACTGCTCGTCAGCAATACCGAGGATTTTGTCCTGCTCATTTTGGTGAGCCATGATGCTGTTGTAGTTGTTCTTCAGGTACTGCAGGGTCTTCACTGCGGCGACGAAGAAGATTGGGATAATCAGGGTCACAATCAGCACAGGGAACGACTTCATAATGTTCAGGTCAGCTTCAATCACCAGGAAGATGATTGGCAGTGCAGTCAGCAGCATACACCAGAACAGACGGAACATAGGTGATACGTTTGCTTCGTCATCCAGCTGTTTGGTTGCGATACCCGCCAGAGAATAAGAAGTACCATCCAGCGTCGTTACAGTGAACAGGATCATGGTGATCAGGTAGATAGCAGTCAGGATCATCGGGATAGAGGTCGAACCGAATACTTCTGCCACCAGAGCCGCTGGCTTACCTTCGTTAATCAGCTTAACGCCATCAACCACACCGTTGTTAACCAGATCCATGGTGAAGGTACCGCAGATACCGAAGATAACGGCTGAGCCCAGAGTACCACCGATAACCAGTACCAGGATCAGGTCGCGCAGTTTCTGGCCCTGAGCAATCTTGGTGATGAATACGCCGATACCTGGAGAGTAAGAGATCCAGTTAGCCAGGAAGAATACTGTCCAGTACTGAGGGAACAGGGTAGAACCGAATGGGTCAGTGCTGGTGCTCATACGGATGTAGTCGCTCAGCATGATACCGATACCGTTGGACAGGTTGTTAATCATCAGAGCAGATGGACCGATGATAAAGATCAGACCAATGAAACCGGCACAGATATAGATGGTGGCGCTGGACAGAGCTGCCATCCCTTTTTCAATACCTATGTAAGAGCTCAGGGAGAAGATCACGGCCAGACCTAGGATCACGCCTACACCCAGCATCAGGGTATCCGGAATACCGGTCAGGCTGGCGATGTTGGAAGAGATCATTGGAATACCCAGACCCAGAGTCAGGGCAGTGGCAGCCAGAGTGGTAATGATGAACAGCAGGTCGATAGCTTTCTGGGCCCATACAGGCAGAGCATCGTTACACAGGCTGTTTACCACGCCAGACAGGCTCAGAGACTTGCTGCGCTTGAGGTAGAACACCACTGCGAAAGGCACGGCTACGATCAGGTAAGAGAACCAACCTGCAGCACCCCAGTGGAACATGTTGTACGCAGTCGCGTATTCCATGGCCATGTGCTTATCGTCAATACCGAACTGTGGATCCATGAAGTAGTAAACTGCTTCGATGAAACCCCAGTACATGGTGCTGGCGCCCATACCGGCAGACAGTGCCATGGCGAACAGCTGGAATTTGGTGAACTTTGGTTTGCAGTCACCCATACGGATATCACCGTATTTGGAGAATGCCAGATACAACAAAGCAACCGTGGCAAATACGATGTACCACAGGAAGCCGGTGCCAAGGTTGATTACGGTGAAGTCGAGCATAGTGCCCATGGTGCTTTTGACTTCGGCCGGGAAAAATACTGCGAGGATGCCCAACAGCAGAACCAGGCTGAAACTGCCCAGGGTGAGTTTCAGGTCAATGCCGGATGTGTTTAGTTTCATTGTGATGGCTACTTCTTTCTTATCATCAGAAGGATATGAAGCAGTCAATCAGGCCGGGTCACTGCGACCTTCCTGCAGAGGTTCCGGCTCGTTGACTTCCGGAACCCCTGAGGAGGCGCGTAGGCAGAGATCAGTCTGTTGCTGTCTTCATATCAATTTTTTTGCCGACAGCCATGTCGGCGTGTTTGTCGTCATCAGATAAAGGCAGTGGTTCTCAGGTCACTGCCGATATCTTGAGTATTTGCTTTTATTCAAATACGTAAGAGGCGACAGACATTTCCTTCACTTTGTCCCAGTCCATTTCAATACCCAGACCGTTTCCGGTAGGTGCGTGGACAAAACCTTCCTTGTCAGTGCGAATCGTGTTGATAGCACCCAGTTCGAAGTCTTCGTATGGGTAGAACTGCTCGAAGTACTTGCAGTTGTTGTGAGCCAGTGCCACATGCAGGTTAGCAGCCTGAGTCAGGGTGTAACCCATTGCCTGGATTTCCAGGTTCTTGGAGAAGCCTTCAGCAATGTGGAAGCACTTGTTCAGTGGAGTAATACCTCCACATACAGTGGCATCCTGACGTACGTCGGACCACATGCCCTGAGACAGAGCGTAAGTCACTTCCTGCAGCGTCAGCAGACAGTTACCGTGGCTGGAGATTTCCAGGTCAGTCTTGGCAGTCAGACGTTTGTAAGTGTTGTAGTCGTAGTCAGAAACCGGTGCTTCCAACCATTCCCAGTCGTAGCTTTCCAGACGCTTGGCCATTTTCATTGCCTGCTCTGGGGTGTAGAAGGTCGCAGTATCCAGCATAAAGCGGATGCCGGTTTTACCGTAGCGAGCCTGAACCGCATCAACCAGTGCAACGTCTTTGTCGTATACGCAGTAGCAGTGCAGTTTAATGGCAGTGAAACCGTGCTCAATGCAGTCGTCGATGTAGGGGAAGTACTCTTCCACTGTGTCGAACATAGGAGTAGAAGCGTAAGACAGCATCTTGCTGCGCGCGCCGCCCAGCAGCATGTACAGAGGCATACCGGCTTTCTTACCCTTGATATCCCATGCAGCGATATCGATTGGCGACTTGGCTGGCAGACCGCCCCAGGTACAACGAGCCATCAGCCAGTCGTACAGTTCCTGAGTTGCCAGTGGGTTCTTACCCAGCAGGCCTGGCACGATAGTGCGCTGAGATTCAATAATGCAGCGGTCAAAATCGTTTTCGGTGTAGCTGATGGTTGCACCGGCACCTTCGGTACCGTCGTTACAGATCAAACGTACGATGTTGTTGGTGTACAGCAGTGGCTCCTGGTTGTCCGCCCATGGGATCGGCGCTGCCAGACGGTCAGCTACTGCATAAAGTTCAACGCGTGCAATTTTCAAATCAGACATTTTCTTTACCTACTCTTCTCGCCTTACAGGGCAGAGCCATTGGCAATCATGGTTTCGCGAATATCGGCAACGTTCAGGTTGCGAATTGCGGTATTGGTTTCAATCGCTTTTACTGCGGCTACGCCAGCGGCGTGACCCAGTTCGAAGCACTGGGCAGTTACGCGGGCAGAGGCCAGCGCTTCGTGCTCGGCGCTCAGGCAGCGACCTGCAACCAGGATGTTTTCACCCACAGCCGGTACCAGAGTGCCGAATGGGATGTCGTAGAAATCGTTCAGCAACCAGTGCAGTTTTGGCTTGTTACCGTTGTGCAGCTCGATTGGCCATGGGGTGCGGCAGATACCGTCTTCGCGCTTGCGGCAGCTCACTACGTCGTCGTTGGTCAGGGTTTCAACGCCTACGATAGAGCGGGTCTGACGGATACCCACTTCAACACCGGTATCAACCACGTAGCCATCTTCACAGCCTGGAACGAATTCGTTCAGGAACTTGGTGTAGGCACGTACCTGACGGCGACCGAATACTTCAGCCTCGGTGAAGTCTACCGGGTCGATCACGTTCAGCATGCGACCGTCCTGACCCGCCAGACGAGTGGCGTTAACCATCAGCTCGTTTGGACGAGTAGTCGGGAAAATCCAGATTTTGTGACGTGGCAGGTCCCAGCCTTCCTGGTTGCACTTGAGGATGTCCTCAGTGACCTTTGGCGGACAGATGGTGTCGGTGCCGAAATAGTCCAGGTACTTGTCCATGTCTACACCGGCCATGCGGAAGAACATGGTTGGGTTCTGAATGCGGCCTTCGTCACCGAAGTAAGTTTCCAGACCTGCGCGGGCTACCACAGCAGCATCACCGGAAGCATCGATGATGATTTTGGCCAGAATCACGCTCTGACCGGCGTTGGATTCGATAACCACGCCTTTGAAGGTGTTGCCGTCCATGATCACGCCGCTTACTGCAGTGTGATACAGGATGTTCACGCCAACCGCAGTCAGCATGTCGTCGGCTACTTCACGCCATACCAGTGGATCGTGAGTCACTGTGTAGGTTTTACCGTAACGCTGAGGCTCAGTTACGCCGTTACGCTCGGCCAGAGCCTGGCGGAAACGCTCAGTAAAACCGAAAACAACCTGCTCAGGCTGAGCATCAGCGTCATCGGAAGCCATGTACATACCACAAATGGTACCGGACAGACCTGCTACTGCGGCGCCGCCACAGAAACCGTACTTTTCAATCAGGTAGGTAGACTTACCGCTTGCTGCTGCAGTCTCGGCAGCGGCTACACCAGCTGGGCCGCCACCGGCAACCAGCACGTCGATGTCTGCCAGCACCGGCAGATCTGGCATCTGCTCATAACGGCGGATGATTTTCCAGTTGTTCATAATAGCTCCAATATGCGGCTGATATTCATCTGATATATCAGTTGTGTGGCGCTAATATATTCCTGTAAAATACGCAGTACAAATTAGCCTTGTCTGAAATGTGACGGGGATCCCATCAAGGACTTAATAACGCCATGAACGTTATCAATGATGCTGCGAACAAATCTGAGTTCGCCTACGACAAACTGGAAAAGATGATCACCTTCAGAGAGCTGAAGCCGGGTTCCATGGTCAGCGAGAAGCAGTTGGCTGATTCACTGGAGTTGGGGCGCACGCCGGTGCGGGAAGCCCTGCAGCGGCTGTCCTATGAGCGCATGGTGGAGATCCACCCGCGCCGTGGCATCCTGATCCCGCAAATTTCACTTGAGTGTCAGCTGAAGATTCTGGAAGTGCGTCGTGATATTGAGGCCCTGTGTGCCCGCTTTGCTGCCGACCGGGTCAGCCCTTCTCAGAAAAGCCGCATGACAGCACTGGCCAACGAACTGGAAGCCTGCGCCAATAAGCAGGATGACCTCTTGTATGCCGATCTGCTTAAGGAGATCCACATTCTTTTGGTACAGGCGGCCAATAACGAATATCTGCAGCTGGCGATGGCGCCATTGCAGGGGCTTTCCCGTCGTTTCTGGTTTGCCTATAAGAATGAAACTAATGATCTGGCGGAGGCCGCCCATCTGCACGCTGCCACTCTGCGCCGTATTGTTGAGGGTGACCCGGAAGGCGCAGTACAGGCATCCCATGATCTGAACGATTACCTGAGCAAGATGGCCCACGCCACCATCAACCAGGGCGCACGGGTTAACTAATTCATTGAATTAGAGACTGCTTATTTGAAATCCTCCGGGTTTTTTGGCTAGTCTGAAAGAGACTGTCGTTTCAATAATTTGTAATTGAAACGTCTTACTCTTGAGTTCGTTGTCGGCTTTGAGTTGACAACGACAGACTGCAAAAAGGAGGATTTATGGCTTCTTGCCGTAAAAGCAGTAGTGAGCAGCTGGCGCTGCGAATTTCACTGGCCGGTACTGTATTGATGGCCGCCAGTGGTCTCGGAATGGGCTTCTATGTTAATTCCGATGCCATCTTACTCGATGGACTATTTTCCCTGCTCAGTATGGGCATGACAGGTCTGACACTGTATACGGCTCATCTGGTATCCCGCCCGGACGATGATGTTTTTCAGTTCGGCTACTCTCATCTTGAACCCCTGATCTCGGTCGTTAACGGCCTCATCATTCTTGCTGTCTGTGGCTTTGCCCTGTACGGCGGTATCAGTGCCATGTTATCCGGTGGTACTCAAATCAATCTGGATATGGCGCTGACCTATGCCGCTGTATCGACCCTGTTCAGCTTCACTATCTATTTTGCCGAGCGACATATCGCCCGGGAAGTGGACTCTGAGCTGGTGCGGGTTGACTCTCAGGAGTGGCTGGTCGACGGCATTCTCAGTACAACAATATTATTCGGTTTTCTGCTGGTGTTGCTGCTCGATGAGCTTGGTTATAACCAGTGGAACGCTTATGTGGACCCGATTTTGGTGTCCAGTCTGGCCATTGCTGCCGCCATGCTGCCGCTGCAGGTACTCAGACGTAATCTGAAAGAGGTGCTGCTGATGGCGCCGGACAATCGGGTGCGTCAGCGGGTGGAATATACGCTGGCCAATATTGCCCGTAGTCAGGAGTTTGCCGATTACTCCTGCCATTTCAGTAAGTCAGGTCGTCAGTATGATCTGGAAATCAATATTCTGGTGGAGGATAGCCATGACTGGCCGTTGGAGCGCCAGGACAGGATCCGCGAGATGATCCACAGACGCCTGGTCAGGCCCTTAGGAGACACCTGGTTGTCAGTCTCTTTTACCTCCAATGCTAAGTGGCTCTAGTCAGAGATAAATCAAGTGTATCGGAGGGATTGGTCTCCGGTACCGAAATCCGCGGTGACTCATGAGTTGCCTTAAGCTCAGTTATGTTCCTGCTGGAGCAGAGCAGATAAGAGCAGAGTTTAGTCCTGATGGGACAGGTGAAACAGCAGCACGGGTGTGAGTTCTGTAACCAGGGCTTTAACGCTGTCATCTTCTAGTTTTAATGCCAACCAGCCGTCTGTCCCCATCATTTCCAGCTCGCCGACCGACTCCAGCACTGGACTCCCCTCAGTGCCTTGAGGTTGCCACTCACCACTGATCTTGAATATGCCTCTGTGGGTATGGATGCGACTAATTTCAAATGCGGCCATGGTGCCTCCGATCTGGTTCTCTTTTCCTGTTTGCCCTTCGAACAGCATCACAAAACCTAAAGGTTGTCAGTAATTCACTGAAATAATGGCCTGTTGTCTGCTTGGTTGCCAGCGAATGGTGAAAATGAATCCTAAGCTTGGACATTTTTGCCTTGTAAAGCTGAATAAAGGACAAAAAGAGGCAACACCCTATGAAGTATTCTGTATTGACCATTGTACTGCTGGCATTTACTGGCGTGACACAAGCCGCCGATTGCAAGGCTGTATTCGGTGATGGCAAACAGGAATTTATTCTGGCGACCGGCAGCCCTGGCGAACTGGGTCTGCTGGAAGAGTTGGCCGATGCATTTAATAAAGACCATAACAGCCGTATGTGCTGGGTTAAAGCTGGCAGTGGCAAGTCACTGTCTTTGCTCAAGGCTGGTAATGTGGATATGGCCATGGTGCACGCACCGGCTGCCGAGAAGCAGGCGGTAAAAGATGGATGGGCGGCGCAGCGTACCCTGATTGGTTCCAACGAGTTTTATCTGGTTGGCCCTGCGGCTGATAAGGGCAAGGTGAAGGGTGCTGAGTCTGTGGCTCAGGCATATCGCAATATCGCTGATAACCAAGCCCTGTTCTACACCCGTGCCGATAACTCAGGTACTCACAAAAAAGAGCTGTCTATCTGGCAAAGCGCCGATATCAAACCTGCTGGTGATTGGTATCAGCCGACCAATGACTTTATGCGGGCATCACTGAAAAAAGCTAACGCCAATGGCGGATACTTTATGACAGACAGTTCCACCTGGGTGGCGACCGCCAGCCAATTGCCTGATTTGACCATTTTGTTCAAGGGTGACCCTGTACTTATCAATACCTATCACGCCCTGCGTGGCGCCGACCTGAATGATCAGGGGATGGCATTGTCCAAAGCCTTTATCGAGTTTGTGGCCTCCAGGCAGGGTCAGCAGATCATTACTGAATATGGCGTAAAAGAGCATGGTCAGGCTATGTATGACAATGCAGTAGTCGCCTCTAAATACGAGGGCTAATGAGTGTTAAGGGGGTCTGTAGACCCCCTTTATTATTGAAACATAAGCTTATTTGAAATTGCTTGATAAAAGGAAGTAGACTCATTTACAAATTATTAACCCAGCACGGATGCTGGGATAAAACATGTGAGGATAACGATGAAGGTCAAGCTTTTGGGCGTTACTGCAGCCCTGGCTTTACTGCCTGTGATGGCAATGGCAGATGACTCAGCTGAAATATATGGTCAGAGCCTGACGGTAAGCTTACCGCTCGACTGGAAAAAGGTGCATGACAGGGAGTTGGGGGGCATGCACTCAGTTGAGTTCGTACCCGAAGGGCAGACTATGTCTGAGTGGCAGGAGATCATCTGTTTGCAAGGGTTTGAGGGAATGGCATCCCGGGTAGATGTGTCAGAGTTCCTTGATGCATTTGCTGCCAGATATCAGGAATCCTGTCAGGGAGACTGGACCTTTGACTCTTTTGGAGAGATGACTGAGGCACAGGGCGTGCACGCAGTAATAGGCTGCAGCCGTATTATTAACCAGCACAGCACAGGCGGTAAATCCAGGTACCTGGCTGAAATGGGGTATTTTCAGGTACTGGCTGGCCCAAGAGATCTCTACCTGCTGCACAGATCCTCCCGCGGCCCTGATTATCAGTCCATGAAACAGGAATACAGCGATTACACCAGCCATAAGCTCTCTTCTCTTAAGCTCACTCCGGCCAGCAATTAGACATTTATACGTATAGACGGCTATAATGCGGACGCTTATTGGCTACTGCATGTTAGCCTGATGCCTGTTTAAGGTATAAGCAGTCAACTCTTCTGGTGCCCGGAACTTGATTGGTTCGGGATAATCGGGAAGCCGGTGCAGTGGTTTTTACTTGTTATACAAGTAAAGGCTGTGAGTCCGGCACTGCCTCCGCAACGGTGAATGGTGAGAGACAGGCGCGCTCTGTTGAGCGTTATAAAAGTCTGTACTCGTGCGACGTTTGAATAAGCTTAAGCGTTTTCGCAGATCCTCAGTCCGGAGACCGGCCAGCTGGGTGACTTTGGGATTTCGGAGGGCAGATCCCTGAGTGCGACAATCCGGGATCTGGTGCCAACAGGTGCAGTCTCAGGGAGGACGTGACATTTTGCCCCATTTTCTTTTTAAGAGGTAAAAGGTAAATGGGTAGATTCAATTCCGTAAAAAACTATTCTTCCAACACGGGTTCTTATAAAGCCAATTCTGTGGCTGCTGCCGTATTGCTTGGCCTGCTGGGCTCTGTACCAGCAGCGTTTGCCGACGATATTGAGCATATGCTGGTACTGGGTCGCGCCGGTGATGATGCGCTGAATATGGCGGCAGACGTGACGGTTATCGATGCGGCTGATATTGCTCAAAGTGGTGTCACCAATGTCACCGAGGCTCTGCGTAATATCAGTGGTATTCAAGTCTCTGACAATAACACCAATGCTGTGTTTGCCATGCGTGGTTTCTCTTCCGGTCAGGCCGCGAATAATACGCTGATCCTGGTCGATGGCCGTCGCCTTAATAATATCGATATTGCCGCCCCCAGTCTGAATGCGATTCCCCTGAATATGATTGAGCGGGTGGAGATACTGAATGGTAGCGCCGGTGTGCTTTATGGCGACCAGGCTGTCGGTGGTGTAATCAACATTATCACCCGGGTACCGGGTCGTGATGGTGGCTCATTGAGTGTTTCCGGTGGCAGTTTTGATACTGGTGAAGCCAAAGGTGATCTGGCTGGTCAGTTTGCCGGTAACTGGCACTACTATCTGTCGGGCAACTACAAAAAATCAGATAACTATCGTGACAACAATGCCAGCGAAACCGGCGCCGTGCTGGGACGTCTGGGCTACCGCGATGACACCACTGACTTCTACGTCGAAACCAGCTACTACGACAACTCTGTTGAAACGCCGGGTGGTTTGACGGCGAGCGAATACGCAGCGGATCCACGTCAGAGCAACCCCACTTCCTTAGGGACTTATCAGCATGATGTCACTAAAGCCGCCCGTGCCGGCGTGTCTCAGCAGATTAATGACAACTGGCTGCTATCTGCCGATGCCAACTACAGTGATACTCAGGTGGTATCTCTCAATTCTTGGGGGCCTAGCCGCAACGACCGTAAGCAATTTATGCTCTCCCCCAAAGCCGTGGCTACTTATCCGACTTCCGCCGGTGACCTGTCGATTGTTATGGGTGCTGATATCAGCCGTGGCGAGTCCGAGTTCGATTTTGGTCGCAGTAATACCCAGAGCCAGTTAAGTGGTTATGTGCAGGCGACCGTGCCTTTAACTGCCGAGCTGAGCTATGTGGTGGGGGGCCGCTACGCTGATGTTAAGGATGATTTGACCGATGCTTTTGTTTTCCCTCAGGGAACAGAGCTAAATCAGGATGCCAAAGCGTTTGAATTGGGTTTGAACTACCAATTTAATGATGCCAATAAGTTCTACCTGCGCGCCGAAGATAACTTCCGCTTTGCCAAGGTGGATGAGCAGGCCTATACACCGCCAAGTGTAGTGGGTCTTAAACCACAGACAGGGCGTTCCTACGAAGCGGGCTGGCGTTACAGCGGTAATAAGCTGCAATCCTGGGTAAATCTGTACCGGTTGGAGCTTGAAGACGAGATTGTCTATGACCCAAGTGCTGAAAGTCCTGGAGGGGGACAAGGGGCTAATATCAATGCTGAGGCTTCCCGTCGTCACGGTTTGGGCCTTGGTCTGGATTGGCAGGTATTAAGTGCGCTGCAACTTGGTGGTGAACTGCAGTTTGTGGATGCGGAATTTACCGAAGGTGCTAACAAGGGTAAGCAATTGTCCTGGGTCGCCCGTGAGTCAGGCCGTGTCTATGCCAGCTGGGATATCAATGACCAGTGGCAACTCTATTCAGATGTGGCCTATACAGGAAAGCGCTATGAGGAAGGTGACAACGCCAATGTCGCTCCTGAACTGGCCTCTTACACTCTGGTGAATATGGCATTGAACTACAGAACTAATGATTGGTTGGCCAGTGTTCGGGTGGATAACCTGCTGGATAGAGACTACGTCAGTGCGGCCTATTATGCCGAGTCGTTCCCGGGATATGAGCCCGCCAAATATTATGTTGGTAATGGCCGAAATATCAGGCTGACATTGAGCTATAGTTTCTGAGAGTGATTCAGGCCAAGGTGAAATCTGCTTGGTAGCGATAGCCGACACTCAGGTGTCGGCTTTTTAATATCAAGAACTTGGTGTGATATTAATCTCATTGAAGAAATGTTATCCTGTCGCGAACAGGCAAGGGATCTTGCCTTAGCCCTTGATAATGAAAATGAATTTCAGGTTCAGACTAACCGATGACAGAGCTAGAGCAGCAGGTATTGACCCGTATTCGGGCTATTATGGCCAACGAAGAACAGGTGATTGGCCGAAGGGGGGTGTTGTTGCCCCTGAAACAGGCCATTATCAGTGATGGTGATATTCGTGTCGTGATTGACATTGTTGCCGGTGATCCCGCGCTGTCAGCTCATCTGCTGTGGCGAAGCAGCTGCGCCCATGGCAGTGGGTCAAGCAGTAAAAATCGCTCCCTCAAAGAAGCTTTGGTTCGACTTGGGCAGGTCAATATTTATCGTTATGCCTTCACCTATTACCTCAAAGAAAGATTGGATGAGCTGCCTGAACCCTATCGAAAGTTGGTGCATGGCTACTGGCATCTGACTGAGGGCATTGCCCACGCAGCCGTAGATTATCTGGCTGAGCTGGAAGATTGCAAAACGGATCCTGATGAGCTGCACACCCTGGCGCTGTTCAGCGTTTACGGACAGATTATTGCGTTAACCGCTTTTGCTCACTTGAATGCAGATCTTGACGAGTCTTATCCCTTAGGCGTGATGAAATCGCTGATCGATACTCAGCAGCAGACGCTATCTGTTGAAGCTTTTACCGCGTTGAATATGGACCCTGAATTAAGTCGGGAATTTTTGGTGGCGCACAATATTGAAAGTACTGACTGGGAAGAGTCTCCCGGTATGTTGCTGAGGGCGGTGTTGGCCAAAAAAGGCTTGTTGTTAAATCCTTTGACTGCATAAATAAGGCCCGGAATTTCCGGGCCTTTGTTGTCCAGGGTCAACGATTTCTCTGGTGGTCGTTAAGGAGTGTCAGCAGACTTTGGATCAGGCTGGCATTGGTCGCACTGCGATGATAAGCACCAAACATGGGGCGCATCATACCTTCCTGTCCCAACCTTACTGTTTTCAAACTCAGCCCTTGAGCTTCAGACACCGACCAGCTGGGTAGAGCTGCAATTCCTTCCTGACAGGCAATACGCTGTAGCAGCATCATGGTCAGATCACAGGTCTTTTGCTCCCCGGGCAGTACCCCTGCAGGCTCCAGGAAGTGACGATAGAGATCCAGTCTTTCCAGTTTTACCGGATAGCTCAGCAGTGGCTGTCCGGCCAGATCCTGTGGTGTAACAAAGGGCTTATCCGCCAGCGGATGATCGCTGGAGACAACCAACTTCATTTCGTAATCAAACAGGTGTTGATAGGCAATCCTGTGACTGGGAGCCGGGTCCGGCGTCAGTACCAGGTCCAACTCTTCATTTTCCAGTGCATGAATTGCGTTGAACAGATGACGGCTGGAAAGGTTAAGTTCGGCCCCCGGGTGACGTTGGCGAAATTGCTCCATCACGGGCATTAGCCAGCGTACACATGAGTGGCACTCTATCGCTACAGTGAGCTGCTGGCGCTGCGTGGGGACACCTCGTTTCAGCACCTGCTCTATCTCTGTGACTCTTGGCAAAATCTCTTCAGCCAGTTGTACCAATCGAATACCTTCCTGGGTAAAGGACAAAGGTTTGCTCTTGCGGATAAAAATGGGGGAATTGATTCGGGTCTCCAGCTCTTTAATCTGGTGCGACAGGGCTGACTGAGTCACAAAACGTTTCTTCGCCGCAGCCGCCAGACTGCCACTTTCTTTCAGTGCCACCAGAGTGCGCAGGTGCCTCAATTCAATCATCTTGCCTCCACCTCATTGAATTATCCTCAGTGCTTCAATTCACGGATTGGGTATCCATAACAAGCAGGCTAACACAATAAACTTCTAGACGTCTAGATGCCCATTGTTCGCGTGGCAGAAATATTGTTTTGTGTAATTGACATTGTCTGGGGAGGCTCGGAAGCCCAGCTGCCTATCTCCGGCTTGACCTTGACGTGTCCCGGCGCTACTCATAGTAGGGTGTTGACCAATGGAGAGCGCCATGAGTCATGTATACAAAATCATTGAGCTGACCGGCTCATCCCCCATCAGCAGTGACGATGCAATACGTAATGCCATCGAGGCTGCCAGTCAGTCGTTACAACATTTGCGTTGGTTTGAGGTGATGGAAACCCGTGGCCACCTTGAGGCAGGGGGTGATTGCGCACTGGCAAGTGACCATCAAGGTAGGCTTTACCCTGGATCAGGATATGAAAGAAAGCTGACAGCTGGTCAGACAGTATTCTGGTCAAAGGATACAGAGGAGGCTTGTCAGGCGTCTCTGGGCAGGCCCTTTTCTATGCTCCGGATCAGTCGTTGCTGTTTGCGGTTGTCGGCGACCAGCTTGTCTTTGGCGGCGAGCTGACGGGCTAATGCCCATTGCAGATGTTCTTTTGCCACATCACCGGGCAGATCTGAGCCCAGCTGCTGTTGAAGTGCTGACACTATGTCGTCGGAGTAGGGAGCGTTACCCAGTGCCACTGCGATATTCCGCTGCCACCTTTGCCAGCCAATACGGCGAATGGCACTACCCTCTGTATGTTTCAAAAACTCGGTCTCGCTCCATCCGAGCAGGGTCAGTAACTCTGGCTGTTTTAACTGCTGGCGGATATAAAAGTCTGCTTCCTCAGTCAGTGGTGCGTCGGCGTTGACCGGGCAGGCTAATTGGCAATCATCACAGCCATAGATACGATTACCCAGCAAAGGCCGCAGCTCTTCCGGGATTGGGCCGTCCAGCTCAATGGTGAGATAAGATACGCAGCGACGGCTGTCTACCACGTAGGGCTCAACAATAGCGCCGGTTGGGCAGGTCTTGATACAGGCAACGCAAGTGCCACACGCTTCACTGACAGGTATGTCGACAGGCAGGGGCAGGTTAATGACCAGTTCACCCAGAAAGAACCAGCTACCCGCTTCCTGACTGAGCAGCAGTGAGTGTTTACCTGTCCAGCCCAGGCCTGCTTTGTCGGCCAGTGGCCTTTCCAGCAAAGGGGCTGAGTCGACAAATGGGCGGTTGTCTGATTGGCTGAACCCCTGCTCGCTGAGCCAGGTATCTATTCTCTGCCCCAACTGTTTCATTCGGTTACGGATCAACTTGTGATAATCACGGCCGCCGGCATATCGGGAAATATAGCCGAGGTTGGGATCTCTCAGATTGGTCGCAAAGCCTGCCGAGGGCGGCAGATAGTCCATCCGCCCACATATCACTCTCTGGGTGCCCGGGTGCAGCTCATGAGCACGGGCACGCATCATGCCGTGGCTGGCCATATAGCCCATCTCACCGTGATAGCCTGCATCCAACCAGGCCTGAAGCTTTGGCTCCTCCTCTGTCAGGTCTGTATCACTTATCCCTATTTGAGCGAAGCCCAGCTCTTTGCCCCATTGTTTGATCAGTTGGGCAAGCTGGTTAAGCGCAGCAGCATCCGGCAAATGAGCTTGAGTCTGGGAGGGATTGGAGGATTGAGGCTTGGACATGATTTCCCGGTGCAAAGGAGTGAAAACCCTACAATGATACCTGTTGGCTGGATTTGGCTCCACTGATGCCGGGGTATCGGGGTTGATACCTATCGCCCCTGAGCTCATGAAATCAGGTATAATCGGACGTTTTTTACCATATTGGACGGAGACTTGATGAGACTATTGGTACTGCTGACGGCCATGGCTGGCCTGCTTTTAACCCCGGTGGCGCGGGCAAACAGCGATCTGGAAACCTCCGGTGATGTCTTGCATCTGCTGCTGCCAGCCACTGCATTTGGTGCCACTTTGTTTCATGAAGAAGGGGATGAAGGCAGTTGGCAGCTTATCAAGGCTGCGGTCAGCTCCCGGGTTGTGGTGGAAGGTCTGAAGTGGGGAATAGACAAAGAGCGTCCCGATGGCAGTGGTAATGATTCTTTCCCATCAGGCCACACCTCAGACAGCTTTATGGCTGCAACCTTTATCAATCAAAGGTATGGCTGGGAGTGGGGTGTTCCCGCCTATGCTGTGGCCACTTATGTTGGTTATACCCGGGTGGAAAGTGACAAGCATGAGATTGAGGATGTACTGGCAGGTGCCGCCATCGGCGCGCTGGCAGGCTGGTACTTCACCACGCCTTATGAAGGTCTGACCGTGGTACCGATTGCCGGTAATGGTCAATATGGGCTTTATGTCAGTGGTCGCTTCTAACCTCAGTGTTTCTGCCGCTATAATGCACGCCATTTAACATTTGAGACCGAATAAGATGAGTGATTATCAGGATATCGCCCGTGCAGTGGCGTTAAATGTGGCATCCAAAGTGATGCCTATGGATCAGTTGCCTGAAAACCTGAAAGGGGCCTATGAGGATTTGGCCGCGCAACTGCTGGCGGATGAGCAGCAAGGCTTTGCCAACACCTGGAACGCACTGCCTGCCAGCGCACAAAAGCTGATGCCGCAGGCTGAGTTTCATGGTTTCTTTATCGCCCAGAGCTGGCTGAAGCTGAGCATGGCCGGTCAACAACTGGCTGAACTGGCTGAGACTGACAATGCCATTGCCGAGAAAGAGTATCAGGGTATTTTTGCACAGCTGATTGATGATGCGTTGAAAGAGAGCATCAAGAAGCTGAAGAAGGCCCGTACCGACCGCTCTATGCTGAACAGTTTTAAGCAGGTCATGGCATAAGCCAGTGATTAAAAAAGCCCGGCAGTCGCCGGGCTTTTTGTATTGGCAGAGATTAGAACGAGGTTCGCTTGTATTGACGATACTCGGGAGTCCAGAAGTTCTTCTCGATAGCCAGCTTGAGCAGTTCGTCGGTCTTGGGCAGTGCCAGACCCTGTTCAATTGCCACTTTACCTACGGCAAAAGCGATATGCTTGCTTACATCATGAATATCTTCCAGGCTCGGCAGCAAGCCACCTTCACCATCTCTGGCCAGTGGAGAGCACTCGGCCAGCGCTCGGCTTGAGGCCATCAGCATTTCATCGCTGACCCTGTCGGCTCGGGTAGCCAATACTCCCAGGCCTATGCCGGGGAAGATAAAGCTGTTGTTACACTGGGCAATTTCATAGGTGTTTTCACCATAGACCACTGGTTCGAACGGGCTGCCTGTAGCAACCAGAGCCTGACCTTCGGTCCAGTAGATAATGTCCTTTGGTGTGGCTTCAACCCGGCTGGTAGGGTTGGACAGCGGGAACACTATCGGGCGCTCACAGTGCTTGTGCATAGCGCGGATAATCTCTTCACTGAACAGGCCAGGTGCACCGGAAACGCCAATCAGCACGGTTGGCTTGGCATTATTGACCACATCCAACAGGGAGATATTGTCATTGACCGAGAAAGTCTCCCAGTCCTGGGTATCGTCTGAGCTCTGGGCCAGCTTCTGCTGGAATGGCAGCAGATTTGGCATGTTGTCCTGCAGCAAGCCCCAGCGGTCCACCATAAAGATGCGGGCACGGGCCTGCTTGTCACTCAGGCCTTCGGCCATCATCTGGGCGATAATCGCTTCGGCAATACCACAACCTGCGCTGCCAGCGCCCAGGAAGGTTACCGTTTGCTCACTCAGCTTGGTGTCTGCAGCCTGACAGGCCGCCAGCAGAGAACCCACAGTGACCGCAGCAGTACCCTGAATATCATCGTTGAAGCAGCAGTATCTGTCTTTGTATCGCTCAAGCAGTGGCATGGCATTTTTCTGGGCGAAGTCCTCAAACTGGATAAGGGCATCGGGCCAGCGACGGGAAACCGCATCCATAAAGGCTTCGACAAACTCGGCGTACTCTTCACCGCCAATGCGGGGATGACGCCAACCCATATACATAGGGTCTTCCAACAGGTGTGGGTTATCTGTTCCAACATCCAGCGTGATTGGCAGCGTATATGCCGGACTGATACCACCACAGCTGGTATATAGAGACAGCTTACCGATAGGGATACCCATGCCGCCGATGCCCTGATCGCCCAGACCCAGAATACGTTCGCCATCAGTCACTACAATCACCTTCACTTTGTGACGGGTGGAGTTGTTGAGGATGTCATCGATTCTGTCTTTGTTGGGATAGGAGATAAACAGCCCCCGGTTGCGACGATAGTCTTTGGAGAAACGCTCGCAGGCCTGACCGACTGTCGGGGTATAGATGATGGGCATCATCTCAGTAATATGGTTCTGAATAAGACGGTGAAACAGGGTTTCATTGGTATCCTGGATATTGCGCAGATAGATATGCTTTTCCAGATCACTGTTAAAGGCTTTGAACTGATCGTAAGCCCGGGAAGCCTGTTCTTCGATAGTCTCGATGACATGAGGAAGCAAACCTTCAAGGTTAAAGAAGATTCTTTCCTCTTCGGTAAAGGCACTGCCTTTGTTAATCAATGGGGCTTCAAGAATCGCAGGGCCGGCGAAAGGCAGATAAAGGGGGCGTTTGTTATCGTCCATGGGTAACCTTTGGCAGTATTGTGGTTTTTTCTATCATTGCTGTTAAAGATAACATGAAATCTGAGACTTGTCGGTCTGAGCAGTGATATTCCAGCCATAAAAAAACGCCGCCCATTGGCAGCGTTTTCAGATAAAAACAGGGGTTATTTACCGCGCAGTTTAACTGACAGACCTTTAATAAAGTTTCTCAGCAACTGGTCACCGCAAACTTTAAAGTTTTTATGTTCCGGCTTTTGGAACAGGGCTGAGATTTCTGACTTTGAAGTACGGAAGTCTGCCAGAGACAGCAGCTCAACGATATCATCATCACGCAGTTCCAGAGCGATACGTAATTTACGCATTATCAGGTTGTTGTTCAGTCGGGTCGGCTTGGGCGTTTCCGCACCTTCGCGCTGACCACGCTTGAAAATAATCAGGCCATCAAGGAAACGGCACAAATCCTGATCTGAACAGGCTTGAAACCCTTTCTCATCATCTTTTCTCAGCATGTTGTGCAGGGTTTCCTGCGGCATTTCAAATTTTACCTTGGCAAACAGACGGATAACTTTACCGTCGCTGAGATCCAGGGCGTAGCGCAACCGGCGCAAAACATCATTATTGGTCATTGAGTTCCCACTGAGGAAAGCGTGGCCGACACAGTTTGCGGCCCTTGTATAAACTTGCGGCACATTCTACCACAGGCTCTTGGCTCAATCTTTATTGATTGATTTGGCTTGGCAGTGAAATCACTTGTGAGAATGTCGAGACATTGCAAAATAGGGTTAGCTTATTTGTCCTAGTACTTTTCCCGAGTATTCCTTTGTATCAGGGGGATTTGATTGACACCAGCAAGGACGCTCTTAATTTGGATTCGTTGCGGTTTTACAGGTGTGAAGGAGTACGCGACTGAACTCTCAATCCAAGGGAAGGTGAACATACTGAATATTAGTTCGCCACCTTTCCTAACCAATTTGGGGAAAGACATGGACCTTTCTAACAAGCTAAAGCACAGCTGTGCGCTGGCGGTGGCAATGGCCATCTCACCAGCTCTGGTTGCAGCCGAGAATGATGAGCAAGTTGAACGCATTGAAGTGACCGGCAGTCACATTAAACGAATTGATCTTGAAGGAGCTTCACCGATAACTGTGTTATCAGCTGAAGATATCGCCCGCTCCGGCGCTCAGGATATGTCTCAGCTGCTGCGTAAATTACCAATCTCAGGTAATGGTACCTTCTCGACTCAGGGTAATAACTCTGATGATACTTCCAATGGTGGTGCGGCTATCTCGCTAAGGGGCCTGGGTGCCGACTCAACCCTGGTACTGCTTAACGGCCGCCGTATTTCAGTCAACTCATTCGCCAAGGATATCGACACAGCCTTTGTTGATATCAACTCTATTCCAATGTCGGCGGTTAAGCGCATCGACATTCTCAAAGATGGTGCTTCTGCACTTTATGGTTCCGACGCCATTGCCGGGGTAATTAACATTATCCTGAAGAAAGATTTTGAAGGTTTTGAAATTAACGCCAAGGTGGCCGATACCATTGAAGATGGTGATGGTCAGGTGTCAGTTTCCATGCTCTGGGGTACCCAGGGTGAGAAGAGTCATACTACAGTGATTCTGGATTACTTTAAGCAGAACGAGACGCTGTTTGCAGATAGAGACTATTCGAAATCAGCTAATCAAGAGTTTCGTGGAGGCGTTGACCGTCGCTCTTCTTCTGGAAATCCAGGAACTTTTATTCCAGCAACTCTTCATTCTGATGGGCGTATTGATGTTAAGCGAAAATCAGACGACGGTAATACGATTTATGACTGGACTCCAGATGCTAACTGCCCGGCAGAGAACATTAATGATGCGCCTTTTTGTCGTTATGACTATGCGCCACATATGACATCAATTCCAGAGTCGACCCGGGTTGGTCTGTCAGTGTTCCATGACTATGAGTTCAATGATGAGCTCAAGATGTTTGCCGAAGTGATGGTGCAGCATAACAACAGTGTGGTTAAAGGTGCTGCAAGTCCTTCTTTCTCTGAATTCTATATTCTGAAAGATAACCCTTTGTTTACCAGTGGTGCCCAGGTCAACCCTTTCCCCGGCGAAGACCTGACCATGCGTCGTCGTTTGACGGAAGCCGGTAATCGATTAAAAGAGGCTGAATCCAACAGTGCCCGTATGGTATTGGGTCTGAACGGTATGCTCAGCGACTGGGAGTGGGAGCTGGCTTATACCTATTCCTACAACCGTAACCATGAGTATGGTCGCCAGGGCTTTGTGCATACGCCAAGACTGCAGGCTGCGATCAATGTCGGTGAATACAACCCATTCAGCCAGACTCAGCCTCAGTCAGTGATCGATGATATTACGGTGAATACCACACGTAATGGTAAGTCCACCACCCAGGCATTTGATGGCAAGATGTTCGGCGATATATTCTCTCTGCCTGCTGGTGATGTAGCCATGGCGGTAGGTTTTGAGTATCGCGAAGAGGAGCTGAGTGATGACCCGGATGAGCTGTTCCTGCGGGGCGAGATCTTCGGTACTGAGGCGACTCAAGCCAGTGGTGACCGCGACCAGACCTCTATCTTTGTCGAGTTCGTAGTACCTGTGGCTGAGCAACTGGAAGCTCAGCTGGCAGTGCGTCACGAGGACTATAGCGACTTTGGTACCACAACCAACCCTAAGATTGGCCTCAAGTATACGCCTCTGGATAATCTGACCCTGAGAGCCAGTTGGGGTGAAGCTTTCCGTGCCCCATCATTGGTACAGTTGGGCTTGGGACCAACCCAGGAGTCTCCTAGTCTTGTTGATCAAACTAGATGTAAGCTTACTGGCGCCGTTGAAGATTGCTCAGCGCAAGAGGTAACAGTCATCTTTTCTGGTAATCCGGATCTACAACCGGAGGAGTCTACTTCATATAACATAGGTGCTGTGTGGGAGATTGTGGAGGGGCTGTCAGTTGGGGTGGATTACTGGAACTACGATCAGGACGGTTTGATTACGTCAGATACCCAATACCTGTTAAATAATAATGGCACTAATCCTGCGGTGGTCAAACGCGAGCCAACTATCGATGGTATTCCAGGTCGTCTTGTCGAAGTTTATGACAAATTTATTAATTTAGGCTCTCAGTCCACTGATGGTGTGGACTTTGACCTGGCGTACCTGATGGAAACCAATGGTGCCGGTGACTTTAACTTCAAGTACAACCTGACCTGGGTTAACTCATTCGAGCAGAAGCGAGTCGATGGCAGTGCCGAGCAACTGGTGGGTGAATATCAACACCCTGAGTTCCGCTGGGTTGGTGGTGTTGACTGGAACTATGGTGACTGGCAAACCGCGGCTCGTCTGAACTATATCGGCGAGTACGAGGATGACAGTGATGCCGGTGCCACCGGAACCATAGACTCCATGCTGACCTTTGATATGAATGTCAGCTATGTGGGCTTTGAACACTGGACCCTGACAGTTGGTGGAACCAACCTGTTTAATGAAGACCCACCATTCAGCTCAGCCCAATTTATGGGCTATGACCAGACCACACATTCCGCCCAGGGCGCCTTTGTGTATGGTCAGGCAAGCTATCGCTTCTGATGCTGAGTCTCAGCGTTTAAAAAGCGTATAGCACAGACAAAAAGCGACTCTGAATTCAGGGTCGCTTTTTATTTTGCTCAGGCTTTTCCAGCGCCTGCCAGCTCCTTATTGAGCGCTGCAGTAAAGCTGGCACGCTTGCTCATTCGCGCCATATAGGCACTGAGCTTTGGCGGGATCTTCTGCTCGAAACGGTTGGCCCACAACAGCGTCTGTGCCAGCATAATATCAGCGATACTGATCTCTTCCCCCAGCAGAAACGCCGAGTCAGGCATCCAGCTTTCAGCGATGGCGGCGGCTTTATCAAATTCAAACACAGCAACCCCAAGGAACTCTCTGTGACGATAAGCTTCCGGCAACGCAAACTTATGTTTACCCATAGTCCATAAGGGCTGTTCAAGCTCGGTAACAATAAAGCTCATCCACTGGTGATGCAGGGCTGATTCGTCAGAACCCGGTGCTGGTAACAGGTCGCCATTACCGTATTTCTCTGCCAGGTGGTAGGCGATAGCGGCTGATTCCGTCATCACCAACTCATCATCTTTCAGTGCCGGGACTTTCCCCTCCGGACTGATGGCAAGAAATTCAGGGTTGCGATTATCCCCTTTGGCAAAATCAATAAATTGATAGTTCCAGTCGAGCTCCAGCTCTTCCAGAATCCAGGAGATACGCAGCGACCGGCTGCAGGGTATGCCGTAAAGGGTAATCATTGCCAATGTCCTTTGCTTAGTGATGTCATCCATTGAAGCATAAAAAACGGCCTCCTTGGAGGCCGTCTTTGGCATAAGTCAGAGCTTAGCTTACTTCAGCTGAGTAGCCGCCCATTTGGCGCGGGCATCACGGCTTTCGCCCATGCCGTTTGTTTCACGGAAGGCTTTGTAGGACTCGACATCCAGCGCGACCAGGCTAACATCCACCTCAAGCACCAGTTTGCACTCTTTCTTGATGCGCCAGGCGGCAGTGTTGTAAAGCTCTGTCACTGGCAGGGCGGACAAAAACTCAGGGTTGTACTGCTGGTACAGTGCCTGGGTTGGATAAACCACAAACGCCAGATGACGCTTGGGCTCTTTTTTGAACAGCTCTTCAATACCATCACAGGTATTCAGTACCTGCATTTCAATGGTGTCGTCCAGGTCCAGCAGGGTCTTCTGCGCCAGACCCGGTATTTCAGCTTCACCGGCTTCCCAGGCGATAACATCGGCTTCAGTCTGCTTGGTCAGCTCAGCTACCTGAGCCTGGCTCAGACCCAGAGACAGTCGCAGATACTGCATTTCAATGGCATTCAGGCCAATCGTTTTAGCCATATCAGGCTCCTTATAAAATTGCTAATTCAGGCTCAGGCTTGTTCCAGCCAGACATCCTCAACCCATTGCCAGAAGGATTCCCAGCTGTCTTCCAGCAGTTCATCATCCTGCCACAGGAAGACTTCACCTTCCTGACTGATGCAGTAGAAATCATCACCGACCTGACAAACAGGGATTAGGTCTCTTGGCAGACCAATAGACCAGGCATGAGCAGCCACCTCTGGCAGGTATGTATGACTGCCTGAGTCCGCAGCGGTAACCGGCTCCAGTGTGCCGTAAACCACGTCGCTGGCATGCAACAGATACTCTTTCAGTTCGGCCGGCAGGGGGATCAGGATCTCTTCCTCTACTTCAACCAGTTGGTCAAAGTCAGGCAGATCCAAAGGCACAGGAACCTGTTCGCTCAGTTCCTGCAGTTTATCTATCACTTCATGCATGGCATTGGGGGAGAGGGTGGGTAATGGCGGGAGTATAGCGGCAGATGGGGTAAATCCAAAGCAAACCGGCACTCAATGAGTGCCGGTTCAGTCTTGTTAAGCCACCTTAAGTTGTTCGTCCTGACGTTTATAGTGCAGCCATGCTTTGTGGTACAGCTTATGGGAATCCTGTTGAAGGCGGACAATCCGGGCCCTTTCGAGTTCTGTCAGAGCACGGCTTTGTTGACTGGCTCGATACTCGATACCCTGAACTTCCTGATACACCTGATGCTCTATACCAGATTTGATGTCGGCAATCTTACGCAGGTGCAGTTGCACTTCTGCAATCATGCCTGTTTCGGGGAGCTCTACCAACAGGTTAAGGTCACGATAACCTGAGCGCTTGGGCTCGGCGAAACGATTTTTCAGCTGCACAACGCGAGCCTGTTGTTCCAGCTGGTGGAAGCTGGCCATCAGGTCTTCCAGACTGTCGGCGATAATTGAGCCACGGACAATATCTGTCAGACGGCTGGCATCACCCTCAAGTTTGCCAGCCACTTTCTGCTCCGCCCTTTCTCGGGACTTAATTTGGCCAACGATGGGCTGGGTGCGGCTGTTTTCTGCGGTCAGGTATAATAGCTGAGTCAGTTCAGCCTGAGCATGGGGAGCATCCAGATAGAGGGTATTGAGGTCGGAAGAGGACTGACAGGTATTATGATCGCCACTGCGTCTCAATTGAGTCAGCCCAAGTCTGTCCCAGCCGGGAGCGGGTCTTTGGGTTTGATGATGGGCTGGCGCGCTCAGCAGTGTAGTGAGTGTCAGGCCAACAGGGGCTGCGATGCCAGCTTTGGCACTCAGTACCACCATAAGAACCAGCAGGCTGCGAAACAGTTTGTTCATTCAACTCCAGCGAATTTGATGAAACTGGAGCCCAGTATGCACAGGCAAGTCTGAACCAATACTGAATCAGATTTTGACTGCCGTCATCAGTGTGATCTGATGAGTATAAAAAAGGCGCCTTTCGGCGCCTTGAACACACTATCAATATTGTCAGACAGGGATTACCAGATCTTCACCTGCTTCTCTGCCGGGATATACATCTCGTCGCCTTCTTTTACTTCGAAGGTCTGATAGAACTCAGGCATGTTGGACAGTGCACCAATGGCACGGAACTTGGCCGGAGAGTGAGGATCTGTGGCAACACGGTTGCGCATTGCTTCCTCTTTGAACTTGGCTCGCCAAATCTGGGTAAAGCCAATAAAGAAGCGCTCATCGCCGGTCAGGCCATCAATCACTGGGGCTTCTTCGCCGTTCAGCGACATCTTATATGCTTTATAGGCGATGGTCGCACCTGACAGGTCACCGATGTTTTCACCCAGAGTGAGCTCACCGTTAACGGTAAGATCATCAAATACCTGATAGCCGTTATACTGGGCTACCAGTGCCTTACCCAGCTGCTGGAATTTTTCCAGATCGCTGTCAGTCCACCAGTTCTTCAGGTTGCCCTCACCGTCGTACTTGGACCCTTGATCGTCGAAACCGTGGCCCATTTCGTGGCCAATAACCGCACCGATACCGCCATAGTTAACTGCGTCATCTGCTTCCATATTGAAGAAAGGAGGCTGAAGAATCGCAGCTGGGAACACGATTTCGTTCATGGTTGGGTTGTAGTAGGCGTTTACCGTCTGAGGAGTCATAAACCACTCCCACTTCTGGATAGGGCCACCCAGTTTGGCCAGTTGGCGATCATGCTCTACACGGGAGGCGCGGATTTTATTGCCTACCAGTTCATCGGATTTAATCACCAGAGCGTCGTAATCCTGCCACTGATCAGGATAACCGATTTTAGGATTGAACTTGGCCAGCTTCTCCTTGGCTTTCACCTTGGTTTCAGGGCTCATCCACTCCAGCTCATCAATGCTGGCACCATAGGCCTTGCGCAGATTCTCAACCAGCTCCTGCATGCGAGCTTTGGCTTCCGGGGCAAAGTGCTCTTTAACGTATACCTTACCAACGACTTCACCCAGGGTGCTGTTAACTGAGGATACACCGCGCTTCCAGCGTGGCTCCTGCTCCTGTTGACCGTTCAGGGTCTTGGAGAAGAAGTTGAAGTTCTCCTGATCCAGCTCTTCACTCATCAAAGAAGCGTAGTTGGTCAGCAGTTGCCACTTCAGGTAGGTTTTCCATTCGTCCAGTGGCAGGGTATCTACCAGGCCAGTCAGCCCTTCAATAAAGCTTGGTTGGTTAATGATGATATCTGGCTGCTTGTCGCCGCCCAGAACCTTAAGATAACCATCCCAGTTAAAGTTGGGTGCCAGGGTCTTCAGATCAGCCAGTTCATACTTGTTGTAGCGCTTGGTGGAGTCACGTACGGCGACTTTATCCCAGTGATGCTCGGCAATCGCAGTTTCCAGTGCCATCACGGTTTGCGCCGCTTGCTTGGCATTGTCGAAACCGGCCAGGTTGAACATCTTCTCGATATGTTCAACGTAGGCTTTACGGATATTGACGAAGCGCTCTTCCTCGTTGAAGTAGTAATCCCTCTCAGGCAGGCTCAGACCATACTGCCAGATATGGGTGGCATAGCGGCTGGAGTTCTTGGCGTCTACACCTATGTAGAACGCCATTGGGGTACCGCCACCAACAATCTGGCTGTGGGCAAAGTACTCGGCCAGTTGAGCTTTGTTTTCAATGGCGGCGATCTTCTTTAATTCGGCTTCCAGTGGTTGTACACCCAGCTTATTGAGGGTTTCCACATCCATATATGAGCGGTACAGATCTGCCACCTTCTGCTCGTCGCTGCCTTCGGCCAGATCTTTTTGGGCTGCCACTTCTTCAATGATGGCTTTTACATCTTCTTTGGACTTTTCACGCAGATCGTAGAAGGCACCGATGGAGGTACGGTCACCCGGGATCTCGGCGGACTTGAGCCAGCCGCCGTTAACATAGGAGTAGAAGTCATCCTGAGGGCGCACGGTGCGGTCGAAGTTGTCGAAGTCTACGCCTGAGCTCAGGGTCGCGCTGACTGCCTCTGCAACAGGCGTTTGAGTCGCTTCAGGTTTGGTGTCGGTTTGCGTGGTTGCTGGCTTGTCATCACTGCAAGCCGAAAGTGTGGCGATGGCACACAGGCCCAATACGCCCAAGACTGATTTTTTCATGGTTATTCCCTGTTATCTTCCCCTGGCAAGTATTGTCATTGCCTTTTAATCCAGCTCACATGCTAAAGCATGTTGATTAAATGTAAATATCTGCGGGCTTGTATCAGCCTGATAACTGTAACGAATCGTTAACTCACTGGTTTCTGTGGTTTACGGGACGAAGCAGGCCTGTGAGACAGGGATAAATACAGGCTAAAAAGGGGCAACTGTATTGGAGAAGGGGAGCGGACAGGGGATAATAGCCTCAGTGATTATGTTGATGAGAGAACACGCCCGTGCGTTTGGATAAATTTATCTGCGAAGCCACCTACCTGACCCGCAGTCAGGCCAAAAAAGCCATGCACAGAGGTGAAGTGTTCTGTGATGGCGTCATGGTGAAAGATCCCTCTTTTAAAGTGAAAGAGGACACTAAAGTGACGTTGGATGGTGAAGAGCTTAGCCTGATCGGCCTCAGATACCTGATGATGCATAAGCCTGAAGGGGTGATTTGCTCCACTCAGGATGAAGAGTATCAGTGTGTTATCAGTCTGCTCGATATTGAGAAGCCTGAGCTATTGCGTATTGCTGGCCGCCTGGATGTGGATACCACAGGCCTGGTGTTGATGACGGATGATGGCCAATGGTCCCATCAAATCACCTCTCCTAAGAAAGCCTGTGGCAAGCGTTACCGGGTTGAAGTGGCAGACCCCCTGACCGAGGAGGTGGTTGCTCAGTTTGAACAGGGCATCATGCTTAACGGTGAGGACGAACCAACCCGTCCAGCCAAACTTGAGATCCTTTCTGCCAATGAAGCGCTGCTGACGATTGTTGAAGGGAAATACCATCAGGTTAAGCGTATGTTTGGTGCGATAGGTAATAAGGTAGTCGGCCTGCACCGTGAGTCCGTGGGGCGTATTGAACTGGATGCAGATTTGGAGCCGGGCGAGTGGCGCTACCTGACTGAGGCGGAGATCGCATCAGTACAGGGCAATAAAGCCTGAGTTTATGAAACTTAAGCTTGCTGTGGTCTGAATTAAAAAGGCCTTCCGCGTGGAAGGCCTTTTGCTTTTAATTGATTGCCAGCTTACCGCTGATAGTATTTATCACCACAGTACCGTCACCTGAGCCGCTGGTAAATTGAAGGCTTTGCTGGCGGGTGTATTTGGCTTTGTTTGGCTTATCGTCAGTCAGTTGATTGTCGATACGGCCACCCGGTCCGCCGTTAATACGGAACCTGGCATTGGGAGCAGAGTCAAAGTTGATACTGATATCGCCACTGACACTATCCAGTTTGGCTTGCTCCAGTATTCCTGAGGTTTTGATATCTACGTCGCCACTGACGCTGTTGACCATAAGTTGCGTCAGTTGTGGCGCTTTAAGTTCCACTTCCCCTGAGACGGTTTCCAGCTTAATGCCGGTGGCATTGGTGTTGGCCTCTATTTCGCCACTGACAGTGGACAGTCCCAGTTTACGTTCGCCGCCGTTGACCTTAATCTCTCCGGAGATAGTAGACAGGTCCATCGCGCTATCTATGTCTGTTGCTTCGATATCGCCGGAAATCGTAGTGAGGCTGGCGCCACCACCGATTTTGGATACTGTGACATCGCCGCTGACATTCTGCATGGACACCAGCCCGCCAATTTCGGTAATTCTGTAATCGCTGGAAACCCCTTCTGCTTCAATATGAGAGTCAGAAGGAAGCATGATGGTCAGCTTAGAGCCCTGGCCTTTACCCTTGTAACTTTGCGGCATGGTATCTTCGATAGTGACTTGCTCTCCAGAGACTGTGAAAACAAGGCCCTCACTCAGGTCATCCAGGGTGCCCTTTACCTGGATCTCAGATCTGTCCCAAGACTTTATATTCACATCGCCTCGCTGAACCTTAATGCTGACATTGGATTTACCGGAAACGTCGCGGGTTTCCTCCAATGTCTCTGCGGCGATAGCCCATCCTGAGCCGAGCAGGGTAAGGCTCAGCAGCAGAGTATTAGCCGTTAATCGGGTCATATTTGTGCTCCTTGTGGTTGACTGGACACCTGTTGGCTGTCCAGCTGAAGTTCGATTTCCTGACGATGCAGCCATAGCCACATCTCCCATAAAGATTGGTTATCCGGTGCTTTGAGCAGCTCCTGATAGACTTGCTGTTCTGCGCCTTTCAGTTGTTCTGCACCCATTTCAATCGCTTGCTGGGCCTGACTGGGTTGCAACTTGACCGGGCGAAACGCTTGCTGCAGCTGACTCAGCTGATCTTTGTGCTGCTGGCGGGTAGACTCGACCAAAGCTATCAGGGCCGGGTCGACACTCTGGTTTATTGGGCCTGTTAACTGCCAGCCAAACATCAGACAAGCCAATAACAGTGCTGCGATGGCCAGTGCCGGGCGATAACTGCGCTTACCAGTCGTCTGGTTTTTTTCCTGATGGATACGCGCCTGAATCCCCGGCCAGAGGTCACGCTCCGGTGCAATCTGTTCCCGGGCTGTGTTCAACAGTTGCTCGAGCTGTTTATCCTGGTCACTCATACCAACATCTCCTTCAGCAGTTGTCTGGCTCTGTGGTACTGAGCCTTGCTGGTCCCCGATGCTATCTGCATCAGCTCTGCTATCTCTTCATGTCTGTAGCCTTCCAGTGCGTGCAGGACAAATACCTGACGGGCGCGCTGTGGCAGTTTTAGCAGCACTTTGTCCAGGCCCTGATATTGGTCACCTTGCACTTCTATATCCGTCTCGCCCGGCAAAAACCTGTGCCAAAACCTCTGATGGCGCCGCAGCGAATAGAGACATTGATTCACGCACACCCTGTGCATCCAGGTAGCGAATTCTGAGTGGCCATCAAACTGGGCCAACTGCTGCCAAAGGTGCACAAAACAGTCCTGGGTTAACTCTTCAGCCAGAGGAATATCTGCAGCCAGCCGCAGCGCCAGGGTATAAACCCGGTTTCGATATTTGAGGTACAGCTGGTGGAATGCCTGCTGATCTCCCGCTCTGGCTTGTTCAATCCAGAAGGCTTGCTGTTGACCTGTTTCCGGTATCGATTTCAGTGCCACTGGATGAGGGTTTCCTTTTCCGTTTTATCTGGTCGCTTACTGTTTAGATGCTGTCAAAGGCATAAAAGGTTTAAAGCCTGATTAAAAAAACATCGGTTGAACTAAATAAAGTTGGCTGGCAAACGATAAAGAGTGTGTGAAGTTGACATTTTTATGACAGTTGTCGCACTTTTGTAGCGAGTTTAATAAGTTGCGCACACTGGGGGTTAGTATCACAAATGTATAACAAGGTTGCGAGTTAAGCTGGATGTCGCCATCTGAATAATAAAAACAACAGGAAATAATATGTTGATTCGTCGTAAATTGATGCTGAATGCATTATTGGGATTGGGCACAGTTGTGCTGATCTTTGTACTGCAGCTGCAGGCCCAATCCACTCAGGAAGAGCTGGATACGGCAGTAAAGCATATAGTAGAACTGGAGCGGGATTTGCTCCGTTTGAGAAAAGACGAAAAGGATTTCTTCACACGACTTGATGACAAGTACACCGCCCGCCATCAGAAAGACAGAGAGCACCTGGCTACTACCGTGGCAAGCTTAAGCCGTATTTACGCAGGGTTTAATGTCTCCCAGCAGTTACTGGATGAGTTTATGAGTGTCAGCCGACAGTACACTCAGTCTTTCGACAATGCAGCTCAACTTCAAGCTGAAATCGGTATGACCCCCAAGAGTGGGCTTTATGGTGAGCTGAGACAGGCAGTGCATAATGTAGAGTCAAAGTTGAAACAGGAACAGCAGGATGCTCTGACAGTGCTGATGCTGCAGCTCAGACGCAATGAGAAAGACTTTATGCTGCGTCGCGACGTCAAGTATCTGGATCGTTTTGATACCAATATCGCTCTTTTTTCCCAGCGCCTAATAAGCAGCGGTGTATCGTCAGATACCCAGAGGGAAATCAGCAGCTTGATGCAGGTCTACCTGAGTGACTTCAGGGCGTTAGTGGAGAGAGAGCAGCAACTGGGGCTCGGTGACGGTGATGGTTTGAAAGGTCAATTGAGTCAGTTGAGTGCGCAGATGGACAAACTGTTTGTTGCCCTGAATCAGCAAACCCTTGCTGTCTATGAGGCTGAAACTTCCCGTAATACTATGATATCTCTGGGCGTATTTGCCTGTTTGGCTGCCGTGCTCGCGGTGTTTACGGTGGCGATTATCCGCAGCATAGTGAATCCGGTAGAGCAGATCACCGCGCTGATTACCCGGGTTGAAACCGAACGGGATTTGACCCTTCGTTGTGACGCATCCCGTCAGGATGAACTCGGACAGATAGCGCTGCACTTCAATAATATGCTGGAAAACTTCCAGGCGCTTATCAAGCAGGTCAACGACTCTGTCACTCAGGTCAACGACTCCTGCCTGTCTCTGTCTGAGACTGCGCGTAAATCTTCTGATGGCATTACCAGCCAACTGAACGAAACCGATATGGTGGCAACGGCCATTACGGAAATGGGGGCGACCATAGAAGAGATTGCCAACAGCACTGAGCTGGCAGCAGGCAAAGCCGCCAAGACCCATGAGAGTGCACAGCAGGGCCAGCAAGCTGTGCAGCAAACCATAACCATGATTCAGACCTTGGCCGATAAACTGGATGACAGTGGGGATGTGGTTTCCGAGCTTGCCAAAGATGGGGAGACCATAGGTCAGGTGTTGGATGTAATCCGTGGAATTGCCGATCAAACCAACCTGTTGGCATTGAATGCCGCCATCGAAGCCGCACGCGCCGGTGAGCAGGGAAGGGGATTTGCTGTGGTGGCCGATGAAGTGCGTTCACTGGCGATGCGAACTCAGGAGTCTACCAATGAGATTGCCACCATTATTGATAACCTGCAGACTCGCACTCAAACTGTGGTGTCCATGATGCAGACCAGCCAACTACAGGGCAATGACAGCGTAGCTCAGGCTGCAGCTGCGGGAGATGCTCTGGAGCAAATCAATCAGGACATCAGCAATATCATGGATATGAGTACTCAAATTGCTGCAGCGATTGAACAGCAAAGCATGGTGGCTAACGAGGTGAACAAGAATGTGCTGGTGATCCGGGACGTGGCCGAGAGTTCCTCAAAGGCGGCAATTGTTAACGCCAAAGACAGTGCAACCCTGGAAGATAAGGCGGCCGAACTGCTGGCCTCTGTCAGTAGGTTTAAGGCGTAGTCTTCTTTAGTTTCCAGAATCCCAGGTGGGCCGGTTATCCGGCCCTTTTTATGTGAGCTAAAAGCTATTTCAGGCAGAGAATGATAGATACAAAAAAGCCTCGCTGAGCGAGGCTTTTTTGTATTTCAATGTGGTACAGGTGAGAAGACTTGAACTTCCACGCCCGTGAGGGCACCAGCACCTGAAGCTGGCGTGTCTACCAATTCCACCACACCTGCATTGAACTTTTAAAACTCTTTACCCTTGGTAGCAGACTTTTCAGCCGAAGTAAAGAGTGGTGCCCGAACCCGGAATCGAACCAGGGACACGCGGATTTTCAATCCGCTGCTCTACCAACTGAGCTATTCGGGCAAAACTTTTTGATAAACCTGATGTTTATCGCTTTGCTGTGTACCAATAATCAGCTCACAACAAAGCCTGTATTTGGTACAGGTGAGAAGACTTGAACTTCCACGCCCGTGAGGGCACCAGCACCTGAAGCTGGCGTGTCTACCAATTCCACCACACCTGCATTGAGAACAGTAAACTCTTTACCTTTGGTAGCAGACATCAAGATGTCAGAGTAAAGAGTGGTGCCCGAACCCGGAATCGAACCAGGGACACGCGGATTTTCAATCCGCTGCTCTACCAACTGAGCTATTCGGGCTTTAACGGTTTTATTTTCCGCTAAAAAAACCTCGACGTTATCGAGGTCTTAAAATTGGTACAGGTGAGAAGACTTGAACTTCCACGCCCGTAAGGGCACTAGCACCTGAAGCTAGCGTGTCTACCAATTCCACCACACCTGCATAGAATTTGTTGTTAATCGAATCGTCAGAAATTGGTACAGGTGAGAAGACTTGAACTTCCACGCCCGTGAGGGCACCAGCACCTGAAGCTGGCGTGTCTACCAATTCCACCACACCTGCACTGACGACCTGTGTGATCAACAACTATTTAAACAAGATTGGTACAGGTGAGAAGACTTGAACTTCCACGCCCGTGAGGGCACCAGCACCTGAAGCTGGCGTGTCTACCAATTCCACCACACCTGCACTGTACTATCTTGCTTAAGCTCTTTAATTTAGCCTGTTCAGCACCAAAGTTAAAGAGTGGTGCCCGAACCCGGAATCGAACCAGGGACACGCGGATTTTCAATCCGCTGCTCTACCAACTGAGCTATTCGGGCGACGGCGTGCATTAAAAAGCTTTTGCGGATTTGAGTCAACACTTTTCTTTGGGAAAAACCAAAAACCCGTGTGTTTGCATAAGATTTGCCCGCAAGCGCTGATAATGCTGAGTTTTTGCAGTAAAAGCGTTAGCCTGTTGTGACGTAAAGCGCGAAAAATCACCAGCTTGCACCATAGCTGGGAGCATTGGTGGAAAAAGCGGCGAGAGCAGGCCAAACAGGGCTGGTCGCTATAGGGTAACCAGTAAGATTGGCATTAACGGGATGATTCAGGGAGAAGCATCGGTCTCTATGTACGGATATTTGATTAAGCTGTGGCGACACCCCCTGAGCATTGTCCTGTTTTGGCTGGTGCTGGCAGCTGCTGTTTCTCCAATGATTTGGCAACTGAATATCAATACCCGTTATGACGCTTACTTTGCGCCTGATGATTTGCGATATGAGTTGAGCCGGGAGCTGACTGATACCTTCAATCGACCCGATACCCTGTGGTTGATTATCAGAGGTCAACAAGGCTGGCAGTGGCAACATCAGCAAAGTCAGCTTGAGCTGATTAACGATACGCTGACCGCCAACTCTGAGGTTTTGTCTATTGGTGGTTACACTGAGCTCGTCCATGGTTCCGGGCACAGTGAAGCACTGCTTTCCTATAAAGCTCACCCAAGAGAAAGCCTGGTGATTTCCAACGATGCCAGAACCGTGCTGCTTGAACTGGAGTTTGAGCAGTCAGCCTTATCTCCCGAGTTGTTTGGTCAATTGATAGAGCAGTTGCAATGGCAATTGACAGAGTTGGTTGATGGTCAGCAGCTCGAACTGTTCTTCTATGGCCCTTTGGCACTGAACTGGCAGTATGCCGAAGTATTCAGCAGTGACCTTGCCTGGTTTATGCCTTCTCTTATGTTGTTAACCGCAATATTGTTGGGCTGGTATGTCAGGTCGTGGCCCTGGCTGCTCGGTATTGGCAGCAGTGCTTTGCTTAGCCTTTGGTTAACTCTGGGCATCGCCGGATGGTTGGCTTTGCCTCTGACGGCAATCAGTGGTGTGATCCCAGTCATTCTGGTGGTGCTTTCGCTGGCGTCGGGTATTCATCTGTTTACCGGTTGGCGCAGGCTTTCTAATCTGGGACTGGATTGCATAGAGGCCCGGCGCAGAAGTATAGAGGAGCATTTGCCGCCACTGTTTTGGGGGGCGCTCACTACCTGTTGCGGCTTTTTGCTGCTGACTTTCAGTCCTTCACCCCCCATAAAAGCCTTCGGCATTCTTGTGGCATTCGCGGTTGCGATTAATTTACTGCTGCATCTCACCTGGTTGATGGTGATTGTGGGGTTGGGCAGGAGCAAGGGCCACAGCCGGGACAACAATCCAAAAGGGGCGCGACGACTCGAATGTTCATCCCGATTGGCTATTAAAGCCTTGCGGCGTCCGCTGCCGGGTTTGAGTTTGGCTCTATTGGCCTGCGTATTTGGCGGAGTCGGCGTGACTCAACTTGTGTTTAAAGATGACCCGCTGGGGTATTTCCCGGCTGATAATCCTTTGCACCAGGGGGCGGAGGTGACGGCCAACACGTTTTATGCCGCTAATTATCAAACCTTCCTGTATACAAACCCGAATGGCGCGCTGGATTCTGAAGCCGTCAGATTTGTTAATCGCTTTTCCCGCTTTTTGAAGCAGCAGCCTGAGGTGGTGAGAGTCGATACTCTGATTGACTGGTTCAGAGCAGCAGGGCTGGGGCGTTCAGCCCTTGAGCAGGTATTTAAGTCTACACCGCCATCAGAGCTTGGCCTGGGAAGGGAGGTCACAGATGATTTGCAACGTCAGTTGGTGCAGGTGTACTTACGGCCAACAGATACAGCCAGCATGTTGGCACTGGAGCAGAGAATCAACAGCTGGCTGGCGCAGCAGCAATATCCCGGTGAATTGTCCCCTGCACTCGGGCCCCAAAGCCTTTACGCTCATTTGAGTGAGGACAATGCCATTAATATGTTGCTGTCGTTTTTGGTGGCATTGGTGATGCTGAGTCTGCTGCTTTACTGGTTAAGAGGATCAATACGTCTGGCGCTGCTGGGGTTGATGGCTAACCTGCTGCCGCTGATATGGGTGTTTGGTTACTGGGGAATGACTGGGGGAGGCCTCAGTCTGGGAAGCACCATGGTGATAGGTATGATCCTGGGTATTATTGTCGATGATACTCTGCATCTGCTGTTACGGCTGGATGCCAAAGCAGCGCATCACCCCTTTATATTGAGAAGGCAGTTAATCAGGATCACTCCGGCAATTTCTCTGACCAGCCTGGTGCTGGTCGCCGGGTTTATGCTGGGAATGTTGTCAGACTTTGGCCCCATACTTGAGTTGAGTCTGCTGTCAGCCTTGATTATCGGCTCTGCCTGGTTTTTTGACCTCTTGGTATTGCCAAGCCTTTGGCGGCATTGCTTCCCAAAACAAAACGCCCCATAACTGGCAAAGCTATTCGTTCAAGAAAAGCGTCCATGAAAAACGCTAAAAGAAGGCGAGCCACGAAGAAAACAAAGGGCACGAAGAAAAGCTGTATTCATCTTTGCTTTTTCAAGCCAGTCCTTGGACTTGAGCCAGTTCACCTAACTTGGTTCTCGCTCATAACCATATGACTTTGCCATATTCGCCGTGTTCTCTATGAAGTGAGTAAAGCGAACACTTGTTAGTAGCTGCTTTTAAAGCAAAAAAGCCTTGCGCAAATACGCAAGGCTTTCCAATTTTTTACAGATTAGCCAAATAGCATTACCCAACAGAAGGGGCGCTTGTCAGACCAATGACTGTTAGTTAGCGACCAGTTTATTTCCCGGGAAGTTAACTTTGAGCACCTGCAGAACATGCTCTCTCAGCTTTTCCTGTCCGAGTTCTCCATAGGCTTCAGCCATAATTTCCAGCGCGCGCTCAGTCGAAGGAGTACCCGGGTAGGTTTCCATCACAGATTGAGCTCGAACAGCTGCAGCACTCCAGGCGTTCATCTTCAGGTAGTACTCAGCCACATCGATGGAGTAGCGAGCCAGACGATCTTTCAGCCACTGCATACGCTTTTGCGAATCGGCAGCATATTTGCTGTTTGGGTACATCTTGATCAGGCGTTCAAAATCTTTGAAGGCCTGCATCGCGTGCTTGGGATCTCTGTCGGTGCGGTCAATACCCAGCATATCGTGGAACATATAGCTGTCTGACTGCATGTTCACCAGTCCACGCATATAGTAGACATAGTCGATATCAGGGTGGGTTGGGTTCAGACGAATGAAACGGTCAATATTGGCAATGCCGGAAGCCGGATCATTCAGCTTATAATAGGCATAAATCATATCCAGCTGGACCTGAGTCTTGTGAGGTCCAAAGGGATAGCGGGAATCCAGAGCTTCCAGGGTGCGGACTGCTTTGGAAAAATTTCCCAGTTCCATTGAGGTACGGGCCTGGGTGTAGAGGGCCTCAGGTGACTGTTTGGACAGGGATTCATCCAGCTCGTTGTTACTGCTACAGGCTGAAATCGCAAGGGATATCAAGGCAACGGCAGCGCACTTGGCAAATCTAGACATAGGAGAATTCAATTCTTTTATAAGTTGTAGTTAAGAATTTTTCCATTTCACGATAAAATAGAAACAATCCGATTGTAACAGATAGCACTTTCTTATTGGACCCCAAATCCGGGGAACGGTTCCTTATGGCTCAAGAGATTAATCTAAAAAGCGAGATTTCAGCAACTCAAACAGGGCTGAGATTGGATCAGGCATTGGCAGAGTTGTTCCCTGACTACTCGCGCACACGCATCAAGGAATGGATCGTATCCGGTGCAGTATATGTAGATGGGGTCAAGGTAGATAAGCCCCGAGAAAAAGTACTCGAATCCCAGCAGGTAGAGATTGAGGCGACCCTTCCAGAGGAAGTGCACGCCGAAGCTCAGGCCATAGATCTGGATATCGTTTACGAAGATGACCACATTCTGGTGATCAACAAGCAGGCTGGTCTGGTGGTTCATCCGGGCGCAGGCAATACAGATGGCACTCTGATGAATGCCCTGTTGCACCACTGCCCGGAAATTGAACTGGTACCCCGTGCCGGTATTGTTCACCGTCTGGATAAAGACACCACAGGTTTGATGGTGGTGGCAAAGACAGTAGAAGCACAGACTCATCTGGTCGCTGCGCTGCAGGCCCGTGAGATCACCCGTGAATATGAGGCGATCTGTATCGGTACCATGACTGCGGGCGGTACCGTTGATGAGCCTATTGGTCGTCATGCCACCAAGCGCACTCATATGGCGGTGATCCATAATGGTCGTCCTTCTGTGACCCACTATCGTGTGGCAGAGAAGTTCCGCGCCCATACCCGTCTGCGTTTGCGCCTGGAAACCGGTCGTACTCACCAGATTCGTGTACACATGGCCCACATTGGCCACGTACTTGTAGGTGATCCTGTGTACGGTGGTCGTCCTCGTCCGCCTAAAGCTGCCAGCGCTGAGTTCACCGAAGTGCTGAGAAACTTCAAGCGTCAGGCGCTGCACGCTGTACGTCTTGAGTTGGTGCACCCGGTTGATATGGAAATCATGAGCTTCCAGGCACCGGTTCCTGCCGATATGGTTGAACTGACCAAAGCACTGCGTAAAGACACAGAAGAACATCCGATGGAGTACATCTAAGGGTGTTTGACTGGGCGGTACCCGACAACATAGGTTTTGCTGTCTCCACCCGTGAGGGGGGAGTCAGTCTGCCACCTTTCGACAGCTTGAATCTGGGGGATCATGTCAATGACGACCCGCAAGCTGTTACCGAAAATCGTCGTCGGGTGCAGTCCATGTTCGCCATGCCTTCTCAGCCGGTTTGGTTGGAGCAGGTTCATGGTACAGATGTGGTTTCTCTTCCCCTTGATGGTTCCAATCAGGCTGATGCCAGCTACACCAACATACCCGGTCAGGTGTGTGTGGTCATGACGGCTGATTGTCTGCCTGTTCTGCTGTGCGACCGCCATGGTACTGAAGTCGCTGCCGTTCATGCCGGTTGGCGTGGATTATGTAACGGCGTGATTGAAGCCACTCTGGCAAAGTTTAAGGCTCGCCCTGAAGATATACTGGCGTTTACCGGTCCGGCCATAGGTCCAGCTGCTTTCGAGGTTGGTGGCGAAGTCCGCGATGCTTTTATGGCTGTTGACGAAGCTGCTCAACAGGCTTTCGTGGCTGTTTTGCCAGGCAAGTTCCTCGGCAATCTGGAGATGTTGGCCCGTCAAAGACTGGAGTCGGCAGGTGTCTCTCAAATCCTGTGTGCCGGTGAGTGTACCTACACCCAGGATCATAAATATTTTTCTTTCCGCAAAACCGCGACCACAGGACGTTTTGCCTCTTTTATCTGGCTTAAGGCCTGACCCTTCCCTTGAAAATCCGGATTCAGACTCCATCTTTTTGTTAGAAGACGGTGCAGACGAATCTGCCGGTGTATATTTATCTATTTGATTGAATTATCTTTTTATACACTGGATATATGCTGGATTAAAAAGCAGCCGATATCTGCCCCGTTGGTGACTATATTTGGCTTTCCTCAGGAGGTTTTATGCGACTCGATCGTATGACCAATAAATTCCAGATCGCCATTTCAGATGCCCAATCCCTGGCCCTGGGCCGGGATCACCAGTTCATTGAACCCGTGCACCTGATGATGGCGTTGCTCAATCAAGATGGTGGCTCTATCCATCCCCTGCTGACTCAGGCGGGGATCCGCGTCAGCAATCTGCGTTCTTTGCTCAGTCAGGAACTGGAGCGTTTGCCACAGGTAGACGGTACCGGTGGTGACGTACAGCTTTCCCAGGCACTGATCCGTTTGCTGAATTTGTGCGATAAGCTCGCCCAAAAACGTAAAGACAAATATATCTCCAGCGAATTGTTCGTCCTGGCAGCGCTGGAAGGCAATGACACCCTGGCTCGTATTCTAAAAGAGTCGGGTGCCACCAAAGAGTTAATGGAGAAAACCATAGAAGCGATTCGTGGTGGCCAGAAGGTGGATGATCCCAATGCAGAGGATCAGCGCCAGGCATTAAAGAAATACACAGTGGATCTGACCGAGCGTGCTGAACAGGGCAAGCTGGATCCTGTTATTGGCCGTGATGATGAAATCCGTCGCACTGTTCAGGTGCTTCAGCGCCGCAGTAAAAATAATCCTGTGCTGATTGGTGAGCCGGGTGTGGGTAAGACAGCTATTGTTGAAGGTCTGGCCCAGCGTATTGTTAATGGTGAAGTGCCTGAAGGTATCAAGAACAAGCGGGTGCTGTCGCTGGATCTCGGGGCGCTGGTTGCCGGTGCCAAATACCGTGGTGAGTTTGAAGAGCGTCTCAAGGCTGTGCTAAACGAGCTGGCTCAGGAAGAGGGACAGGTGATCCTGTTTATCGACGAGCTGCACACCATGGTCGGGGCGGGTAAGAGTGATGGCGCCATGGATGCGGGCAATATGTTAAAGCCGGCATTGGCCCGTGGTGAGCTGCACTGCGTCGGTGCCACTACCCTGGATGAATACCGTCAATATATAGAGAAAGATGCCGCCCTTGAGCGCCGCTTCCAGAAAGTTCTGGTAGAAGAGCCGAATGTGGAAGATACCATCGCTATTCTCCGAGGCCTGAAAGAGCGCTATGAATTGCACCACCATGTGGAGATCACCGACCCGGCCATTGTTGCTGCGGCAAGTATGTCTCACAGGTATATCTCTGACAGAAAACTGCCAGATAAAGCTATCGACCTGATTGACGAAGCTGCTTCCAGTATTCGTATGCAGATTGATTCCAAGCCTGAACAGCTGGATCGTCTGGAGCGTCGTGCCATTCAACTTAAGTTGGAAGAGCAGGCGCTGGTGAAAGAAAACGATGAAGCCAGTCGCAAACGTTTGGCGACACTGCGGGAAGATCTGAAAGAGATTGAAGCCAAAGCCAACGAGCTGAATGAGATCTGGTATACAGAGAAAGCTGCACTGGCCGGGACTCAACAGATCAAGGCTGATCTGGAGCAGGCGCGTATGGATATGGAAGTGGCGCGCCGTGCCGGCGACCTGACCCGTATGTCTGAGCTTCAGTATGGCCGTATTCCAGAGCTGGAAAAGCAGCTGGATCTGGCGTCTCAGGCCGAAATGCAGGACATGACGCTGCTGCGCAATAAGGTCACAGATGTGGAGATTGCCGAAGTGCTTTCCAAGGCGACGGGGATCCCGGTTGCCAAGATGCTGGAAGGTGAGCGTGAAAAACTGTTGCAGATGGAAACCGCATTGCATGAGCGGGTGATAGGTCAGAATGAAGCAGTTGACGCTGTGGCCAATGCCATTCGCCGCAGCCGTGCCGGCTTGGCAGATCCCAATCGTCCGATTGGCTCCTTCCTGTTCCTCGGCCCCACCGGGGTGGGTAAGACTGAGTTGTGTAAAACCCTGGCAAAATTCCTGTTCGACAGTGAATCGGCGCTGGTTCGTATCGACATGTCTGAATTTATGGAGAAACACTCGGTGTCCCGTTTGGTCGGTGCACCTCCTGGATATGTGGGTTATGAGGAAGGGGGATACCTGACTGAAGCTGTGCGTCGCAAACCTTACTCAGTGATCCTGTTGGATGAGGTTGAGAAGGCGCACCCGGATGTATTCAATATTCTGCTGCAAGTATTGGATGACGGTCGTCTGACCGATGGTCAGGGCAGAACCGTGGATTTCCGCAATGCCGTGGTGATTATGACATCCAATCTGGGATCGGATGTGATTCAGGAGAGGTTCGGTAGCTTCTCCTATGAGGACATGAAGACTGAAGTGATGGATGTAGTGAATAAGTACTTCCGTCCTGAGTTCCTGAATCGTATTGATGAAACTGTGGTGTTCCATCCTCTCGATGCCGAGAACATTAAACGCATCGCCGATATTCAGATTGGCTCTTTGCGCACGCGATTGGCTGAGAAAGAGTTCGATCTGCAGGTGTCTGACGAGGCGTTGGCAATTATTGCTCAGGCTGGGTTCGACCCTGTATTTGGTGCCCGTCCTCTGAAGCGGGCACTGCAACAGGAGATAGAGAACCCACTGGCTCAGCGCCTGCTTAAAGGAGAGCTGGTACCGGGTAAGGCAATTAAGGTCGAAGTGGAAGGTAATGCTCTAACCTTTACTCAGTAATAGATTACACAGGTCTATAAGTAGAAAGGGCGTCCATGGACGCCCTTTCTTATATGTATTTACTTCTTGCTATGCCTTTGCTGGGATGGGCTACTCTTCACAAAAGAGTTTGACTCTTTCCTGACTCTCTTTAATTGCAGCTTGCTTCTGCTCTTGTGTCATAGTCATCATTTCACCGTTACTTTCATCCTTACGGGTCACCTGAGCATGGGTGAGCAGTACGTTCAGAGTGTGCTTGGCATTATCACAAATACTCTTGGCCTGCTCAGCGTTCTGGGCTTTTATCTCGTCGGCCTGTTTGGCCATGTCGTCTTCAGTGGCTTGTTCTGCTTTTGCCACGGCTCTGACCGGAGATACTGTGCCTATTTTTTTGGGCTCGAGATCCTGATTGTTCAGCCGGGTCACTTCATACTCACCTTGTGGAGGGAGCTGACTGTAGTGTTTGGTTCCGTTTTCATCTACCCAGGTGTAAATGACGTCGTTGGCATTGGTTGATGTTGAAAACAATATCCCAGCAATCATTATCTGCAGTGCCACCAGTTTCAAAAGCGTTGTCATTGCCATTCCTTGCATTTCAGCTTTGTTCTTGTCGCCTTGGCGGTTATTCAACCAACTTTATCAATGTTAACGATAAATACAATCCAGTCTGGTCCAAAAACAGCCACCACTCATTGGTTTCTGAGCTAATTATAACCGCAATGCCTAAATTGCAGGCGCTTGATAAAGTGTTGCTATAAAAGCGCTTGCGCAAACGAATTTGCTCCCTATAATGCGCCCTCACTGACACGGCACACAGCGACAAACGGCGCTGATTGCAGGTCAGGTCGGCAAGGGCCGAAGAGATGGGAAAGCAGTGTTGAAAACGACCTCTGGTCAGAAAATAACCGCTTGAAAATCTTCTTCAAAAAAGCGCTTGACGAAAGAGGTTTGAAGCGTAAAATACGCAGCCTCTTCAGAACGAAACAAGTTCTGAATCGCTCTTTAAAAATTAGACAGACAAGCAAATCTGTGTGGACATTCACAGTAGTTGATGAGGTCGACAA
>NZ_JBHRTD010000002.1:0-24073 GCF_042646185.1 Shewanella submarina
AGATCCACGAATAATTTCGTGTCTTAATGACAAACCTGAAAAGGGAAGCTTCGGCTTCCCTTTTTTATTGCCTGTGTTCTGCCGAGGGAAGGGGAGGACAAAGGACTTGGCTGATATTAAAAAAGCCTATATAATTCGCGCACTTTGAAAGTGATGCACCAAATGCTGGTGACAATTCACACAGTGGGCTTGATCAATAGCGTCAGCTATGTATAATGTGCCCCTCGCTACTTAAGTTAGCGACAGTTATGCAGCAAATCTGAGCTGGTAACTTAATTACAGCGACTCCGATTGGGAGTCGAACGGTTAAATCATCTCGCTCTGTCTTTCTCTCAGGAGAAATGGCTAGAGGGTGATTTTTTATGTGTCCATTTTAGGAGCTCTGGTCAATGCAGAACCAAAGAATCCGTATCCGCTTGAAGGGTTTCGATCATCGTTTGATCGATCAATCAACCGCGGAAATCGTTGAAACTGCTAAACGTACTGGCGCCCAGGTACGTGGTCCTATCCCACTGCCTACTCGCAAAGAGCGTTTCACCGTTTTGATCTCTCCGCACGTTAATAAAGATGCTCGTGACCAGTACGAACTGCGTACTCACAAGCGTCTGGTTGACATCGTTGAACCAACCGAAAAGACCGTTGACGCTCTGATGCGTCTGGATCTGGCGGCTGGTGTTGATGTCCAGATTAGCTTGGGTTAATTGAGATCCTTTAGAAGAGGTTTGAGAGATGGCTATCGGTCTTATTGGTCGTAAAGTGGGTATGACCCGCATCTTCACTGAAGATGGCGCGTCTATCCCTGTTACAGTAATTGAAGTAGAAGCGAACCGCGTTACTCAGGTTAAGACCCTGGAAAACGACGGCTACCGCGCTCTTCAAGTTACTACCGGCACCAAAAAAGCCAATCGCATCACTAAGCCAGAAGCTGGCCACTTTGCCAAGGCGGGCGTTGAAGCCGGTCGTGGTCTGTGGGAAATGCGTCTGGCCGACGGTGAAGGCGAAGGCATTGAAGTTGGTGCTGAGCTGAAAGTTGAAATCTTCGCTGACGTAGCGAAAGTAGATGTTACTGGTCAGTCTAAGGGTAAAGGTTTCCAGGGTGGCGTTAAGCGCTGGAACTTCCGTACTCAGGACATGACTCACGGTAACTCTCTGGCACACCGCGCTAACGGTTCTATCGGTCAGAACCAGACGCCAGGTCGTGTATTCAAAGGTAAGAAAATGTCAGGCCACATGGGTGCCGAGCAAGTGACCACTCAGAATCTGGACGTAGTACGTGTAGATGCAGAGCGTAACCTGCTGCTGGTTAAAGGTGCCGTTCCTGGCGCTACCAACGGTAACCTGATTATCAAGCCTGCCGTTAAAGCTTAAGGTCTGAGGAGATAGTAATGGAATTGGTATTGAAAGACGCTAACAGCGCTCTTGAAGTTTCCGAAACTACCTTCGGCCGTGACTTTAATGAAGCACTGGTTCACCAGGTAGTTGTAGCGTTCGCTGCAAACGCGCGTCAGGGCACTCGTGCTCAGAAGACTCGCGCAGAAGTAATTGGTTCTGGCAAAAAGCCATGGCGCCAAAAAGGTACTGGCCGCGCTCGTGCGGGTGGTATCAAGGGCCCAATCTGGCGTGGAGGCGGTGTATCTTTCGCTGCTAAGCCTCAAGATCACAGCCAGAAAGTGAACAAGAAGATGTACCGCGGTGCTCTGAAGAGCATTCTGTCTGAGCTGGTACGTCAGGACCGTCTGATCGTTGTTGAGAAGTTCGGTGTTGAAGCTCCTAAAACTAAAGAGCTGAAAGCCAAGCTGGCCGCAATGGATCTGCAAGACGTGTTGATCGTTACTGCTGAAGTAGACGAGAACCTGTTCCTGGCAGCTCGCAACCTGTACAAGGTAGACGTTCGTGATGTAGCTGGTATCGACCCAGTTAGCCTGATCGCGTTCGACAAAGTGCTGGTAACTGCTGATGCTGTTAAGCAAATCGAGGAGATGCTGGCATGATCCGCGAAGAACGTTTGCTAAAAGTTATTCTGGCTCCACACATCTCTGAAAAGAGCACTGTTGTAGCTGAAAAGACCAACACTGTAGTTTTCCGCGTAGCTATCGATGCCACTAAGGCAGAGATCAAAGCTGCTGTTGAAAAACTGTTTGAAGTTGAAGTAGCTGGTGTTCGCACTCTGGTAAACAAAGGCAAAACCAAGCGTCACGGTGCCCGTTTCGGCCGTCGTAGCGACTGGAAAAAAGCCTACGTGACCCTGGCTGCCGGTGCCGACATCGACTTCGTTGGCGCTGAAGCATAAGGAGATTACAAATGGCAATTGTTAAATGTAAGCCAACTTCTCCAGGTCGTCGCCACGTAGTTAAAGTGGTTAACGCTGACCTGCACAAGGGTAAGCCTTTTGCTGGCCTGCTGGCTAAGAAGTCTAAGTCCGGTGGTCGTAACAACACCGGTCGTATCACCACTCGTCACATCGGTGGTGGTCACAAGCAACACTACCGTTTGATCGACTTCAAGCGTAACAAAGACGGTATCCCAGGTAAGGTTGAGCGTTTGGAATATGATCCAAACCGTACTGCTCACATCGCCCTGGTACTGTACGCTGACGGTGAGCGTCGTTATGTTCTGGCTGCCAAAGGCATGAAGGCTGGTGACGTGATCAAGTCCGGTATCGATGCTGATATCAAAGTAGGTAACGCTCTGCCTCTGCGCAACATTCCAGTGGGTTCTGTAGTTCACGCTGTTGAAATGAAGCCAGGTAAAGGCGCTCAGATCGCTCGTTCTGCCGGTGCATACGTACAGGTAGTAGCGCGTGACAACGCTTACGCAACTTTGCGTCTGCGTTCTGGCGAAATGCGTAAAGTTCCAGTTGATTGCCGCGCCACCCTGGGTGAAGTTGGTAACGCTGAACACATGCTGCGTCAGCTGGGTAAAGCTGGTGCTAAGCGCTGGAGAGGCGTTCGCCCAACCGTTCGCGGTGTTGCAATGAACCCTGTAGACCACCCACATGGTGGTGGTGAAGGTCGTACTTCCGGTGGTCGTCACCCAGTGACTCCATGGGGCGTACCAACCAAGGGTTATAAGACTCGCAGCAACAAGCGCACTGACAAGTACATTGTACGTCGTCGTAATAAGTAATAAGAGGATTCGCCATGCCACGTTCTCTCAAGAAAGGTCCATTCATTGACCTGCACTTGCTGAAGAAGGTAGAGAAAGCGGTAGAAGCCGGTGACAAAAAGCCTATCAAGACTTGGTCTCGCCGCTCAATGATCATCCCACAAATGATTGGGTTGACTATCGCTGTCCATAATGGTCGTCAGCACGTACCTGTTTTCGTAACTGACGAAATGATCGGCCACAAACTTGGTGAATTCTCACCAACTCGCACTTATCGCGGCCATGCTGCTGATAAGAAAGCGAAGAAGCGCTAATACGGGAGGAATAAGATGGAAGTTCTAGCTAAACATCGTTTTGCCCGTACGTCTCCGCAGAAAGCGCGCTTGGTAGCTGATCAGATCCGCGGCCTGCCTGTAGCAAAGGCCCTGGAAATTCTGACTTTCAGCCCTAAGAAAGCAGCCGTACTGGTAAAGAAAGTAGTTGACTCTGCAATCGCAAACGCTGAGCACAACGAAGGCGCAGACATCGATGAGCTGAAAGTTGCTAAGGTTTTCGTAGACGAAGGCCCAGTAATGAAGCGCATCATGCCACGTGCGAAAGGTCGTGCCGATCGTATCATCAAGCGTACCAGCCACATCACTGTGGTTGTATCAGATCGCTAGGAGAGAGCAATGGGACAGAAAGTACATCCTAATGGTATCCGTCTGGGTATCACTAAGCCTTGGATCTCTACCTGGTACGCAGATAAGTCAGACTATGCAAATAATCTGAACAGCGACTGGGAAGTGCGTAAGTTTCTGGAAAAGAAACTGAAAGCAGCTTCAGTATCCAAGATCGTTATCGAACGCCCAGCGAAAAGCATCCGCGTTACTATTCACACTGCCCGTCCAGGTGTTGTGATTGGTAAGAAAGGTGAAGACGTTGAAGTATTGCGTGCAGAAGTAGCCCGTATCACTGGCACTCCTGCGCAAATCAACATCGCTGAGATCCGTAAGCCTGAGCTGGACGCTAAGCTGGTAGCCGATTCTATCGGTCAGCAGCTGGAGCGTCGCGTTATGTTCCGTCGTGCTATGAAGCGCGCTGTACAGAACGCTATGCGTATCGGTGCCCAAGGTATCAAAGTTGAAGTTAGTGGCCGTTTAGGCGGCGCTGAAATTGCGCGTTCCGAGTGGTACCGCGAAGGCCGTGTGCCTCTGCATACCCTGCGTGCTGACATCGACTATGCGACTTCTGAGAGCCACACCCAGTATGGTGTGATCGGCATTAAAGTTTGGATCTTCAAAGGTGAAGTTCTGGACGGTATGCTGCCTCAGATCGAAGAGCCGAAGCAGCAGCCTAAGCGCAAGCCTCGTAACAAGTAGGAGAGCCCGCAATGCTGCAACCTAAACGTATGAAGTTCCGTAAGATGCACAAAGGCCGCAACCGCGGTCTGGCTGCAGGCACTGAAGTAAGCTTCGGTTCCTTCGGTCTGAAAGCAGTTGGCCGCGGCCGTTTGACTGCTCGTCAGATTGAATCTGCGCGTCGTGCCATGACACGTCATATTAAGCGTCAAGGCAAAATCTGGATCCGTGTGTTCCCAGACAAGCCAATTACCTCTAAGCCTCTTGAAGTGCGTATGGGTAAAGGTAAAGGTAACGTTGAATACTGGGTATGCCAGATTCAGCCTGGTAAGGTACTCTACGAAATGAACGGCGTTTCTGAAGAGCTGGCTCGCGAAGCTTTCGCACTGGCTGCTGCTAAACTGCCTATCAAGACTACCTTCGTAACTAAGACGGTGATGTAATGAAAGCGAGCGAACTGAGAGAAAAGAGCGTTGAAGAACTGAACGCTGAATTACTTGGTCTGCTGCGTGAGCAGTTTAACCTGCGTATGCAACACGCTACTGGCCAGCTGAGCCAAACTCATCAGCTGAAGACAGTGCGCCGTAACATTGCGCGTGTTAAGACCATTATTACTTCTAAGGCGGGTGCATAATGTCTGACAAAATCCGTACTTTGCAGGGTCGCGTGACCAGCAACAAAATGGACAAGTCCATCACTGTTGCCGTTGAGCGTCAGGTGAAACACCCTATCTATGGTAAGTACATCAAGCGTACTACCAAGATTCATGCACACGACGAAACTAACCAGTGCAATGAAGGCGACGTAGTCACTATTCGTGAATGCCGCCCTCTGTCTAAGACCAAGTCTTGGACTCTGGTAGATGTTGTTGCAAAAGCCTAATCGATAGATAAGGCACTTGGTAAACGGCTCCGAAATAATTTGGGGCCGTTTGTTTTTTAATACTACCAAACCCTAATTGTTGGTGTTATACTTGCGCGCCATTTTTGACCAAATTCGGCAAAAATGAGTGTATATTTCACCCCGTGTTGGGGCATTTGTGTAGTAACGATAGCGGAGCACTTAAAATGATCCAAATGCAATCGACTCTGGACGTCGCGTGTAACAGTGGCGCTCGCAGAGTTCAGTGTATTAAGGTCTTGGGTGGCTCTCATCGTCGTTATGCCGGTATCGGCGACATCATCAAGGTTTCTGTTAAAGAAGCTATTCCTCGCGCTAAAGCGAAGAAAGGTGATGTGTATAACGCGGTGGTAGTCCGTACTAAGAAAGGCGTACGTCGTCCAGACGGTTCTGTCATTCGCTTCGATCGGAATGCAGCGGTTCTGCTGAACGCAAACCTTGCACCGATTGGTACTCGTATCTTTGGACCAGTGACTCGTGAATTGCGTACTGAGCAGTTCATGAAAATCGTATCGCTGGCACCAGAAGTACTGTAAGGAGCTTCAAAATGGCAGCTAAAATCCGTCGTCAAGACGAAGTAATTGTACTGGCAGGTAAAGACAAGGGTAAAACCGGTAAGGTTTCCCAGGTTCTGCCTACTGGTAAGGTGATTGTTGAAGGCATCAATCTCGTTAAGAAGCACACTAAGCCAAACCCACAGCTGGGCGTAACTGGTGGCATCGTTGAGAAAGAAGCTGCGATTCAAGCATCTAATGTAGCGATCGTAAACCCTGCCACTGGCAAGGCTGATCGTGTAGGTTTCCGATTTGAAGATGGCAAGAAAGTGCGTTTCTTCAAATCGAACGGTGAACTCGTTAAGTAATTGGAGTAAACGATGGCGAAACTGCATGATAAATACAAAGAGACTGTTATTGCTGAGCTGACTAAAAAGTTCGGTTATACCAGTGTCATGCAAGTCCCTCGGATTGAGAAAATCACCCTGAACATGGGTGTTGGCGAAGCCGTTGCAGACAAGAAAATCATGGAAAATGCTGTCCGTGATATGACTGCAATCGCTGGCCAGAAGCCAGTAGTAACTGTTGCTCGTAAATCAGTTGCAGGCTTCAAAATCCGTGAAGGCTACCCTATTGGTTGTAAAGTCACTCTGCGCGGTGAGCGCATGTGGGAATTCTTTGAGCGTTTGGTTGACATCGCTATCCCACGTATCCGTGACTTCCGTGGTCTGAGCGCTAAGTCGTTCGACGGTCGCGGTAACTACGCTATGGGCGTTCGTGAGCAAATCATTTTCCCTGAAATTGATTACGACAAAATCGACAAGATTCGTGGTATGGATATCGTTATCACTACCTCAGCGAAGAATGACGAAGAAGGTCGTGCTCTGTTAGACGCTTTTAACTTCCCATTCAAAAAGTAAGGGTAGCGTAATGGCAAAACAATCAATGAAAGCACGTGAAGCTAAGCGTGCAGCACTCGTGGCTAAGTACGCTGAAAAGCGTGCAGCTCTGAAAGCTATCATCAGCAGCCCAGAGTCTTCTGACGAAGCTCGTTGGGACGCAGTAATGAAGCTGCAAGCCCTACCACGTGATTCCAGCGCAGCGCGTCAGCGTAACCGTTGTAATCAAACTGGACGCCCACATGGTGTTCTGCGCAAGTTCGGCCTGAGCCGTATCAAACTGCGTGAAGCAACCATGCGTGGTGAAGTTCCTGGTCTGCGTAAGGCCAGCTGGTAAGCACTTGTCACGGAGTAAGCTAATATGAGCATGCAAGATCCTATTGCGGATATGTTGACCCGTATCCGTAACGGCCAAGCTGCTAACAAAGTATCTGTGAAGATGCCTTCTGCCAAGCTGAAAGTAGCTATCGCTAAGCTGCTGAAAGACGAAGGTTATATCACTGACTACGCTGTAGCAGGTGAAGCCAAGCCAGAACTGGAAATCACTCTGAAGTATTTCCAAGGCAAAGCTGTTGTTGAGACTATCCAGCGTGTATCCCGTCCTGGTCTTCGTATTTACAAAGGTAAAAACGAGTTGCCAAAGGTTATGGGCGGTCTGGGTGTCGCAATCGTGTCCACTTCTCAAGGCCTGATGACTGATCGCGCCGCCCGCCTAGCAGGCATGGGTGGTGAGGTTATCTGCTACGTAGCATAAGGAGCTAGGAAATGTCTCGTGTAGCAAAAGCACCAGTCACTATCCCAGCTGGCGTAGAGGTGACTTTAAATGGTCAGGAAATTACCGTTAAAGGCGGTAAAGGTACTCTGACTCGAGTAATCAACAGTGCAGTAGCAGTTGTTGTTGAAGATAACCAAGTTAAGTTTGGTCCAGTAGAAGGTGTTGAAGGTGCTTGGGCTCAAGCCGGTACCGCACGCGCTCTGGTTAACAACATGGTTGTCGGTGTGTCTGAAGGTTTCGTTAAGAAGCTGAAGCTGATCGGTGTTGGTTACCGTGCCAAAGTTGTTGGCAACGGTGTTGACCTGACCCTAGGTTTCTCACACCCACTGGTTCACACTCTGCCTGCTGGCGTAACTGCAGAATGCCCTAGCCAAACTGACATCGTCCTCACCGGCGTTGATAAGCAGTTGGTTGGTCAGGTAGCTGCAGAAATTCGTGGATACCGTCCACCTGAGCCTTACAAGGGCAAGGGTGTTCGTTATGAAGACGAACAAGTACGCCGTAAAGAGGCTAAGAAGAAGTAAGGTACGCGATATGGATAAGAAACAATCTCGCTTGCGCCGCGCTACTCGTGCCCGCAAGAAGATCCAAGAGCTGGGCGCTAACCGTCTGGTTGTACATCGTACTCCGCGTCACATTTACGCTCAGGTTATCAGCCCTGAAGCGGTAGTTATCGCTACTGCATCTACTGCCGAAAAAGCAGTTAAAGAAGGTCTGAAGTACAGCGGTAACGTAGACGCAGCCAAGGCAGTGGGTAAAGCCGTTGCTGAACGCGCGATCGAAAAAGGCGTGACTGTTGTTGCCTTCGATCGTTCTGGTTTCAAGTATCACGGTCGTGTAGCTGCGCTGGCAGATGCTGCTCGTGAAGCTGGCCTCCAGTTCTAAGGGGTTTATACAATGGCTAAAGTAGAAGCTCAGCAAAAAGACGATCTGCAAGAAAAACTGATTGCAGTAAATCGTGTTTCTAAAGTAGTTAAGGGCGGCCGTATCTTCAGCTTCACTGCACTGACTGTAGTTGGTGATGGCGCTGGTAAGATCGGTTATGGCTACGGTAAAGCTCGCGAAGTTCCAGCTGCTATTCAAAAAGCAATGGAAAAAGCTCGCCGTAACATGGTTACCGTTGAACTGAACGAAGGCACTCTGCACCACCCAGTGAAGGGTCGCCACTCTGGTTCTCGCGTATACATGCAGCCAGCCTCTGAAGGTACCGGTATTATTGCCGGTGGCGCAATGCGTGCCGTATTGGAAGTAGCAGGCGTTCATAACGTTCTGTCTAAAGCATACGGTTCCACTAACCCGATCAACATCGTACGTGCAACTGTTGACGCTCTGGTACATATGAAGTCTCCAGCGCAGATCGCAGCCAAGCGTGGCCTGAATGTTGACGAAATTCGGGGGTAATGCACCATGGCAACTAAGACTATTAAAGTAACTCAGACCAAAAGTGCTATCGGCCGTCTGCCTAAGCACAAAGCGACTCTGACAGGCCTGGGCCTGCGTCGCATCGGTCACACCGTTGAACTGGAAGATACTCCAGCTGTTCGCGGTATGATCAACAAGGTCTACTACATGGTTAAGGTGGAGGATTAATCAATGAAATTGAATACTCTATCCCCAGCAGCAGGTTCTAAATCTGCTCCTAAGCGTGTAGGCCGTGGTATCGGTTCTGGCTTGGGCAAGACTGCTGGTCGCGGTCACAAGGGTCAAAAATCTCGTTCCGGCGGCGGTGTACGCGTTGGCTTCGAGGGTGGTCAGATGCCACTGAAGATCCGTCTGCCTAAGTTCGGTTTTACCTCTCGCACTGCGATGGTAACCGCGGAAGTTCGCGTAGGCGAACTGGCTAAAGTAAACGGTGATGTTATCGACCTGAACGCACTGAAAGATGCGAACGTAATTACTCGCAACATCCAGTTTGCGAAAATCGTTCTTTCAGGTACCATTGAGCGCCCAGTGACCGTTAAAGGTCTGAAGGTAACCAAAGGTGCACGTGCAGCTATCGAAGCTGCCGGCGGTAAGATCGAGGAATAATACGTCGATGGCAAAACCAGGACTTGACTTAAAAAGCGCGAAGGGCGGCTTTTCAGAATTGAAGGCCCGTCTCTTGTTCGTGATTGGTGCAATTATCGTCTTTAGGGCGGGTTCGTTTGTGCCAATTCCTGGTATTGACGCTGCTGTATTAGCCGAGCTGTTCGCTCAGCAGAAGGGAACCATCCTGGGCATGTTCAACATGTTCTCGGGTGGTGCCCTTGAGCGCGCCTCCATCTTTGCATTGGGTATCATGCCGTACATTTCGGCGTCGATTATCATGCAATTGCTGACTGTTGTGCATCCTGCACTTGCTGAACTGAAGAAGGAAGGTGAGTCAGGACGTAAGAAGATCAGTCAGTACACTCGATGGGGTACGCTGGTGCTGGGTACGTTCCAGTCGATCGGTATTGCAACCGGATTACCAAATCTGATGCCTGGCCTGGTGGTCAACGCAGGTTTTGGTTTCTATTTCGTTGCAGTCGTGAGCTTGGTTACCGGGACTATGTTCCTGATGTGGCTGGGCGAACAAATTACCGAACGAGGCATAGGTAACGGTATTTCGATCCTGATTTTTGCAGGTATCGTAGCCGGCTTGCCCTCTGCTATCGGCCAAACTGCCGAGCAGGCGCGTCAAGGCGATTTGAACGTACTGGTGCTGCTGTTAATTGCAGTCATCATATTTGCAGTGACTTACTTCGTGGTATTCGTAGAGCGTGGTCAACGTCGTATCGTTGTTAACTACGCCAAGCGTCAGCAGGGCCGTAAGGTATTTGCTGCGCAATCTACCCATTTGCCACTGAAGGTCAACATGGCGGGTGTTATCCCTCCAATTTTTGCGTCCAGCATCATTCTGTTCCCTGGAACCCTGGCTCAGTGGTTCGGTCAGAATGAGTCCATGTCATGGTTGAGCGATTTCTCGCTGGCTGTGTCACCAGGACAGCCGCTGTACTCATTGTTGTATGCAGCTGCAATTATCTTCTTCTGTTTCTTCTACACTGCGTTGGTGTTTAACCCACGCGAAACAGCAGACAACCTGAAGAAGAGTGGTGCGTTCATTCCCGGGATTCGTCCTGGAGAACAGACTTCGCGTTACATTGATAAAGTAATGACCCGACTGACTCTGGCCGGTGCGTTATACATTACCTTTATCTGTTTAATTCCGGAGTTCATGCTTATCACTTGGAAGGTACAGTTCTATTTTGGCGGTACCTCACTGCTGATTATGGTAGTAGTGATCATGGACTTCATGGCTCAGGTTCAGACCCATATGATGTCTCATCAATATGAGTCTGTAATGAAAAAAGCCAACTTGGTGAACAAAGCGAATCTTGATCGCTTTGGCCGCTAACCTGGCTTAACGGAGTGGTGAAATGAAAGTTCGTGCTTCCGTGAAGAAGATCTGCCGTAACTGCAAGATCATCAAGCGTAGTGGCGTTGTACGCGTTATCTGTGTTGAACCAAAACACAAACAGCGTCAAGGCTAAAAAATCCGGCCAGTTCCTGTAAATCAGGACTGGCCAAAAAATGATTGCAAACCCGTCATCTGTCGAGTATCCTTTCGGGCTTTTCACAGATGGCCTTTTGACTTAAGGAGTGCATAGTGGCCCGTATCGCTGGCATTAACATTCCTGATCATAAGCATACAGTCATTGCATTGACTGCTATCTACGGCATTGGTCGTACTCGCGCACAAGCTATTTGCGCGGCTACTGCTATTGCTGAAGACGCTAAGATCAAGGAACTGAGCGAAGCTCAAATCGATACCCTGCGCGAAGAAGTTGCCAAATACGTAGTAGAAGGTGACTTGCGTCGTGAGGTTTCCATGAACATCAAGCGTCTGATGGACCTTGGTTGTTACCGTGGCCTCCGTCATCGCCGCAGCCTGCCCCTGCGTGGGCAACGTACTAAGACCAATGCGCGTACTCGCAAAGGTCCACGTAAACCAATCAAGAAGTAACGGGAAGGTAGTATAAATGGCTAAAATTCCGTCACGTTCTCCGCGTAAGCGCGTACGTAAGCAGGTTGCTGATGGCATGGCGCACATCCATGCGTCTTTCAACAACACAATTGTTACTATCACCGACCGTCAAGGTAATGCTCTTTCCTGGGCAACTGCAGGTGGCAGTGGTTTCCGTGGTTCACGTAAATCTACTCCGTTTGCTGCACAGGTTGCTGCTGAGCGTGCAGGTACTGCTGCTCAGGATTACGGCGTTAAGAACCTTGAAGTGTTCGTGAAGGGTCCAGGTCCAGGTCGTGAATCAGCCATTCGTGCGCTGAACGCTGTTGGTTACAAAATTACCAACATTACCGATGTGACTCCGATCCCTCATAACGGTTGTCGCCCTCCTAAAAAGCGTCGCGTGTAACGCGAACTATAGGATAGTTGGAGAAAGATAATGGCAAGATACTTGGGTCCTAAGCTCAAGCTCAGCCGCCGTGAAGGTACAGATCTGTTCCTGAAGAGCGGTGTGAGAGCAATTGATTCGAAGTGTAAGCTTGAAGCTGCACCAGGTCAGCACGGCGCTCGTAAGCCTCGTCTGTCTGAGTACGGTCTACAGCTGCGCGAGAAGCAAAAAGTTCGTCGTATTTACGGTGTACTGGAAAAGCAGTTCCGTAACTACTATAAAGAAGCTGCACGTCTGAAAGGCAACACTGGTGAAAACCTGCTGCAACTTTTGGAAACCCGTCTGGATAACGTAGTTTACCGTATGGGCTTTGGTGCGACACGTGCAGAAGCACGTCAGCTGGTTAGCCATAAGTCTGTTATGGTAAACGGTCGTGTTGTTAACATTCCTTCATTCAAAGTGTCTGCGAATGATGTAGTAAGCATCCGTGAGAAGTCTCAGAAGCAAGCTCGTATTAAAGCTGCTCTGGAAGTGGCTGCTCAACGTGAGAAGCCTACATGGATTGAAGTAGACTCAGCTAAGATGGAAGGTGCTTTCAAGCGCATTCCAGAACGTAGCGATTTGTCTGCGGAAATTAACGAACAGCTGATCGTCGAGCTTTACTCTAAGTAAGGCTAACAAACAAGAGAGGACACAATGCAGGGTTCTGTTACAGAATTTCTTAAACCGCGTCTCGTTGATATCGAGCAGGTTAACCCAACTCGTGCCAAGGTTACTCTGGAGCCGCTAGAGCGTGGTTTCGGTCATACTCTGGGTAACGCGTTGCGTCGCATCCTTTTGTCGTCTATGCCCGGCTGCGCGGTTACCGAAGTCGAGATCGATGGCGTGCTGCATGAATACAGCAGCAAGGAAGGCGTACAAGAAGATATCCTTGAAATCTTGTTGAACCTGAAGGGTTTGGCAGTGGTTATCGAGGGTAAAGACGAGGCTATGCTCACTCTGAGCAAGTCCGGCGCAGGCCCTGTCACCGCAGCAGATATCACTCACGATGGTGATGTTACCATCATGAATCCTGATCATGTTATCTGTCACCTGACCGGTAACCATGACATCAGCATGCGTATCCGCGTTGAGCGTGGTCGCGGTTATGTGCCAGCATCTGCTCGTGCACAGACTGAAGACGATGATCGCCCAATCGGCCGTCTGTTGGTTGATGCTTCTTTCTCACCTGTAGCTCGCATTGCTTACAATGTTGAAGCCGCTCGTGTAGAACAGCGTACTGACCTGGACAAGCTGGTAATTGATATGACCACTAACGGTACTATCGACCCAGAAGAAGCTATCCGTCGCTCTGCGACCATCCTGGCTGAACAGCTGGATGCGTTTGTTGAACTGCGCGATGTTTCTGAGCCAGAGCAGAAAGAAGAGAAGCCAGAATTCGATCCGATTCTGTTGCGTCCTGTCGACGATTTAGAGCTAACTGTACGTTCGGCTAACTGTCTGAAGGCCGAAGCGATTCATTACATCGGTGATCTGGTACAGCGCACTGAAGTTGAGCTGCTCAAGACTCCTAACCTGGGTAAGAAATCTCTTACCGAGATCAAGGACGTGTTGGCATCTCGCGGACTGTCGTTAGGTATGCGTCTGGAAAACTGGCCTCCAGCTAGTTTGGCCGACGACCTATAAGTCCCAGGTTTGTACAGATTTAGGTTATAAGGATTAGGTCATGCGCCATCGTAAGAGTGGTCGTCAACTAAACCGTAACAGCAGCCATCGCCAAGCTATGTTCCGTAACATGGCATCTTCACTGGTACGTCATGAAATTATCAAGACTACCGTTGTGAAGGCGAAAGAACTGCGTCGCGTAGTTGAGCCTCTGATAACACTTGCTAAAAGTGACAGCGTTGCAAACCGTCGTCTGGCGTTTGCTCGTACCCGCGATCAAGAAGTCGTAGGTAAACTGTTTAACGAATTGGGTCCACGCTACCAGGAACGTCCTGGTGGTTACACCCGTATCCTGAAGTGCGGTCTGCGTACCGGTGATAAAGCCCCTATGGCTTACATCGAGCTGGTAGGTCGCCCAGAAGCTGCAGAAGCTGTTGAAGCTGAAGCCGCTGCTGAGTAATCTCAGGCTACAAGAAAAAACCGGACCTTAGTGTCCGGTTTTTTTCTGCCTGTTGTTTATGTCATCCCTTTGAAACCGTCTCGGTTATGCCACAATCTTCTCCGTGGTAATTTTACTTGTTCACCTTTCTCACTAGTGCTCCACTTTTGGCGAATCCAGATGATTATCATTATTGATTTAATGGTTCTCGTTCCTGTTGCGTAAACACACTTGAAGATGATCTGCCGCCTCAACAATACCTTCAGTTGAAGGGACAATTCGGCAGTGATGCGTATCAGGGCTCAGAAAGGCCCATGTCTGCGAGTGCCCTGGGCATTCAGGTTTAGGTGTGCGACACATATCGCATGTGTCCACTGAGCTTGTTATCCACCTCGAAGAACGGCTCATTAGCGCAATCCTCCTGTTCACCAATACACGAGCCTTTGATGTACCCTGCCATCTCTCAACCGATATAGATCGAGAGCAGATTATGCAGAAGCTTATCGCCAAGGCTATGAGTGCAATTCATTGGTGGAATATCGACAGGCAACAGACGCCTGCATATTGAGCCCGTTGCTCAGCAAGTAGAGAGTAATATTAAAGCGGGCGACTCTGAGCTTGGCCCTATATAGGCTAATCCATCGACTGTCGTTATTGATGGCTATTGTCTCAGGCCGGGGGCTGAGTAACGCCCTGAACTAATGCTTAGAAACACATAGTTTCAGTGGATAGAAGACGCTGGTCTTGGACCTTATTACGGATATACGTATAACTGGCCTGTAGCGACGCTGTGAAGAGCTGTTTATCAGAACACCTCTATGGGTGATTCAGACAGATACGCCCCATATGGCGTAATTGGTGGCGTTTAGCGTATAGATAGAAAGTAGGTTGGAGAAGAAAGAGCTCATAAGGTAACGCAAGTGGTCTGATCGGCGCATTCCCGCTGATATTTGGTACTTGCCGAACCTGATTCTGGATAACGAAGCCGCTCACTGAGTAAGGGGCACAAAAAAGCCCTCATTAAGAGGGCTTTTAAAGCTATCAAAACAGCTTAGTTAGTGCTGGTTTGAGTATCTGAGTATTCCAGCTTGTCATGGGACTTACCCATGGCTTCAGCAACTTCAGGCGGCATGTAGTTTTCATCATGCTTGGCCAGAACTTCAGTGGCCTCCAGAACATTGCCTTCACCCAATACACCCTGAGCAACGATCCCCTGACCTTCGCGGAACAGGTCAGGCAGCAGGTCATCAAATGTCACTTTGATTTCACCACCTGAAGCATCGTGAACTTTAAACTCCACGTGCAGGCTGTCAGGGTCACGAACCAGAGAACCTACAGTCACCATGCCACCGACACGGATGCGTTGGCCCACTTCGGGTTTCACGCCAGTATCTGCTTTACCCTGAACAATCTCTGTTGGAGTAAAAAACAGGTTGAGGTTTGAGTTCAGGGCATACAACAGCAATGACGCAATACCCGCTACACCAACGACCAGGGCGCTGGCCAGAATAAGTCTCTTTTTACGTCTTGGATTCATTGTTACTCCGGTTTTGTTTCAGGCGCTCCTCGCGAGCCAGTTTCTGGGCGATTTGCTTTAATACTTTATTCTTCTGTTTGACGCTCTGGAAAACCAGTACCGCCAGGCTTGAAAAGGTCACACCATAGGCCAGCCATACATAAAACGCATAGCCACCCATATTGAAGAAGTCACTGATAGATTCAAATTGCATTATGCCGCTCCCTGCTCTTGTGCCAGTTTACGTACCCAAGGGCGCATACCATTACGGGCCAGAACTTCAGCGCGGAATCGCACCAGAGTCAAAGCACCAATCATCATGCCGAAGCCGAAGATATTGATCAGCAGAGGGATCAGCATTTCAGTTGGCATTGCTGATTCTTCGGTGATCTTAATGGTGGATGGCTGATGCAGAGAGCTCCACCATTCCACTGAGTATTTGATGATTGGGATGTTGATAACACCAACAATCGCCAGGATACCTGCCGCACGGGCTGCCAGTACCTTATCTTCGAAGGAGGCATACAGAGAAATAACACCCAGATACAGGAACAGCAGTACCAGTTCTGAAGTCAGACGCGCATCCCATACCCACCAGGTTCCCCACATAGGTTTACCCCAGGTCGCGCCGGTGAACAAAGCGATAAAAGTGATAACAGCACCGATTGGAGCAATCGACGCGGCAGCCCAGTCTGCGGCTTTAATTTGCCATACCAGACCGATAAAGGCTGAGATTGCCATGCCCATATATGCGGCCATCGACATAGAGGCTGCCGGCACATGGATAAAGATAATGCGATAACTGTCGCCTTGCTGATAATCAGTCGGGGCGAACATCAGGCCCCAAATGGTACCTGTCAGAATAAGACCCAGTGCCAGAATGCTGAACCACGGCAGGAGTTTTCCTGCGAGTTGATATGCACGCTCAGGATCAGCGTAAGGATGTAACCACTTCCACATATTAGTTAGTACTCACTCTCAGAGATGCACCGATTGCAACTGGTGCCAAAGTTAACGAACCGACCAGCATAGCGCCAATGATGGCGAGTTGACCGTCGTAGGGCAAATTCATGCCTGCTGCATCTATCGCACTGGTTGCGAAGATCAGTACCGGAATATACAGCGGCAGGATCAGCAAGCTGAGCAATACACCGCCTTTTCTCAGGCCTACGGTCAACGCCACACCAATGGCGCCAAGCAAACTTAAAACAGGTGTTCCCAGTGCCAGGGTCGCGATTAGCGCGCCATAGCTGTTGGATTCAAGATGCAGTAACACCGCCAGTAAAGGGGCGATGATAATCAGTGGAACACCGGTCAGTAACCAATGAGCCAAAACCTTGGCCAGCACCATCAGCGACAGAGGCTGAGGGCTAAGCATCATTTGCTCCAGCGCGCCATCGGAAAAGTCTGCCTTAAACAGGCGTTCCAGCGAGAGCATTGAGGCCAGCAATGCGGCGACCCATATAATCCCGGGAGCAATTCGGGTCAGCACCTGAGGTTCAGGGCCAATACCCAGTGGAAACAGGGTTACCACCATAACGAAAAACAGCAAAGGGTTGAAAATATCGCCACGGTGGCGAACCGCGATTTGCAGATCCCGCTTCAGCAGGGTCATAAATGCACGGGTATAGCTGATGCCTCTTTTCATTTGCCTGGGAACCTTAGTCAAAATTGTACTTGAGCTTGATCTTCTTCAGCCTGCTGTCGCTGACCACACCCATATCCTGGTGAGTCGTTAGGATGACGCAGCCACCATTGTCGGCGTGTTGGATGAAGAGTTTCTCCAGAGTCTCTACGCCTTTCTTATCGATTGCCGTAAATGGTTCATCCAAGATCCACACTTTACTTGTGGTGTGCCACAGGCGGGCGAGGGCAGTGCGTCTGTGCTGACCCGCAGACAGGTGGCCTGCCAATGCATCTTCAAAGCCGCTAAGGTTCACTTTTGCCAGTATGTCCCTGATATCAGGGTCATCGTACCCACTTAACCTTAAATTGAAGTTAAGGTTTTCCTCTGCTGTCAGCTCGCTTTTTACACCGGGAAGATGGCCTAGATAGAGCAGGTCTTCATTGAACTCATCGCGTGCGCGAGTGATATCTTCATTACGGTAGAGTACTGAGCCTGCGTAAGGGCGGGACAGGCCAGCGAGGATGCGCAACAGGCTGGTTTTACCGGCACCATTAGGGCCTTCAATCTGAACGATATCACCTTCCTGGATATCAAAACTCAGCTCGTCAAATAGAATGCGCTCTTCCCTGATACAGGTAAGGCTGCTTGCCGAAATCAGAGTATTTTCTTTGGTTGCTGTGACCACTGAACCCTCGTAGTGAAGCCGGTATAAAACTGGAAAGATATTATCACAATCACTTTGGGGGTTTTACATTTGATCTGTTTGAAGTGTCAGCAATTTGATGTGCTTCCAAGAAAATCACTTTAGCGGGAACTTTTTAAAATAATGCTAAAACAATTGGCTGTAAGGTTGCGAAACTGGCGTAAAACGGCAACTTGCGGACGATTATCACAAAAAGGTGAGATTTATTGATATTTGTTGTAGTCTTAAAGAGCCGATGATAAGTCTGCCAAAGAATTTAAAGGCAGCCACGAGCTTGAGCTTGTCAATTTTTACATTAGGAACGATGAAGATGAAAAAACTGTTAGCTATGACTGCAGTAGCCGCATTGACTATGTCAGCGAACGTGTTTGCACAAGAGGGAGAGGCTGTTTACAACAAGGCTTGTCAGGTTTGTCACGCCATGGGCGTTGCCAATGCTCCTAAGTCATTTGACGCTGCTGCCTGGGAACCTCGTCTGGCACTTGGTCTGGATGCCCTGGTTGCAACTGTTAAGACTGGTAAAGGCGCCATGCCTCCAGGCGGTATGTGTACCGATTGTTCTGACGAAGATTACAAGGCAGCAATTGAATTCATGTCAAAAGCTAAGTAATCGTCGCTACGACATAAAAAAACCGGCAACTGCCGGTTTTTTTATGTCTGGCGTTTGCCAGGTGTTACTGAACCTGAGTATCCAGAACCAGTGTAGCGGTGTCGCCAACCGGTACTGAAGCCAGCTGGCCTTTCAGGTCGCCGCTCTGTGGGCGCACACTTCCGTGCTTGGACAGTACGGCAATAATCTCTACGTTCTTGGCATCGCTCAGCTTAAGTGCGCCGCCCATAGAGGTTGAGTTATCCAGTACTACCTTGGCTGGCAAAGCCTTGGCGCTGATCTTGGTTGCTGCCAGAGGCACCTTTTCACCTTCGGTGTTGCGGGCAAACACAAACAACATATCGGTCGAGGCTACCTGGTCCTGCAGTTCAGGAGAGATAGATACTTCAATGGTCACAGTCTGGTCTTCACCGGCCATTATGGCGCTGTGGTTGCTGTCGTTTGGCATCTCGCCAGACTCAGCGGCAATACGCATTTTGGCGGTTTGAATCGCATTGTTAACCGAGGCACGGTCGATATCCTGACGGTCGCTGGTCAACAGGGTTTCCCACGCTTCAATCGCTTTGTCATAGTCAGCGGTGAAAAACGCATTCATACCAACCAGCAGCAGGGTAGAAGGATCTTTTGGATCTTTCGCCAGCGATTTATCAACAATAGCCTGGATCTCCGGGGTCATGGTCTGGTTGTTTTTGTAGTACATGGCTGTGGCTTTCGGGCCAAGCAGTTCCGCATGTTCACCAACCAGTTCAATCACCTTATCAAAGGCTCCGATGGCTTCATCATAACGATTGGCAGAAGTATAAGCATGACCCAGGTTGAACCACAGCTGGCTGTTGTCAGGCTGACCTTTGGCTTGCGCTTCCATCATTTCGATCTGCTGAGAAATCATCTGCTCTTCAGTCATACCGGCGTGAGGATTATTGGCCTGGGGGTTGTTCTGCATATACTCAAGTGCGTCATAGGCACCGAGTTTCATGTAGGAGTAACCAGCCACAGCGATCACGGCAACAGACATAATAGCTGGCCACAGGATACCCTTTGGCTTTGCCTGCACGCTCAGTGACTCATCCTGGCCTTGCTTCATATCCTGCAGCAAGCTCACTTCAAGCTCTTGCTTCAGGGCTTCGAATTCTTTTTCATCCAGCAACTGGTCTTCCAATTCTTTCTCAAGAATAGCAAGACGTTCGTTGAACAACTCTACGTTGGTTTTGTTACGGACACCGGCTTCTTCGGCGCGAATGAGCTTTTGTTGACGGAAATGAGGCAGCCAAATCATCAGCAGGCTGACTAACAGCACAAGCGCAATAAAAATCCAGAATGTGGTCATTATTTCTACTTCACGTTAGTTGACTATTTGCGGCTGGGCCGCGCGGTTAGATTCCCGGATTATACGGGAAGATGATTCATTGAACAGTAATATAACCCCCATTCCAACCCGGATGAGTAGAGTTGGGGACTGGTTCACAGATTAGTCTACAAGGTAAAAATTTGTTGAAACTTAATGGACTTGGCTCTGTCACACTCGTGGGACTGTCACTTGCCTTAAACCACTTCAAAAATGGGGATTTACGAGAATGCGACAAGCAACCCATTATTGGTCGAAAGGGGCAGACAGGAACTATAGCAAATACTAAAATGACCAAAAAATTAACGCTCAATTGTTGTGCGTTGTACGGCAAAACGCCGTATTAATCTGCCTGAACATGAGACTGAGGAACCCCCATGATCCCAGAACTTGGACACTTTTCACTGATCATAGGATTGGCTTTTGCCGTCCTGCTGGCCAGTGTGCCCTTGATCGGTGCGGCTCGCAAAGATCAATATCTGGTGCGTTACGCCTGGCCACTGAGTTACGGTATGGCCTTCTTTATTTTGTTGTCTGTAATCGCCCTGGCATACAGTTTCGCCACCGATGATTTCTCCGTAGCCTACGTCGCAGGCCACTCCAACTCTCAGCTTCCTATCTTCTTTAAAATTGCCGCCGTTTGGGGTGGTCATGAAGGTTCTCTGCTGTTCTGGGTATTCTCTCTGTCAGCCTGGGCTGCAGCTGTAGCTATGTTCAGTAAAGGTCTGGAAGAGATTTTCACCGCCCGTGTACTGAGTATTCTGGCGATGATTATCATCGGCTTTACGCTGTTTATGATCCTGACCTCCAGTCCATTTGAACGTCTGCTGCCTGTGCCGGCTGAAGGCCGTGACCTGAACCCGATGCTGCAGGACGTAGGTCTGATTTTCCACCCACCTATGCTGTATCTGGGCTATGTAGGCTTTGCGGTGAGCTTTGCCTTCGCGATTGCGGCTCTGATGAGTGGTCGTCTGGACTCCGCATGGGCTCGCTGGAGCCGCCCCTGGACTCTGGCTGCCTGGGTATTCCTGACCGGCGGTATCTCACTGGGTTCCTGGTGGGCTTACTATGAGTTGGGCTGGGGTGGTTGGTGGTTCTGGGATCCAGTTGAAAACGCCTCCTTTATGCCTTGGTTGATCGGTACTGCGCTGCTGCACTCAGTGATTGTGACCGAGAAGCGTGGTGCATTCCGTAACTGGACCGTACTCCTGTCTATCTTCGCTTTCTCTTTGAGCTTGCTGGGTACCTTTATCGTACGTTCCGGCGTATTGACCTCTGTTCACTCCTTTGCTGCAGACCCAAGCCGCGGTATGTTCATTCTGTTGCTGCTCGGTCTGGCAATTGGTGGCTCTCTGACACTGTTCGCACTGCGTGCCAGTGAAATGGCCAGCCCAGCCCGTTTCGAGCTGAACTCTAAAGAGACCTTCCTGCTGGTATGTAACGTTCTGCTGACTGTTTCCTGTGGTACGGTTCTGCTGGGTACTCTGTATCCGCTGCTTATCGATGCCCTGAACATGGGTAAGATCTCTGTAGGCCCTCCATACTTCAACTCAGTGTTTGTGCCTATTGCACTGGTACTGTTCGTATTTATGGGCTTTGGTCCTATCTCCCGCTGGAAGAAGTCAAAACCTGGTGAAGTGCGCCGTCAGGCCCTTATCCCGGCCATCATTGCCGCAGTCGTCGGTCTGGCAATGCCATTCCTGATCGACGGTCAGTTTAATGCCTGGGTTGTGGCTGGTATTGCTACAGCGACCTGGGTAACTCTGATGACGCTGCGTGCGGCCTATAACATTGTGAAGCCACGGGCTGATGCCGATGTGAGTCTGGCCCGAATCACCCGTAGTCAGGCCGGTATGCTACTGGCGCACATGGGTATTGCTATGTCTATCGTGGGGGCGACCATGGTATCCAACTACTCTCTGGAAAAGAGTGTACGTATGGGCCCTGGCATCTCTCATGAGTTGGCGGGTTACACCTTCAAGTACACTGAAACCAAAACTGTTCAGGGTCCTAACTATGTGGCCAAACAGGGTCAGGTTGAAGTATACAAAGACGATAAGATGCTGACTTTGCTGAAGCCAGACCGTCGTCAGTACACAGTACACACCATGGATATGACTGAAGCCGGTATCGACTGGGGCTTTACCCGCGACCTGTACGTGACCATGGGTGATCCGGTAAGCGCTACCGAGTTTGCGGTTCGTCTGAACTACAAGCCTTATGTTCGCTGGATTTGGATCGGTAGTATTTTCATGATGATAGGTGGTATTTTCTCTGCTTCTGACAAACGCTACCGCGTACGTCAAAGCGCCAAGGAAAACGCCGTTGAAGCCAAAGCGGCTACTGCCTGATTTGTGAGGAAATCATGAGTAACAAAAGAAGAATTATTCTTTTTCTGCCACTGATTGTGTTTTTGGGAATGGGTATCTTCCTGTACAAGGGCCTGTTCCTGAATCCTGAGCAGTTGGACTCAGCACTGGAAGGAAAGCCGATCCCGGCTTTCCAACTGGAAAAGCTGGAAAACCAGGGTGAAGTGATCACCGAGAAAGATCTGGTTGGAAAGGTTGCCCTGATGAACGTTTGGGCGACATGGTGCCCAAGCTGCAAATACGAGCACCCATTCCTGATGAGACTGGCTCGTCAGAATATCGTGCCTGTATATGGTATTAACTATCGTGATGAGCGTGGCCCGGCGATTATGGAGCTGGCCCGTGAAGGTGACCCGTACGCGCTGAACATCTATGACAAAGACGGTCGTCTGGGTCTGGATCTGGGTGTGTATGGTGCTCCGGAAACCTTCATCATCGACCATAAAGGTATTATCCGCTATCGCCACGCCGGTCCTGTCGATCAGCGTGTATGGACTGACACCCTGTTGCCTATGGTGCAGCAGCTGCAGGCCGAAGCTAAAAAGGATGGTGCAGCATGAGAAGTATCATGAAGATGGTCAGCGCAGCCGCGCTGGCCCTGGCTCTGGCAGGTGGAGCGCTGGCTACGCCTATCGATACCTATGAGTTCCAGAACCCTGATAACCAGAAGCGTGCAATTACTCTGGCCAGCGAACTGCGTTGTCCTCAGTGTCAGAACCAGAATCTGGTGGACTCTAATTCTCCGGTAGCCCGGGATCTGCGTCTTGAAGTATACAAGATGGTAGATGACGGCAAGACAGATGATGAGATCGTTGATTTCATGACAACTCGCTATGGTGAGTTCGTACTGTACAAACCAAAGTTTGAATACAAAACTCTGGTTCTGTGGGGCGGTCCGGTTGCCTTGTTCCTTATTGGTCTGACAATTGTGTTTATGTTTGTCCGTCGCCAAAGAGGTAACGTAACCAAAGAGGTTGCGCTAAGCGAGGAAGACCAGCGTCAACTGGATGAATTACTGAAACGGAATCAGCAAAAATGAAACCCATCCTGAGTATTGCACTTGTGCTGTCGTTGCTCAGTGGTGTAGCTCAGGCCTATCCGGGGATGCAACCGCATCCCCAGGAAAACTCCGGCTCCACCGTCGATAAAGTTCAACTTCTTCCCAAGTCCTATCCAATAGAAGCCATCCCGTTTCAGACGGTAGATGGTCAGTCAGTCGATTTCAGTCAATACAAAGGCAAGATTGTGATGGTAAACATGTGGGCGACCTGGTGTCCGCCATGTGTTCGCGAGCTGCCGGCGCTGGAAAAGCTTTCTCATCAATTTGGAAAAGATGATTTTGTGGTTCTGCCTATCTCTATCGATGCAGAAGGACAGAAGCAGGTACAGCCGTTTTTGAAAGATCTGGGTATGCCTGACTTTACGTCCTACTATGATCCACAGCAGAAGTTGGGGCAGGTGTTCCCGCTCGACTATATACCTGCCACCTTTATCCTGGATCAAAATGGAGATTTGGTTGCTTTCGTTCGCAGTTATGTCGACTGGAACGATAAGAAAGCCGTTGAGCTTATTGGCAACCTGATCGCCAAAAAGCCGGGCAATAGGGCTGAAACCGCCAAATTAGCTGAATAATTCAGCGGAAACCCCATAAAAAGATCGCTTTTGTTGAAAATCTCAGCAAGCGATCTTTTTTCGTTTAAAAACCCCTTGCGCAATAAATTCGGCTCCCTATAATGCGCCTCCATCGACACGGCACAACGGGCTTCTCTGGTAGAGATAGCACAGAGTAAAACGGTCGATTCGGTAAGCACCGAAGAGTTTGAAAAACTTCTTTAAAAAAGTGCTTGACGAAAGGGTTTCAAAGCGTAGAATACGCAGCCCTGACCCGATGAAAACAAATCATCGGTTGCTCT
>NZ_JBHRTD010000003.1:0-15823 GCF_042646185.1 Shewanella submarina
AGATCCACGAATAATTTCGTGTCTTAATGACAAACCTGAAAAGGGAAGCTTCGGCTTCCCTTTTTTGTTTTTGTACGATCCCCCTCGGCATCAATTTCAAACCGGCGCAGGAAATATTTGATTTTGCCCTGTGTGCTGGCGCGGCCACCTTGCTTAGTAAGCTGATTAAGAATACAATCTATGGCCGATTTTTGACCCCTGAGCTTTTGCAGTTTGTGCATCAAGGGTGAATTCGGAAAACGAATTTGCCTGTTTGGGCTGTATTAAAGGCTTCGAGTATACTTGGTGACTCAAGCTCAGGTCGTAATGAGTAACGGAATTAACCGATGACAACGAATACTGAAAACCAGGGTAACTCTCTGGATATGGTGAAGTGGGGTCTGGCTTTCATTTTGCTGGCCGCTGCTGTTATTGGCAACCAGATGTACAGCGAAGAAGTTAGCGTGCTGGTGCGTGCAATTGCTGTAGTGGTTGCGTTTGCTCTGGCGGGCTTTATCGCGCTGCAGACAGCCAAAGGCAAGCAGGCACTGGCATTTGCCCGTGAGTCGCAAATTGAAGTACGTAAAGTGGTTTGGCCGACTCGTCAGGAAGCGCTGAACACCACCTTTATCGTGCTGGCTGCTACCGGTATTCTGGCTGTGATCCTGTGGGGCTTGGACGCAGTGCTGCTGCGAATTGTCAACTTCATTACTGGCGTATAGGCACCCGAATGACTGAAGCGAAAGAAGCTAAAAAGAGATGGTATGTAGTACAGGCTTTCTCCGGCTATGAAGGCCGCGTATGCAAGTCTCTGCTTGAACATATCAAAATGCATGAAATGGAACATTACTTCGGTGAAGTACTGGTTCCAACTGAAGAAGTAGTTGAAATGCGTGCCGGCCAGCGTCGCAAGAGCGAGCGCAAGTTCTTCCCTGGCTATGTTCTGGTTCAGATGGAAATGAACGATGAAAGCTGGCACCTGGTTAAAAGCATCCCTCGCGTGATGGGTTTCATCGGCGGTACTTCTGACCGTCCAGCACCTATCTCTGATCGCGAAGCTGAAGCTATCCTGCAGCGTCTGCAGGAAACCACAGAGTCTCCGACTCACCGCGTAATGTTCGAACCAGGTGAAGTGGTTCGCGTTACTGAAGGTCCATTTGCTGACTTTAACGGTACCGTTGAAGAAGTGGATTATGAAAAGAGCCGCGTCAAGGTTTCTGTCATGATCTTCGGCCGCTCTACCCCGGTAGAACTGGACTTTGGTCAGGTTGAAAAAAGCTGATTAAAAAAAGCACAAGATCTGTTTGGAATCGGCTGTGGGTTAATATATAATCCGCAGCCGTTGTTTTCGGGGAGCCACTGACATTCCGTCGGTAGCGTTTGTACCCATACTTGAGGAAATTGCTCATGGCAAAGAAAATTGAAGCTTACATCAAGCTGCAGGTTGCAGCTGGTGCTGCTAACCCGTCTCCACCAGTAGGTCCAGCTCTGGGTCAGAAAGGTGTGAACATCATGGAATTCTGTAAGGCGTTCAACGCTCGTACTGAAAAGTTCGAGAAAGGCATGCCGATTCCAGTTGTAATCACTGTTTACAACGATCGTTCTTTCACTTTCGAAACCAAGACTCCTCCAGCATCATTCCTGCTGCTGAAGGCCGCTGGTCTGAAGTCCGGCTCTAGCCGTCCTAACACTGACAAAGTGGGTACTATCAAGCGTGCTCAGGTTCTGGAAATTGCAGAAACCAAAGCAGCTGACATGACTGGTTCTGACATTGATGCGATGGCTCGCTCAATCGAAGGTACTGCACGTTCCATGGGTTTGGTAGTAGAGGACTAATACAATGGCTAAGCTGACTAAACGCATGCGCGTAATCCGCGAAAAAGTAGACGTGACCAAGAGCTACGAAATCAACGAAGCTGTTGCTCTGCTGAAAGAACTGGCTACCGCTAAGTTCGTTGAGAGTGTTGACGTTGCAGTTAACCTGGGCGTAGATCCTCGTAAATCTGACCAGAACGTACGTGGTGCAACTGTACTGCCTCACGGTACTGGCCGCGAAGTTCGTGTTGCTGTGTTCACCCAGGGTGCAAACGCAGAAGCTGCTAAAGAAGCAGGCGCTGAACTGGTAGGTATGGAAGATCTGGCTGAGCAGGTTAAAGCTGGCGAAATGAACTTCGACGTAGTTATTGCTTCTCCTGATGCAATGCGCGTTGTTGGTATGCTGGGTCAAATCCTGGGCCCACGTGGTCTGATGCCTAACCCTAAGACCGGTACTGTAACTCCTAACGTTGCTGAAGCAGTTAAGAACGCTAAAGCTGGTCAGGTTCGTTACCGTAACGACAAGAACGGTATCATCCACACCACTATCGGTAAGGTTGATTTCGAACCAGCTCAACTGAAAGAAAACCTGGAAGCTCTGCTGTCTGCGCTGAAAAAAGCCAAGCCAGCTGCTGCCAAGGGCCAGTACGTCAAGAAAGTAACCATCTCCACCACTATGGGTGCAGGTGTAGCTGTTGACCAGAACACTCTGGAAACTGCTAACTAATTTACAAGGTGCGCGCCTTAGCGTATAATGCGCGCACTTTGTCGGGTTGAAGTCTGTTTTTTGCTCAAGGGCATAACAGACTTCCGTCCAAGACCGCAGGTGTAAATCATTAGATTCACTTAATTTCCTGCGTAGACGGTGTCAGGCCCCAGTTATGATTTTTTCTACTGGAAATCTGCGCCGTACGTCACTGAGCACATAAGTGCTTGGTAGGTAATTTCCGGGAATTATCCCGGGTAGAATCCAGGAGTATAGCCAATGGCATTAAGACTCGAAGACAAGAAAGCGATTGTTGCTGAAGTCAACGAAGCTGCCAAAGGTGCACTGTCTGCAGTAGTTGCCGATTCTCGCGGTGTTACTGTAGGCGCTATGACCGCCCTGCGCAAAACTGCCCGTGCTAACGGTGTATACGTAAAAGTTGTACGTAACACTCTGGCTCGTCGTGCAGTTGAAGGTACCTCTTTTGAGTGCCTTGGCGAGGTGTTCACTGGCCCAACTTTGATTGCTTTCTCTAACGAGCACCCAGGTGCCGCAGCACGTCTGTTGAAAGACTTTGCTAAAGAGCAAGACAAATTCGAAGTTAAAGGTGCAGCTTTCGAAGGGGAATTTATCCCTGCAGCACAGATCGATCGTTTGGCGAAACTGCCAACTTACGAAGAAGCACTGGCACAGCTGATGATGACTCTGAAAGAGGCATCTGCTGGCAAGTTCGTTCGTACTCTGGCCGCTCTGCGCGATCAAAAAGAAGCCGCTTAATTATAAGCTGGCTGCTTGAAATAATTGAATTCAGAACAATAGGAAATATTTCTTATGTCTATCACTAAAGACCAAATCTTAGAAGCCTTTGCAGCTATGTCTGTAATGGAAGTTGTTGAACTGATCGAAGCTATGGAAGAGAAGTTCGGTGTTTCTGCTGCTGCTGCAGTAGTAGCTGGCGGTGCTGATGCAGGCGCTGCTGCTGAAGAAAAGACCGAGTTCGACGTAGTTATGACTGGTCACGGCGACAACAAAGTAGCTGTTATTAAAGCTCTGCGTGGCGCTACCGGCCTGGGCCTGAAAGAAGCCAAAGCTATGGCTGAATCTGCTCCAGTAGCTGTTAAAGAAGGTATCTCTAAAGAAGAAGCTGAAGCTCTGAAGAAAGATCTGGAAGAAGCTGGCGCTCAGGTAGAGATCAAGTAAGCTATTATTTAGCTTGCAAAAACACCTGAGCAATCAGGTGGAGGCTGGCGGTTTTTTGACCGTCGGCCTTTTTTGCGCTGTAGGCGTTGGCGATTTTTTCACCGTTTGTCGCCAAGTGTTTTAGCAGTCCCTAGCAGTGATTAATGGTTAGGTTCTTGCCATCAACGGTGATGGGCAAACGTGCTGGTACAACTACTCCGGTTGCATCAGTTCTGGTCTTATCTCGCAAGCAGAGGAAACCCATGGTTTACTCCTATTCTGAAAAGAAGCGTATTCGTAAAGACTTCGGTAAGCGTCCTCGCGTTCTGGACATTCCTTACCTGTTGTCTATTCAGTTAGACTCTTTCAAAACTTTCATCGATCAAGACCCTACCGGTGAGCGTGGCTTAGAAGCTGCTTTCCGTAGCGTGTTTCCCATCAAGAGCTTTTCCGGCAACTCTGAGCTGCAGTATGTCAGCTACAAGCTGGGCGAGCCTGTCTTTGATGTGAAAGAGTGTCAGATCCGCGGTGTAACTTACTCCGCTCCACTGCGCGTTAAGCTGCGCATGGTGCTGTACGACCGTGAAGCTGCACCTGGTACAGTTAAAGACATTAAAGAGCAAGAAGTCTACATGGGGGATATCCCTCTGATGACTGAAAACGGTACTTTTGTGATCAATGGTACCGAGCGTGTAATTGTGTCTCAGTTGCACCGTAGCCCTGGTGTGTTCTTCGACCACGACCGTGGTAAGACTCACTCTTCAGGTAAAGTGCTGTATAACGCACGTATTATTCCTTACCGTGGTTCATGGCTGGACTTCGAGTTCGATCCAAAGGACGCTCTGTTCGTTCGTATCGACCGTCGTCGTAAACTGCCGGCCACTATCATCCTGCGCGCGATGGATTTCTCTACTCAGGAGATCCTGGACACCTTTTTCGACCGCATTACTTTCAAAGTTAAGAAAGACTCGCTGGTTATGGAATTGGTGCCTGAGCGTCTGCGTGGTGAAACTGCCAGCTTTGACATCAAAGACAGTGAAGGCACTCTGCTGGTCGAAAAAGGCCGTCGCATTACTGCCCGTCATATTCGTCAGCTGGAAAAAACCAATACTACTGAGCTGGAAGTTCCAGTTGAGTACATCATTGGTAAAGTATCTGCACAGGATTATATCGATCCTGATACCGGTGAAGTACTGGTTAGCGCCAACAGCGAACTGAGCCTGGAAACCCTGGCCCAGCTGTCTCTGGCCGGCATCAAAGAAGTATCCACTCTGTACATCAACGAGCTGGATCACGGTGCTTATATCTCCGACACTCTGCGTATTGATACCACGACTAACCGTCTGGAAGCTCTGGTTGAAATCTACCGCATGATGCGTCCTGGTGAGCCGCCAACCAAAGATGCTGCCGAAGCGCTGTTCCAAAACCTGTTCTTCAGCGATGAGCGTTATGACCTGTCTAAAGTAGGTCGTATGAAGTTCAACCGCCGTCTGGAAATCCCGGATGAAGAAGGTACCGGTGTACTGAGCCAGGATGACATTGTTGCAGTAATGCGCAAGATCATCGAAATCCGTAACGGTAACGACGAAGTGGACGATATCGACCACCTGGGTAACCGTCGTATTCGTTCAGTTGGTGAGATGGCTGAGAACCAGTTCCGTGTAGGTCTGGTACGTGTTGAGCGTGCAGTTCGTGAGCGTCTGTCTCTGGGCGACCTGAACGAGCTGATGCCTCAGGATCTGATCAACGCCAAGCCAATTTCTGCGGCAGTAAAAGAGTTCTTTGGCTCTTCTCAGCTGTCTCAGTTTATGGACCAGAACAACCCACTGTCTGAAGTAACCCACAAGCGTCGTATTTCGGCACTGGGTCCAGGCGGTCTGACCCGTGAGCGTGCCGGCTTCGAAGTTCGAGACGTACACCCAACTCACTACGGTCGTCTGTGTCCAATTGAGACCCCTGAAGGTCCAAACATTGGTCTGATTAACTCTCTGGCAACCTTCGCCCGCACTAACTCTTACGGTTTCCTGGAAACACCATACCGTAAAGTGGTCGACGGTCAGGTTACTGAAGAGGTTGAATACCTGTCTGCCATCGAAGAAGGCCGCTACGTTGTAGCACAGGCTAACATCGCACTGGACAGCGAAGGTCGTATTCTGGATGAGCAGGTTGCTTGTCGTCACAAAGGTGAATCCACCTTTATGCGCGCTGCCGACATTCAGTATATGGACGTATCGCCACAGCAGATTATTTCTGTTGCAGCATCTTTGATTCCGTTCCTGGAACACGACGATGCTAACCGTGCATTGATGGGTGCGAACATGCAACGTCAGGCTGTACCGACTCTGAAAGCTGATAAGCCTCTGGTTGGTACCGGTATTGAACGTGCACTGGCTGTTGACTCCGGCGTAGTTGTTGCTGCCAAGCGTGGCGGTGTAATCGACTATGTTGATGCCAGCCGTATCGTGGTTAAGGTTAACGAAGATGAGCTGACACCAGGCGAAGCCGGTATCGACATCTACAACCTGACCAAGTACACACGCTCTAACCAGAACACCTGTATTAACCAGCGTCCATGCTGCTCAGTAGGTGATCCTATTGTTCGTGGCGACGTACTGGCTGACGGTCCATCCACTGACCTGGGTGACCTGGCGCTGGGTCAGAACATGCGTATCGCATTTATGACCTGGAACGGTTACAACTTCGAAGACTCGATTTTGATCTCCGAGCGCGTAGCGCAGGAAGACCGTTTCACCACCATCCACATTCAGGAACTGTCTTGTATCGCTCGTGATACCAAGCTGGGTTCTGAAGAGATCACTGCTGACATCCCTAACGTAGGTGAGTCTGCTCTGTCCAAGCTGGACGAGTCAGGTATCGTTTACATCGGTGCAGAAGTGAAGGGTGGCGACATCCTGGTTGGTAAGGTAACTCCTAAGGGCGAAACTCAGCTGACTCCAGAAGAGAAACTGCTTCGTGCCATCTTCGGTGAGAAAGCGTCTGACGTTAAAGACAGCTCTCTGCGTGTACCTAACTCTGTGAAGGGTACCGTAATCGACGTTCAGGTATTTACCCGTGACGGCGTTGAGAAAGACAAGCGCGCGCTGGAAATCGAAGAGATGCATATCGCTCAGGCTCGTAAGGACCTGACCGAAGAGTTCAAGATCCTGGAAGAGGGTATCTTTGGCCGTGCCCGTAACCTGCTGGTGAACGCCGGTTACAGCGAAGCACAGCTGGCAGAAATCTCTCGTAAGGATTACCTGACTCAGGCTATCGACGATGAAACCAAGCAGACTGAACTTGAACAGTTGGCTGAACAGCACGAAGAGCTGAAAGCTGACTTCGACAAGAAGTTTGAAATCAAGCGTCGTAAGATCACCCAGGGTGATGATCTGGCTCCAGGCGTACTGAAGATCGTTAAGGTTTACCTGGCGGTTAAGCGTACTATCCAGCCTGGTGACAAGATGGCGGGTCGTCACGGTAACAAGGGTGTTATCTCCAAGATCTGTCCTATCGAAGATATGCCATACGATGAGCAGGGTAACCCTGTAGACATCGTACTGAACCCACTGGGTGTACCATCCCGTATGAACATCGGTCAGGTACTGGAAGTTCACCTGGGTGCTGCAGCCAAGGGTATCGGTAACCGCATCCAGAGCATGCTGGAAGAGCAGCGTGAACTGGCTGAACTGCGTGGTTACATCAAGCAGGCATATGAGCTGGGTGAATCTCAGCAGAAAGTCGATATCGACTCTTTCACCGACGAAGAAGTACTGCGTCTGGCCAAGCACCTGAAAGAAGGTCTGCCGGTTGCAACTCCTGCGTTTGACGGTGCCAAAGAGAAAGAGATCAAGCAGATGCTTGAACTTGCTGGCTTGCCAACTTCTGGCCAGCTGAAGCTGTTTGATGGTCGTACCGGTAACGAATTTGAGCGTGCAGTAACTGTAGGTTACATGTACATGCTCAAACTGAACCACCTGGTGGATGACAAGATGCACGCCCGTTCTACCGGTTCGTACAGCTTGGTTACCCAGCAGCCTCTGGGCGGTAAAGCTCAGTTCGGTGGTCAGCGTTTCGGTGAGATGGAAGTGTGGGCACTGGAGGCGTATGGCGCAGCTTATACCCTGCAGGAAATGCTCACAGTGAAGTCGGACGATGTGAACGGTCGTACCCAGATGTATAAGAACATCGTGGACGGCAACCATCAGATGCAGCCTGGCATGCCAGAGTCCTTCAACGTATTGCTGAAAGAAATCCGCTCACTCGGTATCAATATCGAGCTGGACGAAGAGTAATACGGGCCAAGGCCTCGTTGGTAACAGAATCGGTGCTCCGCGCGAGCGGGGCACCCGGTTTAACTCCTTCAGGAGAGAAACGTGAAAGACTTATTAAAGTTTCTGAAACAGCAAAGTAAGACCGAAGAGTTTAACGGCATCAAAATTGGTCTGGCATCGCCTGATCTGATCCGCTCTTGGTCATTTGGTGAAGTTAAGAAGCCTGAGACCATTAACTACCGTACTTTCAAGCCTGAGCGTGAAGGTTTGTTCTGTGCGCGTATCTTTGGTCCTGTAAAAGACTATGAGTGTCTGTGCGGTAAGTACAAGCGTCTTAAGCACCGTGGTGTGATCTGTGAGAAGTGTGGTGTAGAAGTTACCCAGACTAAAGTACGTCGTGAGCGTATGGGTCACATTGAACTGGCGAGCCCTGTGGCTCACATCTGGTTCCTCAAGTCACTGCCGTCCCGTATCGGTTTGATGCTGGATATGACGCTGCGTGATATCGAGCGTGTACTGTACTTCGAATCTTTCGTAGTTATCGAGCCAGGCATGACCAGCCTGGAGCGCGGTCAGATGCTGACCGAAGAGAACTACCTGGATGCACTGGAAGAGTACGGTGACGAGTTCGAAGCCAAGATGGGTGCTGAAGCGGTTATGGAACTGCTGAAAGCTATCGATCTGGAAAAAGAAATCGAACAGATGCGTGAAGAGTTGCCATCTATCAACTCTGAAACCCGTCGCAAGAAAGTAACCAAGCGCCTGAAGCTGATGGAAGCTTTCTACAACTCCGGCAACAAGCCAGAGTGGATGATCCTGAAAGTGCTGCCAGTACTGCCACCGGACCTGCGTCCTCTGGTACCACTGGACGGCGGCCGCTTCGCGACTTCAGATCTGAACGATCTGTATCGCCGTGTGATCAACCGTAACAACCGTCTGAAGCGTCTGCTGGATCTGGCTGCGCCTGACATCATCGTACGTAACGAAAAGCGTATGCTGCAGGAATCTGTAGATGCGCTGTTGGATAATGGTCGTCGTGGCCGCGCCATCACTGGCTCCAACAAGCGTCCGCTGAAGTCTCTGGCCGACATGATCAAAGGTAAGCAGGGTCGTTTCCGTCAGAACCTGCTGGGTAAGCGCGTAGACTACTCTGGCCGTTCGGTAATTACCGTAGGTCCTACTCTGCGTCTGCATCAGTGTGGTCTGCCTAAGAAGATGGCACTGGAACTGTTCAAGCCATTCATTTATGGCAAGCTGGAAGGTCGTGGCCTGGCTACCACCATTAAAGCTGCCAAGAAGATGGTAGAGCGTGAAGTGGCGGAAGTATGGGACGTTCTGGACGAAGTGATCCGCGAACATCCGGTACTGCTGAACCGTGCACCAACACTGCACCGTCTGGGTATCCAGGCGTTTGAACCAGTACTGATCGAAGGTAAAGCGATTCAACTGCACCCATTGGTGTGTGCGGCGTACAACGCTGACTTCGACGGTGACCAGATGGCTGTTCACGTACCGCTGACTCTGGAAGCCCAGCTGGAAGCCCGTGCGTTGATGATGTCTACCAACAACATCCTGTCTCCAGCGAACGGTGAGCCAATTATCGTTCCTTCTCAGGACGTTGTTTTGGGTCTGTACTACCTGAGCCGTGAGTGCATCAACGGTAAAGGTGAGGCGATGGCGTTCGAATCTGTGGCTGAAGCTGAAAAGGCTTACCGCACAGGTGCTGCCGAGCTGCACGCTCGTGTGAAAGTACGCATCACTGAGACCAAGATCGACGACAACGGCGAGCGCACTAAAGTACGCCGTATCGTAGACACCACAGTAGGCCGTGCTCTGCTGTCCAACATCCTGCCAGCCGGTCTGTCTTTCGACCTGGTGAACCAGGATATGGGCAAGAAGCAGATCTCCAAGCTGCTGAACACCTGTTACCGTCAGCTGGGTCTGAAAGATACTGTTATCTTTGCTGACCAACTGATGTATACCGGTTTCCAATACGCGACCATTTCAGGTGCCTCTGTAGGTATCAACGATATGGAAATCCCAGAGCTGAAGTACAGCCTGGTGAAAGAAGCGGAAGAGGAAGTACTGGAGATCCAGGAACAGTTCCAGTCTGGTCTGGTAACTGCTGGTGAGCGCTATAACAAGGTGATCGATATCTGGGCCCGGACCAACGAAAAAGTGTCCAAGGCCATGATGGAAAACCTGTCTACCGAAGCCGTTATCAACCGTGACGGTGTGGAAGAGAAGCAGAAGTCCTTCAACAGCATCTTTATGATGGCCGACTCAGGCGCTCGTGGTAGTGCTGCTCAGATCCGTCAGTTGGCGGGTATGCGTGGTCTGATGGCCAAGCCCGACGGCTCCATCATCGAGACGCCAATTGTGGCGAACTTCCGTGAAGGTCTGAACGTACTTCAGTACTTTATCTCTACCCACGGTGCTCGTAAGGGTCTGGCGGATACCGCACTGAAGACAGCTAACTCCGGTTACCTGACTCGTCGTCTGGTAGACGTTGCCCAGGATCTGGTTATCGTTGAAGACGATTGTGGCGCGACCGAAGGTCTGACCATGAAGCCGCTGATTGAAGGTGGTGACGTTGTTGAGCCGCTGCGTGAGCGTGTACTGGGTCGTGTGGTTGCAGAAGACGTATTCTACCCAGGTACTGAAGAAGTGCTGGCTCCACGTAACACTCTGCTTGACGAAGCATGGTGTGACAAGTTGGAAGAACACAGTGTTGACGAAGTGCAGGTGCGCTCAGTTATTACCTGTGAAACCGACTTCGGTGTGTGTGCCAAGTGTTACGGCCGTGACCTGGCCCGTGGTCACATCATCAACATGGGTGAGGCTATCGGTGTAGTCGCTGCTCAGTCGATTGGTGAACCAGGTACCCAGCTGACGATGCGTACGTTCCACATCGGTGGTGCGGCATCCCGAGCGTCTGCCGAGAACAATGTTCAGGTGAAGACCGACGGTACGCTGAAGCTGCATAACGCTAAGCATGTAACCAACTCTGACGGCAAGCTGGTCATCGTATCCCGTTCTTCTGAACTGGCGATTATCGACGAAATGGGCCGTGAGAAAGAGCGCTACAAGGTGCCTTACGGTACTGTTCTGAGCACTCTGGAAGACGAAGCGGTTAAGTCTGGTCAGATCATCGCGAACTGGGATCCACACACTCACCCAATCATCACTGAGGTGGCGGGTTATGTGAAGTTCCAGGACATGATCGACGGCGTGACCATGACCACCCAAACCGACGAGTTGACAGGTCTGTCTTCTATCGTGGTTCTGGATGTGGGTCAGCGTACTTCTGCCGGTAAAGAGATGCGTCCGATGATTCGTCTGGTAGACGAAAACGGTAACGATCTGATGATCCCTGGCACAGACGTTCCTGCGCAGTACTTCCTGCCTGGTAACTCGATTGTGAACCTGGCTGACAACGCGACTATCCGAGTGGGTGACGCACTGGCTCGTATTCCTCAGGAATCGTCCAAGACCCGCGATATTACCGGTGGTCTGCCACGAGTTGCTGACCTCTTTGAAGCGCGTAAGCCAAAAGAGCCTGCAATTCTGGCCGAAATCAGCGGTACCATCTCCTTCGGTAAAGAAACCAAAGGTAAGCGTCGTCTGGTAATCACTCCTGCGGAAGGCGGCAACGCTTACGAAGAGATGATTCCTAAGTGGCGTAACCTGAACGTGTTCGAAGGTGAAAAGGTTGAGCGTGGCGAAGTTATTGCCGACGGTCCAGAAGCCGCTCACGACATTCTGCGTCTGCGTGGTATCCACCATGTAGCCAACTACATCGTGAACGAAGTACAGGACGTTTACCGTCTGCAGGGCGTGAAGATTAACGACAAGCACATTGAAGTTATCATCCGTCAGATGCTGCGTAAGTGCATCATCACTGAAGCCGGTGATTCCGAGTTCCTGGAAGGCGAACAGGCTGAAGTGGCTCGCGTGAAGATTGCTAACCGTGAGCTGGAAGCTCAGGGTAAGATGCCTGCCAAGTTCGAACGCGAACTGCTGGGTATTACCAAAGCGTCTCTGGCGACTGAGTCCTTCATCTCTGCTGCCTCGTTCCAGGAAACCACTCGCGTACTGACTGAAGCTGCAGTTGGTGGTAAGAGTGACAACCTGCGCGGTCTGAAAGAGAACGTGATTGTGGGTCGTCTGATCCCAGCCGGTACCGGTTATGCTTACCATAACCAGCGCAATCAGAAGCGCGGCACTGTCGAGTCTGAAGAAGTTCAGACCATCAGCGCCAGCGAAGCTGAGCAGAACCTGGCTGACCTGCTGAACATGACCAGCACTCAGGACTAACTGCCAAGTTAGTTATAAAAAGGCGCCAAAGGCGCCTTTTTTATTGTATAGAGAGGCAAAAGTTGGCTATTTCTTGACAGTCATGCATTACCTTTCTAAAATTCCGCGTCCCACCATAGTGGGATTAGATTTTTCACACCCATTTGTTGAGCTAGATTCAACTAATTTGGAGCTATTACATGGCAACTGTTAACCAGTTGGTACGTAAGCCACGTGCAGCCAAAGTCGAAAAGACTAACGTTCCTGCACTGGAAGCGTGCCCACAGAAGCGTGGTGTTTGTACTCGTGTGTACACTACCACTCCTAAGAAACCAAACTCTGCACTGCGTAAAGTAGCTCGTGTGCGTTTGACCAACGGTTTTGAAGTTACTTCATACATCGGCGGTGAAGGCCACAACCTGCAAGAGCACAGTGTTATCCTGATCCGTGGCGGTCGTGTTAAAGACTTGCCAGGTGTGCGTTATCACACCGTTCGTGGTGCTCTGGACTGTGCTGGCGTGACTACTCGTCGCCAAGGCCGTTCTAAGTACGGTGCTAAGCGTCCTAAGTCTTAATGGTTTCCCGTTAAGTAAGGCCAAGCTAAAAATTTGTAATTCCAGTTTTGGAAATACCTGAAGCATACGGAGAATTGTTATGCCAAGACGTCGCGTAGTAGGACAACGTAAAATCCTACCTGATCCAAAGTTCAACAGTGAGTTGCTGGCTAAGTTCATCAACGTCATTATGCAGGACGGCAAAAAGTCTACTGCTGAAAAAATTATCTACAAAGCTCTGGATGTAATCGCTGAAAAGAAAAGCGAAGACCATCTGGTTCTGTTGGAAGCAGCCCTGGACAACGTACGCCCATCAGTTGAGGTGAAATCTCGCCGCGTTGGTGGTTCTACTTACCAGGTACCATGTGAAGTTCGTCCAGTTCGTCGTAACGCTCTGGCGATGCGTTGGTTGGTTGAAGCTGCTCGCAAGCGTGGTGAAAAATCTATGGCTCTGCGCCTGGCAGGTGAACTGCTGGATGCATCCGAAAACAAAGGCACTGCAGTGAAGAAGCGTGAAGACGTTCACCGCATGGCCGAAGCAAACAAAGCGTTTGCTCATTACCGCTGGTAATAAAATTGGCGTGGGCTTCGGCCCACGCCTCTATGTTGTTTCCGGGCGATACATCCCGGGTAAGAGGGTAGAATCGTGGCTCGCACAACTCCAATTGAGCGCTACCGTAATATCGGTATCTGTGCTCATGTTGACGCTGGTAAAACCACCACAACTGAACGCGTTCTGTTTTACACTGGTCTGTCTCATAAAATCGGTGAAGTGCACGATGGTGCAGCAACAACCGACTGGATGGTGCAAGAGCAGGAACGTGGTATCACAATTACTTCCGCTGCCGTAACCACTTTCTGGCGAGGCATGGATGCGCAGTTCACTGAACACCGCATCAACATCATCGATACTCCAGGACACGTAGACTTCACTATTGAAGTAGAACGTTCTCTGCGCGTATTGGACGGTGCAGTAGTGGTATTTTGTGGCTCCTCTGGCGTAGAACCACAGTCTGAAACCGTATGGCGTCAAGCCGACAAGTACGGTGTTCCTCGCATGGTGTTCGTCAACAAGATGGACCGTGCCGGCGCTGATTTCGACCGCGTGGTTGATCAGATCCGCAACCGTCTGGGTGCCACCTGTGTACCTATTCAGTTGAACATAGGTGCAGAAGACGCATTTAAAGGCGTTATCGACCTGATCAAGATGAAGGCAATTAACTGGAACGAAGCGGACCAGGGCATGACCTTCTCTTACGAAGAAATTCCTGCAGACTTGGCTGATAAAGCAGCTGAGATGCGTGAGTACCTGGTAGAAGCAGCCGCTGAAGCCTCTGAAGAGTTGATGGAGAAATACCTGGAAGAGGGTGATCTGTCCGAAGAGGAAATCAAGAAGGCACTGCGCCAGCGTACCATTAACAACGAAATCGTACTGGCCACTTGTGGTAGTGCGTTTAAGAACAAGGGTGTTCAGGCAGTACTGGATGCTGTTGTTGAATTCCTGCCTGCGCCTGTTGATGTACCTGCGATTAAAGGTATCGACGAGAAAGAGAATGAAGTTGAGCGTGAGTCCGACGACAACGCACCTTTCTCTGCGCTGGCGTTCAAGATTGCGACCGACCCATTCGTGGGTACACTGACCTTTATCCGTGTTTATTCCGGCGTGCTGGAATCCGGTGCAGCAGTGTACAACTCGGTTAAAGGCAAGCGTGAGCGTATTGGCCGTATCGTACAGATGCATGCCAACGACCGTAAAGAGCTGAAAGAAGTTCGTGCCGGTGATATCGCCGCTGCCATTGGTCTGAAAGATGTGACCACAGGTGACACCCTGTGTGATACAGACAACAAGGTTATTCTGGAGCGTATGGAGTTCCCTGAGCCGGTAATTACTATCGCCGTGGAACCACGTTCTAAAGCCGACCAGGAAAAGATGGGTATCGCACTGCAAAAGCTGGCTGCTGAAGATCCATCCTTCCGTGTAGAGACTGACGAAGAATCGGGCCAGACCCTGATCTCCGGTATGGGCGAACTGCACCTGGACATCATCGTAGACCGTATGCGTCGCGAGTTCAGCGTAGAGTGCAACGTAGGTAAGCCTCAGGTTGCCTACCGTGAAACCATCCGCTCCGCCGTGGAAGTGGAAGGTAAGTTCGTACGTCAGTCCGGTGGTCGTGGTCAGTTTGGTCACGTATGGCTGAAACTGGAGCCAAATGAAGAAGGCGCCGGTTATGAATTCGTCAACGAAATCGTAGGTGGTGTGGTTCCTCGCGAATACATCCCTGCCGTTGACAAAGGTATCCAGGAGCAGATGAAGAACGGTGTTCTCGCTGGCTTCCCTGTTCTGGACGTGAAGGTCACTCTGTTTGACGGTTCATATCACGATGTGGACTCAAACGAGATGGCGTTCAAGGTTGCAGGTTCTATGGGCTTCAAGAAGGGTGCGCTACAAGCCAGCCCTGTGTTGCTCGAACCTTGCATGAAAGTAGAAGTCACTACACCAGAAGATTACATGGGTGACGTAGTAGGTGATCTGAACCGTCGTCGTGGTCTTATCGAAGGTATGGATGACGGCGTGGCCGGCATCAAGATTATTCGAACTGTAGTGCCTTTGGCTGAAATGTTTGGTTATGCGACTGATTTGCGCTCCGCAACTCAGGGTCGTGCCTCATACTCCATGGAGTTTTTGAAGTACGCTGAAGCACCACAAAACATTGCTAAAGCAGTTATCGACGCGAGAAGCTAGATTTTCAGCACGACGCTGGTATAACTGTTAATTTGTTTGATATTGGTCGGTTCCCCCGAGCCGGCCTCTCTCGAAAAGAAAGGAACATATCGTGGCTAAAGAGAAATTTGAACGTAGCAAACCGCACGTAAACGTGGGTACCATTGGTCACGTTGACCATGGTAAAACTACCCTGACCGCAGCTATCTCTACCGTACTGTCAAAAGTATACGGTGGTGAAGCTAAAGACTTCGCATCTATCGATAACGCTCCAGAAGAGCGTGAGCGTGGTATTACCATC
>NZ_JBHRTD010000004.1:0-677 GCF_042646185.1 Shewanella submarina
GATCTTGGCGGTGACGGTGCCGTCAATGCCAATCTCGTCGATGTTATAGATATCGTCAGCGCCAGCCCCCTGGAACTCAACCAGTGGGGCCGGGGCAGGGGTAGTATCAACACTATAGCCTTCTTTGTCAGTGGCTGTGGTGCTGTTGCCGGCGGCATCGGTGGTGGTGACCGACGCGGTAATGCTGTTACTGCCTGCATCCGCCAGTACGCTGGCGTCGACATCAACGGTGAAGCCAAGCAGGCCGTCACCCAAATCAATGACGGTGGTGGTGGCGATGGTGCCATCGCCCAGCGTCAGGGTGACAGTGTCGCCAACCTTAACGTCACCGCCTACCGTACCGGTGAGGGTGACCGTGCCTTCACTTTCAGCCTGGTTGATGACGTTGTCATCACCGACCACGATAGGATTGAGATCAATGCTGGCTTCCGGTGCGGTAGTGTCCACACCATAGTCTTCGCTGTCAGTGGCTGTGGTGCTGTTACCGGCGGAGTCGGAGGTTGTCACCGACGCGGTAATGCTGTTGCTGCCTGCATCGGCCAGTACGCTGGCGTCGACATCAACGGTGAAGCCAAGCAGGCCGTCACCCAAATCAATGACGGTGGTAGAGGCGATGGTGCCATCGCCCAGCGTCAGGGTGACAGTGTCGCCAACCTTAACGTCACCGCCTACCGTAC
>NZ_JBHRTD010000005.1:0-649 GCF_042646185.1 Shewanella submarina
GGTGTCACCCACTTCAGTGCCGGCTGCCAGGGTGACGGTGATGTTCACCTGACCGTCGAGCTCAGCATCATTGATGTAGCCATCGTCGTTGGCATCTTCGGTAATGGTGACCGTTGGGGCGGCCGGGCCGCTATTGAGCACGGCACTGTCCGCGCCACTGGCGGTGTTGCCTGCCGGATCGGTGACCGTGGCGGTGATTGTCAGACTCTCACCATTGGCTGGCGCATCCACACTTAAGCTGATGCCGTTATCCAGCATGTCCTGAGTCACGGGACCGGAGAAGATAACCGCACCATCCTGATCGGTAATGCTCACGGTATCGCCGACTGCGGTGCCTGCGCCCAGCGTCACGGTGAAGTTCACCAGTCCATCGGCGCTGAGTTCGCTGTCGTTAATGTAGCCGTCGTTGTTGGCATCTTCAGTGATCTCCACTACCGGCGCGGCAGGGGCGCCGCCGCCCGCGCCGTAATCCAGGGTGGCGGAGTCATTACCATTGGCGGTGTTGCCCGCCGGGTCGGTGACGGTGGCGGTTACTGTGATGGTGGTGCCGGTGGCAGGGGCTGGCATAGAGACTGACAGGCCATTATCCAGCATGTCCTGAGTGACCGTGCCGGAGAAGATGACGTTACCGTCCTGGTCGGTCACTTCG
>NZ_JBHRTD010000006.1:0-1059327 GCF_042646185.1 Shewanella submarina
GTGAGGCGTTGAGCTAACTGATACTAATGACTCGAGAGGCTTAACCATACAACCCAAAAGGGTTTCTACTGAAAATGTTCCTGACATTTTCTAGTATTTCCTCCATCCATGGAGGTCACTTACTGGTTATAACCTTGAATAGAATTTCAAGACTTGATTGAAGTCGAACTCTGAAGCTTTCCAAATTTAAAGACTTTCTTGACGCAGGATGTTGGGCGGCTGACAAAGCCGTGGCAAACGAAAAGCGGAGCATAGCAGCGCTATGTGAGCATTTGAGTGCAGCAACAATGCCGTCAGACGTTCAAGAGACAAGTCAAAACGAATTTGCTTGGTGACAATAGCGCTGTGGTCCCACCTGATCCCATTCCGAACTCAGAAGTGAAACGCAGCTGCGCCGATGGTAGTGTGGGGCTTCCCCATGTGAGAGTAGGTCATTGCCAAGCGCCCAAATTTGGGAGAAATCCCAAAGGAGCGGTAGTTCAGTTGGTTAGAATACCGGCCTGTCACGCCGGGGGTCGCGGGTTCGAGTCCCGTCCGCTCCGCCAACATTAAGATAAAAGCCTCTGCAGCAATGCAGAGGCTTTTTTCGCTTATACAATATTTTCATTTGGTGTTGTGGCGTCGCGGATAAATCCGCCCCAGCTACGCTAAAGCTTCGTGCTCATAAGCTTGTGGCTGCGCCACACTCGCCCACAAACTTAAGTGAAAAGCCTCATCTTCGGTTGCGTTTTATTTCCCGCGACGGAGCCCTGCGGACTCCAGGTCGCGGCACTGGCCGTGCGCGACTGGGCGTCCCCGATGACTCCCGTCCTGCAAGATCAATACTCCCCCTTACTAACGTGACTAGATGTTGTTTTGCTTGTCGCATTCATACCCCCTCGGATTAACGCAGATTCACTGAATCCTTGTTGCTTACCCGGTAATCTGAATAGCTGTTTATCTCAATACAGCAAGGACTTTACCCATGAGAGTGCTGAACGCGATCTTGGTGGCACCTTTGCTTCTTGCCATCTCAACCCCTGTACTGGCCGAAGGCTTTACCAATGAAGATGCCTGGCAGGCGATGCTGGGTAGCGCAGGACATTGGCAGGGACAGATTAAGTATGCAAATTCCAACCCACAGATAGTGGATCTCAGGCTGAATACTGAGGTGACGCCGGATCAGACGACTTTAATTCGTTATCTGATTTATGCGGATGACGGACAACGTATTTATGCTGTCAGTTTGCTAACCCAGAATCAGGATTCAGGGAGTCTTATTGAATCCTACTTTCGCAATGGAAATGGCTCACTACATAGCTATCAGGTAAGCAATGTGGAGTTTAATGATCCTTTTCACTGGCAGATCAGCTACCAGCGTCGGTCTGATGATGGCAACAACCTGGTAAAGCAGGGTTGGCAACGCCAGGGTAATAAGATGGAGAGTAAAGAGTGGCGCTGTCAGCCAGGCGGTAGTCAATGTCAACTGGTGCGGGAGACCCGACTTAAACATCAGCAGAATGAATAAGGCTGTTATAAAGCTATAGTAGGTAGTTGCAACGGACCGCAGGAGAGCTTGAATGTGGATATAGAGGCTATTAAAGGCGATATTACCAGGCTTAAGGTGGATGCCATTGTTAATGCTGCCAACTCGAGATTACTGGGGGGAGGAGGCGTTGATGGTGCAATTCACAGGGCTGCAGGTCCTGAGCTGTTGGAGGCATGTCGCACTATAGGTGGTTGTCCCACAGGGGAGGTCCGGGTTACCTCAGGGTTTATGCTTCCGGCAAGTTACCTCTTTCATGCTGTTGGACCTGTCTGGCGTGGAGGAGAAAGTGGTGAGCAGGAGTTATTAGCGTCTTGCTATATTCAGGCTTTGGCTGAGGCACAAAGGCTGAATATCAAGAGTATTGCGTTTCCCTGTATCAGTACAGGAGTCTATGGTTTTCCTAAAAAGCTGGCTGCTGAGATTGCAGTGTCGGTTGTACGCAAAAAACTTAGTTCAAACACGTCACTCAAGCAGCTGATATTTGTTTGTTTTGAAGATGAGGACTTGAGGCTTTATCGGGCTTTGTTGCAGTAAAATAAGCCAATTTAGTGGCTTTTTAATCGTTGTGACGGAAAAAGCCGCAGTCGCGCAGTTTCTTATGAAAAAGTGCTTTACCTTTTGAGGGGGTTTTAGCATAATCCATCTCGTCGACAGGGGTGTAGTTCCAATTGGTAGAACAGCGGTCTCCAAAACCGACGGTTGCGGGTTCGAGTCCTGCCACCCCTGCCAGTCTTCAAGAAAAGCCGTTCAGCAATGAACGGCTTTTCGCTATTCTGAATCCGGAAAAATATCACAGCCGCCGGCACATATCCGTAATCCCCATCACGTTGCAGCTTTCCCGTTTCAAAGGAACAATAAAAAAGGCCACATTAGTGACCTTTGAATCTGCTTATCCGCTAACTCAAAGTCAGGAAGAAGGTAACAAATACCGGAACCAATAGGCTTAATATAAAGCCACTGACAATCGCTGTCGGCACCAGGCTATTACCACCACTTTGTTGGATAACCGGCAGAGTAAAGTCCATGGCAGTTGCGCCGGCAAAGCCAACGGAAGTCGCAGGATAACGGGCGATAAGTAATGGGATTAGCATAATAGCGACCATTTCCCGCAACAGCTCGTTAAGGAAGGCGCCCCCACCCAGTACAGGTCCGAGGTAGTCTGTGACCAGAATACCTGTCAGTGAATACCAGCCAAAGCCGGAAGCCATGGCGAGTCCCTGGTTCCAGGGAAGGTCCAGCCACCAGGCCGCCAGCAGTCCCCCGGGCAATGAACTCAATACCACCACCAGTGCCAGCTTCATGCCTTTGGCATTCAGCAGTATCTGCTTAAGCGACATTGCGCTGTTACGAAGGCTGATACCTATGAGTAAAAGCAGTAACAGCAAGATCCACTCACTGGCGTCATCAACCCAGAACAGGGAGCCGGGCCATATGCTGCGAACAATTAACCCAGCTCCCAGGCCCAGCGCTACCGCCAGAATAAGTTTACCTGAGCCGATCAGCATGGCTTTAAAAGGCAGTTTGGCTTTCTGGGTCGCGACCTGAGTATTCCAGTTCTTATCCAGTAATGGCAGTGCCAACAGGTTGCAACCACTGATACAGATAAACAGGATCCCGGCAATTTGCAGCATTTGCGCCAGATTCTGTCCCAGTTGATCCATCTTGGCCAGGCTGAGCCCCATCAGGAACAGAATGACAGACACCAGTTGGCCACAACTGGCGTCGATTCGGGCCAGGTATCGGGTATTTTTCAATTTGACCAAATACCCCAGTACCAGAGGGATGATGACGAATAGCAATCCGCTGAGCACGGTAATTTTCCGTATAGAGATGTTAAGCGGCCACTCTAGCTATTGGCCGTTGAGAAGTAAATTCAGCGCAAAGGAGATTTGCAGATAAGTGAACTCATTCTGCAAGACAATGGATAATTCATGATCTCAATTTGCAAAGTGCGATGCTATTTAGAAATTATCTTTAAAGGCCAAATTGTAACTCTTTGACTTTACGAAACTTAAAAAGTGGCATGCTTCTTGGGTTGTCAGGGTACTTAAGGCAACAGGACGATGACTATGAGCAAACTTACCCTCCCGGCATTAGTGATGGCAGTCTGGTCTGTTCACGCCAATGCGACCCCTTTTGATACCTGCCCCAGCAAGGCCTATCTGTTTCAATCAGCTCCGGTGAAAGTGTACGGCGTTAACCTGGTGACAGGTGCTACCACTTTACTTGAAGATGACACAGGCACTACGGCCAACGTGAATGGTGTCGGCTTTAACTTCACCGATAGATACATTTACGGTTATGACACCACCAACAAAAAGATTGTCCGAATGGGCAAGAATTTTCAGGTGTCGGATGTGAATACCTCAGATCTACCCACTGACCACACCTTCTTTGTAGGTGATGTCTATGACCATACCTATTATCTGTACAGGGCTAATAAAGGCTTGTTCAAAATCGACCTGTCGCCACTCGATAGCGATGCCAATGCAGTCTTGCCAGTGGTAAAAATCTCCAGCAGAGCCGCTGTTAGCCTCACCGACATGGCTTTCCATCCAGGTAATGGCAAGCTTTATGGGATAGATAACAACTCAGGGTTTCTTTACGAGTTTGACCCGACTTCAGGTCAGGAAACTTATATTGCCGATACCGGCCAGAAAGGAACCTTTGGCGCTGGTTATTTCGACGTGAACGGTTACTACTATGTTTCCCGTAACAATGACGTCAGCAGCGGCGGGGTTGTGATTCGTGAAGGCGGTAAAATTTACAGGGTCAACATGAGTCTCGATGAAAGCGGCGACTTTGTTGAGAGTGATTTTACCGCGGTAGAGTTTGCTGATGGTCCTATGTCCAATCAAAACGATGGTGCCCGTTGTGCCAACGCGCCGGTGATAGATGAAGACTCGAATATCGATTTTGGTGATGCCCCTGACAGCTACAAGACGACGTTGGCCAGTAATGGGCCAAGACACCAACTGGATGAGTTGACCTGGCTTGGGCTTAACGGTGTTGATGGCGATGCAGATGGTGCCGTATCGCCTGATTCCGATGACACGACTGGTATAGACGATGAGGATGGTATCGGCTTTGTTACCGCGGTAGAGCCCGGACTGGATACTCTGGTCACCGCTTATGCCTCGACCTCTGGCTATCTGTCTGGGTGGATTGACTGGGATGGTGATGGTGAGTTTGATGAGCCCGGCGACAAGGTGTTTGAAGACCAACTGCTGCAAGCAGGGCAGAATGTGCTGTTTTTCGAGGCTGACCTCAATGCAGTCGCAGGTGATACCTGGAGCCGTTTCCGCTTTAGCCAGCAAACAGGTTTGGACGCTGATGGTGGTTCGACATCAGGTGAGGTAGAAGATCACGGCCTGACCATTACCGCGGCCAACACCCGACAGGAACATTTCCCCTCCAGTACTGGCTTTGTGACTCTGGCTTATGAGGACAATTATCCGTACACCGCAGATTACGACATGAATGATGTGGTGATGTTCCTGCGGGTCACTGAGACACTGAAGGATGATGTGGTCGCTAAAATCAAGGTTACCGGCCAATTGGCTGCACTGGGTGCCAGCTACCACAACGGCTTTGCTATCAGGTTACCCAATGTGGCTCGCACAGACGTTAATACTCAGTTGACCTATCTCAAAGTGAATGGCCAGTTGCAGTCAGACAGTGGCATGGAAACTGACATGCAGGAAGCCAGCTTTGTTATCAGTAACGACTTGAATGAGGCCGCTGATTTCAGCTGTCAGTACTTCAGGACATTGGAGAACTGCCGTGAAGATATCTCCTATGAGTTTGAGCTGACTATCAGCTTTAACCCTGACGCAGATGTCTCTGGCCTGCCTGATATGCCTTACGACCCATTTATCTTTGCAACGCCTGATAAGTATCACGGTGAGGGCATGCCTGAGCATCCCGGCCGCAGCTGGGAGGTACACCTGGCAGATCAGGCACCTACCGAAAAGTTCGACAAGGTGAACATTATGGGCCTGGGTGTGGATGACTCCAACGATGCCACAGGCAAGTACTTCAAGACCAGCAATAACCTGCCATGGGCACTGATGTTGCCGGAGCCGTGGGAGTGGCCTAAAGAGAGAGTCGACCTGCTCAAGGCTTACCCCGATTTTGAAGGCTACGCTACTGAGGGGGATGGTACCAATGCCCTTTGGTACAAATCCGATAACGCCGTTTCGGCTCAGACTTACTGATAGGCGGAGGTCAATATGAACAAGTCAATTATGATACTGACACTATGTGGATTTCTCACCGCCTGTGGTGGCGGAGGTGGAGACGAAGGGGAAGCAAGTCCGGCGCCAGCACCTGCTCCAGCCCCAGCGCCGGATACGTCTACAGACAATACCAGTAATACTGTGACCTCTACGGGTGACCTGGTTGCACCTGCGGGATTTGACTATAACCCGACAGCGACTCAGACAGTGCAGGTTGATATCAGTGGTTACAGTACTGACAGGGCATACCTCTCTGTCTACAGCCAGTATCACCAGCTGTCTGATGGGGATTACCTGCCGGTGTACGACAGCCGTATTTTGTCGTCACCTCTGGCAGGGGGGGAGTTGACCCTGGATTTTACTCTGGTGACTGATGAAGGTCCGGTACTGGCGGAAATCTGGTTTTATGATGGCAGCGCTCCCCTGGTGCAGGTGTTCGAACGTGGAGAGTCAGTCTGGTATTGGTAATCAGCTTGCCACTGTAAAAGCCCGGAGCATTGCTTCGGGCTTTTTTATAACAACGACATTTGCGGCACAGGTTGGGCCGATGCCAGAGTGACCGAGGCCAGCTGGGGCTGATGTTGCTGCAATTGGCTGAGCAGTCGTATGGCCAACTCAGGTGCCAGTGCGTTGTCCGGAGTGTGGACAAACAGGAAGGGGCGACGACCCTCCTCAATCCAGTCGCTCAGTTTGGTCAGCCAGGGGGTAAAGAAAGCGTCATTGGCTTCCAGCTCCGGGTGACCGATAAAGCGGACAACTGGCGAGTCTGAGGTGGCAATAGCGTGTACAGGTACTCTGGGCTTTTTCTGGTGGGCGTCGATAACGGCTTCAGAATCCGGTGGAGCTGCAAATACCGGACGGGTATCTATGATGATACGGTCGGCGTTCTTCTCCATCAGCAGGCGATTCAAGGCTCGCTCGGCGTCTCCTTTGGCAAAGAAAGCAGGGTGTCTGACCTCCACCCCAGAGTGAAAGCCAGCAGGCATTGCATCCAGCAATTGCTCGAGCAAATACAGCGAATCCGGACCAAATGCCGCGGGCAATTGTATCTTCCACACCCCTGTCTTTTCTGCCAGCGGCGACATTATGTGCAGGAACTCATTGAGCTCCTTGCTGCAGTTTTGCAGTTGCATCTGATGAGTAATGGTCTGAGGCAGTTTAAAGGTGAAGCGAAAGTCGTCGGTTACCGCATCTCGCCAGTTAAGCACGCTTTGACTGGAAGGTGTGGCGTAAAACGTGGTATTGCCCTCTACTGTGTTAAATACACGCCCATAGGCTGCCAGTTTGTCGGTTTCTCCGGCAAAGATACTTTGCTGCCAGTTCTTGTGAGACCACATGGCCATGCCCAGATACAGGGGCGTGGGGTTGGTTGATGACATAGATGCTCCTTCACTGCCTGTCCACATTGTGACCGTGTGATTTTGCCTGTCAATCGCTTAATCCTGTTATAGTGTGCGGTAATAATAGGGTTAAACAGAGGATTCACAGTATGGAACTGTTGTTCTCATACGGGACTTTGCAGCAGGATGGGGTTCAACTCAGCACCTTTGGGCGTTTGCTGACAGGAAAGTCAGACAGCTTACCCGGTTATAAAGTAGGGGAGGTAAGGATCACCGACCCCCATGTTCTGGCGGTCAGTGGTAAAGAGATGCATCCGGCATTAATCCCAAGCGGTAATCCCATGGATGCTGTCGCTGGCATGGTGTTCGAGGTGACACCACAAGAGCTGGCCCGGGCCGATGAATATGAAGTCGATGACTATGTGCGGGTGAAACTGGAGTTCGAATCCGGCATACAAGCCTGGGCTTATATCGCGGCAGAGTTTGCCCCATAAACAGACCCTAAGACTCTTTATCAAACAAGCCATGGCCACTGGTCAGCAGCAGAGACACCAGCTTGTCATTGTCCAGTGGCTCGCCGGACAGCACGCTGGCCAGGATCTCGCTGCCAAACAACTGTGGTGATAACACTACATCTGCTTTCACCTGCTTCACCTTGTTCATATTCTTGGCGTCATTTACCGATAGCACGGTTTTGGTCTCCGGGCTGAAGTCCTTTACCGACAGCACGATAAATGCATTGGCGGCATCGTCTTCAGTCAATGCCAGTACGGCCTTACATTGCTCCACTCCCGCCTCTTTCAGCAGGCCGTTATCCGTTGAGTCGCCGGACAGCAGGTCCAGTTTGCAGCCTGCCCTTTGCTCTATCGCAGCAAATTCCTCCTCCGGTGCTGAGGTGAGTACAGTGACCTGCATATCCCTTTGCTTTAACTGATAAATAGTGCTGAGAGCCAGCACAGAAGTACCGCAGACAATAAAGTGATTCTTTCGGTTCATGGGCTTTGGGTTCCCTTTAACAAGCTTATCAAGGCCGCCTTTGATGATGGGGCCAAACACAGTTGTGAGCGAGGTCGCGAACACGGTAATACCGGCAACGATTACCGAGATGGTGAATAGCCGGGCAGGCTCTGACACAGGAATGATGTCGCCATAGCCCACAGTGGTCATGGTCACCATGGAGAAGTAGAAGGCATCCATCAGATTGCCGATAGCCGGATGAAAGCCGCTGCCGAAATACAGGGCACCATAGGTGGAATAAAACAGCAAAACCGCAAAGCTGATAAAGGCCACAATGCCGCCGGCGGCCGCACTTGAACGGTTAAAGTCCGCGCTGAACAGGAACAGCAACAGGAGTGTGCCGCCACACAGACTTAAATGGATTTTCAGCTCGGGATAAAAATGCCAGGTAAAAGCCACAATAATGGCCAGTAACACAATGCTGACAGCCCACGCAATTCTGGCGCGGTACAGGAGTCCTATCGCATTCAGCATTAAAAACAGGCCCAGCAAAAACCAGGGGCCGTTGGCAACCGTGCTCCAGTCAATGGTGGTGAAGCTTTTGATATGAAACAGCTCAATCAGACTTTCTGCTTTGCCTCTGGCGGACAGAAATATCATCAGGCCATTGAGAAAAACCAGTGCGGCAAGCAGAACATGGCGCAGTGACACCCAGGCGTTAAGCCCTGCATGCCAATAGTGGGAAAGGGGTTTCACATCAGGCTCCGCCGGTGAAAACAGACCCCCAGTATAACCAAATAACGCCGGGATAGGACGCTGGAACAGGGGGATGTCCGTGTGGTGAAAGCAAATTAATGTTTCATTACGGGCGTTAACCGAGGACTGAGGCCCTTGTGACCCACCTCATGCTTTGGTCTGTGTCTTGCTGCTCTGCCCGTACCAAGTGTGATCTGTGTCCAGAAGAAAGTTTTTTACTTCAGCAAAAAATCATAATTGAAATCTCAAAATCACCGCTTTTATAAATATCAAATAACTGATTTATAAGCTTTTTATTTTTTCAGGTTTTCATCTGCTTGAAACGCTGGGCGAATGGGGGCAAGTGCCCGTTTTTGTGCTGGCAGATGTGAAGAATAGGCCCTGCTCAAGTGTCGATGTCGTTCAGTGAACTGTCGGGTTTAGTGAATAAAAACGAAGAAAAAATTTAGGAGTGAATGATGAATCAACGGATAAACAAAACAGCGCTGGGCGTGTTGTTTTGTCTTGGCACAGTAGCCAGCGGCGCTGCTTACGCGGCCCCTAAAGCAGGCGACCCAGGTTACGGTACCCACGAAATGGGCAAAACTGCCCAGGGTGTTATTGCCAATCCAGATCTGACTGAAGCAAGCAAGGGTGTAAAAACTCTGCAGGACTACATTGTTCAGGAAAAAGAGCTGTTTGACTTCCTGTTCCAGAACCACCCTGTTTTCAAGTATGAAGAAGAAGGCCGTCTGAAGGGTGTCTACATGGTTTCTGACCGTGGTGGCGAATACCTGGAAGAAGGTAACTCTCAGATGTACTCCAAGCACAAAGGCCGCCCAATGGCGCTGCAGTATCGCTTGGGTGAAAAGTCTATCCTGGATTTCCCTAACAAGTTCGTTGGTCCTGAGAAGTGTGGTGAGTGTCACGCTGCTCAGTACGAAAAGTGGAGCCGCTCCCGTCACGCCAAAACTGTTCGTTTCCCTGGTGAACACCCAGAGGTAAATAACGACATCGAACAGACTATGTACGACACCAAGGATACCTCTATCCTGCCAGACGGTATCACTCCGGACGCTATCTACGCCACCATCGGTACTCCACGTACCAAGTATGGCTACATGGACAGCTGGCTGGTTCGTGGTACTTACCACGTTAAAGACGGTCTGCTGGTAGATGGCACTGGTACTCTGACTGCGGGTGCAAACCAGTTCTCCCGTGGTTGGGCTGAGTGGCTGACCCCTGAGAAAGCAAAAGAGATCCAGAAAGTTATCCCTACTTTCCCAACAACTCTGGAAGAGATTGGTCTGACTGGTTCTCACCAGTGGGGTATGAGCTCTTACGGTTCCAAGTATGAGAAAGAGTTCCTGTTCCAGCCTGCGTCTTCTTACTGCGAAATCTGTCACACCTTCAAGTTTGACTTCCAGAGCAAAGATGAGTTCTTCGCTGCACTGGGTAACCCGGAAGAGCTGCGCAAGCACACTATCTCCAAGGGTATTACCTGTGAAGAGTGTCATGGCGCCGGTGGTCACCTGGACGGCGGTATCGGTGGCGGCATGCCATCCAACTGTGAACGTTGTCACCAGCGTTTCAACTTCGTAGAAGAGTTGGCTGAAACCGATGAAGCCAGCGAGAAGCTGGACTACGCATTCGGCGTGAAGATGAAGTCTTCTTGCCCATCATGCGGTACTGAAGGTTCTCAGATGTACTCTTCCATGCACTACGACAAGGGTATGCGTTGTGCGACCTGTCACGATCCACACGAAGTGACCGGTAACGATTGGAAGTCTAACTTCACCAAACCTGCCATGAAGAAAGACTGTCAGGACTGTCACGAAGCTCAGAAGATCATTGCTGACAATGCCAAGACTCACACCGACCAGACCTGTCAGGCGTGTCACATGCCTAACACTGGTTCCTGTGAAAACTTCACCGGTATGCAGTTCCCTGACATGGCTGGTTTCGACGCAGTACGTCGTAGCCACGTTTGGAAGATTGACGTTCACCCAGAGCGTAAGCACCTGAACCCACCAGCTGGTAAGCCACGTGATGCCGCTGTTAAGGGCTGGGCTGTTGCCAAGGATGAAGCCGGTCACCACTACCTCGACCTGATGTGGTCTTGTGCCCGTACCTCTCCATCTGACGTAGACGTTGTTGAGAACAAAGGCTGTCACAGCCCATTCCAGTCTGAACTGGAAGTTGGCATGCACTTCGAAGACCAGATGGAAATCTACGGTGAAGTTCAGAAGTGGCAGAAGCCTATCAAGGACACCTACGCCCAGGTTGTTGCCTCTATCGAGCGTATCGACCAGCTGATGGAAGTGACCAAGCTGTCTACTCAGCAGAAGTCTGACGTTTACCTGCTGATTGAAAAAGCACAGGAAACTGTAGACCTGCTGGAAGCTGACGGTTCCTGGGGTGTCCACGGCCCACGTTACACCCAGAAGCGTATCGACGCAGCTCTGGCTTACGTAACTCAGGCCCAGGCCATCATCGACGGCAACCTGACTGCCAGCAAGATGTAAGACCGCCCAGTGCTTGCCGGCTCAGTCCGGCAAGCCTGAGCAAAATCAGTCCCGGTCAGCAGGCCGGGACAACAGGGAAACACAATGAAAAAGTTAATCACCCAATTCCTGATGTCTCTGGCAATGCTGCTGAGCGCAGCCACCTGTTTCGCCGGTGGTGGTGAGGAGATGACTCCGGTTATCCACCATGACATCAACCCCAAATATGTCAGCCTGACAGAAGCTGAAATGCTCTTTAACCGCGGCGATGTTTATTTTTTCGACGTAAATACGCTCGAGATCTGGGCTGAAGGTTTCATCCCCGGAGCGGTTTTTTTCAACGTAAGAACGTGGAGAGAGTTACTTCCAAAGAATAAAGACGCTGAGATGGTGTTCTACTGCGCCAACCGTCTGTGTACCGCCAGTGTTGTAGCGGCACGGGAAGTAATGAAGCTGGGCTACACCAATGTGATGCAGATGCCGGACGGCATCTACGGCTGGCGTATGTCCGGTCGACCACACGAGAAGCCTTAACCGACCTGACTGACGAACCGTTTTTCGGCCGGCTCCATCCCCATCCTGTGGAGTCGGCCACCCGAACAAAACATCTTAAAGAATTGGATTGAGAACTGATTATGAAAACCTTCAAACGCACTCTGCTGGCCACTGTCACTACTCTGGTAATGAGCACTACTGCCCTGGCCACCGAATTGAAAACCGACCTGGACCGTGAGTCTTATGCTCTGGGTTCCTCCGTGGGCAAATATATGTCCAACCAGGTGTACAACCAGGTTGAACTGGGCGCCGATGTGAATATGGACGCTGTAGTTGCCGGTTTTGTGGATGCGCTGAAAGATCAGTCCAAAATCTCTGAGGGTGATGTAGTGACCTTGCTGAACCAGCGACTGGAGTTCCTGAACGCCAAGCGCGAAGCACAAACGGCCAAAATTAAAGAACAAAACAAGGCCAACAGCGAAGCATTCCTGATTGAAAACAAATTGAAAGAAGGCGTGACTGTGACCGAATCCGGTCTGCAGTACGAAGTACTGACCATGGGTAATGGCAACAAGCCAAAGCCGGAAGACGTAGTGACTGTGAACTACGCAGGTAAGCTGATGGACGGTACCGAGTTTGAGTCCACCTACGCTCAGAACAAGCCTGCCCGTATGGCGCTGATGACCCTGATCCCGGGTTGGAGTGAAGGCCTGCAGTTGATGCCTGAGGGTTCAACCTTCCGTTTCACCGTACCGGCTGAACTGGCTTACGGCAGCGAGGGCGCGGGTATGATCCCACCTGAATCTGCACTGGTGTTCGAAATCGAACTGGTGAAAGTAGAGGTGCAGAAAGACAAGCCAGCCGGTATGGGCGGAATGGGCATGGGCGGTATGGGTGGAATGGGCGGCATGATGTCCGGCCACGAATAATACTGCATAGCTGGACGTATACGCGTTGAGATAAAGGCGTGGGGAGAAGGGGATGAACCGATTTCCTTAGCCCGGCCTTAATCAACGAGAAATCAAAAGAGTTGAGATAAAAGGGGATCCTGGGATGAACAGTTTGGTAGTGGCAATGGCCGGAGTATTTGTCTGCGTGGGTGGCGCTATGGCGGTGCACCACGCGGGATACCTGCGCAGTGCTCGCCAGACTGCGGATTGCGCCGACACGCAGTCTGCATCCCTGACTCCCGGTTATCAAGGCAAAGGCTGGAGCCTCACCCCTGCTGTAATGAGTCTGTTTGTACTCGTACTCAGCCTGGGGATCTACAGCCAGACCGGTCGCTTCGGCGACTGGGACAAGGGGCAAATCGACGAGAACATCGACTACCTGGTGGCCGCAGAGATCACCAAGGGACGTCAGGCTGTCGATAAAGCCCCGCAAAGCGAGATTGCATTACTGAATCTGGCCCAATCCTATGCCGCCGGTGGCATGTACAAGGATGCGGTAGAGACCTTCGACCAACTGCTGGCCCTGACCGGGGAAGATGCTGAGTTGCTGGGCATGAAAGCCACATCCATGTACTACCGCGATGAGCGCGTTATCGCGCCGGAAACCGGCATAGTGATTGCCCGGGCACTGGCATTGCACCGTGAGGAACTGCAAACCCGATTGCTGCTGGCAACCGATGCTTACCTCAAGGGGCAGTATGCCAAGGCCATTGAACACTGGGAGATTCTGCTCGAGAACCAAACCCAGGGATTCAACCGGGACGCCATCAATAATGCGATCTTGAAAGCGCAGAGCAAACTGAACCCGCAGGGCTGACGAGGACCTGTTGACCGGCATGCTCAGCCGGTCACCTGAGCGCGTTAACCGACGACACACTGAAGCGACTTGAACAAAATTAAAGGTCGGCCCAGGCCGACAGATGGAGGATGTTTGTGAGTGAGATTCTAGAGAGACGGAGGTTTCTGAAAGGAGTCGGAGCTTGTTCTTTACTGATGGCACCCCTGGGCTGCACATCTGTAAAAGAGGAAAGCGACGGCGCCTACAAGCCTCATTACGTCATGGTGTTCGATCAGAACAAATGCGTGGGCTGTGGCGACTGTAAAGGCGCCTGTAACAAAGCCAATGACCTGCCTGAAGGTGTGTCCAAGGTGCTTCTGGAACAGCAGTCCGGTCGTGTGGAAGGTGAGCCTTGCCCACATTGCGGCAAGATGGAGTGTGGCTGTGAGCGTAAGTTTGTACGTGTATCTTGCCAACAGTGCAAGAACGCGCCTTGCGTAGCCGTATGCCCAACCGGTGCTGCCTACAAGGATCCTAAGACTGGCGTGGTCACTATGGATGACTCCAAGTGTGCCGGTTGTAAGTACTGTATCGGTGCCTGTCCATACAATGCCCGCTTTATCAACGCCAACACTGATGTGGCTGATAACTGCGACTTCTGTCTGGAAAACAAGTTGTCCAAGGGTGAGTTGCCGGCCTGTGTGCAGGCATGTCGCTACGACGCTCTGGTATTCGGTGATGCAAACGACCCGAACTCTTTCGTCAGCCGCCTGCTGGCGGTGAAAGATTCCGTACGCATCAAGGCCCATATGGGTACCGAGCCAAGCCTGCGTTATATCCCAATCGTGAAACTGGGGGTTTAAACCATGGACGGAAACATTGAATTCACCATGGGCCTGACCGAAGGCTATGCATGGCCCTGGCCGATTGCGGTTTACCTGTTCTTTGCGGGTATTTCCGGTGGTGCACTGACTATTGCCCTGTGTCTGCGTTTCTTCAAAGGCCAGACCGAGAACACGCCGTTTTTGAAGGCAGCTTCACTGGTATCTCTGGTGACCATCTCTCTGGGGATGATCTGTCTGGTGTTCGACTTAACCAACCCGCTGTTCTTCTGGAAGATGTTGGTGTTCTACAACCTGAACTCCGTGATGAGCATTGGTGTTATTGCACTGTCGGCCTATATCCCGCTGGTGGCTCTGGTTGCATTGTTTGCACTGGAAGAAGAAGTTCGCGCTATCAAGCAACTGCAGTTCCTGATCCCTGTGCTGGATATGCTGCGTAAGTTCCGCAGCCCGGCTGAAAAGGCGACTTTGGTGCTGGCACTGTCTGTATGTGCTTACACTGGCTTCCTGATCTCTGCGCTGATCCGCTTCCCGCTGATCAATACCTCTGTACTGCCTGCGCTGTTCGTCGCGTCTGGTCTGTCAGCCGGTGCGGCTGCGGCCAAAATGCTGGCTGTGGGTATGTTCAAGGAAGATCTGCACAGCGCTGAAATGAGGCTGCTGCACGGCGCTGAATGGCCAATTATGTTCTTCGAAGTCCTGTTCATCTTTATGATCGCTGTATCTCTGATGACAGGTAACGCTGGCGCTCAATATGCGTTTGGCGCCTTCGTTGAAGGTACCTGGGCCACGCTGTTCTGGGTAGGTGTTGTAGGTATCGGCTTTGGCGGCCCACTGCTGCTGAACTTCGCCACTGGCAAGACCTTCAGCCACTCTGCACAGGCCTTCTACATGTCAGGTGTATGCGCGTTGAGCGGTATGATGTGTCTGCGTATGTTCATCCTGTATGCAGGTCAGCACTACGCCATTTAAGTAAGGCAATCCAGGCAAGACCCGAGTCAGCCCGGGTTAAATCCGGACTGACTCAGATTTAAAGGTAGCAGGCCCATTTTCATCATCGGTTGGGCCTGCTTACCGACCGAATTCAGGCAAGAGGGGAGATTGCATGTCATGCCTGTGCAGCCTTCCCGCCACCCCTCCGATTTTTCCCTGTTATCGGCTGGGGTGGTGCTTGCCATTTACATTGTCTCTGTGAGTCGGCAGGAAACCCCATTCACCAGTCCGGCCGGCAGAGCCAATCACTTGATAACCTACTGACGAAAAGGTCCTTTCAAGCCTATGAAAAAGCTGTTTCCTCTGGCAATGTTCCCGCTGTTGTTTGCCTGTAATGAGGGGGATGCCGCCAACGCAGCCGCAGCTCCTGTGGCCATTGATGACCACGACAGGTGCCATATCTGCGGCATGATGATCACCAAGTATCCCGGTCCTAAAGGCCAATTGTTCCTGAAAGGTACCGAATCTGTACCCAAGTTCTGCTCCAGTCGGGATATGTTCAACTTTGCCCTGCAGACAGAGAATCAGCGTCAGATCACCGCCATGTATGTGCATGACGCCGCTGCGACTGATTGGGAATCGCCATCGGACAGTCACTTTATTGATGCTAAAACAGCTTATTATGTTTATGGCACCAGCAAGAAAGCTGTCATGGGCCCGGCGGTTGCACCATTCAGCTCACTGGAAGCGGCCGAGAAGTTCGCCAATGAATACGGCGGTCGGGTGCTGGATTTTGAAGAGATCACCCTGGAGCTGTTGGCTGGCTCCCAATAATGCTGGATTCCACATGCTCCAACAAAGGCCGCGAAAGACGGCCTTTGTGTCATCTGTAATCTCGGGATTGCGGGGTAATCAAGGCACTCCTTATTCATATTCTGCCAAATATCAAATTTTGAGAATGTGATTCCCCGGATTGCTTTGAAACCCTGATGGCAGAGGGTAAACTGCTGCAAAATCAAGCTTGTGGTTTCTGCCGACCCCTTTCACCTTGTTAACCCTGGACAGGTAGTATCTTGAAAGTCACCTCTTATCTTGTTCTGGATGAAGCCGAACATCTGCTGACGGATCTCCGTACTCAGGAACAGGTTGTACTGACCTTTTCCGAAACTGCTGTATTGGCGGCCCTGCTGAAACACCATGAGCAGGTGCTGGATAAAGACACTTTGCTGGCTGCGGGCTGGCCTGACCGCGTTGTCGCTCCCACGTCGCTGACCCAGTGCATCTCCACCCTGCGTAAAAAGCTGTCTGCTTACCCTGAAATCAAACTGCATACCCTGGCGCGTATGGGCTATCAGTTGCAGATTGAGGAGGATGAGCCTGCCACTCAGTCAGATGTCGAGACGGTTGCCCAACCGAAAACCCGGGCCAGACTTTATGTGCTGCTGGCGACGGTGTTGTTGGCGACTATCTGTGTGGGCTACTGGCTGACCCAGAATAAAGGGCTGGAGTGGAAGCACGAAGATGAGATCCCCTTGAATATTGGTGGCGTAGAGGGGGAAGCTGAGCTGTTTTACCCGAAAGGTACCATCCGACCTGCACCCTGGCGCTGGCAGAAGCATATCGCCCCTGAGAGTAATCAGATCCCCAATATGTCTGAATTCAGTGCCTTTGCCCTGGCCGATGACAATGCTTACTCAATGGCTATCTGTCCCACCGGTGATTATCGCAACTGTGATGGCAGTCGACTGATGAATATTGTGGCTGTGGATGATCAGCCCGCCGGTTTGCATATGACTGAGTTTCTCCCTCTGATGCAGAAAATGGAGAAGCGGGTTCGTTATAACCGCATCACTATCCCTGAGGGTATGTGTAAAAAGTCAGACTTTAATGAGCACAACTATCAGGCGGATGTGTACTTCCCTGTGGCCAACAAGCTGTTGGAGCGCTATGACCTGAATATGTCGCTGGTGTACGACGACGATAACTCAGGCAGCTTCTACTTCTCCTCCTGCCTGACGGATCAGGACTGTTTGACAGCACCTATCAAGTACACTTTCCGCGGTGATTTTGTGCAGCACAAGGCTGAAATTGGCCACTGGAATGTGGATGTGTTCAATATCAAGGTGAAGTGTAAAAACCTGTATAACCCTGAGAAGATCAACACCTCTGCGGCCTACTTCTTCCGCAATATCCGCAAAGACGATATTCAGGACGATGAGCTGACCTTCTATCGCCTGTATCAGAACAACGCCAGTGCGATATGGATTGTGCCCCGGATGGGCAACATAGTGGTGTGGAGCCGCTACAAGAAAGTGGGTTTGTAGGCTTTAGCCTGACGCAGATATAAGAAAGGCGGTGATTGTTATCACCGCCTTTGTTGTCTTGGCTATCAGAGGCTGTAGTTAACCGACAGCATCCATTCGCGACCGGCTCTTGGCAGGCCTTCTGATTGGGCGTAGTTTTCATCCAGCAGATTATTGAACTTCAGCTGCCAGGACAGGCCATCAATCGGGAGTTTCTGAGTCAGGCCCAGGTTGACTACCGTGTAATTATCCAGCTCAATGCGTTTCTCCTGCTTACCCTGATACTGAACGCTGTCGCGAGCATGCTCTGCATCGACAAACAGCATAATATCCATTGGCAGGTCGATGCGGACATCAGCCTTATAAGTGTGCTTTGGACGGCCCTGCAGCTGCTCACGCTCGCTGTCGGCACCCAGGTTCTCTGCATCCAGATAGCTATAGGCTACGCCCATTTCCAACCACTCTGTGACCGGGTAACGAACACTGGTATCAATACCGCTGAAACGGTATTTATCAAAGTTCAGGTGCTTATCTACCTCTTCCCCATTAATCTCTACCGCAACTTTCTCAATGTAGTTATCGATATCGCTGGTGTAGGCGGTGAGGTTCAGCTCCAACAGATCTATGTACTGCACCAGGCCAATTTCATAGTGCCAGGAGGTTTCAGGCTGTAGATCTGCATTACCAGAGCCCGCTTCATAGAGCTGGCGCAGGTCAGGATAGCGAACACGCTTGGCTGCGGATGCAAACACCCGGCTGTTGTCGCTGAGCTGCCAGTAGGCGGAGGCCAGTGCTGCTTCATGCAGCTCTGAATCGATATCACTGTAATATAATGCGCCACTCAGCGTCGCACCGTAACCACGGTCGCTCTGATATTGGTATTCAAGAACCAGATCTTGCTGGTTAATGGTTTCATCCAGATAAACCGGACCGGTTTGGTTGCCACCAGTACCACCACCTGAGCCGCCAGTACCACCACCTGAACCACCACCATTACCGCCGGCCTTTGGCTTGGCAAAGCTGATATCCTCGGATTCCCAGCTGTTGCTGCGAGCACCCAGAGAGGTGGTCAGCATATGATTATCGTTGGACAGTACCCATTGCAGATTCGCACCCAGGCCGTCCGTAATAGCGTGCTGCTGGCTGTCGAGAGAGTCGAAGTTTTCATCCTCATAGCTGTTCCACATCCGTTCGTCACGGGTGTAGTACACAAAACCACGCAAGGCGTTATGCTCGTTAAGCTGGTGCGCGGCAGTCCCCTGGACGCTGTAGTTATCCATGTCATCGAGTCGGTCAAACTTGGGGTTACTTGCAGTGGTTCTGTCCGGAACACCCCATTCAGCCTGTCGATAGTTCAGGTTAAGCCCCAGGCGGGTCTCTTCATTGACTTGCCAGCCCAGAGAGCCCAGTACTGAGTGGTCGCGGGCGTCACTGTTGGTGCGTTGTCCGCGCTGCTGGTGACCTTCAGCCATAAAGTCGCTGCTCAGGGCGAAATCATCACGCTGGTTAAAGACATAGTTACCAAAGAAATCAATGTTACCGCTGGCCCCACCGGCAGAAACCGATGCTTTATAGCTGTCATCGTTGCCAAAACCAGCCTGCACAGCTGCGCCTTCCAAGTCCGCGCCCTGCTTGGTAATCACGTTAATCACACCACCATTGGCACCGCTGCCATAGAGCAGAGATGCGCTGCCACCTACAGTGATCTGCACTTCCTGGATCTGTTCTACCGGTACCAGTTGAGGATCAAACTGGCTCTCGTATGGATCATTCATCGGAACGCCATTGAGCAGGAAGGTGACATGGCGGGACTTGTAGCCGCGGATGTCAATTTGCGGAACGCCTTTGCCACCAAAGCGAACATTGATACCAGGAACTTCTTCAAGGGCGTGGGCAAGGTTGTTGAAGCCTTTACGTTCCAGTTCGTCACCGCTCAGGGAGATCATGGAGGCTGAAAGCTGTTGTGCAGTGGGTTTGGTGCCGTGAACCACAATCACTTCCTGAACATCCAGCATGCCGGGCTGGGCTGCCATAACAGGAAAAGTGCTTGCGATTAGGGTACCCAGAAGTGTTTTGCGAAACATTTGGTTCTATCTCTGGCTATGTAAATTCGCGTGAGTGTATAGAGATGAAAAGCGGGATATCGTTGTAAATTTGAGCTTTCCCAGGTTGATCACAGTCAAACCGCTGTAAAATCCAGAAAACTTATAAAGTAACAACGGGGTACGGACAAATTGTCCGTGGTTTTGGTTGCTTTGTCCCTGATTGGACAGAGTGGCCGGATGGTTGCGGTCGGGTGGGGAAGATTGGAAAAAACTGTGATGCTGCGCAGAATTGGCCGCAGCAGCACAGTTCGGCAGAGGTTACCTCAGAGACAGGGGAGAGTCGCTCAGACTGAGTCTGGCCATCTGGCCCTGATCCTTGAGCTCAATCGCTCTGAGTCGGTATGGCGGCTTAAGTCCACTTTTGCGTACCAGGTCTGCATCCAAAGGTAACTCAAGTACCGGCGCGCTGGCAGATACCCAGCCTGCTACTTCAGTTTTCAGGATCTGATATTCGCGACCATTACTGCCAATACCGGTCAGCACAGCTCCCAGCTGGAACCGGCCCTCATCGGCGACTTCGATGGGAAAACTGACCATTTCGGGCAGTTTTTTGTGCCACTGAGTTTTACCCATTGCGCCCAGTCTGGCTGAGTTGACGTAGGACTTAAAGGCGGATTTAACACTGCGTGTTACCGGTTTGCCATCGACCTGTGTCTCGACCTGAATATGCAGCTCGCTCAGGCCTGGTGTCACTTCATCGGATTGCTGAATATTTTTGGCTTGCCAGAAACCTTTTGCCGATGACAGCGCTACCCTGGTTTCCGTGCCATCCCCGTGGCGGATAAACGCAGTTGGTTTCAGTGCTTTTGAAGCCTTGTTCAATTTTAGGGAGAAGTTCATCTGAGAGCCGGTCGCCAGGGAGGTTGGGGTGGTCAGACTCAGAGTATAGGGGGAGCCTTTCTCTTTGACGTTAACCAGATACTGAGCATTGGGATTCAGTCCTGACTTTACCTTGAGTTTATACTGCCCCGGCGGTGCAGAGCGTGACATCAGCAGGGCGCTGGAGTTGTCTGCCAGTCCTGCGGTGGCCAGCGCCTGGCTGTCTGCCTGACTGCGGATCAATCTCTGGGGCTGCAGCTTACTGCCAGGTAACTCCAACTGAATATCTGCCGGGGCAATACTGTCAGCCTGCATTGGTGCACCGTTGCTGTTATCAACTCTGGCCGCAAGCCGGATAAGGCTGCCACTTTGGCTGACGTTTAAATCAATTCCCCGATTGAGCTCTTTACCTGTTACCCGACGCCAATATTCATCACTGACACTGGTGTGCTCAGATGCAATCACAGGGGCTTGATACTGGCCGCTTAACGGGGTCACAAAGCTGACGGTTTCACGGCGTTGGTTAACTCCTTCGCCCGATGGCGCGGTCAGTTCTGCCGGTTTGCTGACGGGCAGCGGTTTCAGGGCGACGGGATCAGCCGTCAGCCTGGCTTCTATGGGATCAAGTGAAATCAGGTTATCGGCGGCCGCAGCAGACAGACTCAGGGTCAGTACCGGCAGCGCCAGAAGTTTTAAGTTTTTCATTGGGCGGCTCCTATAGACGGTCACGGATGAAACGGTCGAGATAGAAGCAATCCCGGCGACTTTGCTGGTGGCTTAAAGGCTCACTGCCACGGGTTTTTTGCTTGTCTACAAACCACACAGAGCCTGCCGCACTTTGAGAGGAGCAGTTGAGGAAACCATCGGAGCAGCTGTCCAGCCAGTTCTGTGTGGTTTCAAGGGCGACCTGATTGGTGTAGCCACCACAATAGCTGTCACCGTCCCAGATTGCTGAGTCCACATCTGAGCCAACAACGGTTTCAAAGTTAACAGCCAGAGCCGGGCGACCTGAGGTACCGTGTAGCCAGGTGCTGTTGTAGTAGCTCATCCAGCTGACCTGCTGCTGCTTTACTGCGTCGCTGGCATAACCAAGCAGCCACCCCAGAATTTGTTCAAATACATTGCCATTGACTACCGCATCGGCCAGCGGTGTGCCGCCACTGGATGGTGCCAGTGCGATAATATTGTCTGTGGTGTTGATGATATTCGGATATCTGGCATCCCAGGTGGGGTTGGACATAATCCAGCGCACCACATTGCCGCCGTTGGAATGGGTCACCAGAGTTAATGAGTCGATGGATTCGTTGGCGATAAACTGCTGCAGCTGACCGGCAAGGCAACCAGCGGCTTGGTCGGTCCACATGTATTGGTCAAAGTCACAGTTGATGACTGTGTACTTACTGGCGTTGGGCAGGCCTTGTCTGACTGAGTTTACAAAGTCTGTGGTCCAGTAATCATGGAGTGCATCCGTCTGATTGCCTGTCCCGTGGACAAAGGCAACGCCGGTTGCTGCTTGGGTCAGGGGAGCGACTGCTAACACTCCCAGAAGCAGGTATTTCTTCATGGTGTGTTCCCTGTTTTTGGTATGGGGTTGTTCCTGACAACGGGCTCTAAGCTAGTGGCGAAAATAACGTGTTACAAGTCCCCGCCTGTGGTTACTGCCTTGATATACCTGAATTCATGCTTACGTTTGTTTTAAACTAAGTTTGAATTTTTCTATCCGTATGAATAGTAGGTTTTTCTTATTTGAATTTCGTGGCTAATACGTTTGTCTAGAAGTTACATTAAATTTGTGCGGCAGGGAGATGACTGACAAGTCTGTGCCGGTCTGGTAGCGTGAGGACAGTTTGCACAAGGAGAAGCAAGATGACAGAGGCGCACCACCCACTGAATGACTTTATCGAATACCCTCAGGATGAGATGTTAAAACGGGCACAGGCAAATTATGCCGAGGTGAAACGCCGCCACTCAATCCGCAAGTTTTCTGACAAGCCGGTCCCAAAAGAGATCATTGAGCAGTGTATTCTGGCTGCCGGGACCGCGCCCAATGGAGCCAACCATCAGCCCTGGCACTTTGTCGCGATTGAAAGTGCCGACATTAAGGCGCAAATCCGTAAAGAAGCTGAAGCCCTGGAACAGGCGTTCTATTCAGGCAGAGCCGGCGAAGAGTGGTTGGATGCGCTTAAGCCTTTAGGCACCAATGCCAATAAGCCTTACCTGGAACATGCTCCCTGGTTGATCGCTATTTTCAGCCAAAAGAGGGGCGGTCAGGAGGAGGATGGTCAGACGACCAACTACTATGTGCATGAGTCTGTAGGCATTGCCACCGGGTTTCTTATTCAGGCACTGCACCATGCCGGCCTGGCGACCCTGACTCATACGCCAAAACCCATGAGTTTTCTTACCGATATTTGTGGTCGTGATAAAGAAACAGAGCGTCCCTTTATGCTGTTGATTGCCGGCTATCCTGCCGATGATGCCACCATCCCTGAGCACGCGGTCAACAAAAAGTCCCTCGAACAGATACTGACGATTCTGTAAAAAAAGCGGCACGCTCCTGCTGCCGGAGTGTGCCGCACATTCAATAGCCTGCTGCAAAATTCCATAAAGGCAAGGGGTACGTCAGACCGGTCCACACTGTGTCTGGGCAGGTGAAGTCAGCCTTCCTCCATGAATGTAAATGATGAACAGATAATCAGACCCGCACAGTGGGGAAAATAGTTCAAAAAAGTTTGATGCTGGCGCCATTTTCTTTGCTGAGAGACAATATCCCAGTGTTTATCAAAGTAAAACAATTATGACCTCCTCGATATTTCCTGACTGGCTTACCTCTCAGCGGCTTAAAGATCATGTCTCTCATCCCAATATTGAAGTGGGAGACTACAGCTATTACTCAGGTTTCTACCATGAGAACTCCTTTGAAGAGCAGTGTGTCCGCTATCTGCTGGGCGACAGGGTGATCGCTGATGTATGGGAGGCCGGGATTTATGGCGAAGTGGATAAGCTGATCATAGGTAAGTTCTGCTCCATCGCATCCGGCGCTACCTTTATGCTGGCTGGTAATCAGGGCCACAGGTTGGATTGGATCTCCACCTTTCCTTTCAATCCGACTGAGTTTGGTGACAAGGTGAAGTCAGGCTTCCAGCGCGCAGGCGATACCGTTATTGGCAATGATGTCTGGATTGGTTCAGAGGCGATGATTATGCCGGGAGTGACTATAGGCGACGGTGCTGTTATCGGCTCGCGGGCAGTGATCAGCAAAGATGTGGAACCCTATTCTATCGTCGTAGCCAATAACAGAGTATTGAGAAAGCGTTTTACAGATGAGCAGATTGCGGCTTTGTTGGCGCTGCGCTGGTGGGATTGGTCCCAGGAAAAACTGGCCAGTCATATGGATATTCTGTGTAGTGGGGATATCGACGCTTTGTGCCGGGTAGCAGAGTAATCGACAGTGTCCGCTGAGAAAAGCCATTGACCGGGTGGCGTCCATGGGGGCAAACAATCTCTGCCGTTGTTTTACCTGATCGAATCGCAAGGTCACGCTATGGAAAAGAGGTCGGTAAAAGCGACTTTGACGGGCTTTGGACGCGCTGCGGGATGCCAAATCTGAGGATTGGGTATAGGCTTTAGATAGTACAGAGGTTTGAGGTATACATGTCCAGCTTGGATACGGGCAGCCAGGGGCTGCGAATTGCCACCATTAACTTGCTGAATTTCATCGAGCCGCCATTGGCTTGCTATGAGTCAGACAACATCTATTCCCATGCTCAGTGGCAGGCGAAATGTGCCTGGTTGGCCTGTTATATCAAGCGTCTCAAGCCCGATGTTATTGCGTTTCAGGAGGTGTTCAGCCCCGGTGCGCTGACTTTGCTGCTTGAGCCTCTGGGTTTTAAATGGGTGAAAGTGGTCGAGGAGCCCGGACTGCTGCAGGATTACATCTATAACCGTCCGGTGAATGCTATCGCCAGCCGTTTTCCCGTGATTGATTGTGGCCCGGCTGCTGCCTCTGGCGATGTGAGCCGGGCGTTGGGTATTGATGCGGGTTTTCAGTTCAGTCGCAGCCCTGTGTGGTGCCGAATCGATATGCCCTTGATGGGACCCTGTGATTTCTACTGTGTGCATCTGAAATCGAAACGTCCGTCTCTGGACACAGACCTGCTGGAATCTGAACTTGATGATGCCACTTTGCACACCCTCTCCAGACAACTGGGACGCGCTTCCTCAGCCTTGATGAGGGGAGCCGAGGCTGCGGTACTTATGCATGAGATTATTGCCCGCCGCAGTCGCGATGGCTTTCCTGTGGCGTTGCTTGGTGACTTTAATGACCTGTTAAGCGCGGCGGTGCTCGATGTGTTGCATGTGGATGATGATATCGATGCCTGGCTGACTCAGGCGGCCGATCGGCGGGATCCCGGCCTGGACAGGTTTGGCCTGCGGGACAGTTTTAATTTGCACCGACTTCATGCCGGAGAGATAGAGCGAACTCCTACTCATTACTGGGGCGGAAGGGGCAGTGTGCTCGACTATATTTTGTTGTCTTCCGAGTTTGACCCCAGGAGCGCTTCCAGCACCATGGATGTGACTGAGTTTCGGGTCTGTGACCGCCATATGTTCGGACCGGAAAGCGTGATGGAGAAAGAGTCCAGCGACCATGCGCCGGTTCAGGTCACACTTATCCCCAGACCCTAATCATTGCTGGACCCAAATGAAGAAGCCCGCGATTGCGGGCTTCTTTCTGTAAACTGGCAGGATTACTCCTGAGGTTTCTTCTGCTCACTGTTTTGAGCTGAGCGACGTGGGCGGCGCTGACCTTGTTTGGCTCCGTCATGTTGACGGCGTGGCTGCCTGGCTTGAGGGTTCTTATCAGCCTGTTGCTTTTGCTGATTGCCCGGCTTGCCCTGAGTACGGCGGTTACCTGAAGTATCGCTGCCATTACCCTGGTTGGCCTTGTTGCCACCGCGTTTGTGCTTGTTTTCACCTGACTTCTGGTTGTTTTCAGTGCGCTTTGGTTGATGGCCTTGACTCGCCCCAGTGCCTTGTGGTGATTTGCCATGGGGCTTTTTATGACCCTTTGGCCGGGCCTGTTCATTGCCCTGACGAGGCTTTTGCGATCTGGGCTTGGAGGACTTGTTTTCGTCCTGCAATTGACTCAGTACTCTGTCGTCGGCCTTTTTATCCTGAGCACGACGATTACGGTTAGCTGGCTTACCCGTATTGGCCTGTCTGTTGCCCTGATTGGACTTCGCATTTTGCGTCAGTTGAGTTTGTGGCAAAGCCTGAGCCGGGACGAAACCATCCACCTCTTTACGGTCGATATGTCGACCAATCAGTTTCTCGATGTCTCTGAGCTGCTTTACTTCCTCGCCACATACCAGTGACACAGCCTGGCCTGAAGCTCCGGCACGACCGGTACGACCAATACGGTGTACATAATCTTCCGGGACATTGGGAAGGTCGAAGTTCACAACCTGTGGCAGCTGGTCAATATCCAGTCCGCGGGCGGCGATGTCAGTGGCGACCATCACTTTAACTGTCCCGGACTTAAAGTTGGCCAGGGCGGCGGTACGGGCGTTCTGACTCTTGTTGCCGTGAATGGCAACAGAGGAGATATCTTTGCTGTCCAGATACTTGGCCAGACGGTTGGCACCATGCTTGGTGCGGGAAAACACCAGCACCTGACGCCAGTCGTTGGACTTAATCAGTTCTGTCAGCAGGGCAGGTTTCTGACTCTTCTCTACCGGGTAGATCCACTGCTCAACGGTTTGTGCTGTGGTGTTCCTCGGGGTGACTGAGATCTCGACCGGATCCTGAATCAGCCCCTTGGCCAGCGCACGGATCTCTTCACTGAAGGTGGCTGAGAACATCAGGTTCTGGCGCTTGGCCGGCAGCACCTTAAGAATGCGGCGAATATCGTGGATAAAGCCCATATCCAGCATACGGTCGGCTTCATCCAGTACCAGCACTTCCAGCGAGTCGAAGGAGACAGCTTTCTGGGCGTGCAGATCCAGCAGGCGTCCCGGTGTCGCCACTAGAATATCGACGCCACGTTTCAGTGCTGTGATCTGTGGGTTGATGGAAACACCACCAAACACCACAGTGTTACGCAGCTTCAGGTATTTGCGATAGGCGGTGACATTGTCATCGATCTGAGCCGCCAGCTCCCGGGTTGGCGTGATAATCAGCGCACGGATCTGACCTGCAGCCGGACGTTTGCCACCACTGAGTTTTTCCAGCAATGGCAGAGTGAAACCTGCGGTTTTACCTGTACCCGTTTGGGCTGCAGCCATCACATCGCGGCCGGTAAGGACGGCGGGAATAGCCTGCGCCTGAATGGGAGACGGGGTTTCATAGCCCTGTTCGGCTACAGCTTTCAGGATTGGAGCCGACAGCCCCAGAGAAGAAAAACTCATGGTGTTCCAATATCGTCGTTGGCGGCGGCCCTGACAGGTTGCTGAATCAACAGCAAAGGGTGCCTGAGGGGGCGCAGCTTACCTTATCCCCGGCGTTTTGGCTAATCAATATCCGTTAACCCGGGGCAGTAACATGGTCGTGGCAGATAATCAGGGTTACACTGAATTCGGGTAAAGAGGGAGCGCAGATGACAGGACTTGAATATATTCATAAGCTTGCTTTGAGCGCCAGGGATGATGCCATGCATGTGATCAACAACATTGCATTAATGTCGTCACTCCCTGCTGCGGCTGTTCGGCAGGCGCAGGATAATCTGATCTCCCGGGGACGTATCGCTCTGCATTTCCATCCTGACCGCCTGGTGCGGGGCAATATCACTGTCATTGATAGCATGCTGAGTGATGGGTGCTACCGCAATCAATTTGAAACCCATATCTCCAATGGCCTGTTGTCGCCGGAAATCGGCGGTCAGAGGGACCACTGGGAGATGGCCTATTTTCATCAGCCCAGCCTTGCCCTTAAGCAGAGGCCAAAATACGGCGCGCTGGATTTGGGCTTGCATGCCAATGGTCCTGCTCCCAGATTTGGTGCGGCTTATCTGCTCAGTAAGTCTGAACTGCTTGAACGCTGCAGCTTTTGTTATTTGGATTCCTACCGTCAACCCAAAGAAAGAGCGACATCCAGCTGCTTTGAGCCGGTATTTGCCGCGCTGATGAGTGAGTGCTTCGAGCGGGACTATGGTCTCGGGTGTGAGGATTTCAGGCCTCCTGCTCTGGTTAACTGGTTATGTAATGAACTTAAACCCCTGGCGGAGCCACAGAGCAAGCCGGTTTCCGCGAATCTGGACCACTATATTGAGGCACAGGTACACGGTGAGGTGTCACTGCTTAAGGATATCGACCTGCTGGTATTGGATGCCAGCTATCGGGGCACAGAGACCGGCGCAGCAGCCAGCTTACTTTGTGAAAAGTATCATTTGAGCCTTAGCTGGTCCCCATCTCTGACACTTAATATTGAAGAGGTTCCCGCTGATTATCGAGGCAAGAGTATGCCGCAATTGGCTCGCCGCGTAGCACCTGGCGGAGTACTGAATGTCAGGTTAATCGGAGCGGCCGCCCGGTCAGTTGCCTGTGGTGATCCTGAGTGGACTCAACTGGGCTCACCCAGCGAGCTGACTCAACAATTGAAATTGCTGTGGCATGTGCTGCTGAGATTTGGCAAAAAAAATCAGCCGGTGCAGAGCACCGACTGATAATTTCTTCATGTTTGTCTCGCTAGGATTGAATTAATTACTGTTGGTAAAGTCGTCCAGCAGAATCACTCCCAGTGGTGTTCCGCCACCGGTATTGTCCACTGCAATAGCGCCATAGATACCTGCACCGGCAAGGCTCAAATCCAGTGGGCCAATGGCCACTGTTTTGGTGTTGGCTGCGGTAACCTGGAGTACATAGTCCCCTGGCATTACTTTCAGTACTGAGGTTGTGGCACCAAATGGTACGTCTTCCAACAGTGGACTTGCTTCGCTGATGTCATTGCTGGCGGTGACATAAATATCCACCATGCCAGCACTGGCCGAAGCATGGGTAATACGAACCTTGGCTTCCGTTGCGACTCTGCGTCTGTCCTCTTCAACATCCAGGATCTGAATGGGGACAGAGAAAGGTGAAGTGTCGTCAGCTGCAATCAGGGAGTAACTCATGCCAAGCATGGTAGAGAAGGCTGCGTTATCCAGCACGACCACACTGTTGTCGGCATCGGCGGCGATGGTCGCTGTGTAGTCTCCGGTGGCCACGCTGACATAATCGGTGAATGACTTGAATGCCATTGCATCAACCGCAGGTGTAGTACTGCCGTTAAGGAACACATCCACTGCCGGTGCATCGGCAACAGCGTGAACTACCCTAATGGCGCTCTGGCTGCCAGCATCCCGGATTTTCACCGCAGGAGTGTCTTCATCTGTCACCGCCAACAGAGCTACCGGTGAACTGCCTGTACCTGTATTGGCGATGGCTGTCAGCAGGTAATCCTCACCGGCACTCAGGGCCACAGTGCCCGAGTCATACACAGGGGTCATGCTATCTTTGGCGGTAATACGAACCTGATAATCACCGGCTGTAATTTCAAGAGGGTCACTGTTCTGACCAAAATCTACCGCACTCAGAGTGGGCGAGGAGAGCTCAGCTCCCGGCGCTGTCACATAGATATCCACCATGCCTGCGTCAGGCGCAGCATGCAGAACCTGTACTCTGGTGTAACCATCGGCGATCTGTGCCATCTCATTGGCAATAAGTTTGAGCGAGACGGTATCAGGCTTGGCAAGGCTACCAATCGCCACCGCTTTATAACTGGTATCACGCATCGCATCGAAAGAGGCTGACAGCGCATCAACCTGGGACGTGCTGCCGTCTGGCAAGCGGGCATCCACTGTGACGCTGTATGACTCAGGGGCGATGTCCAGTTCACCGCTGGCTACCGCGTAGCCTACGTCGGACAAAAGTGCTGCACCATTCACATTGACGTTGACCGCAGGGGCATCGCTGATCGCGTGTACTACCTGCAGATCGGTACTAGGGTTGAAGTCATCCAACAACATCACGCCAAAGGGAGTGCCGCCACCAGTGTTATCCACTGCAATGGCACCGTAGATACCTGATGCTTTCAGGTCGAGTTCCAGTGGGCCAAGAGCCACATCTTTGGAGTTGGCAGGCGTGACCTGCAGAACATACTGCCCAGGAGTGACCTTAAGTACGTCTGTAGTGGCACCGAAAGGAATATCTTCGAGCAAAGGGGAGGCTTCGCTGATATCGTTGGTGGCTGTGACATAGATGTCCACGGTTCCCGCAGTGGGTGAGCCATGGGTAATACGGACTTTCGCTTCTGTCGCAACCCTGCGTCTGTCCTCCTCAACGCCCAGGATCTGGATTGGAACGGAAAAAGGTACTGTGTCGTCGACGGCAATCAACGAGTAACTTTTACCCAGCATGGTAGAGAAATCTGCGTCATCCAATACCACCACACTGTTATCAGCATCGGCTGCGACCTTGGCTGAGTAGTCACCTGCGTCAACACTCACGTAGGGTGTAAAGGATTTAAACTCCAGAGCGTTAACCGCAGGGGTTGTGGCATCGTTAAGGAACACATCCACTGCCGGTGCATCGGCAACAGCATGAATGACACGAATATCGCTTTTGCTGCCAGCGTCGGGAATTAGCGTCGCTGGCGTTTCTTCATCAGTCACAGCGAGCAGGCTGACAGGCGAGTCTCCGGTGCCTGTGTTGGTAATCGCCGTCACCAGATAGTCTTCACCCTCAGCCAATGCAAGGCTTCCTGAGTCATACACGGGAGTTTTGCTGTCTTTGGCAGTTATGCGGATCTGGTAGTTGCCGGCTGCGACTTCCAGTTGTTCACTGTTCTGGCTGAAATCAACACCACTGAGTGTCGGTGTCCCCAATTCTGCTGCAGGGGCGGTGACATAAATATCGACCATGCCGACAGCGGGAGCTGCATGCAGTACCTGAACCCGGGTGTTGCCGTCGGCAATATCCTTGTCTGGGTTGCTAATGAGTTTCAGGGAGACAGAATCTGAATCGGCCAGACTTCCTATCGCCACTGCCAAATAATTAGTTTCGTTCGCTGCAGTGAATGAAGCGCTTAAGGCGTCTACTGTGGACGTTGACCCGTCAGGAAGTATTGCTTCAACGCTGATGTCATAGCTGGCAGCGTCAACTTCTGACTCTGCACTTGCCGCTGTGAAGTCTACGTCAGAGAGCAGCAGGCTACCGTTGGCCTTAACGTTAACCGCAGGCGCATCGGCGATGGCATGGACCACCTGTAGCTCAGGTTTGTCTGGCTGAGGTGGGGGAGGAGGAGTGATGACGGTATCGTTATCGTCGCTGCATGCACTCAACACCAGAGCTGCGGCGGCTATCATAGAAAAGCTGAGTTTCTTCATTGTATGCCTCATGTCTTGGTTGGCGGCGATCAGCAAGCTGGTCGCTGGGTCATGAAAGGCTCCATGGAGGGGTTATTGAATCAGCTTCAGGGTCAACTGGAGGCTGACAACATACCCTGAATTGAAACTTGTAATACCATTGAAACCAGCTTGGATTACGTTTAGTTATATTAGCAAGATCAATAAATTATCTATTGCTGAACCCTGTGAGCTGAACCTGCGTATAACATCTAGTCCCTCCTTGGATTCCAGATCCAAAGAGCATGGTGAACTGTGTTTAATGATGTTTGATCCAAATCAATTTTTGTGAATTCCCTAACATTTCCTATGCCCCAGGTTTATTCCATCAACGAGTGCTGCGATACTGCCTGCCGATGTTGAAGATGTGATGCGGATCCCAATGGATAAATCGCTGGAAAAACAATTAACCACCTGGCTGAGAAAACAGAAGTCAGCCTGTGGCATGTTTTTACACCTGTCGGTGTTGATGGGTGTACTCAATGGTGTAGCCCTGGTAGCTCAGGCCTGGCTGGTGGCGAGTGTGCTGCAGGGCGTGATCATGGATAACCTGCCTGCAGGTGAATTCAGTGAGCAGTATATGTTGCTGGCCGGACTGGTTCTGGTACGTGCAGTATTGGCCTGGAGCCGGGAACGTCTGAGCTTTCAGGCTGGGCTGCGGCTGCGTAAAACCATACGCGCGGCGGTACTGGATAAACTTGAGCGCCTGGGGCCCGCATTTATCAAAGGCAAACCCGCTGGCAGCTGGGCCAGTGTTGTGCTGGAACAGGTAGAAGATCTGCAGGACTTTTACGCCAGATATCTGCCTCAGATGAGTCTGGCTGCTTTTATTCCTCTTATTATCCTGGTGATGGTGTTTCCCCTTAACTGGGCCGGTGGCGTGATCCTGCTGGCAACCGCCCCCCTGATCCCACTATTTATGATTCTTGTTGGTTGGGGAGCGGCTGACGCCAACCGCAGAAACTTTGCCGCGCTGTCACGTCTGTCAGGCCACTTTATGGACAGGCTCAAAGGGCTGTCGACTCTTAAGCTTTTCTATCGGGAGCGGCAGGAGCTCAAGCAGATTGAAGCAGCCTCTGAAGAGTTTCGCAGCCGCACCATGTCAGTGCTGCGCATGGCGTTTTTAAGCTCTGCCGTGTTGGAGTTTTTCGCTGCCGTCTCTATTGCTGTACTGGCCGTCTACTTTGGCTTCAGCTATCTGGGGCACCTGGACTTTGGTCATTATGGCGCCCCAATTACCCTGTTTACCGGCATGTTTGTGCTTATTCTGGCGCCCGAGTTTTATCAGCCATTGCGGGATATGGGCACTCACTATCACGCCAAGGCTCAGGCGATAGGCGCAGCTGAAGCCTTGATGGAGCTGCTGGAGCATCCCGAACCTGATACCCAGGGTAAGCAGAGCGTGACAGGGCCGCTGACACTGGTAGCTAAAGAGCTCAAGGTGATGAGTATTGATGGTCAGTGTTTGCTGGGGCCGGTGAGCTTTATGCTGGCACCGGGTAAACATTTGGCGCTGGTGGGACCGAGTGGTGCAGGTAAAACCTCATTGATTAGCGCACTGTTGGGTTTTTTGCCGATAGAAGGCGAACTTACGGTGAACGGCATTGCCTTCGGGGATTTGGATAAGTCCAGTCTGCGAAAGCAACTGGCCTGGCTGGGTCAGGAGCCTCAGCTGTTCCACACCAGTATTCGCAATAACGTTGCTCTGGGTAACCCTGAGCTGACAGATCAACAGGTGATGAGTCTGCTTGAACGGGCCTGTATTGGTGATTTTGTTTTGGGCCAGAGCGCTGGGCTGGATTACCCCGTGGGAGAGCAGGGGCAGGGACTGTCTGTGGGACAGGCGCAGCGTATCGCCCTGGCAAGGGCATTGGCGCAAAATGCCAGCCTGTATCTGTTGGATGAACCTACCGCCAGCCTGGATAGCCTGAGTGAACAGCTGGTGCAAAAGGCATTGGCCGAAGCCATGGCAAGCAACAGCAGCCTGATGATTACCCACAGATTGGAAGAGCTGCAGCGCAGCGATGAGATTCTGGTGATGGATAAAGGACTTATCGTGCAGCGGGGAGACTTCGAAACTCTGGCTGCAACTCAGGGCCTGTTTGCTGAAATGTTGTCCGAGTCACGTGACAAAGGGATTGAGATCCCGGGAGTTGAGTCATGAAATCGCTGCTGCCCTTTATTCGTCTGTTCCGCCGCCAATGGTTGATGATGCTGGTGGGCGTGGTGCTGACCATTACGACTCTGATGGCGGGTATAGGCCTGCTGTCTCTGTCGGGCTGGTTTCTGTCAGCTACGGCAGTAGCGGGTTTGACTGTTGCCACCGCTCAGGCATTTAACTTCTTTACCCCAGCCGGGGGCGTGCGCTTTTTATCGATAATGCGTACCGCCAGTCGCTATGGTGAACGTCTTTCTACCCATGAAGCCACTTTCAGGCTACTGACGGATCTGCGTATCTGGGTATGGCGCAAGCTAATGCCCTTGTCGGAGAAAAACCTGGCCGGTGTTCGTCGGGGCGATCTGCTCAACCGTCTGGTCGCGGACATAGATACTCTGGATCATATCTACCTGAGGCTGCTGACACCTTTGGGTGGCTCACTGCTGATGATAGGCCTGCTGTATCTGTTCCTCAGCATGTTTGATACCTCGCTGGCCGCAGCGCTTTGTGGTGCATTACTGCTGGCCTGGCTGGCATTGCCGCTGGTGTTTTATATGTTGGGGAAAACGCCGGGCCGCAAACTGGTAGCCAGTAAGCGAAGCTATCGTGTGGAGCTGCTGGAGTTCCTGCAGGGGCAGGGAGAACTGACTCTGTTTGGTGCGCGGGATGCTTATCGTACCAGGCTGGACAGTGCCGAGCAGGCTCTGCTCGAAGCGCAAAAGTCCATGGCCGGTGTGACCTCTTTAAGTCAAAGTGCGCTGGTATTGGCCAGTGGTGGCGTTGTGCTGCTGATGTTGGCACTGGCAGCCAATGGTGTGGGAGACAATATTCCACCCGGGCCTTTGTTTGCCACCATGGTGTTTGCCGCTATGGCCTGTGTTGAGCTGTTGATGCCTCTGGCCGGCTCGTTTCAGCATCTGTCTGCCTGTATCATGGCCGCAGAAAGGGTGACGGAAATTACTTCCCAGAAGCCGGATATTCAGTTCCCTGAAGTGTCGGGTGCCAGTCTGGTGTCCGGGGCATTGCAGATTTCAGACCTGGATTTCAGCTATCACAGCGATGGCTCACAACCAGTACTTAACGGGTTCAACCTGACGGTCAGAGCTGGTCGTAAGGTCGCGCTGCTGGGACAAACCGGCTGTGGTAAATCGACCCTGTTGTCATTAATCACCCGCCAATGGCAGCCCGATACAGGTAGCATTTTGTTGGATGGTCATCAGATTACTGATTTTACTCAGGCAGAATTGCGCCGGGGGATCTCTGTGGTCAGCCAGAGGGTATATCTGTTTGCCGGTACTCTGAGAGACAACCTGGCCATTGCTTTAATGCCGGATGAAAATGGCAAGGCTCCCAGAGTTGATGATGAGCAGCTGTTGCAGGTGCTTAACCGTGTGGGACTGCAAACACTGACTCAGGGCGACAAGCCACTGAATACCTGGTTGGGTGAAGGCGGTCGCCAGCTTTCCGGCGGTGAATTGCGGCGTATCGGTATTGCCCGGGTACTGCTGCGGGATGCTCCTTTGCTGCTGTTGGATGAACCGACTGAAGGTCTGGATAAGCGCACAGAGCGCGAGATCCTGGCCTTGCTGTTTGAGTTCGCCAGAGACAAAACGGTACTGATGATCTCTCATCGTCTGACCGCCATGGCGCAGATGGATGAGATCCACCTGTTGGAGCAGGGGCGCATAACCGACTCAGGCACCCATGAGAGTCTGCTGACGAACAACAGTTACTATCAAAGCCTTTATCAGAGACTCTGATTATCTTCTCGACAATTAAACGGCCTGCGGGCCGTTTTTTTTGTCTGTTCCAACTTGCTTACTTATTGATTTTTGGCGTTCGGTCACTGATTTTGATTTAAACAGATAACAGAATGGTTATTGGCGTATGCCAGAAACTCATCTGAAGATCAGGGAGGCCCAATGGCCAGACCCAAGAAATGCCGGCATCTGAGTGCCCATGTTCCCTGCAGTTTGTTTAAACCCAACGGCATACCCGGCTGCGAGCTGGAAAAGCTAATACTGGATGCAGACGAATTTGAAGCCTTGCACCTGGCCGATGTGATGAAGCTGCAACAGCTGCAGGCTGCCGAGCGTATGGGTATTTCCCGGCAGACCTTTGGCAATCTGATAGCAAGTGCCAGGCATAAGGTGGCCAGCGCCATTATTGAGGGCAAAGCTCTGGTTTTGCCACAACCAACACAGGAACAATAAGCATGATTATCGCCGTACCCGTGAGCCGGGGAAAACTGGCCAAACACTTCACCAAGGCCCCTCAAATTGTGTTTTTCAACGCTGAGCATCAGTTGCTGGAAACGGCAGAAAACCCGGCAATGGCTGGTGGCTGTGCTGCCAAAAAAGCTATGCTGAACCTGATTAAATCCAGGGGTAGTACCATGGTGCTGGTGGACCAGATTGGTGAACGTATGCTGGGTAAATTGTTGGCGACTGGGGCGGTAATCAGTAAAGGCGACAGTGGCCAGCCACTGGATCAGGTATTGGCGACCAGCCAGGATAATGCCAGATTTCTTACTGCAGCCGATCAGGGCCGGCCTTCGTTGAACCATGCCAAAAAGGGCGGTTGTGGTGGTGGCTGTGGTTGCGGCGGTCATAAGTCCAAAGAGGAACCCGTCAGCCTGATGACGCCGGTCACTGCCGTTTCTTCGTTGAGCTTCAGTGGTTTTAAGAAAATCTGATGGGTTAAGCTGATATTTCCCTGAGCCCGTCCCGCCAGGATGGGCTTTCAACCTGATTGCTCTGCTGTTGTTTGCTTGCACGATTTGCTTTTCGAACGGGCAAGGTTGCACGCTTCCTCCAAAGTTGCACACAGAGCTTCCCCACAAAAGAAAATCTATCTCGAGAGGCAATTTATTGTGCCTCGTCATCCCTATATTCCCTGCCTAGACTGTGAAACCAGATACCAAGGTTACTAAGTCGGAGAGCGGGACCATGAGCACCAATCAAACCCAAGATACCAAGAAAACTGCCAGTCAGGCCTGGATAGAGCTGAATGCTGATTTCAACAAGGCTGTGATTATCCCAGCTGGAGAACTGGAGTACTCACCAACGCCAATGCTGGGGGTGCGCCGCATGATGTTTGAACGTGTCGGTGATGAAGTGGCCCGCCGGGCAACCTCATGTGTGACCTATGAAGCGGGCAGTAGTTTTAAGGCTCACAAGCATCCGGGGGGCGAGGAGTATCTGGTGCTGTCAGGGACCTTCTCTGACCAGAGAGGAGACTTCAGCGCAGGTTGGTATGTAAGGAATCCTTTGAACTCCAGCCATGCTCCATTCACCCATGAAGGCTGCGAGATATTCGTCAAACTCTCTCAGGTGCCCGATGAGGAGGCCGAGTATCTGGAGCTGGATACCAACACCGCCGAGTGGCAGCAGGTTTCCGCCAATGAAAGTCGGTTGAACTTGTGGCAGTCGGAGTATGAGCACACCAGCTTGCACAGGGTGACAAAAGGGTATCGTCACAAATTCCAGGCTCAGGATGTACTGGAGCTGTTTGTGGTGGAAGGCGCTGTCCGGGTGGACGGCAAGTTGTTGAAAGATCACTCCTGGTTACGTCTGCCACCTGAGTCCATTGTGCTGGTTGAGGCTGAAGAGTCGGCACAGTTTTACCTCAAAATAGGCCGCGGAGCCGTTCGCTTCTAGGCGATCTAACTTAATACAAACTCAACTTTTAATTGTTAATCAAAAATAAGGGGCGTTTCGGCGTCAGGGGGAAGTTATGTCTGAACAAATAATACAGGTTTACGAAACAACAGGTTTTCCAAATCCAGCCAGAGTCAGAGCGGCGCTGGCCTACAAGGGAGTATTGGAACAGGTGGAATTCACTGAGGTGGATGTGATGGCCAAGGCCCACAGAACCCCTGAATTCTACCGAATCAACCCGCTGGGCACAGTGCCTGTACTGAGAACCTCAGAGGGAGAGTATCTGTCGGAAAGTACCGCTATTACCGAGTATCTGGATGCCAGATTTCCGCAGAAAAACCTGACCGGAGAAAGCCCCCTTGAACGGGGACAAATCCACATGATGCAACGTCGCGCGGAAGCCATGGTGATGGATGCTGTAGGCGCCTATTTTCATCACGCTACTGCAGGTTTGGGCCCGGAGTTGGAAACCAATCAGTGCCAGGAGTGGGGACGGATACAAGAGGCTACTGCCTCGAGAGGTTTTGCTTACTTTAATGACGTGCTTGCAAAGCACGACTATGTGGCGGCAGACAGATTCTCCATGGCGGATATCACATTGTATTTTGGTCTGGAATTTGCTGATTTTGCAGGAATAGACATACCTTTGACACTGTCCGCACTGGCGGCATGGCGTGAGCGGGTTAAGGCGATACTCCAATCCAACGGGTGATAGAAGGGGGAAATGAATATGGACGTACAGGCTTTTTATCATGAAACCAGTGGCACCTTCACCTATGTGGTATCGCAGAATGGTGAAGCTATGATTATCGACCCGGTACTGGATATCGATGGTAATGACTTTGACACCCACTTTGCCGATAAGCTGATAGATTATCTGGCAAAAGTAGGCGCCAGGCTCAAGTATCTGCTGGAAACCCATATTCATGCCGACCACTTATCCGCAGCACCTTACCTGAGAAGTAAGCTGGGGGGCCTGATTGGAATAGGGAAAGGGGTAGAGGCTGTGTATTCAAAATGGGAACAGTCACTGGAAGGCAAGCCATTAGCTGGATATGACCTGTTGCTCGACAATCACAGCCAGTTGATGTTGGGAGGTGACAGGATCGGCGTCATTGCTACCCCGGGTCATACCGAGTCATGTGTTTCTTATCTGATCAAGGATGCTCTGTTTGTCGGCGACCTGTTGATGAGTCCGTCCAAAGGAACGGGCAGGGCAGACTTTCCAGGCGGTAGCGTCGATGAGATGTTCGCGTCAGTTAAGTGCCTGTATCAATTGCCGGATCAAACCCGGGTCTATCTTTGTCATGATTATCCCGGGGAGGGCAATGATGCGGTCAGTGATAAGCCTTTGTCTGAGCACAAGCGGTGCAATGTGATGCTCAATGCACAAACAACTGCGGAAGGGTTTAAGGGCGTTAGAACAAAAAGAGATGCAGGATTAGCTGCACCTCGCATGCTGGATTTGGCCGTTCCCTTTAATCTGACTTACTGTGCGCCTCGCAGTATTTAGGGGTCAACTGTGCTTGTTCAATCAGCCACTCCTTTAATAACTCTACTACTCTGGTGATGGGCTTGTTTTCAGGCCACACCAGATAGTAGGCCATCTCTGAGGTCATCCAGAAGCTGTCGGTACCAAAGGGACAAACCAAGTTACCTGACTGGATATCCTCTGACACCAGCACCTCACGTCCCAATGCCACGCCCTGGCCGCGAATGGCGGCATCTATTAAGTCTGCAGAGCTGTTAATTTTAAGGCCGTTGAGCTTTGGCTGAGCAAGCTGCTGGCTTTGGTGCCAGGATTGCCAGCTGGGGTAGGCCGGGTTGTTGGCAACAGACATATCGTAAAGTATCGGATAATCGGCGAGTTGAGCCGGGTCGCTAAGTCCCTGATGTTGCAGCTCGGGAGCACATACTGGGAAAACCCTTTCTTTCATCAGCAGACAGGAGTCCAGAGCTGGCCAATCTCCCTGACCATAACGTATGCCTATATCTATGCCCGCCGCCTGATAGTCCATCAGTTGAATACTGGTGTCGATATTCAGGCTGGTGTCCGGATAGCGTTGCTGGAACTCGGCCAGTTTGGGCATCAACCACTTACTGGCGATAGAGGGACTCAGGGCGAGGGTTACCTGCTCGCTGCCGGGACTCTTCAGCAGATCCAATCCCTGAGTGAGATGCGCCAGTCCCTGCTGGAATTCAGGCAGTGCCGTTTCTGCTTCCGGTGTTAAGGTTAACCGGCTTTGACCAGATTGGCTGCGAACAAACAACTTGATGCCCAACCAATCTTCCAATTGTCTGACTTGCTGGCCGACGGCGGCCGGGGTGACATTTAACTCCTGGGCGGCAAGCGCAAAACTTTTGTGTCTGGCGGCGGCCTCAAAGGCTCTGATGCCGTTGAGGTGGGTCAGTCTGTGCATCCCTGAATTGGCTCCAATTAATGATTTTCCGTGAAAGAGAGGATTGGTATCAGTAATAAAGAAGTTAAGGCAGATAGTGCTGCTAGTCGAGTGATTCCCCGAATGTTTTGTCTGTCAGTCTGGAAATGTAGGTAACAAAAAGGCGCCACATGGGCGCCTTAACATTGATATCGAGGGTTAGTCGTTGTCCTGCTCTACGGAGCAGTTATCCAGCTTGTTGTCAGGAGTGCGATCGCACTCTGCTTCAACCTGTTTACCAATATACTGGGCCAACTGATTGTTGATGACCTGATAACCCAGCAGAGTTGCGGAGAAGCCAACACCATCGACAACTTTGCCTTCCAGCTCTACACGGGAGGTGTCAATTTCGTCACTTTCAACTTCCTGAACCAGGTAGTCGTTACCCTGTTGGTAGCCAGAGAATTCAACCCACTCGTTGGTAAAGCTACGATCTTTATTCAGGCCATCTTCAAACTGAGTGCGGGGTGATACAAAGAATGGAATATCATTCATAGTCATCACGCCGGTATCGGCGTTGTAATCAGCATAGCCCTGAGCTTCAAATTCAGGCAGCTCGATGCTGACATCGTTATCACCATCAAATTCAATTTCATCGGCGTTCAGGCGCATGGCATTCAGATCCCAGCTACCTTCAACTTCAACCATCACACCTGGCTTGAGCATGGCTTTGCTGCCATCTTCAAACTGGGTACTTTGCTGGATGCCCACGGCCAGGTTCTGATTCACTACCATATGGCTTAGATCCTGAGCTACCCAGCTGATGCGGCCTGCCACTTCAACATCACCGTCTACATGGTCGAAATCCGGCGTATCGATTTCTACAGTGGCGCTGTTAATTGTCAAGTTCGTGAGTTCACCAGCAACTTCCTGGCTGCTCATCAGGCCTTCGGCTTCAACCCAGGTGCCGTTTTTAAGGGCTGTATTGGCTTGGCTCAGATTGATGGTCACTTGACCCAGCATAAAGCTGGTTTTGGCGTCATTCAGTTTGGTAACCGCGCCTTCCAGAGAGCTTTCAGTGTCATCATCGGCTGCGATGTAAGTGGCCTGAATACGACTGCTGTCCAGAGCGTACCCACTCACTTCCACCATCTGCTTCAGTTTAAACTGGCTGATATTGTTGACGCCCAGAATTTCAAAGCCAGCCACTTTCAGTGTTTTGCCATCATTGAATGACACAGGGGCGGTCAGCAGATCATCAAACTGAACGGTATCCACTTTACCATCTACACCTGTCTGCACAGTCAGCAGCATACCCACATGCAGTTGTTCCAGCAGGTTGGCACTGCGGCCTAAAGCTGCACCTTTGAAATCCAGCTGGTGGTTGCCAATAGTTGCTGCACCTGTGTCTTTGTTCAGGGCGGTCAACTCACCTGAGATCAGGCCAGGCACTGCTTCCGGTACCGGTGGATTAACCGGACCTTCATCGTGACCGCCACTGCAGGCGCCGAGGGAAGCAACCAAAGGGAGCAACAACAACTTGGATTTCATAGTGGGACTCTCTGTATATGGGGTTAAAAACCCGCGCAGTGTAGTCCTCAATGGGCGTGTTGGCGATACCCCGTCCTGGGGTGATACATATGATACAGAAAGGGTTTTCAGCGGTTTATAGGGTAAGTTATTGAAAATTGCTTTGTGAGTTCTGTTGCTGTTCACAAATTGATGTCTGATTGTGATTTTAATCTCTTTATTAATATTTAATGAAAGTCAGTTTGCAAACGCGACTGTTACATATGTAAAAAAAAGAGCCCGTAAAAGGGCTCTTTAATCAGTGTTAACGGATTAGCCGAGGCGTTTGGAAAACTCCAGATAACGCATAACTTCCGGCTCAGGAAATTTTAGTTCGTCACCGTCCTGCACGCTGCTGAGCAGATTCTCTCTGGCATAGCGTTTAATCGTGGTTGGTGACTGACCCAGAATTTCACAGACTTCGTCAAGAGATAGCAGTTTGTCACTCATACAGGGTGTCCTCGTTGTCCTTATTGCCAATCTGATTAGAGTATAGACAAGGATATTTAGCCTGTTGCGAAACTATCGGCATAAAAAACGGATACTGATTTACCTTGGGTATAAGACCTGCTCCAGAAGCAAGGCAGGGCTGGTAAATATATAGTTGGCTGGATAACTAGAAGCTGAGGTACTGATAGCTGGCATCAGTTTTATCTCGCTTGCCCCGGTATTTATCTTCGAAGCTATCAGCCCAGATGGCGCTGGCGGTGAGATTCTGGTTCCAGTCGAAAACCGTATTGCGATGGATAATTTTCCACTCGCCTTGTCGACGCTCAAAACGGAAGTGGTGACGACCGCCCAGAATCCCCTCTTTATCAACACCGTTTTCTTCATGTACATGGTAAGCCCAGACATAAGCCTCAGCATTTGCTGTATCGCCTTTCACTTCAATCAGAGGGTTACTGATCCTGTGCTGGGTCGCCTTCAAGGCTTTAAATCCTTCCATCGCCGGAGCAACGAAAGCGTGGGCATTGTCATTGTAGAAAAACAGATCAGGGAATATAGGGTCCTGATGTTCCTCAATGGCATCTTCCCAATAGGTAGACTTCATCAGCTCGCCATCGACGCGATCCAGTGCCCGGGCGAATTTATACATGACTTCAGTAATGGCTTGCTTGTCGAGCAAAATTTGCAGTTGTTGTTGCAGAACCATGGTGTGCCTCTTTGGTTGCGAATTGAAACTGAGGCCAGTCTACTCCCGTGAATAAGTAATAGAACCCAGCCCAAATGCATAGCATCTATTCCTGCTGGGAATATAATTCTGGTGTTGAAGTTAAGGTGAAGCAGGACGTTATGGATAAGATTACGGCGATTCGGACCTTTGTACGTGTGGTGCAAAGCCACAGTTTTTCCGCGGTAGCCAGAGAGCTGGGTAGCTCGCAGGGGACGGTCAGTAAACGGGTGGCGGCGTTGGAGGAGCTGTTGGGCATTCGTCTGCTCAGTCGCTCCAGTCGGGAGCTGCAACTTACCCCTGCCGGAGAGGAGTATTACCACCATGCGCTGGCGATGCTGGAAGAGTTGGATGAGTTGGAGTCGAGGTTAAAAGGGGATATCAGCAGGCCAAGAGGTATGCTCAGGGTGGCCGCTCCTGTGGCTATCGGAAGAATATTACTGGCACCTGTCGTTAAAGAGTTTCTGGAGACCCACCCCGACATCCAGCTGAGCCTGTCCCTCAGTGATGCTCATGTCGACCTCTTGAGTGATGGTATTGATGTCGCCATTCGTGCCAGTCAATTGGAAGACTCAAGTTTGGTGGCCAGGCCATTGCTGGCCAATCCAATGGTGGCGGTAGCGTCTCCCGGTTATCTGCAACAGGCCGGTGCCCCGGAGCATCCCTCAGAGCTGACTGCACATGCCTGTATCAGTTACTCCCGATTCAGGTCGAGTCATCTATGGCAATTTCATCGGGGGGAAGAGCAGGTTTCGGTGCAGGTGGGTGGGCGGTTGCAGTGTGACAATGGTGACACTTTGCTGGAGTTGGCGCTTGCCGATAACGGCATTGCACTGTTGCCCGAGTGGATGCTGACGGCGGCGCTGCAAAGTGGACAGCTGGTGAGAGTGCTGTCAGCTTATCAGGCAAGGGAGCTACCTATTAATGCTGTGTATCTGAACCGTCGCTATGTGCCGCTTAAAGTGAAGTGCTTTATCGACTTTGTGAAGCAAAGGCTGGAGATATGATGGATTGCCACGACCCAGGGTTTCAGGGGCGTGGCATCTGCTCATACGGATTGGTATTAGTTATCGAGGTTGATCCCCTGATTTTTAGCCATGACTCTGGCCATTTTGGGCGCGTTCCATAATGAAGGCAGCAGTATCAGTGAGACCGGCACCGCCGTAATCACGATAAAGGATTGCAGCGCCTGAATGCCTCCCGACCCCAGGGAGATCAAAATCAGTGCGGTAGCACCCATCATGATGCCCCAAAAGCTGCGGATAATCGCATTGGGTTCAGTCTCTCCGCTGATCACTACGCTGATGGTATAGGTCATGGAGTCACCTGTGGTGACGATGAAAACCGTGGTCAGTATAAGAAACAGAATAGAGATCAGCATAGGCAAAGGCAGTTGCTGAGTGATCGCCAACAGAGCTGCCGGCAGGTTAAAGCCTTCAAATGCGCTGCTCACTGAACCCGGTGAAGCAATTTCAAATGCCAGACCTGAGCCGCCCACAACAGTGAACCAAAAGCAGGTAATAACAGGGGCGATAAAGCTGATGGCCAGCACCAGTTCCCGTATGGTTCTGCCCCGTGAAATGCGGGCGATAAATATCGCCATCATAGGACCATAACCCATAAACCAACCCCAGAAAAACACAGTCCACCAACTGAGCCAGCCCTCATCGGCACGATAGGTCGCCATAGGCACAAAGTTATCTATCATGCTGCCCATGCCATGCAGGTAGCCGTTGATAATAAAACTTGTTGGGCCAAAAATCAGAATATAGGCGAGCAGGGCAACAGCCAGAATCACGTTATATCGACTGAGTATTTGAATGCCCCGGTTTACGCCACTCAGAGCGGAAATGGTGTAGATCACAATCGCCATCAGGATCACAATAAACTGGGTAGTGAAGCCGTCCGGAATCTCAAACAGAGCGTTAAGAGCATAGCTGATCTGCAGTCCCAAAAAGCCGATGGGGCCAATGGTTCCCGCTGCCACAGCGACAATACAGCAGGCATCAATGGCGGCACCCAGAGGTCCCTTGAGTACACGTTCGCCAAAAACCGGATACAGCAAAGTTCGCGGTTGCAGTGGCAGGCCTTTGTCGTAATGCAAATGCATCAACACAATTGATGTGAGACTGCCCAGAATAGTCCAGGCGAGAAAGCCCCAGTGCATAAAGGCTTGAGACAGAGCATTGAAGGCCATCAGGGTGTTGTTATCTTCAGTGCCAAATACCGGCGGAGGAGTGACATAGTGGGCGATAGGCTCGGCGGCTGCCCAGAATACGCCGCCTCCGGCCAGCAGGGTACAGAGTAATATCGCCATCCAGCGGAAACTGTCTATCTCAGGCCTGGCCAGACCGCCGAGACGCACGGCTCCGGTGCGGGCTACTGCCAGGCCAATGGCGATAATAAAAGTCATCAGCATCAGCAATTGCCAATAGGGGCCGAATACGCTTTCAGACCAGGCAAAGCCTGTGTTGACCAGTTGGGACAGCAGAGCCTTGTCATACAGGGCGAGTGCCACAAACAGAGTGAGAAACCCACCACTGAGCCAAAAGGCGGGGTTATTGAGGCCCAGTTTCTCCACCAGAGTTTTCGGCGGGGTAACGGACGCGGCTTTTATAGTATTGCTTGCAGTCGACATGATGCTTTCTCCCAGCATTGTTGGCTTAGTCGCACATACCTGGGCCTGCATCTTTCTTGAAAAAACATAAACAGACAGTAACGATCAGCTCTTTAATGAGTATTGGTGATGACTCCCGGCCCTTACGCCGATAATCCCGAATGAATTAATCGACATGGTACAGAAATTTTTCTTGAATCTCAGTTAAATAGTTTGCGGTCTTGTTTGTATTTTGGTGTGAGTTTGTAGTGATTGCTTGACGGGGGAAGGGAGAGCAGAGTATTGAGCAAGTTAGAATATAAAAACAAGAAGGGCATAGCCGATCGGCTATGCCCTTGTGATTATTAATATCAGCTTTGATTAGAAGGCCATAAACAGACCGACAATAGTGGCAGACATCAGGTTAGCCAGCGTCGCTGCCAGCAGTACCTTCATACCCACAGACGCGATATAGCCTGATTGACGCGGGATCATGGTGCTCAGCGCTGCAACCACCATGGAAACTGAACCTATGTTGGCAAAACCACACAAGGCTACCGTCAGTACAGCAACAGTTTTTGGAGACATGGCTTCACCTGTGGCAGCAACCAGAGTCTCACCGTCGATGTAAGGCGCGAAACCTGCGAATGCCACGAACTCGTTAAGTACCAGCTTCTGGGCAATAAAGTTACCGGCAACGGTGGCCTCAGCCCATGGGATACCAATCAACCAGGCCACTGGTGCAAACAGGTAACCCAGGATCAGTTCCAAAGTAAGGTTTTCCTGACCAAACAGACCACCAAACCAACCGATAATACCGTTCAGCATCTCCATCAAGCCGATACAGGCAATCAGGATGGCACCAACCACAACGGCAATCTTCAGACCATTGATAGCGCCTTTGGCGATAGCATCGATAAAGTTGGTTGGCTTTTCATCGTCCGGCAGTTCAGGCACGTCATTGACCGGGGTTTCGGTTTCCGGAATCAACAGCTTGGCGAACAGCAGGCCAGCAGGCGCTGACATAAAGCAGGCCATAACCAGGTATTCGATATCTACGCCCATACCGGCCAGACCGGCCAGGATAGAACCTGCGATAGACGCCAGACCACCTACCATGATGGCGAAGATCTCTGACTTGGTCAGGTATGGGTGAAATGGTTTGATAAACAGTGGCGACTCGGTCTGACCACACACAGTGTTGGCGATGGAGTTCATGGATTCGGCCTTGGATGAGCCGATAATCTTTTGCAGACCGCCACCCAGGATTTTAACGAACAGCTGCATGATGCCCATATAGTGCAGCAGGCTGATCAGGGCCGAGGTAAAGATAATGGCCGGCAGTACCTGGAAGGCAAAGATAAAGCCCAGGTTTTCTACCTGGAAGGTCACCAGGTTACCAAATACAAAGCCGATACCTTTAGAGGCATAGCCCAATACGTTAGACACACCGTTAGAGATAGACAGCAGTACGCTGGCACCAAAGTCGGTGGCCAGTACAAAACCGGCGACAGCTAGCTGGATAACCAGAGCGCCACCCACGGTGCGCCAGTTAATACGGGTTCTGGCGTTGGAGCAAGCGAAGCCCAGCGCCAACAGGGCGATAATGCCAAGTAGGGATTGCAGCATGGTGAAGATACCTGTGAATGCTTATTGATTAATTTGGTTGATTGCCTGAAGCAGTTGCTCAGTATGCTGACGGACCAGTTGCATAACCTGATCTCTGTTGCCGCCTTCACTTTCAGTAGAGTTCATCTCGAAAGTGATCACCTCATCGACAATGGCCATTTGTGCAGCCTTGATGGGGTGAATTGCAGCTTGCAGATACTGAGGCAGAGGAAGGAAGTTAAACTCTCCTTCGCTGTAAGAATTGGCTGTCGCACCACAGGTGATGGACAGAATAACCCGCTTGCCTTTGAGCTTGTCGCCCTCTGGACCAAATGCGAAGTTGTAGGTAAAGACTTCGTCGAACCAGATTTTCATTATTGCCGGGTAGGTCGACCAGTACAGTGGAAACTGGAATACTATGGTATCGGCGCTCAGCAAGGCGGCCTGTTCGGCAGCGATATCGATACAATAATCCGGATACAGTTTATCCAGCTTACGGACTGTAATGTTGGACTCGTCGACCAACAGATCCAGAATGCCTTGGTTGGCAACGGACCGCTCAAGGTTTGGATGACCAGAGATCAGCAGGGTGTTATTCACATTTGCTCCTGAAGGCCGGGTGGCCGAACAGTATTTAATCTAAATTGCTGGTTTTATCGGCGGGTTTGGTAATTCAATTTCACTTTTAAGAATCAACTTATTTAGAAGCCAGGTTTATCAGGCTTAATTCAGTTTTTATTCTATTTGGTGTTGTTTGATTACCTATCCAGAAATAATTGCGTCATCCATTGAACAGGCCCGATAAAATCGGGCGCTAATATTACATAAGAGATAATTAGTGTGGATACGAATTAGTAAATTATGGAATTAACGTCACAATTAAATTTCTATTTTTATTTCTTAATATGGCGCGACTGGTCATATCTATTTGTTTTTATTGTGATTTGCTGGTTTATTTGTTGGCGAGTGATTCGGTTGGTCGCCTGGGGGTTTAGCTTTTTTATTAATGTTTCATTTGCTGGTGGTAATTCACTCTGAAAATGAAACTGGCTTTCATATTTACACGCTGCCCATACTAATTAAGGTCAAAAATGGTAACTTCAATACATAATCTCTTGTTTGCTTACACGGCTATATCTTTCGGGGGAAAGTGTGTTTTAGAGGTTAACTTTAGCTCTGGCAGAGGCTTCTGCTGTTGCTGCCTGGCTGGAGAGTGGTATGCTTGCTGCGATTTTGAATTTCCAGAGGTAGAAAATGAAACTGGACAAAGTAGATAACAAGTCCCGCCGCCTGCGTAAGAAGCTTTATCTGGGTGAGTTTGCCGTGTACGGTTTTCAGCTGCAAAGTCAGCTGACCTGCGATACTGAGCAGGAATATGACGAATTCACAGATGAGTTGATGGCGCTGCTGGAATCCCGCGAATTGTGCTGTGTTTGTGGTGCATCAAACGGCGTATGTGACGCCATTATCATGCCGGAAACCCGCTATGGTTCTCCTTCCGAAGAAGACCGTCAGGTATTGAATGATTGGTTGAAAGGGCACGCTAAAGTGACTGAGTTTCAACTGGGCGAGCTGCTTGATCTGACCTACGGCGAATTTGCTGATTTCAGTTAATGGCTGAACCGCTTAGGTTAATGACAGGGCTCCTCAGGGAGCCCTTTTTGTTAGCGCTGACAATTTGCTCTGCTTCTTCAGGTCACTCAGGCTGAGGGGGCGGAAGGCCTGAGCCGTGGGGCGAGCTTTTGACTGTGAAGGGTTGAAACAGGGTTACTCCCTGGGTTCGCCAAATCGGAACTTCTCAATCATTTCCAGCAGATCCGTAGATTGCTGTTTTACCTCTTCGAAGTTCGCATTTACCCGCTGCAGCATAGCAGCACTTTGCTGATTGGTTGTCTCGACACTGCCCATGGCGTTATCGACAAACTGCACCTGCTGCTTCTGCTCCTGCATCGCCTGCATCACTTCCTGAACATTATCCCTGACATTGCTGCTGGATACAGTAATCTGCTTCAGCAGCTCTCCTGACTCTGTAACCAGCCTGGTACCTGATTCCACCTTTTCCAATGAATCCTCAATCAGCTCTGAGATCTCTCTGGCAGCTCCGGAGCTTCGCTGAGCCAGCCCCCGAACCTCACCGGCGACGACACCGAAGCCCCGCCCCTGCTCACCGGCTCTGGCAGCTTCAACTGCCGCGTTTAACGCCAGCAGGTTGGTGGTGAAGGCAATTTCATCAATAACACCAATAATATTGGACATTCGGTCACTGGCTGCGGAGATCTCCCTCATTGCCTCAATAACATCTTCAACTACCTGCTCACCGCTGGCGGCAAATTCATGAGCCTGTTGGGACAGCTCGCCGGACATCCGGGTTTTGTCCAGGGTGTTTTCAATGGAGGAGTGCATTTGTGACGTAGCGGCAGAGACGTTTTCTACCTGACTGAGCTGGGCATTGATCTTGTTGTCCAGCACTGACGTTTGCTTGGCTGCAGACAGGCTGGCCTGGTCCAGCTTTCCTGTGACAGCAGAAACTTTAATGATGGCGGCTTCTATAGTGGCGACAAACTGGTTGAAGTTGTTGCTGATGTCCGACAGCTCTTTGACCTTGGGAGCACTCAGTCGAACAGTTAGATCGCCTTCCCCTCTGGCTATGTTTTCAAGTGCCTGAGACAGGCCATTGAGGCAGTTGGTGATATAGCTGGCCACCACAAAACCCATCACCAGGACAAACAGTATGACCCCAGTACTGATAGATAGCAGTAAGGATCTGCTTTCCTGTGAGTCTTCCAGAGTGGAGCTGTTGATCTGCTGGCGGGAGTCAAGCACCTGAGCTTCAACCTTACCAAACACTGTGTCCAGCTGTTGACTGGATGCTGAGGCCTCGAAGATAAGGTTGACTATCTGCTCGTCTATGGTCAACAAAGCCAGCTTTCTTTGGTAGATGGAGTCCTCATCACCGAAAGCAATGGCCACAATCTCCTGAAGTCGTTTGTCTATATCCGCCAACAGTGCGCTGTGCTTGGTTGAGCTGCTCATGTCTTTGTTGACCAGTTTCAGCAGGGAGTTCAGTTCGTCGATGGCCTGCACTGCCTGGTTGTTCTTGATGCTGAGTAATTCATCGATACTGCTGGTACTGAACAACTCCCAGGTGATGGAGATAAGGTATTGAGAGGTAAAGCTTAGCTTTTCGATATTGGCGATAGATGCAGATTGCTTGCTTCCCAGATAGTTATTGGTGGATTCAAACAACTTTCTGGCACTGTCAGGATCATTTTCATCAAAACCCGCAGCTGCCAGCCTCTTCAATCTACGTTGCTGCAAACCGATAGAGAGTTTCATTTTTCCCTGGAGCTTGGACAGGGCCTTTTCCAGTTCTGCAGCGCCTGAATTAAAGTTGGTTTGCAGCGTACCTAACTGCTGTTTCTGTGCCAGATACTCCCCCTGCCTGATGGCGATATTTTCAGTATCGGCAAACAGCTTGTTGAAGGATGAGCTCAATCTGGACATCTGTTGTTTGTCTTCAAGGGCTTTTCCCAGCTTCGATGAAGCTGAGTCAAATTGCTGTTTCAAAGGTTTCGCCGGTGGCAGGCTTTCAAGCTCTGCCATTTGTTTAGTTGAGGTGATGTTACTGATGCGGGTGAATAGCCCATTGACCGACTTGTTAGCCGCAATAATGGCTTCTTGTGCACTGGAGATGGTTGAGATCTGATGTATCCCCTGCACGTTTTTTTCGGACATCATCATAGAGAATGCCAGCAAAACGCCTGTTGCTCCTAAACTGGTAAGCACCAGAAACAGCATCAGACCTTTAATGGAGATGAATCTTGCTTTGCCGGCAGTCTTCATAAGTGAGCTCATTCAGCGTGACTAAGGCTAAATATCAGACCAGTCCAGTACCACGTACTCGCCGTTTTTGATCCTGGTGGGCCATACCTGATCGCTGGCCTGATGTTTGTCTTCGCTGAGGGACAGTGGGACGCCTATACCCATATCAAACTGATTCAGATTATTCAGTCCGTCGACAATGTTCTCTGGAGAGCTGACGCCATTGGCATTCTGAATCCCCATCACCAGCATTTTGGCTGCAAGATAGCCTTCAAGAGAGAGGAAGCCGGGCGCGACCCCATTGCCATACTTCTGCAGATCGCTGCGAAACTCCTTCACGGTATTGAGTGATGAATTAAAGTGAGGAACCACCTGAGTAACGATAATGCCCTCAGATTTATCTCCCAGTTCCTGCTTCAGAGGAATGCTGCCTACAAAGGATACGTTTAAAAACAGGGCGTTGGGTAACTCGTCTTTCGCCAGCTTAATGAACTCAGCGCATGGCTTATAAGCCCCAACCATAATGATGGCTCTTGGCTCCACATCGGCACTCAATACGGTTAACAGACCTTCTTCCACATTGGTGGTGTTTCTTTGATAACGCCCGTGGGCCAGAGAGTCTGTATTACTGAAGCCGTTACGTTTCAGCGCACTAACGCCACCGCTGTAGCCTGCATCCCCATAGCCATCTTTTTGGGTAAAAAAGGCGATCTCTTCCGGTTTAATCCCCTGAGCCAGCAGGCCATCAATCATGGCTGCGGTTTCCTGGGCGTAGCTGGCGCGATAATTGATAACGTAGCGGTCCGGCGGGTCTTTGCGCAGCAGGCCTGCACCAGTAATGGCGCCAACTAATGGCGTTTTCATTTTGTTGGCAATAGGAACTGTCACCACTGCTGTTGGGGTACCGACATTCCCCAGCACCGCGAACACTTTTTCCTTTTCTATCAGGTGCTGCATATTATCGGCGGCTTTATCAGGCTCGTATCCGTCGTTCAGTGCAACCAATTGCAGGGATTTACCATTAATCCCTCCGGCAGCGTTAACCTTCCCGAAATAGCTTTCGACCCCGGCCTTTACATTGGTCCCCAAACCCTGAGCCGGGCCTTCCAATGCCGTCGACATACCAATCTTTATGGTGTCAGCCTTTGACTGAGGGAGGTTGACAGCGATCAGGGTGAATACTGATAACAGCAGAAATGATACCTTGGGTTTCATGCTGTTCAGTGCACTCAGAAGTCCTGGGTTCATACCGAGTAAGCCTTATGTTGGATAAAGTACTGTAAATATAGAACATGGTTCTGGAAGTGTGAGGCGGACTGGTGGCAGCAGGGTATAAGCGCAGAATTGTTTGTCCGCATTGCCGCGATCAGTTTGTTGTTAACTGGCTGATTTTTAGCTGATTGAAGAGTTTGCTGATATTGGGGCTGACTGAACACAAGATTAATCTTGACTGTCGACACCTGTGATTAACTTAATAATGTTAGCGACTTCTAATTTTTATCATTTGTCAGTGGTGTCAAAGGGCAACGGCGGCTATTGTGCCGCCCAATTCCTGCTGTTGATGAGAAAACACAATGAAAGAACTGATTGCTGTGTCTGCTTTGGCACTGGCAGCGCTGAGTGCTGCAGCCCCTGCAATGGCTGATGGTCATATCACTTTGGGCCGTACTATTTTGTTGGAAGACGGTCGTCATGGCGCCAAGATCCCACTGCTGGTTTGCCGCAACACCGATGCCATCAAGATCAAGGCTGAGCGTAAAGCACGTCTGCGTAAGGCGGTATTTACTTTCCGCAATGGCGAAACCCGTACCATCAACTTCTATCGTGACCTGAAGAAGAACGAGTCTACCGACTGGCGCAAGTTCGCTTACAAGCGCTGCGTGAAGAGCATCGAAGTGTTCGGTGAGGCTAAAGATGGCAGCGCCGGTATCAAGGTACTGGGCCGCGATTAATCGTGAATTCAGGACGGATAAAAACCTGCGTTGTACGCAGGTTTTTTTATGCCTGAGTGCAGGCGATTTTGCTGAACCCGCATAATAAAAAAACCGGAGCAAGGCTCCGGCTTTTGGACACAGGTCAGGGGATCAAACCTTGTACTTTTCAATGACCTCTTGATCCAGTTCTATGCCCAGACCTGGAGTGTCCGGCACAGTCACATAGCCATTTTCAAACTTAATCTGATTGGCAACCAGGTTTCTGAATAGTGGGCTGTTGCTCTGAGAGAACTCCATCAAAGTGCCGTGTTCTGTGGCAGCCAGGAAGTGCACTGAGGCGGACAGCAAAATGCCTGTGCTGAAACCGTGTGGGATCAGCTGAGTACCGTGCATCTGGGCCAGATCGTAGATCTTCTTCATCTCGGTAATACCACCACTGCGGGTGATATCCGGCTGTACGATATCGACCTTGGATTTCTCCAGGAACTCGGCAAATTCGAAGCGGGTCGTCAGTGACTCACCACCGGCAACCTTTTGTGGGATACGGCCGGACAGCTTGGCATAGCTGTTGAGACAGTCCGCCAGTACAGGCTCTTCCACCCAGTTCAGGTTGAACTTCTCCAGACGACGACACATCTCCATTGAATGACCACATGTCTTCCACTGAGAGGCCAGGTCAATCTGAACTTCAATCTCATCCCCGACAGCTTCACGCACGTTACGGACAATTTCATAGTCAGTGTCAGGATCGTGACCGAAGATGCCACCACCGAATTTGATGCTGGTAAAGCCCTGAGCCACCAGGTCCTGGGCAATTTTACGGTTGTCTTCCGGCTTGTCGGCAGGAATAAAGGTACCGTAGCAACGGATACGGTCGCGGTATTTGCCACCCAGTAGAGTGTGAGTCGGCACACCATAGTACTGACCTGCGATATCCCACAGGGCGATATCAATGGCGCTGATGGCATGAATACCGGCGCCGCGGCGACCCACATAGTTGGACGCCCAGTACATTTTGTTCCACAGGCGTTCAATTTCCAGTGGGTTTTCGCCAATCAGCAGACGCTTGAGACCATTACAGTAGAAGTTGGTCTGTGGCGCTTCGATGCAGGCCTGAACCACCAGAGGGCTGGAGTCAGCTTCACCCACACCCACAATACCTTTGTCGGTATGTACTTTAACGATGACTGCGTCTTCACCCCACTCGCAGTCTGCTTCCATGGCAGGGACACGCAGGTGGATAACTTCGATATCAGTAATTTTCATCAATTATTTCTCAAACTTATGGTTTGCCAGGAATTTCTTCAGGCCGAACAGACACAGCACCAGAACCAGAATAAACGGCGCAGCGGTCAGGGTTACGGCAGTTTTCAGGGTGTCCAGACTGGCGTCGATGTACAGCATGGCCAGTGGCAGCAAGCTGAGCATCACACACCAGAAGATACGCAGTGGACGGGCAGGGTCTTCACCTTGCTTCATGTTTTTGGTGCTTACGGCGGCTACTGTGTAGGCGATTGCGTCCAGATGGGATGCCAGGAACACCATCATCAACAGGAAGTAGAACACAGACAGCAGAGTTCCGAAGGGCAGGTTAGCAAGCAGTTGGGCTACAGCCAGGTCACCGGTCGCAGTGTTCAGCAGATCCGGGGCATTAATAATGCCTGAGTTGAACATGTCGACTGAGTAACCGGTCAATGCGCCGAAGAAGAACCAGCAACCCGCACAGCCACCTGCGATCAGGCCAAATACTACCTGACGGATTGAACGGCCCTTGGAGATTCGGGTAACAAAGATAGCTACGCCGGGACAGTAGGTCAGCCAGTACAGCCAGTAGAATACGGTCCAGTCTTTATTGAAGGTGCCATTATTGGTCACATCGGTGAACAGGCTCATTTCTACGAAATTACTCAGGGTCAGTCCCAGAGAGTTCACCACATAATCAATGATGAAAGTGGTGTCACCCAGCAGCAGAACCACCATGGCGAACACAAAACACATACCACAGGCAGCGTGGGCAATCTTCTGCAAACCTTCGCTGATACCTATGTATGAACTCAGGGTGAAGGTCAGGGTGATCAAAGCCAGAAGTACGACTTCAAACAGGAAGGAATTCTGGAAATCAAACAGTTCAGAGAAGCCGGTGGACACAGTGTTAACTGTTACCGTGGTGGTCAGGATCAGGCCGCCGAAGGTGGCGAACAGGAACACCAGATCCAAAGCGCGGCCCAATACTTTGCTGGCGGTGCTGTCTTCTTTCATGTTCAGAACAGACACCATCAGAGAGGACAGGTTCAGACCTTTGGCACGGTTAACGTGGAAATGGTAAGCCATGGCCACTGATGCCAGTGCATAGATAGCCCAGGGAGTAATACCCCAGTGGAACATTACATAGGAGAGACTGGTACGCAGGGCTTCATTGGTCTGGGCATCAATGTTAAGACCCAGGCCGTTGTAGTAGTAAGCCCATTCCATAAAGGCCCAGTACATAGTGGCACTGCCCAGACCGGCGCAGATAAACATAAACAGCCAACTGCTGTTGGTGTATTCAGGGGCACCGTCGCCCAGCTTGATATCGCCATATTTGCTCATTGCTACATAGACAATGGAACATACGATAACAAAAGCGAATAGCTGAACCAGAGAGCCAATGTTATTGGTCAAGCCCTGGAACATGTTTTTAGCCACTTCCTGAGAAGACTCAGGAAATGCCATCAGCATGGCGATCGTAGCAAAAACAAATATCAAGCTGATAGATATCAGTGTTTTGTCAAACTTGGCGTCGTGCTCGTTGTTGCACGGCATGGAATCTACTTCAGTTAGCATGATTCACCTTTGGGAGTGATTATTTTTTATCTGATTTGGTTACAGCAAAGGGGCGATTTCTCCGGCGGAAGTTTTTGTTTGCGCCGGGTCATCTCCCTAAAAAAAGCCGTGTAGATTTTCATGATTCCCTTAAGTATCATCCAACAATATTGTCTTATTTATCTATAACAAAACCTTATGCAAGATGCCTCCAATCCTGCGAATTATTCGCGAATGCCTCATCTGGCGTGGTTTTTGGCATTCAAGGCTGTTGCCGAACGTCAAAGTTTTACCCTTGCAAGTCGTGATCTTCATCTCACTCAGCCAGCGGTCAGTCAGCAAATCGCCAAGTTGGAGGCTTTGCTGAAAACCAAACTGTTTTTCAGAAATCCGAGAAAGGTAGAGTTAACTGAGGATGGACAGCGTTTGTACCGCAAAATTGAGCTGCCATTTAATGCACTGCTCAACATAGTCGATGACTTCCATGAGCATTCTGCAGGCTACATTCTCAACATAGAGTCTGAGCCGGTATTCAGCCGTATTGTAATTACCAAGCAATTACCTCATTACCTGAAGAACCATCAGCATGTGAGAGTGCGCCAGGTGTTGACCACTCATCATCTGGATTTCCTGCCGGAGACAGAGCTGGCGATTAAATGGGGGCAGGGACACTGGCCGGGATTCGATGCCAAGTTTTTGTACGGCTTATATTATGTGCCTGTGTGCTCGCCCAAATACCGGGAGGAGACAGGATTGGATGACCCTGAAGATCTGACCCGGGCGACCTTTATTCATGAACGTGACAACAGTGATTGGCAGTATTGGCTCAAGCACTATCCTGTTATTGGACTGGATTCCCATGGTGGTCATGTGGCCGGTGAGTCTGATGTAGTCACCGCCATGGCGATGGAGGGGTTGGGTGTCGCTTTATGTGGTTATGAACTGGTGAAGGAGCATTTGGATAATGGCACCCTGGTGATGCCATTTCCCGAACTTAAAGTGCTGCATCATAAGGCTTATTACATACTAACCCGACAGGAGCAACCCATGTCACGTGAGGCGCTGGATTTTATTCGCTCCCTCGATGAAGTAATACTGCAGATGCACAGTGAGTTGATTTTGGAGCGCTAGTCGACTGCTGCATCAGACTTGATATCCATACAAAAACGCCGGAGTCAGACTCCGGCGTTTTGATTCTAAGCAGTTTTCACTATCTCAAGTTAGTCCGCATCACCCAAAGACAGCAGGGTGGCATTACCGCCAATGGCGGTGATGTTGTTGGTGCGGGTTTTCTCTGTCACGAAGCGGAACAGATAGTGTGGACCTCCGGCTTTTGGACCGGTACCGGACAGTCCGCGACCACCAAATGGCTGCACACCGACCACAGCACCTACCTGATTACGGTTGATGTAGACATTACCCACATTCAGGCGATCAGCCAGCTCCCGGGCAAAGGATTCATTGCGGCTGTGAATACCGAACGTCAGGCCATAGCCGGTGGAGTTGATCTCCTCGACCACTTTGTCGATATCTTTGGCTTTGTAGCGCACCACGTGCAGGATTGGACCAAAGTGTTCCTTTTCCAACTGAGTGATGGAGTTAATTTCAACCGCAGTAGGCGCAACAAAGTGACCATGCTGGCACTCTTCAGTCAGATTAACGCTGTGGATCAGCTTACCTGTGGAAGAGATCTTGTCGATATGCGCGTTCAGATTAGTTTGCGCCGTGGTGTCGATTACCGGGCCAACGTCTGTTTTGAAGGCGCCAGGGTAACCCAACTGCAGCTCATCCATGGCACCTTTCAGCTGCTCAATAATGCCTTCTGCGATATCGTCCTGCACATACAGTACTCTCAGCGCCGAGCAGCGCTGACCTGCACTGGTAAAGGCGGAGTCTTTGATATCCTGGACCAGCTGCTCAGGCAGGGCAGTTGAGTCGACAATCATGGCATTCTGGCCACCGGTTTCAGCGATAAATGGAACAATGCCGCATTTACGCTGAGCCAGGGTGATATTGATACGCTGAGAGGTCTCAGTGGAGCCGGTAAATACCACCCCGGCGATACGCTCATCTGCTGTCAGTTTTGCGCCTACAGTGGCACCGGTTCCCGGCAGGAACTGCAGTACTGACTTGGGAATACCGGCTTCGTGGGCCAGCTGTACTGCACGATATCCAACCAGGCTGGTTTGCTCAGCAGGCTTGGCTATCACAGTGTTACCTGTAGCCAGCGCCGCTGTGATCTGACCCAGGAAGATAGCCAGCGGGAAGTTCCATGGACTGATACTGACATAGACACCGCGGCCCTGAAGGAACAGTTCGTTCAACTCTCCGGTGGGGCCTGGCATCAGGGTTGGCTCAGCCATCAGCTTCTTGGCCTGAATGGCATAGTAACGACAGAAGTCTACCGCCTCGCGCACTTCATCAATGCCATCCTGCAGGGTCTTGCCAGCTTCGCGGGTACACAGAGCGATCAGTTCTTCGCGATTTTCCTCCAGCAAATCCGCCAGTTTTTGCAGTGCATTGGCACGCTCTTCAACCGAAGTGCGACACCAGCTCGGATAGGCTCGTTGGGCAGAATAGATCGCCTGCTCAATTGCCGCTTCATCGGCGAACGCAATGGTACCGACCTTTTGGCGGGTATCGTAGGGGCTGAGTACATCATGCACTGTGCCGGAGACTGTCTCGCCATCGATTAATGGGCCAGCATGCCACTGCTGCTGTTCATATTTCTCAAGTGCTTTGAAAAAGGGTTTGGCTTCAGATTGGATATTCATATTCAGTCCCTTGGAATTTTTACGTCCTGCGCCAAAGATATCCGCTGGCACTGGGATCCGGTTGTTGGCCAGAGTTTTATAGGTCTTAAGTTTGGTCACCGGGTGCTCCACCAAACTGTCGATTGGGGTTTTGGGGTCGACCAGTTTATGGACAAATGAGGTATTGGCGCCATTTTCCAACAGGCGTCGTACCAGGTATGGCAACAGCTCTTTATGGGCACCAACCGGCGCATAGATACGTACCTGGGCGTTATGGCTCTCTTTCAGGTAGGTGTCATACAGCTCCTGGCCCATGCCATGCAGGCGCTGGAACTCATAGTGTCGGTCGCCTGCCATATCAATAATGCTGGCAACACTTTGGGCATTGTGACTGGCAAACTGAGGGAAGATGGCACCTTTGGTGGCGTCGCTCAGCAAATAGCGGGCACAGGCCAGATAAGAGACATCGGTACCGGCTTTACGGGTGAACAATGGATAACCGCCTTCACCACCTACCTGCGACCATTTAATCTCGCTGTCCCAGTAAGCGCCTTTTACCAGACGAACCGGGATCTCATCGCCCTGCTCTTTGGCCAGTCGGGTCAGCCAGGTCAGTACCGGCAGGCAGCGCTTGGAGTATGCCTGTACGACAATACCCAGCAAGCTCCAACCTTTTGCTTCTTCAGAGTTGTACAGCTTCTGGAACAGTTTCAGAGACAGCTCAAGTCTGTCAGCCTCTTCCGCATCAATAGAGATTCCTATATCTACTGAGCGCGCCAGTTGGATCAGTTTGATGACAGTGTCATACAGCTCTGTCAGTACTCTGTCCTCATTGGCGACTTCATAGCGCGGATGCAGGGCAGAAAGCTTGATAGAGATGGTTGGGCGGGGAGCATAGTTAGTGTCGTAGCTATAGCTGCCCAGCTCTCTAATGGCATTGGCATAGTCATTGAAATACTTGTCGGCGTCAGCCTTGGTCAGGGCCGCTTCACCCAGCATATCGTAGCTATGGGTATACCCCAGCTCACGGTTGTCTTCGCTGTTTTTCAACGCTTCCTGAATATCCCGGCCCAGTACAAACTGTTTACCCATAATGGTCATGGCAGCGTACATGGCCTGGCGAATCACAGGCTCACCCATCTTGTTGACCAGACGGTTCAACATATTACTTGGTGTGCCGTCGACCTTTCTGTCCAGCTTAACCACTTTTCCTGTAAGCATCAGCCCCCAGGTCGAAGCATTAACCAGCATGGAATCGCTCTTTTTAAGGTGCTTATCCCACTGGGCGCCTGAGAGCTTATCTTCGATCAGCGCATCGGCGGTTGCAGAGTCGGGGATCCGCAACAAAGCCTCGGCCAGACACATAAGGATAATACCTTCCTGGGTCTCCAGACTATATTGCTGTAGGAAAGCATCAATCCCTACCATCAGGCCTTTCTTCTCAAACTGGCGAACCTTGGTCACCATTTGATGGGCATTGGCAGTGACTCGACGAATATCATCATCACTTGAAGGAACCATAGTCAGAAGCTCTTTCAGATAGGCTTCTTCGTCCACTATGTAGTTATTGGTTATTGCTGTGAACAGCTCATCCAGAGTGGCACCGTCATAACGACCACTCAATACCTCGCTTGCTTTAAACATAGGAAAGTATCCATCGCCAAAAAAAATCTATAAAAACAGCAATGTAGCCAATGTGTTTTATTTTTGTATACAATATTTAATCGTACGCAAAAAATTATACTATGAAAATGTGAGCTGTGGCACACCTTGTGTTTCGGATTTGAGGTTGGGCAGTGGAGGATTTGTAAATTTTTGGATACAGACAAGGATATGACTGCTATTGAAGTCTAATGCCGACAATCTGCCGTGTATTAAACAGAATTCACTGAAACTCAGGTTTGACGGGCGTAACATGAAGCTTCTTTAGTCGCAGAAAAGAGGTTTATATGCTGCGCTTTAAGCCCTTTATTCGTACCCCTTTAATGCTGATCTGGTTGATGTTTTGCTATGCGATGACGGCTGTCGGTCTGGTGCTTGCATTGCCAAAGACGCTGTCCAAAGGCATGACTCTGAAAAATTTGAGAGTGGCCATGACAGGCTGCTATCTGCAGTACCTGGATGCCAACGAGTTTGTCAGCACGGGAAAATATGGCAATCGCCTGATGACAGCATTTAAGGAATTCAAAAAATAAAAAAACCACCCGCGGGTGGTTTTTTTATTGAGTGACTGATCAATCAGTTCATCCAGCGGCTCTTGTTACGACGCTGAGGACGTGGCAGGTAGGCTATCAGCAGACCCAGCAACAGACCTACGCCGGCAATCATGCCGCCCTGACGCCACATTTCATAATCCTGATCTTCAAGCAGTGAGTTCAGTTCTGCCTTGGCGCTGTCTCGCTCTGCTGTGGCCTGTGCCAGCTGTGCTTTCAGCTCGCTGATTTCACGGGCGGCACTGCTCAGCTGGTTGCTTTGCTGCTTGTTGCCGGATTGAACCTGACTCAGCTGTTTTTGAGTATCAGCCAGTTTGGTTTCCAGCTGCGGAACGACAACACGGAAAGAAGGAGAAGATTGGATCTGGTCAGTACGTACCCAGCCTTCTCTGTCTTTATGGTCTTTGATTTTACTGTAATCGCCGTCGGTTTCACCCAGCAGAGTGACAGGTTGACCGGCTTCTACGCTGCCCAGAATGCGATACTGGGTACCCGGACCACCATGGATGAATATGTAAACATCTTCAGAAATATAGCCGGATTGAGTCGCAGCCAACAGATTTGGTGAGGCAATCAGCATGGTCACCAAAGCAAGGATTCGTAACACTAAAGTATTCTCTTTAAAGATGGAACTGCCCCACATGCTAGGGATTCAGGGGCACTAATGCAAGAGGGAAGTCATATGACTTCCCTCTGTATAACTGCGTAATAAACTTTAGTTTATTCGAATGCTGATTTGATCATGTAGAAGAAGATGATCGACAGGCCAGCACCGGCAGGCAGGGTAACTACCCAGGATACTACGATGTTACGAACTACACCGATGTTGATAGCGGCAATACCACGAGCCATACCTACACCCAGTACTGCACCAACCAGAGTCTGAGTGGTAGAGATTGGCAGACCGGTACCGGATGCAATTACTACGGTAGAGGCCGCTGCCAACTCAGCAGCGAAACCGCGGCTTGGAGTCAGGTGGGTAATGTTCTTACCAATGGTTTCCATTACGCGCTTACCGAAGATAGCCAGACCGAATACGATACCGAAGGCACCCAGAGGCAGAATCCACCAGGCCAGAGCAGCCTTGGAAGAGATTTCACCGCCAGCTTCAACTACAGATACTACTGCAGCCAGAGGGCCAATCGCGTTGGCTACGTCGTTAGAGCCGTGAGCAAATGCCATACAACACGCGGTTACAACCATCAGGATGGCGAACACTTTTTCAACATCGCCAAACTGAGTGTCGGTGCCAGTACCGGTAACGCCAGACATCTTCAGGCGGCCAATAGCCACTTTACCCAGGAAGCCAACAGCAACAGCGATAGCCAGCGACAGCAGGTAAGCTTCATTGGTGCTCAGGTGCAGACCAACGTGCTTCAGACCTTTGGTAATAGTTACCAGAGACATGATGAAGCCAGCCAGACCCATATAGAAAGGTACATAGCGCTTGGCGTTTGCCAGAGGGTCAGAGGTGTTGAAGATCAACTTCTGAACGCTCTGGAAGATGACAAAAGCGATGAAACCAGAGATTGCCGGGGTGACAACCCAGGAACCAACGATGCCACCTACTTTACCCCAGGCTACAGCGTCAGGACCCACACCTACAGCGGCGAAACCAATGATGGCGCCAATGATAGAGTGAGTGGTAGATACAGGCCAGCCCAGTGCTGAGGCGACAATCAACCAGATACCGGCTGCCAGCAGAGCAGAAATCATACCGTACACCAGCAGTTCTGGGTGTGGTACGAAGTAAGCTGAATCGATAATACCTTTACGGATAGTGGAGGTTACTTCACCACCAGCCAGATAGGCACCGGCAAATTCGAAGATCATCGCAATGATGATCGCTTGTTTGATGGTAATGGCGTTGGAACCTACAGAGGTACCCATGGCGTTAGCCACGTCGTTGGCACCGATACCCCAAGCCATCAAAAATCCAAACAGGGCCGCCATCCCAATTAACAGCGTGCCATGGGTTACTAATACATCAACCATGTTGTTACCTTGAAAACCTTGTTATTAGACGCGAGCCAGCATCAGCTCCAGGCGGGAACCTACACGCTCGGCCAAATCAGCCAGGTCGCCTACCCACTCAATAATCTTGTAAAGGAACATCACATCGACAGGGTTGAGTTCAGCTTCCATGGCAAACAGCTGACGACGTACCTGAATTTGCAGATCATCAGTATCTTCCTCGATAGCATCGAGTTGACTGATCATCTTTTCTACCAATTCAACTTCACGACCACGGAAACCTGTTTCCAACAGATCATCCAGTTCGTTGATGGCTTGTTTCGCCAGTTCAACGGCGTCAAGACAGCGGGTTAAATAGGCAATGAAGGGACCTTGGATGGCTACCGGAATAAGCAATTCACGACCGATAACGCGACCAGAGATATCTTTTGCTTTATTGGCGATTTTATCCTGTTGGGTCACCAGTTCCAGCAAGTCAGTGCGTTCAACAGGCATGAACAGACCGCCAGGCAGATTCAGACGAATCTCCCGCTTCAGCGCGTCGGCTTCACGTTCCAGTTGACTGATTTGTTTTCTCTGTGCGACGGCACTATCCCAGTCACCTGCGATAGTCGCTTCGAAAAATGGGACAAGTATAGATGCGCAATCGTATACTTTGTCGATGTGCTCTTGCAGAGGCTTGATTGGCGATTTTGCAAACACGCCCAAAATAGAGTTTACTGGCATAGCCGTGTACCTATTAAGGTTATTCCCTTAGTGGAAAAAGCGGGCGAATGTTACCCCATGCGTCCGCTTAATGAAACTGTGTTTTTTATATCGAAGCACAGTTTTAATACTATTGAGTCATAAATCTACTCTGGAAGCGAATCCTAAAGACCTTTTATGACAGCAATATTACATTATGAATAAATAATGACGTTTTGATGAATCTTTGATTACTAACTGACCCTTCTACTTCATGGCCGCAGAAATCGAACTCAAGCTCTTCCTTGACCTGGCAGACCTTCAAACTCTGACTAAAAATCTCTCCAATCTGGAGCATTCAGAGCTATTGCCGACCAAACAACTCACCAACCGCTACTTTGATACCCGGGATCTGCAGCTGCGTCGCTGGGATATGGGGCTCAGAGTGAGGGGCGAAGGTGACCACAGAGAACAAACCATAAAAACTGCTGGTCGTGTTGCCGGCGGCATTCACTCCCGTCCAGAGTACAACATAGATATAGAAGCGGATACTCCGACTTTGAGTCTGTTTCCCGATGAAATCTGGCCTGTGGATGCAGATATTGCCGCGGTGCAGGATGAGCTGTATTGCCTGTTTGACACAAACTTCACCCGTCAGCTCTGGCATGTCTATGTAGGCAACAGCATGGTGGAGATTGCGCTGGATACTGGCACCATAGTGGCCTCCGGCCAGCAGGAAGATATTTGCGAGCTGGAATTTGAGCTGCTGGCAGGTGAGGTGTCAGCCTTGATTGAGTTGGCAACGACAGTGTCTGGCTGGATACCGGTTCGCCTGGGAAAAGCCAGCAAGGCTCAACGGGGTTACCGACTGGCGTCCCAGTCCAGCCCTTTGTCTTTGGAAGCCCTTAAGTATGTTGAACTCACCAGAGACAGCGATATCAACATAGCCGTGCAAACTTTACTGGAAACCTGTGTGGAGCGGTGGCAATTGCTCGAGCAGATGATTGCCGAGAGTGCTCATGTGCCGCTGCAGTGCGTCGAGCTATGGCAGCGCCTGCGAAGCATTATCCGACTGCAACGTTTGACATTGCAGCAGTTTGGTTTGTGGGAAGAGGGCTATGATTCAGGTTTCGAGTTACTTGAAGCCAATCTGGGCTTTGTTGATAAGGCGCAGTACGCCGCCGGTATTATTGAAGAGTGCCTCGCCACAAAACACGAGCAATCCGAGGCTTTCGAAGCAAAAGCAGCAGCTGAGCTGAATGGTTTCGACTTTGCCGCTAAATTGCACGCGCTGCAGCAGATGCCACAGTATGGTCAACTGCAACTGGCCATGGTGCGCCTGCTGCTGGATTTGCAGAAAGGTTTGGTTGTACTGCCTCAGGTATCATTGAAGGCGATGGCGGATAAGATGCAGGAAGCCTCCTGGCAGAGCATTCTGGAACTGATGCCTCCTACCCACTCCCTGTCTGACACTGATTACCTGAGTGCGGTTGAGCAGCTGGATGAAGCTATTTTGGTTGGCTTTGCCTATGGTGAACTGTATGACGCCCAGAGCCGGGATAGTTTTCGGGCTCCCTGGAGTGATTTGGTTAATGGTATACGAACCCTCGGCAGTTATAACCTCTTGGGTGAATACAGTAATCAGCTGGAGCTGGATCTCAGCGATTGGCTGGCCAATAAAAAGGACAGCTTGCTGCTGGCACTGGACTTCTCCCGGAAGTCGGCACAGGCCATGACGCCCTACTGGCGATAAGCTTTCATTGAGTGATCAAAAAAGAGCCTGCGGGCTCTTTTTTGTTCTGACGTTGGATATTCGAATCCATTTTGCCCCTGTTTCGTCACTGGCAGAACCTTTTGCCTGAACTAAAGTTATAGGTACGGCAAAGGCCTGCCTGATAACTTTCACTCATGATAGGGATGTCTGGGATGGAGAGACTGAATGTCGCACCTCAGGCAGCTATTCTGCTTATTTATTCTCACGCTGTTGTTGAGCGCATGTGGGCACGGAAGTGACGTATATATCAACGTGCAAACTGAAGCGGCTCCTTCGGTAGTAGAGTCTGATCCCCCCCGTATTGAAGTATTAATCGCTCAGATGCAGCCTGGTCGCTCCCAAACCCTGGACCTTTCGCCCCAGATCACGACTGATTCGGACTGGCAAATAACAGAGCTCAGCACTGTAGATGGGCCTGTGAGTGCCAACTTGATTAGTCCAACTCAAGTCTCTGTATCTGCTGATGCCGTTGGTCTTGGTGAAGTGAGCTATAAGGTGGAGAGTGATGGCGAAACCTATCAAGGATACTTTGCGGTGATCGTCTCTACCTGGCAAAACAATCCTCCAACGGCGTTAAATATCGAACTCAGTTCTGACGGAACCCAGGTTGTTGAAGTCGATATCTCTGACTTCATAACAGACCCGGATGGCGATCCTCTAAGTGTTGCGTCTTTATTGCAAAGTGAGCAACGACTGTCATTGATTGATGGCGTATTGAGCTATGACCCGGGTGGCAGCGATTCCGATTATGTAGCTGTTTACATCCTTAGTGATGGTATGGGGGGATGGACTGCGGGTCTGATTCTGGTCAATCTTGATAAGAATGCAGCTCCTGGAGACAGTCTGAGTGCTCCTCCTTTGATAAAGGACATCTATGTTGGTCAAACTCTGATTGTTGATCTCAATGAACAGGTTTCCGCTGAAGAGTTATGGGAGTTGATACAGGCTGAATCACTCAGTGACTATATTCGCCTTGAAGTGCTTGAAGAGAACAAAATAAAAATTACTGCGCTGGAGGAGGGGATTGCACAGGTTGATTATTTGCTGCGCAGCACTGATTCAGGCTCTGACACATCATCTATTGTGGTGTTGGCCATCAGTGAAGTAGATAACCAACCTCCTTATGCCAATGGGGTTTCTGCGGAGACCGATAGTGAAACTTCAATCACTATGACGCTGGAAGGAGCTTATGGAGACCCGGACGGTGATCCTGTCTCCGTCACTTCGTTATTGCAGACCGATGACCGGTTTTCTCTTAACGGTGATCAGGTCGAATATTCGCCCAATGGCTTTGTTGGCGTTGATTCCGCAACCTATTTAGTCACCGATGAATGGGGCGCAATCGCAGCAGGACTAATCGTCGTTCAGGTCAGTGAGGCGGTAATCGAGCCCGATAACAATCCTCCCGTCGCCACAGATCTGAGTATCACTACTGACAGTGATACTTCACTGACTATTGATTTGGTCTCTCTCGGACTCATCAGCGACCCAGACGGTGATCCTATGACACTGGCTGTCTATGGTGGCGATGCCAGAGTCACAGTGAATGGCCTGATCCTGACCTATTCACCCAATGGCTATGTTGGTGCTGATGAGTTTGTTTATCAGGTCTCGGATGGTCGCGGAGGCAGTGCACTTGGGCATATAGGTGTGACCGTATCCGATGCGACTCCGGCCAATCAGGCTCCGGTCGCATCAGCCACATCAAAGAGTTTTACCCTTCAGCAAATAGCAGCTTCGCCCAACCAGACAATCGACCTTTCCTCAGTAGTGACAGATGCGGATGGTGATGGCCTTGCTATCACTCAGATTTATGGTGCATTGGCTAGCGTCAGCATCTCAGGTGCTTTGGAACTGACCTATACCGCTTCGGCCTCAATTCCTGAGGATAGCTTTAGCTATGTGGTGTCAGACGGCAAGGGAGGCTTTGCTCAGGGAACGGTCAATGTGTCCATTGATAATCAAGCGCCGGTCGCGCAGCCCATCACGCTGGCGATAGACCCTTATGCCGGTGGCAGCCTGAGTATTGACCTGAGCCTGTACACTTCAGACGCAGATGGGGATTCACTCATCCTGAGTGAGCTGGGCAGTGCGACTGCTCCGGCGACCATCAGCAGCACTGGTCTTCAATTGGAATACACGCCCAATGGCTTTACCGGCACTGATTCCATCAGCTACAGCGTGTCAGATGGACTGGCCACGACGTCCAGTGTTATTCAAATCACCTCCAGTTCACAGGCGGTGTTAACGGCAAATAATGTTTCACTGGGGTCTTTTCCATTAAGCCTTGGGTTGCTGGTGATTGATATGACGCCCTTTGTTTCCAACAGCTCTGGTCGAAGCATAATCTTTTCCAACGTTTACGGAGCCAACCTGGGGACAACATCATTCAATAACAGTGACCTTCTATTAAGGTATACACCGGATAACATCAGCTATGGGACTGACACTATCTTCTATGAAGTCACTGACGGCGAGGGAAATACCGCAACGGCAACTGTCACACTTACCCTCAGCGCACCTGCAGCGCCGGTTATTACTTCGTTGACACTGGACTACCAGGGGGATGTTACGGCTTCTCTTACCTGCAGCGGCTGTGATCATCCCGCCCGTACTGAGTTCCATTTTGAGGTAGCCGGAGTGCCGGTCAGTGGCAGTGGTGCAATCTATTCACCAACTGGAGATGACAAGGAGAAAACCATCTCTGTACGGGCAAGGGTGAAAAACCAATACTGCAATGCCGATGACTCAGGTGTAAATGGCAGTAATGCTTGTCTGATAACAGAAGGGCAGGTGGTGATACAGCCCAAATATGTTGCTGATGTGATAAGCGGTGAGTACAGTCACGCAGCTTTGATGACAGACGGTACAGTCGTGAGCTGGGGCGATGCAGCCAAGGGGGCGGATAGCAGTGCTGTACAGGCGCAGTTAACCGGTGTTGTGTCCATTGCCAACACCGACTGGGCTTATGCTGCGATTAAAGGTGATGGCACTGTGGTCGCCTGGGGTAATAGCTTATACGGTGGAGATGCCAGTGCAGTACAGGCGGATTTAACTGATGTCACCAGAGTATTTGCCAATACCGTGGCCTTTGCCGCGCTTAAGTCCGATGGCAGCCTGGTAACCTGGGGCTCTGGCGGTAGTGGTGGTAATAGCAGTGGGGTCCAGGCTCAACTGACTAATGTTGTTGAAGTTTTTGGAACAGACACCGCATTTGCCGCACTCAAGTCTGATGGCAGTGTGGTCACTTGGGGCGATAGCAGTAGTGGCGGTGACTCCAGCGCTGTGGCGGCTGACCTGATTAATGTGGAAACCATCTCCTCTACCCGATTTGCATTCGCTGCGTTAAAGGAGGATGGCAGTGTGGTCGCCTGGGGGGATTCAGTACAGGGAGGAGATGCCAGCTCTGTCCAGGCCAGTTTGGTCAATGTTGCCAGAGTCTATGGTAATTGGCGGGCATTCGCTGCAGTGAAGGATGATGGCAGTGTTGTTACCTGGGGGAACTCCAGTTTTGGTGGTGACAGCAGCAGTGTTCAGGCCGACCTTACGGGAGTTGAGAGTATCTCAAATACTACTCATACCTTTGCTGCGTTGAAGTCTGACAATACTGTTGTTACCTGGGGCTCAGCTTCTATAGGAGGGGACAGCAGCAGTGTGCAGGCGCAGCTTACTAATGTTGAGAGCTTGTCTGCGACCTTATTTGCGTACGCGGCGTTAAAAGGTGATGACACTGTAGTGACCTGGGGACTGGCGACATCCGGTGGAGACAGCAGTGGTGTGCAGTCAGATCTGACTGGTGTGGATCGAATAATAGGTACTGAAGAAGCCTTTCTGGCGCTCAAGTCTGATAACTCTGTGGTGACCTGGGGTAATTCCTCCTTTGGCGGAGATAGCAGTGGGGTCAGTGCCGACTTCGATACCGTGACTCAAATATGGAGTAACAGTTCCAGTTTTGTAGCACAGAATCAGGATGGCACTGTAGTCACCTGGGGGGACACGGTAGAAGGTGGTGACAGTAGCGCGGTACAAAGCGACTTTACCGGATACAGTCAGATCTTTATCGATTTGGATCTTTAGCGACTTGATTGCCGTTGCCCTTGGCTCTCTTCTGGGAGGAAGCTCTATACCGAGTTGGAGTTTGGTCTGAATAAAAGAGCCTGCGGGCTCTTTTCTCTTATGTGAAAACCAGTGTTTCTGGCAGCTGCTTCCCCCTGAACTAAAGTTAAAAGATAACAAACCCTATTGATACAAAGGACGCCAAACTGGGAGATACTGAATGATGCAGCTAAGACAAGTGCTCATTTTATCCTGCGCATTGGTGTTGAGCGCATGTGAACGCGAAAGTGCCGTATATATCAATGTGCAAACTGAAGCGGCTCCTTCGGCGATAGAGGCTGCTCCCCCCCGTATTGAAGTATTAATCGCTCAGATGCAGCCAGGTCGCTCCCAAACCCTGGACCTTTCCCCCCAGATCACGACTGACTCGGACTGGCAGATAACAGAACTCAGCACTGTAGAAGGGCCGGTGAGTGCCAGCTTGATTAGTGCAACTCAAATCTCTGTATCTGCTGATGCCATTGGTCTTGGCGAAGTGAGCTATAAGGTGGAGAGTAACGGCGAAACCTATCAAGGATACTTTGCGGTCATCGTCTCTACCTGGCAAAACAATCCTCCAACGGCGTTAAATATCGAACTCAGTTCTGAAGGAACTCAGGTTGTTGAAGTCGACATCTCTGACTACATATCAGACCCGGATGGCGATCCTTTGAGTGTTGTGTCTTTATTGCAAAGCGCGCAACGACTGTCATTGATTGATGGCGTATTGAGCTATGACCCGGGTGGCAGCGATTCCGATTATGTAGCTGTATACATCCTTGGTGATGGTATGGGGGGATGGAGCGTAGGTCTGATTCTGGTCAACCTTGATAAGAATGCAGCTCCTGGAGACAGTCTGAGTGCTCCTCCTTTGATAAAGGACATCTATGTTGGTCAAACTCTGATTGTCGATCTCAATGAACAGGTTTCCGCAGAAGAGTTATGGGTGTTGATGGAGGCTGACTCACTCAGTGGTGCTATTCACCTTGAAGTGCTTGAAGAGAACAAAATAAAAATTACTGCGCTGGAGGAGGGGATAGCAAAGGTTGATTATTTGCTGCGCAGCACTGATTCAGGCTCTGAGGCATCATCTATTGTGGTGTTGGCCATCAGTGAAGTAGATAACCAACCTCCTTATGCCAATGGGGTTTCTGCGGAGACCAATAGTGAAACTTCAATCACTATGACGCTGGAAGGTGCTTATGGAGACCCGGACGGAGATCCTGTCTCCGTCACTTCGTTGTTGCAGACCGGTGACCGGTTTTCTCTTAACGGTAATCAGGTTGAATATTCGCCCAATGGTTTTGTTGGCGTTGATTCCGCAACCTATTTAGTCACCGATGAATGGGGGGCAATCGCAGCAGGACTGATCGTCGTTCAGGTCAGTGAGGCGGTAATCGAGCCCGATAACAATCCTCCCGCCGCCACAGATCTGAGTATCACTACCGACAGTGACACGCCGTTGACAATTGATTTGCTCTCTCTTGGAATCATAAGCGACTCAGATGGTGACCCTATGACACTGGCAGTCTATGGTGGTGATGCAAGAGTCACAGTTAATGGTCTGATGCTGACCTATTCTCCCAATGGCTATGTTGGTGCTGATGAGTTTGTTTATCAGGTCTCGGATGGTCGCGGAGGCAGTGCTCTTGGGCATATAGGTGTGACCATATCCGATTCGACTCCGGTCAATCAGGCTCCGGTAGCATCAACCACATCAAAGAGTTTTACCCTTCAGCAAATAGCAGCTTCGCCCAACCAGACAATCGACTTTTCCTCAGTAGTGACAGATGCGGATGGTGATGGCCTTGCTATCACCCAGGTTTATGGTTCGTTGGCTAATGTCAGCATTTCAGGGGCTTTGGAACTGACCTATACCGCTTCGGCCACTGTCCCAGAGGATAGCTTCAGCTATGTGGTGTCAGACGGCAAGGGAGGCTTTGCTAAGGGGACGGTCAATGTGTCCATTGATAATCAAGCGCCTGTCGCGCAGCCCATCACCATGGCAATCGACCCTTATGCCGGTGGCAGTCTGAGTATTGACCTGAGCCTGTACACTTCAGACGCTGACGGGGATTCACTCACCCTGAGTGAGCTGGGAAGTGCGACGGCTCCCGCCACTATCAGCAGCACTGGTCTTCAATTGGAATACACCCCCAATGGCCTTACCGGCACTGACTCCATCAGCTACAGCGTCACAGATGGACTGGACACAGCGTCCAATGTTATTCAAATCACCTCCAGTTCACAGGCGGTGCTTACAGCCAACAATATTACTCTGGGAAGCTATGCCATGGATGCCGGCATGCAGTCGATTGATGTCTCGCCATTTGTGTCTAACTCTGCTGGCAGAAACATCAGCCTTTCGCGGGTTTACGGTGCTGGGCTGGGAACCTCTGTACTGAGTGCCAGCGACTTGGTATTTAACTATACCCCAGATGACATCAGCCATGGCAGCGATAGCTTCTTCTATGAGGTGACAGACGGCGAGGGCAATCTTGCCTCTGCAGCCGTGTCTCTGACCATCAGTGCTCCTGCAGAACCGGCAGTGACCTCTTTGTCACTGGATTACTCAGGGCCTGTTGCGTCAGGACTCAGTTGTACTGACTGTGATCATCCAGCAAGAACGGAATATCAATTTGAAGTGAACAGTGTTCCTGTTGCAGGCAGTGGCGCTGAATATGCTTTGGTGGGTGATGATAAGGACCATGGGGTTGGAGTTAGAGTGACAGTAAAAAACCGATACTGTAATGCCGACGGCACTGGTGTGAATGGAGGGAATGCTTGTAAAACTGCGTCTGCCCTGGCTGTTATTCAGCCTGTTTACATAGATGAGGTGATTGCCAATGATTATGCGATGACGGCACTGCGTACTGATGGATTTGCCAGAGCCTGGGGGCTGACTGATTATGGTGGTGACTCAAGTGCTGTTCAATCCGAGCTGATCAATGTTGGGGCTGTGACCACTTCCCATAAAGCGTTTGCTGCACTTAAATCCGATGACAGTCTGGTCGTTTGGGGCAATGCCGACTATGGGGGAGATGCGAGCAGTGTGCAGGCTCAACTGAACTCAGTGATCGCAGTTTATGCAACAGATTGGGCTTTTGCGGCGGTTAAAGCTGACGGTAGTGTGGTCACCTGGGGGGACACTGCTAAAGGTGGGGACTCCAGCGGTGTACAGGCCCAGTTAACCAATGTCAGCAGAGTTTTTTCGACTAATACAGCTTTTGCGGCATTAAAGCAGGATGGCACTGTGATTTGCTGGGGAGAAACCGGTAGTGGAGCAAGTTGTTCTGGCATTGCCGCTTCTTTGGTTAACGTTGCTGAAATCTATAATAATGATTCGGCGTTTGCAGCCCTGAAAACTGACGGCACCGTCGTGGCATGGGGCAATGCCACCAATGGCGGTGATGCCAGTGCTGTGCAGGCTGAATTAACCAATATCACCAGGATATTTCCCAATCGCAACGCCTTTGCTGCGCTGAAATCAGACGGCTCAGTGGTTACCTGGGGGGCTCTGGCGACGGGTGGCAGCAGTGCATCGGTTCAGGCTGAACTGACCAATGTCAAAACGATTGCCTCAAACTATTACTCTTATGCGGCCTTAAAACAGGATGGCAGTGTAGTGACCTGGGGCTCGTCCATCCTTGGCGGTGATAGTAGTAGTGTTCAGGCTGACCTCACCAATGTAGAACAGGTATTTGCCAGCTCTTTTGCTTATGCAGCGTTAAAAAGTGATAAAACGCTGGTGACCTGGGGAAATGCCAGTGGTGGTGGAGACAGTAGCGCAGTGCAGGCAGATCTGGTGGGTGTTAAATTTGTCAGCGGCGGCGAGATGGCATTCGCTGCGGTTCTTGAGTCAGGCGATGTTGTGACCTGGGGCGTTAGCCATATGGGGGGAGACTCAAGTGCTGTGCAGAGTCAATTCAATGGGGTTACCCACATATGGCACACCTATTTTGCTTACGTTGCCCGAAACCAGGATGGTAGCCTAGTTACCTGGGGGGCAGAAACTCATGGTGGAGACAGTAGTGCTTTACAGGATGACTTTACTCATCAAACTCAGCTGTTTCTGGACCTGGATTTATAACGGTCAACAGAGGTTCTTTTGGCTCAGAACAATGAAGGGGTTACTTATCTGGAAACTGTTCCCTGTGTTTCGCCAGTTCAGCTTTGACTTCATCCAATTCTGCCAGAATACGGTTTTGGTTTTCCTCCATGCGTTTAAGCACATTCTCTACTTCGTTGCGCATCTCCTTTTGCTGCTCCTTGGCGTTCTCCTGCTGCTCTGGCGCGACGAAAACTGATGCCATATAACCTGAGATCACACCGAAGAAGCTGACGCCGCAGACAATCACGATAGTACCCACTACATGGCCTGCAGTAGTCACAGGGTAGAAGTCGCCATAGCCAACGGTAGAGATGGTCACCAGCGTCCACCAGACCGCGTCCTGAGCGGTCTGAATATTGGCTCCCTCTACGCCGCTTTCCACAATCAGAATCAGCATGGAAGAGAGTGACAGAATAAGCACCAGTGCAAGCAGCAAGCTGGCTATTGTGGTCTGTTTGCGTTGACGAAGCAGGGGGATAATCAGCGAGCGGGTTACCCTGATAAGACGAACTACCCGCAGGATTTGGAACAGGCGCATCACCCGCAATGGTTCAATGGCTGGGATACTGGCGACAAAGTCGATCCAGTGGTGCTTAAAGTAGAACCATCTGTCTCTGGCCCGCACCATGCCAATAAAAAAGTTGCTGAGGAAAATAATGCAGATGCTGGTATCGATAAACAGCAGGAGTTCCCGGGTTTGCGGGTTGAGTCTTCCAAAAGCCAATACCAGTACCAGCACTACGGAAACCAGAGAGAGCACCATCATCGCCAGATCTATTGGCGTTGGCATCTCAAATTGCCTGACTCTCAACTCCTTTTGTTCACTCATTATTTCCCGGTTCCCTGATATTGATTATGGGGTCAGCATAAAAGAGCCGACCCCGACATTTCAATCTTCAGAGGCAAATTGCACCAGTTCATCCAGTACCCGACGCTTGATTTCAAGCTGTGAGTCTGCGGTCAGGCCATATTTTTCTGCCAGTGCGGCATAGTCGGCTTCACTCAGTGAAACCGTCAGGCGTGGACGCTTGGGGCGGGTAGCCACCGGCAGACCAAGAATGGTTCGGATTTGGTCAGAAGGGCTAACGCCGGCGTCCAATGCTGCTTTGCGAATTGAGTATTGAAATTTCTCATCCAGATCGAAGGCGACCTGAGTGGCTTTGGCAGCCTTCTGATTGACCTGCCAGGTTTCAGGTAGTTGCTGCGGTGATTTACTCATGGGAAATCTATGCTCCGGGCCAGAAGTCACGAATGTCCGACAGAGGGCGGTACAGAGTCAGCATGACATCTGTTTCACCACTTTCATACACTTCAATTTCCACAGCGCGGGATTCATCTGCACTGTCGAGACGATAGCTTTCAAAAGGTTCACCCCGGCCGGCGGGGGGGGACATCAGGCGATAATCATTTTGGTGGTAGTAGCCGTAGGCGGCAAAAGTGGACTGATGGTACTCATCGGCAAGCCAGTGGGCAAGTTCAGGAAGTTGGCTTCGAGCCTCAGGTTTGAGTTTTAATACTGCCTGGCCGGGTTCCTCGAAAATTTCTGCAAACTCATCCAGATCAAATAGCTGCTCTACTTTATCCCGGGTGACTTTAACACTGAAGCACAGCCACTCTTCATCGTCTGTCTCAACCGACATAAATACCGGCAGGTTATCGTTCCCCCTGAGCTGCCATTCGGCACTGCGGTTATGTTCATATTCGTAACAAGAGACGCGTTCGACTTTGAGTTGCTGCCCCTTAAGTTGGGGCGGCAGGGCAAAGCTGTCGTCCAGAGAGATCATATCTCCCGGGTTGAGTTTTTTAGGATGGTCCAACACCCGCTTTGGTGCCTGAGACTTTTTATTGCCAAACAGTTTGTCCAGAAATCCCATATCTCAACTCCTGTGGTTGATAAACGAAAAAGGCCGGCAGGGGAACTGCCGGCAGGTCGGGACTTAACACTTTACTTTTTACCGGCTTTAATCCGGTCCAGCACTGAGTTGGCTGTGGTTTTCTGCTCACCAATGCCAGCAGCGGCCAGCTTGTCCTGCAGTGACTTGTCACTGCCTTCAGCTTCAAGGTTTTCAGCTGCTTGCAGCCTGTCGTCAAACTGCTGCTGACGGGCTTTGATGCGCTCCAGCGAATCCTTGGCATTGAGCAACTTGGAGTTACTGCTGGTGAAGGAGTCTGTAATAGTGGCAGTAGCTTTCTGCACACTCTCAGTGGTTTTAACCATGGTCAGCTGACGCTTATAGTCGGCCAGTTGACGTTCGGTCTTTTTAACCAGGTCCTTAAGTCTGGCTGCATGGGCAGTAAAGCTGTCATTGGCAGACTGTTGCTCCGCCAGTTCCTGCTCCAAAGTCGCTATCTTTTCAGCCACTTCCATTGCCAGCGCTTCATTGCCCTGATCCAGAGCCTGAGAGGCGTAGCCTTCATGCTCAGCGACTGCGCGTTTGATGCGGTCTACTTCACGGGCGGCGTGCATCTCTTTGGCCATCACATCAGTCAAATCACGTTTGGCCTGAGTCAGGTGCTTTTCCGCGTCGCGGATCTCCTGCTCAAAAATTCGGGTGGAGTTGGCATCAACAATACTCTGGCCAACTTCATTGGCGCCACCACGGAATGCAGTCAGTATCTTATTTAAAATACCCATAATCTTGGCTCCTTAGTTGAGGTAGTCGGCCATCTCATCGATGACTTCCAAACAGTTGTCAGACAGCAGGGAGAGTTCATCTTCAATCTCTTCCATACTGGACTTGATCGACAGTGCGCCGTACACCACGTACTTATTGTCTATCTTGGCAAAGGCGGACAGGGGCATGGGAATATTGAGTTCCAACATGGTTTCAAACATCTCCATACGCTTTTCCTGCTTCACTTCATCCTCACCCCACAGATAACTGATGCAGAGGATCTGGTTGTCAGTAACGGAAACGAATATCGGCAGCTCTTCGCGTCCTTCGATATTGACCTGCAGTACGTCTACGTCGCCTGATATTGGGAAACAATCGAATTTCAAGCCAGTGCTTGAGTTGTCGCCCAACTTTCCTAGATGGTCTGCAATGCTGTGGATGTTCATGATTGTCCTCTCTGACATATTATGTCTGGGTTAAAGATTAACCGCTGGACATAATATGTCAAGCGGTAATGACAAATTGTTTAAAAAAGATTCATTCCCTGAGCTTCTCCCCAGGCTGCTCTGTGGTACATATAGATATGCTGAGTTCCTAAGGTATTGATTTTTATCTCTTCGCTGCCGTCGTAAAAGTTAGCGGGGAATTCGAATGAAGCCCGTACCAAACCTGTTGTCAGCCAGTGATCGTCAACCGGTAACTGCTCAAGCTGCGTTAATCTCTGCTGGCCATCCCGGCCTTTCAGGGTGCCCAGGGTCCATCCCCACTCACCAAAGCTTGGCACATTATGGTGATACTGATTGACATTGAATCCGGCGCTGCCCAGGGTTTTTCCTATGCTGATAAACGCCTTTTTGGCGTGGTAGGGGGAGGTAGACTGGATCCCAATCGCGCCGTCTGCACTGAGCAGATTGGCCAGCTTGCGATAGAAGAAGTCCGAGTACAGCTTATTCAGGTCTGGGTGGCTGGGGTCCGGCAGGTCGACTATGATGGCGTCGAACTTATCACCCCGCTTCAGCAGGTCATCCACGCCATTGAAGGCGTCATCGGTAATCAGCTCAAGTCTGGGGTCCTGCAGCGCATTGGCGTTCAGTTGAGTCAACCGCTGCTTCAGCTTTTCCGGCATAGCCGGGTTGTCACCCCGAAACAAAGTCACCATATCAGCATCCAGATCCATCAGGGTGACTTTGTCAGGCTGCCACTTGAGGACATCTCTCAGAGCCAGACCGTCACCGCCACCAATAATCAGCACCTTGTTTTGACGGGCCGATGCCGCCAATACCGGGTGTACCAGAAAGCTGTGGTAGATATGCTCATCATCGCTGGCGAACTGCAGGCGGCCATTGATATAGAGTGAGTAAACCGGTGCAAGCCCTTCACCTCGCAAACGCTCGGTAAAGGTGAGTTGTTGAAAACGGGTCGCCTGATGGTAAACCACCTTGTCTTTGTACAGCAGATTATTGAACCCCTGCTCCCAGGAGGGACCATGGATGGCGAGTACCATCAATACGCCGGAGGCCAGAATGTGTCCCGCCAGTAACAGTCTTACATGACGTATCTGGTGCCAGAACCTGAAGATAAACACAAAGCCTGCCAACAGATTAAAGCTGGCTGTCAGGGCTGCGGCCAGTTGAATATCCAGCGCCAGCATGGTCAACACCCAGATAGCAGCGCCTATACCAGCACCTATGTAGTCGGCACCATAAATGGTTCCGGCGTTATGGATAAGATGAGCTTCGCTGAGGGATTGTCTGACCCGGGCGATTAAGGGGATCTCCATCCCGATCATTAACCCAAGTATTACCCCCCAGACATAGGGCAGATAGCGGCTCAGTGTTTGGAAAGTGTCGATAAGCCCGCCTTCAGGCAGCATATCCGGTGGCAGGTTAAAAGTGTCTGCTATGGTTTGGGGCAACACATGACCAAAGCCGATAACCGCTGCTGTAATGATGATCGCGAGAGAACCACACAGGGCGACTGCCAGCTCAAGCACTGCAAAGCCGGTAAAGGCGCAGCGAATCTTGCGGGCAGCAAAGGCTCCCAGGCCCATTGAGACAATCATCAGGCCTATCATGGTATAGATGGCAGCCTCAAGGGCACCCAAAATGCGACCTGCATAATGAGACAGCAGGTATTCATATATCAGGCCGCAACCGGCCAACACCGCCATAATGCCTAACAGTAAGGCATCATCCAGCCAGCGGATCCCTGTTGGCTGACGTAAACTGGTATCCATTCCTGTTGCGACCTCAAGCCATCAGCGCGGCTAACAAGAGAGCAATCGCAATGCTGATGGCCATTTCCACCGCAGCCACACCAATATTGTGTTGCTGTTCGACCTCTTCAGCCATATTAATACGAGCCAGTACCAGGCGCTTAACCAGTGCCAGCAGCAGTGACAGCAATACCAGCATGATAATGGAGAACCACAGCCAGCTGAGCACGTTGCCAACATAAGCCGTCGGCAGGTAGATCATAAAGTGGCTGGCAGCATTGAAAGCGATACCCATAGCAATCAGGTAACCGGCATGACGTATAGCCAGTGCTGTGTGTCCCTGCTCCAGGGCTTTTTGCATTGGCATATCCTGATTACGGCTGGCGTAGCGGCTTTCGCGCCAGCGGGTCAGTAGCACCAGCATCAGTTGAGACACCATAAAGGCGCTGAAGATGGCAATAAAGGTATCCAGGGTCAGGTCTTCTGCCCAGATCAACACAGCGCGAATGATGGTAGCCGTTGCTATGGCAGCACCGGCATCGACAATGGCAACGGCGACGTTCCCTTTGATAATCTGCTCATTTTTATTGAGGTTGTGCAGCGCCAGTTTGTCGTGCAAAAAACGCCCGAGCTTAATCAGAATCAAGCCGAAAATACCGTAGGCACTCATGCCTATGGCTTCCATGGTGTAGGAGGACGCGGCTTCTCCTGTAATAGCCCCTGTCAGCACTATCCCTAATGCCAATACCGCTCCGGCAGTACTGATACCAAAGGCAAAGTTATCCCTTTGTGCCAGCTCTTCCCCTGAGTTGACTTTAACTGTCCAGCCCTGCAGATAACGCATGGCAGTGAGCAGGATAACGGCAATGGTCAGGTCGATGGCCAGTATGATTGCCAGCTCGGTTGAAATACCTATTTCCTGTAAAAATGTCATCTTACGTGTCCTTGTTATTTACCGCGGCTGACGCTGCGGGAAGTGCGACCTGAGGAGTTTCTGTGGCTGCTGCTCTTGGCATAGTTGGATCTGAACTTGCGCTGAGAGGCCTTGGGTGCCGATGAAGGAGAGGGAGCCTGAGCACTTTGACGTGACAAGCCGGAGGCACCACTTCTGGTTTTGGCATAGGGACTGGAGAACGGCTTGCCCTGATTTTTGTACCGCTTTTGTTGATCCCGAAATACAGATTCCTGGCGTTTAATCTGCTTGGGTGAGGAGTAGCGGTAACGACCGATATCGTTGTAGTAACTGTAGCCACGTTTGCGGGACCAGTCGCCGTAGTAAACTCTTCGATCAAACAGATCGGAAAACAGCGAGTACATGCCATACCAGGCCCAGAACGACATACCACTGCTGTTGGTCTGCCACTGACCATAGGCGGGGTTGCCAACCAACTGGCTACCGGCGCCAAAGTCCTCAGCGCCATTGGCCAGAGTCTGGGCTTCCCGGCTCATGGCATTGACCCGTGCCAGGGTTCCGCCGGACATATCAGCCAGCACATTAAGCGGGTCTGACAGCATGTCGTTAAAGAGTGCGGGGTCAGTTGCCTGATAAAGATTCTCTAGTTCAGCCAGTTGCTCATCCTGATTCAGATAATTGGCCGGATTCAGGCTGTCCTGATAGCGCCTCTTCAGGGATTGGTACATGGGGCCTTCGGTCGTAGCGTCTTTGGCTATCTCTTCGGCCAACATGGCATATTGAGGCTGCTCTTGCCCCAGAAGCTGTCCATACTGTTTCAGTAGGGATGCATTGCGAACCTGGCCGTCATTCATTTGCGTGCTCAGGGTTGCCAGTCTTTGTTTGACCAGCGACTGATAAGTATCTATGTCGTCTTCTATGCCACCGCCACAGGCTGTAAGCAGCATAAGTAACAACAGACTCACCAGTGTACGACTCAAGATACCTGCCATGGTCTCTCCATTGTCAGACGGTAACCCCATGTTATACAGAGCATAACCAGACAGAGTTTCCGTTTTGTTTCCACTTTGGTGTATCTTCACCAAATTCAGTTTTGGCGTGTCTCCGCTATGGTTGAGGAGTACAGTTAAGCCATGCTTGGTGAAGTATCCACCACCTATATCATTCTCGACATAATATGTCGATGGCTAATTTGTGTTCAGGGTAAAATATGGCAATTGAGCGACAGGGTGCAACCGAACTTCCACAGGTGCTGCAAATCGAAGCAGACAGATATTCAGGATTGCTGTCCCAGACCAGTGATGATCCCTGGCAGGGGCTGTCGCAGGTCCAGAGTCAGCAGGTCAAAAGCATACTTGGCCTGAGTGACTATGTTGCCGGGCAGATTTGCCGCCATCCACAATGGCTGACTCATATTACCGCTCCAGAAACGGCCGACGAGTCGAGCCACTATTTGAGTGAACTGGCGGCCTTGTTGGCACAGATCTCCGATGAGAATGCTGCCAAAAAGTGTGTGCGGGATTTTCGCAACCGCTGGCTGGTGACCCTGGCCTATAGGGATTTCTTGAGCCTGACTGCGCTGGAAACTTCGCTGCAGGACATTTCTGCACTGGCTGAGGCACTGATTATTGCGTCCCGTGACTGGGTTTTCCGTCAGTTGACAGCTCAGTACGGCACTCCCTGTGATACCGAAGGCAATCCACAACATCTGCTTATTCTGGGGATGGGTAAGCTGGGGGGCAGAGAGCTTAACTTCTCGTCGGATATTGACCTTATTTTTGTTTTCCCTGAACACGGTGAAACGCGACATCTGGAAGGGACTGGTGGCCGAAGGACGCTGGACAACCAGCAGTTTTTTACCCGAATGGGGCAAAAGCTGGTGAACCTGCTGGATCAGGTCACCATGGATGGCTTTGTATTTCGGGTGGATATGCGTCTTCGCCCCTATGGTGATAGTGGTCCGCTGGTGGTCAGCAGTCATGCCTTTGAAGATTATTATCAGGAACAGGGGCGCGACTGGGAACGATATGCCATGGTCAAGGCCCGTGTATTGGGCCCTTCAACGCCGGAAGCGGTTGCATTGCAGGAAATGTTGCGGCCGTTTGTGTACCGCAGGTATATCGACTTCTCGGCCATTGAGGCTTTGCGCAAAATGAAGCAGATGATCAGTCGCGAAGTGCGTCGCCGCCAGCTCAGTGACAATATCAAGTTGGGGCCGGGCGGTATTCGCGAAGTCGAATTTGTGGTGCAAAGTTTTCAGCTTATTCGTGGTGGCCGTGAACCCAGCCTTCGAACCCAAAGCATCTATGGAGCATTGGATACCTTAAAGGCATTGGGACAACTCGATGCCAAGGCTATTGATGAGTTGAAGTCAGGTTACTCACTGCTCCGTCGGGTGGAGAATCTCCTGCAGGCCATTGATGACAAGCAAACCCAGACCTTGCCGGGTGATGACGGTTGTGGCGTGAGGGACTGGCAACGCCTGTGTCTGGCCATGGGAGAGGAGAGTCCTGAGTCGCTGCGCAGCCGAATCGACAATGCGATGGCTGATATCCATCGTCACTTTAAGGACACCGTTGGCGGTGATGAAGAGGAGTCCGAAAAAGAGCACTGGACGGCGACACTCTGGCACGAGTATGAAGACGATGAAGCCAGGACTATGCTCAGCAGTCATGGCATCAATGATGAGAAGCTTTGGCCTGTATTGAGTCAGTGGCGGGAGAACACCAGTCGCAAATCCATAGGCCCAAGGGGCAGAGATACCCTGGACAGGCTTATGCCAAAGTTGCTGGAGGATCTGTTTGCCCATAAGGCGCCCTGCGAGGCATTTGCACCTGTGTCCCGGGTATTGGATCAAATCCTGACCCGAACTACTTATCTTGAGCTTTTGTGTGAGAACCCGGGTGCAAGACAGCAGCTTATCAGCCTGTGTTGCATCAGTCCCTGGATTGCCACTCAGTTGGCGCGCTTCCCCATGTTGCTCGATGAGCTTATCGATCCTGTTCAGCTGTATGACACTACTTCACTGGATGATTACCCTTCAGAACTCAGGCTGGCCCTGCTGCGGGTTCCCGAAGATGATATGGAGCAGCAGATGGAGGCGTTGCGGCAGTTCAAATTATCGCAACAGCTCAAAATCGCCGCCGCCGATGTCACAGGTATTTTGCCGATTATGCAGGTCAGTGATCATTTGACCTATTTGGCTCAAGCCATTATTGAGCAGGTGGTGCAGCAGGCCTGGCAACAGGTAGCTGCCCGTCACGGGGTACCCGCGCATCTGACCGAAGGCGAGATGGGTTTTGCTGTAGTGGGTTACGGCAAACTCGGCGGCATAGAGCTGGGATACGGCTCTGACCTTGATCTGGTGTTCCTGCACAATGCTCCTGCCGGCGTACAAACCAATGGTGATCGGCAGATCGATGCCAGCCATTTCTATCTGAAGCTGGCACAGCGTATATTGCACCTGTTCTCAACGCGGACGGTATCGGGTGAACTCTACGAAGTTGATATGCGCCTGCGACCTTCGGGCTCCTCCGGTCTGTTGGTGAGCGAGATTGAGAACTTTGGTGAGTATCAGGCCAACGAAGCCTGGACATGGGAACATCAGGCTCTGGTGCGCTCCCGTCTGGTTTATGGTGGTCAGCAATTGGCAGAGCGGTTCAGGGATATACGTCATGCCGTATTGTCTCAGGCCAGAGATGCTGACGAGCTGGCAAAAGCGGTTCGGGATATGCGCAGTAAGATGCGTGAGCATTTACTCAAGGTGAAGGAGGGTGAGTTTGACCTCAAGCAAAGCTCAGGAGGGATAGCCGACATCGAGTTTATTGCTCAGTATCTGGTGCTGGCAAACAGTCATGCCAACGGCGGGTTAACAGCATGGTCTGACAATGTGCGGATATTTGAGGATCTGGCAGAGTTGGAAATATTGCCTGCTGAGGAAGCTGAGGGGCTTATTCACGTCTATTGCCTGCTCAGGGATGAAAGCCACAGGCTGACCTTGCAGGGGCTGGCGGGAGAGTTGCCCAAAGCTCAGGTTGAGGAGCAGGCTGAGCTGGTGGAAAAGATCTATTCCAAAGTCCTTGGGCAGCCTTAGCCAACTTAATTCCAAACTTAATAGAAAACTGGCACCTCACTGAAATTCAGGGGTGCCACTTTTTTTTGGTTAGTAGCTAACTGGAGCGAGAGCTACTTCTTATCAGATCTCAATACCAGCTCTACTCTGCGATTTTGCTTCTTACCTTCATCAGTCATGTTGTTGGCGACAGGGGAATACTCACCTACGCCAGCAGCAGTAAGTTGCGATGCTGGAATGCCATGGTTTTTGGTGAGCTCAGTAATCACCGCCTGAGCGCGCTTTTCTGACAGCTGCTGGTTGTAGACCTGTTTTCCCTGATCATCTGTATGGCCAACCACGTAAAACTTTTGCTTTGGGTGCTGCTTAAGGTAAGTTGCCACAGTCGAGACCACTTCAGCGGCCTCCGGCAGCATCACATCTTTATCGAACTCAAACAGTAAGCCGTCCAACGCCACATGGCCCGTTTGCGCCATTTTGTCGGTCAGGCCTTCAAGATCTATCACCAGACGGTCATCTTTGAGAGTTGATTCTTCAATGATACGCAAGTTGGCCCACAAACCACCCGAGAATCCAAGGATGTAGGTCATGGCATACACATTTTCTTCCTGCCTGCTCAATTTGTACAAACCATAAAACTGATTATCGTCATTACCATAGGTGACAATTGGTTTGATTGCGTAGTTGATATCTGTGTCGCTGCCACAGCCTGTTTCCCCCTGGCATTCAAACAGTGGTAAAAAGCCCAGTTTCTTTAATGCGCTTTGGTAGTTGGCATTGACCTCGTATTCGGAGTAACTGCGGGGAAGTTCATAGCCGATATCAGTGATGCGACCTTCCAGGTTCCGGATTTGGATTTTTCCATCAGAGTAGTTGCTCATCACTTTAGTCTGGCCGAAATCAAACTGCTGATAATCCCTGATATAAGCGCCTGGCAGTCGGGCAATCATGGGATGATCCTGGCTACCATCCATATCTTTATGGCTTTTATCCTCGACTTCGATCGCCTGTATGCCCTTGTCAAAATAATCACTTTTGACAGCCAGTAAATCCAGTGGTTCTGGTATTACCTCAATAACATCCAGTTGTATCCCGACTCCAGCAGCCCATTTAGCCGTGTATATAGACGTATAGGTTTGCTTATTTTCGGTACTGAACTTAGCGGTCAGAATATGTGGACTTGATTGCGCTGAAGTGTAGGAGGGGGAAATAAACCGATGAACTTTGTACTCATCGCCACAAGCATCATTGCGGCATTCAAATAGAATCTCACCGCCCATCTCCTGCACACGTGCTTTGTAATTATCCAGTACATGGAAGGGTTCATAGTTGATGGGGAGTTCATATCCTGTTCTAAATAATCTTCCGCCTATTTGCTGGCTGATAAACTCATCATCTCCTTTCACCTCAGTCAATAGTGGGTAAAGTGCAAAATGTCTTTGGGTTGGGCGATAGACTTCGGCCTCGGGCAGAGCGGAAAAAGGCCCGGTGTTGGTGGCTTCGTCAGCTGCCATGAGCGGCTGACTTCCTGCAGATATCAAAGCAAACAGGTATAAGCTGGCACATCTATTCATGGTTAATCCTTTTGGGTGTATATCAATTGACACAGCTGGCGATAATGCCAATACGCTTCTCACCGGCATCCAGTTGCCTCAGGTATTCGTTCAGCTCCCCGGCACTTGGTCTACCCAATAAAAAAGCGACTTCAGGTGCCTTTGCCAGCTTGTCGAGGGAACTGCAGTCGGGAATTTTCTCCATCATAATGCTGTCTGTGCCAGCCGAAGCCAGGGCAATCCAGTCCTGGGAGTGTACTTTGGAAAACTGCATAACCGCCTTAATACCAGACAGGTCGCCAAAGCGCGGGATGTCGGCCTGAACCAACATCAGGTTAGAAAGTTCTGGCAGGTTAGCCAGTGGCGTTAATGGCCCAAGTGTGCCGCCGCTGAGGGCCACCATAGTCAGATTCGGCATCTCACTCAGCGCCTCAAGGGAGACAAACTCACCTGCCGGGAGCTCGCAGCTGATCACTTCCAGTTGATGGGTGAATTTGGCCATTTGCTGTTTGGCGGAAGCGTCTATGCAGGTCTTCAACGAGTCCGTCACGCCGGAAAAACCGGCAATGGGTTTGCTCGCAAGCCTTTCTATTTTGATATCCAGAGTGGCGATATAGTCCTGAGTTTCGACTGTGCCGGTTATGCTGGCGCTGTAGTAACCATTTGCCCCCACTGACGGCGGCAGAACCAGCATCAGGTCATCGTCTATAGAGAGCCCGTTGGAAAAACGCAATTGGGTAAGCTGGTCGCGGTTTTCAGCGTATACCATACTCAGGTCATTGAAAGAGGGGATCTGGTCGGGATAGAAGCTGACCTGTTCAACGATATGTTCATTGGGCTTTATCCAGTTATCGTCTTCCGGTTGCGGGTACTCTGGGGCTTGTTGTGGCAGAGTATTGGCATCCAGCTCACCGTTGGCCACGGCATTACCCAGCAATGCTTCCAGCTCCTGCATTCCCTCGACCAGAGCTGGCAAACCATCCTGCATCACACATAGCTGAGCAGCCTCAAACATATTGGGCACACTGGCCACTAACACCTGATACTTGTTCAGCTCCATAAAAGCGGCGTAGGCCTCCATTTCGTCTTGCGTTGCGGCGAGGGGAGCTATGTTATTGGCGGCAAGATCCAACTCCTCGACCTGCTCCAGCATTTTTCGGGTTTGGGGTTGTCGGGCGCAGCTGGAGTTTGGGTCGACATTGTTTAAAAATTTGCGGTACTCGACGATATACTTTTTCCCCAGTGACACATTGCTTCGGGCCAGAGATTCCAGCGTGCCTGTATTTCCAGATTTCAGGGCGACTCTGGCGCTCTCGCTGGCAGCCATAAGATCGGCCATTTCCTGAATCAACTCTGAATATTTTTGCCCATTTTCTCTGCCTTCTTCGAGAATATCGGCAGTGGCCTGCTGAAAAGCCTCCAGTGCCACATCTGTGTCAGTGGCGTGGGCAGGAGCACTATTGATAACCAATGCAACAAATAACAAAAGTGAGCAGGCGAATGGTATTTTCATCGTTGTGATTACTCCAGTATCTGTTTGTCTGGGGGCGTTTCAGTCAAATGGAAACTGACCATTTTGGTAAAGCTCATACACACCAGAGCCAATAATCCATGCCAGTACCGCCAGAAAAATCAGTGCGCCAATTTGAAATCCATGTCGCCAGGGATCCGGGACTTGTTTGAGATGGATTTGGTAGCCCTGTTTGAACAGCGACACCATTAAAGGAGCACAGTTTACTGTGCTATTGCTCAGGGTAATGTGTCGTCCGTCATTCAGCATGATGTTGAACGCACTGATAGAGGCGGTGCGTGTTGAGATTTTTGCGGTGTCATAAAAACGCCGGTACCAATGCCATATTAACTCTATATTGTTGATCTCTGATTTGTGCAGGACTTGTCTGCTACCTTGCCATGTGTGTGGCGGGAAATAGTGAACTGGCAAACTGATGGCCTCGGGAGTGACCTCGATATGCCCAGACGCGCCGGTGGGATTATAAAAGGTCTGATTGGACATCTTGCGAACCAACAGACTGGTGATCGTGCCAAGCCCAAACAGGATTGCTGCTGCCACCAGATTACTACCTGATACCAGAACTACAGTTCCGATGACAAGGCTGAGCAACAGAGGCGTCCAGACTTTAACTCTGTTGACTGGCGGGATGGGCTGCCACCAGGTAGAGGTTGGAAAGCTGGTCTTGAATTCAGGGGCAGAAAAGCGGCCGCTCAAGCGGTCGAGCAGTTCCTCTCTCAACAACTCCTTTCTGTTATGTTCGACTTGTGACTCTGTCTCAACATTAATGCCCATAATTGACCCTTTACCGCGGAACATCTCCTTTGCTCCAGTCTGACATTGCCATTGAAAGTGCCACCACTGAATAGGTCAAAGGTAGGTGTTGTGGGTAGGTGACGTAATCCTAAAGGAGTGTTTAGCTGTAACGGTTAGGTCTGCTCCTGCGGTAGCCCGGTCATTTCGATAACTGCTGTGCAATTTCCTCCATTTGCGCCGTAGAGCCAGAAGTTATATCCAGCTGCATTAGTTTGCTATGGACTTCCCGGTAACACTTTTTGTCGCCCAATGATGGTGGGGGCGTCGGGTTGGGGATGTCCTGCAAATCTACCTCAGTTCTCGCATATACCATTGATTGTTAATCAGCAAGAATTTACAAATGGTGGACTTACCTTTTCGGGGTGCTGAAAAATTGATGTCTAAAACTCTGGCATCCGTTGCCCCTAAAAATTCTGCTTCCCTGGGATGAGGAGATTCCTTATGGATAGCTTCCAATGTTACGGTTACATCCCCATCCTGATAAAGAGCCAGATAGTTGCTATGGCTTTTAGCCAGCACTTTCCTCAATGTACTTTCGCCATATAATTCAAGCCAGGGGTCAGGAAACTCTGCAATGTAGGCATCGAAGTCTTCACTCCTGTAGGTTTCAACCATCTTTATACAACGTTGAAACAGAACCTTGTCCTGTTCATTCTCGAATGCAAAATCCTGTTGCGCCACCGATGTAAGCGGAGCCATGCAAGTCAAAACCAGTCCAACCAATGCCGTGGGCTTCTTGTCTATCCGCAAGATTTTGGAAGTATCAGTTGAGGCGAATTTTCCAGTTACCATTTTCCATGCGGTCGAAAGTGCAGCCTGCATTTCCTCCTCCTTTCCCTTGTTTATATTTGTATTCATACCTTATGGTTACCCCTGCAACATCGGGGTTAGAAAGTTTATCGAGAGATTTGCTCACTTCACTGTATTGAGGTTTCTCGGTTTGTTTGTCAAAGCGGCGGATAAGACCTTGTAGCGCTTTATCAAACCCTGGCTTAGAGAAAAACTCGGGAGAGATAAAGGTCTTTATGGTTTCAATATCTTTTTGCTTCAATGCATCTCGATATATCTGACATTTCTCGATGAACAGAGGATCGCTGTTGTCCGTCGCACTGAAATCGAAATTGTTAAATTCTGACGCTACTGCCCCAAAGGAAATCGCCAGTAAGAGAATAAGATACTGCATCATATTTTTGTTCCTCGCTTTACCTATCAAGCAGTTAAGGAAGAGATGAAAGGAACCAGCCTTTATCTGTTTTAAGGAACTTACATGAAGTGTGTGAACGACGCTTTTCACTTTCAATCAGCAGTTTGACCCTGGCTTCATTGGTGGCGCCAAATTGCTCTTGCTTGGCTTTGCTGGGTGCTTTATAGCTTACCTGCTTAACCCCAATACTCTTTGGCGGATGGTTCCGTAACTTGTCGTGTGCCCTTTGCAACACTCTTGTGGCCTGTTTTTTTTGAGCCTTAGAAGGTGTTAATGGCATTTGCGCCAGAAACCAGTCGATATCATTTGCATTAATCTTATCGAAGGTATCCAGGCAGCGTTGGGTCAGTTGAGCGTCAGTTTGTGATTCTGCATGGCATGACACCATGAGTATCAGTACTAAACTCAGAAGCTTTGCGATGGAAGTCATTAGCTATAGTGTCTCCGGAGCAATCTGCAAACAATATTCATTGTAGGAGCATATTGCTTAACGCATACATTGTAGCCGATAGTCAGCCTATTCGGCCTCTTTGACGGCTGGCGTATCTGGCTGAGTGGCAATGAAATCCAATAGCATTCTGGGCTCGCTTTCAATATCGCTTATATGGACTAAAACGTAGTTAGCATTGGAATTGTCGAAGAGCCTGCTGGCAACTATAACTCGCTGGCTTTCTTCTGTGCCCGCAATATGGGGGGCGACCCATTTCTTCCAACCCGCGATGTCGCCACACTGGAGCGCCTTGCACTCAAACTGAATACTATAGCTATGACGAGCAAGCTGCGTCTTAATCATTTTTTCGACGTGATTGGGAGAGTCTTGCTTGGGGAAGTCGAAAACCTTTCTGTTCAATGCTCCTTCTAACCATAGTGAATCCACTGGATGGTATCCCGCGGTTCGGAGCTCACTATCCTCCTCTTGCAATACAATTTTACCGATTGGGAGAGAGTATTCAGCACTACGTTCACTATGGTTAAAAAAGACAGACGAGTCAGGCCATCTAATATCTTTTATCTCATGGGATTCAACTTGGGTTGAAAAAAAAGCTAGAGTGAATACTAGTATCGGCTTCATTATTTACATTCCTTATTTTAGATTGCCATCTGACACTATGTGAGATTGCATTCGAATTGTTGCTTGGGATACGATTGCTAATCTCGGATCTCCCAACCTTGCCATCTGGTTGCAAGCTAACTGCTCCGGTGATGTTTGGCCAAGAAAACCACTTGATAATGAGTCAACCAGTAATTCACGTAAGATAGGAACCTTTAGTTGATAACACCACAAGGTTTTTATCTTCAATATATTTGCGTCTTGAATGTTTAACTTTTTACCGTCGATAGTCTCTTGGTGGTTTGACCGCAAAAGTAGGTTGTCGTTTGGGATTACCCATCTCTGAATATCTCTTGAGTCATTCACTAAAGTCGTCTTTCTTTGCACTTTAAATTTATTGAAAATAGCTTTTGTGGGGCTGACGATAGTGACTGTTTTTGAAATTTTGTTCAGAGCGAACTCTTCAGCTTTGGTTAAGCCATAGGATTTCAGCATCTGAATACTATTAGCCTCACCCTGCATTCTTAGCGGAATCATGCCTTTAATTAATGCTTCGCGCATGGGTATTAGTTGAGCATTGTTTAGTGCTCCTGCCCTTGCTGTTTCAAATGTTGCTGTATTGAGAGTGGTTTTGGCTCTATAAATATACGCAAACTCAAAAATTCCAAAAAGCAATGCAAAAAAAATAGGCATTACAATAAGATATTCTGTTAACGACTGCCCTGATTGGAAGCCTTTTTGATTAAATACCTTTTGATACATCATTGAGTTTTTTCCTCAGCTTTTGGATCTTGGGTATTTGTTGTGAATCAGCCGCTAATGTTTGTTCTGCTTGACGAAGAATTTGGCGGCTTTGGTTAAGCTTGACTAATGCAAGGTTGTGCCATGCTCGACCATCCTGTTGATCGAGTGAGAGCACTGTCTGATAGCAATTGATAGCGGCAAGCAAACGTCCCTGGCGAGCGTATATGTTTCCGAGCTTAAACCAAGCTTCCTTAAAATCAGGGTTGCTTTCAGTTATTGAGAGATATAGGGTTTCTGCGTCGCTTAACCGTGCCTCACTATACGCAGCATTAGCTTCACTGAGTTTGTCAACTAATGGCCGAGAATCTGATGATGTGCTGGAGCAGGCCGTGATGGACATTGTCAGCAGGAGGCCAATCAAAAACTGTGTTAATGATAGGATGTTAGTCATATGCCTTCCTTGATGGTGAATTGTTGGCCAGGGGCGAGTTTTAACTTATTGGCTGCGCCACTTTTTAGTTCAAGTGTATGTTGGCTTTTGCCACAAAATGCGAAGCGGCCAGGCGGTAGCTGATTCACAATATGTAAAATTTTGAACTGAGCGTCGAGAAAGACGATATCCAGTGGTCGGCGCATCCCAAACATGTGAATGGCTTTACAATTAGGTAGCAAAAATCCTTCTTCTAAAGTCAACTCCTCATGCCCAATGAGTCCCCGAAGTCGCTGCCAGAACCCGCAGGGATAATAAAGGCGTGGAATGAACAATTTTGTCCCGGACATCAGCTGCATACTCTTCATTCATTACCCTTGAGAAAATAGCGCATATATCTGTGTCGCAATAGGAAAGAACAACACGATAAAAGTCGTAGGAAAGATAAACATAACTAAAGGCCCAACAAGCTTAACCGGCGCCTGCATGGCTAGCTTTTCAGCCCGCTGGAAGCGTTCGGTACGTCTTTGCTCCGACTGAATACGTAATGTCTCACCGACACTGGAACCAGACTTTTCTGCATGAGACAGAGAGGTAACCAAGCTTTTTATTTCTTTAATATTGAGCCTTTCGCTCATATTTCTAAGCGCATCGATTTTACCCACGCCAGCTTTTATATCCCGCAGTACTTTTTGGAACTCGATATTGAGGGGGCCTGGTGGCCCTTTCTCCACTGCTTGCATTAAAGCGCTGTTGAGGTTCATGCCTGCTTCTACTGCCATAGTAATGAAGTCCAAATAGACAGGGAGCATTTTTACGATCTGCTTCTCAATGTTTTTTTGCCTATCATTGAGGTTTACCTCTGGAAAAATGAAACCAAATAGTGCAAATGCTAACGGAACTATACCTGCTGGTTTATCTAACATTGCGAAGCACAGCCAAGAGGCAAGACCGAAACTGGCGGCTGAAATTAGCTTTAGTGCAAAAAATTGCTGTGGAGTAACTAGATATGTCAACCCAGCTCTACGTAGTTTGATTTTACTTTTTTCTATGTGCTCTACACTAAGGAGTTCGCCAAAATAATAGGCGAGAAACGTCACGAATGGCCAAACCAGCTTTAACAAGCGAGGTAGTGGATCCATATATTGGCGATCTGTATTTTTTACGTAGCTACGTATTTTTGCCAATGCCATGATGCTGATAAATATTGCTAACCCAATGGCAATAGAAATTATTAAAGTCATATCAGTCACACATCTATATTCACGATTTTTCGAATGAAAATGAATCCCACCAGCTCTAAGGTGACAACGATTGCGATAACCGCCCAGCCATACCATTCGGTCCATAGTAGAGACATCTGCTCAGGTTCCATTTGGTATAGGACCAATCCGAGTAATATGGGTAAGGCCGTCATAACGTAACCTTGAGCACGTCCTTGAGCTGTAAGCGCGTCAATCTTGCCTTCCATTTCAAGCTTACGTCTGAGGGTATCAGCCATTCTCTCCAAGGTTTCAGCCAGATTGCCGCCGATCTCCTTGGATATTTTCATTCCTGATATCACCAAGTTGAGATCCATAAGCGGAACTCGAGAGTACAAGTTGTCCAGAGCCTCCTCGAAGCTGATTCCCACTCTCACCTCACGTAAGAATAGATCGAACTCCTGCTTTATTGCCCCCGTTTGCTCTGTAATAACTGATTCCAACGCTTGATTGAGGCTGGCTCCCGAACGCATCGCCGTTGATGTACCCTGTAGCATGTCAGGAAGCTGTGATAGAAACTCCCGTTGGCGTCGGTTGCGCAGAATTTTAAAAATGATGGGAGGGGACATGGCGGAGGCGAAACCCGCAATTGTGGCAACAATGACATTGCCAACCACAATGAAAACAAATACAAAGGTCAAAACCATCAAGGCTATATTTAGCATGAAAAGTTTTTCTGGTTCGATAGTGAGGAATAGGTCTGAGAGCTTGATTTTGGCTTGCGCAGTAAATGTCTGGCGGTATGTAATTGCTGCCGACGCCAGAATTTTGGTCAGAAACCAAGCGAAGACGGCTGCTGCGATGGCGAAGCTTGCGGCAACCACTAACAGACTGGTGTTCATGAGTTGAAGTCCATAGTTTTGCCAGGAGTAAAAATCTCCATGTTGACAGAGATCCCCCTTTTAGAGAGGCTTTCGTAGAATTGAGGGACTATTCCTGTCGCAACAAATTGACCTTTTATTTTACCGTTTTCGGTATACCCGGTTTGTTGGAATTTAAATATCTCACCTAACTGAATTCTGTTTCCTTCAACTCCGGAAACCTCGCAAATACTGACTATTTTTCGAGTACCGCAGGCAAATCGAGTTTGTTGCACGATAAGATTAACTGCTGAGGATATTTGCTCCCGGATAGCAATAACAGGTAATTCCACTCCGGCCATCATGACCATTACCTCTAGCCTGGATATACAGTCTCTTGGGCTGTTAGCGTGAGCTGTACTCAGAGAACCATCATGACCGGTATTCATTGCCTGAAGCATATCCAGGGTTTCTCCTCCCCGGCATTCGCCGACGACAATTCTGTCAGGACGCATTCGAAGGCAATTTTTGACCAGTTCACGAATAGGGACTTCTCCTTTTCCTTCTTGATTGGGCGGGCGAGCTTCCAGTGAAATCAAGTTGGTTTGGTTAAGTTTGAGTTCGGCAGCATCCTCAACGGTAATCACTCGCTCATGGACAGGGATAAAGTTTGATAATACATTCAGCAGGGTGGTTTTTCCTGAACCTGTACCACCGGAAATAATGATATTTTGTTTGTGCTTAACCGCCATCTCCAGGAAATTGACCATATCATTATTAAGAGTGTCAAAATTGACGAGGTGCTTGGCTGTAAGCCTTTCTTTCATAAATTTACGAATTGTAATGCAGGGGCCTTTCAAAGCGATTGGGGGGATAACGGCATTGACTCGAGAGCCATCTTTGAGTCGGGCATCCACCGCAGGAGAACTTTCATCTATGCGTCTTCCCAGTGGCGTAACAATTCGTTCTATTGCGGCCAGTACTGATCTATCATCGGTAAAGGTCACATCAGATTTGGTAATTTGCCCGGCTTTTTCAAAAAAGATTTCATCTGCAGCATTTACCATAATCTCGCTGACATCCTCCATTGCCAACAATGACTCCAACGGCCCCAGTCCAACAGCCTCATTAAGTACCTGATCCGCCAACTCCTTTCGGTCAAGATCATCAGGAAAGCCTTCCATATCAGCGACAATGCCGTTAATCATCTGGTCGGTAAAGGTCCTGAGTTCTTCATCTGACATGGAGTTAACATTGATTCGCCTTAAATCCATCTGTTTCAGTAGTTCCTGATGGATTTTACCTCGCCATACCCGTACATGATCCTGGTCATGCTGGCTATCATCAACTTGCTTTACATCATGCTGGGTGTCAGATTCTTGTGGGGTGGGGGGATGTTGTGACGTCGCCGGCGCCTTGTTTGATTCAACTCTTGAATGATTCTTCACCAAGATCTGATAGGAGTGAACCTCAATCAGATCTTCATCAGATAATGGGCCATATTCTTTAATTGCATTCCCATTGACGCGAGTTCCGCTGCTGGTATTCAGGTCCTCAATGAAAATGCCGGGTTCGCGCATTTCAATTTTCAAGTGTTGCTTGTTTATTCTCCAGCCATGCAGTTGAATGAAGCAATGCTCATCCTTGCCAATAATGCATTCTTTCTGCTGGCAAAATTGTTCGGCTACCCTTGTACCTTTGTTGGTTTTAACGCTGATTTGAAACATAGTTACCTCAATCAATTAGTTGCTGATTAAGCGAGGTTTCGGCGCCGATATCTGACATATCATCCAGCGTCCTTTGTATCTCTTCAGGTAACTCGGTCAGAGGTTGTTGAATACTGGGGGTAACCAGGATTATCAATTCGCTACGGCCTTCCTGAAAGTTACGGGAGGTAAACAGCTCTCCTAAAACCGGAATATCTCCCAAGTAGGGGATCTTCTCATATGACTTACTGTCCTCTACCTTGACCAAGCCTGAGATTACAAGGGTTTCGCCTGACTTCATGTTGACAACTGATTCAGTATTTCTGGTCAATAAACCAGGGACCCCCTGAACGATGGTTGAGAAGTCGATAGAGCTCATTTCAGCTCTGACTGCAGAAATAATGTTGCCGTGTTCATCTATGTTGGGCTCAATATCAAGCTGAATACCGTATTCCTGCATTTGCACAACGGGTTGTCCAAATTCATTCAGTACTGCCAGAGGGTACGCACCACCAGAATGAAAGCTGGCGGGCTGTCCTGTTCTGGTGCTGAGTGAAGGCTCTGCAAGTATTCGCGCAGTACCGTCTTCCTTGAGCAAATTGATTATTGAGTTAATGCCAGTAGCAATGCCTGCGTAGCTGTATGACTTTGATGAGTTGACGGGTATAGACGTCCCAAACACTTCTAAAAGAGGGTTATCTTCGCTTCCGTAAACGAAATTAGTTGGTTTGAAGTTGTTTACCAAGGCTAATGATGGACCACTGATGGCATTGTCCCAGTTGATACCCAGTTGCATACCGTCGCTGCGATTAATCTCAAGCACTTTGACATCCATTTTAACCATGTCTTTCAATTCGAGTTGTTCTGCCCGGACAAAAGACATAATAGAAGGGAATTTCTGCAGGTTTTGTTGAAACATTTCTGCGTCTTCTGGTCGGATCTTTCCTTCCGCTAATACGATCCCTGCTTCATGACGAAATGTCACCTGGTCAAAACTGCGAAACACTGAACGTATTTGTCGCAGGACTCTACTGGCTTCAGCTGGCAAAATTGTAATGTTAAATGTGACTTTCTTTTCGCCTGTTTTCCACAAATGCAACTGCGTTTCCCCGGGAGCTTTGGGGATAAGTAATAATTCGCCATTGTCCAGTATGTTGGCTCCAAGTAATTGGTCTAAGCCAACAGCTAAACGTGTTACTTCTCCTACATGAATAGACTTAACTTCGCCAAGATACAGATTAATCTGCCTGTTTGCTGAAGCACTGGTGCTAAAAAGCAGCACAAGCAACAGGCTACACCCGAAAATAATTGGTTTTATGCAGTGCATATTTACTACCTATTTTGTCGCCGCCGAAGCTGTAACATTGTTGTACTTGATAACACTGACCCCGTGAGCTTCTTGTTGTTGGCCTAGGATAGTCACTGATAGTGGTTTAATTTCGCCATTTTCAATTCTTGAAGACGTATACAAACGATATCTCCCTGCGCTACTGGCTTGCTGGGTAAGAAGTTTATTATCAAGTACCGCATTGGTTACTCTTTTAGTATCCTCCCGATTGCGTAGCATAAAGGCGATATCACCAACATCTTTCGCCAACAGGAGTTTGGCCGCGTCTTTATATTTCACACCAACAGTGATATTAGCGTAGTCAAGAGAATTTCCTTCAATTCCCGGGGCTATAAATTCTTGTGTCGGAGACACTAATGACAAGTTGTCTACCGCCAAAATGCGTACATTTTGCAGCAAAGGTTGGATCTGAGTAATATCCTCCAAACTATCGCCGAGAGCTCCAGACTCATTTTTGACTTCAGTGACCAGCATAAGGTCAACGATATCCCCGGGAAGAGTCATTCCAGAGACTGAATTGATTTCATCTATCTCTATGGTTACAGCTCGTTCGCCTTCTTTGAGGAGATCTGAAAAGGTTTCTATACCCAGTCCGGATACATAATGAGAAAGCAGGGGCTCACCTGGAGACATATGGTGTTTGACTACTTGTCCTTCATAATAGCCAAACTCGTCAGGCAGAACGGCATAGGCTGAGGTGTGGGCGCTGGGAACCTCTGCCACCGCCATATTGTGACCGCCAAGTGTATCTCCCATAGCTACCGGTACCGCAGCAACCACAACACTTGTGGTTGCTACCCCATCATCATTTAATTGCTGTTTCAACTTAGCTTCTTGATTCTCCAAGTAGTTATTGGCCAGCCAAAACGCAAGTACTGCAATAACAATTGCGATGAGCAGCATAATCCAACTGCCTTTGGACTTTTCAAAAGACACTGGTATTGCCTCCTTTAATTATTGTTGGTTTGGGTAACAGAAACATAAGTCTGCAATTGCCCCGATTCGGAGGCATTTTGCCTGGTTGGAGATGAAACTTTCTGCTTATTTTTAGATACGGATATTTGGAAATGGCTCAGGGATTGAGCATACATGTAACCTGCATGTTCTTGCTTGACCGCATTAATTAATGTGCTGGCAACAGAAGGGTTGCCACCAATTGGCACAAAGAAAATAGTCGTTAGGACCACTATTCCTAAAATGTATTCAGTGATTCCAAATCCTCGTTGTTTACCTTTCAATTATCTATCCTCACTACTTGAATTCTGGTTTCTCCATCTTGGGATGCGATCATAATGTTCAGGGTGCTATTTTCTTTATTTAGCAATAGTCCTGCTATGGTGCCTGACTCCGTAGCAGGGGGTTGGATGACCCATCCATCACTAACAAGTTTTTTCTTATAAAACTTTAGGTTGCTACTAACGGAGTTGTTGTTGATTAACAGTAAAGATCTCGTTGACCTGCCACCATCGTCAGCTTTTATGTCGTTTGCCACTTTGGTGTTTTTAGGCATTGGAAAACCTTTACCAAGATTGGCAAGGTCTTGCTGTTTGAGTCCAGGTAAATTTGACAGAGCCAGCATCCCGGAAATTTGAAGTGGACTATCTTTCTTAAATTGTACTGTCAGCAGTAGTCCTTCATTAAGATGCGAATAAATTGTCCACTCTCCGAAATGAGAGGTTTTGATTTTGCCTTGCCATTTTCGGTGGTAAAATTCGTAAATTTCCTCTGAGGAACGATTGGTTTCAAACCCGGTTATTGACATATCAACACTATTAAACTGCATAGTGTCGGATATAACGTGTAACTTAAAAAATTTTGGTACTGGGAACGTAATTCTGTCAGTTGCATAAGCTGGCCATATTGATAGGCTGAGTGCGAATGCAATAATTATTGATTTCATTATCTGTGCCCCAGTTCTTTGAGCTTAGTTTTAAGCCTGCTGTTACAGTGTTGTGGAGTGCTGACCTTGCCATTACGACCAAATTTCCCTAGTCGCACACAGGGAACTGCATCTGGCTCCAATTTAGCTAAGTCTATCCAACCCAATTCTTTTGCCAGAGGCAATATGGATAAAATTCTCAAAAACTTTTCTAAACCTATTTGATCCATAGCAGCTGTGATCGGGACAAGGTATTTTAGTTCTTTTTTTACTCGGTCTGGTCCACCAATCATCCAGCCTTCGGCAAGTAGAGCATTAGTACGACTTGTAGTTATTGCGTTTTTTCCAAGCTCTGGAAACCAATCGTACATTCGCAGTTGCGTAGAGACTGTCGATTGATACAAGCCCTTTTGATTAAGTTCAAATCCGGGGGCCAGACTAAGTACTTTTCCTAATGCTGAGGATACCTTACCGAATCCGGATAAACCGTGTTCTTGAGTTTTGCTGCTATGAAAAAAATCGGAATCATTTTTAGCTTTTTTATAGATTTCAACACCACGACTGTCAGCAACATGATTGATTTGTAGAACTGGGTTAAGCTTCTCTTTAGTTGTTTTTTTGTTTTGTGCTAAGTATATTTTGGTATCGCGATGAGAAAATATTCTATTCCTCAACTCATACTTTATCTGAGTATCAGTTTTAACCGGGGTGCTTCTATCACGATTCTTGGGCTTTGTTTGATAGTAAGCCACTCTCTCCCAAGCTGCGTAACGTGCTGCTTGTTCTAATAATTGCTTACTTTCAATAAACTTGAATAGTAACGGCATCAACATCGCAAGTGGTATTAGTACGAAGCCGCAGATCACACTGAACTCTGCTAACACTCCACCGCGCTGGTATGTACTGTTATATGCAGGATTCATTTTATTACCCCCGCAGCAACTAATACCTGGACAATGTTGGTATCATTTTTTTTAAGACGAGTCTGCCAGAAAGGATTATAAAGATTAGCATACTCCTTTAACTTATCTCTTCTTCCCCACTTTATCATCCAAGGTTTAGAGCCCCGTCCCTTCAACTCATCAGGTCTTGAGAAGTAACTTTGTGCAGAAGCCACTGAATATAATTTGTCATCCGGGACTCCACCTTCTTCTTCAATTGTCAGTCTTGACGAACGCCTAATGGCATTATTTCTCGTATCTATTGTTTTTTGGGTGCTGAATTTTGACTCTCTTTTTGTTAGTAAAATTGAAAATTCAGGGCCATAATTCGTCTTTTCATTTTTACGAAGGTCTATGAAGTTCTGTAATCCAGAAACTCGACGTAGATTATTATAGATGTCACCACGAGACTCCCCTTGATGCCAAGTGGGGTACTTTACCCGTGGCGTTGACCTGTTGTTTTTCCAAGCATGTCCCCAACTTCCCAAATTTTGATTTTGGTTATAGTTAAGGAGATTCCATTGCCCATTAGCAAATACTTTTTGCTCTTTGCTTCTATTTGGGTGGTGTTCATAATCAAAGCGGTCTCTATTTAATTTTTTGTCCAGGGCATGAGCGGCTCCCCACCCTAAAGGCAAAAATTCGTTCTGTCGTTTTTTTCTACATCCACTCAATGATAATTTTTTATACCTCCACCAAAAACCATAAGAATCCAGAGACGTCCAACTCCATTGAAAGCCTCTTTTTTCTTTTGTTAGTGTAAAGTCAGTTCCGCCATGTTTTTGATCCCATATTCTGCTCCAGGTAATGTCGCAGCCACGTGGTATCCAAAAGCGACCGAATACCTTATAGCTTCTGTTTGCCGTCATTCTATCTCTGGAGTCATTGACCATATTGCTGAATTCGACATGTCTTTGAGCGGTATTTTTATCTCTTTTAATATGGCTTCTTTTATAGGTTTTACTACTATCATCGTAGGCAGAAATAAAGCGACTTATATTGTAAGCGGAAACTAGTGCACTCACTTCTGTATCAGAATCATTTTTCTTTTGGACATCGGTAAAAACAGATGCAGCCGCTCCAATAGTTACTCGATGATTTATCCTTTGTAAGGCTGATAACGCTTTAATAAGTTTGTCTTCAGCGAAGATGAAGCCGCTGCCAAGTGTCTTGATTGCATTTCGCAACTGAGTCGTTGCCCGGTGCACAATTTCGGTAAACTGTTCAATCAGTTTACCGATATAAGGAATCCACTGCACCCAATCCCCCAAGGTTTCCAGGTTTCCTGAAAACTCATGGAGCATATTACTCCAGGAAGACAGGGCAACGACCTGTCCTACTGCAACCTGATTAGCAATCATCCCGCGATTGGTTATTGCAATGACGTTCATATCGCGGGTAACCATGTTGGTGGTGCTGTACACCACATTATCAGCAGTGTTTTGTAAACGAATTCGTTCGGATGAGACCACTCCACCGTCATAGAGTGAGAACAGCGCCAATGCTACGCTGGCAAACAGTGCTAGAAACAACACACTGGTGTAGCCTTTCTGGTTAATCCCTATGATGCCTTTCGCTCGATGGCCTGAGCACATAGGTTTCCCATGGGTTAAACGTTGGCTAGATATCATAAAACAGCTCAGCAGGTTGTTTGATACACCAATCCCAGGCGGCATGCTCTATGATGGCTCCTTTCGATATAGGCCCTTCTTGGTAGGCACTCCAATGGGTAAATGCGATTTCTATTGTTTTTTTGTTTATTTCATCGTTAATGTTGTCTTCGTCTTGGGGGTACATGGATTGCAGTCGCTCAAGTATCTCTGCATCGGACAGCTTTACACCTTCGGGAGGATTATTGCGTTGGAAGTGAACGACCCCAGAAGCAACACCAGCATCCCAGGTCATCACTTGGCATCTGTCCCAACGAGTATCTTTGGCTATTCCTAAATATGTTTGATCTTGCGAGTAAGGGCTAAATGTGCCAGTCCAGGGATAAGTACTGTTGTCCCCAGTAGAGGTCGTCTCAGTAAGGCCTTGGATCGGTAGCAGCAAAGAGAATAGGATGGCTGCTGCAGTTGTCATCTTCATAGTCATTAATTGCGTACTGCTTAATTTATATTTATTCAGGTAAGAAGGGCGAATCTGGTTACTGACAAGCACAGTGAGTACTTTTACTGCCATGCTTGCCAGTCCCAACTGTTCTTAACGAGTCGTCTCAGAAGATGCTGTGGTGTTGTACTCTTTAAGACCACCTTTCTTCTTTGCAACCTGTTCCGCCTTGGCGCCAGCTTTTACTGCTTCCGCATTGGCGCTTTTCCCTTTTGCTCCATCACCGGACAGTTCAGCTGCCATGGAAGCGGTTTGATTACGGACAACGTCACCAAACATGGTGAACGCCCCGATCGCAGCAATCGCGATCAGTGCAACGATGATGATGTATTCGGTCATGCCCTGACCTTTCTGCTTACGCTTTAACATAAAAACCTCCAAGGTTTGTCGAACGTGACATTTGTAACTGGGTGTAACGAGTTCGTTAATGGATTCTGCTAAAGAGGCGAGGGGGGATCAATTGCCCGTAAGGATGTGAATCGAAACGCAATACCCCACTGTTGGGGGTAAACTTTTGGGTAATGCTTTGTGAGACATTGGCTCAGGCAAGCTTAACTTCCGAAGGTAAGCAGCAGCTGCGAGCGGCTCTTGAGATTAGTTTTCTTATAGATATTCTGCAGATGCATTTTGACGGTATTTATCGAAATATTCATGGACTTGGCTATTTCTTCGTTGGTCATGCCTTCGCACACAAGAATAATGACCTGCTTCTCTTTTGGCGTGACACTGTCAAGCAGTTGGTAGCCAGTTACCTTGCCGGGTTTGCATGATGAGAGTATGTACTCGGACATGGCGGTATTACTGAATGCCAGTTCACCCTTGGTGACTTTCTCCAGCACTACCGCCTGCAAATCGCGGCTGGCTGTCGCCGACAGTACGCCGCGAAAGCCATAGTTCATGAGCGCCATCTCCAAAGATGATGAGGGTTTGGGGATAACCGCCAGATGGCGGGCCTGTGAAAGGTTTTCGTGCTCAGGGCACATCTTCAATGATTGCAGGCAGGCTGAGCCGGGGAAGTGTATAAACAGTGTCTGGGCCAGCTGGCTTTTACCGCTGAAGCTCAGTTCCTCCAACTGCATAAGGGTATGGACTCTTTGGTATCCAAACAGGGGCGCCCAGCTTTCAAAGCGTTTCTTCTCAGTGGCAGTAGGGGCCACCAGTATGAGCTCTTTCATCATGTCTCCGACTGCTTTATCAAGTTCAATCTAGCGGATCTGATGAGATACCCAATTGCATTTTAGTCTGTTTTTGGCTCTCGTCTGCTATCTCGGGTTCTCACCCCGTCAAAGGCGATATCGATTGAGTAAATATATGAATATACTGAATATAGATGTGCCTTTTAGATGGAGCTTTCGAATGTTTCAGCGTATTTAGACATATTCCTCATGCATATTCAGTTACCCAAAAGGCTAGTGTTACTTTTCAAAATCCGGGATTTAATGGGTAGCTTTGAGCAGAATTTGGAGTAAAAAACCTAGGGGCACTAACGTGCTTGAAGCAAATATTCAACAAATTGTCATAAACAGGTATGAAAAACGCGCCTTATTTGGCGCGTTTGTCCTTACTTAATTAATGGGTATTAGTGTATTAGAGCATCATTTCAATAAACTGAGCGTACAGAGGCAGACCAATCAACACGTTTATCGGGAAAGTAATGCCCAATGATGCCAGCATTGCCAGGCCGATGTTGGCGTCGGGAACTGCAGCTCTGATGGCCGCAGGAGCCGCAATATAGGAAGCACTGGCTGCCAGCCCCGCCAGCACTAGAATACTGCCCTTTGGCAGGCCCAGTGCCAGCCCCAGTAATATGCCGCTCCAGGCCAATACAAAGGGGATGATTGCAGCAAACAGCATCAGTCGCCATTGACGCATTGGCAGTGGGCGGCACACTTTGGCGGTGCACAGGCCCATTTCTAGCAAAAACAGCGCCAGCAGAGTTTTAAAGCCCCCCATCAATACCGGCGCCAGACTCGCCAGGCCGGATTCACCGTAGGCCCAGCCAATTGCCACACCACCGGTAAGCAAGACCACACCTCTACTGGTGAGAGCTTCATGCAGGATATTGCCACTGCTGACTTTGGCTATGCCCAGGCCTTCACGTTTGATGGGCTTGCGGGCATTGAGAAAGCGGTACAGCCAGAGCATTACGATAATGGCCGGCAGCTCCAGCAGCACCAGATAGAGGGTGGTTTCCGGCTTCAGTGGCCAGCCAAGGTGTTCAGCAAGGGCGATAACCACAGCAAAGGTACCGGCGCTCACGCTGCCGTAGTGAGCCGCAATACTGATCGCATTTTCCCGGGAGAGGCGGATAAGTCGTCTGAGTACCGGGTAAAGACTGAGAGGGATGATTAACCCCAGTGCGGCAATCAGCACCAGCTCGCTGATCACCAATTGCTCTCCCTGGCCATGAAGGGCCATGCCACCTTTGAGGCCAAGGGTCAGCATCAGCAGAATCGACAGAGTTTCGTAGATGGACTCAGGGACTTTCAAATCTGATTTAACCAAACCGGCCAGCAGGCCAAGGGCAAAAAACGCAATTACGATGTCAGGCATGGCAGTTTCCTGTAACTGTCTGATTCTTGGTAGATGTGTAGCGGCGTGAATTTTGACAGTATTGCAATGTATTTGAAAATAAATTGTGTTTTAAATTTGCATAGATGATTATCTATGTATTACGAAATTTTGTATTTATGCCATGAATTTACGACATTTAAGCTTTCGGCTGCTACAGGTTTTTCAAGAGGTGGTCAGACAAGGCAGTATCACGGCAGCGGCCAAAGCCCTGCATCTGACCCAGCCAACGGTTTCAATGCAGCTTAAAAAACTGACTGAGCTGGTGGGCGAGCCATTACTGGAAAGTCGGGGAGGGCAACTTAAACCTACTGAGATTGGCCGTGAACTCTACCAGGCGGTGGCTGATGTATTTACCCGGTTTGATGACTTCAATGCCTTATTGGCCCAAAGCCGTGAAGGCAGGGCGGGACATATCAATATCGGCTTGGTCACCACGGCAAAGTATGTGATGCCACGCATATTGGGAGCCTTCTACCGCCATTTCCCCAAGGTTGAAGTGACCCTGAACATAGGTAACCGGGCCCATGTTATGTCGCGGTTCGAGCAGCAATTGGATGACCTATACCTGTTCAGTCATCCTCCCACGGGTGAGCAGGTGAGATCAGCGCGTATTATCCAAAATCCATTACAGTTAATTGCTCCCAGAGATCACTGGGCTGCCGAAGAAACTCATCTGAACTTCAGCGAGTTAACCCGGGAGAGGTTTCTGATCCGGGAGCCCGGCAGTGCTACCCGGATGATGTTTGAGTCCTGGCTGAGTCGGCAGGGGCACGAACTCAGGCATACAATGCAGATTGAAAGTAATGAAGCGATAAGATTGAGTGTGGTTTCGGGCCTGGGGTTATCAGTGATTTCCGGTCATACCCTGCAGGAAGGTCGTGAGCGACCTGCGGTACTAAATGTCGAAGGCTTCCCGCTCAAAAGTCACTGGTATCTGGTCAGTCGGCGGGACCGAAGGCTTTCCTACGCGGCGGATCAGTTGGTTAAGTTTATGGCGTCTCATTTGTGGGATTGTATCGAGCCCAGCTGGGTGGCCGAAGACCTGAGTACTTTGCTTGAATGGTCAGGTGAGACAGCTTGAACCTCCCTGTATTGATTTCCGTATAAGGCTCTGAACGAAAGGAAAAGATATGAAAAACGAAATAGATATCCAGTGGGTTTTGAGAGTCGTTAACAAAATTAATGCCGAAGGAGAGAAACTGGATGGCGGATACAAGCTCAATGGTTTAACGGTAACCAGTGATCTGGAAGGTTATAACATCAGTATTGAAGATGGCCGCTGCAGCCTGCATATCGGTTTTCATAATGTTTATGATTTTGACTACCCGGACGCATCAGCGATCGAGAACTTTATGGCCAGAATGCGGCAGGTGGCGAGCTCCACTGCAGACTGAGTAAGTCGTAACCGATTGAGTCATATCGGATCTGTTGTTTCCATGCAGGCTTGGTATGATACCCACATACACTGACCCTTTGGACGTATTCATGCGCTCCCCTTTCCAATCATTCCTTTGGCAATCCGGTCTGTTTGCCTGCGACAGTAACGACCTGGAGCACTTTTCAGCTCTGCTCTGCGAAGAGACCCTGCGACTGGGTATGAAGCAAACCTTATTGGGTGAAGCTGGCCGATTCCCACTGCTGATGTTCAAGAGTCCGGCGCCCAATGCCGATCTCCCCTCAATACTGGTTTGCGCTGGCTTTCACGGTGATGCTGCAGCTGGACCATGGGGAGTTTTGCATTGGCTCGCCAGTCAGTCAGAGGATATTTTCACTCAGGTAAATCTGAGTATCCTGCCTTTGGTGAGTGCAAGTGGTTTTAGAAAGGGACAGAAATACAATCGTCAGGGACAGGATCCACTGATGGGGTATCTGTGGGAGCAGGGCAAGGCCAAAACCAATGAAGACACCTCCGAAGAGGGGGAAATACTGCTTCGTCACGGTCAATTGCTTCAGGCTGCAGGGCGTGATGGTGTGCTGACATTCGGAGAGGATGTTCACAGCGAGCAGGCTTATCTATGCAGCTTTGAACCCCGGCAGGCTCCCGGCGCATTTACCGGGCAGTTACTGGAGTCACTTGGAGAACATTTTCCGCTGAAGGCTCAGGCGACCAGTCAGGCCTGTGATGTTGGTCAAGGCAATCTGTTTAACTGCTTTGATACCAGTTTTACGGCATTTTTAGTCAAAGCCGGAGCCAGATGTGGAGCTACCATTTATACCCCTGCCGACGGTAATTTCGATGACAGAGTCAAAGCCACCGCGCATATTCTCGATGGCTTTGTGGGGCGTTACCTGCAGCTCCCGGAGACTGCCGACGTATACTGACAGCAGCGTCGCCAATCAGGTGACCGGAGTGCTGGACAAGGTACTCAGCAAAGGTTGGCTGTAGGTCACTTTGGCGATGCGTGGAAATATATAAGTAAAGCTGGTGTAGTGCTGCTGAGTGTCGGCGGCACTGCACAGATCTTCCGGAATAATCAGCTGATAACCATGTTCCCAGGCGCAACGCGCCGTGGACTCGACCCCGATATTGGTGCAAACGCCGCCCAGCACCAGAGTATCTATTCCCCGTCTGCGTAACTGTAAATCCAAGTCTGTGCCATAAAACGCGCCCCACTGATGTTTGACTATCTGAATATCCTCAGCCTGCACATTGAGTTGTTGCGGGAAGTGCCACCAATTGTCCGGTAGCGCTTCAATGACGGAAGGTTTATCCACCTGCTGACTGAGGGCGTCACCAAAGTCCGGTGACCAACCTACGCGAACCCAGACAACGGGCATATTACGATTGCGGAAAGCTTCTGCCAGTTTTGCGGCCCTTTGCACAATATCAGGGGCCACGTAGGGACCACCCACAACAGGCAAAATGCCCTGCTGTAGATCAATAAGTACCAGCGCGGTTGAGGCGGGAGAGAATGCTGCCATGATGATAATCCTGTAGCTGATAATCTGATGTCTGTGCCAACAGGTATTCACCACACAAACGCTGAACCTGAGCACCGTACCTAAAACTACTCTCCACCATTCAAGGTCACAACACTTACTGCCTTAAGATTTATTCACCTGTTTGACGGGCTGAAATCGAAATCTTTGACATATTATGTCGTGATGTGCCATTGTGTTGCATCTGTTAACAGAATGAAATCAGCCTTGGGGGCTGTCGCCACGGGAGTGGTGCCTTGAAGATCAGGAGGATTGAATGAATAAACAGATTAGTAGCAAATTGGCGTCGGGCGGCGTAGGCAAAAAGGTCGCAGCAGGCGCTATGGTAGCCGTGATTGCATTGGGCGCGATGCAGGTGTTTTATACCATTGATGAAGGTCATGTGGGTATCGTGAAGCGCTTCGGTGAGGCCACGGATCAGGTTAATCCTGGCCTGCACTTTAAAGTACCTTTTGCTGATGGCGTGGAAGAGCTTGAAATCCGTACCCGTAAGAATCAAGAGCAGTTGAAGGCATCCACCCATGAGCAGATGCCGGTTCAGGCCGAAGTGAGTGTTAACTGGACTGTGGTGCGCTCAGAGGCTTTCGAGCTTTATAAAAACTATGGTGGTCTGGATCAGTTTGAAAACCGTATTCTGGATCCGCGCCTGCGCAGTGCCACCAAGGATGCCATGGCTCGCTTTAAAGCTGAGCAGATAGTGCAGAACCGTGGCCAGGTTATTCAGAAGATTGAAGAAACCCTGATGGATACCATGAAGGAGTTTCCGGTGAAACTGGACAGCGTTCAGATTGAGAACCTGGTGCTGCCGCCCAAGTATCTGCAGAGTATTGAAACCAAACAAACAGAGAAAAACCTCGCTGCTGCTGAAATGCACAGGCTTGAACGCCAAAAGTTGGAAGCACAGCGTGAGGTTAATACCGCAGAAGCCAAGCGGGATGCAGAGCGTGCCAGAGCAGATGGTCGTGCTTATGCCATTACCACAGAAGCGAAAGCAGAAGCTGAAGCGATTCGTTTGAAGGGTCTGGCTGAAGCCGATGCCATCAACAGGAAGGCTGAAGCCATTAAACAAAGCCGGGTGCTGGTGGACTATGTTAAAGCTCAGCAGTGGGACGGCAAGTTACCTACTACGGTTATGGGTGGCGATCAGGACATCCTGTGGAATATGAAGGGGCAATAATTATTGCTGACCAAAAAGAGGAGGCATTGGCCTCCTCTTTTTTTGACTGTATTAACCGCGAAGTGCCCGGCTGATCTCAGACAGCGAGGGTTCACCGGCATAGGGCTGCCAGTGACGTACCGGCAAATTATCACCTGACAGGGTTCTCACCCTGTATTCGCCATTGTGATATTCCAGCACCCTGATGCTGCCTTTCGGAGTCAGGAAATAGTTTGGGGCGTTACCCATATCCAGAAAAGCATGGTCGCCAGGCCCTGGCAGCTCACGGCCTTTGTTGATTAACCGGGCAACACCATGGTTGTCATCATTGCTTTTGACATGGGTATGCACCACAAATCTCACCTTGCTGGTGTCAATTTTGAAGCTGCAGCTGTGGTTGGTGCAACGGGTTGGCATAATCAGGCTGCCATCCTTCATTACCGCGCGAGCCTGCTCAATGCGTCTGTTGTCCGGCAGGCTGCACAGTATCGCGATGGCCTGCTTATCCATTGCCGATGTTGCGACCACATTGGGTTTGTTGGGTTGAGCGATGGAATTAACCTGAGAGCCAGAAGCCATGGCATTAAAACTGGAAAGAACTATCCCTGTCACCAGCATAAGAACAGGGAGTCTCATGTGTTATCGGTGAACGCAAATGTGAGTCAAAAGGGCGCGGATTGTAGAGGTGAAATATCAGCCTGTCTTTGATATTGATCAGCTTTTGCTAATATCGGTTTTTAGGTTTGTGCTTAACCAGGGTGGTGGTTGCGAGGTGAGTGTGTGCTGACTTTTTTATCTTGTTGATATTTCAGACTTCAGGCGCAAATTAAAAAACGGCACTCAAGGTGCCGTTTTTTATGTTTGTACATTTCAGTCTATGGATTGATTCTTGTTGGCATGCCGCTTCTGTCTTCCAGTAGGCGTTTTATCACAAAGGAGTCGGTATCTCTGTGGGCCACAAATCGGGCAATGGCAAGTGACAGTTCCAGCGGGACCGGTGCATTGGACTCAAACTCTGCCTCAGTGCGGGACAGTGGCTGGTGCACCTCCAGATAGCGGGCTCCGTCCGGTTCTTCAGTGGCTTTTATCGGCTGATTGACAAACTGTACCCGGGTACCGACCGGCACTTCGTGGAACAGCTCTTCGATATCTTCATTGCGCAGGCGAACACAGCCCTGACTTACCCTCAGGCCAATACCAAAATCAGCATTGGTACCATGGATGGCGTACAGGTTACCGATATAGATGGCGAACAGGCCCATAGGGTTGTCCGGTCCTGCCGGCCATACTTTAGGCAGGGTTTCACCTCTGGCTTCCGCTTCTTTATGCATACGCGCAGTGGGTGTCCAGGTGGGGTTGGCCTTCTTACGGTAAACCTGAGTTACCCACTTCTCGGGCGTATCACGACCCACCTGACCAATGCCTATGGGCAGCACTCGTACAAAGTCTTCGCCTTTGGGGTAGTAGTAGAGTCTCATCTCAGCGATATTGACCACTATGCCTTTGCGCGGCGCGTCGGGCAGGATCAGTTGATGAGGAATAATGATTCGGGTGCCGGGCTTGGGCAGATACGGGTCAACCCCAGGATTGGCTTCCATCATATTGGTCAGGCCCAATTGGAAACGGGCGGCAATGGATTCCAGGCTCTCACCGTTATCCTGAACAATATAGTACTGGTTCTCTCCAACCAGACGGCTGTCTTTGGGTGGCAGCAGATAGTCCGTTGCCAGTGCGGGCAGAGATACCAGTCCGACCAACACTGTCAGCATCAAACGAATCGACTTCATAATTGGGTATTCATTCCTGATTTTACGCTAGCGGCAAAGTGCCGATAGCGCCGCATCCTCAACCATTTGGCACGGAAAATCAATATAAGGAGGCATCTTCCTCATTGGGACGGGTCTTGAAGCGGCGATGCAGCCACATATATTGTGCCGGGCTGCGGGCGATAATCTCCTCGATAATGCCGTTACCTCTAATGGCATCCTCCAGTTCACTTTCGCCGGGGAAGTTATCCAGTGGTGGCATCACCTCAATGGTATATCCCCTGTCATCCTCGTTGCGCTGTACAAAGAAGGGCAACACTTTGGCTTTACCCAGTTTGGCTAAAGTGGTCCCGCCGGTAATTGTGGCGGCTTCTTTAACGCCGAAGAAGGGAATAAATACGGCGCTGGAGCGGCCAAAATCCTGATCTGCGGTATACCAGATAACATCTTTACTGCGCAGGCAACGCACCATCTGACGCAGATCCCGCTTGGGCACCAACGCCTTGTTGGAGCGCAGGCGACCTTTGACCTGCAGATACTCAAGCACAGGGTTATTGTGGGGGCGATAAACCCCAACACCGGGTTGAAATTGACCGAAAATGCGGGCGCCCATCTCCAGCGGCAGGCAGTGCACAGCAAACAGGATAACGCCCTGACCGGCTTCTATGGTTTGCTCAACATGTTCCTGACCTTTGATGGTCATATGTTTGTGGATTCGGGAGTCAGACCACCACCAGGCGTTGAGGGTATCGAAAATCGCCTTGCCGGTTTCCTCAAAGTTACTTACCAGCAGCTGCTCACGCTCATCTTGCGGCATCTCAGGAAAACAGAGCTCAAGATTGCGTTTGGCCGTTTTCACCCGGCTTTTCACCAGCTTCATTGCCAAACGGCCTATGCCAGCCCCCAGTTTCATCTGCAGTCGCATTGGCAGCAGCATGGTGAGTTTCATCAAGCCAATACCCAGCCACAGAAGCCAGTATCTGGGATGACAAAGTTGAAGAGAGAATTGTGCGGCTGTTACCACTGTGTCCTCGAGATCCCTGAGAAAAAGAAGAGGTTATTCTAACGCCTGTTTGGAATCTGACCAATCGTAATCTGGACTCAGCCCGACAGAGCAGACCATAGCGGTTTTTTGACCGGTTTCGTTCGGTTTGTCCTCTTGAGGTTATTGATTGGCATCGGCGTGTTGAATTGGTCAATGTTCATTTGGTTGGGTATCGCATTTGTCCCACGAGACTCGCTGCGGGTAGGCGCTGACTAAGCTGTCGCTTAGCAAACCTCGTGGAGCTTCGCCGCCACAGTTGCTGAGAGCAAAGGACTGACCAAGCTACGCTTGGTAGAACTGCTTGGCGCTAAGCCACTACAGTTGCCTTCTACATGGATTAGCCAAGCGAAGCTTGGCAGAACATCGAAGCCTTCCAGGCTTCACCCGGGCAAGAGGGGGTCAACAGCGGCTAACAACATCCTTGTTTAACAGCCAGCTCAACATCCCTGTTCGACGGCAGCAGCCTCGACGAAGCTCATCCATGTCCTTCATTCCCCGCTCGGCTATCCTGCCTCGCGCTCGTGAGCTTATCGCTGCGCGATACTCGCCCTTGTCTCGCTCACGTCATTTCATCCAACACCTTTTGGCGTCTCTGATAGGGATTAGGTGTACTCAAGCCCAACCGAGTAACTAACTCTGGATAGGAGTTGCTTTAGGTGCTGATGATATAACGCGGTTGTGTTCATAAATCTGTGAAATTTGAATAAGATACTCAAAAAAGATATTCAAATGACCAAACCTACTTTCGACATGGAAGCTGCCATTGAAGAGCTCAGAGCCGGTAAAGATCTGACTGGCAAAGATGGCATTTTCACCCCGCTCATCAAGCAGCTTTCCGAGGCGGCACTCAATGTTGAGCTCGACCAGCATCTTGAAGCTAAGCAGCCTGGTAATCGCAGAAATGGCAAAACCAGCATGACACTTGAAACCGCCACTGGAAGCTTTGAACTGCTAACTCCACGTGAGCGAGACGGCAGTTTCGAGCCGCAACTTGTCAAAAAGAACCAGACCTATCTTACCGATGAGATGGAGCGAAAAATTATCGCGCTGTTTTCATTGGGGACAAGTTACCAGGATATCCGTGTCCACATTGCCGATTTGTATGGCATTGAGGTTCCCAACGGCACTATCAGCGCGATTACCGACAAACTGCTACCTGAGCTTCAGGCTTGGCGTGAACGTCATTTAGAAGCCCTTTACCCCATCCTCTGGCTTGATGCTATTCAATATAAAATTAAAGAAAATGACCGCTTTGTCAGCAAAGCGGTGTACACCACACTGGCGCTCAATGTTGAGGGGAAAAAGGAGCTGCTGGGGCTATATGTTTCTGAGAGCGAAGGCGCACATAAGTGGCTGAGTATACTGACCGATTTTCATAATCGCGGCATCAAAGACCTCCTGATTGCCTGTGTAGATGGGCTTAACGGCTTCCCTGAAGCCATTGAAACTATTTACCCGCACACAGAAGTGCAGTCCTGCATCATCCACCAAATCCGCAACTCGATGAAGTATGTGGCATCCAAGAATCAGAAGGCGTTTAAGTGTGTCTACAAGGCGGCCACGCTGAACGCCGCAGAAATGGCGCTGGACGAGCTGGAGGCCAAGTGGGGCGACAAATATCCCATGGTGATTAAATCCTGGCGGAATAAGTAGGCACTGCTATCAACCTATTTTAAATACCCGGAATACCTACGAAAGGCTATCTACACCACCAATGCCGTTGAAGCCGTGCACCGCCAGTTTCGTAAACTGACCAAAACCAAGCGCGCTTTGCCAACGAGAACAGTTTACTCAAACTGCTCTACGCCGGTATATTGAAGGCGCAACAGCGATGGTCACACCCGATTCAAAACTGGAATTTGACATTGTCCCAACTGTCCATCAATTTTGAAGGGCGACTGGATGCCCACATCGATCTGTGAGTTTTAACGTAACACAGAATTATGAACACCCTCTGGACTCCTGCAATGTGTAGCACAATTAGGAACACTTATTGAGCTCACTAAAATCTATCAAGTCGATGACTATTCAATTAAACGTTTCTCCAGTAAAATATTAGATGAAACCACTAAAAAGCACCTTGAAATTAAATTGATGCGACACTCTCTATTCGAACCATAATCATTGGAGAACATTTGGTTATGCGAACAAAGAAATCCACAAATTTATTTAATGTGTTCAAGGCATTTACAGGTGTCGGTATACTCTTTAGCTTACTTACCATGTATACCTTAGCAAAAAACGCTATTGAAATGGGTTGCACTCTTAAGGGAGCATTAGTGTACACGCTACAATCGATTTTTTTCAGGCATCAAGACTCAATTGAGTTTTCCTGGATGTTAGGAGGTAGTAATTTCGATGTCATAGTAATCATGTATGCAATTGCTTTCATTGTTGTAACTTCCTTTCTAGCCGATATAATATTCAAGTTCTTGGTGACGGATAGAATACTACGTATTAAGACACCGTCTGCTGATGCTCTTTCGATGATATGGGTGATGCTTTTTGCTTTTGTTGCGATGATGCAATGGATTGCTGTTTTTATCGCTGATTATAACGGTATGTCGGCTGCAGAAGTATTCGAACTTTTTCTACCTGCATTTATCTGCTCCTTTGTTGTGTTAGGAATACTTGCTCAAGTTTACAGCGCTCCTTACAAAGAACGGCTCATTTCGAAAAAACGCTTCTACCTATTGTTTCTAATTCAATTTTTCATTTTAGGGCTTTATATTACCTACATCTACCTGTTTGAACTTCCCGATATCCTTGAAATGCAAGGTAATCCAATGAGTTCGCTGGGTAAAGTTCCGTGCGTGGAACTCAAAATTATTGTTCCATGGTAGTCCTCCCTTGTCCTGATTCAATAGGTCAAAGCGCAGTCGCATGCCATGGGGCGCCGGGCATCTCCAGCGTCTGGCGGGTACGATTGAGGGGATTGGTGAGCATGTTCCACTTCATTTTGACGAAAGTGGAGTAAAGAGCGAGAAATGAGCGCTTTACTGACTTCGGGCAAGAGTTACTTCGGATTACGGCAATCATACAGCGGCGCGTGCCGCTGCATAGCATTGTTAAGCTATTCACTTCGTCCGAAGAGAACTACGTTTTTTGCTAGTTCAAGTATTCGGAGTATCCGGGGTGTCAGGGGTGTCAGGAGTGTCAGGAGTGTCAGGAGTGTCAGGAGTGTCAGGAGTGTCAGGAGTGTCAGGAGTGTCAGGAGTGTCAGGAGTGTCAGGAGTGTCAACCAACCCTCTTTCATAAGCGATTAGCGATTTCCACCGTTCAAATCCTTTTACTATTGCCTCAGCTAGTTCCTGTTTGTATTCGACTGCCGCCCTTGCCTCCTCTTTATTGTCGCCAAAAAATGGCTCAATCAATATGGATGGAATCCCAAATAATTGATTGACGTTCCAATAGCCCCGTTCACCCCGACTCAACGGACGATTCTTCAAGCCTCGATTTTCCCTTCCTTGACGACCAAAAACTCTACACATTTCTTCTTGTACAAAGTTAGCAAATTCTTTTTCTAGTACACGTTTAGTATCATCTTTGTCAGAGTATAAAGTTTCAGTACCTTTGACATTTCCATTAAAGGCATTGAAATGAAGTTCGCAAACAGCATCAGCCTCCCATTCTGCAACTCCTTTGTAAGCACCATCAATGCTAACTCCATCTCTGTGAAATATTTCGACGTGATGACCTCGCATATTCGCGTATGTTTGTATCATATCCGCCAAGCCATTGTTGTATTCATACTCGCTGCTTGATATTGGGTAAACACCTGCTGCACCAGGTCGGTTCCGTGTATGGCCTACTACCAGTGCCAGATAGCCCGCAAATGGATTCATAATTCACTACCTCATTGTTATCTATAAAAAAACGCATGCAAAAAACAATGCGTACCTACTCTTCGTTGCCAGTAGTTGATGGTTGAGGCTGTTGAGTTTTTTTTGGAAGTCCCATCTTATGTGCGAAGCCGTCTGCCAATTTTTTTGCGGCAAGACCAGTTGCAAAAAATTTCCCCAACCCGACCTCTGCCTGTTTTGCATCCGTGTTTAATTCGAACTGGCCAAGTACAGAAAGTGCATCCTGATGATTTTCAGCTGTCGATTTAATCAATGTGGAGTCTCCATTCGCTTGCTTGACAGTAACTGGAACAATCGCAATATCCTTATCTTTGTAACCCACTGTAAGATCGACCCCTTGATCTGCTGTAGTGCCGCTCATCGAAACACCTACGGTGTGTGACTGACCAAACACAAGCGGCATATTTACTCCATTTGTTGCACAACCACATGTCAAGCCTAAAATAGCTATAGATGCGAAAGCTAATGTAATCTTCATATTAATTTTCCTCATGATGGTCGGGTTCAAACACGCAAATTGACTCATTATATTTGAGCAATTCTTTAACTATTGATGGGTTAACAGTATTATCTACCCATAGCACCAGTTTGCATTTTTCGGACATAACTGCGATTGATTGCTTTGAATAACCCACCACTTGGCCTAATGGTGTTGTAGCGTAACCAAGAACTGATATGTCTGTGTATACAGCGCCTTCTTCTGGGTTAGCGGATATCTGAATAAAACCAAATTCTCTTGTTACAGAGACAGAGCCATCTGTATCTGTGATTTTGACGGTTGTGCAGCCCACTAAAAAAAGTAATAACAACAATACCTTAAACATGCCGTTGTTTTCCTTTTAATATTCTAATAACGAGATCGCGTATTTATCTGAGTAAGCGGACGGCCTGTTTATCCGTTTTTGCGCGGCCACGCTATCAATCTAATTCAGTCATGAAATTTGCTACTTAAAGTCTCTACGGATTGATAACTTTACGGGCAAATTGAGACGTCTCGTTGTCTGGTGACTATTAGTCACGTCTATTGAATAAACGCTACCAGCAATAAACTAAAAAATCGACACCCGTAATTGTTTGGCAAATAACCGAAAAGACACTATGTGTGAAATTAATAAACGTTACTTTTATCATCGACATATCGAGATATAATCCATGAATAGTGAATTTTGTACACATATAGCTTAAGCGACATGGCTATTTGTTGACGTGCTATCAACTCAACCTTTATATTAACAACTTAAAGATAGCTTAAGTCGAAGCGCGAATTCAACCCCGAAGTACACTACTCGCTTCATTAAGCTGCTCTTCTGCAAAACCTATATCCTTTTGAAGCTTGCTTCGCCCACTTTAGATATCACGAAAAGTGGATTTAAGCTCATTTAATCTCATTTAAACTCTGTGACGATAGTTTCCCTACGTCTCTACTTTTGAAGTAAACCTTATCTATATTATTTATACCCACTCCTTTGGGAGTTACCGTAATAATGATACTAACATTTGTATAGTGTGCATGCTCGTTTGCCACCTCAGAACAATGAAGGTTATACCGCTGTTTTGATAAATTATTCAAAAAATTAGCACTAAAAATCCAGGTGAAGCTTCGAGCAAAAGCGTGCTGGCACATTATCTGTCTGCCTTTCGCCTGTTATCCACATTTCAAGACGCCCCAAGACACAGAGTTTATGGACTATTAAATATTTCCACTCAAAGAAACGTGCTGTGTTTGAAGGCAAACCGTACCATGCATAGTGAAACTAACTTTGGGACATTTGCGAGTAGGAGGAATACACCAATTCCCCGTCCGAAGTTGCCGGAGGGAAATGATTGCAATAGCAAGCTCTGTCATGGATGACAGAGCAGACGCCGCTGAGCCTGGGATGGCGAATCGGCGGTGTTTGCGTCATTGAAGTCATTTTACGATGGATAACAACTTCGGTTGGGGCGGCAGGGGAGATGCAAGAGGGGATTGCTGTTGATCCCTTCTTGCCCGGGGGTGGGTTGGAAACCCACGACTTTCTATCGCCTGCAAGGCGATACCTTTGCCATGCCGCAGGCAACTTTGGGGCAATTCTGAGTTTGAGGGATACACCAGTCCCTGTCCGACGCTGCCGAAGGGGAATGAGAAAATGGTGTAGCGAGGCATGGATGCCGATGCAGCGACATCGAATCATGGACGAGCGTTTGTCGCGTTAGCCAATTTTCGAAATGAGCCTGAGGAGTTTTCAGCGTAGGTTGGGGCGTCCTTGGGGTTGGTAGGGCGAATGCTTGCCTGCGGCAAGCACGCTTATGAGCGAGAGGCATGGATGCCGATCTGGCCTTTGTACATGGAGGTATTTATTGGACGAGCAATACCCCTGACCCGGGTGAAGCCTGGAAGGCTTCGATGTTCTGGCAAGCGTAGCTTGCCTAATCACCGCCGAAGGTAATTGAAGCGCAGCTTCAATATTGACAACTCGCCGCCAGGCGACCCACTTTGATAGCGCAAACTATCGCAGTTGAGTACAATCAGCCCCAATTTACACAAAAATTGATTGAGCGCTATGAAGGTTACTCTGCCAGCATTTGAAAAAGCCCGGGTATTGGTTGTGGGCGACGTAATGTTAGACCGTTATTGGGTCGGTCCAACCGGACGAATTTCCCCTGAAGCCCCGGTGCCTGTGGTGCAGATCAATCAGATTGAAGACAGACCCGGCGGTGCGGCCAACGTGGCGCTGAATATTGCCACTCTGGGTGGCCAGGTTCAGCTTGCAGGTCTGGTAGGGCAGGATGATACGGCTCAGGCGCTGACCCGTGGCATTGAAGCGCTGGGCGTGTCTCCACGCTGGCATGCAGTGGATGATAAGCCAACCATTACCAAGCTGAGAGTCTTGTCCCGTAATCAGCAGCTTATCCGTCTGGATTTTGAAGAAGCCTTCGCCCGTGCTGACAGTGACGCTTTGCTTGAGCAGAGTGAAGCCCTGCTCGACAGTGTTGATGTAGTCGTGCTGTCCGATTATGCCAAAGGTGCCATTGCTGACCCACGTGCCTTTATCGCCGGCGCCAATGCCAAAAACGTGAAAGTGTTGGTGGACCCAAAAGGTTCAGACTTCAGCCGTTATCATGGCGCTTTCCTGCTGACGCCAAACATGAGCGAGTTTGAGGCGGTTGTCGGTAAGGTAGAGTCTGAAGCTGATTTGGTTGCCAGGGGCCATGAACTGCTTGAGAAACACCAACTGGGCGCACTGCTGGTGACCCGCTCTGAAAAGGGGATGACGCTGATTACCCGTGATATGCCTGAGCTGCATATTCCTACTGTTGCCCGTGAGGTCTACGATGTGACAGGTGCTGGTGACACAGTGATTTCTGCATTGGCGACTGCTATCGCAGCAGGTGCATCATTGCCACAGGCTTGCGCGATAGCCAACACTGCAGCCGGTGTAGTCGTGGGCAAGCTCGGTACCTCTACCGTGTCCCGTATTGAGCTGATCGAAGCCCTGAACCTGACTCAGGGTGAGTCAGGTTTCGGTGTCGTCAGTGAAGATCAGCTGGTTTATGCACTGGAGCAGGCCAAACTGCGTGGTGAGAAGGTGGTGATGACCAATGGCTGTTTCGACATTTTGCATGCCGGTCATGTCAGTTACCTGAAAGAGGCACGTAAGCTGGGCGATCGCCTGATAGTTGCGGTGAACGATGATGAGTCTGTGCGTCGTCTTAAAGGCGATGGCCGTCCGGTAAACCCTGTGGATCGCAGAATGGCTGTACTGGCCGGTCTTGCTGCCGTGGATTGGGTAGTGCCGTTTGCCGAAGATACACCGCAGCGGGTGATCTCGCGTCTGCTGCCCGACCTGCTGGTGAAAGGCGGTGACTACCGGGTAGAAGAGATTGCCGGTGGCGCTGAAGTTATGGCCGCAGGTGGCGAGGTTAAAGTGCTTAACTTTGAAGATGGCATCTCCACCACCGCCATTATTCAAAACATTATGTCCCGGCAGTAATGCTAAGTGCCGGGCTGCTGATCTCCAGTCTTTGGGTTAATCTGCAGGGGCAGGCAATTGACCCGCAAGTCGACACACCGGTGGCGCTGGTGTGTCAGGCATCAGCTCTCGCGCCCTGTTTGACCCTGCTGCCTCCCGCGGTTTACACGAGTTTGCCCAATGCCGACAGACTGTTGGCTTCCCTTGGGCATCGCGGGGCAATGGCAGTTCCAATCCAGTCCGGCTCTCTGGCCGGTCTGGTGCTGATGGCTCCGGAGCGACTTCCTGCTCAGATCCAAACCATAGTTGGTGGTCAGTCCCACAGGCTTGAATTACCCCGCCAGCAGCAATTAACGCTCTGGCATGAGCTTGGGCATCTGCATATCTCATCACTTCCCGGGTCAACGTCCTATTCGGCCTGGCAGCATGAAGTACTGGCCGACCTGTATCTGCTTTGGCTTGCTGCCCGGAACGAAGGTGATCTTCAGGGAGGTTGGCAGCAGTACCACAGAAGAAACCTACAACTGCTTAATGATATCGGGCATTTGAGTCATTGGAGCGTGCCAGTGCTCTTCACCGCCTTGCAAACCTTCACTCTGCAGCAGTTGTTGGCCATGTCCGATTTTAATGACCTGATAGCTCAACTGGCATTGTTTCCGGGTGGTAGTGGCTGGCCAGAACCGGATGACCTTAAAGAGTACGCCAGTTTGACCAAACGCCTGTTTGGCACGGGTTCGGTGCAGGCTTTACCGGGCTATTTGTACTGGAGAAGGGAGCGGTTGGGGGACTGGGTGGCGCCAAGCTTACAGGTATTAATGGGAGAGCAGGGCGCTGCGCAGCTCATGAAAGAGCACGCCCTGGGGTCTGAAAATGCAGCTTCAGTGGGTGCGCAACGTAACGTCTGGTGAGAAGTTAATCTCTCCGTCTGCGTCTATGGTCGCCAGTTGCTCGTTCAACCTGGCGATAGCGACAGCCTCGGTTGAAAAACTGTTTCTGACGAACAAAAGCTCGTACCCAAGTTTCACCAGACCATAGAAAGCGAATCTCTGTACCGCATTCAGTCGCTCCCAGTGATCTACCGGCTCTGAGGCCATAGATCGACGGTCTTCAACGTTCAATTGATGGCAGTTAGCTGCTACCGATTGCATATTCCCTCCTGAAAGGGTGGCCCTGTGCGGGAGAGCCACATTTTGTTGCCACTAAGCTACTATGAGCTGAAGTAAATGATTTTGCTGATTTTATTATTATTTTAGTTGTTATATTTATGTGAATATATAAGCAGTGGATCACATAATGTTCAAGTGAAATCGCGTCATATTTGATATGAAAAAGCTATGAGTGAACTGAACCTCCTGTAAACACGGAGGTTTAGGCAATAGGGTCTGTTGACCTTTGAAGATGGTTTTTGCAGCTTTTTGTCGTTGTTTTATACAAAGCAACGCGATTGAAGTGTAGTTGTTCTACATAAATGAGCGTTAATGCAGTAGAAAGCGACGACAAACGCTGCCCGAAGGGCTCGGCTATACGCGCTTTACTCTTTGTTGCAAGATATTTGCTTAGGCCCACTAGGCGGCACACCTTGCGTCGCGATTAAAGCGCGTCTATCTCGAGCAAAATTCAACCATGAAAGGTCAATAGACCCTAAAGCCGGCGATGCCGGCTTTAATTTTTGCTCATGGTTTGGCGTCAATCTGCTTCTTTCAGATTTTGTGTCAGCTCTACAATGGCTTTTTTGCCATCGCCGAACAACATAAGGGAGTTGTCCATAGCAAACAATGGGTTAGGCAGACCGGCAAAGCCTGGACTGAGTGAGCGCTTAACCACCACCACAGTACGGGCCTTATCCACGTTCAGAATTGGCATGCCGTAAATTGGGCTGCCTTTGTCTTCGCGGGCCATAGGGTTGGTTACGTCGTTGGCGCCGATCACAATAGCCACATCAGTCTGTTCAAACTGAGGGTTGATCTCGTCCATCTCCACCAGTTGCTCATATGGGACTTCAGCTTCAGCCAGCAGCACGTTCATATGGCCTGGCATACGACCGGCGACCGGGTGAATTGCGTACTTCACATCTGTGCCGCGACCTTCCAGTATGCTGGCCAAGTCACGTACAGCGTGCTGGGCCTGAGCCATTGCCAGACCATAACCTGGCACAATCACTACCCGCTCAGCAGTTTCCAGCAGCATGGCGACCTCTTCAGGAGAGGAGGACTTCACCTTACCGGCATAGACTTCATCAGCATCCACTGTCTCACCGCCTTCGGCCATCACACCGAAGAGTACGTTGAACAGAGAGCGATTCATCGCCTTACACATAATCTGAGTCAGAATAATGCCTGACGCGCCGACCAGAGAGCCGGAAACAATCAGCACTGTGTTGCCTGTGATAAAGCCTGTGGTTGCCGCTGCAATACCTGAGTAGGAGTTCAGCAGGGCAATAACGACCGGCATATCTGCGCCACCAATTGGCACTACCAGGAAGATACCCAGCGCCAGAGCTACCGCAACCAGAATATAAACATTGGTCAGGTTGTGAGGCTCGGCCACCAACATGCCGCCAAGTACCAGCGCAGCGACCAGCAGTACGGCATTAATCACCTTGTTGCCCGGAACCCGGATAGGATTACCTGAGATGAGCTCCTGCAGCTTACCGAAGGCGATAAACGAGCCTGACAAAGTCACACCACCAATCAACACTGTCGCGGCGATAGATACCAGCGCCACTGTGTGGGTTGCAGACTCAGGGTCAATAAAGTTGGCCAGGGCGATAAAGAGTGATGCACCACCACCGAAACCGTTCAGCAGCGCGACCATTTGCGGCATGGCTGTGACCTGGATCTTTACGGCCATAATGCCGCCAATCACAGAGCCCACCAGAATACCGGCGATAATCCACTCATAGCTGAGGATGTTTTTGTCAAACAGGGTTACCACCACCGCAATAAACATACCCAGAGCAGACAACTGGTTGCCACGCACCGCAGTGCGAGGCTTGGTCATGCCTTTTATCCCCAAAATAAACAGACTGGCTGCAATCAAATAAGCCAGATAGATAATTGTTGTACTCATGTCGGCTTATTTCCTCTTGAACATGGCGAGCATGCGGTTGGTAACCAGATAGCCGCCTACCACGTTAATGGTTGCCAGCACGACGGCGATAAAGCCCAGCAGATTCACCCACCATCCGGCGCCGCTGCCGGCGGCCAACAGAGCCCCCACCAGAGAGATACCGGAAATCGCGTTGGAGCCAGACATCAGAGGTGTATGCAGAGTTGGTGGAACTTTGGTAATCAGCTCAACCCCGAGGAATACCGCGACCACAAACAGGGTCAGCAGAAGTAGCAGTGATATTGATTCCATTATTCTGTCTCCGTCCCAGCGTTGGTTTCAGTTGATGCCGCTTCGGCTTCAGGTTTGGCAAGCTCTGGCATACCGGCCAGTTCTCTCAATCTGGCGTTAACCAGCGCGCCACCGTGACTCACGACAGTGTCTTTTACTATTTCATCTTCAAAATCCAGCTGCAGTTGACCCTGGTCATCCAACAGCAACTTCAGCAGATTCTCCAGGTTGGTGCCATACATCTGGCTGGCATGGGTAGCAGCCGTACCGGCGATATTTTTCGGGCCCAGAATGGTCACACCATTGTGAACTACCTCTTCACCAGCCTGGGTCAGCTCACAGTTGCCGCCGGTTTCAGCAGCCAGATCCACAATCACGGAACCAGGCTTCATGGCTTCCACCATAGCTTTAGTCACCAGCACAGGCGCTTTACGACCCGGGATAGCCGCTGTGGTAATCACCACATCCTGCTGCGCCAGCACATTGGCCATTGCCTGCTGTTGACGGCGGATAAAGTCATCACTCTGCTCTGTGGCGTAACCGCCTTTGGTCTCTGTGTTCTCGGCTTCGATATCCAGTTCCACAGGCTTGGCACCAACAGACAGGATCTGTTCGCGGGCCGCCGGGCGAATATCATAGGCTTCCACTACAGCCCCCAGACGCTTGGCGGTGGCACAGGCTTGCAGACCGGCAACGCCAACCCCCATCACAAAGGCGCGGCAGGGCTTAAGCGTACCTGCTGCTGTCATCATCATGGGGAACAGGCGGGGAGCATACTGCGCCGCCTGAATCACGGCTTTATAACCTGCGATAGTGGCCATGGAGGAGAGCACGTCCATGCTCTGAGCCCGGGTGATACGGGGGATCAGCTCAAGCGCAACTGCTGTCATACCAGATTCGGCTGCGTCAGCCAGGGTCTGGTATTGCACCAGGGGATCCATCATACCGATAACCAGCTGACCCTCTCGGGTATGGGCCCTTAGCTCATCCAGTTGTTCGTCTTTGGCATTCACCACAGTGATGATATCGGCATCACGAAGCAGGGCTGCGCGATCTGTGATCAGGGTCGCACCTGCATCCACATACTCTTGATCCGGATATCCGGCGGCAACACCGGCACCGGCTTCCACAAGCACCTGTATTGGTTTTTTCATCAATCGGGAAATATTGGCCGGAGTTAATGCAACTCGGGTCTCCTGATTGGTGGTTTCTTTTGGCAGACCTATCTTCAACGGGATAACCTCGCTTCTCAGAATTCGGGATATTGGTCACGGAAAGGTTCAGTATTGTGGCAAGCCTTTCTTTTTCCACAAGCATTACCCAACAACCTTGGCAGAAATTCACCCACGAAGAATGATTTGTTTGCACTAGGTCACAAATTTTGTAGCGCAAAAAAGCATCAATGCATATACCAAACAGTAATAAAAGATTAAATTTTATTCTTTTTGCTTATCTTTAACGGGGCTAAGCTGACGCCTACATAAAGTCACAGGGCCGCAATCAACCATGTCGTTAAAGGAACTATCTCAATTCAGCGCTTTGCTGTCTGCCCCCCAATTGGACCAATTAACCCGGCTAACGGCCGATATGTCACCTCTGCAATTGGCCTGGGTCAGTGGTTATCTGGCAGCTTCGGCTTCCGAGCCGGGACAAAGTCAGGCTCAATCCGGTGAGCAGGCCCAGCAGCTGACAGTGCTCTACGGCAGCCAAACCGGCAACAGCCGTGGTGTGGCAGAAGCGCTGGCGCAGCGAGCAGCCGAGGCCGGATGGCAGGTCAATCTGACCTCTATGGGAGATCTGAAGCCAAAGCAGATTAAGGATGAATCATTACTGGCATTGGTGGTGTCTACCCATGGTGAAGGTGAAGCACCGGATGATGCTATTGAATTGCATCAGTTTTTGGCCTCGAAGCGAGCGCCCAAACTAGATGGACTGAAATATTCAGTGCTGGCACTGGGAGATTCCAGCTATGAGTTCTTCTGCCAGACGGGCAAGGACTTTGATGAGCGGCTGGCTAACCTTGGGGCCGAAGCTTTGCTGCCCCGGGTGGACTGTGATGTGGATTTTGAAGATGCCGCCGAGCAGTGGCAAGTTCAGCTGCTGGAAGCACTGGCACCTCATCAGCAGGCAAGGGCTCAAACACATACCTCTGCCGTTGTGGGGGGATTCTCGGTAAGCGACTACAGCAAGCAGAAGCCCTACAGTGCTGAACTGCTGGTGAGCCAGAAGATTACCGGCCGCGATTCCGACAAAGATATCCGTCATGTGGAGATAGATCTGGGTGAGTCAGGTTTGAACTACCAACCCGGTGATGCCCTTGGCGTTTGGTTCAGTAATCATGGCGCCTTGGTGGAAGAGCTTGTATCGCTACTCAAACTTGATGGCGATGCACAGGTCAGTATTAAAGATCAGACACTAAGCCTGCAACAGGCACTACTGGAAAAGCGCGAGTTGACTCAGCTCAGTCCTGCGCAGGTGCAAGCTTGGGCAGAGTTAAGCGGCGATGCGGAGCTGCAGGCGATCGCTTCCGACAAGGATGCGCTGCGAGGTTTTATTCATCGGCATCAGCTTGCTGACCTGGCAAAACGCTGGCCTGTGTCTGTAGAGCCACAACAGCTGGTGGATCTGCTCAGACCTATTACGCCAAGACTCTACTCCATTGCCTCCAGCCAGGCCGAAGTGGATGAAGAGGTTCATCTTACTGTGGCTTTGGTGGCTGACGAGCATTATGGCGATACCCGTTTTGGTGGCGCCTCCCATTTTCTGGCTGCGGCTGAAGAGGGGCAAACAGTCAGGGTTTATGTGGAGCCCAATAAGCATTTCCGTCTGCCGGACAACCCGGAAACCCCTGTAGTCATGATAGGTCCGGGCACGGGGGTAGCACCGTTTCGAGCCTTTATGCAGCAGCGTGAAGCCGATGGCATCAATGGCAACGCCTGGCTGTTTTTCGGTAACCCACATTTCGAGCAGGACTTCCTGTACCAAACCGAGTGGCAGCAGTATCTCAAATCCGGAGTGCTGGAGCGTTTGGATGTGGCTTTCTCCAGAGATCAGGCTCACAAGGTGTATGTGCAGCACAGAATAAAAGAGCAGGGTGAGGCGTTGTGGCAGTGGCTTGAGCGTGGGGCGCACCTCTATATCTGTGGCGATGCGGACCGTATGGCAAAGGATGTCCATCAGGCATTGCTGGATGTCATCGCTGACCATGGCGGTAAAACCCGGGAGCAGGCTGAAGCCTATCTTGAGAGTCTGAGAGCCGACAGGCGTTACCAGAAAGACGTGTATTAAGCAGGATTAAAGGTATACAGCACTGGGCTGTATCTACCTGAGTAACAGATAAAAGTGCAGGGGCATCAGCCATGAGTGAGCAGAAGTTAGCAATCAATGAATACCTGAAAACCGACAGTGACTACTTGCGAGGCACCATTAAAGAGGGACTGGACAGTCAGGTAACAGGTGCCTTCAGTGATGGTGATCAGCAGTTGATCAAGTTTCACGGTTTTTATCAGCAGGATGACAGGGATCTGCGTAACGAGCGTAAGGCGCAGAAGCTGGAGCCACTTTACTCCTTTATGCTCAGAGCCCGGGTTCCAGGTGGTGTGTGTACCCCGGAGCAGTGGCTGGGGGTGGATAAGATTGCCACCGAGCTGACCAGCTCCAACTCGATTCGTTTGACCACACGGCAGACGTTTCAGTACCACGGTATTCCCAAGCGTAATCTGAAAACCATTATTCAAGGGCTGGACAGAGAAGCGCTGGACTCGATTGCTGCCTGTGGTGATGTGAACCGCAACGTGATGTGTAATCCAAACCCGGTGGAGTCCAGGCTTCATGCCCAGGCGTTTGAATGGGCCAAGAAGCTGTCGGATCATCTGCTGCCCCACACACAGGCTTATGCTGAAATCTGGTTGGATAAAGAGAAGCTGCTGACTACGGAAGATGAAGTGGAGCCCGTCTACGGCAAAACCTATCTGCCCCGTAAGTTCAAAATGGCTGTGGCTGTGCCGCCGGATAACGATGTGGATGTGTACACCAATGATTTGGGCTTTATTGCTGTGGCTGATAATGGCGAGCTGGTGGGCTTTAACCTGGTGGCCGGTGGCGGTATGGGGTCCACCCATGGCGAGGTGGAAACCTTCCCCCGTTTAGCGGATGACTTTGGCTTTATTAAACCAGAAGACACCATGAAGTTTGCCGAGGCAGTAATGACAGTGCAGCGGGACTGGGGAAACAGGGTTAACCGTAAACGTTCCCGCCTTAAGTACACCATAGTCGATCATGGTTTCGACGCCTTTAAGGCCGAGGTAGAAAAGCGTGCCGGGGTTAAATTTGAAGCGCCAAGGGACGTAACCATAGGTGACAGAGGCGACAGATACGGCTGGGTAAAAGGTGTCGATGAGAAATGGCATCTGACCCTGTTTATTGAAGGTGGCCGGATTATCGATTATCCGGGCAAGCCATTGCAAACAGGTATGCGTGAGTTGGCGAAAATCCATAAAGGGGATTTTCGTATGACATCAAACCAGAACATTATCATTGCCGGTGTGGCCGAGGCGGATAAATCACAGATAGAGCAGATTGCTGCCAATCACGGCCTGCTGGTGGATGTCAGTCCCAGTCGGGGACACTCCATCGCCTGTGTGGCTTTGCCTACCTGCCCCCTCGCGATGGCCGAAGCTGAGCGTTATTTCCCTGAGTTTATGGACAAAGTAGATGCGCTGCAGGCCAGACATGGTATTGCCGAACAAGCTATCGTGGTGCGTATGACAGGATGCCCCAATGGCTGTGCCAGACCTTTTGCCGCAGAAATAGGTTTAGTTGGTAAGGCTCCCGGTCGATATAACCTGTATCTGGGCGCTAACTTTGAAGGCACCCGATTGAATAAACTCTACCGGGAGAACATTCAGGAAGCAGAAATTCTGGCAGAGTTGGATGCCCTGTTTGAAGGGTATGCCGGCCATCGTCTTACTGATGAAACTTTTGGTAATTACTGTGTCCGTTCTGAGGTGATTAAACCTGTTATTGATGCAGCGAGGGATTTCCATGGCTGATTCCAATCACTATCCTGCCAGCCCTTATTCGAAGGCGCAGCTGGAGGAAGTCTTGCGGGGGGGCGAACACTCAGGGGTATTGACTGAAGTGAATGCCTGGCTGGAAGCTTTGACCCCGGTGCAAAGAGTGGCATGGGCGTTGGATTACTTGCCCGGAAACCAGGTGTTGTCTTCCAGCTTTGGTATTCAGGGCGCGCTGATGTTGCATCTGGTCACCCGGGTGCGCCCCGATATCCCTGTGGTGCTGACTGACACTGGATATCTGTTTGCTGAAACCTATCAATTTATTGAGCAGTTAACCCAGAGGCTGAACCTGAATCTCAAGGTATATCGCTCGTCACTGACTCCGGCATGGCAGGAGGCCAAGTTTGGCAAGCTGTGGGAGCAGGGATTGGATGGTCTGGAGCGTTATAACCGCATCAATAAGCTCGAGCCCATGCAAAGGGCGCTGGAAGAACTTGAAGTAAGCACCTGGTTTGCAGGTCTGCGTCGCAGCCAGTCTTCTACCCGGGAGTCACTGCCTGTTCTGGGCGTGCAGGCGGGACGTTTTAAGTTCTTGCCTGTGATTGACTGGAGCAACAAACAGGTTCATGAGTATCTGGTAGAAAATGATCTGCCCTATCACCCGCTGTGGGATCAGGGATATGTATCGGTTGGTGATACTCACTCAAGCAAGCCGCTGGAGCTGGGAATGACCGAAGAGCAGACCCGGTTCAATGGCTTAAAGCGGGAGTGTGGTCTGCACTTTGATATCTAATATGATGATGGCGACAGAGCAGATTTAATCCTGTGAGCCTGTAGGAAGATGCTGATTATCGGGAGCTTCTGATTAATCTCCCGATATCTAGCTCTATATGAATAGGTAAAAAGTCTATTTTGGTGGCAAATATGCTCAGGTTTCCCTTCTTTCGGAGCCCCTTATTTGCTTGTGGATAAGATCTAAAGTTCATCATTATACCTATTAGGTGGTGCTGAACCCTTGATGTAGTGGAGTTTTGGCTAGGGTTTGGTGAGTGGTGTTCATACTTTTGTACATTTTTACTAACAAGGTTATGCACAGATTTTAACTTTGTTATATAGTCAAGTCTCCCGTAGATGGTTTTTTGAACAAAAGCCGGGCAATCAGGTGAGTGTTCTCGCTGGCGCATGGCCCAAGGAGGCTTCCGACCTGTTTTAGGTTACCGTTTTGGTTCCAACAGGTTCTCCTCCGGATTCAAGGACGAATCCTGCAGATGTTCAAATTAACCAAAGGCTGCATTTTGCAGCTTCTTGATTGGTTGACTTGCTGGCGCATGTTGAACTAATCAGTGTAGCTCCCCCGGACAGTGCTCGTCACCACTGTCCGGGGAGGCGCAAAAGATCCCTTCTATATATTCCTATCTATAAGTTTTTAATGGTTTTAATCAGGTTTTTGGTTATTGACCAGGGCTCGCCATTACTAATACTCTGAGTACCTCCATCACGATACCAGTTTGCGTGGAAGTCGAGCGACCCAGCGAAAATACGCAGTGCTGAATTTGTCCGGAAAAGGCAAAGAGGAAACTGTGCGTTGAACTCCCGCTGTGTCAGGGCTTTTGCGCAGATTGATGATAATAGCAACGGAAGGTAAAGATGGTATTTGATACAGAGTCAACACTGGACACAGGGCGTTATCAAACTCTGCCGCAACTGATTGAAACTGCTGTGGCTAAATTTGGTGATAAGCCTGCCTACGCCTGCCTGGGTAAAAGCCTGACGTTCAACGAGATAGATACCTATTCCAAAGAGTTTGCCGGATATCTGCAACAGTCGGGACTTCAGGTGGGAGACAGGGTCGCGATTCAACTGCCCAACCTGACTCAATTTGTGATTGCTGCCTATGGGGTATTGCGCGCAGGTATGGTGCTGGTTAATACCAATCCACTTTATACCGAGCGTGAGCTTATCCATCAGTTTAATGACAGTGGCGCCAAGGCGTTGGTGGTGCTGTCGGATCTGTTGCCGATTCTGGCGAAAGTGGTCAATGAGACTCAGCTTGAACTGGTGATCTCTACCCATGCCATGGACTTAATTGATCCTCAGCCTCAACCCAGTACGGGCCTGAAAAATGTGGCATTTGTTGAAGCTCTGAGGATAGGGCGTGAACATGGCTACCAGCCGGTGTCGGTAGGCAGTGATGCGTTGGCAGCATTGCAATATACAGGGGGAACGACCGGTCTCTCCAAAGGTGCCATGCTGAGCCATGCCAACCTGATTGCCAATGCCTTGCAGTGTAAATCACGTCTTGGCAATAAACTGGTGGAAGGGGAAGAGGTGTTTGTTGCTCCTTTGCCAATCTACCATATCTATGCCTTCCTGGTGAATTTGGTGCTCTACTTTGAGTGTGGTGGCTGCTCTGTGCTGATCCCCAACCCAAGAGATATTCCTGGCATGATCAAAACTCTGTCTGAATATCCCTTTACCGGATTTGCCGGGCTGAACACCCTGTTTATAGGTCTCTGCTACCAGGAGAGTTTCCAGCAGCTGGATTTCAGTCATCTTAAAGTGACCATCTCTGGCGGCACGGCATTAACCGAGGCGGCTTCAGATCTCTGGCGTGACACAACGGGTTGTACCATCAGCGAAGGTTATGGTTTGTCTGAGACCTCTCCGGTAGTGTCCCTTAATTGCCCTGGCAAGGAGATGTTGGGCACCATAGGTAAACCTGTACTGGCAACAGAAGTCAGAATTATTGATGACGAAGATAATGAATTGCCCGTCGGCCAGGTGGGCGAGTTGGCGGTTCGGGGCCCTCAGGTGATGTCTGGCTATTGGCAAAAACCTGATGAAACTCAGGCTGTGTTTACTGCTGACGGATTCTTCAAAACCGGTGACATCGCCATGGCGCTGGAAAACGGAATGCACACTATTGTGGATCGCAAGAAAGACATGGTGAATGTGTCCGGCTTTAACGTGTACCCCAATGAAGTGGAAAACGTGCTCGCCAATTATGAAGCCGTAATGGAGTGTGCTGTCATCGGTGTGGCAGATGAACGAACCGGTGAAGCGGTGAAGGCTGTGATTGTATTGACTCAGGATGCCACCGCCGGAGAGCAAACCCGACAGGCAATCGAAGAACATTGCCGTTCGCAGTTAACAGCTTATAAGGTTCCAAAATATATAGAGTTTGTTGAGCAACTGCCGAAGAGTACCGTGGGCAAAATTTTGCGCAGAGAGCTGAGAAACCAATAGCCTGTAACAATAAAACAGCGGGTCATCCCGCTGTTTTTCTATCTGCTGTTTTGGTTTGCCGAGACTTGGGTCGCTTTATGATACCAACTTCATTAATAGTCTGATCAATTCAGAGCGTGTCAGGGATTCTGATTCAAGGCGCATTGATTGACTAAGGGTGGCTCCCTTTAAGAGCAATGCAACACAGAAGCAGGATGCCTGACAAGCTCACGCAGTGCGGGTTTCAATGCACATGATACTGCGTTGAGTCGTCTTGACATAGAACCACTATGACTTCGCCGACTCGCAAGCCACAAGGATGTGGTGAATGTGATTAACGCAGGAGCGGTTAATGACCTTGTCTCAAGCGCATTGAACTCCCGCTGAAACAGATCAACTATTAAATGAAATTGGTATGATTGCATACGCTTTATACTTATCATTCATATGTTTGTGACGAGGCTGCTGATGATTAACCGGCTGTCTCAGTTTTTCTGTTGTAAGGGGCTATGAATCTAACTGGACTGATAAAGTCGGCTGGAGGCCGCATTTTGCTGCAGCTGATGGCTGCAATAATCCTGATTATCACTCTGAATCCGCTCAGAGAGGTCACGGCTCCCTATCCCGAGCTGGTGCTGTTATTTCCCTATTTGCTGCTTGGTACTGTGCTGCTGCTCAGCCAGTTGTTCAATCAACTCAGAACCGGCTTTCTGGCGGTGTTGATGCTGCTGGCTTATGCCATCATCCAATTAAGGTTGCAGCAGCCTCTGCCGGAAGCCAATACCCGCTTTGCCTATCAGTTATTGGCGCTGATGATGCCACTGAACCTGCTGCTGGTTTTGGCCTGGCCTGCGCGCAGACTATTGTCGCCCAGTGGATTTGGTTTTCTGCTGTTTATCGGCCTGCAGTTGGTGGCTGGTTACTGGCTGACAGGCACTATCCAGCCAGAGCCGTTGTTGTCATGGCGGGAAACCTATTTGATGACGCCGGGAGAACTAACCCCTCTGCCGATACTGTTGCTGCTGCTGGGGCTGGTGGCCATCTGTGGCGCTGCGCTGGTGATGAGTTATCGCAATACCGGGGCCGATATGGCCGCACTCACTTGCCTGATAGCCACTGAGTTGACCCTGGTCTATTTTCAGGAGTCGATGATCTCTTCACTGGCTTTTTCTCTGTGTGGTGTTCTGCTGATTATCAATCTTATCTACCGCAGTCATGAGTTGGCTTTTATCGATTCTCTGACCCAAATACCCGGACGAAGGGCGCTTGAAAATGAGATGAAGCACCTGGGCCGCCACTATGCACTGGCGATGATGGACGTAGATCATTTTAAGAAGTTTAACGACACCTATGGCCATAAGATGGGAGATGACGTGCTGCGGCTGATGGGTAAGTTGATGCAGGACTATGCGGGTAAAGCCAGGGTTTATCGCTATGGCGGTGAAGAATTTACCATGCTGTTTAAGGGGCAGGATGCCAGAGCCTGTGAGGATCACCTGAACGAGTTTCGTGAGGCGGTGGCTGACTATCCATTGGCGATTCGGGATGAAGACAGGGACAAGGATGACCAGAAAGGTAAGCAGCGCCGGGGCACCAAATCCAAAGTAAAAACTGTCAACGTCACCATCAGTATTGGCGTGGCAGATTATCAAGACGGCAAGACCCCTCAGGAAGTGATGAAGGTGGCAGATGAGTTGCTTTATAAGGCCAAAAAGGCCGGTCGTAACTGTGTGGTGACCAGTTAAGTTTGAGTATTTCTCTAAGTATCTGATTTAACGGATTGGCGGTTCAGTTTTTGTACAGGATGTTCGGGGTACTGTGTATTCACGGAAACACAGTAAGGAGTCGCCATGAAGAAAAATCTGATTTGCCTGAACACCTGGACCATTATCGGGGCGCTGTTTGCCGCCATTCTGGGTGTGCTTTATGGTGTGGGTGAAGTGGATGGCCTGACAGCTTCACTGGTGTTTTTGCTGGGCAGCTGGACCTATATGCTGGTAGACCTGCGCAGCAAAGAGCATATTGCCGAGGCTAACTCTTGTGAACACTGTGGTGACGGAGCCGGAGCTCATTAGCCCGATCCCCTTGAACTGAAAATGAAGCCCGACAGTCATTATCGACCGTCGGGCTTTTTACTTTTGGCTATTTATTGGGGACCAGGGTTTTCCTGGCTCATATCCAGTTGATAGACAGCGAACCCAAGCTCATCCACACCGGTTTTTACCATAGGACGCTTTTGCTGTCCGGCCACAAAGCGGTCGGCTCTATCACTGTTTTGGGTTTGCACCAACACTTTTAACTTCGGATTGCTGACATTCACCAGCCCCCAGTTATGGTCGGCACTTGGGTTTACTGTGCCATGGGTTGAGGTTTGCTGTTGGATATATGCCGCCAGCACTTCACGGTTGGTATCCGGCAGTTCCATCACTACATATTCGGGACCAGTACCGGCAAACTGGCCGCCATAGGCGCGATAATTATTGGTCGCCACGATAAAGGACTGCGCGGCGAACGCTTCACCTGTGAGTGTATTACCATTGTCATCGGTATAACTCAGGGCTGTTATGCGGCTGGCATTCGGGTTTACAAGTTGGCAGTTTCGGTCGAATCTGGCGGGTTGGGTAATATCGATGCGGTATTGGATGCCGTCAATCACGTCGAAGTTAAAGGTGGGGTGGGTCCAGTTAATCAATGTCTGAGGTGAAGTACTTTGTGGGTCAATCTGATTGAATTGATTGGCACTGCACTCCAGCCAGTCTTTCAGCTCGGCGCCTGAGACTTTTACCGCCACCATGGTATTGGGATAGAGGTAGAGGTCTGCAGCATGGCGGAACTTCAGCTCACCGCTATCAACTTCAACGTATTGAGCCGCGTCGGCAGGGGTTTTATGGCGTCCACCGGCTTTGAATGGGGCGGCGGCTGATACAACCGGTATCCCCTCATAATGGTGGCGCTCATTGTCCGGCAAGTCGGCTATAGCCTGTTTGACTCTGGCTATTTGAGCGTCGGCGACTATCTGGACTGTAGGGTCATCCTGGATCAGTGACAGAAAGCTATACATATTGGCGCTGGCTTTACCAATAGGGGCATCAACAAAATCCAGGGTGCCCTGGTGTTCATGGGCAATACTGCCATGAATATTTGCGTCTGCCGTCACTAATGGCGCCTTTTTTCCACTGTCGAAAATGGGTCTTGCCTGGGCGCTCGAATCGGTCACCTGCCATTGGCCATTGCTCAAGGTCAATGTGAGGTCAACTATCCCCAAATTATCTCCCCAGCGGCCTGGCATCACAGAAGGCACGCCGTTAAGCAGGCCTTTTTTGATGTCGGTATCAGGCAGCGAGCTGTAATCCGGATGGGGGAATACGGCATGGCTGTGACCAAACATAATGGCATCGATACCTTTCACCTGAGTCAGGGCATAGCTGGCATTTTCAGCATCCGGGTCGTGAGGGGCGGCAGCAGAGCCAATACCAGAGTGAGGGATAGCAACAATAATGTCCGCACCAGCTTGTTTCATCAGTGGCACATAGGTATTGGCAGACTCCACTATGCCTTTGGCGTAGACCTTTCCGTGCAAATGGGCTCTGTCCCATTGTTCGATTTGCGGCGGCACAAAGCCGATGTAGCCGATATTAAGCGTGTGAGTCTGGCCTTGAGTATCCACTACCCGGGTAGGTTTTATCAGCCAGGGATCAAACAGAGGTTGGTCTTTGCTGATGCCGGGCAGGCAGTTATCAACAGCACAATAGACGTTGGCACTGATGTAGGGGAAATTGGCGCCTGCAACAGCCTGGCTGAGAAACTCCAGGCCATAGTTGAACTCATGGTTACCTATATTTCCCACGGCATAGTTAAGGGTGTTCATCGCCTTGTATGCCGGGTGCAACTGCCACTCTTGCAGGCTGAGTGACGCCATGTAGTCGCCCATAGGGCTTCCCTGCAGCAGATCGCCATTGTCCACCAGAACATGGTTTGCAGCTTCATCCCGGGCGGCATGGATAAGGGATGCGGCTCTGGCCAGGCCTATGGTGGGGTCTTCAACACCTTTGAAGTAGTCGAAGTCCATCAGGTTCATATGCAGATCTGAGGTTTCCAGTACCCTCAGCTCTACCACAGGATCTTGTTTGGCGGGGGGAGTGGTACACCCTGCCATTAAAATCACCCCTGCCAGTACCCCAGCGGAGGCGGCTAATTTCCCTGTTACTGCTTTCATACTGCGTTATCCCTGCTGTCAATCTGAGCGCATTATATGCAGCTGAGACAACAGATTGAAGGCCGCTTGATTATTGAGCTGTTACGTCAGGTTTCCGTTTTGATTTGATGTTGAAGGAATCTCGCTTTGTTCGTCTCTGGGTCTGCTTAGAATGACCAACTCAAAGTACTTGTAGCGGGTCGCGAGAGATTTCTTTAAAACCAGATAGCTGATCCAGAAGTTGATAGGCCAAACGCCGATAGTGAATATCCATTGCAGAGAGCTTTCCGGTAAGCCAACCAGCGCAAGAACAAAGAGAAAGACAAAGGTGAATGGAACACCTGCTACAACTCCAATCGCTATGGTCCAGAGGGTGTAATGCAACCATACCCTTAAGGCAACATGGGAAGGATAGGCTGACTTAAAAAAGCCGGAGTCCATAAACTCTTCATTAAATGCCTTGGGCTTGGACATGCGCATTGCAATCTCTTGCTGGAGCTCATTTGCTCTGTCAGGAAAGGCATCTTTGTCAATGCTACGAAGTGCCTGATTCAGCTCCTCCACTGAATAATTAGAGTAATCTGGCCTCTGCATTCCAACTCGTTCCGGGTCTCGTGCAGCCAACTCTTGCTCAATCAGTTCGGCGCGTTCTGGAAAAGCCTGCTTATCAATAGCGTCCAGAGCTTCCTGCAGATCAGTAATAGAGTATTCAGCGTAGTTTGGGTGTTCCATCCCTGTGGCTTCCGTAAATAAAACATAGGAGCAACGATGGCACAGTGAATATCCAGTGACAATAAGTTACAGCTGACATCCTTGTTGCTACTCGTTCTCATAGCTTTGGCCCCCCCCACTACCACTTCTCATCCTTTCGGATGAATTTTGAACTGCCCCCTTGTTCTCACTGACTACAAATGTAATTTTAAGTTTGGATTACATTTGTAGGCAAAGCCCTGTTTGCGCACAAGAGTTGCTGCCGACCAATAGCTGAACGAGGGACAGGATGAACGAGATAAGCAATGCAGAGCTGGTGGTGCTGAACCTGCTGTGGCAGCGGGGCGCATTAACCTCTGCTCAAGCGGTTGAGGCGCTGCAGCAAACGGATGCAGGCAAAGACTGGCATGAAAAGACCATCAAGACACTGCTGAGCCGTCTGGTAAAAAAACAGGCCATAGGGTTTGAAAAGCAGGGACGGGGTTACTGCTATTTCCCGCTGCTTGAGCAGGAAAGTTATCAGCGTCAGGCCAGTCATTCTTTTATCGACAGGCTGTTCAGCGGCAGGCTGGCTCCCCTGGTGGCTGGCTTTGCCAAAGATAAAAGCCTGACGGCGGAAGATGCCGCTGAGCTGCAAAAACTGCTGGATGAGTGGAAGGATAACAACGCATGATGGCTTTTCTGAGCGCTCAGTTTATTGGCCTGACCCTGATCTGTGCTCTGTTGCTTGTCTCAAGTCAGCAAAGAGCCAAAGGCGGCGCTGATATGGCTTATCTCTACTGGTGGCTGGTGCCATTGCAGTTGTTGACCGGTTTATTGGTTGCCTTGTGGCCTGCCTGGTTTGCCGCCGCAGAAAGCTCTTTGCTGGCTGACAAAATCAGCTACTACAGTGTCAAAGCGATTGCCTCTCAAGACCATGCCTCATCCTGGTTTTGGCCTTCCCTGCTGTTTATCTGGCTTGGTGGGGCGGCGTTGATGTGGGCCGCAGCCTTGTTGCAATGGCTTAAAGTCAGAGCCTTGTTGGCTCATGGTCAGCCGATTGAGCTTATCTCCAGTCCCTTACCTGCCTGGCTGGTGGACAGTGACTCTGCCATGCTGGCGGGTGTGCGCAATCCTGTGCTTCTGCTGCCACGAACCTTTCCGACACTCTCAGCTTTTGAGCAGCAAAGCATTATCAGGCATGAACTGGTGCACTGGCACCGCCGGGATATTCCCGCCAACCTGATGGCCTGGAGCCTGCTTAGCCTTTGCTGGTTTAACCCCATATGTCATCTGGCATACCGCAGATTCCGGCAGGAGCAGGAGCTCGCCTGTGATGCCAGCGTTTGCCGAAATATGAATAAAGATCAACGCATTGCCTATGGCCGTTTGTTGTTGGCTCAGGCTCAATCCAGACCGCTGGCCATGTTGGCTACCCAAAGCGGTAACAAACACACACTCAAGGAGAGAATTATGCAGCTTAAACATCACAATATGGCGGGCAGAAGTCTGGTTGTGGCTATGGTACTGGTGGGGGCAATGGGCTTGGTTGCACTTTTCAGCAGCCAACAACTGATTGCGGGTGAGAGCAAGCGGGGGGATCACCCTTATCCGAAAGTACGCATTGAACCCACCTATCCAGCCAAGGCGGTTGAAAATAAGCTGGAGGGTTATGTGCAGCTGTCATTTGATATCACGCCTGCGGGCAAGGTTAACAATATTAAGGTGCTCAAATCATTGCCTGAGGGGGTATTTGACCAATCGGCGGCAGAGGCATTGGCGCAATGGCAATATGAGGCCAGTAGCCAGGGTGCGTCAGGCAGTAAGGTTCAGCTGGATTATCTGTTAGCGCCTGCCGATGAAGTGGAGCGTATTTCGGTTACAGCCAGGTAAGAGCTGATGAAGCTTTGCTTTATCCCGGTTGTTCTGGGGTTACTCAATGGCTGCGCGGCACCTGTGGTGTACCTGCAGCCCGGCGATAGCCCTGAACTGGCTGAAGATGTCATACAAAAACTGGAAACCAAAGGGCTGGATGTTCAGCTGCTGGAATCTCCTTTGCCCTACAGTATTGCTGCCGCTGAGCTGCTGATCCATCCATTGTTGACTGGTGGTGATTTGCTTGAGTTGGTGAAAGACAGTTTGCGGGAAGAGGGGCTTGCAGATATCCAGGTAAAAGACTTCAGCCAGTCCAATCATTTTTATTCCTCAGGTCACCTTGGCATTTACTTGCCCAGAGAGCAGATCAGTTTGCCTGTGGTGATGCAGACCCGGGAGTGCGGCGATATTCGTGCGACGCTTGAACGCTTAAGCGATACCAAGGTAGTGCTTGAGGTGGTGGCTGAGCCGGAAGATATGCAGGTGGAGGGCACCTATGTGATGAAGGGAGATCAGGGCACAGTGACCCTGAATCACGTCAACTATGACTTCACCCTGATGGCAATTGAAGTAGATACCTTTTTTGGGCTGCGCCCTGCTGATGTCATTAGGTTGGAGTCGAATAAACTTAAGCCTCAGGCATTCGACCAGTGCGAATTTATCACCGTGTACGGCGGTTAGCACATAGGAGAAAGTTATGGCTTCGGCTGAAATACAGCAATATCTGGATGCCACTGAGAACCGGCCTGTTCGAGAGGAGCTTCGCCTTGCGGTGAGTTTGGTCGAAGGGGAAAAGATCGCCATAGATTGTGGATGCGGCGCTGGCAGTGATATCGACTTTCTACGCAGTCAGGGATTTCAGGTTTATGCTTTTGACATTGAGCGTGAGGCTATCGCCAGGTGCAACGCCAGATTCTCTGGCGACACCCGAGTCTCAGTATCTGTTGCGGGGTTTCAGGACTTTGTTTATCCATCCGCATCATTGGTCGTGGCAGACGCCAGTCTGTTTTTCTGTCCTCCTAAACACTTTGCTCAGGTGTGGGAAAAGATATGCCAATGTCTGCCTCCGGGCGGTGTATTTGCAGGGTCCTTTCTTGGCGCTGAAGACACCATGACTGGAACTGACTTTGACAGACAGGCTTATTGGCCGGATATATTGGTGACAGACGAGACTGAGATCCGGCAGTGGTTCGAGCAATTCGATATCGTCAGTTTTAAAGAAAATCGAGCCAGTGGTGAGGCTCCTGATGGCAAGCCGCATCAGTGGCATATCTATTCTGTGGTTGCTAAAAAGTTACCTTAGCGTCTATGAAAGCATTCGGACTGGTTGGAAGTGCCCACTTCTGCTTCCGGTTTATCATCAGCTATCTGTAGATGTCGTTAGCTGTCGATATTGGGTGGTAATTAGGTCAAAAGTTACCGGGAGTACTACTTGAAAGCAGCGCAGTGCATGACGTTGCATCCGCACAGGCTTTAACTTTCCCATTAACTGCGCTGTATCGAATTTTCAGGTTTTCGTTTTCTTTATCGGTAAAGACGCAATCCCCTCCGGCAGGTGGAAAAGCTGCTGTATTGTAGGTGTCCAGGAAGGTCACTGAGTCATCCAATAACTTAGGTATACCGCCATTACAGCCTCCTGCATTGGCTATGCCGCCATTGAGTGTGCAACCATTTTCACATTCGGGATAACCGGATACTCCCCAGAAACCGATACGCACGCCGTTGTAATCAAGGTAACCACCATTGCCAACACTGGCCGGATCTGCACTGGATTTGCGTACCTCCCATGTGGCATGAGCCAGCTTGATGGATGAGGACAGGGCGCCAGTAAATCCCTGGTGAGTTGCGGCTCTGGCGTCATCCTGAAGGTTGATAAACTTAGGTGCTGCAGTCACTGCCAGTACACCAAGAATGATGATTACGACAACAAGTTCGATGAGGGTAAAACCCGTTGAATAGCGCTTCATAGTTATTTCTGTATTTAAATATTATGATAAATACTATAAATGCGGTTTTTCGCATGTCAAATTGTTTAACCTGTGTCCTTTTGAGTTAACAGCTGCAGTTTGGCTAGCTCGCTGTAGAGTTCGTTTGATGTCAGCAGCTCTTCATGAGTCCCACTTGCCACCAGTTTTCCCTTGTCCAACACCAAAATACGATCGGCATTGACCACAGTCGCCAATCTATGTGCAATCACAAGTGTGGTTTTGCCCTGCATCAAAGTATCCAAAGCCTGTTTAACCAGTACTTCGCTGCGGGCATCCAATGCACTGGTGGCTTCATCGAGCAAAAGTACAGGTCTGTCAGCCAGAATCGCTCTGGCAATGGCAATACGTTGTTTTTGGCCGCCGGACAGCCGCACGCCACGTTCACCCAGATAGGTGTCATATCCATCAGGGAATTCGCAAATGAACTCATGAGCCCGGGCAGCTTCACAAGCGGCTATCACTTCGTCCTGAGTGGCATCGGGTCTGCCATAACGCACATTCTCAAGTACACTAGTGGCAAAGATAACTGACTCCTGAGGAACCAGGGCGAACTGGGCCCGCAATTGGTCCAGGCTCAAGGTATCTATCGCCAGATTATCCAGAGTGATGGCTCCTTCAGGCGTCGGATAGAAGCGCTGCAACAGGGCAAACAGTGTGCTTTTTCCGGCACCGCTGGCACCTACCAGGGCGACTCGCTCACCGGCATTGATGGTGAAGCTGAGATTATGCAGTACAGTCTCCTCATGGCCCGGGTAGCCAAAGCTGAGATTGTTCAACTGCACTCTGCCGTTAACCTGGTCGGGCAGGGCGATGGGGGATTCAGGTTCGGTAATATCGCTGCAGCTATGGGCCAGTTCCATCAGTCGTTCACTTGCACCTGCGGCTCGCTGCACTTCACTGAATACTTCGCTGATAGTGCCCACTGCACCTGCTACCAATACCGCATAGAACATAAAGGCTGACAGCTCTCCGCCGGTAATGCTGCCAGACAGTACCGCAAGACCACCTGCCCAGGTGATGGCGAGAATGGCAAAAAATGACAGACTTAAAATGGTGCTGATTAACACGGCACGATAAAAGATTCTGTCTTTGGCGGCGGCCAGAATGGCTTCAACATGTCCGGTGAAGTGTTGATTATCCCTTGCTTCGTGGCCATAGGACTGAACTGTGTGGATCTCGTGGATGCTCTCATCAACATAGGCGCCCAAATCGGCGATTTTGTCCTGGCTGCGCTTGGCCAGTTGCCGTACCTTCTTACCGAGAAACAGGGCGGGAGCCAACACCACCGGCAGAGCAACCAGCACCAGCAGTGTCAGCTTCCAGCTGGTAATTGCCATCATAATCAAGCCGCCCAGCACCATGACACTGGATCGCAGCGCCATAGAGAAGCTGGATCCCACCACGTTCTCCAATAAGGTGGTATCTGAGGTAAAGCGACTGATCACTTCGCCGGTGCGCGCTTTGGCATAAAAAGAGGGGGACAGGGTCAGCAGCGCCCGGTATACGGTCAGGCGGATATCGGCACTGACACGTTCGCCCAGCCAGCTCATCAGATAAAATCGCCCAAATATGGCGATAGAGCTGATAGTGACAATCAGTGCCAGCCACAGGATAACCTGATTGAAATTGCTGTCCCCGGTTTCGCCAAAGCCCTGGTCTATCAGCAAGCGAACGCCCTGACCGATAGCCAGCCACGCCAGCGACCCGAGCAGCAGAAAGCACAGAGCCGCTATCACTCTTCCTTTATAGGGGGAAAGAAACCCGACAATCCAGCGGTATACTTCACCTTTGGGCCGGTGAGGGAGGGACTTATCCGGGTCTGATGGAGCGGATTGGCCTGACGTGCTCGCTGCAATATCTGTCACTGAAACTTCCTTATTCTGCTGCGGCTGCTGAATGATTTATGCCAGACTCTATCACATCCGTGCCGGAATTCAGGGATGAAAAAGGGCCTGCTTGGCAGGCCCTTGTTTTTGATATGAGCTTGTCAGGCAGAGACTTTATCTGTCACTTCAGGATCTTTGGCTTCGCCATGGTGGCCATCAGTCATCCAGCTGACATCCAGCAGCTCGGCGCCAGACAGTTTAAACGCCTGACCAAAGCCTTTGACATAGAGCCCCTGCTCGGGGCGCAGGCGATAGAGATTAAAGTCGCCCAGGGCCGCCAGGTTGGTAACCATCTCGCCATGCTTTTGTTGCAATGCCAACACTCCCTCTTTGAAGGCGTCGGTATCTCGCTCAAGGCGCTGTGCTGTGGTGTCAAACGTCAGACGTTTGCGGGCAAACACAGTTTTGGCTTCAGACTCATCCTCTACCAACATGACAGATACCTGCTCACTCATCTTGAGGTTCTGGCCATGACGGGCGAGATCGCTCACCAGAATATAAAAGCCGTTCTCAGACAGGGCATAGGGCGAGTAGCTGGCGTTGGGCTGCCCCTCAGAGTTGCGGGTTGCCAGTTGCAGGGTTTTACGGCTGTGCTTGAACTCATTGATTTCAGGCAGCAATTTTTCTGCCAGACGCTGGGCCTTGTCGGCCTGATGATCACTCATGATTTTCTCCGGTTTCCCAGTATGTCACTGCTTCAGGCGGTTTCAGCCAGGCGTTGTTTCAGTAATTCGAAACGTTCCACCTGATTGGTAAGCAGTTCTCCCTGCTTGTTCCGACCTAAATACACTTTAAAGATGGTGTTGCCTTCGGCATCAAAGAAACAGATGCAGTGGCTCATGCGTCCCCGCAGCGGGCGACTGACCAGAGCGATATGCTGATAGCTTTCAAGCAGCAGATGGCCATGCAGGCCTTCGCCTTTGGTATAGAGGTTGTAGTAGCCATGCCCGGGCTTGCCTTTGGGGAACGCCCCTTTGAACTCAAATACATTGCCGGCAAGCTGCACTATAGTGGTCAGTGCTCCCCAATCCGGTAGTTCCTCCAGCAACTCCTGAGCCAGCGCTTTATCCATCCAGTTGACCTGTTCTGAACCCAGCGCCATCAACACGCACGCTTCGCTGACATTCAAAGACTTGGCCAGTTGCGCCGGTGAGCTTTGAGGTGACTCAGAGATAGCGGTTTGGATTCGGGTAAGGATTTCATTTTTCATCTGTCTATTCCTGCGGGTCTGGATCAGAACATGTATCTGGCGTTGAGCTTGATATTACGACCCTGCTGATACAGGGTTTGCCAGGCTTGCTGATAGTACTCATCGGTAATGTTGTCGACGCCGGCATCAATACGCAGGCCTGTCAGCGCGCCACTGCTTGGCTCCCACGCCAGGTACAGGTCCCACAGGGTGTAGCTGTCATATTGCTCAGCGGCGGTGAAATCAGCTGGGACATCTTTCTGCTCAGCGACATAGGTCAGGCGGGTCCCGGCTTTGAAGTCGCCGTCAAACCAGCCCTGAGACAGGTCCAGTACAAATTTATCTGCCGGGATGCCTTCCAGGAAACTGTCATCTGCCTTGTCTTTACCTTCGGTCTGGCCATAACTCAACGATACCCAGGTTTGCTTGATTCGATAGTTGGTGACCAGCTCGAAACCTTGCAAACGGGCATCCTGAACATTGCTCCAGGTTGTAGTTTGCTCCAGACCCGGAACGCCCATCAGAGGATCGATTACCTGCTGCACAATGAAGTCATCAACGTCGTTGCGGAACAGGTTAAGACTGATATTCAGCTCATCGTCACCGGCCAGGTCAGCGAAGGATAAGTAGGCTTTCAGTTCTTTGTTTCGGGCGGTTTCACTCTTCAAGTCCGGATTGGGTTTAAAGGTGTTGCACAGGCCGCCAGGCAGGAATCCCGGGATCGGGGGAATGCAATAGTGGCTGCCGGTGGAGAACATCTCTTCCATCCCCGGCGCACGGAATGCCTGGTCATAACGGGCACTCAGAGTCAGCCAGTCAGTGGTGTCCCATACCAGTGCCACAGATGGCGAAAACTCGCTGTCGTCCACATCACGGTTAACCTGCTCGCTCTTGCTGTCGTAGCTGTCGTAACGTACTGCCGGGGTCAGCAACAGGGACTCCCCAAGAGGGATCCCGGCTTGAACAAAGCCACCCCATACGGTGGACTCGGCATTGATGTTGGCAGGACGCTGACCGGCTTGACCTGAGTCATCACGTACCGTATCCAGCTCATCTTTGTAACCATCAAGACCGTAGGTGAGGGACATAAAGTCAAACTCAGAGGTGTTCTTCACACTGATGCCAAAGGTGCGGTATTCAGTGTCATCTTTCTGGTTTCTGGTGACTCTGTCTTCCTTGTAGCTGGAGTCATTCAGGTATACCAGAGCATTCATATCCAGTAATGGGTTATCTGTCTTAAGTGTGTAATCCAGCCCGAAATAGGTGTCTTTGGTATTACGCTTAACCAGGGGCACTGATCTGCCGACATTGGTTGCCGGGTTACTGGGGACCAGCTCCCGGATTTCATTGAGACGGGCGTTGAATTCAAGGCGGTGATTGTCGTTTTCCTGCCAGCCCAGTTTGAACATCCCACTGGTGCCATTGCCACCGCTGTTCTCCAGCGTCAGGTCATCACCTGTCTTGATATTGTTGCTGTCGAAGTAACTGGCGTTAATCAGCCAATCTATCTGATCTTGCTGGCCATAAACCGCGCCGCTGGTCTTTTGGCGATCGCCGTTAAATTCAAATCCCTGCTTCAGGTAGCCGCCAAAGTCATCTTGGGGCTCAAGAAAGTCGCGGGCATTTCGGGTTACCTGAGCCACCACACCACCAATGGCTCCACTGCCCCAAAGGCTGCTGGCCGGTCCCCGAATGACTTCCACAGACTGAAGCATTTCCGGATCCATAAAATATACGCCACGGTGTCCAGATGTGGTGTTCTGGCGCGCCCCATCAATGGTTTGCAGGACACGGGTACCACTCAGGCCTCGAATTTCCACTCCCTGGCTGCTGACTCTTGGGCCATTGGTGGTTGTGATATTGGGGCTGGAGGAAAGGGCTTCAGGGACAGATTGAGGTTGAGTCAGTGCCAGTTCTTCTTCATCGATAACACTGATGGAACGACTGCTTTGGGATGCAGCTTCTTCAACCCGGGTCGCACTGACCAGGACTTCTTCCAATTCATAGGGATCATTCTGTGCTGACACGCAAGTGCTGCCCAGGGCCAACAGCAAAGCTGTGGCCAATGGAGTGGGTGACATCTTCAAACTATCCATGACTGTCTTTTTTACCTGATTGTGATGTGAAACAAACCCTTATCAGAGCCCAATGATCACGGTGTGTTTGCCGGTAATTTGGTTGGGCATTGAGTGACTTGGGTCACCTTGTTTTGATAATTATTATGCTTGCACAATATCAAATGATAGATCAAACGATAATTATTATTATTTGCATATAGCTTTTTCATGAGGTAAATTTTTATTGTTTTGTCGGCTGTTCAGGGAAGACTTCAGCAGGTGCTGAAGCGGACTCATGCTGGCGGGGATTCAATAGTCAAAGTGATTTTAACGGGGGATGATGTGGTTTCTTGGCGATACTTGGTTTCACTGCCTGCTGCCATTCTGCTGTTATTCGGAGGGTTAACCCTTAAGGTCAGTGACCAAAGAGCACTGGCATTCGAAATGCCCCACAATCAAGGCCCACTGACCCTCAGTCTTGCTGCGCCCCTGTCTTCATCTTCCCCGGAACCGGAAAAGCCAGTCCGCGAGAAACCAGAAAAGCCCAAAGCTAAACATCAACCAGAACATCAACCAGAGACCAAGCCTCTGCAGGAAAGCAGGCCAACAGCCGAAACTCAAACGACAGTGACAACAAGCCCTGCTGTCAAACCAGCTCCCAGGCCAGCAGTTGAGAGCCAGCCTTTGGCACAGCCCAGGACAGAGCAAGCCAGAACCGATGAGAACGTCGAACCGGCTGTTGAGGAGCTTGATTCGACAAGCATAGAGTCCCATGCATCAGCCCCCAGTGCACCCGTGTGGGTGGATAAGCCCAAATTTATGAAACGCCCCAAAGCTCCCTCTTACCCAAGATTGGCTAGGCGCAGAGGTATGGAAGGCGTGGTGATGATCGAGGTGCTGTTTAACCGCTTTGGTGAGCAGCTTTCGCTTGAGATGGTTGAAAGCAGCGGTTTCGGTGCTTTGGATGACGCGGCACTGACCGCTGTGCGTGGCTGGCAGTTTGCTGCGCCGTCAGATGAAGGCGACCAATTTATCGTCAGGGTGCCCGTCAGGTTCGCCCTCAATTAAGCAGCAGGATAAACAAAACAGGAAAATGCATGCAGGACCTTATCAGTAATCTGGAGCAACAACTTGGGCCACTGACCTGGCCGCTGGTGGCGGCAGCAGTGCTCAGTGGCATGATACTGCTGGAGCGGGTGGCGTACGTTATTTGGTACGAGGTTCGGGGGATTTCAGCGTTTCAGCGTCGCTTGTTGGTGGCGTTTCGCCAGCGATTGGCTGAGCCGGTTAACGATAAGTCGCTTGGTAAGCTGGACGCTCAACTCAAGCAGTCCAAGGGAGTATTTGCCAAAGGGTGCAGGCTGCTGCTGGATGGCAAAGCGCTTTGCCGGGCTGACAGAGAGGAGATGGCGCAACTTTGGCTGGCGCAACTCCAAAGTAAACAGAAAACCGGCCTGAAGCTATTGCATCTGATCGGTGTAGTCAGCCCACTTATTGGTCTGTTGGGCACTGTGCTTGGGCTGATTCAGATGTTTGATGGTATCAGCCAAACCCAGGGGCCCGTAACGCCCGCTATGTTAAGTGCTGGTTTGGCATTGGCGATGAATACCACTGCTGCAGGCTTGCTTATCGCCCTGCCGGCACTGCTGGGGAGTAAGCTGGTAGATATCTGGTCCAGTTCCCGCTGTACCCGACTGGCTCATGGTCTGACCCAGCTTAACCTTTGGCTCGATGGTGTCAGTGCTCTGCCACAACAGCGCCAGGAGTTTGCAAAGTTGGAGGTGGCCTGATGATCCATCTTCCTCAGGCTGAGCAGGAGCTTGATGTCGGCGTGGATATGACTGCGCTGATAGACATCATCTTCATTATGTTGGTGTTCTTTATGCTGACTGCCAACGTGCGTCTGCAGGCGTTACCTGTGGATGTACCAACTCACGGCGGTGAGAGTACTCAAACGATTACCCGGACCGACAGCATCAGTATCAATGTCATGACGGATTCACCCTACTGGGCACTGGATGGTGAGCGTCTGCATGACTTCAAAGTATTCGAGCAGCAATTGCTTGAAAGAGTTAAATCCAATCCCAGCGCCACTCTTATCGTGGCCGCAGACAAACAGGCAGACGTGCAGCACCTGATGCGATTGCTGGCTCTGCTGCAAGCCCAGTCAATTTCCCAAACTCAGATTTTAATGGAGCCCTGAAAACAATGACTCATACAAGGACAGGTATCTTGGACAAACTCATACTCAAGTGTGGCGCGCTTAAGTTCAGCGCTGCACTGGTTGCGGCATTGGCGCTGGGAGCTTCGCCCACATGGGCGGAAGATACTCAAAGAATTATCAGTGCAGGTCCGGGGGTAACAGAGTTAATTGTGGCTTTGGATAAAGCTGAAGAATTGGTGGCAGTAGATTCCAGCAGTGCTTTGCCTCAGGACAGCAAGGCAAAAAAGCTCGGTTACCACAGAGCACTGTCGGCTGAAGGCATGCTGGCGGAGTCGCCGTCGGTTCTGATCGGTACCCCGGTAACCGGGCCTAAAAGTGCTGTTGAACTGGTTGAAGATGCAGGCGTTAGGGTGGTGATTCTGCCCGATGCACAGGACGGTGAAGGCCTTTTATCCAATGTTGATACGCTGGCTGATCTCCTGGGTGCTGGTTCACGGGGAGAAGTGCTGAAAACCTCTTTGGCTGCGTCATTGGATGAGCTTACCAACGCCAGAGAGGCGTTGAAAGGCCAACAGGTCTCTATGCTTTTTCTGCTTGTGCAGCCGGGCAGGGCGACCAGGGTAGGTGGAAATGACACCGCGGTGAACATGGTGATTGAGCTGGCAGGTGGTGTGAATGCTGCCGATTTTGGCGGTTACAAGACGCTGTCGGAGGAAGGCATCCTGGCTCTTGATCCCGACATGATACTGGTGAGCTTTCGCGACCCTGAACAAGCGAACAACCCAAAGGCCGCTGTACTGGCAGCTTTGCCTCTACTTGAGCACCTGCCTGCAATGGCACAGGACAGGGTATTCCATATTCCCGGGACAGCTCTGATGGGGGGGCTTGGTATATCGGCTATTGCTGCGGCTCAGGATCTGAGCCAGTCCATGTCGCAGTTACCTTAAATCCGTTACCAAACGCCATCATGCTGCCTCAGTGCAGAAAGAGATGCAGAAAGAGAAGTTATGTCGTTTCATTCTTCAATTAACAGCTATTCCTCGCTGCGAAATCTGGGGTTACTTGCGCTGCTGCTGACCTGTGGCCTGTCCATCAGTACTGGCCCTTTAACCATCGGCTTTATCAACAGCCTGAAGGGCCTGGTGATAGGTTTGGTGAACACAGTCACCGCATGGGATCCCGGCACACTGGCACCTCACGAACAGTTGATTATCAATAATGTGCGATTACCCAGAACCTTGCTGGCGTTGTGTGTGGGGGCAACGCTCGCTCAGTGCGGCGCTGTCATGCAGGGACTGTTTCGTAACCCTCTGGCTGATCCCGGGATTATTGGTGTGTCTGCGGGAGCAGCGTTTGGTGCGGCAATTTTTATTGTGTTGTTTGCCGGTGCGCCAGAATACGCGGTAGCCATAGGTGCTTTCCTTGGAGGGCTGGCAACCACCTTACTGGTATACAGGGTCGCGACAAGCAGCAGCGGTACTTCAGTGGTGATGCTGTTGCTGGCGGGTGTTGCAGTAGCGGCATTGTTTGGCGCTGGTATCGGGGTACTGACCTATATCGCCAATGATATGGCGCTGAGGGACTTGAGCCTTTGGCAGATGGGCTCAATTGCCGGGGCAAAATGGCATTTTGTGTGGTTGTCAGCGGCCGCTTTGGTTGTGATCTCATGGCAGTTCCATCGCAGTGCCAAAGCCCTGAATGCGCTCTTGCTTGGCGAAGCCGAAGCAAGGCATCTGGGGGTGGATGTGGAGCGACTTAAATACAGGATGATTTTTCTGTGCGCTCTAGGCGTTGGGATTGCGGTTGCCGGTACCGGAATAATAGGCTTTATCGGTCTGGTGGTGCCCCATATAGTGCGCATGATGGTGGGGCCGGACCACAGATTATTGTTGCCCCTGAGCGCCTTGCTCGGTGCGGTATTGCTGTTGATTGCTGATGTGGGTGCCCGGACTCTGATGCCACCTTCTGAAGTTCCTGTTGGTTTGCTGACAGCCCTGCTTGGTGCACCCTTCTTTATCTATTTGCTGTTAAAGCAACGTCAGCGACTGTTTTAAGCCGGCTTGGGAGGAGAATCTTATGGAAAGCGTATTATCTCTGTCAGGCCTGAATCTGAGCCGCGGCGGTAAGCAGATATTGTCTGATATCGATCTTGAGCTGACACAGGGAAAATTTACCGCGCTGTTGGGTCCCAATGGCGCGGGTAAATCCAGTTTGCTCAAATGTCTGAGCCAGGATCATAAGCCCGATATCGGCAGTATTGGCTTTCGTGGTAAACCCTTGAGCGACTGGTCTCAGGTTAAGCTGGCCAGAGAGCTTGCGGTACTGCCCCTGCATTCCGGACTGGGTTTTGCGTTTAAGGCTAAAGATGTGGTGGCCATGGGGCTCTATCCGCTGACTCTGAGCCAGCAGCAGGGAGATGCACTGGTTACCCATTGGCTGGAGCGATTGGATATCATGCATCTACGGGATAGCCTTTACCCTGAGCTGTCCGGTGGTGAAAAACAAAGGCTGCATCTGGCCCGGGTTTTGGTGCAGCTGGCTCAAAGTGAACAACCGCCGGTGCTCTTGTTGGATGAACCTACCTCAGCCCTGGATCTGGCACAGCAGCACAGGGTGTTGTCGCTGCTGAAGGAGCTGGCAAGGGAGCAGGAGTACACTATCGTCAGCGTGCTGCATGATTTGAATCAGGCCTGCCAGTATTGTGATGAGCTGGTGGTGTTGAGTCAGGGCAGAGTAGCGGCGAGTGGTACGCCGCGCACCTGTATGAATGAAGACCTCATTGACCATGTCTGGCGTTATCGCCCTGAGCGCTTGTATCGCAGCAGCGAGACCCCGCTGTATTTCTGACAGTTCAGTATTTATGAGCTCAGATCTGTGTCTGTGCTGACCTGACCGGTAATGGCGTTATAGCTGATAGAGAGCTTAGGCTCTCTGCGCAGGTCATAGCGGCACTGTTGACTGGCCTCAGTTGAGCCTGTCTGGCGAGTATAGTGGGCGATATAGTCTGTCACCTCATCCTGTTCCGCCTCTGAGACACTGGGCTCTTCGTTGGCAAACAGTGTATGCCAGAGAGAGACGCAATCGGCAGCATTGTCCAGCTGAACGATAGTGGTGTCTTCATACATATAGTTCTGTACCGGCCAGCCATATTTGTTGAAGTCCAGATGGCCGGGTTTTTCATAGGGATAGGCAGGATTGTTGTTCTGGGTACCAACAAATACAGGCAGATCTTCAGCTTCCCCATCGCCATCTTTAACCAGATAGACAGCTCTGGCCAGGTTTACCCCTGCCTTGAATGCGCCCGCCGTGCCCTGAACCGAGGCGATATTGGCATCATCCTGCAGGTTGAGCATTTTCGGGGCGGCGACAACCGCCAAAATCCCAAGAATAATGATGACTACCACCAGTTCAATCAGGGTAAATCCCTGTGCGCGGATATGAATGTGGCGGTAAATATGGGTTTTCTTCATTGAGTGAGGCCTGATCTCTTGAAAAAGCGCGACAAGATAGCACGCTGCAAAAAGTCGTTCCAGAACACTGATCACGTCTGTGTAAAAACTCACCTCCTGCTTGCCACCGACAGGCGGGGGTTTTAATCTTGTCGCCGAATTATATTACCCAGGAAGTTGTTATGAGTTTGCCCGCCGGCTGGCCGGATTTTATTAAGTCCCAGGAATCACAGGATTACTTTAAAGCCTTGCAAGCCTTTGTTGATGCTGAGCGCGCATCAGGAAAAGCTGTCTTTCCTCCTGCAGAGGAGGTCTACAGCGCTTTCGAATTAACGCCTCTGGATAAGGTTAAGGTGGTTATTCTTGGCCAGGATCCATACCACGGTCCGGGACAGGCCCACGGCCTGTGTTTTTCGGTTAAGCCGGGAATAAAGACGCCGCCGTCTCTGGTCAACATGTATAAAGAGCTGGCGACTGATATTCCTGGTTTCACAATTCCTGACCATGGCTATCTGGAGTCGTGGGCAAAGCAGGGGGTTTTGATGCTTAATACCGTATTGACGGTTGAGCAGGGTAAGGCCCATTCCCATGCAAAATCGGGCTGGGAAACTTTTACTACAGAGGCGATGAGGTTGCTGAATGAACAAACTCAGCCAATTATCTTTGTGCTCTGGGGCAGTCATGCCATCAAGAAAGGGAGGGTAATTACTGCATCACATCATCATGTGATTTCGGGTCCTCACCCTTCGCCTTTGTCCGCTTATCGCGGATTCTTCGGTTGCGGACACTTCTCCAGGGTGAATCAGCTGTTGAGTGACAGAGGTGAGTCTCCAATTGATTGGCAGGTGTAGTTGTTCTTCTCTTGCCTATAAAAAACGCCGCATCTCGAATGCGGCGTTTTTGTTGAATCAGTTGGGAATAGTGGTCGTGACCTCACCTGTGTTGGCGTTGTAATAGATCTTGTAGCCGGGATCTTCACCGAGAACATAATCGCACTGGGCCGGTGAGATATAGCTTGCCCTGTAATCCGCATCAGGGTCGACGCCAGCCCGGGAGACAGTAGGCTCACCATAGGCAAACAGTATCTGCCAGACAGAGACACAGTCTTCAACATTATCCAGGTTGGGGAAGGCTTCCTGAGGGCCCAGATAATGTTGGGCAGGCCAACCATTGGCGTTGATATCTATGGTACCCGAGCGATCAGGTGCATCGTGGTATAGAGGAAAGTCTTCCAATGGGCCTGAGGCACCTTTGGCTATCCAGCCCGCATGGGCGAGATTCACTGCAGATTTAAACGCGCCGCCGGTAGCCTTGACGGTGGAGGCCAGAGCATCAGATTGCAGATTGATAAATTTGGGAGCAGCGGTGACAGCTAAAATTCCCAGGATGATAATAACCACCACAAGCTCAATCAGTGTAAAGCCATGGACTGAGCGGTTGATTTGTAAGTCTTTCAGCTTAATTTCCTACCACTTTGTAATTATCTTTGTGGAAGCTTATCAGTTGTCAATTGCCAAGAGAAGGTGGTGGCTGAGATAGATGGCCATTCTTTATAACGAAAAATGCCGCACTATGGCGGCATTTTGCAGGAGTTTGGCTATTAGTGATTGCGGGCAACAGCCAACTTGGCCAAAGAGATAAGCGCCGTTTTAAAGTCGGTATCAGGCAAAGGAGCCAGGGCGGCGATAGCTTTATCAGACTCTTCCACCGCACGCTGATGGGTATAGTCCAGCGCGCCACAGTGGTTCAGTGCATGGATAATAGCGTCGATATCATTGGTGCCATCACCTTGTTCGATGGCATTACGAATCATCGCCTTCTCTTGATCATTACCGTGGGCAATCGCATAAATCAGCGGCAGGGTTGGCTTACCTTCGGCAAGGTCATCACCAATATTCTTACCCAGCTCTTCGGCATCGGCGGTGTAGTCGAGCAGGTCATCAGTCAATTGGAAAGCTGTGCCCAGATACTTACCGTATTCACCCAGCGCCGCTTCCCATGAACTCTCCGCGCCGGCTACCACGGCAGCTAGTTTGGTGGCTGCTTCGAAAAGCTTGGCAGTCTTACAGTAAATAACCCGCATATAGCTTTCTTCTGTGGTATTGGGATCGTTGCAGTTCATCAACTGCAGTACTTCCCCTTCTGCCAGTACGTTGGTGGCATCAGCCAGTACTGTCAGTACCTTCATATTTTCCAGTTCGGTCATCATCTGGAAAGAACGGGTATAAAGGAAGTCACCTACCAGCACGCTGGCGCTGTTGCCAAACATGGCGTTGGCAGTTTCACGGCCGCGGCGCATGGTGGACTCGTCAACCACATCGTCGTGCAGCAAGGAGGCTGTGTGAATGAACTCCACAATAGCTGCAAGCTTAAGATGAGCTTCGCCTTCATATTGGATAGAGCGGGCTGCCAGTACAGTCAGCAGAGGGCGCAATCGCTTGCCGCCACCATTAATAATGTAGAACCCCAACTGATTAATAAGGGCAACATCAGATTCGAGTTGCTTGTAGATCAGCTGATTGACCGCTTGCATGTCGGCGTCCGCCAATTGGCGGATGGCATTTAAATCCATATAAAGACTCTGGTTTACTGAAGGGCCACGGAATGCTGCCCGAATTTCGGCGAAAGTGCTATGATATCGCAGATTTTACCGAAATTAATCCCCCAGGCCAGCACCTGCTGAGGCTTTGTGCTGCTGGATGCGATCTTTTTTTAATCTTTGAGTAAAAAGGGTTGCCTGAGGTGCGTTCTTCGCGTAAACTCCGCGCCCATTGTCAATAAAGTTTTTATGGCGACTGCCCCCTGCCTGTATGGCTGGCCAGTACGTCAAATGTTTGGAGTAAAATAGCTATGTACGCTGTTTTTCAAAGTGGTGGTAAGCAGCACCGTGTGTCTGTAGGCCACACTCTGCGTCTGGAAAAAATTGAAGTAGCTACCGGTGAAACCATCGAGTTCGATCAGGTTCTGTTGGTTGCTGATGGCGAAAACGTGAAAGTTGGTGCTCCACTGGTTGAAGCTGGCAAAGTTGTTGCCGAAGTAATCAGCCATGGTCGCGGCGAGAAAGTAACTATCCAGAAGTTCAACCGTCGTAAGCACCACGAAAAGAAGATGGGCCACCGTCAGTGGTTCACCGAAGTTAAAATCACTGCTATCAACGCTTAATTAGGAGTCTAACTCATGGCACACAAAAAAGCTGGCGGTTCTACTCGTAACGGCCGCGATTCAGAAAGCAAACGTCTTGGTGTTAAGCGCTTTGGCGGCGAGTCTGTTCTGGCTGGTAACATTATCGTTCGTCAGCGTGGCACCAAGTTCCACGCAGGTGTAAACGTAGGTGTTGGTCGTGACCACACTCTGTTTGCTCTGACTGACGGTAAAGTTAAGTTCGAAGTTAAAGGTCCTAACAACCGTAAGTTCGTTAGCATCGAAGATTAATCTTCGACCTTAAATCGAATCCTGAAGCCCCGCCATTGGTGGGGCTTTTGTTTTGTCTGGTTACTGTATTCTGCCATTGTAGGGTACAGACTGTGATTGTTTGGCGTAGCTTGGGTTCAGCGGTATAATTTCCCACAATTCTTGGCGCCAGGAGTAAGTATGAAGTTTGTCGATGAGGCAGTGATCCGCGTCGAAGCGGGTGATGGTGGCAGTGGTTGTGTCAGTTTCCGTCGCGAAAAGTATGTGCCGGACGGTGGTCCAGATGGCGGTGACGGTGGTGACGGCGGTAACGTATTTCTGCAGGCCGATGAAAACCTTAACACTCTGATCGATTATCGTTTTGAACGATTCCATATGGCTGAGCGTGGTGAAAATGGCCGCGGCCGTGACTGTACCGGTAAAGGCGGTGTAGATCTGGTGCTGAAAGTGCCTGTGGGTACCCGTGCGACCGATGAAGAGACTGAGGAAGTGTTGGGCGACCTGACCACCCATGGTCAAAAGCTGCTGGTTGCCAAAGGTGGTTTCCACGGTCTGGGTAACACTCGCTTTAAGTCCAGTACCAACCGTGCCCCACGTCAAAAGACTCTGGGTACCCCGGGTGAAGTACGCAGCCTGCGCCTTGAGCTGATGCTGCTGGCTGACGTCGGTCTGTTGGGTATGCCGAATGCCGGTAAGTCTACCTTTATCCGTGCTGTATCCCGTGCCAAGCCAAAAGTCGCTGATTATCCGTTTACCACTCTGGTTCCAAATCTGGGTGTGGTAAACCCTCGTCCAGGTCAGAGCTTTGTTATTGCCGATATTCCCGGTCTGATCGAAGGCGCAGCTGATGGTGCTGGTCTGGGTATTCGCTTCCTCAAGCACCTTGAGCGTTGCCGTATTCTGCTGCACATTCTGGATATTGAACCGATTGATGGCAGTGATCCAGTTGAAGCTGCACGCGCTATCGTGGGTGAACTTGAAAAGTATTCTCCAAAGCTGGCTGGTAAGCCACGTTGGTTGGTATTCAACAAGACTGACCTGATGCTGGAAGAAGAAGTTCAGGAAAAAGTCGACCGCATCGTTGCAGAGCTGGGATGGGAAGGTGAGGTATACACCATGTCTGCCTATGCCCGTGAAGGCACTCAAAAGCTGTCAGAAAAGCTTATGGACTTTATCAAGAGCCTGCCGCCTGAAGATGAAGATCAGGATCCAGATGCAGACGTTGAATTCAAGTGGGATAACTACCACCAGTCCAGCATGGAAGATGCAAACCAGGACTATGATGACGACTGGGACGATGATTTCGACGATGATGATTACGACGTTGAAGTCGTATACGAACGTTGATAATCGTTTGAGTATTAAAGGGCAATGTCACTGACATTGCCCTTTTTGTTTACTTTGGCGGTGCAAAAAACTGAGGGAATTTGCTAACCTGCGCCCACGCTTTCCCCCATCAAGGAACTGAAATGAAGATAGCCATGATTGCCGCTATGGCTCACAACCGTGTTATCGGCAAAGACAATCAGATGCCATGGCATCTGCCGGACGACCTGAAACACTTCAAGGCGGTCACCATGGGTAAACCTGTGGTGATGGGTCGTAAAACGTTTGAGTCCATTGGGCGTCCTTTACCGGGCCGGCAGAATATCGTTATCAGCCGCAATCCGGAGCTGCAGATTGAAGGCGTCACCTGTGTGACCTCCTTTGAGGCTGCGAAACAGGCCGCAGGCCAATGCGATGAGTTGATGGTGATAGGGGGCGGACAACTTTATGGGGAGCTGTTACCTGTGGCCGATATTCTCTATCTCACTGAGATAGCGCTCGATGTTGATGGCGACACTCATTTCCCCCAATGGAACCCGAATGAGTGGGATGAAACAGAGCTGGGAAAAGGCGCCAGTGACAAAGGGTTAGGCTATCGCTTTGTAAAATTGATAAGAAAGTGTTAATTTTTGGCGCGATTCGCCGATAAAGCTCTGTACAGTTGTGGCATCGTCATGGGAGGCGGGTGTCTGTACACGGCATTTATCCGTGAATTAACACGACAAATAAGCCGGGCATGCCCGGTTTATTTATATAACAAGAAACAAGGAGAATCAGATGCGTATATTGCCTGTGGCAGTGGCAGCTCTGTTGGTGGCCGGGGGAATGGCCAAAGAGGCAGCCGCCAGCGATATGTTGGTGGCTAATATCTGCGAATATGTGAAGTCAGACGACAGAAACCTGCTGCGTAAAAAGCTGAAAGAAAGCCGGATGAAGTTACGGCAGGTCTATGATGGCATTAAGTGCGATGGTCATAGCCTGGTGCGTTTCGCCATGGTTTCCGGTGCCAACGAGTCGGGAGAGTTTATTGTATCTCGCCTGCCATCTTCCAAACTGAAAAAGCCTGAAGCAGATGGCATGACAGTGGGTGCCTGGGCAGAGTCCCAGGGGCACGGTGCCAGCCCTATTGCAGCTGCGGTAAAAGAACGTATCGGTGGCTGATTCTCCTATTGGTAGATACAAAAATACCGGACTTGATGTCCGGTATTTTTATGCCTGGGTTTTGGAGAGTATCCTGGATTAGACCCTGAACTCCCTGACTGAACTTTGCAGTTCTTCTGCCAGTTTGGCCACTTCAGCACTTGAGATGGCTGTCTGCTCTGCACCGGTTGCACTCTCTTCTGAGATAGCCGCAATGTGGTCCAGTTTAACGGACACATCCTGACTGAGCTGGCTCTGTTCGTTGGCGGCATGGGTAATTTGATTACCCGCATCAAATGCCCTGTGGACTGAGTCGCTGATGGCGGTCAGAGCTTCATTGGCTTGCTCTGTTTTCTCAACACAGGCCTGAGCCTGGGCACGGCCATTTTCCATCACTGCCACAGCTTCCTGAGTGCCTTTCTGCAGAATTTCAATCATCTGATGGATCTCCTGAGTGGAGTCCTGAGTGCGTGATGCCAGGCTACGCACCTCATCTGCTACCACGGCGAAGCCACGCCCCTGTTCACCGGCTCTGGCAGCCTCAATGGCGGCATTCAAAGCCAACAGGTTGGTCTGATCGGCGATACCCCGGATAACATCCAGGATGGTGCTGATAGACGCGCTGTCCGCATGAACCTTATTGATGACCTGTCCGGCTTTGGCAACCTCATCAGCCAGGTGCTGAATAATCTGCTTGTTTTCGTCGGCGATGGTTTGCATGTGCTGAGCTTCGGCATCCGCTTTTTCGACCTGTTCAAGGGCGGACGTTGCACTTTGCGCCACATCATGGGAACGGGCATTCAGCTCTGTGGTAGCCTGAGCAATAAGGTTAACCTGACTTCTCTGCTCCTGAATTCCCGCCTCTGTCTGGGTGGTGATGGCTGAGGTTTCCTCTGCCGCCGCAGCCAGCTGAGTAGAACGGTCAAGAATTCCCTGGATAAGGCCGCGCAGACTGTCTATCAGACGATTACAGTTTCGAGCCAGCTCACTGAATTCATCATGACCTGAATCGTCGAGCTTATGGGTAAGATTACCGCCGGCCAGTACATCCAGAGCATGATTTACCTTGGACAGAGAGCGGCGCAATGGGCCAATGACTGCCATGCTCACAACGACTGCGACCACAACGGCAATCAGCATTAGCATCAGTGTCTGGACACTTCCCCGTTCGATAGAGCTGATCGCTTCGGCGCTGAGGTTGTCAGTGGAAGTTTCAATTTCCGCGCTGATGGTGGTCATCAGCGCTTCTATATTGGCAGCTTCGGTTTCAATTTGTCTGAGATCTGCAGTTGCTTGCTCCTGATTGGTTAACTGTCTGGCCTTGTCCTGAATCAAACCATCCTGATTGTTGATGGTTTGCAATACGCTTTTAAGTCCTGCGTCGATATCTGAAAGTGAAGCTGACAGTTTGCTCATGGTTTCGCCGTGACGCAGCAGATAGCTGAGCTTACTTTCAATATCACTGGTCAGATAGTTGAGGTCGTTGACGATAAGGTCGTATTTTTCCCTGTCCTTGGCGGCGACCAATTCGTACAGGGTGCTGACTACTGTGGTGAGGTTGTTGTCTACTGCGACGGCTGAGGCTGCAATGCGGCGTTCAGCATCATTGCTGCTGGTTTCAAGATCTATGATATCCAGCAGATTGGAAGTGACATCATCCAGCTCATACTCAAGGTCGTCACGACGGTTGTTCAGCTGTTCTTTCAGCTTGAGTGAGGCCTGATGATCCTGAATAAGCTTCTGAGCCCGGTCACTGAAGTCTGTGTAGCCCTGTGAAAGTCGCTGCAACTGGGCGCTGATTTTAGACTGTTGTGCCAGCAGGCGCTGTAGCTTGCTCAGCTGCTCCTCGATAGCCTGATGTTGCTGATTGCGCTGCTCTGCCTGGGCAGGAATATCAGCAGAAGCCTGACTGTGATAGAGGCTTAACAATACTCTTTGCTGGCTTGATAGATTGGCGGCAATTTGGTTGGTCGTGATCAGCGAGGGCATGCTGATCTCTTTAAGGCTGGAGGTAGTGTGCTTGAGGTTATTTTGGGTGAGCAGGGAGTCTCCTCCCAGTACAACCAGCAACAGGGTGACAATACTGAAACCACCAATGACCCTGGTCGTCATATTGATTTTCATAGGTTACTCCGGTTCTTATTCTGTTCTACCCAAATGAAAATGCATTGCGCCCTGCGGTACCGGAAATTTCGACATCCGTGACGAAATAGTCACTGACCCAATTTGGCGGCGGGCGTGACTTGACTCAGTACGAGGGAAGATTTTCACCATTGGGATAGGCTCCCAATGTGGCCGACTAATACTATCGGCCGAACTCGGAGGAAGTTTAACTTCTTTTTAACGCGTTTTGGGTAATTTTTTCACCGGTTTCAAGATGAAGAATGGTCATGTGCTCACCCCAGCAACAGCCTGTATCCAGCGCCTGGAAGCGATCTGAGTGAGTCTCTCCCATCAGTGCGGCCCAATGACCGAACACTATTTTTGTGGTTTCGGGCAGGGAAGAGGGGAAGTTGAACCAGGGAGCGAGATCCCCATGAGTTCCTGAAGAGGGGGGCATCTTACAGTCAAAGTCCAGGCGGCCGTCAGCGTGAAGAAAACGCATGCGTGTAAGCGCATTGATGCAGTAAACACGGCGTTTTAGCCCTTTGAGTTCCGGTGACCAGGTATCCACATCTGTGCCATACATTTCGGCGATAAGTGCAGTCAGGTAATCGGGCCGTTTCAGTGCCTTGCTAACAAATGCAGACTCCTTCAACAAGGTGTCCAGATCCCATTGCGGAGGAACACCTGCGTGGGTGACCACCAGATCCTGCTGAGGTAAGTGATGAACCAGTGGCTGCTCACGCAGAAAATCGATCAGATAACGGATATCTTCGGCCTGCAGCAAAGCGTCGAGTTTGTCGCTGGGTTTTGCTCTTTTCAGTCCGCCCTGGACGGCCAGTAGATGCAGATCATGATTACCCAGCACAGTATGGGCAGCGCCCTCATGTTGGGCGAAGAAGCGTAATACATCCAGAGAACCCGGTCCTCTGGCAACCAGATCACCAACGGCCCATATTTGATCTCTGGATGGATTGAATTCCACCTTGGCGAGCAGGCGCCTGAATTCGTCGTAGCAACCCTGCAGGTCGCCTACAAAATAGTGTGCCACTACAACTCCTGTAAATCAGTGCAGCAGGCCGGGCACGGCCAGTCGAAACGCAGGGATATTGGCTTTGAAAACCTGACCATCAGAGGACAGCATGTCATAGCTGCCTTCCATAACACCCAGCGGGGTTTCGAGTACTGTACCACTGGTATATTGATAGGAAGTATTGGGGTCTATAGTGGGGGTTTCACCGACGACACCACTGCCCTGAACTTCGCTGGTACGGCCATTGGCGTCAGTGATGATCCAGTGTCTGCTTTCCAGCTTGGCTGGAGCTGCACCTTCATTGAAGATAGTGATGGTATAGCTGAACAGAAACTTGTCCTGTTCCGGGTCAGATTGCTGTTCTATGTACTCGGTTTCCACTTCGATTCTGATGCTGGCTTCCAATGCGGTCATCTTTCTATCCTGGTTATGAAGTGGGCGCCCAAAGGCGCCCGGCAAATCACTTTTGCTTGTCACAAAGCAGGTTGGCCATGGCCACATACTGCTCAACACTGATCTCTTCCGGACGACGGCTGGCGTCAACACCCAGAGTTTCGAAATCACTGTCGCTCAGCAGTTGCTTGAGGTTATTTCTCAAGGTCTTGCGGCGCATGTTGAATGCAGTGGAGCACAGGTGGCGCAGTACACTGACATCCTGACATGGGAATGGCTTGGTCTCATAAGGAACCAGACGAACCACGGCAGAGTCCACTTTTGGTGGAGGTGTAAAGCAGCCAGGCGGTACTTCCAGTACAGGTACAACCTGACAGAAATACTGAGCCATTACGGTCAGTCGACCATAGGCTTTGCTGCCAGGCGCTGCCGACAGGCGCAATACCACCTCTTTTTGCAGCATAAAGTGCATGTTCTCAATCTGTTCGGCATATTCAAACAGGTGGAACATCAGTGGGGTAGAGATGTTGTAAGGCAGGTTACCGAACACTTTCAGCTTTTTACCCGGTACCAACAGCTTGGAAAAATCAAACTGCAGAGCATCGCCCTGATGGATCTCCAGCTTATCTTTCAGGGTTGGATGAACCTTGAGACGTTCAACCAGATCTTTATCCAGTTCAACTACGGTCAGCTTGTCGATTGCTTCCGCAACCGGCTCAGTCAATGCCGCCAGACCCGGGCCAATTTCGACCATGACATGGTCATTGTCCGGTGCGATGGCACCCACGATACGATTAATTACGTTGCCATCGGTCAGGAAGTTCTGACCAAAGCGTTTTCTGGCCGTATGGCCTAAATGGACTTTATTGCTCATTAACTCAGATTTCAGTTCTTTGAGGCCAGTTCAATGGCCTTATTCAGGGCACAGACAAAACTGCCTGTGTCGGCCTTTCCTGTGCCTGCCAATTCCAGTGCTGTACCATGGTCGACCGAGGTGCGGATATAGGGCAGCCCCAGCGTAATGTTGACGGCTTTGCCGAAGCCCTGCGCTTTGAGCACAGGCAAACCCTGGTCATGGTACATGGCCAGCACAACATCGGCATCCTGCAGATATTTGGGCTGGAACAAGGTATCTGCCGGCAGCGGGCCGACGATACTGATCTGCTCTTCTCTGAGCTCATTAAGGGCTGGAATCATCACATCCAGCTCTTCCCGACCCAGGTGTCCGTCTTCACCCGCATGGGGGTTAAGGCCGCAGACATAGATACGGGGATCGGCAATACCAAATTTGTTGACCAGATCATCGTGCAGAATGCGGATGATATGGTGCAGACGATCACGGGTAATTGCCTTGGCCACATAGGCCAGGGGTATATGTGTAGTCACCAGAGCAACCTGTAATCCCGGGCAGGACAACAGCATCACCACATCCTGGCAGTTAGCCTGATGGGCAAAAAACTCGGTGTGACCACTGAAAGAGATACCGGCCTGATTGATGATACCTTTATGCACAGGACCTGTGACAACGGCATCAAACTCTCCGGCAATATTCTTCTCACCTGCATAGCGCAGGGTTTCCACTACATAGGCGCTGTTTGCCTCGTCAAGCACACCGCATTTGGCTTCTGCCTCAAGACTAAAAGGCACAATCGTTAAGGTGCCAGCTTCCTGCGGCTTGGGTGCCTGACCCGGCTGGTAGGGTCTGAACTGCAGCGGTAACCCGAGCATTTTAGCTCGGGCTTTCAGTAGTTTGGGATCTGCGCATACAATCAATTCAGCGTCCCAGGCTTGCTGGGCCAACTGAACCACGAGATCCGGGCCTATCCCTGCCGGCTCTCCCGGTGTAATGGCGATGCGCTTGATATCCAATCTGTTACTCTCCGCTTTGGTCGTACACATGAATGTACGCATCACTGCGCATTTCGTCCAGCCAGTTCTGCAGCTCTTCGTTGAACTTGCGACGGAAGATCAGTTGGTGCGCGCGGTTGGTATTGAACTTGTCTGTTGCGTCGGATGTACGACGGTCTTCAAGTTGTACTATGTGCCAACCGTGACTGGAGCGGAACGGCTCACTGATTTGACCTTTTTTCAGCTCATTAAGCGTGTTGGCAAAGGCTGGAACATACAGGGTTGGCTCAGCCCAGCCCAGTTCACCGCCCTTGGCAGCACTGCCCGGATCTTCTGAATACTGACGGGCCAGGTCGGCAAAGTCAGCCTTGCCTTCGCGGATCTCTTTCATAAACTTATCCAGCATCGCCTTGGCTCTGTCTTCAGACAGAATCGGAGATGGCTTGAGCAGAATGTGACGGGATTTCACTTCATTGATTTCCTGAGTTTGCATACCGCGGATATCCATTACCTTGATGATATGGAAACCGCTGCCACTCTTGATGGGGCCAATGATATCGCCTTTCTTGGCACCATTGACCACTTCTGCAAACAAAGTAGGCATCTCATTGATGTTCATATAATCCCAAACACCACCTTCCAGTGCTTTGGGGCCGGAAGAGGCTGCGATGGCTACCTGACGGAAGTCGGCACCTTCGTTCAGTCGTTTAAGTACCGCATCTGCACGCTTCTGGGCACCTTCCAGCTCAGCGGAAGTTGGGTTGGAAGGCAGTTCAATCAGAATGTGGCCAATCTGAAACTCAACATTCTTCATGCCCTGTTCTTCGATCATTTTGACCAGCGCAGAGATCTCCTGAGGAGATATTTGGATACGACGCTGTACCTGAATGCGCTGGACTTCACCCAGGGTGATCTCTTCACGCAACTGCTCACGGTACTGGCTGAAGCTGATGCCGGATGACTCAACCGCCTGACGCAGCTGCGCAACAGTCATATTCTGCTCTTTGGCAATGTTCTCTATGGTTTGGTCGAGCTGCAGATCGCCGACATGCAGACCCATGCGATCTGCCATTTGTAGCTGCAGGCGGGTCAGAATAAGACGCTCGATAACCTGAGTGCGCAGCGCCTGCTCAGAAGGCAATGCCTGACCGGATTCGGCAGCATTACGCTTTACCTCGGAGATCATATTGTCGATTTCACTTTGCAGAATCACGCCATCGTTAATCTGCACTGCCACCGCATCCAGCTGTTGCTGGGCGGCAAAAGCCGTTTGGCTCATTACCAGGGTCAGAAAAGCTACAATCAGTCTGTTAATGGGTTTCATCCAAAAATCCTTGGCCTCATAAAATCAGGCCCTATGCCTGATTTGGTTTCGTTATTGGACTGCCGGTCCGCTAAGTGGTTCAGCAATCTATCACATTTTTATGCCCTTGAGGCGGGTTGGGCTCTCAATGGAGCCGGTTTCAGTTTCTTAGGTACAGTGGCTTGCGGTAGTTAAACAGGCCTTCGTTCAGCATGTCTGCTACGCCCAGTGGACCCGAGCCACCCAAGCCTTTTATCACAAAGTTCAGATACACACCGCTTTCAAACTGGTCACGGGGATCCGGTACTGTGGCGATATCATCGTCATAGTTGGTTTTAATACGGTAGTGATAACTCAGACGCACAGCCCAGCAGCAGGATTCATACTGAATACCTGTATAGGTTTCGATACTGCGGCTTTCATTCAGGTCATAGTACCAGTTGCCCACAAAGTAGAGGTCATCACGGATGGGCCAGGCACCACGAATACCCGCCTGGGATATGTCGACCCTGTCGTTGGTATTGGTGTTCAGCAGATCCGGAATGTAACGGTAGCTCAGCTGTACCAGCTTGTTGGCGCCGGGACGATAATCCAGAGTGAACTCAGACTTTTTATTGTCCTGCTCTTTGGTGTCGTACTGAACCGAACCACTGAAATAGAAATCTTCGTAAAGCTTGGCATCCATCTCGGCAGCCAGCACTGAGAATGACGGAGTTTCTTCCACCAGATCCGGCAGCAGGTTGACCTTATTGTCTTCCAGATAGAAGATTTGACCGATACTGAACTTCAGCTGCTCTTCGTTATGGTCGTCGAACAGGCGGCTGGTGACACCTAAAGTGACCTGATTGGCGTTGGCGATGCGGTCCAGACCGGCATATCTGCGGTCGCGGAACAAGCCGTAAAAGTCATCCTGCAGCGCGGCTGTATCGTACAGGCCAATATCTGACTGATCCTGATGTCCCACATACAGATACTGGATTTGAGGCTCCAGCGTCTGACGATAATTCTCATCAAACAGTTTGGTCTGACGTTCGAAATTAATCTGACCATAGAGGCGTGCCTGAGGAATGGTGCGGCTGACATGTTCACTCAGACCTGAGTCATTGGCAAAGTCACGCTGCCAGTAGTTGGTCTGATACAGCTTAAGTTCACTGACAAATGAGCCTGCCGGACCATAAATAGGGTAACTCAGCGACGGTTCAACATGCAGTCGGGTTGCAGTTGGAATTGTCTGGCCTGCCAGCGACAGCTCTCCTGCATCCTTGTGGGCGAAGTTGGTCACTTCTGATGCGAAAGAGAAGTCCAGATTCTGCCAGAGTGAAGGAGAGAAGTAGTTAAAGCTCACCTGAGGCATCACCTGATATGGCTCGTCGGTTTCGCCCAGAACCTTAATATCCTGCACACGAATACCTGCGTTCCAGTTGTTCTGGAAATAGGCAATCTCACCCACACGGGACAACTGGTTGTCAGTGGCCTGAGCCACGTCGGAGTTCAGGTCGTTAAAATAGTTGTTGTCTGACACATCTGTGTAGTCAGCCAATACCCGCCAGTTCTTATCGATGGCACCCTGATGATTCCAGTGGTAGAGGTAACGGTCAGGATTACCCGAAATACTTCTGTCTTTGTCCAGGTATTCCAGATTGATTTGGCCCTGCTGCGCATCCCCCGCCAGATAGCGGAATTCGTTTTTCAGGAACAGACCCCGGTTGGACATGTAATTTGGGGTAATGGTCATATCGTATTCAGGTGCGATATTCCAATACCAGGGTACAGCCACTTCCACACCATTGGTGGAGCTGGTGCTGAAGGTGGGGAACAGCAGGCCGGTTTTGCGCTTGTCTGAAACCGGCACTGTCATATAAGGCACATAGAGCACGGGAACGCCGGCGATTCTCAGTCTGGCATCCCAGATCTCACCCCATTCATCACTGGAGTCGATTTTGATCTTCTCGGCTTCCAGCAACCATGAGCTGTCACCCGGCGGGCAGGTGGTGAAATTGGTTTCGCTCAGCAGCAGATTATTGTCCGGGGTGATCTCCAACTCATTGGCATCACCATGCACCTGCTGGCCATGGAGCCAATACTGGGCGCCCTTAAGCGTGGCACTGTTATTTTGCATACGTGCCTGCAGAGACTCAGCCGTTACTGTGAAGGCACTGTCCTGAAATACCAGATTGCCATTGGCATCCAGCTGTTCATTCTCCTGGTCCAGTACCGCTTCATCAGCTTTAATCAAACGATTTCCCTGGGTCACAGTAACATCGCCGGAAAACCTGGCCTCCTTACCCATCTGAGCTTCAGAGTCCTGAGAGCTGATACGGATAACCTGGTTATTCTCATCGGTAGAGGGCTGAACTGCAGGAACCGGCACAGGCGGCTGGACAACACATTGAGATGCGCTCGGAGCGGGGGCTTCGCCTGCAATAACGAGTTGAGGTAACAGGCTCAGGGCCACAAGGTAACGGATCTGCATCTTGAACAATAAAATTTGTGATTTCTTTGTCTGGACAAAAATCGGAGGGAAAGGTTGCATCCAAGCGCTTGCAACTCAGTCAAACCAAGAAATTCATACTCTTGGCTGTTTCCGGATGTTATGGCGGGTATAATAAAGCAATTTTTCTCCAAGAGCCACGAGATGACCTTGTCTGACCCGAGATTTCTTTGTCTGCACCAATGGTTGCAGCAAGAGCTAGCCGCCGATTTTTCCATCGAACTTATCTCCGGTGATGCCAGTTTTCGCCGTTATTTTCGGGTTGTCACAGCAAAAAATACCCTGATTGCAGTGGACTCTCCTCCAGAGCTGGTTCCCATCAAGCCCTTTGTTGACATGGATCTGGCATTTGCCGATGCGGGGCTGAGCGTCCCTGCAATTATTGCAACTGATGAAGCTCAGGGATTGATGCTGCTTGAGGATCTCGGAGATACCCAACTGGGTATGCTGCTGACACGGGATAATGCTGCTGACTGGTATCAGCAAGCTCTGGATTTGCTTCCTGCGGTTTACCGGGTCACTGAGGCCGGAGCCAAAGCTTTGCCTGATTATGATGCCGCTTTTGTCCAACGTGAGCTGGATATCTTCAACGAGTGGCTCCTGCAGGCGCACCTGCAACTGGACCATGTGCCCCATGAATTACTTCAATCATGTTTTGACCTACTGATAACCAGCGCTATGGAACAGCCACAAGGCGGTATGCACAGGGACTATCACAGCCGTAATCTGATGGTGAAAGACAATCAGTTGATGGTGATAGATTTTCAGGATGCAGTCTGTGGCCCAATCAGCTATGACCCGGTTTCACTGCTGCGGGACTGCTATGTGCGTTGGGATGATGAGTTAGTCAGCGAACTGCGACAATACTATTTCAGCCTGCTCAGGCAACAGGGGATGCTGGAGGCTGAGGTCAGTGAGCAGCAGTTCAGTCGGTGGTTTGATTTGATGGGGCTGCAACGCCATATCAAGGCGGCGGGCATTTTTGCCCGACTTCACCACAGAGATGGCAAGAGTGGTTATTTGAAAGATATTCCACTGACCCTGACTTACATTGTTGATATCGCCAGACGCTATCCTGAGTTACAGGAACTGGGTGACTGGGTTGAAGCCGTAGTTGTTGCCGAACTTGATAAGAAAGGACAGTTGTAACCCATGAGAGCCATGATCCTGGCCGCAGGACGCGGTGAGCGTTTGCGACCACTCACTGATACCTGCCCAAAACCTCTGGTAAAAGCCTGTGGCAAGCCCCTGATTGAGTACCATCTGGAAAATCTGGCCCGCGCCGGATTCAGCACTGTGGTGATCAATCATGCCTGGTTGGGGCATATGTTGGAAGAGACGCTGGGGGATGGCAGTAGCTGGGGGCTGAAGATTATTTACAGCCCTGAAGGAACCGCACTGGAAACTGGCGGCGGCATCAAACAAGCACTGCCTCTATTGAGCCCAAATGGTCAGGACCCTTTTCTCGTCATCAATGGCGATATCTTCATCGATGACCTGCCATCAGATTTGGTGCTGCCGACAGGTAAACTCGCGCACCTGTTTTTGGTGAGCAACCCTGAGAATCATCCGAATGGTGACTTTGTGCTTGAGCAAGGTCTGGTTTCTGAGGATGAAGATAAACCCAGGCTGACGTTCGCCGGTATGGGCGTGTATCATCCGGCTCTTTTTGATGATTCACCGCAGGGAGCTTTCGGGACACCATTGTTGCTGAGAAAACAAATGCCATTGCAAAAGATATCGGGCACGCATTTTCAGGGATATTGGCTCGACGTAGGTACGCTTGAGCGGTTGAAGGGTCTGGAAGCCAGACTGACACATATCTAACTCTTACTCAGGATAATTACAGGAATTTCCATGCGCATTTGGGGGAAGTTTTTCGGCGTTGGCATAGGTTTTATGTTCGGCAAGTTTGCCGGCGCACTGCTGGGGTTGGCGTTGGGTCATTGGTGGGATACCCGGGCCGGTAAATTAAAAGCGATGCGCCGACATGGAAGTAATCGTCAGGCGGTATTTTTTAACTCTACCTTTGCGGTGATGGGGCATGTTGCCAAAGCATCGGGCCGGGTCACTGAGGATGATATTCGTCTGGCCAGCCTGGTAATGGATCAAATGCGTCTGGATGGACAGGCCCGTAAAGACGCCCAACAGGCATTCAGAGATGGTAAGGGTGCTGATTTTGATCTTAAAGGTTGCCTGCGGGCATTCCGGATCCTGACTCTGGGTCGCCCTGAGCTTTTGAAGATGTTTCTGGAAATTCAGATCCAGACCGCTTTGGCTGATGGCGAACTGCACCCGAGGGAGCAGCAGATCCTGCAGGTGATAGCCAAAGAGCTTGGGTTTAACGCAGCTGCATTGAATGAGTTGCTAAGCCGTTGGCAGGCTGAGTTCCGGTTTCGTCAGGGCGGCGGCTCTGCGGTGCAACCCATTGAAGAAGCCTATAAGGTGTTGGGGATTGCTGCCTCATCCAGCGATCAGGATGTTAAGCGTGCATACCGTAAACTGATGAATGAGCACCACCCCGATAAATTGGTGGCCAAAGGCTTACCACCTGAGATGATGGAGCTTGCCAAGCAAACTGCTCAGGATGTGCAAAAGGCTTACGATAGAATCAAGGTTGAGCGGGGAATGCGTTAGTCAATAGGGTCTGTTTACCTTTGGAGATGGTTTTTGCAGCTCTTTGTCGTTGTTTTATACAAAGCAACGCGATTGAAGTGTAGTTGTTCTACATAAATGAGCGTTAATGTAGTAGAAAGCGACGACAAACGCTGCCCGAAGGGCTCGGCTATACGCGCTTTACTCTTTGTTGCAAGGTATTTGCTTAGGCCCACTAGGCGGCACACTTTGCGTCGCGATTAAAGCGCGTCTATCTCGAGCAAAATTCAACCATGAAAGGTCAACAGACCCTAAATATAAAAAAGGGGAGCCACGGCTCCCCTTTTTTATTCTAGAACAACCAGGTGGTTGGATTGTCAATTGGCTGCTTCTTGTCCAGCGCCTGGAAGCCTTTAATACAGCGGACGATCAGCCAGACAAGCCAGAACATCCAGATCAGGTAACCAATCAGCACCAAAGCCAGCACTGTACCTACGAACATCATCAGCAGGCCGATCCAGAAGGTGCGGATCTGGTACTGATAGTGGGTCTGCACCCAGTCATCTGCTTCACTGCGGTTCACATAAGCCAGCACTACGCCAACAATACCTGTAACCCCAATAAACAGACCGACCAAATACAGCAGGTATACAATTTTGGCATTGCCTTCACCAGTATCACGGTTCACTTCAGTGTATTCCTGTGTCATTTCACATCCTCCTTGAGTGATAAGTTATCTGTGAAAGTATGCCTGCACAAACATCTGGCTTACAAGTGTTGCTGTTTGTTTCTCGCTTAAAACAGCAGGGCTAATGATACTGCTCATAGAGTTTGTCCATCGCCACAGACAAGCTGTTGTCACAGACTATGCGCACATGTTCCGGGCTCAGCTTACGCACGTTATCCACGCCACAGGAGTGAGCAATCAAGCCCACGCCGTAGTGCATGTACTTGTTATAGTTGGCTACCCGCTCGGCTTTGTCTTCCACATCCAACCCTTGCTGCAATTTGACGTTATGGGTGGTAATCCCGGTTGGGCAGGTGTTTTTGTTGCATTGCAGCGCCTGAATGCAGCCAAGGGCGAACATGTTGCCCCTGGCAGACACTATGGCGTCTGCGCCGGTTGCCAGCGCCCAGGCCACTTTGCCCGGGGTGATTAGTTTGCCTGAGGCAATGATTCTGATTCTGTCCTGCAGCCCATGCTTTTTACGCAGAGCGATGACCAAAGGCAGGCTTTCCTGCAGAGGCAGTCCCACATAGTCCATCAAAGGTTGTGGTGCGGCGCCGGTGCCGCCATCTGCACTGTCTATGGTGATAAAGTCCGGGCCAAGTTGCGGGTCTCTTTCACTTGTCTCCTTCAGCAGGTCGTCCAACCAGGCTGACAGTCCCACCACAAGTTTGAAGCCGCAGGGCTTACCTGTGACCTGTCTGATATGAGCAACCATATCCAGCAGATCTGTGGTTGAATTGATATCCGGATGCCGGTTTGGACTGTAGGAGTCCTGACCCACCGGAATACCGCGGATGTTGGCAATCTCTTCGGATACTTTGGCGCCGGGCAACATACCACCTTTACCAGGCTTGGCCCCCTGACTCAGTTTGAGCTCAAACATGCGTACCTGCTCATGGGCGGCGATCTGTTTCAGCTTTTCATCGCTCAGTTTGCCATCTCTGTCCCGCACGCCATACTTGGCAGTACCAATTTGAAACACTATGTCCGCGCCGCCCTGCAGATGGTAGGGGCTCAACCCACCTTCTCCTGTATTCATCCAGCATCCCGCCAGTTTTGCCCCTTTTGATAGCGCCAGCACAGCGCGGGAAGAAAGTGCGCCATAACTCATACCCGAGATATTGAATACCGAAGAGGTGGAGAACGGCTTAGGCTGAGAGGGGCCGAAGGTGATGTCACTGGGCTGAGAGGCGTCCTCCTCCAACGTGGGGAAGGGATGGTTCATAAACAAAATCGTGCCGCTGGGGTTGAGGTTGCGGGTAGAACCAAAAGCTATGGTGCGATCAACATTCTTGGCGGCTCGGTAAACCCAGCTGCGCTCTGCGCGGTTAAAGGGCATCTCCTCCCTGTCCTGGGCAAAAAAGTATTGGCGGAAAAACTCGCCCTGCTTTTCAAAAAAGTATCTGAAACGGCCGATCACCGGATAGTTGCGGCGAATTGCGTGGGTTTGCTGGTGCTTGTCTGCGAAGTACATATAGATAATCCAGACCACGACACAGCCTACTGCCAATAGAAAAAGGCTGGTCATCAGATCCAGAAAGTTGATCAACATAGTGTCCATCAAAAAGTCCCCTGTCATTGCGTCAGATAAATTCTGGTCACAGCACAAGACCGAATAGAGGAAGGTTTTGGCACGCCGAAGCGTTTCAGGAAGTTAGTTCAATAATTGATAACCTAATGGATTCAGCGGGTTTGTACACCCCGACATCCTGTATTCAGATGCTGTTCCTTTAAAAACGCAGCGCTGACAATCAAAGGAAAGATAATAAAAAAGCGCGGATTAATCCGCGCTTTTGTCAGTCCGGCTACTGTATGCCGGACTGGAATGAGTATTCAGCCGATGGCGTTATCACTCTTTACCGTATACGTTGTTTTCCTGCTCTTGCACACGGATAAAGGTAGTGCGCTTGGTCAGCTCTTTCAGCTTGGCCGCACCTACATAGGTACAGGTTGAACGTACGCCACCCAGGATATCGGCGATGGTGTATTCAACACTGCCGCGGAATGGCAGCAATACAGTTTTACCTTCAGCTGCGCGGTACTTGGCAACACCGCCAGAGTGTTTGTCCATGGCAGACTGAGAAGACATGCCGTAGAACTTCATAAACTGTTTACCGTCCTGCTCGATTATCTCACCGCCACTCTCTTCGTGACCAGCCAGCATACCACCCAGCATGACGAAATCGGCACCGCCACCGAACGCCTTGGCTACGTCACCGGCACAGGCACAACCGCCGTCACCAATGATTTGACCGCCCAGACCGTGTGCTGCATCAGCGCACTCGATAATGGCAGACAGCTGCGGGTAACCCACACCAGTCTTTACCCGGGTAGTACATACAGAGCCAGGGCCAATACCCACTTTAACTATATCTGCGCCCGCCAGGATAAGCTCTTCTACCATGTCACCCGTTACTACGTTACCCGCACTGATAACTTTGTCAGGGAACTGGGCGCGAACACGCTGAACATATTCCACCAGGTGCTCTGAGTAGCCGTTGGCGATGTCGATACAGATGAAGATTAGCTCATCAGACAGGGCCATGATGTCCAGGGTCTTCTGGAAATCAGCGTCAGAAGTACCGGTAGAGACCATCACATTGTTCAGGGTTTGCTTGTCAGCAGTGGCAACGAAGTCGCTCCAGTCCTGCACAGTGTAGTGCTTGTGAACAGCAGTCATACAGCCGTGTTTGGCCAGAGAGGCTGCCATGGCGAAAGAGCCTACAGAGTCCATGTTGGCGGCGATTACCGGTACGCCGGACCATTGACGACCGCTGTGCTTGAAGGTAAACTCGCGGGTTAATTCAACTTGAGATCGGCTTTTCAGGGTGGAGCGTTTCGGGCGAAACAGTACATCTTTAAAACCCAATTTCAGGTCTTGTTCGATACGCATTGAGAATTCCTCTAAGTTTGTAAACTCTGGCTGGTAACTTTAGTTTCAGACTTCCTGGGAAGTCGTCATCGGACTTTTGCTCTCACCTTGATCGCTATTGGCAGATAGTTATCAAAACGCTGAAGAGCAGGCACAAAAAAACCGGAGCGTTGGCAGACGCTCCGGTTTTCGGCATTATAGGCAGAGAAATTTCGCTGGCAATAGCTGGCGGATTAAATTTGCTGCGCCTCCAGCTTTTCTGTTTGTTTTTTCCTCTGCACCCTCATACTTTCTCGCCTTTAGCTTCTTCGTTACTTAATGTTTTATAACGACTTTATTGTGATTTTTGAGCATGGGTGCACCTGCTGTTTTAGAACGGGAACACTGTGTTCCTAAACTCTTGCAAGCTATTGATTTGTTAATGTTTTGTTGTGGTAATCCTGCTGTATGAGGCTTATTGGCTGGTGTAACCGGTTTAAAGCCAGAGGCTGCTGAATGTTGGCGTGCGCCCTGAGGCGAGAGACGAAAGGCGTGAACAAAGATGGCAAAAGGGGAAACCGTTTCCCCCCTTGCCAGGTATTGCTACAGGCACTACTGAGGCTGGATAGTGATGGTGTGGACGGCTGCGCCCGGTAATAAAGGCGTGCCTCTGTGGTTGGCATAATCACTAAAGCCCTTGCGATAGAACCGGGATAGCGGGTTACCCGACTGGCCTCCCGGAATTGACATAATCCCGTCTTGCTCTCGTCCCGGCTGGACGATAAAGCGCTGAGAGGCACCAAAGGTGGTGGTCTGTACTGCAGGTTCAAATCTGCCACCGAAGCCGGTCACTGAGGGCATATCCAGTAGCCAGCTTAGCTGGGGGATCTGGCGACTGAACGGATGCTGTATTTTTAATGCGTTAACTTTGCCCCAGTTAAGATCTGTCAGTCGTCCCTTGTCGCTGTATTTGGCCAGTAGTTCAGCTTTACTGTCACTGTAGATAGCCAGCATCCAACTTTGCCAATCCTGATGTTCTGCAGGTAACCAATCCTGAGGTTGCTGCTCAAGCAGCTGCCAAACAGCGGGTTCCAAATCCCGTTTCAGTCTGCGCAGGCTCATGTTTTCCCTGGCAAGCTGGGTTTGAATTGGTGCAAACACGGCATCGAACAGCTGACTGCGGAAGTGGCTGACCAGGGTATAGCCGACAGATTCACTGCAGGCACAAGCCTGCCACTGTTCAAGCTCCCGGATATCATCGGCAAACTGCTGTGGTTGGGTGTTAAGCGTGGCCAATAACAAGGCGTGCCAGCGGCTCATAAAGATGGCCCGATTGTCCAGCTGCATTGCCATAAAGTCAGCTTCATTAAAGCTGTCGCCGGCCATCAGGTTATCCCGAATCTGCACTGAACGACTGCCAATCGCGTAGCCGCCGTTACCGAATCTCTTATCGTCTGCTGCACTGACTACCCGACTGTTGGCGCTCCAGAGCCTTTGATGGTCCGGATTTTTCACCACGGGAACATCCCCGGCCTGGCTTTGCCATTGAGAAGAGGGGTAGTCAGAAGCGCTGACAGGCAGGGAAGACGGATTATCTCTGGCAGGCACAGCTCCGGTAAGACGCCACGCGGCGTCGCCCTGACGGTCGACAATCAGCATATTCTGCACAGGAATGCCTGCGCGCCGGGTGGCGAGCAGTCCTGCATCCACAGTGTTTGCGGTTTCCAGTGCCATCAGCTCCATATTGACCGCATAAGGCTGGTGTGCCACCCAGGACAGGGCGTACTGAGCGTCGCCAATTTTGGTCACGGGTCCATACTCTGAGGTGATCATCTGATGTTCATGGATACCCGAAGTGGATTTAAGTTGCTCTGTTTCAGTCGTGAGCTGAGTGTTTTTATCCAGAGCGACCCAGTCTGCGGTGTCGACATAGCCATTGGTGAAGCCCCAGGCGATATGATTATTGGTGCCCACGACTATGGCCGGGGCGCCGGGCAGACTGACTCCGGTTACCTGAATATCGTTTCCATTGGATTGATAGTTGAGTTGTGTGCGATACCAAATAACAGGAACGTTCAAACCCAGGTGCATATCATCGGAGAGCATGGCGTGACCAGACTTGGTTAATTCGCCGGTAACCGCCCAGTTATTACTGCCCACGACCTCATCCTGCTCGATAAAGGTGTGTACTGACGTTTGCATTAATGCGTTTGGCAGGGCGGGTATAGCAAGGTTATCCAGCGGCAGGGTGGAGCCATCCAGCGCGGCCTGTAAAGGATCAGTCTGGGTAATAAAGTCCACCATGGGTTGCCCCAGAGATTGCTGAATATAGGTAAGCACTTTTTCCCGCTCCACCGTGCCAGCCTGCAGATCCAGATACATTGAGTAAATGGCTAACAGACTGTCCTGCGGCCGCCATGGTTCTGGTGTGGTATTGGTAAGCAGGTACTCGAAACCTTTTACCTGTTGAGCATCCAAGGCGGTATTTACCCCAAGAGTGTATTGGCGCAGGATCTCTCGCTGCTCTGGATCAAGTTGCTCCAAAGCCATAGTGGCTCTTTTTCTGAACTGGTGAAATCTGTGCTTTTTATCAAGGGGCAGGGCGGCGTCGCCAAACAGGGCGGCAAGTTCACCGGCAGCGTTGCGACGCAGCAGATCCATCTGAAAGAATCTGTCCTGACCGTGGGCAAAGCCGAGAGCAAAAGCCGCATCAGCTCTGTCACTGGCACGAATTATCGCGTTGCCAAGGTCATCTCTGGAGAGTGTTATTGTGTCCCGGGGACCTTCGACTTGCAGTTTGCCATCCAGTGAGGGCAGGTTAGCCCACATAAGCCCATAAACTGTTGCGCCAGCCAATGCCAGTACGCCAGTCCCAAGAGCCAGGCCTTTTATTATTTTGTTCATTGCGCCTTTTCCTTTTCCACTGTCATTATTGCCGGGCAGTCCATCATTCGGCTTTGCAAAAATGTTAATGAATTTGCAAAGCAAACTAAAGTACCAGTGTGTTTTTATCGGGAGATAAGCCCTTGAGTGACAATCAATATCGTCAGCCAGTGTCTGTGTTGGTGGTGGTTTACAGCCCTGATGGCAGGTTTTTGTTGCTGGAGCGCTGTTACCCCAAGGGGGTTTGGCAATCTGTAACTGGTGGTGTGGAGTGGGGCGAAACGCCGCGACAAAGCGCCATCAGAGAGTTGTGGGAGGAAACCGGGATCTGCATTTCACAGGCTCAGCTTGAGCTTAAAGATCATTGCAGCCAAACCCGTTACACCATTATGCCCCAGTGGCAGAGCCGATATGCCCCGGATACCAAAGAGAACACAGAGCATCTGTTCAGTGTTTGCGTTCCGCAGAACATTGACGTGGTACTGGCTGAGCAGGAGCATACAAGTTACTGCTGGCTTGACGCTGCTGAGGCGATGGACAAGGTATTTTCAGCGACCAACCGCCAGGCAATAGCCGCGATTGCCGGGCTGGGTTAGTTTTGGCTGAGGATATGGCTTACAAACGCCCGGGCGCTGAATCGACCGGGCGTCAATAGGGATTAACGTCTTTTGCGGGTATTTCCGCCCAATGCACGTTTTCGCGCCCTTTGTTTCTGGGCTGCTTTGGACAGGCGTGGGCTGTCATCTTCCCGCATAAGGTCAGGTTCAAAGCCCGGATACCACTGTCTTGGCAGACGGGTATCGAGCAGGACTTCCAGCTCCTCCATGGCTCTGGCATCTTTATTGGTAAAAAAGGTGATGGCCAGTCCCTTGTTGCCGGCGCGTCCGGTGCGACCGATACGGTGCACATAGTCTTCTGCCACAAATGGCAGCTCCATATTGATCACCACAGGCAGCTCATCAATATCCAGTCCCCTGGCGGCGACATCAGTGGCTATCAAAGCCTGCAGTTCACCGCTTTTAAACTCGCTCAGTACTGTATCCCGGGCTTTTTGTGACAGGTCGCCGTGAAAGGCTTTTACCTTGAGCCCTTTGCCTGCCAAATCCTGCGCCAGTTTGTCGGCACTTTGTTTGGTACGGCTGAACACCAACACTTGAGGCCATCCTTTATGGGACAGCAGGTGGTTAAGCAAAGCGGCTTTTCGGTCATCATCAACCTCATACACCTGCTGCTCAATATCCTGATTACCGGCGTTGCGCTTATCCACCTCAACCAGGGCCGGGCTGCTCAGTAATGATTTGCTGAAGCGGAAAATGCTGTCGTCGAAAGTAGCAGAAAACAGCATGGTTTGACGTTGCTTTGGCACTTTTCTCAGCACCATCTGGATTTCATCTTTGAAGCCCATATCCAGCATACGATCGGCTTCATCCAGCACCAGCCAGTTAAGGCCTCTCAAATCCACTGTGTGTTTGCGCACATGGTCAAGCAGGCGTCCCGGTGTAGCCACGACTATATCCGCCCCTTTGGCCAGTAGTTGCTGTTGTGGCTCGAACGCTGCGCCGCCATAAAGGCAGACACTCCTGATTGACAATCCCTGAGCATACTGGCTGATATTTTCCTGCACCTGCTGGGCCAGTTCACGGGTCGGCACCAGTACCAGGGCTTTGGGTTTGCCATCGCTCTGTATGCCAAGAAGTTGATTAATGACCGGCAGAGAAAAGGCGGCAGTTTTGCCACTGCCGGTTTTGGCTCCGGCCATCAAATCTTTGCCTGCCAACACCAGAGGAATGGCACTGGCCTGAATATCCGTAGGCGTATTAAATCCAAGGTGTTGCAGATTCGCCAGCAGACGGGCGTCGAGATTCAATGAGGCAAAAGACATGGTGGGTACCGTCAGAAATGAATTGGACTGATTGTATCAGGGCAGGAAGCAGACAACAGTCTGCGTCCTCAATATCCCGGTTTACTTGGTGGATTGCAGAATCACGAATTTGCCATTGCTGGCAACGGTCTGACAATTGCCGAATAATCGCTTGAGCTTGATGTGATAACCCAGGTGGCGATTACCGACGATATGCAATATGCCACCAGGCTTGAGACGTTTGCGGGCGTCATTGAACATCTGCCAGGCGATATGGTCGGTAATGGCTTCACCCTGATGGAAAGGCGGATTACACAACACCAAGTCAGCCTGCAGGCCTGCATCCAGGTGGGTCAGACAATCATCCCAGTGGAAGTGACCACGCTCCGGCTCCAGGCCATTGCTTTGCCAGTTTTCTCTGGCGCTGGCGACGGCCATTTCTGAGTCATCAACAAAGTGTACGCTGGCGTCCGGATAGCAGCTGGCGGCACGTAAACCCAGCACACCGTTGCCACAACCAAGATCGATAATTTGTTGGAACTCACCCTGAGGCAAATTTTCCAGCATGATTCGGGCACCAATATCCAGCTTATTGGCAGCAAACACATTGGACAGGTTACTTAACGTCAGACCATATTCAGGCACATTCCAGCGCTGAGGCTTGGGCTCTGCTCTGGTTTTGCCATCGGCAATGGCAGTGATCACCCGGGTCTTTTTCCAGGCAAGACTTGCAGTAGCCGGACCAAAATGCTTGACAATCAGCGCCAACAGGCTTTGATTGATGGATTTGGCCCTGGCACCAATTTGTAAGGTGCTGCCCTGTGGCATCACAGCTGATAAGCGGATCAGCTGGTGGGCAAAGTAGTTCAGGTTTTTCGGAAGCTTCATCAGCACCAAAGCCGATTGAGAGGGCAAGGTATCACGGCTGGTTAACCAGCTGATATTGTCATCCTTCAACTGGTTGCGGCTCAGGTTATGCTGAATTCCCAGCAGGCTGGTTTTGGCATCAGTTTCGCCCCAGAGCTGCTGCTCAGGGTATTTGGCGCGAATGCCGCAGGTCAGGGCACCGAAACTGTCGTTGATGATGCCGATTGGACCACATATGTCTGCCTGTTCATCCAGCCATTTCAGCAGATGCTCGTCGGCCGCATCCCAGGCCTGCAGATTGGAGATCTGAGTCTGTGGGTAACGATGTAATTCGAGCGCTGAGCCGGTGGCTGAAAACTGGGTTGTCATATGTCACACTGAGTTGATGAAACGTCAAAGTGCGGAATTATAACCTACAAAATTCAGCCAGGTGTGAATAAACACATGGCGAACTAAAGAATTATGCAGCAGCAACTCTTTCAACAAAGCCAGGAGCCCTGGACCTGGGTTAAGGGCTATTTGAATCCCCGTCAGCAGTCGCTGTTGTTGACGGAGGCTGAAGCCTATCCCTATGAAAGACCCGAGGTGACGGTTTACGGCAAAGCCCACAAGATCCCCCGTACCCAAATCTGGTTTGGAGATGAGGGGGTTGAGTACAAGTATTCAGGTTTGCTTGTGGTACCCACTCCCTGGCCTTATTACGCCAATCGTTTAAGGCACCAGTTGAGTAAGGATTTTGGCTTTGTCAGCAATGGTGTGTTGGTAAACCGTTATGCGGGTGGCAGAGATTGTATGGGGTGGCACGCCGACGATGAAGATGAATTGGTGCCGGGGAGTGATATTGCCTCTGTGACTCTGGGTGAGGGGCGGGACTTTGTGCTCAGACATAATGACACAGGTGAGAAGCGGATATTGCACCTTGAGTCCGGCGACCTGTTGCTGATGCATTATCCTATGCAGCAGACCTGGCAGCATAGCTTACCCAAGCGGCTTAAACAGGAGGGGACCCGCTGGAACTTTACCTTTCGGCAGCTTATTCCCGGATTCCACGCAGGCGATTGACTCATATCGCACTCGCCTTTACCCTGCGATAGCATTTTTATTTTCAGAGAGCCGATGTATGAGCGTTCAGACGACAATTAGCGATAAATTGACCCAGGCTTTTTCTCCCTCTCACCTGGAAGTGATTAACGAGAGCAAGTTTCACCATGTTCCGCCCAACTCAGAAACCCACTTTAAAGTGGTGGTTGTCAGCGGTGAGTTTGAAGGTAAACGTCTGATCGCCCGTCACCGTTTGGTGAACGAGTTGCTGGCAGATGAGCTGGCTGCGGGCGTTCACGCCCTGACTATGCACACTTACACCAAGCAGGAGTGGTCGCAGCGTGAGGGGGCGCCGGACTCTCCCAAGTGTAAAGGTTAGGGTCTTTTGACCTTTCATGGTTGAATTTTGCTCGAGATAGACGCGCTTTAATCGCGACGCAAGGTGTGTCGCCTAGTGGGCCTAAGCAAATACCTTGCAACAAAGAGTAAAGCGCGTATAGCCGAGCCCTTCGGGCAGCGTTTGTCGTCGCTTTCTACTGCATTAACGCTCATTTATGTAGAACAACTACACTTCAATCGCGTTGCTTTGTATAAAACAACGACAAAGAGCTGCAAAAACCATCTTCAAAGGTCAACAGACCCTGGTCAATTAGTCAATTAGTCAGGCCCGCTGGCGACCGCTGAGCGGGCCTTTGTTTTTCCTGCCCCAGCTTCCCCACTGCTTTCATCTTCTGTCATGTCTGCTGTCTGCCCGGTTTTTGTATAAATACTCACCTCCAACCTCTGTGTTTCTGATTTTCAGTCTGTAACTTTTCTGTTATCAATATGTTGTTATAAAAACAAACGACAAAACAGTAGAGTTGTATGAACAAACTGATCGCTGCCTGCTCCTGGCTGACCGAATATTCCGGCCGCTTGGTCAGTTGGGCCACATTGATTTTACTGCTGCTGACTCTGGCGGTAGTTATTCTCAGATATGTTTTTAATACTGGCGCGACTGCACTGCAGGATACGGCTTTGTATCTGCATGGTGCGGTATTCACTTTGGGCGCCGGATATACCCTCAAGCATGACGCCCATGTGCGGGTGGATATTTTCTATCGGCGTTTTTCCGAGCGCGGCCGTCATTGGGTGGATTTTCTCGGCACCTTATTACTGCTTCTGCCCGTCACTCTGTTTATAGGGATCTGGTGCTTTGAATATGTCGCGACTTCCTGGCGTATCGGCGAGAGGTCGGTGGAGGCGGGAGGCCTGCCACTAATCTATGTGCAAAAGAGTCTGCTGTTGATACTGGTTGTGAGCCTTATTCTTCAGGCCGTGGTGGAGCTTTATAACCATGGTAAAGCCCTGTTTGGGCACGGTGGTAACAGTAACTCTGACAGTGACCCCATCAGCCATGAAGGGGAAGGATTATGATGGCCCTGCTACTGTTTTTATGCATCTGTTTGGTGCTGATGCTGGGCTATCCTGTGGCCTTTACTCTGGCAGGTATGGGGCTCTTGTTTGCTGGAATCGGTACCCTGAGTGGCGACTTTAACCCCATGTTGCTCAACGCTCTGCCCAGTCGTTTATATGGGGTTTTGAATAACCCGATTTTGATGGCTGTGCCTCTGTTTGTATTTATGGGTACTGTGCTGGAAAAGTCCAAAGTGGCGGAGCAGTTGCTGACCAGTATGGCAGAGCTGTTCGGGCGTTTTCGTGGTGGGCTGATATTCAGCGTGTTCTTTGTGGGTATGTTACTGGCTGCCAGCACAGGTATTGTCGGTGCCACTGTGGTGACCATGGGGCTGATGTCTTTACCTGCCCTGATTAATCGGGGTTACAGCCCCTCTTTTAGTGCCGGTGCTATCTGTGCCACAGGGACACTGGGGCAGATTATCCCGCCCTCTATCGCCCTTATTCTGCTCGGAGATGTATTGTCCAATGCCTATCAGCAGGCGCAGTTATCCATGGGGATATTCAGTCCCAAGTCAGTGTCTGTTGGTGATCTGTTTGCCGGTGCACTGATCCCAGGATTGGTGCTGGTGGGATTGTACTGCCTTTACACACTCTTCCTTATATATAGAAAGCCTGAACGCTTTCCTGCTGTCGCAGAGCAGGGACAACTGGACAGTAAGTTCTGGCTGCGTACCGCGTGGGCGCTGTTGCCACCTCTGATTCTGATATTGATGGTGCTGGGCTCTATTCTGCTGGGGATCGCTACGCCGACGGAAGCAGCCTCCGTGGGTGGGGCTGGCGCCCTGGTGATTGCCCTGTTGAAACGCCAGTTGACGTTAAAGGGCTTGAAAGATGTGATGCTGAGTACGGTCAAAGTCACTTCCATGGTATTTCTTATCCTGATCGGCGCATCTATTTTCTCATTGGTCTTTCGTGGTCTTGGCGGTGAAGAACTGATTCATCAGCTGTTTTCCAATATGCCCGGCGGTGTGATTGGCGCCATGATATTGGTGATGGCGGTGATTTTCCTGCTGGGCTTTATTCTGGATTTTATTGAGATCACCTTTGTGGTTGTGCCTCTGGTGGCGCCGATTTTGTTGGCTATGGGGCTGGACCCTGTGTGGCTTGGCATCATGATCGCCGTCAATTTGCAGACCTCATTTTTAACGCCGCCGTTCGGATTTGCACTTTTCTACCTGCGGGGTGTGGCAAAAGACTTGGTGACCAGCGGCCAGATCTATAAAGGGGTGATTCCCTTTGTGATGATCCAGCTGCTGTTAATGTTGTTGTTGAGTATCTGGCCTGAGCTGGCGACCTGGTTGCCTCAGCAGATATATGGTTAGGCCCTTGAGACGGGTCGACAGGGATGAGGGTAATAAAAATGAATAAGTGGCTAACCGGTTTGGCTGTGGCGGGCACCATGTTGTTGTCCGGCTGTGGTGATAAGCAGCAGTCTCAGGGGGAAGGGACTGCTGCTGAGCCTGCAAAAACCTATCAGTGGAATCTGGTGACCTCCTGGCCCAAGAACTTTCCCGGATTGGGGATGGGGCCTGAGCGTTTCGCTGTGCTGGTGGATGAGATGTCTGCCGGTCGCCTTAAAATTAAAGTGTACGGGGCCGGTGAGCTGGTTCCTGCCTTTGAAGTATTCGATGCGGTCAGTCAGGGGACTGCCCAGATGGGACACAGCGCGGCGTATTACTGGAAGGGTAAGTCTCCGGCTGCGCAGTTCTTTACCTCAATTCCTTTTGGTCTGAACGCCAAGGAGATGAATGGTTGGCTCACCTATGGTGGCGGTCAGGAGTTGTGGGAAGAGGTTTATGCGCCATTTGGCATACTGCCAATGCCGGGAGGTAACTCAGGCGTGCAGATGGGCGGCTGGTTCAATAAGGAGATTAACTCCCTGGACGACCTCAAAGGCCTGAAGATGCGTTTGCCCGGGCTGGGTGGTGAAGTGCTGGAACGTTTGGGGGGGACACCGGTAACGCTGCCGGGCCGTGAGCTGTTTACCGCGCTGCAAACCGGCACCATAGATGCCACTGAGTGGGTGGGACCTTTTAACGATCTGGCTTTTGGTCTGCACAAAGCTGCCAAATTCTACTATTACCCTGGTTGGCATGAGCCGGGTACGACTCTGGAGTTTTTGATCAACAAGCAGGCCTACGAGCAATTGCCTGCAGATCTACAGGCGATTGTCAGAGTGGCAGCCAAGGCGATTAATCAGGATATGCTGGATGAATACACTACCCGCCATGTGGAGGCCCTGGATGCACTGGTCAATGAACATGGTGTTGAACTTAGAGCCTTCCCGGAAGATGTGCTGGATAGTTTGAGAGACACGTCCATCGAGGTGATTGCTGAGCAGTCGAACAAAGACCCGCTGATGAAAAAGGTTCACGATGCCTATCGTGAATATGAGCAGGGTGTCCGCCGTTACCACAGCATCGCCGAGGATGCTTATACCGAGGCCCGTCAACCCGACTAACCACAAACCTGCACTTTTTGGTGACAATTACAGCGTCTGAGTAAAGTGCAGGCTACTCTTTGGTGTCTTATTGGTGATATCCTTGTGATTCACTTGTGAGTGGCTGTTATTTAACAGATAACAGCCACTTCCTAATGGAAGAAGCAGTGCAGTCCCGGACTGTCTGTCGCTGGCTTAACACTGATTCAGTTGCCCGCGGATAAGGATTAAGTGCCCTTTTGCCGGTCCCGGTTTGCTGCTTCCTGTGGAAATGGAATACACCCTGGAGAAGTCTATGCCACTGCTTGATAGCTTTACTGTGGATCATACCCGGATGCATGCGCCCGCAGTGCGGGTAGCTAAAACCATGAGTACGCCCTCTGGCGATACCATTACCGTCTTCGACCTGCGTTTTTGTATTCCCAATAAAAGTATTCTGAGTGAACGGGGCACCCACACATTGGAGCACCTGTTTGCTGGCTTTATGCGTGACCATTTGAATGGCGACTCGGTTGAGATTATTGATATCTCTCCCATGGGCTGCCGCACCGGCTTTTATATGAGTCTGGTGGGACAACCCAATGAACTTGTGGTGGCTGATGCCTGGCTTGCCGCTATGGCCGATGTGCTGGACGTCTCTGAACAAAAACAGATCCCTGAATTGAACGCCTACCAGTGTGGCACTTTTGAGATGCACTCTCTGGAGGAGGCGCAGGCCATTGCCCGGGCGGTGATTGCCGCCGGTGTCAATGTTAACAGGAATGCTGAACTGACTCTCAGCGACGAGATTTTGGCTGGTCTGTGAAGTTTCTCTGCCGCGCGGAAGGTGACGGTGTGAGGTTTGTGGCGCTTTTGTTTGCCGCCAATGTGTGAGTGTTTGGAGTGAATGTGTGCGCCCACTTACGGTTAACTTACTGCAATAAGTGGGGTTCTCTCGATATATATGTGGCGAAATGAGGGTTCGCTGCTATTTTTCTTAAGGGAAGGGTGAGCCAGATCGCACGCGGCCTCCCCATGGGTGAGTCGATTTCAGTTGCAGTTTTGTATTGGACTTTAGTCGATAAACTCGGTTTTGAGCGCAAAAATTCGGCAACACCGTTTGTTTAGTGTGCGTTTGGATGTAAATCGTTAAAAACTAATGTTTTATTTTTGCATCTACTGCAAAATGTGATTTTTAGCGGCTTTCACCGGAAAAACCCCTGTCGATGTTCACGATTGCTGGCCTTTTGGCTGTTTGATCACAGATAAATGGTCGTTATTTTCGTGGCAGTGATGTGTTAATTGGGGTAAAATGCGCGCGAACAGCGTGATTATTGTCGCATTTCTGTGATAAATCTGCGCTAGCTCAATTTTGGGGTTTGGATTAACTCTTTGAAATTGATGCGGGAATGCGGCGCATTGTCTTTCCTTCAAACGTAGTGCTTGTGGATATGATTACAATTAAGAAAGGATTGGACCTGCCTATCTCAGGCAGACCAGAGCAAGCCATCCATGATGGTCAAGCCATTAAACACATAGCTACATTGGGTGAAGAGTATATCGGCTTACGTCCTACCATGAAGATTAAGGTAGGAGATAAGGTGCAAAAGGGCCAGGTGATCTTCGAAGACAAGAAGAACCCAGGCGTTATATATACAGCTTTAGCCAGTGGTACAGTAACCGAAATCAACCGTGGTGCCCGACGCGTTTTGCAGTCTGTTGTCATCGAAGTCGAAGGGGACGATGCCGTCGCTTTTGATAAGCATGATGCGCAAAACCTCGACGCACTGACTGACGAGCAGGTACGCAGCAATCTGATCAACTCAGGTTTGTGGACCGCGCTCAGAACCCGTCCATTCAGTAAAGTACCGGCCATTGACTCCAAAGCTGCCGGTATTTTTGTGACTGCAACTGATACTCAGCCACTGGCGGCTGACCCTGCGGTAATCATCAACGAGCATAAAGATGATTTCGTTAACGGTCTGACGCTGCTGTCTAAACTCACCGAAGGCAAAGTTTACCTGTGCAAAGCTCCTGGCGCGGATATCCCTGCCGGTAACGCTCAGGTAGAAGAGTTTGGCGGCAAGCATCCTGCCGGTAACGCAGGTACTCACATTCACTTCCTGCTGCCTGCATCCGGTACCCGTACCGTATGGCATATCGGTTATCAGGACGTGATTGCTGTCGGTAAGTTGTTCACTACTGGTGAACTGTTCACTGACCGCGTCGTTGCTATCTCAGGTCCTCACGCCAAGAATCCCCGTTTGGTTCGTTCTCGTCTCGGCGCTCAGGTATCACAGCTGACCCAGGGTGAATCTGAAGGTGAAAACCTGCGTCTGGTATCAGGCTCTGTCCTGAACGGTCGCACTGCCAACGGTCCTCACGACTTCCTCGGACGCTACCACAACCAGGTAACCATTCTGGAAGAAGGTACCGAGAAAGAGTTCTTCGGCTGGGCTATGCCGGGCAAGGATAAATACTCCATTACCCGTGCTTTCTTAAGCCACCTGTCTTCTGGTTTGTTCAACATGACCACCTCTACCGGCGGTTCAGATCGCGCCATGGTACCAATTGGTGCGTATGAACGTGTAATGCCACTGGATATTCTGCCGACTATGCTGCTGCGTGACCTTGTGTCCGGCGACACGGAAGAAGCCATGGCGCTGGGTGCACTGGAGTTGGATGAAGAAGATTTGGCCCTGTGTACGTTCGTTTGTCCCGGCAAGTATGACTATGGCGTCTACCTGCGGGATTGTCTGGATACGATCGAGAGGGAAGGCTTATGAGCTTGAAAGAATTTATCGAACGTATTGAGCCGCAGTTTGAAAAAGGCGGGAAATACGAAAAGTGGTACGCTCTTTACGAAGCCGCCGCCACCATTTTTTACACCCCGGGTAAAGTGAACAAGGGTCGCACCCATGTTCGTGACAACCTGGATTTGAAGCGCATGATGATCACCGTATGGGCCTGTACTTTCCCTGCGATGTTTGTCGGTATGTTCAACGTCGGCCTGCAAGCGCAGGACGCTCTGATTGCCGGTTTCGGCACTCCGGATGTGTGGCAGGTTTCCCTGTTCAGCATGTTTGGGGCTGAGCTGACTGCCAACTCAGGTTGGGCCACCTTGATGTGGTACGGCGCCTGTTTCTTCCTGCCTATTTATGCTGTGACTTTTGCAGTTGGTGGCTTCTGGGAAGTGCTGTTTGCCTCTGTCCGTGGTCATGAAGTTAACGAAGGCTTCTTCGTTACCTCGATTCTGTTTGCCCTGACCTTGCCGGCAACTATTCCATTGTGGATGGTAGCGCTGGGTATCACCTTCGGTGTGGTAGTGGCTAAAGAGGTATTCGGCGGCACTGGCCGTAACTTCCTTAACCCTGCACTGGCGGGTCGTGCCTTCCTGTTCTTCGCCTATCCGCTGAACATGTCCGGCGATACCACCTGGGTTGTAGCTGATGGCTATTCAGGTGCGACTGCACTGAGCCAGGCTGCCAGCGGTACTCTGGAATACGGTTTGAGCCAGCAATGGTGGGATTCCTTCTTCGGCTTTATCCCAGGCTCTGTGGGTGAAGTATCGACTCTGGCTATCCTGCTGGGTGGTCTGGTAATTGTTTATACCCGTATCGCTTCCTGGCGCATTATCGCCGGTGTGATGGTAGGTATGATTGCTGTATCCAGCCTGTTGAATCTTATCGGTAGTGACACCAACCCAATGTTCGCCATGCCTTGGTACTGGCACCTGGTTCTGGGTGGCTTTGCCTTCGGTATGATGTTTATGGCGACTGACCCTGTGTCAGCCTCTTTCACCAACAATGCCAAGTGGGCTTACGGTGCGCTGATTGGTGCCATGGCGGTATTTATCCGTGTCATCAACCCTGCATTCCCTGAAGGCATGATGTTGGCGATTCTGTTTGCCAACCTGTTTGCACCACTGTTCGACCATTTTGTGGTTCAGGCCAATATCAAGCGGAGGATCGCACGTGGCTAGTAAAAAGGACTCGTTCGGAAGAACGCTTTTCGTTGTCATTGGCTTGTGTTTGATTTGCTCTATCTTCGTATCGACTGCGGCGGTAGTGCTTAAGCCAATCCAACAGGAAAACAAGCTGCTGGATCGCCAGAAGTACATTCTGGAAGCGGCCAACCTGCTGAACACCAAAGATGCAGGTATGACCAAAGAGCAGATCCTGGAGACCTACAACAAATTCGTTGAGGCCAAAGTGGTTTCTCTGGCAACCGGTGAATTTGTTGATGTTGACGGCAACAGCTTTGATATGGAAAAAGCGGCCCGGGACCCGAAGACCTCATTTATCCCAGAAAACGACATTGCATCTGTTAAGCGCGTAGCCAACGATGCAGTGGTTTACCTGGTGCACGATGAAGCCGGTACCCTGAAGACTGTGATTCTGCCCATCAAGGGCTATGGTCTGTGGTCAACCATGTACGCTTTCCTGGCACTGGATCCTGACATGAACACGATTCAGAACCTGGTGTACTACGACTTCTCCGGTTCAGGTGAAACTCCTGGCCTGGGTGGTGAAGTACAGAATCCAAAGTGGATCGCCAAGTGGCACGGCAAGAAGCTGTATAACGACCAAGGTGAACTGGCTATCAAGGTAACCAAGAACCCTGCCGTTGCTCAGACTGAGTACGGTGTAGACGCTCTGTCTGGTGCAACGCTGACCAGTAACGGCGTGCAGTACTCTCTGGAGTTCTGGCTGGGTAAAGAAGGCTTTGAGAAGTTCATCGACAAGGCCCGTGACGGAGGACTGAGCTAATGGCTGATGCTAAAGAACTGAAGCAGGTCCTCACCGGACCTATTATCAGCAACAACCCGATTGCCCTGCAGATCCTGGGTATCTGTAGTGCACTGGCGGTAACCAGTAAGATGGAAACCGCTATGGTGATGACGATTGCACTGACTGCGGTTTGTGCCTTCTCAAACCTGTTTATCTCTATTATCCGTAACCACATCCCAAGCAGCGTGCGTATCATCGTGCAGATGACCATCATTGCCTCTTTGGTAATCGTGGTTGACCAGGTGCTGCAGGCATACGCCTATGACGTGGCCAAGCAGCTGTCGGTATTCGTTGGTCTGATTATTACCAACTGTATCGTAATGGGACGCGCTGAAGCCTACGCCATGAAGACTCCTCCTATGATGAGCTTTATGGATGGTATCGGTAACGGCCTGGGTTATGGTGCAATCCTGCTTGCTGTTGGTTTCTTCCGTGAACTGTTTGGTAACGGCTCCCTGTTTGGTGTTGAGCTGCTGAAGAAGGTTTCTGAGGGTGGCTGGTACGAGCCAAACGGCATGATGCTGCTGCCTCCCAGTGCATTCTTCCTGATCGGCGGCATCATCTGGGTTATCCGCATATACAAGCCAGAGCAAGTTGAAGCAAAAGGATAAGATGAGATGGAACATTATATCAGTCTGTTAATCCGCTCTATTTTCATCGAGAACATGGCGCTGGCTTTCTTCCTGGGGATGTGTACTTTCCTGGCGGTTTCCAAGAAAGTCACCACCTCCATGGGTCTGGGTGTAGCGGTAATTGTGGTACTGGCCATCTCTGTGCCGGTTAACCAAATTATTTATCAGGGAATTCTGGCGCCGGGTGCGCTGGCATGGGCTGGTCTGCCTGAAGCGGATTTGAGCTTCCTGAAGTTCATTACCTTCATCGGTGTGATTGCGGCTCTGGTACAGATTCTGGAAATGACCCTGGATAAGTACTTCCCACCTTTGTACAACGCGCTGGGTATCTTCCTGCCATTGATTACAGTGAACTGTGCGATTTTCGGTGCGGTTTCCTTCATGGTTGAGCGTGACTACAACCTGGGTGAAAGCCTGGTATTCGGTATCGGTTCCGGTATCGGTTGGGCACTGGCTATCGTGCTGCTGGCCGGTATCCGCGAGAAGATGAAGTACGCCGACGTACCCGATGGGTTGCGTGGTCTTGGGATTACATTTATCACAGCTGGTCTGATGGCCTTAGGTTTTATGTCGTTCTCCGGTGTGTCTCTGTAAGGGACACCCTGTACGACTTTTCAGAATCGACCTTCTAAGGATAAGTACATGGATATTTTGAGCTCGACTCCGCTGGAAGTATATCTGGGCGTGAGTATGTTTACCGCCATTGTACTGGTGCTGGTTTTGGTGATTATGTTCGCCAAATCCAAGCTGGTAGCCAGCGGTGACGTGACGATTAGCATTAACGATGACCCTGAAAAGGCCATCAAAACCGGTGCTGGTGGCAAGTTGTTGGGGGCGTTGGCCGATAACGGTATCTTCGTTTCCTCAGCCTGTGGTGGTGGTGGTTCTTGTGGCCAGTGCCGTGTGAATGTGACCTCAGGCGGTGGTGATATTTTGCCAACCGAGCTGGACCACATCAGCAAAGGTGAAGCCAAACAGGGTTGTCGTCTGGCCTGTCAGGTTAACGTTAAAACTGACATGGATATTGAACTGGACGAAGAGATCTTCGGCATCAAGAAGTGGGAATGTACTGTTGTTTCCAATGACAACAAAGCCACCTTTATTAAGGAGCTTAAGCTGGCCATCCCTGATGGTGAGTCAGTACCTTTCCGCGCCGGTGGTTACATCCAGATTGAAGCCCCTGCACACCATGTAAGATACGCCGATTACGATATTCCTGAAGAGTATCGTGGTGACTGGGAACATTTCGGCTTCTTCAAGCTGGAGTCCAAAGTGGATGAGCCGACTATTCGTGCATACTCCATGGCGAACTACCCGGAAGAGTTTGGCATCATCATGCTGAACGTACGTATTGCGACTCCGCCGCCACGCGACCTGTCTCTGCCTTGCGGTAAGATGTCTTCATACATCTGGAGCCTGAAGGAAGGTGACAAGGTCACTATCTCCGGCCCATTCGGTGAGTTCTTCGCCAAGGATACCGATGCTGAAATGGTATTTATTGGTGGTGGTGCAGGTATGGCGCCAATGCGTTCACACATCTTCGACCAGCTGAAGCGTCTTCAGTCTAAGCGTAAGATGAGTTTCTGGTACGGTGCCCGCTCCAAGCGCGAAATGTTTTATGTTGAAGATTTCGATGGCCTGGCGGCTGACAACGATAACTTCCAGTGGCACGTGGCCCTGTCAGATCCTCAGCCAGAGGATAACTGGGACGGTTACACCGGCTTCATTCACAACGTACTGTACGAGAACTACCTGCGTGACCATGAAGCGCCGGAAGATTGTGAGTACTACATGTGTGGCCCTCCAATGATGAATGCCGCCGTGATCGGTATGTTGAAAGATCTCGGTGTGGAAGACGAAAACATCCTGTTGGATGACTTCGGCGGATAATACCCGACGCGCTGCGTGATATACTGTCACGCAGCGTTTTTCCAATTTTGATTGAAGGGTTAAGGGTCATCATGATTAAGACCTTGGGAAAATGGCTGGCCTTTGTAGGGTTGGCCTTTTTTATTGCAGCTTGTTCTTCTCCGGCCAAGTTACAGTCCTATTCCGGCAACACTATGGGTACGACTTACCACATTAAGTTGGTTCCCAATGACAGTTTGCCCGATGCACAGTTACTGCAGGCCGAGATCGATTTGGCACTGGAACAGGTTAACGACCAGATGTCGACCTACCGCCCTGACTCCGAGCTGTCGCGCTTTAATAAGCTGGCATTGGCACAGAGTGTTGTCGTGTCTCCAGACACTCTTAAAGTAGTGGAAGAGGGGATACGTTTGCATAAGCTCACCCATGGCGCACTGGACATTACCATGGGGCCTTTGGTCAACTTATGGGGTTTTGGCCCTGACGCCAGACCAACCAGCATACCTTCCCAGTTTGAAATTGATGAGGCCATGGCGGACGTAGGTATTGAGGGAATTAAAATCTCCGGCGATCGCCTGGAGAAAACCAAACCTGAACTCTATGTCGACTTGTCATCCATTGCCAAAGGTTTCGGCGTAGATAAAATTGCTGCCATTCTCGATAAGTACGGCGTAACCGGTTATCTGGTGGAAATCGGCGGTGAGGTATCACTCAAAGGTACCAAAGCAGGCGGTGAACCCTGGCGTATCGCTGTAGAGCGTCCGACCGAGGATGCCAGAACAGTGCAACTCGTAATAGAACCGAAAGATATTGCCATTGCCACTTCCGGTGACTACCGCAACTATTATGAAGAAGAGGGTCAACGATTTTCCCATATTATTGACCCGCGTACCGGTTATCCGATAGAACATAAACTGGCATCGGTGACGGTTATGGATAAGAGTTGTATGGTTGCTGATGGACTGGCAACGGCCATGATGGTGATGGGCACCAAGGAGTCTTTGGCGCTGGCAGAGCGTGAGGGACTTGCTGTGATGCTAATTGAATACCAGGGTGATGGGTTCAAGACCTACTACAGCGAAGCATTCAAACCCTATATTACTCAGCAGTAGGAGTGAAGTATGAGCACATTTTTGGCCGCGTTTGTGGTGTTATTGTTGTTTTTCTTACTGATGTCGGTCGGCTATATCATTAAGCGCAAGGCAGTCGCTGGAAGCTGTGGCGGTTTGGGTGCCATAGGGATAGACAAAGCCTGTGATTGTGATGAGCCCTGCGACAACAGAAAGGCGAAAATGGCCAAGGCTGAAGAGGAAGCCCGTAACGAGCGGCTGACTCAAAACAGAATTCTCTGAGATATCTAACGGCGCCACAGGCGCCGTTTTTATTTCCGCACCGCCCGTGTGCTTTAAAGCTGTCTATACTCAATATTATCCAGGGTGATTTAGGTGGTAGCGCATGACAGCTTCATCTGTGCAGGGGAGAGTGCACTCGCAATATAATGATGCCGGAGAGCCGAACGGTCTGGCATCCAATCCGGTAGAAGCCGCCGCTGAGATGGTGGGCAGAGCCTCTGAGGCTGTGCTTAACTCCGTGGTGCAGCTAACCGGTAAACGTCAGATTCGTGCATTGGGTGAGAGCCTGGTGGACACCATTCATAATTCACTTGATGCAACGGCGGTTGCCTTTGTCGCGGTGAACAGTCCGATACACTTTCCCGCCTGTATGCTCCCGAAAAAGAATGCCCTGCCAGAGTCTTCACTGCTCGACTGCGTGCAGAAGTGCTCCCGTCAAAATCAGATGGTGTCAGAGCGTCATGATGACAGTGTATTGACCGCCCTTCCTATTATGGTTAACGGCATCACAGTGAAAGTGCTGTTGATTAAATCCATTATGGAGATGTCTGAACATCAAATCAGTTTGCTTACCGGCTTTGCCCGGGTGTATGAGAACTTTCTCAATGTAATGCTGGATATGGAAACCGATAGTCTGACCGGTTTGCTCAACAAGAAAGCTTACTACTCTCAGGTGTTGGCCGTATTGGAAGATGATGACAGTGCGGTTTGTGAAGAAAGTGGTGACCCCAAGTTTTTCTGGCTGGTGATATTCGACGTCGATAAATTCAAGAAGATTAACGACACCTTCGGTCACCTCTACGGCGATGAGATCCTGCTACTTGTGGCCAATACCATGATCAAAGTTTTTGATGATGAAGACCTGCTGTTTCGATTTGGAGGGGATGAGTTTGTGGTGTTGCTCAGCCCCAGAACCAAAGAGAAAGCCCGGGAAGTACTGAAACAGTTTCAGCAGGAGATCGCCTGTATCCGTAACGATAAGCTGTGGCCGGTGCGCTGCTCCATTGGCGGGGTCAATGCGTCCGGTGCCGAGAATCCTACTGACCTGTTGGTACAGGCCGACAGAGCCCTGTACTACGTGAAGGAAAACGGACGGGGAAAAATCGCCTTCTATTGCGACCTGCTGGATGATGGTGTGATGACCAATGAGCACTTTGAAGATGACATAGAACTTTTTTGAATACCTGACTCCTTCTTTAGCTTTTTGAGTTTTGTTGAACGGCCACCAATTTGGTGGCCGTTTTCATTTTTGTCCCAAATACAAGCGCTTGAGAGAATGGCTTAAGCGTAAATGCAAGTTGGAATGATAATGGTTCTCTTTGCTTAACTTTATGAAAAATAAAGAAATTGAATATTCCTCTGAGCATGATTTACTAAACCTTGATCCAGATCAAATTCTGACAGGGAGCCATTATGAAAGGCCATGCCGATGTCCTTAAGCAACTCAACAAGGTGTTGACCAGCGAGCTGACCGCCATCAACCAGTATTTTCTGCACGCCCGTATGTTCCGTAACTGGGGCCTGGACGGCCTGGATAAGGTGGAGTATCGCAAGTCGATTCAGGATATGAAGCACTCAGACAAGTTGATAGAGCGCATTCTGTTTCTTGAGGGACTCCCCAACCTGCAATTGCTGGATAAGCTGATGATAGGTGAGCACACCGAGGAGATGCTGAGTTGTGACATGTTGATGTTACGGGGGGAACTGGACCTGCTCAGGGACTCTATCGCCCTGTGTGAGCAGCACAGGGATTATGTCAGCAGGGATATGCTGCAGGAGCTGTTGGAGGATGAAGAGGAGCACCTGGATTGGCTGGAAGCCCAGTTTGAGTTGATTGGCATGACAGGTATCGAGAATTACCTGCAATCACAGATTTAAGGAGGCAGATAATGAAAGGCAATGCAGAGGTAATCGACGCACTGAACCGCTTGTTGACCAATGAGCTTACCGCCATGGACCAGTACTTTGTTCATGCCCGCATGTATGAAGACTGGGGGCTGAACGAACTTTATGAGCGTATTAATCACGAGTCCGATGATGAACGTGAACATGCATCCAGACTTATCCAGCGAATCCTGTTTCTGGAGGGCAAACCTGATGTCGCCAGCCGTGCACCCTTGACCATAGGCAAAGATACGCCCGAGATGCTGCATAACGATTTGCAGTATGAGTACAAAGTTGCTGAAGATCTGCGGCAAGTGATCGCTTTGTGTGAAGAGAAGCGTGACTTCCAGACCCGGGATATTTTACAGGTGTTGCTGGAAGAAACTGAGGCAGACCATATGTACTGGCTGGAGAAGCAGTTGGGACTTATCGACAAGATGGGTCTGGCTAATTATCTGCAGTCAAAGATGGGAACTGAGGCCGCTCCCGCAGGTTAACGCTCGGATCTTACTTGACACTGTTTATTTGTACAGTATCCTTTCTGTTGGAGGAACACTGTGCGTAAAATTATTCATGTCGATATGGACTGCTTCTATGCAGCCGTTGAAATGCGTGACTTCCCTGAACTCAGGGGAAAGCCCCTTGCCGTAGGCGGTCGCAGCGATCGCCGTGGGGTGATCAGTACCTGTAACTATGAAGCCCGCAAGTTCGGTGTTCGCAGTGCGATGGCGTCAGCCTATGCACTGCGGCTGTGTCCGGACCTGATTCTGGTGCCGGGACGCATGGACGTATATAAGCAGGTGTCATCCCAGATTCGGGATGTGTTCTCCCGTTACACCTCGTTAATTGAACCTCTGTCACTGGACGAAGCTTATCTGGATGTGACCGACTGCACCGCTTGTCGGGGCTCGGCAACCCTGATTGCTGAGGCCATCCGCAAAGATATCTTCGAAGAAACCGGCCTCACGGCATCTGCAGGTATTGCGCCGGTAAAGTTTCTGGCCAAGGTAGCTTCAGATCTTAATAAACCCAATGGGCAATATGTGATAACCCCTGATGCTGTGTCTGAGTTTGTGAAAACCCTGCCTCTGGGAAAAATCCCCGGTGTTGGTAAGGTGACGGGAGAGAAACTGGCATCCATGGGACTGCATACCTGTGGTGATGTACAAGGGGCAGATCCGGCCATGTTGACCGAAAGGTTTGGTAAATTCGGTGCTCTGTTGGTGGAAAGATCCAAAGGCATAGATCCCAGAGCTATTTCACCCAACAGGGTGCGTAAGTCAGTGGGGGTGGAAACCACGCTGGCGCAGGACATTTATGAGCTCTCCCAGGCCAACCAGGTGATGTCAGGGCTGATTCCTGAGCTTTCTACCCGTATGGCACGGGGAGCGCCGGGCAGAGGTATTCATAAGCAGGTGGTTAAACTCAAGTTTGCCGACTTTAAACAGACCACGATTGAACATCGCAGTGATTCCCTGTCTGTGAATCTGTTTCAGGACTTGCTGGCTCTGGCCATGGAGCGGGCTGAGGGCCGGGGAATTCGTCTGGTGGGGATCTCTGTAGGACTGGCTGAACAGCAAACTGATGAGCAGAACTCTAATGTCTGTCAGCTGGATTTAGCGCTTTGACACTCGGCTTATATTGGCTGATGGTGTGTTTAACTCTGATTAAGCGTGCGGCGCGTGTTGTATATAGCTACCGTCATAAACACCAAAGGTGCTGCCAGCAGCGCGCATACAAGATGGTGTAGCAGCAGGTGACTGAGCATAAACCCGGGAATGTCGGACGCTTTATCTATCAAGGTCATTTTGGCGATCAATACCAGGTACAGACTGATATGAAGGAGGGCTGCAGTAGCAAACAATCGACTGAACTTTTGTTTGAGCACTGGGTCGAGCTTGAATGGAAGCTTGCGACAAACTATCCATGCTATGCCGCCAATGGCAATGCTCATCAATCCCTGTCCAATCAGAGACAGTTTAATCAGCACCACTGATACCAGCATAAATATTATAAACACCAGAATTGCATCTCTCTTATTTGGAATCTCAATCGGACGCTACAGGCGTGAACCGGTATTCATCCTGTATCGGCCAGAGTTAATCTTGTCCGTATATTGCTTCGAGTTAGACTGAGTCTTTACCCTTAGCGGGAGCAAGTCATGGAAATCATCCACGCTGACATCTGTCATCTTAACCAGATAGCAACTCTGTTTAATGACTACAGGGTGTTCTATCACTGCCAATCAGATTTAGAGCTTGCCAGAGAGTTTATCGCTGCGCGTTTAAATAACAATGAATCTGTGATTTTTCTGGCGGTGGAGAATGACAGGGCCCTTGGCTTTACTCAATTGTATCCATCGTTTTGCTCGGTGGAGGCCTGCAAAATAGTGATTCTTTACGACCTGTATGTGGCAGAAGATGCCCGTAAGTCCGGTGTCGCGACTGGGTTGATGAATGCCGCCAGAGCTTATGCGGAAGGCACTGGTGCCAGGCGTATGGATCTGTCGACCCAGAATACCAATCTTCCCGGTCAGCATCTCTATGAAAAACAGGGCTATCAAAGAAGTGGTGAAGACTTCTATATCTATTCTTTGTACCTTTAATTGGGGTTTTGCCTGCCGATTAATTGCAGACAAACAAAAAGCCACATCGAATATCGATGTGGCTTTGTTATTTCAGCTCTTTGTCAGCTGATATCAATCTTTGGTCGGAATACGTTCTAGTACTGCCAGCAGTAATTGCCAGTATTGACCAACAGTCTCAATGTTGACCATTTCATCCGGGCTGTGCGGGAAGCGAATGGTGGGGCCAATGGAGACCATATCCATCTCAGGGTATGGCTTTTTGAACAGACCACACTCCAGACCTGCGTGGATAACCATGATCACAGGTTCTTTGTGATAGATATCCTGATAGGTTTCACGCACGATCGCCATGACAGGTGAACTGTTATCCGGCTTCCAACCTGGGTAAGCCCCTGACAGTTCGATTTCAGCACCGGCCAGATTGGCCAGAGCGATCAACATGCCTTCTACCTGGGTGCGACCTGAATCAATCAGTGAACGGATCAAACACAGAACTTTGACTTCCTGCTCGTCGGTGGAGATTACGCCCACGTTAAGGGAGGTTTCAGTGACGCCTTCCACTTCATCACTCATGCGCATGACACCGTTGGGGCAGGCGTGCAGCAGGTCGATCAGTGTGTTCTGGCTCTGCTCGCTCATCACTCTGGATGGTGTTGCAGCCTCCTTCAGCGTCAGCGTGCCATCTGGGTCAGCGACAGCCAGTTCTTCGCGGATCAGGGCTTCGAACTCAGTAACTTTGGTACGCAGGGCGGCAACATGCTCCTCGGGCACCATAATGGTGACACCTGCTTCACGTGGAATCGCGTTACGCAGAGAACCACCGGAGAAAGCAGTCAGTTCCAGTTGCAGGGCTTCAGCATTTTCAAACAGGAAACGCCCCAGCAGTTTGTTGGCATTGCCACGACCCAGGTGAATGTTCACGCCTGAGTGACCACCTTTGAGGCCAGACAGGTTCAACTCAAAACACTGGTAGCCTTCAGCCGGTGCTTCCCAAACCATAGGCAGGGTGATTTCAGCGTCGACACCACCGGCACAACCCATATAGATTTCGCCTTCCTGCTCTGAGTCGGTATTGATCAGAATGTCGGCTTCCAACATGCCTGCTTCCAAGCCGAAAGCACCTGTCATACCGGCTTCTTCATCTATCGTCAGCAGCACTTCCAGCGGGCCATGGGGAATATCATCACTGCCCAGAATCGCCAGTGCTGATGCCATACCAATACCGTTGTCAGAACCCAGAGTCGTGCCTTTGGCCTTTACCCATTCGCCATCAATCCAGGGTTCAATTGGGTCTTTTTCGAAGTCATGAACCTTGTCGTTGTTCTTCTGCGGCACCATGTCGATATGCGCCTGGATAACCACAATTTTGCGGTTTTCCATACCAGCAGTGGCTGGCTTGCGGATAATCAGGTTACCCACTTTATCTTCGGTAACGGCCAGGCCTTTCTCTTTGGCCCATGCCTGAATATGAGCGCTCAGGGCTGCTTCATGTTTAGACGGGTGCGGGATGGCACAGATCTGCTCAAACCACTGCCACAGGGGTTGGGGATATAACTGGTTAATGCTTGTCACGAAAGATTCCCTCATAAAGGCCTTTGTAATATCTGGCCCGAGTGTATCACAGACCCGGCGCTGCCCAAGGGCTCTGGCAGGTGATGGTATCTACTGGTGGCAGAGAAAGTTGCCAGCTGATGGTTTACTGCACAAACCTGAATGTTGGGGTCAATATGGCTTCTGTACAGCGGACTTGACTCATGGAACCCAAACTTGGGGATATGGGGTCTTTAACCCTCAGCGATTGTGTATAGAATGAGGCTGATAATGACAACAAATGGACCTTACATGACAAGCAACTTCTTTACTCCGGCTGCGGAGAACGCGTGGCGCGAACAGGATTGGGATCTGCTGGTGTTGTTTACCACAGCGGGTGAGTGGCCAGCTAATCAGGTACTGGCTGATATTGCCCAGGCTGGCAAGCTGCTGGATGCCCGTGTGGGTAACACTCTGACCATGCTGGCAGCGCCTCAGGTCAGTGGCGGTCGAATGATATTGGCGCCGGTGACAGGTACTGACAATGAATATCAGGATGTTCGTCTGTTTGCTGATATGGGCAAGCAGGCTGCCGCGTTAGCCAAAGCGGTTGGCGCCCGTCGACCTTTGCTGATGCTGGATGCCAAATTGGATGCAGCATACAAGCAAGCGTTGCAGGTTGCTGCTCTGGGTTTTGCTCAGGCGTTGTGGCAGCCGCTGGAGAAGCGCGAAGCTGAAGGTTTGTCTGCTGCATTGGATGCCGTGGGGGTATTGGCCGATGAGCAAACCGTTGCTCAGTTGAGCGCCATTGAGGCGGGCAAATATCTGGCGCGGGACCTTTGTGGTACTGAGCCTGAGCGGATGTCAGCGCCGGCGTTCGCCCATTACAGCGTGGCACACCTGCAGGACTCAGGGCTGACAATCAGGGTAGAAGAGAACCGGGATGCGCTGGAGCGGGATTACCCGCTCATGAGCGCGGTAGCCAGAGCTTCTTTTCAGGTCGCTCGTCATCAACCCCGTGTTGTGCGGTTCGAGTATCAGGGTGAGGGCGAGTGTCAGCATACTTTCCTGTTGGCTGGCAAAGGTGTGGTGTATGACACCGGCGGCGCGGATCTGAAGATTGGTGGTGCCATGGCCGGTATGAGCCGGGACAAGGGGGGCGCTGCAGCTGTAGTGGGGCTGATGAAGTCGCTGTCGGAACTCAAGCCAAAAGGGATTCGGGTCATTGCCGATGTGGGATTGGTACGCAACAGCATTGGCTCAGAAGCGTTTGTTACTGATGAGATTATTACCAGTCATGCGGGCGTGCGGGTACGCATTGGCAATACAGATGCCGAAGGTCGATTGGTGCTGGCTGATGTGCTGTCTCACCTGCGTATTAAGGCAAAAGAGTGTGTTGCTCCTGAGCTGTTCTCGGTTGCTACTCTTACTGGTCATGTGGTTCGCGCCTATGGAGGCTACACTGCCGCGGTGGAGAATGCGGTCGCCAGGGAGCAGGGCGTTGCCAACAGTCTGAACGAAATCGGTGAGAGTTGGGGGGATCCTATGGAAATCTCCCGATTGCGTCGTGAAGACTTTGCCAAAATCCGTGATGTCTCAGATGCGGCAGATATTCTCAGTTCCAATAATGCGCCGTCCTCCATTACTGCAAGAGGTCACCAATTCCCGGCGGCCTTCCTGCTGAAAGCCTCGGGCCTGATGGACAACACAGGCGAGGGTGAGTTACCACTGCCATACACTCATCTGGATATTGCTGGCAGCGCCACTGAGGGTGATCCGGTTTATGGCGTGCCAACTGCGGCGCCGCTGACGGCTCTGCTGCAGTACATCTTGTCCAAATCCAGTCATTGATCGGTATTGATGGCTAAAGGTAAAACGCCGTGGGTTACCCTGCGGCGTTTTTTTTAGGCTGGGGCTTGGCATGATTGTTTGGTAATAAAATTACTTAAATTTGAGTTTTTAGAAAAAATATTCAGCGATCTATTGTAATAAAACTACAGAAATGTAGAATGGCTCGCGTTGGTTGAGCCAAGGTGGCCACCAGCTCTAGTTCACCTCCTTACGGAATAATCTCCAAGGATATGAATGATAAGTTGTCTCCACGGAACCGAGAATCTCTAGCTCCAGGGAACCGAGCCAAGCTTCGCTAGAGTAATTTTTTTACAACTTTTGATTTCGGAGTATCTCAATCATGGCTTATCAAGCGATGACCTCTATTTATTGGCAGAGCACCTGGTTTGATACCAGTGTTTTGCGTGGTGGCATTTACCCAATGTCACTGTAAGGACTCACACTCCTTACCGGAAAGTTTCCATCATCCATCAACCTTTGTATCACCCTTTGGGTGTGTTTCGGACAAACTGCTTTTCTGTTGTTAGTCACCTTTCGCATCGGTGGCCCTGATTACTCGCTGGCGCGGTAACCAATTTCCCTGCGGAAAAGTATGAGTTTTGTCTTGGCCTGCTCTTTGAGCAGGCTTTTTTTTTATCTGCAATTTGCTCCCTGGGTGTTCCCTTTAGCGTTTAACAACCCGCAACATAAGCGAAAGATGTACCAGCATCGTCTAAAAATCAGGTCGATCGTTCGGCTTTTGGAACAATATGTTCTGTCTGGTGGGCGTTAGCTTGCTGGTCTGATCTGGTTGAAATTCCTATAATCCCGCCGAAATTGTGAGTGGCTTTCCAGGATGGCAGTTCCGGTAGGTACCGGGTCACTTACCCACACTGTTTGTTTCGCGCTATAGGAACCAGCTTCCATGTTGGAAAAACTGTTCAAACTCAAGCAAAACCAAACCAGCCTTAAGCAGGAAGTGATCGCAGGTTTTACCACCTTCCTGACCATGGCCTACATCCTGTTTGTTAACCCTATGATGCTGGCAGATGCCGGTATGGACCATGGTGCCGTATTTGTGGCCACCTGTCTGGCGGCAGCAATTGGCTGTATCGTCATGGGTGTCGTTGCCAACTATCCCATTGCACTGGCTCCCGGTATGGGTCTGAACGCCTTCTTCACTTACACTGTGGTAGGTGAAATGGGCTACAGCTGGGAAACTGCATTGGGTGCAGTATTCCTGTCCGGTATCTGTTTTATGGCCTTGTCTCTGGCCCGTATTCGCGAGTGGATTGTGAACTCAATTCCTATGTCGCTGCGACTGGGTATTGCTGCTGGTATCGGTCTGTTTCTGGCGCTGCTTGCGCTGCAAAGTTCAGGTATCGTGGTTGGCAGCCCGGCGACTCTGGTGACCATGGGGGATATCACTTCCTTCCCTGCGCTGATGGCGACTCTGGGATTCTTTATCATTATCGCGCTGGTTCAGCGTGGGTTTAAATCTGCGGTGATTATCAGCATCCTGTCTATTACTGCATTGGGTGTGATTTTCGGTGGTGTGGAGTACAAAGGCCTGGTGTCTGCGCCGCCGTCGATTGCGCCAACCTTTATGGCCATGGACCTGTCCGGTGCGCTGGAAATCTCCATGCTGTCAGTGGTATTTGCCTTCCTGTTTGTTGACCTGTTTGACACTTCCGGCACTCTGGTGGCGGTCGCTCAACGTGGTGGTTTCCTGGATGACAAAGGGCGCCTGCCTCGCTTGAACCGTGCTTTGATGGCTGACAGTACAGCGACTATCGCAGGTGCTGCATTGGGTACGTCAACCACCACAAGTTATATTGAAAGCACCGCAGGTGTGAGTGCTGGTGGCCGTACCGGTTTAACTGCGGTTGTTGTGGGTCTGCTGTTTTTGGCTGCTCTGTTTATCTCACCGTTGGCAGGTATGGTGCCAGCCTATGCGACCGCGGGTACTCTGTTCTATGTTGCCATTCTGATGATGTCTGGCCTGGTGCATGTAGAGTGGGAAGATCTGACTGAAGCAGCTCCTGTGGTTGTGGTCTGTATTCTGATGCCACTGACATACTCTATTGCTACCGGTATCGCCTTTGGCTTTATCTCTTACGCCGCTATCAAGCTGATGAGCGGTCGTTACCGTGACCTGACTGCTGGCGTAGTAGTGTTGGCTGCCCTGTTTGTGGCTAAGTTTGCGTTCGCCTGATAACGCAAGTTATCACGCAACTCTGCTTCGGGTTGATCACTGAGTTAAAAAGCACGTCACAGGACGTGCTTTTTTGTATCCGGGGTGATTCCTATGCGGATGAAATCTTGCTCATCTATGATGAATATCCATCATATGCCTGTTGCGGGTACTGTTAATTCCGCGGGGGATTGGGTATAAGGATCCATCGAATTTTTTATGCTGAAACAGAATGAACGCAAGTGAGATAGCTTACCGCCGCGTAGTGGTAAAACTGGGAACCAGTGTGCTGACATCAGGCAGTCGTAGCCTGGATAAAGCGCAGATGGCGGAATTAACCCGCCAGATGGCGCATCTGATGAAAGCCGGTGTGGAAGTGGTGTTGTGTACGTCCGGAGCAATTGCTGCCGGTCGTGAGCATCTGCAGCACCCCCAGTTGCCCGATACCATGGCCAGCAAACAGTTGTTGGCAGCGGTAGGGCAAAGTCAGTTGATCCTGGCCTGGTCACAGCTGTTTGGTATTTATGGTTTTAATGTGGGCCAGCTGTTGCTGACCCGTGCCGATCTGCATGACCGTGAACGCTATCTCAATGCCCGCGATACCTTGAATGCTCTGTTGGCTCAGGGGATTGTGCCTATTATCAATGAGAACGACGCTGTCGCGACACAGGAAATCAAAGTGGGCGATAACGACAACTTGTCTGCCCGTGCTGCACTTTTATGTGATGCTGATTTACTGATCTTGCTGACAGACCAAAAAGGTTTGTTCGACGCGGATCCCCGTAATAATCCTGATGCAAAATTGATCCCCGAAGTCGCCAATATTGACGATAGCCTGCGTAAGCTGGCTGGCGGCTCTGTGTCCGGTCTGGGTACAGGTGGTATGGCCACCAAGCTGGAAGCGGCAGATATTGCCCGTCGCGCCGGTATAGAAGTGGTGATCGCTTCGGGTCAACACCCGGATGTGATTAAGAAGCTGAGCTGCAAAGAAGCTGTCGGTACTCATTTCTGTGCTATTGAGCATCCACTGGAGAGCCGCAAGCAGTGGATCCTGGCCGGTCCCAAGCCAAGAGGTCAGCTGGTACTTGATGAAGGTGCGGTGAATGCCGTGGCCAATAAAGGTCGCAGTTTGCTGTCCAAAGGCGTGGTATCCGTTGAGGGTGAGTTTGAGCGCGGTGACACCCTGGAGCTGACCGATGCCAACGGCAGGGTGTTTGCACGCGGTCTGGCCCGCTATAACGCGGCTGCCATGCAGAAGATTGCCGGTAAGCACTCGGATGATATCGAGTCTCTGCTGGGGTATGACTATGGTGATGCTGTAGTACACAGAAACGATATGGTGGTGTTGTAATGACGATGAGTGCACAAGACAAGCAGACTTACCTGGACAACCTGGGTAAGCAGGGCCGTGAAGCCAGTTATTCTCTGGCCAACCTGACTGCCAAAGATAAACAGCAATTGCTGACAGCGATTGCCGCATCACTGCAGGCCCACAAGAAAGAAATTTTGGCCGCCAACGAAATGGATGTGGCCGCCGCCCGTGAAGCTGGCTTGAACGATGCCATGGTGGACCGTCTGCTGCTTGATGAGGTCCGGCTGCAGAGCGTGATTGCAGACATAGATAATGTGATTGCCCTGGCTGACCCCGTGGGCAGTGAAATCGACAGTCGCGTGCTGGACAATGGTATGCGTCTGGCCCGTCGTCGCGTGCCTCTTGGTGTGATTGGTGTGATCTATGAAGCCCGGCCCAATGTGACCGTGGATATTGCGGTACTGGCGCTGAAGACAGGCAATGCTGTTATTCTGCGTGGCGGTAAAGAAACCGTAAATTCCAATCGCGCGCTGGCATCCGCCATCCGCCGCGCTGTGGTCGAACAGGGTTTGCCACAGGATGCTGTGCAGCTGATTGATAACCCGGACCGCGAGCTGGTCAGTGGCCTGCTCAAGCTGGATCAATATGTGGACATGATTGTGCCCCGTGGTGGTCAGAAGTTGCAGCGCCTGTGTGCCGAGCAGGCGACTATTCCGGTCATCCTCGGTGGCATTGGTATCTGCCATATGTTTATTGATGAGCAAGCTGATTTAAGCCGCATCAACCCGGTGATCATCAACGCCAAGGTGCAGCGTCCAACTGTCTGTAATGCACTGGATACTTTATTGGTACATGAAAAGGTTGCTGCCGAGGTGATTCCGGCGGCATTAACCGAGCTGGCAGCTCAGGGCGTGCACTTTTATGGCTGTGACAAAACCCGGGAGCTGGCTGCAGGACTGAATGTTGAGATGCATGCTGCTGATGATGAGTCTTTCAGCACTGAGTGGCTGTCGTTGACTCTGGGCGTACGAGTTGTGGCCGATTTGGATGAAGCCGTGACCCATATCCGCCGTCATTCCAGTGGTCACTCAGAAGCGATTCTGACCGATAATATTCACACTGCGGCTCGCTTTATGGAACAAATCGACTCATCTGCAGTGTATGTGAATGCCAGCACCCGCTTTACCGACGGAGGCCAATTTGGTCTGGGCGCAGAGGTTGCTGTATCTACCCAGAAGCTGCATGCCCGTGGACCCATGGGATTGGAAGCCCTAACTACCTTTAAATGGTTGGCCTGGGGCGATTACACCGCCCGCAGCTAAGCTAAATAAAAAGGCCGCATTGATGCGGCCTTTTTTATCGCAATTACTCTGACTGTTTCAGCTCATGGGGATATTTAAGGTGATCCGGCAGTGTGATGGGTTGCCCAAGTGGCGTGCTCATAGCGTAGATATACAGGCCCAGCACGATAAGAGTAATCACTATGGTCACCGCCCTCAGAGCAGCAAAAAACTGTTGTGAAAACGGGAAGTATCTCTCCTGTACGGCGCGGTCCAGGCCGATAGAAGGTAAAAGAAACATAAAGTAGAGCAGTACCAACAGATGGGTGTAATCATTGCCGGTGTAACGTTGAATGGTAAATATTACCAGGCCAACCACAATGCCCAGATATTTGAGCCTGCGCTCATTCTTTAAATTGATAAACTTGCCGGGCTCGTCCATTGCCCCTCCATGCTTGCTTCCAGTCCTCTGTTTCTGTTTATAACCCTCTGATGCCACAATTGCAAAAAGGCTTTTTAAGAGAATGCTTAACAGTGTTTAAGATCGGCAAATTTGGCATTCAGCACCTTACCCAGATCCGCTGCCTTTAAGCTGAGTTGCAATCCACGCTTGCCACCGCTGACATAGATAAAATCAAAATTGGTCGCAGTATCGTCTATCACAGTGGGTAAGCGTTTCTTCTGCCCCAAAGGGCTGATGCCGCCCACCAGGTAGCCGGTGCTTTTCTGGGCCGGCTCTACCCCTGCCATGGTCAATTTCTTCAGGCCGAGCACTTTGGATAATGCCTTGAGATCCAATTGATGGCTGACAGGCACCAGAGCGACGGCAACCGGTGCTGAGTTGCTGGATTCAGCCACCAGAAGTGTTTTGAACACCTGCGCCGGATCCGCGTTCAGTTTTTGTGCAACCTCGTCGCCAAATGCGTGCACCTCTTTGTCATGATGGTACTCATGTAACTCATATTGGATTTTGGCTTTCTTGGCCTGGACTGTGGCTGGAGTCATCTGAATTATCCGCGGTAAATAGCGAATTATAACGATAGCAGCGTCGGGCTTCCGTGATCTTTCGTTTAGCTTACTGGACGCATTCTCATTATGTTCAACGGAAAGAGATTGTGAAGGGACTGGCACAAAGAGGATACGGTGGCAGCAGCGACAGCCGAAGTGAATGAGCACGGGGGGGCACTCGAATTACAGTGTCTATCCATCAGGCCTGAGGCTAATCAGGCTTTGGGAGCACCTTAATATTACTTCTGTATCGAGAGGCGTCACCAATTGAATTGGACATCAGTATCTCCCTCGCAATAGCTTCCTTCGGAAGAGGAATTTCGATTTCAATTAGATGAGGAATTGCCCTGCATAGATCCGGCTTTACCCTGAGTAATTGCAGGGTTGTTTGTTGTTCACTTTCATCAATAACCTTCACCTTAAATGATTCAACACCTGTGCATCCGGTTGAAACAACCGCCACCTGGATACTCTTTCCCACTACCTTTACGCCATAAAGCAGCTCGGGAGAGGCAGATCTGACGTAGAAGTTGTTCATTTTGGCATGGTAGATGGTGGCGATGGCGGGAACAGAAACCATCGCAATAACAACCGCCAGTAATAATTGGTTTTTCATATTGAAGCTCCTGACAGGGCTTTGGAGATAACTCCAAAGCCCTCAAATGGGTTTATGCCCGTTTGCGTCTTGGGCATGACACCATTGCCAGAAGTGCCAGCAGTAAGATCAACGATAGTGAAATACTTCCACCTTTGCGCTTCTCCTGAATGATGACAGCGCCCTGGCTGGTTGCTTGTGCGCCGTACTGATCTGTTACTGTCAGTTCAAACTCAACCTTGCCCGCTTTTTTGCCTGGTTTTAACGTCGCAGTGTTATTGGTATTGCCAGTGAGGGTTGCGCCACCTGGGTTACTGGTTAGCTTCCAACTGTAACTGAGGGTATCTCCGTCAGGATCTTTTGTTGCGCTGGCATCAAGCTTAGCCGTTTTGCCTATCTCAACAGTCTTGGGGGCTTTAATGGCTATGGTTGGGGCCTTATTGGTAATGGTCAGTTGTACATTGTCCAGGTAAGCCTTGTCGTCCCCATCACTGCCGGAACCATCTTTGGTATAGGCAAACAATACTCTATCTTTACCTTTGGAAAGAGGGAGTGTCACATGCAGGAATTTGTCCTGGGTACTGCCGCTGGCAAACAGTTCTTCATTTTGGTTTACCGATACCCGCAATCCATCCTTATTGGCTTCGGAGCTGACAAGATAACTGAAGCTTAATTCAGTGACCCTGTCACTGCTGATAATGCCTAACAATGCAGCGGCGTTATCATCCTCAACAGAGTCTGTTTCTATGCCGCTGTCACCTGTGTATGTTTGACTGGACTGGGGTTGCCACTTTCCTTTGCCCCCCGTGTGCCACTCGATAAAGCCCGGATACTTGATATCCAGCAGCTTTTTCAGGTCAAGATCTGATTTCTCTGCAATTTCAACAGAGACATTGGAATTTGCTTGTTTAAGGTGAGGGTGGCTGGTTTCCAGCGCCATAACTAAGCTTGCAGCCCCAGCATTGTTAGTGGCAAACTTAAATTTAATATCGCACTCTTTGCCCGGTTCAATATCCTTCGTATTACAACTGTTATCGGTAACTTGTGGTGAAGCCAGATTTTTCAGCTCATTGAACTCTACTTTATTAACAACAAATCTCTCGCTTCCTTCATTCTTGATATTTAAATTTTGAATGACGTCCTGAGCCATTTCCAAATAACCCAAATCGAGCTCTTTGTTGAATGTCACTCCCGAAGATAGCCCATAAATCCAGTCAAGCATCTTGGAGACTCTGACGTAGACTCCCGGCAGATTATCGCTGGCACAAACCTGGGCGCCCCAACTGACAATGCCGGTTTGATAATATTGGCCGTCTCTTTTCATAAACAGCGGACCACCGCTATCGCCGTTACAGGAATCTTTTTTTATCTTGGCATAGCCAGCGCAGATCATAGCGTCAGTAATAGGGTTCTTCTGACCCATATATTCTTCATAGTTGGTATTGCATTGGGCTTGGTTAAATTGCGGCACATCGGCCTTTTGCAGTATTTCTGCAAGGGGTCTTTCGTCATTTTCAATGGTGACGCCAAAGCCAATGACAGTCATCATATCGCCGTCTTTCAGCTGCTTTGCCTGCTCAAGGGTTATGAGCTTGATTGGAACTACTCCTTCTGCAGGTTTTTCCAGCTCCAGCAGAGCGGTATCAGTGGCTGGATCTGCGTAGATAGCTTTGAGCTTGTGACGTTTGCCTTCGCCGGGTTTGTTGACATCGTGAAGCCCGACAATCACATCTATGGAACTTGGGTCTGCTTGGCCATAGCCGACACAGTGGGCGGCAGTAAGGATGTATTTTTTTCCTATCAGAGAGCCACCGCAAAAAGGCTGGACAGAGCCTGTGGTTTGCGTGTTGGAGCCAATAAGTGAGACCATAAACGGGAACTCACCCTTCTGGGCATTTTCACCACCAATGACTCGTGGCGTGGGGTTTGAGGCTTTTATTTTTGATAGGTTTTCGTATGTGTCCTTTGGCGCCGCGAGACAGGCGCTACTGGCTGTTACCACAAAAGCGGTAATCAAACTTGTTATTGTGGGGTGGGGCATTGTAAACTCCAATTGTTTAACTGTGCTTAGTTAAATGAAATCCTGCCTGAATTAGATTGCCGTCTATTCAGGCAGGTACTCGAGCAAATCACCGGGCTGACAGTCCAATGCTTCGCAAATTAGCGCCAATGTCGAAAACCTGATCGCTTTTGCTTTTCCTGTTTTCAATATCGACAAATTTTGTATGGATATTCCAACTTTGTCTGATAGTTCACTTAATCGCATATTCCTTTTGGCAAGCATTACTTCAAGATTTACAACTATTCTCATGCATAATCCATGTATTTAAATCAGAGTATCGACTTCTTCTTTTAAGTTTGCTGCATAACTCATTATTCTGGCGACTACAACCAGAAAGGAACCAAACAGCAGCAATGTAGCATTGTTATATATGATGGTGCCGAATTCTGGAGCATCTGATGGGTCCATTCCAGATTCGAGGGTATGTGGTGACACACAGTCAATCATCTGGGGGTCGCCCTCTGAGAAACTGCCAAACAAGATCGCTTCATCCGGGAGCCCTTCGCTGATAATAATATTCTCCATGGGCAGGCTAAACAGCAATGACTCGAATGTAATTGATGCAATTGCGTCGGTAAAATAGAGTGCAATCAACAACCATCCTATATTTGCCATTCTTTTATTATTTAGTGGATGGAAAACAATACCTTGTGAATAGGACTTAAATAGCCTGTCCAGCTTTATCAGAATCATTGCTGTGATGATCAGACAGACGGGGACAGAGATATACCAGAGGATTTTAGTGAACCATTTTGGAGAGTCATGGATGCTGGTGGACATGGCATCATCAAAGAATGAAGAGAATAACAACTCCTGAATCATGAAAGAGTTTGTGCGGGTAAATAGTTGAGTATCAACACCATAAAATAAAAACAAACTAATATTTGAAAGCAGTATAAGGCCGCAAATCAGCCACAACAGCCATCTCACCCGTTTTCCCAGATTGCATATTCTGGCTATATCTGAATTTGATTCCATATTAGTTTTCCGAATCCAGGTATCGAGTATGGATTTAACGATATTCATTAAAAATTTAATGTTAAACATTAAATTAACAAAGTCAAATGTTTTGCTGTTCATTCTTATGTTGTTGTTAATATGGGGTTATTTATGTTCTGGTTATCAGCGGGGCTTTTTTTTCTGTCACCTCACGGTTTGGTTCTGCTCTGCGTGATCATTAAGATGATGTCGTCTCATTCGCCCACTTAGCTCGTTGCCCTGACCAGAGGTGTGCTGTTTTTTTCTTTGTGCTGAAGTAATCAGAAGAAATTGATATTTACTTGTTTTTGCTTGGAATAAATAACAGGAGCAAGTAATGCATTCTCCGTCCGGAGGGCTTACTTCTAAGACGTGTATATTTGGGTTGTTTACATGTTGATAACTTTACGCCATTAATATTCAGGAGAGCTAAATAATAAAATGTGCAGTAGGGAGGCGCTATGGGTCAGGATATTAGTGACACCACCAAATCTCATCATGATAAACGCCTGTTTATGCAGCACCTGCTCAAGGATGTCCAGGCCCTTGAAACTATGTTGCAGCAGAATAAATTTGAAACTGGTGTCAGCCGTATCGGCGCCGAACAGGAGTTCTTTCTACTCGGGCAGGATATGGAGCCCGCCGCCAAAGCCCAGGAGGTTCTGGAACATCTGGATCCGGACTTCTTTACTCACGAACTTGCATTATTCAACCTTGAAGCGAATCTTAGTCCCCGGGAGTTTAAAGGGGATGTACTCAGCGCTGTGCAGCGGGAACTTGATGGCCTGGTAGCTGACCTTAAAAAGGCAGCAACCGGGGAGAGTTGCAATGTGATGGCCACCGGGATCCTGCCGACCATAGCGCCCAGGGATCTTGAGCTGGACAAGATTACCCCCAAGAACCGTTATTTCGAGCTCAACCGTGTGCTATGCGATATGAAAGGTGAAGATTATAAGCTTTATATCAAAGGCATAGATGAGCTTTCATTCACCCATGACAACGTGCTTATTGAGGCTTGTAACACCAGTTTTCAGGTCCATTTTCAGATAGCGCCGGAGGAATTTGTACATTACTACAATATTGCTCAGGCGATTACCGCGCCCGTGCTTGCGGTTGCTGCCAACAGTCCGATTTTGCTGGGTAAAAAGCTCTGGCATGAAACCCGGATTGCACTGTTTCAACAATCAATTGATACCCGTGACAACAAGCTGAACAGCCGGGAAATGGAGCCCAGAGTCTGGTTTGGCAGCAAGTGGATCGATGCCTCAGTAGCTGAAATCTTTAAAGAGGACATTTCCAAGTTCCGCATTCTGTTTGCCGAGCAATGTGAACAGGACTCAATGAAGGCGCTGACCAATGGTGAGATCCCCAAGCTCAAAGCTTTGTGTCTTCACAATGGCACCGTCTATCGCTGGAATCGCCCCTGCTATGGTGTGAAAGACAATTTACCTCACCTCAGAATTGAGAATAGAGCATTGCCTGCCGGCCCCACCAGTCAGGATGCCATTGCCAATATGGCGTTTTACCTGGGTCTGCTTAATGGCTACGGCCATACGCTGGACGATGTCACCAAGCTGATGCCCTTCAATGTGGCCAAAACCAACTTTGATAATGCCGCGGCTCAGTCACTCAATACCACAATGGAGTGGTTTAACGGCGAACAGCTCAGTTGCTGTGAGCTTATTGAAAAGCACTTGCTGCCTGTAGCCGAGAAGGGGCTAAGGCTGGCCGGGCTGGATGAGGCAGATATTCAGTTGTATCTGGGGATAATTGCTGGCCGGGTAAGTACCAAAACCAACAGTGCCATATGGATGATCCGCAATTTCGACTTTATCCAGAGCAAAGGTTTTAACGCACGTATCAGCAGTAATCTGTTGACCCGCGTGATGCTAAATCGTCAGGAAAGCAACTTACCGTTGCATCAATGGAAAGATATCAGTGCCACAGAGTTGGAGGTGTACACCAAGAGCGGCAAAACCGTTGAGCAGGTGATGGATACCCGGGTGTTTACCGTTAACGAGAACGACCTTATCGACTTCGCTGCCAAGATTATGCATTGGAATCATCTGCGCACTCTGATAGTCGAATGCGATAATGGTGACATAGTTGGTGTCCTGTCTTACCGTCATATTTTGGATATTTATGGCACCTATGCCGAGCAGGGCGATGTACACCTGGTTCCGGTAAAAGACTTGATGAGTCGCGACGTTATCACCTTATCCCCCACGACAAGTGTGAAAGAGGCTGTTGAGCTGATGCAATCAACACAGATTTCAGTCGTACCCATCATTCATGACGGTAAACTCGTTGGAGTATTGTCAGATAAGCAACTCTTCAATGAGTTCTCCCATTGGTTGTCGAGTTTGTACTGAATTTATGACTGAACCTGTATTTCATTGGCTTAAGAGTTCACCGACGGGACCATTGATGGTGCTGACCGGCTTTGTCCATGGCAACGAGCCGGTTGGACATTACGTATTGGAGCAACTTAAAGAGTGTATAGCGGGTCTGCCGACTAAAGGGAGTTGGTTGTTTGTAGAAGGAAACAAACAGGCATTCCTGCAGGGAAAACGTTTTATCGACAGAGATCTCAACCGCTGTTTTACTCCGGAAATCCTGCTTGAAGAGACAATTTATGGGCATGAGCCTGAGCTTGCCAGGGCTATTAACAATAAGTTGAGTGCGATTTTGGATGAGTATGAAGACAGAGAGATACACCTGCTGGATCTTCATTCTACATCAGCCCATGGTATGCCCTTTATGTCAGCTCTAACCCGGAATACAGCTGAGCTGCTGCTGCCCGTTACCCCGGTCCCCAAGATTTCAGGTCTGCTGGAACAGCTGCAAGGCTGCCTAGCTGAGTGGTTTGTTCCTGAGTTGACGACCTCTCATATCATTGAATGTGGTCAGCATGATCAGGCATCCACGCTGGAATATGGCCTGAATGCCGTTATATTGCACAGCCATATTCTTGGCATGATGGCCCACTGTGAACAGGTTGAATCTGCAAAAGCTTATCTGGCAAAGGCATCTGCACCCTGGGGAAAAATCTATACCGAGATTTGTTATACCCTGACAGTAAGCAAAGGGGACGAGTTTTCCATGTACCCCGGATTTGAGAATGGTCAGCCGATTCATCGGGAACAACCGCTGGCAACCCTTAACGGGCGGGAGATCTGCGCCCATCTTGATGGCAGGATTATCATGCCCGGCTACCATCTTCCTGTCAGTGAAGGTTTCTTTCTCAGCCAGGATAAGCCTAGGCAATAATCAATCTGGTTAAAATCACTAAATGTGTTGGCAATATTCGCCACCCAGGCAGCTTGATATCTAAGTCTGGAATGGAGGTTTTTGATTAACGTATTGTACTTTAAGGTTTTTTGTTGGTTGGCATTGTCTTTGCTATTTCGTGGGAAAGGAATATTTCCACGGAGATGCAAAATGAACAGAATGCTGAAAACCAAAATTGCTGCGCTAACCTTATCCGGGCTGCTGATATCAGGCAGCGCATTGGCCGACGACAAAACCCTGACTGAATCCTTCGATTATCAGGGGGAGGTTTTACACCTGGATGTAGGAGTTGGGCAGGTTGAGCTGATCGCTTCCAACTCAGATCAGATAGAGATTCAGGTTGAATTGGAAGGTGCCGAAACCGGATTTTTGTTCTTTGGTGATAAGCGTGATGTCAGCGATATCGAACTGGACGTGCAGTTGAATGAAGGAAAGCGCCTGTCTTTGAGCTTGAGTGACAGCGAAGATGTCAAAGAGGAGTGGCGCATTTTACTGCCGGCGTCAGTGGCGGTAAATCTGGAAATGGGTGTGGGCAGAGTTGAAACCCGGGGCATGGACAACAGCCTGGAAATCGACCTTGGCGTTGGCGAGGTAGAGGTGAATCACAGCCACCAGTATGATGACGTTGAGCTGACCTCAGGTGTGGGTGATGTCAGCTTCTCTATGAACGGCAAAAAAGCTGAAGTCGAGCGCGCCATGGTCAGTGCCAGTTACAGCGCCAGCTTGAACGGACAGGGAAATCTTCATGTCGACGTAGGCGTCGGTGAAGTGGATGTCAATGGCAAGTAGAACCCGGTAACTGAATTAAAAAAGCCCTTCAGTTGAAGGGCTTTTTCGTTATTGGCTGTCTGGCTTATTTTTGAGTCTGACGGTAGTGGTCGAAGTGCTCAATATAGTCGTTCAGGTTACCTTCGAGCATCTCTTTATAACGCTCCATATAGTAATCCATCATCTCCTGCTTCTTTGACTGCATCTGCTCTTTGGTTTCAAAACTGGTGGAGCCAAACCAGGCATTGTAACGGGCTACCGCATACATAAAGGAAGCGCTGACTTCGCCGGTTTTGATTTCTGTGTTTTGGTTCTGTTTGTTCGCCAGTTGGATCAACTCACTGGCACGGTCAAAAAACGCTTTTTCGCTGTCAGACATCCTGAATTCCTGTTCTATGGCAAAAGGTATCACTGACCTTTTGCATTTATCTTTATTCGCCGTTAACCCTACGCATTTTGTGTGCCGCAGACAGCAAGCTGGCTCACATTACTGATTTATATGAGTTAAAAACGATGAGCTAAATCTCAATATTGGGAAAAGAGGATAATTGGTCAGCCACTGAGGTTCGGTTGCGGCCATTACTTTTCGACTCATACAAAGCTTTGTCTGCACGAATGAATAGGGCGTTGATGTCGGTTTCGTCATTGCTGAGTTGGGCCACGCCAAGACTTATGGTTATATGGCTGCCATCCAGTGTCGGAAATACCATACTTTCCACGCTTTTTCGCAGGCCCTCGGCGATAGCTGCAGCACTGTTCAATCCTGTATCCGGCAGAAGAATGACAAACTCCTCTCCTCCGTATCTAACAGCAATATCTGATGTGCGGATGCTGGCTTTAATGTTTCGCCCCAGCATTTTTAGTACCTGATCTCCAGAGGCGTGGCCATAGTTGTCGTTAACATGTTTGAAGTGATCGACATCAAATAAGATAATGCTCAGGTTGCTTTGCTCACTTATGCTGGTTTCGATCAACTGCCGCGAACTGTCATGCATGTAGCGGCGATTTTTCAGGCCTGTCAGAGGGTCTGTTGTCGCATCACTCAGAGCATCATCCAGTTTACTCTGTGTCTTTTGATTGGCATCAACAAGAGCATCTCTGGACCGGGTCACTCTTTCCCCCATATGATTAAATGCCGTGGCTAGCTCGCCAATTTCATCCTGTCTGGAGAGTTGGACAGGAATAAAAGCTTTGGAGAATTTGTAGGCCCTGGCTGATTTGGTCAACAGAGCTAAAGGCCGAAGTATGCTTTTATTGACATACCATAGTACGCCTACCATAGCTGCGATAAAGATCAGGGACTCAAGTATAAAGGTGTGCTGAATGGCAGTTTGCATTTTTGAGTATGTATCTCGCCGGGACTTCAACAGTTCTGCTTCTACGGCTTGAAAGGCATCCATTTCAAGTCGTATCTCATCCATTATTTGCTTACCCTGGTCACTGTCGACAAGCTGAATGGACTCTTCAATTTTTCCCGCTTTATAAAGGGTTATCGTATGAGTCAGTTCATTCAGTTTATCGTCGATTAGGTTTTGTATTCTTTCAAGCTTTTGTTGTTGCTCTGTGTTGTCCCGGGTTTTATCCAGTAGTACTTTCAGCTCTTGCTTGCTGCGCTGTACACCGGAAAAAAATGGCTCAAGGTATCTTGGGTCGCCGGTAAGCAGATACCCTCTTTGTCCTGTCTCTGCATCCCGGATTTCACCCAGGAGGTTTTCACCGTGCTGCATGACAACATGTGTGTGAGTTACCCAGTTGTAGTCCTCCTCTGAAGTTTTTGCCATCGAACTTATCAGACTAAAATTGATAACGCTGATGGCCATCAGAGAAGCAAACAGCAGGAAGACCTTGCTGCGAATATTGATTTTCATAAGAGACCTACAACACAGATCTGTTGAACATGACCTTGCCGGGCGCAGTGGGAACCTGAAATTGAGCTGCTTTCGATGAATGCATTATGGGGTATTTTTTCAATTTCATGCCTGAGCCTGAATGCCAGCATTCTGGTGTTCAGGCGGAGCCGAACCTGGGTCATGAATAATCATCCTTGAATGGTTGTGGTGTTTTACAACTTTTTGTATTTGAAGATAATTGATTGTTTCAGTCAAATCTTTGCCCGGCAAATCGAGGATATCTCTGCATTGGTTTTGGACTCCATTGGAGTGTGCTTACTTTTGTTGATTCAACAGATAAATTCGCTGCCTTTGTGTTGGCCATATTTTGTTGGCAAAAAAAGACCGACAGTAAAACTATCGGTCTTATTCAAATATGCTGGTTCAGGACAGTTTGAGATATGTTTAAGCTGCAGGTTCCACCTTGGGGCCCCGGGGCTTCAGTAGTTTCTGCATCACCAGCGCCGACAGAATCAATCCCATACCGGCGATGGTTGACGCGGTAATGGTTTCTTTCAGCACCAGCGCAATCAAGCACATGGACAGCAGCGGCGTTAAAAAGGCCAAAGTGCTGATATTGGCGGCGCGCTCGGCTTTTTTCAGCGCCATCAGCCAAAGTACAAAGGTGATGCCCATTTCAAACAGGCCTACATACACCCCGGCGGCAAGGGCTTCCAGATTCAGGCCTGGTAACTTATCTGTGGTCAGCACAGTGACCAGAATAAAGGGCAGGCTGATGATAAAGCCCAGCATCAGGCTGACAACCGGGTCGCCTTTGTCCCTGGTATTGATGATCCAATACAGGCTCCACAGCAAAGTGGAGGCCAGTGCCAGCGCCACGCCCTGAGGGTTTTCAAAGTTCATTGATAGTGGATTACCGCCGGTGGCGATCACCAATACACCCACATAACCCGTAATGGCCGCGAGAATATCACAGCCCTGTAGTTTCTGTTTAAGCAGAGGGACCGCCAGCAGTGGCAGCAAGATGGCCCAGGTGTAGTTCAGTGACAAGGCTTGTTGGGCTGGCAGCAGCGAGTAGGCTTCGAACAACACCAGATAATAAAGAAACGGATTGAGCAGGCCGGTTTGCAGATAAAACAGTGGGCGCTCGCGGAACTGGCCTTTAAGCAGTTTGAGTTTTCCCTGTACGCCCAGGATCACCGCCAGCGCAATAATCGAAGTACATACCGCAACCAGCACCAGTTGCAGCGGAGTAAAGTGGGCCAGAGCCAGCTTGAAGGCGGTGGCGACAGTGGACCAGCAAAGTACGGCACCAATGCCATAGACATAGGCCAGGTTTGATGTTTTCAAGGTAGGGCTTCCATCCAATGCCCCTGACGGGGTCTGGTACTACAAAAGTCGTATGCATTATACAATGTGTAAAACCTGACCACAGAAAAAAAAGATCAAAATTTTTCATCGATCCCTTGTTTTTGGAAATGGCATCCCAATATAGGGAGTTAAGAGAGATATGGCAGCATGGAAAGCGCGACTTGAAAGCCGGGAAATCCATCCCCATATCACCATCATTGAACAGAATTAAGCGTTATAAAGTTTTTTGGAGGACCCCATGGGTAAAATTATTGGTATCGATTTGGGCACAACCAACTCCTGCGTTGCCATCCTGGATGGTGGTAAAGCTCGCGTACTGGAGAACGCCGAAGGCGATCGTACCACTCCGTCTATCATCGCCTACACCGAAGACGAAACTCTGGTAGGCCAGCCTGCAAAACGTCAGGCAGTGACCAACCCAACCAACACTTTCTTTGCTATCAAGCGCCTGATTGGCCGTCGCTTTACCGATGACGAAGTACAGCGTGACGTAAACATCATGCCATTCAAGATCATCGAAGCTGATAACGGCGACGCCTGGGTTGAATCTCGCGGCAACAAGATGGCAGCGCCTCAGGTGTCTGCTGAAGTGCTGAAGAAAATGAAGAAAACTGCTGAAGACTTCCTGGGTGAGTCTGTAACTGAAGCGGTTATCACTGTACCTGCATACTTCAACGATGCTCAGCGTCAGGCAACCAAAGATGCCGGTCGTATCGCTGGTCTGGAAGTTAAGCGTATCATCAACGAGCCAACGGCTGCGGCACTGGCCTATGGTATCGATAAGAAGCAGGGCGACAACATCGTAGCTGTATACGACCTGGGTGGTGGTACCTTCGATATTTCCATCATCGAAATCGACAGCAACGACGGCGACCAGACTTTCGAAGTACTGGCAACCAATGGTGACACTCACCTGGGTGGTGAAGACTTCGACAACCGTCTGATCAACTACCTGGCTGACGAGTTCAAGAAAGAGCAGGGCCTGGATCTGCGCAACGACCCACTGGCTATGCAGCGTCTGAAAGAAGCCGCTGAAAAAGCCAAGATCGAGCTGTCCAGCACCACTCAAACTGAAGTTAACCTGCCATACATCACTGCTGATGCAACTGGTCCTAAGCACCTGGTGGTTAAAATCACCCGTGCCAAGCTGGAGTCTCTGGTAGAAGACCTGATCCAGCGCTCTCTGGAGCCACTGAAAGTTGCTCTGGCTGATGCTGACCTGTCTGTGTCTGACATCAACGAAGTGATTCTGGTGGGTGGTCAAACCCGTATGCCTAAGGTTCAGGAAGCGGTAACCAACTTCTTCGGTAAAGAGCCTCGTAAAGACGTTAACCCAGATGAAGCGGTAGCTATGGGTGCTGCGATTCAGGGTGGTGTACTGGCCGGTGACGTGAAAGACGTACTGCTGCTGGACGTAACTCCTCTGTCTTTGGGTATCGAAACCATGGGCAGCGTGATGACCAAGCTGATTGAGAAGAACACCACGATTCCTACCAAGGCATCTCAGACCTTCTCTACTGCTGACGACAACCAGAGCGCAGTGACCATTCACGTGCTGCAGGGTGAGCGTAAGCAGGCCAGCGCGAACAAGTCACTGGGTCAGTTCAACCTGGAAGGCATCGAGCCAGCTCCACGCGGCATGCCACAGATTGAAGTAACCTTCGACATCGATGCTGACGGTATTCTGAATGTGTCTGCCAAAGACAAGAAGACCGGCAAAGAGCAGAAGATCACCATCAAGGCTTCTTCTGGTCTGAACGATGAAGAGATCGAAAAAATGGTACGTGACGCAGAAGCTCACGCGGACGAAGATAAGAAGTTCGAAGAGCTGGTAACTGCACGTAACCAGGCTGATGGTCTGGTACACGCGACCAAGAAGCAGATTGAAGAAGCTGGTGAAGCACTGAGTGCTGACGACAAGACCAAGATCGAAGAAGCTATGGCGAAAGTTGACACTGCCAACAAAGGCAATGACAAAGAGGCCATCGAGAAAGCTTCTCAGGAGCTGATCGAAGCCTCTTCCAAGCTGATGGAAATTGCCCAGGCGAAAGCTCAGTCTGCTCAGGGCGGTGCCCAGGCTGAAGCCGGTCAGAGCAATGCGTCTGCTGACGATGTTGTTGATGCCGAGTTCGAAGAGGTTAAAGACGACAAGAAATAATTGAGGTTTAGTCCTTAATTATTCGTCCGGCGGGCGTTACGGGATCTCCCTAACGCCCGTTGTTATGTCTCCCGCAGTCAAAATGAACTGCCAGCTCAGAGAAAGCGAAGACTATGTCAAAGCGAGATTATTACGAAGTATTGGGCGTTGGCCGTGACGCCAGCGAGCGCGATATCAAAAAGGCGTACAAGCGCCTGGCGATGAAATACCATCCCGACCGTAACCCGGGTGACAAAGAAGCGGAAACTGCCTTTAAAGAGGTGAAGGAAGCTTACGAGATCCTGACCGATTCCGATAAGAAAGCGGCCTATGATCAATTTGGTCACGCCGGTGTTGATCCTAACCGTGGTGGCGGTGGGTTCGGCGGTGGCGCTGATTTCGGTGATATTTTCGGTGATGTCTTTGGTGATATCTTCGGCGGCGGTCGTCGTGGTCAGCGTCAGGCTGCCCGTGGCTCAGACCTGCGTTACAACCTGGAACTGTCTCTGGAAGAGGCCGTACGTGGCCTGACCAAAGAACTGCGTATTCCAACACTGGCTACCTGTGACGTGTGTGATGGTTCTGGTGCCAAAGCTGGCAGCAGCGCGACAACCTGTGGTACCTGTCATGGTGCCGGTCAGGTGCAGATGCGTCAGGGTTTCTTTGCTGTGCAGCAGCCATGTCCAACCTGTCATGGTCGCGGCAAAATCATTAAAGACCCTTGTGGCAAGTGTCATGGCGAAGGTCGTGTCGAGAAGACCAAGACTCTGTCTGTGAAGATCCCGGCCGGTGTTGATACAGGTGACCGTATCCGTCTGGCGGGTGAAGGTGAAGCCGGTGAGTTCGGTGCACCTCCAGGCGATCTGTATGTACAGGTCAGCGTGCGCGAACATCCTATCTTTGTGCGTGATGGCAACAATCTTTATTGCGAAGTGCCTATCTCTTTCAGCAAGGCTGCACTGGGCGGCGAAGTTCAGGTGCCAACTCTGGATGGTAAGGTTAGCCTGAAGATCCCAACGGAAACTCAGACAGGTCGCATGTTCCGTCTGCGTGGTAAGGGTGTGAAGTCTGTGCGCAGCCATGCCGTGGGCGATCTGCTGTGTAAGGTTGTAGTTGAAACCCCGGTTAATTTGAACGAGCGTCAGAAAGAACTGTTGCGAGAGTTTGAAGAAACCCTGACGGGCGAATCACGCAAGCACAGCCCTAAAGCTGAAGGTTTCTTCGATGGCGTGAAGAAGTTCTTCCAGGATCTGAATAACTGATCCTCCGACCCTGTCGAACGATGAATTAACAAAGCCCGGTACTGGAGACAGTATCGGGCTTTTTACTTTTGCGCTGACTATCGATTTTATCTGTCTGTATTGGTTACACTCTACCACATTGTTGTAACGGACTAAACCAATGAAGATATCTGTGAAATTAGCCGCACTGGCATTAACCCTGACAATGGCAGGCTGCGCCACTCACCAATCGCCCACAGGACGCAGTCAGATGCTGATGCACAGCGAGGCAGAAATGGCGCAGTTGGGGCAGGTATCGTTTGAGCAGTTGAAACAGCAGGAAAAAGTCAGCAGCGATCCGGCCAGCATTGCCTATGTTAATTGCATCGCTGACAGAATCACAGGAGTGCTGCCTGCTCAGCAATGGGAAGTGGTACTGTTTGACTCCCCTCAGGTGAACGCCTTTGCCCTGCCTGGGGGATATATAGGGGTTTACACCGGCATGCTGAATGTCGCCCAAAATGAGGACCAATTGGCCGCGGTAATGGGGCATGAGGTGGCGCACGTACTGGCTCGCCACAGTAATGAAAAGGTGTCCCGCTCCGAGCTGACGGGAACCGGGCTGCAAATCCTGAATATTGGTCTTGCTGCCTACGGGGTTGAAAGTGCCGGCACGATTACTCAGCTGGCGGCATTGGGCACCAATGTGTTTTTCACTTTGCCCTATGGCAGAGAGCAGGAAACCGAAGCAGATATTATGGGCGTTGAGCTGATGGCCAGAGCCGGCTTTGACCCGGCCGCGTCTGTAGACCTTTGGCACAATATGGCCAAAGCCAGTGAAGGTGCACCACCTGAAATGCTGTCTACTCATCCCTCTCACAGTACCCGTATTAATGAGCTGACCGCTCAACAGCAATCGGCTCAACAATATTATCAGGCGGCCAAAGCGATGAACTGGCCAACCTGCAGCAAGCCAAAATGATTAAACCTGGCCCAATGTCATTGGATAAGTTATTTACTGCCCATATATAGGTAAATAAGCACTGTTGTCATCGAATGCTGTTTATTTGCCTATGAAGAAGTTTATTCCTGCGTTTGTATTGTCACTGGCGGTCACTTTATTGAGTGGCTGCGATACCCATACCTCGCCAACCGGGCGTAGCCAGACGCTGCTGTTTTCCGAATCTGATATGGCACAGATGGGAGAGGCGAGCTTTGCGCAAATGAAGCAAAGTCTGCCCATTAACCGCAATCCCCAGTTGAACGCCTACGTCAACTGTATTACTCAGCGTATCGTCAAGCAGGCGGGCGATACCCGTCATAAGCACTGGGAAGTCGTGCTGTTTGACTCACCTCAGGTCAATGCCTTTGCGCTACCCGGTGGCTTTATTGGGGTCTATACCGGCATGCTGAATTTGGCCCGCACCCAGGATGAACTGGCCGCTGTCATAGGTCATGAAGTGGCTCATGTGCTGTCCAGTCACGGTAACGAGCAGGCTTCCCGCTCCGAGATGAAAAACTTTGGCCTTAAGGCGGTGGATTTTGCTCTGGATATGGGCGAAGTCGAGCACAGGGATATGGTGATGGCCGCGTTGGGCCTGGGCGCTGAAGTAGGTATTACTCTGCCGTTTGGCCGGGATCAAGAGACAGAGGCGGATTTGGTCGGGCTGGTGCTGATGGCCAAAGCCGGGTTTGACCCCGGGGCTGCTGTCAGTCTGTGGCAAAATATGGCCAGAGCATCCGGCAGCCAGCCTATGGAAATACTCTCAACTCACCCATCCCACGGCAGTCGTATAGAGGAGCTTAACGAGCAAATTCCCCATGTAATGCCAGCCTATCAACAGGCCAGGGAAGACGGGATACGTGAGTGTCGCCTGAGGTAAGTGCTCAGAAATTACCCTGTTATGGCAGGGCGTTGCGTAATGCACTATGTTACAATGCCCGCCGCATAAATTTTCACTAACCAAGAGTAACCTGATTATGTCTGAGAAGTTCTCTACCGTAGAACAGCACGCCAGCTATGGTGTAGGTCGCCAAATGGGTGAGCAGCTGAAAGCCAACTCTTTCGAAGGTATCGATATCGCTGCAGTCCAAGCCGGTCTGGCTGATGCGTTCGACGGCAAAGATAGTGCAGTATCCATGCAGGATATGCAGATTGCTTTTACTGAAATCAGTCAGCGTCTGCAAAAGGCACAGGAAGAAGCGGCTGCGGCTGCATCTGCTGAAGGCGAAGCTTTCCTGGCTGATAATGCCAAGCGTGACGGTGTATTCACCACTGAATCAGGTCTGCAGTACGAAATCATCACTGAAGGTAACGGTGCCAAGCCTACCTACAATGACACCGTACGTACTCACTACCATGGTACTTTCATCAATGGTGATGTGTTCGACAGTTCCGTTGTTCGTGATCAGCCTGCTGAATTCCCGGTATCCGGTGTAATCGCTGGTTGGACTGAAGCCCTGCAGCTGATGCCTGCCGGCTCCAAGTGGAAGCTGTATGTACCTCAGCACCTGGCCTATGGCGAGCGTGGTGCCGGTGCATCTATCCCACCATACTCTGCACTGGTATTTGAAGTAGAGCTGTTGGATATCCTGTAATTGGATTGATGCTATTACTTATAAAAACGTCGGCACTGCCGGCGTTTTTTTATGCCCGGTATCCGTCTGGCACTGACGTTAGCCTTGAAACGCTGAAATCTGGTCAAGTACAGAGATTTTTCTCCCTCCTCTTCATAGTTTATGTAGAATCAATCCATTCATTTGTCCGCGAGCCGGGCAATAGCGTTATCAGATTCAGGGAGCTAGTGATGAGTGGAGATGTTCGGGTTGCGATTGTAGGCGCCGGCGGCCGTATGGGGCGGACGTTGATCGAAGCAACTGAAAACCATGCTGACATTATTCTGGGGGCGGCTATCGAGCGTCCTGATTCAAGCCTGCTGGGCTGTGATGCCGGTGAGTTGGCGGGGATCGGCAACAAGGCAATTACTCTGGTTGATAGCCTGGATAAAGCCAGCGATGATTTTGATGTTCTGATTGATTTCACTTCCCCCGAAGGCACGCTTGCGCACCTGGATTGGTGTGCCCGTAACCATAAAGCCATAGTGATAGGCACTACTGGTTTTAATGCTGCTCAGAAAGAGCAGATAGCCGCCTTTGCTGAGCAGACCCCAGTGGTGCTGGCACCCAATATGTCTGTGGGGGTAAACCTGATGTGGAAGCTGCTGGAACTGGCTGCTGAAGTCATGGGTGAGTACACAGATATCGAAATTATCGAAGGCCACCATAGATTCAAGAAAGACGCACCCAGCGGTACAGCCTTGAAGATGGGCGAGGTAATTGCCAATAAGCTCGGCCGTGATCTGGAACAATGCGCCGTTTATGGGCGTGAGGGCATTACCGGTGAGCGTGACCGCGAGACAATAGGTTTTGCCACTATCCGAGCAGGCGATCTGGTAGGTGAGCATACCGCGATGTTTGCTGATATCGGCGAACGTCTGGAGATTACCCATAAAGCCTCAAGCCGTATGACCTTTGCTAATGGTGCGATGCGTGCCTCTTTATGGGTATCTGACCAGGATGCCGGTCTGTATGACATGCAGCAAGTGTTAGGGTTAAGTTAACGAAAGCCGCCGCAAGGCGGTTTTTTTTGGAATTATTTTTCAGAATAGAAAGCTTGGGTGTAGACGGGTTAGCATCCCCAAGGTATAATCCTCGGAATTTGTCAAAATTTCGAAATTAAGCGGAATTTGGTAATTTAACTATACAAATAAATTCAATTTTCAGTGGCTTGTCTTTCGGAGGTCGCGTTGACACAGTCTGCCTTACTCGTACTCGAAGATGGATCCGTTTTCAGAGGTACCGCAATTGGAGCGAATGGAATCGCCGTTGGAGAAGTTGTTTTTAACACTTCGATGACAGGGTATCAAGAAATTCTGACTGATCCTTCCTATTCTCGCCAAATCGTTACTTTAACCTACCCACATATTGGTAATACCGGTACCAATTCAGAAGATACAGAATCCAACAGCGTTCATGCCTGTGGTCTGATCATCCGGGATCTTCCTCTTCTCGCCAGCAACTTCCGCAATGAACAATCCCTCAGTGACTATCTGAAGTCCAACAACATAGTTGGTATTGCAGACATTGACACCCGTCGCCTGACCCGCATTTTGCGTGAGAAAGGTGCTCAGGCAGGTTGTATCCTGGTGGGTGATATGGATGAAGCCAAAGCACTGGAAGCTGCCCGTGCATTCCCTGGTCTGAAAGGGATGGACCTGGCCAAGGAAGTGACCACTGAGTCGACCTATCAGTGGCGCAAAGGAAGCTGGCGTCTGGAAGGTGGTCTGCCTTCAGACACACCTGCCGAAGAGCTGAAGTTTAAAGTCGTGGCTTACGACTATGGCGTAAAAACCAATATTTTGCGCATGCTGGTTGACCGTGGCTGTGATGTCACTGTGGTACCTGCACAAACTCCTGCCAGTGAAGTACTGGCGATGAATCCTGACGGTGTGTTCCTGTCCAATGGCCCTGGTGACCCAGCGCCATGCGACTACGCTATCGCAGCGATTCAGGAAATCCTGACTACCGACATCCCTGTTTTCGGTATCTGTCTGGGTCATCAGCTACTGGCTCTGGCCAGTGGTGCACAGACTCTGAAGATGAAGTTTGGCCACCATGGTGCAAACCATCCGGTGGGCGATATCGAAAAAGGCACTGTGATGATCACCAGCCAGAACCACGGTTTTGCTGCTGATGAGGCAACACTGCCAGCCAACATCAAGGTGACTCACAAGTCCCTGTTCGATGGCTCACTGCAGGGTATTCACCTGACTGACAAGCCAGCGTTCAGCTTCCAGGGGCATCCTGAAGCGAGCCCGGGCCCACACGATTGTGCACCTTTGTTCGACCACTTTATCGAACTGATTGAACAATATCGTCAGACCGCCAAGTAACAGAATTCGGAGCAGAGAAGTAAGCCATGCCAAAACGTACAGACATACAAAGTATCCTTATCCTGGGTGCCGGTCCGATTGTTATCGGTCAGGCCTGTGAGTTTGACTACTCAGGTGCTCAGGCCTGTAAAGCCCTGCGCGAAGAAGGCTACCGTGTCATTCTGGTGAACTCCAACCCAGCCACCATCATGACCGACCCGGAAATGGCCGATGCCACTTACATCGAGCCAATTCACTGGGAAGTGGTGCGCAACATTATCGCTAAAGAGCGTCCAGACGCGATTCTGCCTACCATGGGCGGCCAGACCGCACTGAACTGTGCACTGGAACTGGAACGTCAGGGCGTACTGGCTGAGTTCAATGTTGAGATGATCGGTGCCACTGCCGATGCTATCGATAAAGCAGAAGACCGCTCACGTTTCGACGTGGCTATGAAATCTATCGGCCTGGAATGTCCTCGTGCCGGTATCGCCCACAGCATGGAAGAAGCCTACGGCGTACTGGATGAAGTGGGTTTCCCATGTATCATCCGTCCATCTTTCACCATGGGTGGCTCAGGCGGCGGTATCGCTTACAACAAGGAAGAGTTTGAAGAGATCTGTAGCCGTGGTCTGGATTTGTCTCCGACCAATGAACTGCTGATTGACGAATCCCTGATCGGCTGGAAAGAGTACGAGATGGAAGTGGTTCGTGACCGCAACGATAACTGCATTATCGTGTGTGCCATCGAAAACTTCGACCCTATGGGCGTTCACACTGGTGACTCCATCACTGTGGCACCGGCCCAGACGCTGACCGACAAGGAATACCAGATCATGCGTAACGCCTCCATGGCGGTACTGCGTGAAATCGGTGTAGAAACCGGTGGTTCCAACGTTCAATTCGGTATTAACCCGAAGACTGGCCGTATGGTTATCATCGAGATGAACCCACGTGTATCCCGTTCATCTGCACTGGCCTCCAAAGCAACCGGTTTCCCGATTGCCAAGATTGCGGCCAAGCTGGCAGTAGGCTTCACCCTGGATGAGCTGTCCAACGACATCACAGGCGGTAAGACCCCAGCCTCTTTCGAACCTGCTATAGACTATGTTGTGACGAAGGTTCCACGTTTCAACTTCGAAAAGTTTGCCGGTTCCAACGACCGTCTGACTACTCAGATGAAGTCTGTGGGCGAGGTAATGGCGATTGGTCGTACCTTCCAGGAGTCTCTGCAGAAAGCACTGCGCGGTCTGGAAGTAGGCCGTAACGGTCTGGACCCTGTGGTTGATGTAGAAGAAGCTGATGCCCTGCAGAAAATCCGCCATGAGCTGAAAGAGCCGGGTGCGGACCGTATCTGGTACATCGCTGATGCATTCCGCGCCGGTCTGTCCATGGACGCCATCTTCAAGCTGACCAATATTGACCCTTGGTTCCTGGTGCAGATTGAAGACCTGATTAAGTCTGAGAACAAGGTTCGTGAACTGGGTTGGGCTAACCTGGATGCCGACCTGCTGCGTCAGCTGAAGCGTAAAGGTTTTGCCGATGCGCGTTTGGCAGAGCTGCTGGGTATCAGCGAAAACGAACTGCGCAAGGCCCGTCATCGCTATGAAATCTTCCCGGTTTACAAGCGTGTAGACACCTGTGCTGCTGAGTTCTCTACCGATACCGCTTACATGTACTCTACCTATGAGGAAGAGTGTGAGGCCAACCCATCTACCCGTGACAAGATCATGGTACTGGGTGGCGGTCCAAACCGTATTGGCCAGGGTATTGAGTTCGATTACTGCTGTGTTCACGCTGCCCTGGCACTGCGTGAAGATGGTTACGAAACCATTATGGTTAACTGTAACCCAGAGACAGTATCCACCGATTATGACACTTCCGACCGTCTGTACTTCGAGCCGGTAACCCTGGAAGACGTATTGGAAATCGTACGCGTTGAGCAGCCAAAAGGCGTTATCGTGCAGTACGGTGGTCAAACGCCACTGAAACTGGCCCGCGCTCTGGAAGCCGCTGGCGTGCCGATTATCGGTACCAGCCCTGATGCCATTGACCGCGCTGAAGACCGTGAGCGTTTCCAGCACGCAGTGCAGCGTCTGGGCCTTAAGCAGCCTGAGAACGATACTGTAACCACAGTTGAAGGTGCGGTACTGTCCGCTGAGCGTATCGGTTACCCACTGGTTGTTCGTCCATCCTATGTATTGGGTGGCCGCGCCATGGAAATCGTGTATGACGAGCAGGATCTGCGCCGTTACTTCAACGAAGCGGTAAGCGTATCCAACGCGTCTCCGGTACTGCTGGACCGCTTCTTGGACGATGCCACTGAGGTGGATATCGATGCAGTATGTGACGGCAAGACTGTTGTGGTTGGCGCCATTATGGAGCACATCGAGCAGGCGGGGGTTCACTCAGGTGACTCTGGTTGTTCTCTGCCTCCATACACCCTGAGCAAGCAGATCCAGGATGAGATGCGCGAGCAGGTTCGTAAGCTGGCCTTCGAGCTGGGTGTTGTGGGTCTGATGAACGTACAGTTCGCGGTGAAGAATAACGAAATCTATATGATTGAAGTTAACCCACGTGCTGCCCGTACCGTGCCATTTGTGTCCAAGGCGACCGGTGTGCCGCTGGCCAAGATTGCTGCCCGTGTGATGGTTGGTAAATCTCTGATTGAACAGCAGTTCACCGAAGAAGTTATCCCACCATACTACTCAGTGAAAGAAGTGGTACTGCCATTCAACAAGTTCCCAGGCGTTGACCCGCTGCTTGGCCCTGAAATGCGCTCTACCGGTGAGGTTATGGGTGTAGGTGATACCTTCGCAGAAGCTTATGCAAAGGCGCTGCTGGGTTCTGTTAAGGACATTCCTAAGAAGGGCCGTGCCCTGCTGTCTGTACGTGACAGTGACAAGGGCCGTGTTGCTGACCTGGCTGCCAAGCTGGCTGAACTGGGTTATGAGCTGGATGCTACCCATGGTACTGCCGTGGTACTGGGCGAAGCCGGTATCAACCCACGTCTGGTGAACAAGGTACATGAAGGTCGTCCACACATTCTGGACCGCATCAAGAATGGTGAATACACCTATATCGTCAACACCACTGAAGGTCGTCAGGCGATTGAGGACTCCCGTCAGCTGCGTGGCGGCGCGCTGCGCTACAAGGTGCAGTACACCACGACCCTGAACGCGGCGTTCGCAACCTGTATGGCATCGACCAATGATGACCGCAGCAAGGTGAACTCAGTGCAGGAACTGCATGAGCGTATAGCCAAGGGCTAATTCAAAGGAATTAACCAATAACTAAGAAGGCCGCATTAGCGGCCTTCTTCTTTTGTTGGTATTAATTATTTTTGAATCAGCATCTGCAGCGGTTTAGTAAGATATTCAATAATCGTTGATTTTTGAAATTTGGGGATTAGCTTGCTTGATATGCCCTTAAGCTGTTTTCAAACGGATAAGGCGGGTGATTAATCAAGTTTAATCCTGTGCAGTTTTTATGGAACTTTAAGACTATCTTTGGGTGGTTGTTTATCTCTAAACAAATCAGGTGCCTGATAAGAACTTCAGCTTGAAGATGGTATTTTGGAGTCAGAAATAGAGATAAGTACTAAATCTGTTTGAGAAATATAAACCAGACCTCTTAGCCTCTTACTCGTTTTGTGTGAATTTTCGTATTTACATTGAATTCCAATGACGACTCCTGTCCTCTGTTGCCTGAACTTATGACAGGAGGTTACACATGAAATCAATGATCTTAGGTTTACTCGCTGTGGGAGCGTTAACGGCATTTGATACCGAAGCAGCGGCTGTTGAGTGTTATGTAGATACTCAGGCCTATGACCAATATACTGCTGGTCATTGCTTCTCCATGGTGTGGGGAGCCAGAACTGCTACGGCTGTGTTTCGGGTAAATGGCGCAAATGGTCAAATCTCTCAGGTTATTTGGGGAGATGCTGCCAGTGGCAAATGCGGTAGCGGAACCCACTGTTCTTTTACTATCAGGCCTTTTAGACCGTACCGTGCGACAGCGACAATTTTGTATGCCGATGGAACCTGGGAAAATGCGACTCCTGCTACCGCCAGCTTTGAAGATGGCAGATAGCCTGTATTGCATCTGATGCCCCAAAGAGGGTGGGGCTGAAGCCACCCTCTTTCTTTTGATTATGACTTCCTCTTTGGCAACTAAAGCATCCATTTGTCAGCTCACAAAAGTTCAGTTTGGCGTGGAGTTGTTGCTGAATTATCTCTACAATCCGCCACCTGAATTTTGCTCATCTTGTGCTGTAAATGATCGATCTATCTGTATTACCCCTTTACCTGACTGCTATTTTGGCACTTTTGCTGATCCCTGGCCCTGATATGCTGCTGATCACTTCAGCCAGCCTCAGCTATGGTCGTCGTGTGGGCGTTTGGGCCAGTATTGGCAACGCGACTTCCGGCATTATTCTGACCTTGTTGGCGGCGATGGGGGTGTCTGCTCTGGTAGCCATGAGCCCACTGGCACTGGAAGCGCTTAAGTATATTGGCGCAGCTTATCTGGCATGGATGGGATGGGGTTGCCTCAGAACCAAAGACGGCGGCGAAGCCAAAACACCGGAAGCGCAAAAGAACCTGGGCAAGCAGTTATATCGTCAGGCTGTGATTAGCAACCTGCTTAACCCCAAGGCACTGATGTTCTTTGTGCTGTTTCTACCTCAGTTTGTGTCATCCAATATTAGTGCATCATCCGGTGAGCAGATGTTGGCGCTTGGTTTGCTGCTTAATGTCGCAGGTCTCACCTTTAACCTCTTGCTCGTCGCTGCGGTGGGGTCTTTGGGGCAGGCGTTGCTCAGCCATCCCGGTTTCCGGGTTTGGCAGAACAAGGTGATGGGCGCCGTATTTATTTTGTTGTCAGTTTGGTTGCTGACATCTCAGGTTACGGCTCAGGTCGCTTAGTTCAACAACCCTCCAGAAAGTCGAAAAGGCGTCCTTTGCTTGATGTGCATAGAGCGCCTTTTTACTGTCTGTTTTACTGCTGTCTATTTGCCAGCGCTGGCAGATTCGTCAGTTATCTTTTTTGGGCGGTTTGACTTTGGCGGCCTTCCTGGACTCGTGCAGTTCTCTCAGGTGCTGCTGTTCGCCTTTACGTCTGTGTTCGTCATGAGCCAGAACATCTGCTTTCTTCTGCCCTTTAGCTTCAGCCAACTCTTTAAGATGTTGCTGCTCACCTTTGCGTTTGGTGGCATCAGAAACGACATGAGTCGTTAAGTCGTCATTTGATTGAGTGCTGGCATCTGCATTTGCAGCCGCCGTGAAAAAAGGGATGAAAAGAGTGAGGGGAAGTGCTAACGCGAGTTTTTTAAGCTTTGGCATATCAACCTCCGCAGCCAACACCGAACAAGGTGTGGCGGGTAAATATTGAGCAGCCAGTATAGCTGCTCAATATGGAGGATTTCACTGCTTTTGGTGAAATTTACAGCGATATTCTTGGTTAGGCTTAAGTCGCTACTGTCTGGCGCTGTATTCAATAATAGTATCGCGATACAGCTTCAGCAGTGAGGCGTCATCCACATCAACCGCGACAGATTGCTTTGGCTTGCCTTCCCACTCATCGTAACCGTGACGGCGATCCGTGAATTTCTGCAGAGTCATGCCTTCGGCGCAACCATCCAGCACTACCCGAACAGGACCCAGACGCAGGCTGAAAAGTTCTGGGTTGATCACATAGGCGATGGCAGAAGGGTCATGCACATGACAGCCTGAAAGCCCGATTTTCTCTGAATAGAACTCCAGATAGTAGCGACTGACATCGTGAATAAACTGGCCCACCTCTCCTGCGTCATCACGCAGCTGATCCAGATACTCGCTGCTGAAGAAGCTCTCTTCAGTGACATCAAGACCAACTATGACCACAGGCCAATCAGCGGTGAACACCAGGTCAGCAGCGTGCGGGTCGTCATGAATATTAGCTTCGGCAAATGGTGTCACATTACCTTTGTGTCCGTGTTCACCAAAGGCGCCACCCATAATGACTACCTGTTTAACCAGTTTGGTGATTGCAGGATCAGCCTGTAGTGCCAATGCAAGGTTGGTCAAAGGGCCAACGGCAACCAGGGTGATTTCGCCGGGGTGAGCCTTTAGCTGGTCGATAATGTACTGATGTGCCGGACGCGGATCTGCCTTTGCGGTTTGCGGTTCAGAAGCATGCAGGTGGCCAAAACCGGTTTCACCGTGAACAATCACAGTTGGGCCAACCGGTGGACGCTCCAGTGGCTGACTTGCACCCTGGGCAACGTCATAGCTGCAATTGAACTTCTCTTTCAGGAAGAGGGCATTACGGGTGCCATTTTCGATGGTTGCATTACCAAATACTGTGGTCAGCGCCATCAGTTCGATATCTTGGTGGGCCTCGGCAAACAAAATCGCCATTGCATCGTCGATACCCGGGTCTGTATCCAGAATAATTTTATGAGTCATTGTTATTCCTGTTGTAGGGTCCCTTTGGATGGGAGATGGCGCAGTGTATCTGATAAATCCTGCGACTGTTGTGACAGTTCGCAAACCGCTAATTAAGCCTCGTACGATTGCTGTGGAAGTAAGCAATATGCTGTATTTTTCGTAACTTACTGGAACCAGAGAGGTATTGAACTAAGCTTAAACAGACACCCGTTGGTCTGCTGGCGGCGAGACCAACGATTTGGGCATACCTCAGGTATGCCATTTTTTTCCTTCAGTTGTCACTTGTTTACTGTCCCCCTCAAATCTTTCTTCGGGTTATGCTCATCACTGACACTTGTCGGTAGAGCAGGAGTTATGCCGGGAAAATTAGGAGGAACGGGCTTCTTACTGCAGCCAGCAGTCATTATCCGCTCAGTTATGAAGGTTGGAGTTGGCTCACGAGAGTGGGTAGGGTAACTTTCTGGTTGGAAATCAGACTTTAGGGTGATTGCACAAAAAAATTACCCTGTTGAGAATCTACTTACGTCTGGTCGATAACTGGTAACCTTATGAAAAAAATAATGATAACGCTTTGTGCTGTACTTCTGGCCGGTTGTGGAGCAACGCCCGTGTTAAAGCAGCCTGCGATGAAGATTAGTGCCAGTGAGCTGTCCCGCTATTGGTTACCCGTATCCGACTCCTACCAATTTGAGATTGATGAAAGTCTGCCTGCTAAAGGCTATGTTGAGGCCAGGTATTTGATCGATTCCGAAGGAAGGGTTCACAAGGTCACTTTTACCTCTATGACTGACCCTCAGTGGGGAGAGGTGGTTCGGGAAATGCTGGCTCAATATCAATACACCCCTTCGGCATACAACACCAAGTTGATCCCTGTCTGGGTCAGTAATGAGTTTACGCTGACTAAGTAGTGCCCCAACTCTTACACTCTGTTTAAATCAGCAGGCCTGTGGTTGCACCAGTTCCCGGGCCTGCTCACGCAGATAGTCCATTCCTGACAGGAAGCCGGAGAACATTTTCAGCGCCACAAATTGGCCCATTTCAGTGACCTGATAGCCGTCGCTGTGACTTTTAATGGCGCCTGTGGCCAGCAGGAAGCTCATTTCCAGTGGCAAAGCCCGCCACAGGCTTTGCCCTGTATGCAACTCAAACTCTTTGTGTCGCACAATTCCGTGGCCCATCATTATCATTAAATGATGTTGCCTCAGGGCCTGATCACTTATCTGCTTTTCAAATTGAATTCCAGGCTTAGCGGGGGCGGCTTTTCTTGAATCTATATAGTCCTGAATATCAAAGCTGGAGATCAGGAACCTGTTTCCAAAACGGCCAAATGCTCCTGAACCGACACCGAAGCAATCTTCACCGTCAAGAACATATTTGTGTTCAACAGGCTGCTGTTTACGCTGACTATATGTCCAGGGAAATTCCATATCATAGGCTGTTGTCAGGCAAGATCTGGCCGTGACGAACTGGGCCCATAGGTCACTCTCTTTACCAGAAATTGATGCGCATTTTTTTCGGTTTTTGCCAATGCCCGGGGTCAGGGGGTAGGTGGTGATCTGTTCCGGCTTCAGACTTATGGCTTTTTCGAGATCAATGGCAATGGAGTCCGGGGTTTGACCGGTAAACCCATACATCATATCCATGTTAACGGTTGGAAACAGAGATACGGCTTTATGAATATACTCATACTGCTCCTGGCCCGAGCCGAATTTCTCATATCTTCCTGTGGCTTTGAGTATTCGGTCTTCAAAACTCTGGACACCAATCGACATACGATCAACTAACCCTGTAAGCCTCTGCGGTTGGCCTTCATGGAAGTAGATTGGATCGCTTTCACAGGAGACTTCCCGTATCCGGGTTTTACTCAGAATAAGTTCTATGGTGGCTATCAGTTCATCTTCAAGAATCGTGGTAGTGCCGCCGCCCACATACACACGGTTAAATTTAAAGCCAAGATCGATTACAGAGCAGATCTCCTGCCTCAGAGCCTTAAAGTAATCCCTGGCCAGTACCTCATTAAACTTAACCTTATGAAATGAGCAATATCGGCATAATGTGTGGCAGAAGGGAATGTGCAGATACAGGGTTTCGATGGGTTTTTCCGGGGCAATGAGCATTGAATTGGGCACTTTGGCATCCGACAGGGAGAGCGAATTCTGGATCTGCCATTGCATCACCTTATCCATGGCACTGATCGACATTGATGAAAATCCACTTAACGGTCTGAAATCCATGAATCCCTCCTGACTTCGATACTGAGTGGCGGTAAAACCTACAGATACCAGCCTAAGAGATAGGCTATTTTTGAACTGTCGACAGCGGCATACTTTTATCAATTAACTGTTTTATTTGTATAAATTGTCGGGTTGCCCACAAATCACTATGAGCGGAGAAATAAAAACCGCCTTGGCAGGCGGTTTTTAATAGACGGATTTTAAGCTGGGCTATATGGCAGGCTTATGGTTGCTGCTTGGTTGCAGCCAGTACGATTTCACGTACGCACACATTTTGTGGTTGCTGCCAGGCGAACAGTGTCGCTTCAGCGATGGTTTCCGGCATGATCACGCCGCCCATCTCAGTTTTCCAATCTTCGTAGCCTGCTTTGATTGCATCACTGGTGGTGTGGCTAAGCAGTTCAGTTTCCACAGCACCAGGGGCAATGGTGATGACACGGACATTGTCCATGGCCACTTCTTCGCGAATGTTTTCTGTCAGCGCATGCACAGCAAATTTGGTGGCGCAGTATGCGGCATGGTTAGGGAAGGTCTTACGACCGGCGATAGAGCTGACATTGATGATGGTACCAGTGCTACGGGCTTTCATATCAGCCAGAACAGCATGAACGCCGTTAAGCACACCCATCACATTGATGTTCAACATGCGGGTCCATTCAGTTGGGTCCTGTTCGTGGGCCAGTCCCAGCAGCATAACGCCGGCGTTATTGACCAGACAGCCTACTTTGCCAAACTGCGCTTCACCTTCTGCAATCGCTGCCTTAAAGGCTTCGCCATCGGTTACATCCAGACTGATGCACAGTGCGTTTGGCAGATTCAGTGCCTGCATTGGCTCAATACGACGGGCCAACAGTAACAGAGGGTGACCTGCATTGCTGAACGCTTTGGCCATAGCAGCGCCGATACCTGATGATGCACCGGTAATAACAACTAACTCTTTACTCATAGTGATTGTCCTCAATCCAATGCTCTGGGTCAGAGCGGAAAACTTGTATGCCGGCCGGGCAGGGAATGAGCGCAGTATAGGAAGTGTCGAGGAAAGGGAAAAATACTTATTTTGACTGGTTATGATAGGCTGCGCCTATGAATGCCTGTAGATGGCTAAATTTTTGGTTATAGGTGAGTCCAAGTGATCGATTTAAGACTGCTCAGATTTTTCATCGCAATTTTTGAAGAGCGTAATATCACCTCAGCAGCCCAGCGCTGCCACGTCAGTCAGCCTTCACTCTCCTCTGGTCTTAAGCAACTGGAGGAGGAACTGGGAGGCCCTCTATTTGAACGCAGCAAAAAAGGTGTAGTGGCGTTGGACAGTGCCCACTATCTCTACCCGCTGGCCGTGAAGCTGGTAAAAGAAGCCAGTGAATTACCGGGTTTGTTCAAGCAAAAGGCAGCCAGACAGAAGCTGAAAGTGGCGGTGATGCCTGATCTGAGTCAGCGCAGGCTGGCGGGTTTACTGACCCGAATTAATCAGGTGGTGGAAAGGCTGGATATTGAGCTGGTTGATTATCACAGTGCAGCCGATTGCCGTCTTACGCTGGATGCCCTCAAGCGGGAGGACGAGGTCTTTATGCCGCTGTGGAGTGAAGACTATGTGCTTTGTGTGCCAAAAGGTCATCACCTAGCGCAAAAGGAGCTCGTTGAACCTGAAGATCTCAACGGCTATGACTTTATTGAGTGTCCTCCCTGTGAGGCTCATCAGCAGACCATAGGTTTGCTGGCCTGTGCAGATATGTCGCTTAATTTGGTCGCCAAGGCAGAGCATAAGTCACAGGTGATGTCTCTGGTGCTGGCTGGCTTTGGGATTAGTTTCCTGCCCGATGGTCTGGTGGAGGATGAACCAAGATTGGAGCTGGTGCGTTTTAATGGGCCGCGAATGTATCGTCGTATCGGCTTATGTTACCCCTCTCATCAAACATTGAACCCGGTTATCAGCCAGTTGATTAGAGGGTTGTCTCAGGGGCAGGAAGTCAGCTGAAAAGAAAGGGTGATTGCCAGCAGGCCATAGGTGTGAAGTCCGCGGCAATCGATTTTCAACTCACAGTTTGAAGCAGTTTTTATCTTTCAATATTTACACCTGCTTTTGTTGATTTAGTCTCAGCTCCCACAAGGTATGCAGTATCAAGGTTATCAACACCAGGCCGCCACCAATCAAATCATTATCTGAAGGCTTGTCCCCTAATACCAGATAGACAAACAGTGGGCCGAGCAGAATCTCCAGCAGCAGTATCAAACTGGTTTGAGCAGCCGGAATATAAGCCGGTGCTTTGGATATGCATAAGTAAGCGGCTGGTACCACTACTCCGCCCAACACCAGAGCATAAACCAAGTGGTCACCGGGGACAGACAATGGTCTGGCCCCTTTATACAGAGCAAAGGCTGCGATCATAATCCCTGCGCACACCAGAAAGCTCGCGGCATTTTTACCCTGGGTTGAACGCATAATGGTGAGGTAAATGGCTGTGGATATGGCTGTGACCAATGCATACAGATCCCCCACTATCTGGCCGGGCTCAGGGGCATAAGCAAAGATAAACCAAACGCCGCCTACTGCGGCTCCTATCGCCGCCAGGGTATGCAAAGGTAATTTGTCCTTAAGCACCACAAAAGCAATGATGGCGGTGAACAGAGGCGCAGTGTTTACGATAACTAGAGTGCTGGCCACCTGAGTGTGAGCCAGCGACAGCACAAAACACACGGTAGATGCACAGAAAAGCGCGCCCACGGCGAGCGTGCCGAGTGAGGGTGGCAGCAACTTTTGTTTGAGCTCAGTGCGGTTAAAAACAATCAGGATCAGCAAAAAGCTTGTGGCCTGCATGGTGCCTCGCCAAAACAACAGATTCCAGGGAGAGGTATCTGTGAGGCGAACCAACAGACTGTCAAAGCTCAGAATAAGAATGCCGGCCAGTGCCAGCAAAATGCCACGTTTAACAGGTGTCATAGGCAATACCTGAACGTCAAAGCGAGTAATCACTTATACGGCCTGTGGCGTTTATGGACAAGGTCTGAACCGGATTAACCCTTGATGTTGAAGCTAACTATTTGAAAATCTGAGCTGGGTAATTATTTTCAACTGATTGTATGGCCTAACTGCGTCCGCTTAGGTAAGCTGTATCCATTACCATAAACTGGTGTCCAGTGCGCGAATTGGCGCAATCTCATCAAAATTATCAACTGTGCGGGCTACTGGCCTGCACGGGATGCTTTTGTTTTACAGGAGACGAAAGAGAATTATGAATAAGGTTCCTATGACGGTAGTTGGTGCCGAGCGTTTGCAGCAAGAGCTGGATATGCTGAAGTTTGAACGTCGTCCACACATCTCCGAGGCCATTGCCACTGCCCGTGAACTGGGGGATCTGAAGGAAAACGCTGAATACCACGCAGCCCGCGAAGAGCAGGGCCTGTGCGAAGCGCGTATCCGCGATATCGAAGGCAAGCTGTCCAATGCTCAGATTATCGATGTCACCAAGATGGAAAACACCGGCAAGGTGATTTTCGGCGTAACTGTGACCATCATGAATTTGGACACTGAAGATGAAGTGACTTACCGCATCGTAGGCGATGACGAAGCCAATATTAAAGAAAATCTGCTGTCAGTGAATTCTCCTATCGCTCGTGGCCTGATCGGTAAAAACGAGGGTGATGAGGTGAGTATTCAAACACCTGGTGGCATTACTGACTTTGAAATTGTCAGCGTGGAATATATTTAATTTATATTTCAGCTCAGCAAGGTACAAAAAAGCCGCTCGCTATCTAAGATAGTCGAGCGGCTTTTTCGATCCGGTGATGATTAGCGCGCTTTAGGAATGGCGATCTTCATCTCTTCGGACTGACGATACAGTACGGCATTGTGACCGATCAATTGAACGTTCACTGCGCCGGTTTCGCGGACGATGGCGTCGACGATAGCAAGTTTCACTTCGCGATCAGTAGTAGGCACTTTGACCTTGATCAGCTCGTGGTGTTGCAGTGCGTTGTCGATTTCTGCCAGCACGCCCTCAGTCAGGCCGTTGGCCCCGAGCAGTACCACTGGCTTTAAATTGTGCGCCAGTCCTTTGAGGTACTGTTTTTGTTTGGTTGTCAGGTTCATTTATACCAACTTTTGCTGAGTTACCATTGAAAAACGGGTATTCTACCCTCATATAGCTTAGGTGTAACTCTGATTTTGTTTCGGGAATTCGATGTCAGCAAAAAAACGTTCAGCCAGCTCCACCCGTTGGATGCAGGAACACTTTGATGATCACTATGTAAAACTCTCTCAAAAGCGTGGTTTGCGTTCTCGCGCCGCCTTCAAACTGGAAGAGTTGCAGCAGAAAGATCAACTGATCAAACCTGGTATGACAGTGGTGGATTTGGGTGCGGCTCCCGGTGGTTGGTCTCAAATTGCCGTGAAGCTGGTGGGTGAAAAGGGCAAAGTTATCGCCTGTGATATTTTGCCGATGGACCCAATCGTTGGTGTCGATTTCCTGCAGGGCGATTTCCGCGAAGATAAAGTGCTGGACGCTCTGTTAAATCGAGTGGGCGATGCCAAAGTTGATGTCGTATTGTCAGACATGGCGCCAAACATGAGCGGCAGTGATGGTGTTGATCAACCGCGCGCAATGTATCTTGTTGAACTAGCATTGGATATGTGTCATCAGGTACTGGCGCCAAATGGCAGCTTCGCAGTTAAGGTATTTCAGGGAGAGGGCTTTGATGAGTATATGAAGGCGGTGAGAGCGGCTTTCAAAACTGTCAAGACCCGTAAGCCGGATTCCTCGCGCCCCCGTTCAAGGGAAGTGTATCTGGTGGCGACCGGGTATAAGTTGTAGTAACCTAGCGACAATCATCGCAGGACTTTAATGAGGTCTAAGAACTTGAGTGACATGGCAAAAAACCTGATTCTCTGGGTCGTCATCGCGGTAGTGCTGATGTCGGTATTCCAGGGTATTTCCCCTACTTCGTCCTCAGCGTCGAAGATGGATTATTCAACCTTCGTTCAGGACGTGGAAAACAACCGTGTTGCCACTGCCGAATTTAAAGCTGACCAGCGCACCATAGTTGGTACTATGCGTAGTGGTGATAAGTTCACTACCATCATGCCTATTTATGACCGTGACCTGATCAACGACCTGTTGAAAAAAGGGGTGAAAGTTAAAGGCCAGGAGGCTGAAGAGTCCGGTTTCCTGACCCAGATCTTTATCTCCTGGTTCCCAATGCTGCTGTTGATTGGTGTTTGGATCTTCTTTATGCGCCAGATGCAGGGCGGCGGCGGTAAGGGCGCTATGTCCTTCGGCAAGAGCAAAGCCAAACTGATGAGCGAAGATCAGATCAAGACCACTTTCGTCGATGTGGCTGGTTGTGATGAAGCCAAAGAAGAAGTGAAAGAGCTGGTGGATTATCTGCGTGACCCAACCAAGTTCCAGCGTCTGGGCGGCCGTATTCCTACCGGCGTATTGATGGTAGGCCCTCCAGGTACAGGTAAGACACTGCTGGCCAAGGCGATTGCCGGTGAAGCCAAGGTGCCTTTCTTTACCATCTCAGGTTCTGACTTCGTTGAAATGTTTGTGGGTGTGGGTGCATCCCGTGTTCGTGACATGTTTGAACAGGCTAAAAAGTCTGCTCCTTGTATCATCTTCATCGACGAGATCGACGCGGTAGGCCGTCAGCGTGGTGCCGGCTTGGGCGGTGGTCACGATGAGCGTGAGCAGACCCTGAACCAGATGCTGGTTGAGATGGATGGCTTCGAAGGTAACGAAGGTATTATCGTTATCGCTGCGACCAACCGTCCTGATGTACTGGATGCTGCACTGTTGCGTCCAGGCCGTTTCGACCGTCAGGTTGTAGTCGGTTTGCCAGATGTTCGTGGCCGTGAGCAGATCCTGAAAGTGCATATGCGCAAAGTGCCTATCGGTGACGATGTGAAAGCCAGTGTGATTGCCCGCGGTACCCCTGGCTTCTCAGGTGCGGATCTGGCCAACCTGGTAAACGAAGCTGCGCTGTTTGCTGCCCGTGGTAACCGTAAACTGGTTGGCATGGAAGAGTTTGAACGTGCTAAAGACAAAATCATGATGGGTGCTGAGCGCCGTTCCATGGTGATGTCTGAGCAGGATAAAGAGATGACGGCGTACCATGAAGCCGGTCACGCGATTGTGGGCTATCTGATGCCTGAGCATGACCCGCTGCACAAGGTGACCATTATCCCTCGTGGTCGTGCTCTGGGTGTGACCTTCTTCCTGCCGGAAGCCGATGCTGTCAGTCAGAGCCGTCGTAAGCTGGAGTGTCAGATCTCCGTGGCATACGGTGGTCGCCTGGCTGAAGAGCTGATCTTCGGTGATGAAGCGGTTTCTACCGGTGCATCTCAGGATATTAAGTACGCGACCTCTATCGCCCGTAACATGGTGACTCAATGGGGCTTCTCCGACAAGCTGGGTCCTTTGTTGTATGCGGAAGAGGAAGGTGAAGTTTTCCTGGGTCGCTCAATGGCTAAATCCAAGCATATGTCAGATGACACAGCAGCCATTATTGATAGTGAGATCAAGGTGATCATCGACCGTAACTATCAGCGTGCCAAGCAGATCCTCGAAGAGAACATGGATATTCTGCACTCCATGAAAGACGCTCTGATGAAGTATGAAACCATCGATTCTCCTCAGATTGATGATCTGATGGCCCGTCGCGATGTACGTCCACCTGCTGATTGGCAGGATGACAATGGTAACGGTGGCAATGGTTCCACTCCTCAGGGTGGTCAGGAAGTTAAGCCTGCCGAGCCAGAGGCGAAGGAAGTCGTTGATACCGACATCCAGGAGCCGGGCGAGTCACCAGCCAAGTAATGCAGTAGATATTGTTTTTAAGAAAACCCCGTGAGGGGTTTTCTTGTTTTAAGGAGAATAGGATTGTTCAAGCTGGAAGCCCATGGCAAAACCCTGGAGTTGGATGCCCCCGTGGTAATGGGGATTTTGAATGTGACACCCGACTCATTTTCCGATGGTGGTGAATTTGCAGCCTATGAGTCTGCCTGTCGTCATGCGGATGAGATGGTGGCTCAGGGAGCTGGAATTATCGATATTGGTGGCGAGTCAACCCGTCCGGGGGCCGCAGACGTTGCGCTTGAGGAGGAGCTCAAACGTGTCATTCCTCTGGTAGAGTACGTTGCCAGGCACCATGACGTGTGGATCTCTGTTGATACCAGTAAGCCTGAAGTGATGCGTCAGGCTGTCAAGGCCGGTGCTCATATCATTAATGATGTTAGAGCTCTGCAGGAGCCGGGGGCACTTGAGGCGGCTGCAACTTCCGGCGTTCCGGTTTGTCTTATGCATATGCAGGGACAACCGAGAACTATGCAGCAAGCGCCTCAATATGAAGATGTCGTCTCGGATGTGAAAGCATTTTTCAGGGAACGAATTGAGGCCTGCGAAGCCGCCGGAATCCCGAGAGAGCGTATTATGCTGGATGTTGGCTTTGGGTTCGGAAAAACCCTCGAACATAACTATCAGCTGCTGGCAAATCTGGATGAGTTTCATGAATTTCAGCTGCCCCTGCTGATTGGTCTGTCCAGAAAGAGTATGATAGGCGGCTTATTGGGACGTGAACCCAAAGACAGATTGGCCGGAAGTTTGGCCGGTGCTCTGCAATCACTGCAGCTTGGGGCACATATTGTTCGTGTACACGATGTGGAACAGACCGTGGACACTGTTAAAATATTTAATATCTGTCGCCAACTGAGACGTTAGGCGCCAGAGTCAGACGGATTTGATATTTGAGTGTGGTAAGGAACAAGAATGAGAAAGTTTTTTGGGACTGATGGGATCCGCGGTAAAGTCGGCAGCGGCAAGATGACACCGGAACTGGCGTTAAAGCTGGGTTGGGCCGCGGGTCGAGTGTTAAGCCGCAGTGGTACCAAGAAAGTGATTATCGGTAAAGACACCCGTATTTCCGGTTACCTGTTTGAGTCTGCTTTGGAAGCCGGACTGTCTGCCGCAGGTCTGAATGTCATGCTGATGGGCCCTATGCCAACACCCGCCGTCGCCTATCTGACCCGCACCTTCCGCGCAGAAGCCGGTGTGGTGATCAGCGCTTCTCATAATCCTTACTATGATAATGGCATCAAGTTCTTCTCTACCGATGGCAGCAAGCTGGACGACGAGATTGAATTGGCTATCGAAGCTGAGCTGGAAAAACCTATGGAGTGCGTAGAGTCGCACCTGCTGGGTAAAGTATCACGCATTGATGATGCTGCCGGTCGCTATATCGAGTACTGCAAGGGTAACTTCCCGGCTGATCAGACACTTGAAGGGCTGAAGATAGTGGTGGACTGTGCCCATGGGGCGACTTACCACATAGCACCAAGCGTATTTAAAGAGCTGGGTGCGGAAGTTATCGCTATTGGTGTAAAGCCGAACGGTATCAATATTAACGACAAAGTCGGTGCCACCGCTATGGGCGCCATTTGTGAAGCCGTGTTGGAGCATCAGGCCGATTTGGGTATTGCTCTGGATGGCGATGGTGACCGTATCATGATGGTCGACCGCCACGGTAATGTGGTTGATGGTGACCAAATTCTATATATCCTGGCATGTGAAGCTCAGGCTCGAGGTGCACTGACAGGTGGTGTAGTTGGTACTCAGATGTCCAATCTGGGCCTGGAGCTGGCGCTGAAAGAGCGTAGTATTCCGTTTGCCCGCTCTAAAGTCGGTGATCGCTATGTGATGGAGTTGCTGAAAGAGAAGGGCTGGCGTATCGGCGGTGAAAACTCCGGCCATATCCTGGATCTTGACCATGGTACCACTGGTGACGGCATTGTGGCCGGTATTCTGGTGCTGGCCGCTATGCAGCGTCAGGGTAAGCCTTTTGAAGCCATGCTGGATGGCTTAACCATGTTCCCTCAGGTATTGGTCAATGTTCGCTTTGAAGGCCAGGACGATCCTCTGCTGCATGCAGAGGTGATTGCTGCCAAAGAAAAAGCGGAGGCTCAGTTGGGTGAAACCGGCCGGGTACTGCTGAGAAAATCAGGTACAGAACCTCTGTTGCGGGTGATGGTAGAAGGTGCAGATGAGGCTGAAGTGACCTCGCTGGCCAATATGATTGCCGACACAGTAAAGCGTGTATGCGCCTGATCGGATAGGCAGTCACAAGGCGATGTGGTGAAAACTGCATCGCCTTTGTTTTATCCCTGAGCAAAGAATTAGCTTTAAGAATAAAAAGTAATCATTCTCGCCTGTTATAACAAAAATAACGGCCTTGGGTATTGTAAGTTAAAGGGCGGTTCGCTATTATTCACGCCGCTTTCAGAGGAGACAGAGATGGCACTCAGACGTCCAATGGTTGCTGGCAACTGGAAAATGAACGGCGATGCGCAGTTGGCGCAGGAGCTTTTCAAGAAATTCGCGGCCAAGCTCCAAGATGATTCAGCAGAAGTGGTACTTTGTCCACCTTCAATCTACCTGGAAAGTGTCAGGCAGTTGATGGAAGCGAATAAAGAAGCCTTGAATGGTTGCCTGGTAAGAATGGGCGCGCAAAACCTGAGTCAGCACGATTTCGGTGCTTATACAGGCGAAGTGTCCGGCAAAATGTTAAAAGATGCCGGTTGCCGATATGTCATTATCGGTCATTCTGAACGCCGTCGTATGTATGGCGAAACCAGTGACATAGTTGCAGAAAAATTTGCTGCAGCACAAAAGCACGGTTTGACTCCAATCCTTTGTGTTGGTGAGTCTGGTCCGGCTCGAGAAGCAAGACGCACCTTTGAGGTGATTGCGGAAGAGTTGGATGTGGTTATCGAGAAAAACGGTACCATGGCTTTTGATAACGCAATTATCGCCTACGAACCGCTATGGGCAGTAGGGACGGGTAAGAGCGCAACCCCAGAGCAGGCACAGGAAGTACACGCGTTTATACGCAAGCGTCTCTCTGAAGTGTCTCCATTCATTGGGGAAAATATCAGAATTCTTTATGGTGGCAGTGTAACCCCGGGTAATGCTGCTGACCTGTTCGCCCAACCTGATGTTGATGGTGGACTGATTGGCGGAGCTAGCTTAAACTCGAGCGAGTTTTTAAGTTTATGTTCCATAGCAATGAGCGCGTAATATGTACAATGTACTGATTGTTGTTTACTTGTTGGTCGCAATCGCCCTGGTTGGCTTGATTCTGATCCAGCAAGGTAAGGGTGCCGATATGGGCGCATCCTTCGGTGCCGGTGCTTCCGGTACTCTGTTTGGTTCCAGTGGTTCAGGTAACTTCCTGACACGGAGCACAGCGATTCTGGCTGTGGCATTCTTTGTACTGAGTCTGGTTATCGGTAACCTGAGTGCAAACCATGCCAAAGAAGTCGATTCGTGGAATGATTTAGGCACAGCTGCAGAGCAAGTTGAACAAGCTCCTCAGCCAGCCGATCAGACTCAGGACAAGATTCCTGACTGATAACGATTTTGCCGAGGTGGTGGAATTGGTAGACGCGCAGCCTTGAGGTGGCTGTGACCTAACGGTCGTGCGGGTTCAAGTCCCGCTCTCGGCACCAAATTAACACTGTGTGATGATTCGTTTAGAAGGTCCTCAGTGATTGCAAGTTAAGGTGAAAGACCATATACTTGCACCCAGTTGACGCGGGGTGGAGCAGCTTGGTAGCTCGTCGGGCTCATAACCCGAAGGTCGTCGGTTCAAATCCGGCCCCCGCAACCAGCTCCCAGTTACTTGTCTTGATAGATTAGTTACTGAATACAGGTTCTTAAGCAATGACCTCGTGATTACGGGGTTTTTTGTTATTTGGACTTTGACATTGGCCGCAAAACGAGCGGCAAAGTACTGGGGCTATATAGCCCTTTTTTGTTTTTTTGGGGGTCTATTTTGGCAACATTGGAAAACAGACTGGCAGACATGCTTAGAGGGCCTGTGGAGTCGCTCGGCTACCAGCTGTGGGGTATCGAATACCTGCAGGCAGGTAAGCATTCGACGCTGCGAATCTATATCGACAGTGAGAATGGGATCAATATTGAGGATTGCGCCGAAGCCAGCCGTCAGGTCAGTGCTGTACTCGATGTTGAAGACCCTATCTCCCATGAATACACGCTGGAAGTTTCTTCTCCCGGTGTAGACCGTCCGCTGTTCAATTCGCAGCAGTACGCAGGCTACCTGGGTGAAGAGGCCAAAGTACAACTGACTATGCCGGTTGATGGTAGTCGCAACATGAGAGGCACCATCACCAAAGTCGAAGGACAGATGCTGACTTTGACCGTGGATGGTAAAGAGAAAGTCGTAGCCATCGATAACATTCGCAAAGCAAACGTGATTGCGAAGTTTTGATGGATAAAGGTGAACGAGGCAAGACGATGAACAAAGAGATTCTGCTGGTTGCTGAAGCGGTATCCAACGAGAAAGCCGTACCGCGCGAGAAGATTTTTGAAGCGTTGGAATATGCGCTGGCAACCGCTACCAAGAAGAAGTACGAAGGTGATATCGACGTACGTGTCGCTATCGATCGCAAGACAGGTCACTACGACACTTTCCGTCGTTGGCAGGTAGTTGAAGACACTGGTGAGCCGCTGGAAAACCCATTCCGCGAGATCACACTGGAAGCTGCTCGTTATGAAGAGCCGGAAATTCAACTGGGTGAATTCATCGAAGATGAAATCGAGTCAGTGGTTTTTGACCGTATCACTACCCAGACTGCCAAGCAGGTTATCGTACAGAAAGTACGTGAAGCCGAGCGCGCTCAGGTTGTTGAACAGTTCGAAGATAAAGAAGGCGAGCTGATCACCGGTGTGGTGAAAAAGAGCAACCGTGACAGCGTAGTGGTTGACCTGGGCAACAATGCTGACGGCGTCTTGTACAAAGAGGACCTGATCAGCCGTGAAAGCTTCCGTCCCGGTGACCGCGTTCGCGCATTGCTGTATTCAGTACGTCCTGAAGCTCGTGGTGCTCAGCTGTTCCTGACCCGTACCAAGCCAGAAATGCTGATCGAACTGTTCCGTGTAGAAGTACCGGAAATTGCTGACGAAATGATTAACGTTATGGGCGCAGCCCGTGACCCAGGCAGCCGCGCCAAGATCGCCGTCAAATCCAACGACAAGCGTATCGATCCTATCGGTGCTTGCGTCGGTATGCGTGGTGCGCGTGTTCAGGCCGTTTCCAACGAGTTGGGTGGCGAGCGTGTTGATATCGTGCTGTGGGATGATAATCCAGCACAATTCGTGATCAATGCCATGGCACCAGCTGATGTGGCCTCTATCATTGTTGACGAAGATAACCACTCCATGGATATCGCTGTTGAAGCCGACTCTCTCGCTCAGGCGATTGGCCGTAACGGTCAGAACATCCGTTTGGCGACCCAGCTGACCGGCTGGACTCTGAACGTGATGACTGTGGAAGATATGAACGCCAAACATCAGGCCGAAAGCGCCAAGATTGTTGACCTGTTCACCGGTTCTCTGGATATCGATGACGACTTTGCTCAGCTGTTGGCTGATGAAGGTTTCACTTCACTGGAAGAGATCGCTTATGTGCCGGTAGCTGAGCTGCTGGAAATTGACGGCCTGGACGAAGATATCGTCGAAGCGCTGCGTGAGCGCGCCAAGGCTGCAATCTCTACCCGTGCACTGGCACAGGAAGAGGCGCTGGATGGTGTTGAACCAAGCGCTGACCTGCTGGCTCTGGAAGGTTTGGAACGTCACCTGGCTTACATTATGGCAAGCAAAGGCGTAATCACACTGGAAGATTTGGCCGAACAAGGCATTGATGATTTGATCGAAATTGAAGAATTGACAGAAGAGAAAGCTGGTGAGCTCATCATGGCTGCCCGCAACATCTGTTGGTTTGGCGAAGAAGCATAAGTCGATCAACAGGGGGAGTTAACTGATGACAGAAAACACAGTAGAAAAACTGGCTTCGGAAGTAGGCAAAGACGTTGAGCGACTGATTGAGCAGTTTTCTCAGGCGGGTATTAGCAAGTCCCGTAACGACGTTGTCTCCGAAGCGGAAAAACAAACTCTGATTGAGTTTTTGAAAAAGCAGCACGGCGCTGACGGTCAACCAACCAAGATGACTCTGCAGCGTAAGACTGTATCTACCCTGAGCGTATCTGCCGGCGGTGGTCAGTCCAAAGACGTAAAAGTGGAAGTACGTAAGAAGCGTACTTTCGTCAAGCGTGACCCGGCAGCATTGAAGGCGGAAGCTGAAGAGCAGGCACGTGCAGAAGCAGAAGCGCAAGCAGCTGCTGAGGCCGCTGCTCAGGCAGAAGCTGAAGCCCGCGCTAAAGCAGAAGCAGAGGCTAAGGTAAAAGCTGAGGCAGACGCCAAGGCGAAAGCTGAAGCAGCTGCAGCCAAAGCGAAAGCTGACGCCGAAAAGAGTGCTGAGCCCGAAACCGAAGAGGCCCGCGAAGCGCGCCTGGAAGCTGAGCGCATCAAGAGTGCTCAGGAGGAAGCTCTGAAACGTAAGCAAGACGAAGAAGCAGCCAAGGCTGCTGAAGAAGCCCGTCGTTTGGCAGAAGAAAATGCCAAGCGCTGGGAAGAAGAAGAGAAACGTCGCCTGGAAGCCGAGCGCAGCCAGGACCATCACGTGACCACTTCTAAAGTAGCTCAGGCTGCTGAAGATCGCAGTGATATGGACGAAGAGAAGCGCGGCCGTCGCAGCCGTAACAAAACTCAGGGCAAGAAGCGTGGCGGTAAAGATGCCCGTGACGGCCGTGAGCGCCACATGAGAGGCAAAGCAGCGCCTAAGTCTATGGCTCATGGCTTTAACAAGCCAGTTGCTGCCGTTAACCGTGAAGTTCGTGTAGGCGAAACTGTCACTGTTGCTGAGCTGGCTCAGAAAATGGCAGTGAAAGCCACCGAAATCATCAAGCAGATGATGAAGATGGGCTCCATGGTAACTATTAACCAGGTACTGGATCAGGAAACTGCTCAGCTGGTTGCTGAGGAGATGGGCCACAAGGTAGTTCTGCTGCGTGAAAACGAGCTGGAGCATCAGGTACTGGCTGACCGTGACGACGATGAGCAAATGGAGCCTCGTGCACCGGTTGTGACCATCATGGGTCACGTTGACCACGGTAAGACCTCTCTGCTGGATTATATCCGTCGCGCTAAAGTTGCGGCTGGCGAAGCAGGTGGTATTACCCAGCATATCGGTGCTTACCATGTAGAAACAGACAACGGCATGGTGACCTTCCTGGATACTCCTGGTCACGCTGCGTTTACCGCAATGCGTGCCCGTGGTGCTAAAGCGACCGATATCGTAATTCTGGTTGTGGCTGCCGATGACGGTGTTATGCCTCAGACCATCGAAGCGATTCAGCACGCCAAGGCCGGTAACGTGCCTCTGATTGTTGCTGTGAACAAGATGGATAAGCCAGAAGCCGATCCGGACCGCGTTAAGACTGAGCTGGCTCAGCACAACGTGATGTCTGAAGATTGGGGTGGCGACAACATGTTCGTACACGTGTCAGCAAAAGCTGGTACCGGTGTAGACGAGCTGCTGGAAGCTATTCTGCTGCAAGCCGAAGTACTGGAACTGACTGCACGTCGTGAAGGTATGGCTGCCGGTGTTGTGATTGAATCCAAACTGGACAAGGGCCGTGGTCCTGTCGCGACTGTTTTGGTTCAGGAAGGCACTTTGCGTCAGGGTGATATCGTTCTGTGTGGTCTGGAGTACGGTAAAATCCGTGCGATGAAGGATGAGAACGGTAAGTCCATCACTGAAGCGGGTCCATCTATCCCGGTAGAGATCCTGGGTCTGTCCGGTGTACCGTCTGCCGGTGATGAAGCCACAGTTGTTCGTGATGAGCGTAAAGCTCGTGAAGTTGCTCTGTACCGTCAGGGTAAGTTCCGCGAAGTGAAACTGGCACGTCAGCAGAAGGCCAAGCTGGAGAACATGTTCGCCAACATGACCGAAGGCGAAGTTCAGGAGCTGAACATCGTACTGAAAGCTGACGTACAGGGCTCTCTGGAAGCGATTGCAGACTCTCTGGCCAAGCTGTCTACCGACGAAGTTAAAGTGAACATCATCGCCCGTGGCGTTGGTGCACTGACCGAAACCGATGCGACTCTGGCTGCAGCGTCCAACGCGATTATGGTCGGCTTTAACGTACGTGCGGATGCTCAGGCGCGTAAGACCATTGAAGCTGAAGCCGTAGATCTGCGCTACTACAGTGTAATCTATGACCTGATCGATGAAGTTCGCAGCGCAATGAGCGGTATGCTGGCTCCTGAGTTCAAGCAGCAGATTATCGGTCTGGCTGAAGTACGTGACGTGTTCAAGTCGCCTAAGCTGGGTGCTATCGCAGGTTGTATGGTGACTGAAGGTATCGTGAAGCGCAGCGCGCCAATCCGTGTACTGCGTGAAAACGTGGTTATCTATGAAGGCGAGCTGGAATCTCTGCGTCGCTTCAAGGATGACGTTAACGAAGTCCGCAACGGTATGGAATGTGGTATCGGCGTTAAGAACTACAACGACGTTCGCGTAGGCGACCAGATCGAAGTATTCGAGACCGTTGAAGTCGCACGTACCCTGTAAATAAGTAGTATTTGACAAGGGCGGCCGATATCCGCGCCGGTGACATCAGATTTGTTCTGAGGTTGCCGGTGCGAATATGGCCGCCCTTTGGTGATTAATATGGCAAAAGAATTCAGTCGTACCCGTCGTATCGGTCAGCAGCTGCAACAGGAGCTGGCCATGGTACTGATGCGGGAAATTAAAGACCCTAGGGTTGGCATGGTGACGGTAAATGATGTTGAAGTATCCCGTGACTTGAGCTTTGCCCGGGTATTTGTGACCTTCTTTGAAGACAATCCTGAGGCGGTTGAGGACAAGCTGGCAGCACTGGCTGCAGCGGCGCCTTACATCCGCACTCTGGTGGCCGGTCGCATGAAACTGCGTGTGATGCCTGAGCTGAAGTTCGTTTACGATGCTTCTCTGGTTGAAGGTATGCGCATGTCCAATCTGGTGAGTCAGGTGATTAAGTCTGATCAGGCCAAAGCTGAGAAGTTCGGCGCTGAAGATGACAAGGACAACGGAGAGGAAGCCTGATGGCCCGCCGCCCCAAAGGCCGTTTCATTGACGGCATAGTGCTGCTGGACAAGCCAACCGGTGAAAGCTCCAACCATGTGCTGCAAAGGGTAAAGCGTATCTATAACGCGGCCAAAGCCGGTCATACAGGTGCGCTGGACCCTCTGGCCACAGGTATGCTGCCTATCTGTCTGGGAGAAGCGACCAAGTTCTCTTCTCACCTGCTGGATGCGGATAAGCGTTATCTGGTGACAGCTAAGCTGGGTGAGCGGACCGATACCAGCGACAGTGATGGCGAAGTGATGCAAACCCGTGAAGTGGCTTTCAGCGAACAGCAGCTGCTGGATGCACTGGAACACTTCCGTGGCGACACCATGCAGGTGCCTTCCATGTACTCTGCGCTCAAGTATCAGGGGCAGCCTCTGTACAAGTATGCTCGCGAAGGCAAGGAAGTCCCCCGCGAAGCCCGCCCAATCACAGTATTCGAGCTGAACTTTATCAAGCTGGAAAACGATGAATTGACGCTGGATATTCACTGCTCCAAAGGCACCTATATCCGCACTATCATCGACGATTTGGGTGAAATGCTGGGCTGTGGTGCTCATGTCATTATGCTGCGCCGCACTGCTGTTGCCGGTTACCCTTATGAAAAAATGGTAACCCTGGAGCAGTTGGAAGCCTTGCTGGAGCAAGCACGTGAGCAGGAAATTGCGCCCAAAGAGCTGCTGGATCCTATTTTGCTGCCGATGGACACTGCCGTGGCTGATCTGCCTGAAGCCAATGTGCATGAGTCGGCTGCTGGTTATCTGATGAATGGTAACCCGGTTCAGGTGGCAGGTTTGCCGTCAGATACCCTGGTACGCATCACGCTGGGTGAAGCGCGCCAGTTTGTGGGTATAGGTCAGATGAACGATGATGGTCTGCTGGCGCCCAAGCGTTTGATTGTGCTTCAGCAACCAGGTCAGGATTGATCTTGGTTATTAATTGATCCTGGTTCAGCCCGGGCGCTTGCGCCTGCTGACGAATCTGGCTAAAATACCGCTCCCTTCGGCTGAGTTAGTGATCGGCTGAAGATTAACATTGATATCTTGGAGAGACACATGTCACTAAGTACTGAAGCGAAAGCACAAATCGTTGCCGAATTCGGCCGCGGTGAAAACGACACTGGTTCTACTGAAGTTCAGGTAGCTCTGCTGACTGCGCAGATCAACCACCTGCAAGGCCACTTCAAAGAGCACATCCACGATCACCACTCTCGTCGTGGTCTGCTGCGCATGGTTAGCGCTCGTCGTAAGCTGCTGGCTTACCTGAAGCGCACTGAAAACGACCGTTACGTAGCTCTGATCCAGAAGCTGGGTCTGCGTCGCTAATTTCGCGTCTCGCTCAAAGAAAGGAGGCTCCTGCCTCCTTTTTTGTTGTTTCAAAGCCACCTATAGGTGGCTTTTTTTATGACTTTTTAATGACAATCGTGGGATGGGTAACTGCAGCGTAAGCGATCAAAAGCGAGGCGGAAGGCCTGTGTAGCATGGTATCGAGGCGCAGTTGGCAGCGGGCGGGATACCGCAAAATAAGCGGCTTGCGGGTACAGGCAGCACTTTATCTGTCACAAGTACTTGCAGTATACTTACGCGCGTATTTAAGGTCATTAAATTAAGGAATGGGTCAAGTGAATCCTATCGTAAAAAGTTTTGAGTATGGTCAGCATACTGTCACCCTGGAAACAGGCGTAATTGCACGTCAAGCTGATGCAGCCGTTCTGGCCAGCATGGGCGATACCACTGTTCTGGTAACTGTTGTCGGCAAGAAGCAAGCCGATCCGGGCCGTGACTTCTTCCCTCTGACTGTAAACTATCAGGAAAAGACTTACGCAGCCGGTAAGATCCCTGGTGGTTTCTTCAAGCGTGAAGGCCGTCCATCTGAAGACGAGACTCTGATTGCACGTCTGATCGACCGTCCAATCCGCCCACTGTTCCCTGACGGTTTCACCAATGAAGTTCAGGTGATCATCACCGTTGTTTCCGTTGACCCACAGATTGAGCCGGACATTGTTTCCATGATCGGTACATCTGCTGCTCTGGCTATCTCTGGTATTCCATTTAATGGCCCACTGGGTGCAGCCCGTGTTGGTTATGTAAATGGCGAATATACTCTGAACCCAGGTGCTGAAGAGCGTCTGAACTCTGACCTGGATCTGGTTGTTGCCGGTACTCAGGGTGCTGTTCTGATGGTTGAGTCTGAAGCAAAAGCTCTGCCAGAAGAAGTAATGCTGGGTGCGGTAGTATACGGTCACGATCAGCAGCAAGCTGTTATCAACGCCATCAACGAGTTCGCCGCCGAAGCGGGTAAGCCACGTTGGGACTGGACTGCTCCGGAAAAAGACCAGACTCTGGTTGAGCAGATCAAAGAGCTGGCTGAAGAAAGCCTGACCAATGCTTACCAGATCACTGCCAAGCAAGAGCGTTACGAAGCTGTTGGCGCGATTAAGAAAGCTACCATCGAGAAGCTGCAGGAAGCCAATCCTGAGCTGGACGTACGTGAAGCCAGCGATCTGCTGGGTAGCCTGGAGAAGCAGGTAGTACGTAGCCGCATCATCGCCGGTATGCCACGTATCGATGGCCGTGAGCCAGATATGGTTCGTGCCCTGAGCGTAATGGCCGGTGTATTGCCACGTACCCACGGTAGTGCTCTGTTTACCCGTGGTGAAACTCAGGCACTGGTTACCTGTACTCTGGGTACCGAGCGTGATGCGCAGAAGATCGACTCTATCATGGGCGAGCGCACCAACCGCTTCATGCTGCACTACAACTTCCCTCCATACTCTGTAGGTGAAACCGGTATGGTTGGTTCACCTAAGCGTCGTGAAATTGGTCACGGTAAGCTGGCATGGCGTGGTATCAACGCAGTAATGCCAACTTCTGACGAATTCCCATACTCTGTACGTGTAGTATCTGAAATCACCGAATCCAATGGTTCTTCTTCCATGGCTTCTGTATGTGGTACTTCTCTGGCTCTGATGGATGCCGGTGTACCTATCAAGACCTCTGTAGCCGGTATTGCTATGGGTCTGGTGAAAGAAGGCGACAACTTCGTGGTTCTGTCTGACATCCTGGGTGACGAAGACCACCTGGGCGACATGGACTTCAAAGTAGCCGGTACTCGCGACGGTATTACTGCTCTGCAGATGGACATCAAGATCGAAGGTATCACCAAAGAGATCATGGAAATCGCTCTGCAGCAAGCATACGGTGCCCGTGTTCACATTCTGAACGTGATGGACCAGGCGATTGAAGCGCCACGTGATGATATCTCTGATCACGCTCCACGTATTACCACCATCAAGATCAACCCAGAGAAGATCCGTGATGTAATTGGTAAGGGCGGCGCAACTATCCGTGCTCTGACCGAAGAAACCGGTACTACTATCGAGCTGGAAGATGACGGTACTGTTAAGATCGCCTCTACCAATGGCGATGCTACCCGCGAAGCAATCCGTCGTATCGAAGAGATCACTTCTGAAGTAGAAGTAGGTCGTATCTACAAGGGTAAAGTTATCCGTATCGTAGACTTCGGTGCCTTCGTTAACATCCTGCCAGGCAAAGATGGTCTGGTTCACATCTCTCAGATTGCTGAAGAGCGTGTGACCAACGTATCTGACCACCTGCAGCTGAACCAGGAAGTAGACGTTAAAGTGATGGAAGTGGACCGTCAGGGCCGTGTACGTCTGTCTATCAAAGAAGCCAAGGCTAAAGAGCCAGCAGCTGAATAATTCACTTAAGTGAATGAGTTAAAAGGAGACCTTAGGGTCTCCTTTTTTGTTGTCTGTGGTTTATCCATCGTAGCTTCCTAAATGAAAACAGTGACTTTTGTCGATGGCGCCATGATGAGCGGGTTGCTATTATGGAGCTATCGAGTTTGGCTGAATGTCTGCAGTAAAGGCAAAGCCGCCGGATCAAATATTGAAGGTGATAAAGGATGAAATTGAGATTTCCCGACACGTTACTGGCTGTAACACTGGGATTAAGCCTGTTGACCACTGGCTGCAGCAGTACACCTGAGCGTACCGATCTGGAAGGCAAGATGGTGGTAGTGCCACCAATGCCTGAGTACAAGAAAGAGGTTACTCTGGCCAAGCTCAATGAGATTCTGGGTACCATGGAGTTGTCTCCTGAGCAGCGAGCCCGCTTCCTCTATGAGCGCGGTGTAGTATACGACAGCGTTGGTTTGCGACTGCTGGCCCGTATTGACTTTCATCAGGCCCTGAAAATTGAGCCTCAGTTAGCCGACGCCTACAATTTCCTAGGGATCTACTACACCCAGGAAGGGGAGTATGAGAGTGCCTATGAGGCGTTCGATGGTGTGCTTGAGCTGGCACCTGACTATGACTATGCCTTCCTGAATCGAGGTATCGCCCTTTACTATGGTGATCGTAATGAGCTGGCGGTCGGCGATCTGCAAACCTTTTATCAGCTGCAGCCCCAGGATGGTTATCGAGCGCTCTGGCTCTATATCGTAGACAGCGAGACTGACCCGGAATCAGCACTCGCCAACCTTGCTGAACACAGAGGTACTCTGCCTGACGGTGCCTGGTCCAGCGCTTTGGTTGATTTCTATCTGGGACGACTGACCAAGGAGCAACTGTTTGACCTGGCCAAGGCGGATCTGACAGACCCTACTGAGTACATTGAGCGCCTGTGCGAAGCATACTTCTACCTAGCCAAGCGTGAGATGACACTGGGGAATTATCAGGAGGCGACCAACTACCTTAAGCTGGCACTGGCCACCAATATCTATGATTTTGTTGAGCACAGATACGCCAGACAGGAGCTGCAGAAGATCCGCAGCATTCTGGATGCGCCTGCACCCACTGAAGAAAATTGAGTTGAAATGAAAAAGCCGGCAGTGATTGCCGGCTTTTTTGTATTCCTATAAAAATCAGATCGTTGGCATTGCCGTGGTGCGCTCTACAAACTGTGACTCAATCAGTTCAATGGCTTCATCCAGAATCTCCTTCGAGGCCTTGTAGGCCGCATCTGCATCTCTGGATTTAATAGTGTCCAGGATGTGCTGGTGCTTCAATACATCAGCTCCGGGAACTCCTTTGATTCTATTGGTATAGCGGATACTTACCCGCAGCGCAGTGGCGATAAAATTGGTCAGCTGGTAGAAGAAACGATTACAGCTGGCTTCCAGGATTGCCGTATGGAAAGCGATATCAGCCTCCAGCGGGTCATCCAGACCATTATCCGCATCTCGCATGCGATTCAGTGCCTGTTCTATATTTCTCAGCTGCTCAGCATTGGCCTGAAGTGCTGCCAATGCGCAGGCCTGGGGTTCGATGGCAACCCGCATCTGGGTGAATTCATGCAGCAACTGGATAGAGGGCTTGGAGCTGAGGATCCAGCTCAGTACATCTGTGTCGAACAGATTCCAGTTATGTTCCGGCATCACTCTGATGCCTTGCTTGGGTCTGGAGGTTATCAGGCCTTTGGCCGAGAGCATTTTTACTGCCTCCCGGGTCGCGCTGCGACTGACACTGTATATGGAGCAGATATCAGCTTCTGAGGGAAGACCGCTGCCCACTGCGTAGTTGCCTTTAACAATCTCCATTCCGAGATTGTGGGTCAGCTGATGGGTAAGGTTATGCTTCTCGCGTAGATCCATAATATTTCTTATTAATCACGTAAATAATAACTGGCTTCCCACTGTCAGGAGCGCACAGGTTGCTGGCGGGATAACTCATCCTACCTCAGTTTTAAGCTACTGGAAAACCAGTAAATACACTTTCCCTTCATAAACAGGCCTGGTCACCGGTATTGCCGGGCGAAATATTTTGTGTTTAACTAATGTTAATAAATATTATAAATAATACAAGGAAAGGTTCTGGGGTAGAGCTGTTATGACAAGGGGAAGTACCTGACAGTATCTCGAAAGAAAGATGCCCCAAGCCGGAAAACGGAAGGTGATGGTCTAATCAGTCAAGAATAATTGGCTGAAATAGTTGCAAAAGTCAGCATGCTGTTACAGCTTTTCTTTTGGGGCTATTAAAAAGGAGTAGATATATGACCATTTCACAGCTGAATTATCAGCTGGGCGGGCGGCATGTTTTTATCACTGGTGGAGCAACGGGAATTGGTGCTGCGCTGGTTACTGCTTTTGTGGAGCAGGGGGCTGATGTCACCTTTGTCGACATTAACAAGAATGCAGGGGAGGCGCTGATAAAGACCCTGCAGTTACCCCCCGGACAGAAGCTCGAGTTTGCTCAGTTGGATGTTACCGATACCAAAGCCTTGCAGGAGAGCATCGCCGGGCTTGGGAAACTGGATGTATTGATTAACAACGTTGGCAACGACGCCAGATATGACTCAGAGTCAATCTCTGAATCTCAGTGGCTTGAGTGCATGAGTATTAACCTGCATCCAGCGTTTTTTGCATCTCAGGCTGCCGTCCCTCTGCTTAAGGTTCAGGGGGGCGTGATCCTCAATTTTTGCTCCAACATGGCTTATCTTGGGGAGCGTAATATGGCTGCATATGTGACGGCCAAAGCCGGAATAGCTGGAATGACCAAGGCACTGGCGAGAGACTTTGGGGCTGACGACATCCGGGTAAATGCGATAGTGCCGGGTTGGGTGGCCACTGAGCGGCAATTGCAACAGTGGCTCTCGCCGCAGCATGAACAGCAACTGATGGAAATGGTGGCGATTCCAAAACGTATTACGCCAGAAGATATCTCCAGGCTCGCCCTGTTTTTGGCGTCTGATGACAGTGGGTTTATTACTGGTCAGTGCATGGTGATAGATGGAGGCAGGGTATAAGTGACAGCCCCGGATAAGGTAATAGTGGTTGATTGGGGGGCGAGTTGCCTCAGGGCATACCTGTGCCTTGCTGCCGGTCAAGAGTTGACTGTTCTGGACAGTGTCTCCGGCCCCGGGGTGACCAAAGCCGGTAATGACTTCGAGGCTGTGCTCACTTCTGTGATCTCTTCCTGGAGTGCCAGCTATGGTGGTCTCCCGGTTCTTATGTCCGGACATATTGGTTCTAACCTTGGCTGGCATGAGGCTCCCTATGTGTTTTGTCCTGTATCTCCCGTTGATGTTGCGTTGCATGCGGTGAGTTTTATGGCAGGTATCCACAAAGTCTATGTGATTCCCGGGGTCAGCTGTGCAGACAGTGACCAGCATATGGATGTTATGCGTGGTGAAGAGATACATGTGCTGGGATGGCTCAAACTGGACTCCCGCCATGAACAGGGTACACATCTTTTATGTTTACCCGGTACACACACCAAGTGGGTACTGGTGAAAGATGGTGTTATCTCTATGGTTAAAACGGCCATTACAGGAGAGCTTTACGACCTCTTGTGCCATCAGAGTGTCCTGATCCAGCAAGCTGCGGAGCAGATGGATATGTGCGCTTTTCAACGGGGTGCGAAACTGACGCTGGAGAGTGAGAATGGGCAGTTTGTCCATGGCCTGTTCAGTGTCAGAACCTTGCAGGTTCTGGGGCGCTTGAAGCCGGAAGAGGCCAGCTCCTACCTGTCGGGGTTACTGATAGGCAGTGACATCAGGGCGGCCCTGATGGCGCAAGAATGGCGTCTTGATGAACTGGCGTCTATCACCCTTATTGGCAGTCCTCCATTGTGCGGGCTGTTTGAAACAACAATGAAAATGAAGCAATTAACTCCCGGTTGTGTCGATGACAAGCAAACCTGCTTAAGCGGATTTTCCGCCATCTACCGGGCAGTTTTGAAGGAGTAGTAACTGGTGTCGGGACTCAGGTCTGCGACAAAATGACAATAACAAATATGCTCATTGGGGGAGTATATGGAACTAACCACACTCGATTTATCTGTGGTCGCCCTGTATGTGGTGGCACTGACCAGCATTGCGATCTGGGTTTCCCGAGAAAAGGCCGGACATGAAAAAAATGCCAATGATTACTTTCTGGCCGGTAACTCTCTTCCCTGGTGGGCGATTGGGGCATCGCTGATAGCCGCCAATATTTCCGCCGAGCAGATCATTGGTATGTCCGGCTCCGGCTATAAAATTGGCCTGGCCATCGCCTCCTACGAATGGATGGCAGCGATTACTCTGATCATCGTGGGTAAGTACTTTCTGCCCATCTTTCTGAAAAAGAAAATCTACACCATGCCTCAATTCCTTGAACAGAGATTTGATGGTCGTGTCAGGCTGATCATGGCTATCTTCTGGCTTGGGGTCTATATCTTCGTCAACCTCACCTCTGTGTTGTGGCTGGGTGCACTGGCGATTAATACCATCGCCGGCGTGGATATGTTCTACGGTATGCTGTTCCTGTGTTTGTTCTCTGTTGCCTATTCACTCTATGGCGGCCTTAAGGCTGTGGCCTTCACTGACATCATTCAGGTGGTACTTCTGGTATTTGGCGGCCTGTTCCTGACGGTGACGACACTGGAAATGCTGGGTCAGGGTCAGGGCCTGTTGGCAGGTCTGGATAATATTTTTGCCCAGGCGCCTGAGAAGTTTGACATGATCCTTGCCAGGGACCATCCCCACTATATAGATCTGCCCGGATTGTCTGTGTTGATTGGCGGTATGTGGGTGATGAATCTCTCTTACTGGGGATTCAATCAGTACATTATTCAGCGCACTCTGGCGGCAAAGAGCCTGCGAGAGGGGCAGAAAGGCATCGCCTTTGCCGCATTTCTGAAGTTACTTATGCCTATCATAGTGGTGCTGCCGGGAATTGCTGCTTACCTGCTGCTGCCTGAACTGGACCGTCCCGACAGAGCTTATCCTGAATTGATGTTGATGATGCCGGAAGGGTTAAGGGGGTTGATCTTTGCTGCTGTGATTGCCGCGATAGTTTCCTCCGTAGCCTCCATGACCAATAGTATTGCCACCATTTTCACCATGGATGTTTACAGTAAACTGGGCAGTAAAGAGTATCAGCCTGGCCACCTGGTCAGAGTCGGGCGAACGGTCAGCTTGCTGGCCATGATTATTGCACTCTTTACCGCCAAACCTTTACTTGGCAATTTCGATCAGGCTTTTCAGTATATTCAGGAGTTCACGGGCTTTTTCACCCCCGGCATAGTGGTGCTTTTCCTGTTTGGTATGTTCTGGAAAAAGACCACTGCCAACGCTGGGCTGGCGGCGGCGCTGGGATCTGCCGTGCTGTCATTTGCCTTCAAGTTGTTCTGGCCTGAGTTGCCCTTTATGGACAGAGTTGGATTGGTATTCCTGCTTTGCGCTGCCCTTGCGGTTATCGTTTCTCTGGCTGAGCAGAACAAGGCTCAGCCCAAAGGCATTGAACTGGCTGATGTGAATTTCTCAACATCCAGAGGCTATAACCTGGCCGGAGTCGCCGTTACCCTGATTTTGATCGCCGAGTATGCAGCCTGGTGGTGATGGCCTAATGGTTTCTGCCCGGTTTCTGTATTCAGTACCCGTCGCCAATATTTTGGGGGAGGGGGTGATATGGGACGCCGGGCAGCAACAGGTTTGGTGGACAGATATTGAAGCATGCCTCCTGTATTGCTTTGCGCCTTCATCCCGCGAGTTGACTCAGTACAAACTTCCCCGAAGGCTTTGCAGCTTTGCGCTGACAGATAATCCCGGAACCATCCTGGCAGCATTCGATACAGGTTTTGGACTCTACCAGCTTGATAGTGGGGAGCTTGAATGGCTGGCCTGCCCTGAAACTGCACAGGGACCCACAAGGCTGAATGATGGCCGGGTGGACGGCGCAGGAAGGTTTTGGTGCGGCTCCATGGTGGAAGGGAATGCTGGTGTCGGCGAACAGGGAAGCTTGTATAGCCTGGATAGGGGAGAGTGTCGGAGTCACTGCGGTGGCTTTGAGATATTCAATGGACTGGCATGGAGTCGGGATAAGGCGTGGTTATACTGCGCCGACTCAGCTAAACACCTGATATACCGTCATCCCTGGGAGCCTGAATATGGCAGCCTGGGGCCTGCAGAAATATTTGCCCGAACACCTGACACTGTATTCCCCGATGGCTCCGCGGTGGATGTCGGTGGAGGCTTGTGGAATGCACAGTGGAATGGAAGCCGGGTTGTCAGATACACCCCTGAAGGGCAGATTGACTTTGTGCTTCACCTGCCCGTAAGCCAACCAAGCTGCGTCTCATTTGGTGGCCCGGATATGAACCTCCTGTTTGTTACAACAGCCAGTACCGACCTGTCTGCTGAGCAAATCTCCCGGCAACCAGAAGCCGGAAACCTGCTGGTTTATCAAATTTCCGGTGTCACAGGGACACCGGCCAGTAAATATAATATCTAGTTGTTGTACCTGACTTTTCGCTATTAACTGGCAGCGTCCGCGCCGATTCTCATCAAAAGAAAGATTGACACTTACCCTCAGCTTGGTTATTTCATATTAATTATAATATAAATACTACAATGAGGTGCTGCATGGATGAGCTGGCGTATCTTTCCAATGATTTTCTAAGGTTGACTGTGTCTCCTGCCCTCGGGGGGAGCATTACCCGTCTGGATGCCTTTGTGGATGGCAAGTGGCAATCCTTTCTCAGACCCTGGGACAAAACCAATCATGTGTTGTCCACCGCCAGCTTTCCCATGGTGCCTTTTTGTAATCGTATTAATCAGGGAGTGTTCAATTGGCAGGGCCGGCTGATAGAGCTGGCCGCCAACCATCCTCCTGAGCCCCATGCGATTCATGGGTTTGGGTGGCAGCAGAAGTGGTTGGTTGAACATGAGTCCAGAAATCAGCTGATTATCAGCCATTATGAAGATGGTCGCCGTTGGCCATTCAACTACTTCTGTTGCCAACGTTTCTCATTAAGCCGTCGCAGTATCAGGGTCGAAATGACGATCTGCAACTATGGAAAGCAATACATGCCTGCCGGGCTGGGTTTTCATCCTTACTTTCCGCTGACGCAGGACACCAGACTAATCGCCCCGTGCAAAGGTAAATGGCTTACGGATAACGACATGATGTTATCCGTGAGGCAGCCAGCCCCCGAGGAGCTTATGTCAGCTCCAGGGCTGAAGCTGGCGGGGACAGGGCTGGATAACATGTTCACCGGCTTTGGGGGGCACTGCAGGATCATCTGGCCCGGGGCTGGATTAAGTTTAGCGATGCGTACCTCCGAAACCTGCGATTTTCTTCAGCTTTATGTTCCGGATGACCAGGACTTCTTTTGTGTTGAGCCCCAGAGTATCGCAGTGGATGGATTCAATCGTTATCAATCCGGCATGAGCGATGCTGGCGTGACAGTGCTTGCGCCCGGCAAGTCATTGTCGATTTGGATGGAGCTGTTTCCCGGCACGCTGGCGGGATAAAACCAGTTATCTGCATATACCTCTTGTCTTTAGTCGTATTTATAATATAAATTAAATGTTAAGTATTTTTTAACAGACAGGGGGAGCAGGTGAAAGTTTTAGTCACCGGTGGAATGGGGTATATCGGCAGTCATACCTGCCTGGCGTTGCTGGAGGCAGGACACGAGCCGGTTATTTTCGACAATCTGTCCAACTCCAGTGCGCTTGTATTGGAGCAAATAGCAAAAATCTGTGGTGTCAAACCGGCCTTTATTGAGGGAGATATCAGGGATACAGATAAGCTGTATCAGGTCCTGACTGGCTATCAGTGTGATGCAGTGATCCACTTTGCGGCGCTGAAAGCTGTAGGTGAGTCCACTGAGCACCCCCTGCGCTACTATGACAACAATGTCGCCGGCAGCCTGTCTTTGTTACGGGCAATGGACCGGGCCGCTGTGTGCCGGATTGTGTTCAGCTCTTCAGCGACGGTATACGGGGACCCTGACTATATTCCTATTGATGAGGCACATCCTGTGCGGGCAACCAATCCCTATGGCTGGAGTAAGGTGATGGTTGAGCAGCAACTGTCAGATCTGTGTGGGTCAGACCCACGTTGGCAGGCAACTTCTCTGCGTTATTTTAATCCCATAGGTGCCCATGAGTCTGGTGAGTTGGGGGAAAACCCACTCGGTGTACCCAATAACCTTATGCCGTATATCGCGCAGGTCGCCGTGGGAAGACGGGCAAAACTCGAGATATTCGGTGCGGATTACCCAACGGTCGATGGCACCGGAGTCAGGGATTATATCCATGTGATGGATCTGGCGGCCGGGCATGTCAAAGCTCTGGACAATGATAATCATCAGAGCGGTTTTCTCGCCTGTAATCTGGGCACAGGCACAGGATACTCAGTGCTGCAGATGGTCGCAGCATTTACAGCGGTTTCCGGCGTACAGATCCCCTGTGAAGTAAAATCCCGACGTCCCGGCGATATCTCCTGCTCTTTCGCCGATCCCGGTTTAGCCAGACGTATCCTGAATTGGCAGAGCCAACGTGATCTGACAATTATGGCAGCCGATATATGGCGCTGGCAGACAAATTATCCAGCCGGAATATAGGAGTTGTTATGAGCGTATTTGAATCACCTCATCGCCGTTATAACCCTTTGTTGGACGAATGGGTTCTGGTTTCACCACACAGAAATAATCGTCCCTGGCAAGGTGCGGTGGAAGCTGTGGCCGGGGAAGAACTTCCTGTTTATGAGTCTGACTGCCCCTTGTGTCCGGGGAATGAGCGGGCCAATGGCGAACTCAATGCTGACTATCAGCACACCTTCGTATTTACCAATGATTTCGGTGCGATTAAGCCCGGACCGGTACCGTCCACAGTTGAGTTTAGCCATCCATTAGCGCGGTTTGAGCCGGTTGACGGGGTTTGTCGGGTTGTCTGTTTCTCGCCTGATCACAGTAAGACACTGGCCGATATGGCGATTGATGATATTACCCGGGTTGTCTATACCTGGAGACAGCACTATCTGGAACTTTCCAATCATTATCCCTGTATCCATATTTTTGAGAATAAAGGGGCTGCCATGGGGTGCTCTCAGCCTCATCCTCACGGCCAAATCTGGGCTCATCAACACAGGTCTTCAGAAATTGAGAAGGAAAATGCATGTCAGGCGGCGTATTTCAGTGAGGAAGCGAGCTGTCTGCTGGATGATTATCTGCAGATGGAACTCGCAGATGGCAGCAGAACCGTGGCAGAAAATAACCACTGGATCGTCGTCGTTCCTTACTGGGCAAAATGGCCCTTTGAAACCTTGCTGCTCACCAAGTCAGGATTGACTGATATGGGTCAGCTTGATGAACAACAGGTTGAAGCACTGGCAGCTATATTGTCTGAGTTGACCATTCGTTACGACAATCTGTTTCGCTGTCGCTTTCCCTACTCCATGGGATGGCACAACGCGCCGGGTGATATGGAGGATAAGAGTCACTGGCGGCTGCATGCCCACTTTTATCCGCCATTGCTGCGTTCTGCGACGGTGAAGAAATTTATGGTGGGGTATGAGATGTTGGCAGAGAGCCAACGTGATTTGACGCCGGAAAGAGCAGCCCACCTCCTCAGAGAGGTGAGCGGAGTACATTATTCAAAGGAGGCACAGCGGTGAATGCCCAAAAATTATTACAACAATTCGAGACGTGCTTTACTGCTTCCGCCGAGGGGATAAGCAGTGCGCCGGGGCGGGTCAATCTGATTGGCGAGTTTACCGATTATAACGATGGCTTTGTTTTACCCTGTGCTTTGCAGTTTCGCACCAGTGTCGCCTATCGGCATCGAAGCGACAATTTGATAATGGTTTATTCCACCAATTATCCCGGTGAGAGTGAGGCTTTTGAATTAACCCATGAGCTTACCCAGGGGTTGAGTCATTGGGGGAATTATGTGCGGGCAGTCGCCGCTATCTATATGAAGAATGGCTATAAATTGGGTGGCCTTGATCTGCTGATCAGCTCCAATGTCCCTCAGGGGGCTGGCTTGTCCTCATCAGCCGCTCTTGAAGTGGCTCTGGGTGGCGCGCTGAACCAGGCTTTTGAGCTGGGTCTGTCTGCTGAGCAAATCGCGTTACTTGGCCAGCAGGCTGAAAATGATTTTATGGGGTGTCAGTGCGGCATTATGGATCAACTGGTGTCAGCCAAAGCCCTTAAAAACCAGGCTCTAAAGATAGACTGCCAAAATCTCGCCATTGAAAGTTATCCCATTCCTGATGAGTTGGCGCTGGTGGTAATCAACTCCAACTTCCCCCGCAAGCTGGTGGAAAGTGAATATAACCAGCGTCGTGCCGATTGCATGAATGCGGCAGCCAAGATGGGGGTGGCCAGTTTGCGTGAAGCGAATTTGTCAAAGCTGGAAGCCTGCGGTCATATGATGACCCAGAATGAGTTTAAACGTGCCCGCCATGTTATCAGTGAAAATCAAAGAGTGATTGAGGCAACTGAGGCGTTGCAAAACAATGATTTGAAAAAGCTAAGTGAGCTGATGGCAGCCTCTCACAGCTCCTTGCGGGATGACTTCGAGGTCACTGTGCCCGCGACAGATGGCCTGGTGGAGATTTGTCGCAGAACCTTGGGAGACAACTGCGCGACGCGCATGACAGGTGGAGGGTTCGGTGGGGCGGTTATCTGTATGTGTTCGCAGGAGGATGTGCCCAGATTGGTTGAGGCGATCCCAATGCTTTACCGAAAGCGTTTTGGCCTGAAGGAAACCATCTATATCGCCAGTGCAGGTGAGGGACTGCAAAGTGCCCTTTGTGCTGAAGCTGAAGTCGGCAACATATAGGGAGAGGCAAGTGCAAAGAGTGCTTTTACTGGTTGGGGCTGTCAGTTTGGGATTGGCTGGCTGCGCCCAGCCGGAAAGCCCTTCAGCCTTGGATAAGACCTCCAGGCCCAATGTCATCTACATTCTTGCAGATGATTTGGGAATTGGAGATATAGGCGCCTATGGTCAGCAAAAAATCCGAACCCCCAACATAGACAGGTTGGCTGCTGAGGGAATGCGCTTTTCCCGTCATTACTCCGGCAGTGCAGTGTGTGCGCCATCCAGAGCCAGTCTGATGACCGGCATGGATATGGGGCATGCGGCTGTCAGAGGCAACTATCAGCAAAAAAAGGTCCCGGCAACCCCGGATTTCCAGGGGCAGTACCCTTTACCTCAGGGGAGTTTCACCCTGGCTCATCTGTTTCAGGATGCCGGCTATCAAACCGGGGCATTTGGTAAATGGGGACTGGGGTCACTGCAAAGCAGCGGTAATCCTCAGGCGATGGGATTTGATGAGTTCTACGGCTACCTGGACCAGCGTAACGCCCACAACTATTTCCCTGGATTTTTGTGGCACAACCGCCGCATGGACAGTTTGCAAAATCCCCCTATCAACGTGCACCCAAGACCAGGCAGTGCTGGCGATTACCAGGAATATATGGGGCCAGACTATGCGCCATATCTTATTGTTGCCCGTGCCAAAGAGTTTATTCGCAAGCATAAAGATGAAGCCTTCTTCCTTTACCTGCCCTTTGTTGTGCCCCATGCTGCTTTGCAGATCCCTGATGCCGAGCTTGAAGGCTATGACTTTGATGAAACGCCCCACATGGTCACTGACAGAAGTGACTATACTCCCCATCCAAGACCCAGAGCTGCGCGGGCAGCCATGATTTCCCGGATGGATAGGGATGTGGGAGAGGTCATGGCACTGCTAAAAGAGCTGGAGCTGGACAGTAATACTCTGGTGCTGTTTTCCAGTGACAATGGCGCAGCAACCGCGGGCGGGTCTGATATTGAATTCTTTAACAGCACCAATGGCCTCAGGGGTGAAAAAGCGACCCTTTATGAAGGCGGAATTCGTGCGCCTTTGATAGCCCGTTGGCCCGGGCAGGTTGAGCCGGGTTCACACAGTGGGGTGATTTCCGCTTTCTGGGATATCTTGCCCACCTTTGCTGAGCTATTGGGAAAGACAGTTCCCGCTGATATTCAGGGGAAATCTGTTCTGTCTTCTATGCTGGAGCAGGATCAGAATCAGATCCACGACGCCTTATATTGGGAGTTCCACAGTAAGAATCCCTCGCAGGCTGTCATCATGGGTGACTGGAAGGCAATCCGGCACTTTCACAAAAGTGAAGGGCGAGGTCGTGCACTTTCTGCGGGACCGATTGCATTGTACAACCTGGCGAGAGATCCCTCTGAAACCAATAACCTGGCTTCCCTCCACCCTGAGCTGGTACAGCAGGCTGAGCAGTTGATGGCTCAGAGGCAGGTGTCTCCACGGGATGAGTGGAACTTTAATTAATGCGTGGGTGTTATTAAGAAATAACGTTTTCAGGCGGAGTTAGCAGGTAAGCCGTTACCCGCCCAGCCTCGGGCGGGTAAATCCGACAATCACCCGGAGGAGTGGGCCTACTCAGTAACCGCTGCTGATAATTTCTCCCAGTTTCTGCTGCATAGTCACGACTCTTTCCGGCTCTGTTGCTGCCAGATTTCGTTGCTCACTGATATCAGTCTCGAGGTTGAACACCTGTTGAGTGCCCTGTAATCCGGTTTCAATATCCTTATTGTGCAGCCAGGCGGGGAGGGACTCATTTTGCAGCGGTCTGATGTATTTCCATTTTCCGTGTCTCAGGGAGACGGTGCCCACCGACTCCAGTGCCAGCCAGTCTCTGCCCTTATCTGATTGTCCCAGCCAGGCGTGGGTTTGCACCTCACTGTCCATCGCTTCTGTGTCTGCCAGAGGTAAGCCGATGATATCTGCCATGGTGGCGTAAATATCCAACTGAGATACCAGAGCATCACTCTCTGCAGGCGCTATGGTACCCGGCCAGTAAACTATGGTTGGGACACGGGTTCCCGCTTCATAGGCGCTGTATTTGCCACCCCGTAAAGGTCCGGCGGGTTTGTGTTCGCCAAGGAGTTCCACCGCCATATCCTGATAACCATCATCCAGTACCGGGCCGTTGTCGCTGGTAAATATCAATATGGTGTTGTCAGCGATCCCCAGCTTCTCCAGCTCCTCGACTATCTGTCCCGTCATCCAGTCCAACTGCGCAATGGCATCTCCTCTGGGTCCCATGGTAGACGCATTCTTGAAGCGTGGGTTTGGCATTCTTGGTACATGAATGTCATGCATGGAGTGGAACAGGAAAAATGGCTGGTCTTTGTGTTTCCGCATAAAGTCGACGGCTTTGGCGGTAAAGATATCCGGGAACTCCTCGTCTACCCAATAGGCCGACTCTCCTCCTGTCATGCTGCCGATGCGGCTGACACCATTGACTATGGTATTGCTGTGTTGCGGATCAGCTTTGACTCTGAGTAACTCTGGGTGGGAGTGCCCTGTAGGTCGGTTGCCGATATTTTGCTGGTAGTTAACCTCCAGTGGATCATCCAGCTGCAGATTGACCACATGATGATTTTCCAGATAGACGGTGGGGACTCTGTCACCGGTCGCAGGCAACAGAAAGCTATAGTCAAAACCAATTTCCAGAGGACCGGGTTTGACCGCCTGATTCCAGTTCACCTCACCATAGCCCAGCCCCAGATGCCATTTACCTATCACTGCCGAAGTGTAACCGGCTTTTTTCAATAACTTGGGCAAAGTAGGCTGCTCCGGGCTGATCAGTAAGGGAGCATCCCCGGGAAGAATGGCGGCTTTACTGCGAAAACCGTGCTCACCGGTAAGCAATGAATAACGGGAAGGAGTACAGGTGGCGGCTGAGGCATGAGCATCTGTCAGTTTGAGGCCTTTGGCGGCAATGGCATCAATATTTGGGGTTGCCACTCCTGTGGCACCATAACTGCCAACATCGCCATACCCCAGGTCGTCAGCATAGATGATCACCAGATTGGGCTTAGGTTGTTGGGCGGCAGGCCTAATCTCCATATTCTGCTGCTTTTCGGGGGCTTCCTGACAGGCGCTGAGCGTCAGCACCAGCAGGCCCAGAAGCCAGGGTCGATAATCTTTCATTTGTTCAGTCTCTTATTTGAATTGTCATGGGTTGATAGATCTGGATTGGCGGCGCAGGCCCCGGGTTGTAGTCCGGATTTGGTTGGTCAGCCAGGGGGGCATGAGTATCGGTAAGCCATTGCGTCAGGATTTGGAAAAGCTCAGAGGTAATCACAGGTTTAAGCTGTGCAAGATCATGCTGTTCCTCCGGGTCAACACTCAGGTCAAACAGTAGGTTGGCGCCGGTTTCCTTGTTGTGGATCAGCTTGTACTTTCCTTTGCGGACAGCAGAAGCCGGGGTGTGTTTCCAGTAGCTGTAGTGGGGGAGTCCCCGAAAAGGAGCGTACTGCTGTATATACACAGGAGCATGCCAAAACAGGTTTCTGTCCGGGGCCTGCCTTTGTTGTAACGCCAGGCTCAGCAGGTTATCGGGAGCAGGAAAGCGGTGCAGTAAGCTATTAAAGGCATTGAACAGATCAGACAGTTGTACCGGTGTGGCATTGTCAGTGTCTTTGGGAATGGCGGCTGGCCAGGACAAAACCAAAGGCGTTCGAATTCCTCCTTCATACAGTGTGCTTTTGGCTCCGCGGTAGGGCAGTGATGAGGTTACAGGCTCATAGCCACCATTATCCGAGGCAAACACCACAAGGGTATTGTCCCTTTTACCTGACTGCTGCAAAGCGTTCAGTAACTTGCCTATGTTGGCGTCCAGTCTGGCTATCATGGCAGCGTAGGCGGCATTTTTAATCTCCCCCTTAACCTGTCTGTCCTTATGTTTGGCTATCTCTCCGGGGGACGCTTCTATCGGCGTGTGCACAGCATAATAGGGCAGGTACAGCAGGAAGGGATCTTGCCGGGAGTGGATATAACGGATTGCCTCTCTGGTGATGCGATCGGTCAGATGCTCTCCCTGTATGCCATCGCCTTTCAATCCTTCAAGTTGACGCTTGTTCTTACTGTAGGGATAAAAGTAGCTCGGTGGATGCCCCAGATGGGAGGCTGCGTTGAAGTATTGGAAACCATATTCAGTGGGGGCGGTTTTGCCCAGGTGCCATTTGCCTATTACTGCGGTTTGGTAACCGGCAGATTTAAAGAGATCTGCGATTGTTGTCAGCCCAGGTTCCAGTTCAGTCTTATTGACTGGTGGGATCAGCTTTCTCAGCTGGCTTTTGCCTCTGGCAGAATTGGCAACTGTGAGTATGCCGTGTTCTGCCGGCGTCAGGCCTGTCATCAAACTGGCTCTGCTGGGGGCGCAGTTAGCTGCATTGGTGTAAGCCTGGGTGAAGCTGACCCCTGAGGCTGCCAGACGGTCGATATTGGGCGTAGGGTACTGGGTTGATCCGTTTATGCCTGTGTCCATAATGCCCAGATCGTCAGCCAGGATCAGCAATACATTGGGCCTGACCTTATCCAATACCGGCTGCTTAGTGTGGTTGGATGCAGAGGTAAGACCGGGTATCAAGACCAGCATAGTGATAATCCAGACTCGATTTACTGCTGCCGTTTTATTCCGCATGGAATGCAATCCCCACCTGGGCAGTGGGAGTTCCATGTTGTTTATCAAGTGCTTTTTTATTCTGCTCATCCAGTCGCATTCACTCCATCAAGGTGTGAAACCCCACTTTTTATGTTGTTAAAGTGTAAGCCTTAGGTGCTACACCTGTTGCTTTTTTGATCGTTTTAAAATATTAATACTATAAATCATAAAAAACGAGAAGCGTTATCTGGCACGCAGTTGGTTCATAGACCCGTCAGCATAAGGTTTTACTGCTATAACAAATAAGTAACGATTGGAGGGTTTATGGCGTGGTTTCGTAAAAGCGCGATATCTCTGGCTTGTCTCAGTGCAATGTCAGTTATCTCGGGCCAGAGTGTGGCGGCTGAGGGTGACAACAAAAAGGACAAAAAGCCTGAAATGGAGATTATTGAGGTCCGTGGAATTAAATCCAGCCTCAAAAAGGCATTGAATGACAAGCGTTATTCAGATCAGGTCGCCGATATGATCTCCGCTGAGGATATAGGCAAATTGCCCGATGAGAATGTCGCGGATGCGCTGCAGCGCGTTACCGGGGTAACGATTAACCGGGATTCGGGTGAAGGTTCTACTATCAGTGTGCGCGGGGTAGCTCCCGGGCTTAGCAATGTGACGATTAACGGTCAAAGCCAGGCCAGTGCTGCGGGTGAGGGACGTGAATTCTCCTTCGACGCTATCGCATCTGAGCATGTGTCTGCGCTGCAGGTGATTAAGAGCCCCACCGCAGATATGGAGGAGGGCGGTATTGGTGCGACGGTTAACGTGGTGACCCGACGTGCGCTGGATTTCAAAGATGATAAAACCAAGGTATCTGCCTTTGCGGACTATTCAGAGCTGACAGAGAAGACAGAGCCCAGACTGTCGGCGATGATAAGCCGTCAGAACGAAGATCAGACATTTGGCTTTTTGCTGTCAGCCAACCATTCAGTTCGCACTCTGCAGGAAGATGCTTTGCGCGGCTGGGGCTGGCGTGAATACAGTGTTGAAGAGAAAGATGGTGCTGTGGAAGGTGGTGAAGTCGGTGATGAATACTCTTACCTTAATCGCCTGAGGTATCAAACCGGCACCAAGGAGCGCACCCGCACGGGTGGCACGGTTTCGTTTCAATGGTTGCCCAGTGACGAACTAGAGCTTTACTGGGATGTACTTTACAGCCAACTGAAACAGATCCGTGATGAGACCTACCTTGAGACCCGTTTTCCTGCGGGTAATAAAAAGACTGGGAAGAAAGTGATTCTGGATGGCTCAGACTCGGCAGTGATTAACGAAAACGGAACTCTTGTGGCCGCTCAGATCGATGGCGCACAGCTGTTTAACAGTGCCTGGCACAATGAGGAAACCACTAAAACTGTCACTTCAACCTTGGGTGGTGATTACCTGTTGAGCAACACCTGGGAACTCTCAGCTGAAGTGGGTTACTCCCATATTGAGCGTAACACCGATGACAATATCCGTTCCTTTGCTCAGGGTGATAAAGCCGTGGATCTGGACTATCACCTGGACGGTCGCTTCCCGGTTATCGATTACTACAAAGATGCCAAAGGGGCAATAGGTGCCGACCACGAGCTGCTGAATCCGGGCGATCCTGATTTTTATACTACCAAAGCCCCTAACCTCAGGGTGCAGCTGTTTAATATCGAAGATACCAAAGCCACTGTTAAATTCGATGTGACCGGCACTCTGGATGGCGACCTGTTCAGCGCCATTAAGTTTGGTGCCATGGCCAAACATCAAAACAAGACTCGCATCAAAAATGAGGCGTTTATCAAGAAATTTGAGGGGCATAACTTAAGTGAATTCCCCGGAGAACAAGTGACTGGCCTGTATGAGGGATCTGATGCAGCAGTGTCCAGCTTAAGCTGGCGCCGAACGGATCTGTTTAAGATGCGTGAAACCGCGCTGGCGGACGGGTTTGACCTGACTCCAGAACCTGTGCCTGAGTTTAACTATGACGTGACCGAAGATACTCAGGCGGTATACGTGCGTGCCGATTACGATACCGATGTATTCGGTAATATGCCGCTGCGGGGTAATTTGGGGGTACGTTATGTCAACACTGACGTTGAATCAAAAGGTGCCAGCGAAGAGCTGGATGGCAGCATAGTTGATCGTACGCTGGATAATGACTACTCGGACGTTTTACCGTCATTCAACCTGGCTCTTGGGCTGACGGAGGATTTGCTGTTGCGCGGTGCTGTTGCCAAAGTAATGTCCCGTCCGTCCTTGAGTGATCTGTCCGCTCACAGATCTGTGAATGACAATGGTGATGGTTTAATTGTTATCCGTCAGGGAAATGTGGATCTGGACCCTTATCGTGCCATTGCCTATGACCTGTCGCTGGAGTGGTATTTTGATGAGGCCTCTGTACTGTCTGTAGCGGGTTTCTATAAGGATGTTGATTCATTTATCTTCGATTTGCGTCATGCGACTGTCGATCTGGATGGTAATGATGTGGAGATTATTGAACCGACCAACGGTGCCGGTGCTTCTGTAAAAGGGGCCGAGGTTGCCTTTCAGCATGCATTTGATTACCTGCCGGGACTCCTTAATGGCTTTGGGGTTAACCTGAACTACACCTACCAAACCAGTGATGCCGACTTCAATCGCGAAGGCGTTGATAACAGCTTCGGTATGCCAGGATTGTCACGTGATAGCTACAATGCCGTGGTGTTTTATGAGAAAGACGCGTTCAGCTCACGTCTGGCATACAACTATCGAAGCAAGTATCTGATTGAACCTTCGGGTCGACAGGAAGATGTCGTGTTTGGGGATGACTATGGCCAGCTGGATTTCTCTGCCAGCTATGACATTACCGATCAACTGACGGTCAGCTTTAATGCCATCAATCTCACCGATGCCGAGCAGCGCCAGTATGCTGAGTTTGAAGAACGTCTGTATGAAAACTATATCTATGGCCGCCGCTACCATCTGGGGCTGAGCTATAGTTTCTAATGTCAGGTGAATTGATAAAGGCCCCAGCAGGGGCCTTTTTTATTGTTAAAGCGTCATCTTGTTGGGGAGTCAGGGGTTGTTTCAACAGTTTGCCGCCAAGGATGCAAAGTTAAGTAAATGTTGAAAAATGGGTTGTAATTAATTTGTATTATAAATAGTATCAATTGTAAGCAAACAATTGACAGAGACCAGCTGCACACAGATGTGGCCAAGGCCCGGAGAGAAGGATGCGACTGATACTTTTGATAACCGCTCTGATTATGTTGTCAGGGTGTGATAATCCACAGCAAGGTAAGCCTGCAGAGACGGAAGCAGTAAGGCCCAATATTCTGTGGATCTATGTGGAAGATATGAACGACTGGATGGGAGCCTTCGGCGACGATACCGTGCCCACCCCCAATATCGACAAACTGGCCAGCGAAGGCGTTCGCTTTGATCAGGTGATTATGCCTGCACCTGTATGCTCTGCGGTTCGCTCTGCCATTATCACAGGGGATATGCAGACCACTCTGGGACTGCATAACCACAGAAGTGCCAGGTTTGAGTTCAATCCCATCACCTTGCCTCAGGGGCACAAGACTGTGCCTGAGCTGTTTCGTGAGCAGGGGTATGAAACCTTCAATATCGGCAAAGATGACTATAACTTCCATTACGACAGAACCCGTCTTTACTCCCTTGAACCAGGCCCTGTGGTTGGACATCAGAAACAGCTTGAAGGTGCAGAGTTTGATTGGGCAGCAACATTGGCAGGATCGGGCAAGCCTTTCTTTGGACAGATACAGCTGAGGGGCGGCAAGTACAAGGGCAAGAACTCTCCAGTTGCTGTCTCCCCTGAGTCAGTAGAGCTTCCAGCTTACTATGCAGACCTGCCTTTAACCCGTGAGTATTGGGCTAAACAGTATGAGGCAGTGCATGTGACCGATCTGGATGTTGGCGCAATTCTCGCTGATCTTGCTGACAATGGCTTGCTGGAAAATACCGCTGTGTTTTTCTTTACTGACCATGGCAACGGCAGTCTGCGCCATAAGCAGTTTCTATACGATGGTGGCCTGCATGTTCCTCTGGTCGTCAGTTGGCCTGCGGGGCAGAGCACACTTAGACACAATGGAGCGGTGCGCAGCGAACCTATCCGTGGATTGGATATAGGTGGCGCAAGCCTGGGACTGGCGGGTATCCCTATCCCGGATTATATGACCACGGAAAATTTCTTTGCTGCCGGTTATCAGCCCAGGCCCTGGATCATCTCAGCCAGAGATCGACTGGACTATACCTTTGATCGTATGCGCTCAGTTCGTACGGCGGAGTTTAAATATATTCGTAATTTCAGGGCAGAGCGCCCCTATATGCAACCCCAGTATCGTGACCGCTGGCCCATGACCAGGGAGTACCGTGAGGCTTACGCGGAAGGCCGTTTTACCCCACAGCAGGCACAGTTTATGGCGGCAACCAAACCGGTTGAGGAGCTATATGATCTGAAGCGTGATCCTGATGAACTCAATAACCTGGCATTTGACCCTGAGTATCAGACGAGGATGGCAGAGCTGCGTGAAATATTGGATGGCTGGATGCGGGATACCGATGACCAGGGGCAGTATCCGGAAAGTGATGCAGGCATCCGCGAAGTACTGGAGTTCTATAACAAATGCCAGAGCCCTGAGTGCCTGGACTATCTGAAGCGTCATCAGCAAGTGCAAAACGACTGAGGAAATTACAATGAAAAGAAGAACTTTCATCAAGTCCATCTCAGGAGCGCTGGCGACCGCGTCTGTCAGCCCAGCTGCCAGCGTGCTGGCTGCGGACAAGCGGATATCCATTGCTGACTTCGGCCTGAAACCCAACTCCAGGGATGATGCCGTTCCTGCGTTGAAAAAAGCACTGGCCTATTGCAAACAGCATCCTGGTACGACTCTGGTATTTCCATATGGTCGATACGATTTCTGGAATACCCTGGCCGACAGGGATTTCTATTATATTTCCAATAATGATGACGGTATCAAGCCAGTGGCGTTTCCACTGGTTGGGTTCAGCAATACCACCATAGATGGCCAGGGCTCCCGGTTTGTGTTCCATGGCGGTATGGTGCCTGCAATTGTGCGCCAGTCGAAGGGGATCACGCTTAAGAACTTTTCCATCGACTGGGACGTGCCGTTTCATTGCGAAGGCATTATCGAGGCCGTTAACCAAGATGAAAGTTACGTCGATATTCGCATCAAGGATGGCTTCAGTTACAAGGTTGAAAACAATCGCTTTATTTTTGTTGGTGAGGGATTTGAAAACCCGGTAATCAAAAACCTGTTGGAGTTTGATACTGAGCTGGCTGAACAGGCTTATATGGCCAGAGATAATTTTCAGCGGGAAATCCAGCCAGTGACCACTGAGATCCGTCCCGGTGTGTTGCGACTGCAAACCAAATTTGCTTCCTGGCCAAAAGTCGGCAATACCCTGTTAGTGATGCAGGAGCGTCGGGACTGGCCTGCCATAGCGGTACAGGAAACCAGTAATACCTGGCTTGAGCAGATCAATATTCACCACTCAGGGGCTATGGGAGTCATAGGTCAGCTTGCCGATGGAATCCATCTGGACAGGGTGCAGGTCGTACCTGCCAGGCACAGCGGTCGTATTGTGTCTACCACGGTCGACGCGACCCACTTTGTCAATTGTCGTGGTCATATCGTACTGAAAGATTGCCTGTTTCAGGGGCAGATTGACGACGGAACCAATATTCACGGCATGTATGGCCGGGTGGCGGAGATCCATGACAAACACAGGGTCACCTTTGAGCTGGTGCATTATCAGCAATTGGGTATCGATATCTTCAATCCCGGCAGTCAGGTGAATTTCAGTGACAAGGCGCTACGAATTTTCCACCACAATCAAATAGTGGAGACCCAACGCAATGATGCCAAATACTGGACTGTTACATTCAAGGAGGCATTGCCGGCGTCCCTTGCCATTGATGATGTGATGGACAATATGAGCTGGCAGCCGGAGCAGGTGCTGATTAGCGGCACCCGTTTTGCCAAAAACCGCGCCCGGGGTGCACTGATCTCGGCTAAAGGTAACATCGTCATTGAAAACAACTATTTCCATACACCTGGAATTGCCATCAAGATAGGCTCTGGTGGTGTTAAGTGGTATGAGTCCGGTCCGGTTCAATCTGTGCAGATCAGTAATAACCTGTTTGATAACTGTAACTATGCCAAAGCCTCTTCAGCCATAGATATTGTGCCCGGGCGTAAATCAGATGTTGAGAGCGCTTTCCACCAGAATGTCCGAATTCATGACAATGAGTTCAGGGTGTTTAACGAGAGAGTGCTGACCGCCAGCCGCACCCACGGCGTGCTGTTTGTGAACAATAAGATTCAAAGAACAGAGGCCTACCCCATGGTGGCGACCAAACTGGCTCCTTTGCAGATCGACAGATCCACCCAGTTTGTCTACAGCGACAATGAGTTTGTTGGTTTTGATCGCAACAAGAAGCTGGTATCCGTCAATGAAGTCAGGATACAGCGCAAAACCGGCAAGAACGGTGTTGAGGTGGAAGCCTGATGAAAAGCCTGTTACTGACCTCAATATTTGGCCTGCTGACAATATCCCAGGCTGTTGCTGAGCCAGCCCGGAAGGACAATCTGCTGTTTGTGATGACAGACGAGATGAAGTGGGATGTGATGGGGGTGGCCGGTCATCCTGTGGTGAAAACACCCAATCTGGATCGTCTGGCAGCCGAAGGCACTTACTACCAGACAGCCTATACCGTGGCACCTATTTGCTCGCCATCACGACGCTCATTCTTTACTTCCCGCTATCCACATGTTCATGGGGTAACGGATAACAGTAAGCGGGCGCTGGCCAATGACGGTGAAGTTGATCTGCCCACTTTGCTAAAACACCAGGGCTATGAGACAGCGATTTCCGGGAAGTTACACTTTTACCCAGAGTGGCATGACTGGAGTTTTGATCACTTCTGGTCTCGCAGCAGTGAAGGGCCCAACAAGTTGCAGAATTATCGCCAGTATATGCAGGCTAAATACGGTGCCGATGCCTTCGCCCCCAAGCCGGGGAGTGTACTCTTCCCCGATGACCCTCTGGGCCATGACCTGGGCGAGTACCAGTTTGCAAAAGAGGACTTTGAGACCTTTTGGCTGACTGATAGAGCCCTTGAATTCCTTGATGGCAGAAGCGAAGAGAAGCCCTTTTTCCTGTTCCTGAGCTTTAATGAGCCCCACAGCCCTTACCGGGCCACCCAGCCCTACGCATCCATGTATGACCCGGACAAGCTGGAAGTTCCTGAGTTACCGAAGGGAGTCAGGGCCGAGCGTCAACAGGCGATTGCCAAAGGCATTAAGGGTAAGTCCCGGCACTTGATTGATGATGAGCAGATGATGCGGGAGCTTACCGCTCAGTATTTAGGTCATATCACCAATGTAGATGACAACCTGGGACGGGTTCTGAGCTATCTGGACAGCTCAGGTCTGGCAGATAACACCATAGTGGTGTTCAGTGCTGACCACGGCAATATGCTGGGCGATCATGGTAAGTGGTTCAAAGGGGTGATGTATGAGGGCTCCAGCCGGGTGCCTTTGATTATTCGGGCCGGTAAGAACACCCGCTATGCCAGGGTAGTGAACCAGGGCAAGGTGGTTGAGCAGGTGGTGGAGAGCATAGATGTCATGCCGACTCTGCTGGAGATGATGGCGATAGAACTGCCGTCCGGAATTCAGGGGCAGTCTTTGCTGCCGTTAACCTCCGGCAAGACTGACAGCTGGAAGAACCATGCTTTCTCCCAGCGTACCGATTACATGTTCCGGCAGGATAACTTCAAACTGATTGTGCCCGGCAAACCCGGACGGGGGGAGTTGGAGTTGTACGATCTGAGTGCCGATCCCGGTGAACATAATAACCTGGCCAATAAGCCTGAATACCAGCCAAAAGTGGCGCAGATGCATGCTGCTGTTGTGGCCTGGCAGGCGGATAAACCTGCGCCAATTCAAGTCGCCGGACTGACGGTACCTGACCATCTGTTTAACAGCGAAGCTCTGCGCCAGGCGCACAGTAAATCTATCAAGGCCATGATGGCCAAACACCCAAAGTGCTTCAACAACCTTTGTGAAAAGGCACCCGCGGCAGGAGAAAAACAATGATAAGACTTGCCCCTGTTTCATTCCTTAAACCTGTGGTTGCATTGCTGGCGCTGATGTTACCAGTGGCCTGTGCTCAAACCTCTGATGTACCTGAGGTCGCAGAGAAAAATCAGCCCAATATCCTGCTGCTGTTTGCCGATGATCTTGGCTGGACAGATCTTGGGTACCGCACCGGTCGCTGGGACACGCCCAATATAGATGCATTGAAACAACAGAGTCTGGAGTTCACCCGGGCCTATGTCGCCTCGCCAACCTGCAGCCCAAGCCGGGCATCTGTGATTACGGGTCAGCACCCGGCCAGACTGAAGATGCCCAGGCATATACCTGATGGTAAGCAGGAGTTGGGCTTTGATAAGTTCCACAGGGCGACCACTGAGTTTCACAGGTTGCCGACGGATCCGGCTCAGGAGCCATCACGAAATTATCTGCCACTGGAGCTGACCTCTATCGCCGAGGCGGTAAAGCCTCTGGGCTATTACACAGCTTTTTCCGGCAAATGGCATCTTGGCTCAGAAGAGTACTTTCCTGTTAAACAGGGGTTTGATGAGCAGTTTGGGGTATCCACTGCGGGCCATCCTAAAAGCTATACAGCCCCTTTCTGGGAGCCTTACCGTAATCCCTATCCGGATGCTCCAAAGGGCAAATACCTGACAGAGCGGCTCACTGATGATGTGGTGGCCTTTATCAAAGGTTATGACAAACAGCAGCCTTTTATGCTCACCAACTTTTATTACACAGTGCACACCCCCCATCGTGGGCCTGCTGCCGGGGTGAAAAAATATATGGAGCGTGGGCTGGATAAGCGTTATGCCAACTTTGGCGCCATGGTTGAAGCCCTGGACACGTCTGTCGGACGCATTCTGGCGGCACTTGAGGAGTCAGGACAGGCCGACAACACCATTGTCATCTTCTATTCAGATCAGGGTGGCTACTTTACCAATGCTCCTTTGAGGGGAGGCAAGATTGGTGGTATGGCACTTTATGAAGGCGGAGCCAGAGTCCCTATGTTGGTGCGCTGGCCTGGTGTGACCAAGGCGGGTGCTGTCTCTGAGCAACTGGTTTTGTCCACGGATATTCTGCCTACGTTTGTGGATATCGGCGGCGGCGAACCCGGTGATTTTGACAACCTTGATGGCCAGAGCATGGTTCCTCTGATTAAAGGGCAGAGCTCAGACCGGCAGGAGGTGATTCTGTACCGCAACTACGAAGATGCCTACGCTGCGGTCATAGGTGAACGCTGGAAGTTAATCGCTTTTGTATCCGGCAAGGCAGAGTTGTATGACCTGCAAAATGATCCGTCTGAGTCCACTGATGTTGCCGCAAAACACCCCGGGCGGGTAACCGCCATGAAGCAGACCTTGCTGGAGTGGCAAAAACAGGTGGGTGTCGCGCCTGAATTAAAACGACCCGATCTGCTCTGAGTTGTTTCTCCTGTCTGGCATTGGTATGGCTGCCGGACAGGGGAGTATTACTCTCTGCGCTGTTGAGAGAGTGAGCCATACCAATTGATGTTCCTTGTGTATTGTTGATCCAACCTTGTGATTCCCGAAGTTCAGTCCGGCTCCGATTGAACTTCGGTTTTTTTTGCCTGCCCATCCTACTTTCTCAGACCAGGATATTCCCCTTTAAACCTCTAAACCTCTAAACCTCTGAGTGGATTTCTGTCACAGCCTCAGATGGTCGACGGAGACTCAAGTCCAAACCTGAATTCCCATACTCAGCGGCCACCCATACTGAGCGACCATAAGGGGCACCCGGGCCTTGGCAGATTTCCCGGTCTTTAGCTATTGCCGGCAGTCACTGCTGCTCCTGTTGCCTTAGCTTTTGATAAAGCTTGATATTGCCGCTCTTACGGGCGAGTGATTGGCCCAGTTGAATAAGCGCTGCTGAAGCCGGATACCTATCCAGATACTCCTGCAGGTAGCCGACCGCGTCACCCACTTTGCCGTTATGGTCCAGCGCCATCAGATAGACATACAGGTATTGGCTGTTAACCGGGGTAAGCCGGTAAGCCTGCTGCAAATGAGTCTCGGCCTTGATGTACTCCTTTTGCCTGATCAGGTGCAGACCATAGCCATAGTGAAGATCTGCTGAGTCTGGGTTGTGTTGCAGCCCCCCGGAAAAGGTTGCTGCAGCTTTGTCGTCCTGCCGGGTTGCCCGATAAATATCAGCCAGATTGATATAAGCCGGGGGGAAGTATGGGTCTGTGCTGATGCTGCTTCGCAACTCAGGAATGGCTTGTTGCCAGCGACCATTGGCCAGCAGCTGCAGCGCCTGATTCAACCTGCCTTCACCCCGCCAACTGCTGATCTGGTTTACCCTAGAAAGCTCTGCTCCCCCGCTGGTGTTGATATCCATGCCCAGGGATCTGGCTGCAGCGATACGTACCGCTTTTACCTTGTCTGCCAGCAATGGGGTGAGCAGTTTATCCCTTTGCTGCTGGCTTAACAGATAGCCAAGGTTTGCGGCAGCGGTTCTCAGCAGGGGTTCAGGATGAGCCAGATAACCGCCCAGCCATTCCGGTGGCAGGCTTTCATGGGTTAAAGGCAGCAACTCAAGCGCGCTTGCTCTTGATAACAGGGGAAGCCTAGTGTCGTCGATAATCTCTCTGTGGGAGTTGGCAGCCAATGGCAACCCTGCCCTGAGCTGGTGCAGCCTCTCTTCACTGGCGGAGAGTGGCATCTCCCGGCCATAGAGTTTGACCACTGCCTCAGTAGCCCAATCCTCATCTTTATCTTTGTGGCATCCGCTGCAGGCGTCCGGCGCGCCGATATTGGCTGAATGGGAAGGACGGGGAACAGAGAAGCTGTGATCCCGCCTGTCATCGACTCCCATATAACGGGTTTGCGGCATGTGGCAGTCGACGCACTGGCCACCGGGTGTGTTGGGTTGGTGCTGCAGGTGAGTCTGGAGATTATAGTGCTCCGGGCTGTGGCATTGCAGACACAGGCCATTTCCTTCGGCCTTGAGCTTCATGGTGTGGCTGTCATGGCAATCCAGGCAATTGACCCCGGCCCGGGCCATTTTGCTCTGCATAAAGGAGCCGTAAACATACACCTCCTCCTTTATTTGACCATCTGCATGGTACATGGGGGCATTGATTAGTTGGGGGGAAAACTGATCGAGGAAGTGTTTGCCTGGCTGGAACCCATCGGTCAGTGGGGTTCGCAGTGAGTGGCAGGCGAAGCAGCTATCCATAAAGCTGTTATCCCTTTTCTCACCCTGCCAGGATGCAATCTTTTGTCCGGGCAGCCTTCGCCATATTCCTGAGTTTTTTAAGCTCATTGGGTTTGGAGAGATATTCTCCGCCACTATAGCGTCAGGGGAGGTTTTGCCGTGGGCGGGCATCTGACCATGACAGGAGATACACCCCACATTGATATTGTCCCACTGGGTCCTGAAGCTATCCTGATTGACGTCATATTGCCTGACGAGGCCATCAGAGTGACAGTCTGCACACATACCATTCCAGTTTTGCAGCGGCTGTCGCCAATGGAGTCTGTCGTCAGGAGAGATCTCCTCTGAATAGTTGTGGTACCAGCTCTGTCCGCCTTCCTCTGTGGGGCGACTGTCCCAGGCAAAGGGCAGTACCTGAAGCTTTCCCTTGCCGGTCTCAACCAGATATTGCTGCAGGGGATAGTAGCCAAAACTGTAGAGCACTTCCAAGGTCTCAGACTTATCTCCATAGCTGACCTCTGCCATGAGCTTATTGCCATCACTGAAGAAGCGGGCTCGTTGGCCATAGTGAGTCGCTGTGACACCTGAAAAATCACCCAACACACTGCTTTTGGTTGCGGTCGCCATGGCATTGGCATGATCCGATTTTTGCCATAGTCCGGCTTGGACCTGATGACAATTGATACAGGTTTGATTTGAGTGGGCGACAGGCTTTTCAGTGGGAGTCAGCGGCTGAGCCCGGCACAGAACCGGGATAAAGAGGATCAGAACAAGCAGCCTGAATATCGACGCCATGGCTCAACTCCGTTTGGCACCGCCCACGGGAAGCGCGATGCTGCAAATATGTTATTGTTTGGTAATTATCATATATATTTTAGCTATGCAGCACCATATGGCGAATCCGTCTTTATTGTTGACGACTGCTGGTGGAGGGATGTTGCTCAGATCGCTTTGTAGCCTTGAAATCCAGCTCAATTGTCTGGTTGTAAAGTCTTTTGACTGGTGGCTCGAATAGTAGAAGCATGGATTTAATGGCTTGTGATGATAATGTAAATGATGGTAAATTTTCTCAATTAAATAATATAAATGATATTTAATCCCTGTGTAGAGGATATTCAAGCTGAATGTCTACTGTCACCTGAACCAAGATAATGAGAGAGGAACCATGAGAATAACAGGTACTCTGCACTGGATAATGTTCGGCCTGTTGGTCAATACCGCTGCTGCAGCTCAGCCCCCCAAAACAGACGATAACAAACCCAATGTTTTGGTGGTGATGGCGGATGATATGGGGTTTGGTCATGTGGCCATGAATCTGGATCTGGCGCGTGAGGCCAGTTACAACCCACAAAACCTGAAACGTGACAGTGCCCGATATGCGCCTGAGCAGGCCAGAGCATTTGCGCAAAAAGCCACTCCCACTTTGAGTAAGTTGGCGGCCGAGGGGGTGCGTTTTACCAATGCCTATGTACCCAGCCCTCTTTGTGGTCCAAGCCGGGCAGCACTGATGACAGGACGCTATCCTGCCCGTTTTGGTATCTATAACAATGCCGATGTGAAGGCTGCTGGTTTACCTGTGTCAGAAACCGTGCTGGCAAAAGAGTTTCGCAATGCAGGGTACAGGACGGCGGCAATAGGCAAATGGCACTTGAGTAAGGGGGAGGGCAAGGCGAAAAAGCAGTTGGCTCAACATCCACTGGACCGCGGCTTTGACTACTTCTTTGGTTTTGACCGCTCTGGTACGCCCTATTATGGATCTGAGATTCTGGAGCAAAACCGGACTCCTGCCAAAGCTCAGGGTTATCTGACCGATCAACTCACAGACAAGGCTATCAGTTTCATTAACCAGAGCGATGATGACCCCTTCTTTTTGTATCTTGCCTACAATGCAGTCCATGGCCCTTTAAGAGAGCCCGCACCAGAGCCGTATCAGAAGCAGTTTCAAAGTGGTGACAAGTACCTGGATATCTTTTATGCCTATCTGTATGCACTTGATCAGGGCGTGGCCCGGGTGATGCAGACCCTTGAGGACAAGGGGCAGCTGGATAACACCATCATTATGTTCCTCAGTGACAATGGTGCCCCAGGTGGTAAGCCTTTCCCATTGCCCGCCAATGCGCCTTTTACCGGTTATAAAGGCCAGGTATGGCAGGGAGGAACACGGGTGCCGGTTGTGATTTGGGGGCCAGACTCTCTGATAAAGGGAGGTCGGGTTGAAGAGGCGGTTATCTCTTCCATGGATCTCCTGCCCACCGGACTGGCCGCAACGGGCAGCCCACTTCCTGATAATCTGGATGGACAAAATCTGCTGCCGGGGCTGCAGGCGGGTAAAGTTGAGGGGCGAAACCTTTATTGGGCCAGTCAGGTATCCCATCACTGGGGATTCATCCGGGATAAGAAGGGCAAGAAGATTGATGATAAAGCCACTGCAGAACCTGCCTGGGCTGTGCGCAGTGATAACTGGATGCTGAGGTACTGGGCTGACAGTGACAAGCTCGAGTTGTTTGATATGAGTACTGACCACGCCGAGCTCAAGGACCTGGCCGCCAAACATCCGCAAGTGGTGCAGTCACTGTCCCGGGACTATGCTGCCTGGTTCAATACCTTGGCTAAACCTGCAGGATGGGATCAGCAGTATTGGCGAAAGCTGGCGGTAGAGGAGTAGGGGGAAGGGATGAATTGTGTACGCGTATGCCTGCTAGGGTTCCTGTTACTGCTCATGCCACTGTTGATGTCCGTGTCGGCAGATGAGCAGCGCCCGCCCAATATTCTGTTTCTGCTGGTGGATGACCTGGGGTGGATGGACCTTGGCGTTTATGGCAGTCAGTATTATGAGACGCCGAATATAGATGCATTGGCACAGCAAAGTCGTTTCTATACCCAGGCATATGCGTCGTCACCTGTGTGCTCGCCAACCCGGGCAGCTTTGATGACGGGCAAGCACCCCAGCAAACTCAAAATCACTACCCACTTTCCCGGACACAAGACAGAGAGCCCCAGACTGCAGGAGCCCTGGAAAACGGATCACCTTGCGCTTGGGGAGTTTACCCTGGCTGAATCCCTGAAGGAGCAGGGGTATCACACCTTTTTTGCCGGTAAGTGGCACCTTGGGGGTGAGGGGAAACTGCCTACGGACCAGGGGTTCGATATCAATATAGGTGGCTTTAACAAGGGCTCTCCCAGAGGGGGATATTATGACCCCTATAAAAATCCCAATTTGCCCAACCGTAAACCCGGTCAGCATTTAACTGAACGTCTGACAGAGGAGACGCTAGCCTTCCTTGAAGCGCCCAGAGAAACGCCTTTCTTTGCCATGCTCTCCTACTATGCGGTGCACACGCCGTTGGAGCCCGGACCACAGCGATATCAGGACTTTCTCGATAAGTCCGGCAAAGTGGGTAATGGTAAAGCCTATTTGCTGGATGAACTTAATCAAAGCCGCACTCAGATGAATCAGGTGGATGCCAAATATGCTTCCATGATATGGGCGGTTGACCGCTCTGTGGGGCGGCTACTGAATAAGCTGAATGAGCTGGGCCTGGCCGATAACACTGTGATTGTACTGACATCAGACAATGGTGGTTTTTCCACCCGCAAGCAAGGAGACTCGAGAGTTACAGCTACCGCAAATTTGCCGTTGCGACTGGGTAAAGGCTGGGTTTATGAGGGCGGTATTCGTATCCCTTTAATGATAAGAATGCCTGCTCAAGCTAAACAGCAGGTATTTGATACTGTCACTTCATCAACGGATCTGTATCCAACCCTGGCTTCGCTTGCCGGCGCACGGATACCAGAGGGCGTAGACGGCACCAATCTGTTTACTCTGGATAAAGATGCCGGGCAGGCGCAACAAAGAACTCTGGTTTGGCATCATCCCCACTACCATGGCAGTGGCAACACTCCCAGCGCCGCGATTCGACGTGGTGACTGGAAGCTGCTGGAGTTTTATGAAGACGGTAGGTTGGAGCTGTATAACCTGGCCCGGGATATTGCTGAGCAAAATAACCAGGCATCTTCCAACCCTGAGGTGCGCGACAGCCTGCGACAAAGCTTGTGCAACTGGTACCGGAACAATGAAATTGAGCCAGTGAAACCTTTGTCTGAATAGGCTTTGTGTAACACAGCCTGCCTTTAAATCTATTGGGAGATTTTGCCTGAGGGATAAAATCTCCCCTTATGATTGTTTCTCCGCCCCGGATCGGGGAAAATACCCGCCAAATTCGATTCACCTCCCGGTTTCGCGATGCAAGCCAGCGGGAAACCGCTCCGGATGCTTTAGCAAGACGCATACTCCGGCAGATTTATAGAAGATATTCACAGATGTCTAATTCACTGCAGCAAGAAGTCGGCAAACGCCGGACTTTCGCTATTATTTCGCACCCGGACGCCGGTAAAACCACCATCACTGAAAAGGTGCTGTTGCACGGTCGTCAAATCCAGACTGCGGGTACCGTAAAGGGCCGTGGTTCCAACCAGCATGCCAAGTCTGACTGGATGGAGATGGAAAAAGAGCGTGGTATTTCGGTTACTACCTCTGTTATGCAGTTTCCTTACAATGATTGTCTGGTGAACCTGCTGGATACTCCGGGTCACGAAGACTTCTCGGAAGATACCTACCGTACTCTGACTGCTGTTGACTCCTGCCTGATGGTGATCGATGCCGCCAAGGGTGTGGAAGACCGTACCCGTAAGCTGATGGAAGTTACCCGTCTGCGCGATACGCCAATCGTGACCTTTATGAACAAGCTTGACCGTGATATCCGCGACCCTATGGAGCTTCTGGATGAGGTTGAGACTGAGCTGAACATGATGTGCGCGCCAATCAGCTGGCCTATCGGCTGTGGCAAGTCTTTCAAGGGCGTGTATCACATTCATCGTGATGAGACCATTCTGTATCAGACCGGTCATGGTCATACCATTCAGGATGTTCGCATCATTAAAGGTCTGGACAACCCAGAGCTGGACGAAGCGGTAGGCAGCGATCTGGCCGAAACCCTGCGTGAAGAGATGGAGCTGGTGGTTGGCGCTTCCAACGAGTTTGACCTGGAGCTGTTCCTGGCCGGTGAGCTGACGCCTGTATTCTTCGGTACTGCACTGGGTAACTTTGGTGTCGACCATATGTTGGATGGCCTGACTGAGTGGGCGCCTGCGCCTATGCCACGTGAAACCAGTGATCGTACCGTTGAAGCGGGCGATGAGAAGTTTTCCGGCTTCGTGTTCAAGATCCAGGCAAACATGGATCCCAAGCACCGTGACCGTATTGCCTTTATGCGTATCGTTTCCGGTAAGTACACTCAGGGCATGAAGATGAAGCATGTCCGTCTGGGTAAAATGGTCAGCATTTCCGATGCAGTGACCTTCATGGCCGGTGACCGTGAACGTGCTCAGGAAGCCTTTGCAGGTGACATTATTGGTCTGCATAACCACGGTACCATCCAGATTGGTGATACCTTTACCCAGGGTGAAGACCTCAAGTTTACCGGTATTCCCAACTTTGCCCCTGAGATGTTCCGTCGTATTCGTTTGAAGGACCCGCTGAAGCAGAAGCAGTTGCTGAAAGGCTTGGTGCAGTTGTCTGAGGAAGGTGCGGTACAGGTATTCCGTCCGCTGGATTCCAATGACCTGATTGTAGGCGCCGTTGGTGTGCTGCAGTTTGAAGTGGTTGTGGCTCGTCTGAAGTCTGAATACAACGTTGAAGCTATCTATGAAGCGATTAACGTAGCAACAGCCCGTTGGGTATACAGCAAGGATGAGCGTAAGCTGGAAGAGTTCCGTCGCAAGTGCTCTACCAACCTGGCGCTGGATGGTGGTGACAGTCTGACTTATATCGCCCCAACCATGGTTAACCTGAACCTGTCTGCCGAACGTTACCCTGACATCGAGTTCGCCAAGACCCGCGAGCATTAATCTCGCCATCTTCATGATAAAAAGGCAGCTCAGGCTGCCTTTTTGCTATTCTGTGATTCATCCGGAAATAGTAGTGCGGCTGCGGAGACGATATGAACTGGTTAAGAAAAGCCTGGGCAAGATACTGTGATTGGTGCGACAGCATGGGGTTGACGCCTGAGTCCAAAAGGTGTTGTGCGCCTGTGTTGCATGATCCTGAGCTTAAACACGCAAACGGCGAGAAACCAGATCTAAGTGGACACTTGCTTGAGGATAGAAAGCGGAATGCTGATTGATACCCATGCCCATCTGGACTTTTCTGAGTTCGACAATGACAGAGAACAACTGCTGGTACAGATGGCAGATGTCGGTATTAAGGGGGCGATATTGCCCGCAGTCTCTTTGGACAACTGGTCCAGAGTGCAGCAGCTGTCCCACCGATATGGACTCTTCTACGGCTTGGGTGTGCACCCATGGTGGATGGATGCAGAGAATCTGCCAATCCATATACAAGCACTGCAGCAGGCTTTAAATGAAGCGTCGACAGACCCACGTTTGGTGGCAATTGGCGAAACCGGTTTGGATGGTTTGAAAGGGCCGGAATTGGCTGTCCAACTAGAGTACTTAACACAACATCTGGCGCTGGCCCGGGAGTTTGACCTGCCGCTGATATTGCACTGTGTTAAAGCCACAGAGCCTTTACTGCAAACTATTAAGCAATTTCCCGGCGTTCGGGGTGTGATTCATGGCTTTGGTGGCAGTCTGGAATCGGCCAGGCAGTTTGCAGATAAGGGCTTTAAGATAGGAATTGGCGGACTGGTGTTAAATCCCAATGCCAAAAAACTGCGCCATTGTGTTACAAATCTGCCTCTGGAGTTGCTGCTTCCGGAAACCGATTCTCCTGCTATGGCTCCCAAAGGTGTGACCCGGAATACCCCACTTACCCTGTTGCAGGTTGTTGAAGAAATCGCCAGACTGAGAGAGTGTTGTGTTGTCTCGCTGAAAGAACAATTGGCTGGCAATGTCACTCAACTCTTTGAGGTTTAGCTGAATTTGCCTGAACAGTAAAATATCCTATTGTTCTATATAGGTTAATTTTTGAAATTAAACTTCAAAAATCCCGCCAAAATAGCGATTTTCCCCGCCTGTTTCGATATAATCCAGCTCGGAAATAGGTTGGTTAACAACATAAACAATAAATGTTAACAGAAGGGTGATGGTAAATGAATATTCTTATGAGCTTGGTCGGCATTGCCGTGTTGCTCGCCATTGGTTATGCACTTTCCAATAACCGTAAGGCGGTCAACGTCCGTACCGTAGGTGGTGCTCTGGCAATCCAGGCAGCTTTCGGTGGTTTCGTACTATATGTTCCTGTCGGTAAAGATATTCTGAAGTCTGTTTCTGACGCTGTGTCGTCGGTAATTGGTTACGCTCAGAATGGTATTAATTTTTTGTTCGGCGATTTGGCTCAATTTAAATTGGGCTTTATTTTTGCCGTAAACGTGCTCCCTGTTATTGTCTTTTTCTCCTCGCTGATCGCCGTACTCTACTACCTCGGCGTCATGCAGTGGATTATCCGTATTATCGGTGGTGCTCTGCAGGCAGCTCTGGGGACTTCCCGTACTGAGTCCATGTCTGCGACTGCCAACATCTTTGTTGGTCAGACTGAAGCCCCTCTGGTTGTTCGTCCATTTATTCCAACTATGACCCAGTCTGAACTGTTCGCCATCATGGTGGGTGGTCTGGCGTCTATCGCCGGTTCCGTACTGGCGGGTTATGCGCAGATGGGTGTACCTATTGAGTATCTGGTTGCGGCTTCCTTTATGGCGGCACCGGGTGGTCTGTTGATGGCCAAGCTGATGCACCCTCAGACTGAGGAAACCATCAATGAGATGAAAGATCTGCCTGAAGATACCGACAAGCCTGCCAACGTTTTGGATGCAGCAGCTGCCGGTGCATCATCCGGTATGCACCTGGCACTGAACGTAGGTGCTATGCTGCTGGCTTTCGTAGGCTTGATTGCCATGCTCAACGGTATCCTGGGTGGTATCGGCGGTCTGTTTGGCTGGGGTGACGCGGCTTTGACTCAAGCCTTTATGGCCCTGCAACAGGTAGCGGGCTCTACCCCGGCTTTTGCTGAGTTTGCCAATGGTTTGGCTGCGCAGGTTGAGTTGCCTGTAGCTGAAATCGGTAGCTGGGTTGCCAGTGTAGACCGCGACGTGCTGATCAATGCGCTGAACGGCCTGACCCTGGATAGCAATTATGGGGGCGCTGTCCAGGCGGTGCTGGCTGCTGCTCAGTCCAGCCTGACTTTGGAACTGATCCTCGGCTACATCTTTATGCCTCTGGCCTTCCTGATCGGTGTACCCTGGCATGAAGCCATGGTTGCCGGCTCCTTTATCGGTCAGAAGATTGTTGTTAACGAGTTTGTGGCTTACCTGAACTTTGCACCTTACATCAACGACGCTGCTCAGGCTTGTACCGCGGTAGCTGCAGATGTGGCTAAAGGTCTGCCTCTGTGTGTTGAAGGCACTGGTGCGGCCATGAGCGCCCGTACTCAGGCGATCATCTCCTTCGCACTGTGTGGTTTTGCTAACCTGTCATCTATTGCGATTCTGCTGGGTGGTCTGGGTGCCATGGCGCCTAACCGTCGTCATGATCTGGCCAAGCTGGGTATCCGTGCGGTAATTGCAGGCTCTCTGGCTAACCTGATGAGTGCGACTATCGCCGGTCTGTTCCTGGCACTGTAATGTAAGTACCTCTGAACCGGGCTATTCGGCCCGGTTTTTTATATATCTCCATCTTTGGAGCTTTCAGCGGCAAGTTTCAGCCAATAACAAGAACAATAAGTAGCCGGGAAGTTGCGCGCCCATGTTGGGTTTCAGCATGGTTGCAACTTTACTGATATATGGATTAACGGTTTGTTCACATCTGCGAATTTAGTGTTTGCGATTTGCGTCTAAATGGGTAAAATGCGGGCGCAAAATAACACGCTGCTAAATAAGCAGAACACCTACACCAATGGGGTTGATGATGAAAGCTGTAAAAACTCTGGCTCTGACCACTGCCTTGACTGCCGGTATGACCGGTGTGGCAAGCGCTGCTGACTACTCTGACGACATCCACAAGAATGATTTCTCCTGGATGCAGTTCAACTACATGTACGCGCTGGATGAAAAGCCACGTGCAGTTGATGCTGCAACCGGTCACGATTACCTGGAAATGGAATTTGGCGGCCGTAGCGGTATTTTCAACTTGTACGGTTATGTTGACGTATTCAACCCTTCTGAGCGCGAATCGAGCGGCAAATATCAGAAGCAGAAGATGTTCATGAAGTTCGCGCCTAAGGTCTCTCTGGACGCGTTGACCGGTAAAGACCTGTCTTTTGGCCCGGTTAAAGAAATTTACTTCTCTACTCTGTTTAACTGGGATGGTGGTGCCAACAACGACACTAGCTATGCTGTAAACAACTCTTTCTGGGGTGTGGGCGCAGATGTTGAGGTGCCTTGGCTGGGTAAAACAGCGATGAACCTGTACGGTCTGTATGACCTGAATACCAAAGACTGGAACGGTTACCAGTTCTCTGCCAACTGGTTCAAACCTGTTTACAACTTCGACAACGGTTCTTTCGTGTCTTTCCAGGGTTATGTTGATTGGCAGTTCGGTGCTGACACTGTTCGTGACGACGAAGGTGTTAAGACTAATAGCTCTAACGGCGGTGCAGCCTTCTTCGGTCTGTTCTGGCACTCCGAGCAGTTCGCTCTGGGTTATGGTCTGAAGGCATACAGCGACGTATATCTGATTGCTGATACTGCTGACTTTGAGTCAACTGGTGTTAGCCACTACTTCTCTGCTTCTTACAAGTTCTAAGTTGCAGTCTGTGAAGCCGCCATTTGGCGGCTTCTTTGCAGGCACAGTATGTGATCTGCAGGCTTAAACTTTAGTTAAGCATGGTTTATATTGATAGAGCTCGTTTAAGTAAGGTTTATGATTCCCCTCGCGCTAAAAAGGATTTTTCGCGGAATGGCTGGAACGCTCGCTTTTGCTTTCAGTTCCCCCCTTCCGGTCTTCATGGATTCAAGTCGTGATACTCGTTATCAAATTTGAATACTATTGTCAGTTGTTAAACACCTGGCATCGCTTGAAGGCTCGGCCAAAAAAATAACGCTAATTCAGCTGCTTTCAGGCGTGTGTCAGACAAAATTTTTACTCATTTGATTTATGCTTTGGAGAGCAACTATGAGCGATTTGAAAAAAGCTGCCCAACAAGCCATTGCGCTGATGGATCTGACTACCCTGAATGACGATGATACCGATCAGAAGGTCATCGAATTGTGCCATAAGGCATTGACTCCAGCAGGTCACACTGCAGCTATCTGTATTTATCCTCGTTTCATCCCTGTCGCCCGTAAGACTCTGATGGAGTTGGGTGCGGAAGATATCAAGATCGCCACTGTGACCAACTTCCCGCACGGTAACGATGATATTGCTATTGCGGTACTGGAAACCCGCGCAGCCGTTGCTTATGGTGCCGATGAGGTTGACGTAGTGTTCCCATACCGTGCGCTGATGGATGGCAACGAAACGGTAGGCTTTGAGCTGGTTAAAGCCTGTAAAGAAGAGTGTGGTGATGATGTACTGCTGAAAGTGATCATCGAATCCGGTGAGCTGAAAGACCCTGCGTTGATCCGTCGTGCATCTGAAATCTCAATCGATGCAGGTGCTGACTTCATCAAGACCTCTACCGGTAAAGTGCCTGTAAACGCCACTCTGGAAGCCGCTGAAATCATGCTGAGTGTGATCAAAGAGAAAAACATTCAGGTTGGCTTCAAACCTGCTGGTGGCGTACGCGATGCCGCTGCTGCTGCTGAGTTCCTGGGCGCTGCCGAGCGTATCCTTGGCAGCGACTGGGTAAGCCCACGTACCTATCGTTTTGGCGCATCCAGTCTGTTGGCTGCACTGCTGCACACTTTGGAGCTGAGCGACGCCCCTGCCCAGACTCAGGGCTACTAATAGCATTTGAATCCGTACATTCGGAGCCTGCTTTGCGGGCTCTGAATGACTGTGTTGGTTTGAACCATTCGGTGTACAGTTTTCCGGAGGCTATGGATGTTTTTGGCACAGGAAATTATTCGCAAGAAACGCAATGGTGAGGCGCTGAGTCGCCAGGAGATTGAGTTTTTTGTAAAAGGCATTACCGACCACAGCGTATCCGAAGGGCAAATTGCTGCTCTGGGTATGGCTGTATTTTTCAACGACATGAATATGGATGAGCGTATTGCGCTGACCACCGCCATGCGGGACTCAGGCACTGTGCTCAACTGGGACTCTCTGGGCCTTAACGGTCCGGTAGTCGATAAACACAGCACGGGCGGTGTGGGTGATGTGACCAGCCTGATGCTTGGTCCCATGATTGCTTCCTGTGGTGGCTATGTACCTATGATTTCGGGTCGTGGCCTGGGTCATACCGGGGGTACTCTGGATAAGTTTGATGCCATTCCCGGTTATCAGACTGAGCCTGACAGTGAAACCTTCCGCAAAGTAGTGAAAGAGGTTGGGGTCGCCATCATTGGGCAAACCGGCGATCTGGTCCCTGCTGACAAACGCTTCTACTCTATCCGCGACAACACGGCCACCGTTGAATCTATCTCCCTGATTACCGCATCCATCCTGTCCAAGAAACTGGCGGCGGGCCTGGATGCGCTGGCGATGGATGTCAAAGTGGGCAGTGGCGCCTTTATGCCAACTTATGAGGCATCTGAGGAACTGGCACGCAGTATTACTGCGGTTGCCAATGGCGCAGGGACCAAAACCACGGCGCTGCTGACAGATATGAATCAGGTGCTGGCATCCTGTGCCGGTAACGCTTTGGAAGTGCGCGAAGCGGTTAACTTCCTGACCGGCGCATACCGTAACCCACGACTCTATGAAGTCACGATGGCGCTTTGCAGTGAAATGCTGGTGTTGGGTGGATTGGCTGCCAATGAGGCTGATGCCACCGCCAAATTGAATGCGGTATTGGATAATGGTGCCGCAGCAGAGCGTTTTGGCCGCATGGTTTCCGGCTTGGGTGGACCAGCCGATTTTGTGGAAGCGTTTGACAAGTATCTGCCTCAGGCTAAGATTATCCGCCCTGTGTACGCCGATGCCATGGGATTTGCCCAGAGTATGGACACCCGTGGATTGGGTCTGGCGGTTGTCACCCTGGGTGGTGGCCGTCGCAAGCCCGGTGATGCACTGGATTACAGTGTTGGACTGTCTCAGGTATGTGCACTGGGAGACAGAATCGATCAAGACAAGCCTTTGGCTGTGGTACATGCCCAGTCAGAGGATGACTTTGCTGCTGCGGCCACCGCGGTTAAGCAAGCAATTACTGTGGCAGACGCTGCACCTGAGCAGTATCCACAGGTCTATCGCAAGATCCGTGCTGCGGATCTGTAAGAGGAAGTTAGATGAAACGTACCATTATTCTGATGCTGGACTCTTTCGGTATCGGTGCTTCGGCAGACGCTGCCCAATTCGGTGATGTTGGTGCTGACACCTTTGGTGCCATTGCCCGCATGTGTGCCGAAGGCAAAGCCAATGACGGTCGTGAAGGCGCGTTGAACCTGCCTAACCTGAGCAAGCTGGGCCTGGCAATGGCCGCCAAAGAGAGTACCGGTGAGTATGCTGCTGGTTTCAGCGACACTGAAGTGGTTGGTGCCTATGGTTACGCAGCTGAGCTGAGTTCAGGCAAGGATACCCCAAGTGGCCACTGGGAAATGGCTGGCGTGCCAGTGCTGTTTGATTGGGGTTACTTCTCTGACAAGCAAAACTCTTTCCCCAGGGAACTGACTGACAAGATCCTTGCCCGCGCTGGTCTGGAAGATTATCTGGGCAACTGCCACGCTTCCGGTACTGCGATTCTGGAAGAGCTGGGCGAAGAGCACATGCGCTCCGGTAAGCCAATTTTCTATACCTCCGCGGATTCAGTATTCCAGATTGCCTGCCACGAAGAGAGCTTTGGTCTGGAGAAGCTTTATCGTCTGTGTGAAATCGCCCGTGAGGAGTTGGAGCCATACAATATCGGCCGTGTTATTGCCCGTCCGTTTGTCGGTACCAAGGCTGATGATTTTGCCCGTACCGGTAACCGCCGTGATTACGCGGTAGAGCCACCATCAAAGACTGTGCTGGATAAACTGAAAGCGGCAGGCGGTGAAGTGGTTTCCGTAGGTAAGATCTCCGATATTTATGCCCACTGTGGTATCACCAAAAAGGTGAAAGCTTCAGGTCTGGATCAACTGTTCGATGCGACTCTGGAACAGATCAAGCAGGCTGGCGATAACACTATAGTGTTTACCAACTTTGTGGATTTTGACTCTCACTATGGTCACCGTCGCGATGTTGCCGGTTATGCCCGTGCACTGGAGTATTTTGACTCCCGTCTGCCTGAGCTGCTGGCGCTTTTGAGTGACGATGATCTGCTGTTGCTGACAGCTGACCATGGTTGCGACCCAACCTGGCCGGGCAGCGACCACACCCGTGAGCATGTGCCGGTACTGGCGCTCGGCGCCGGTCTGAAACCAGGCTCTCTGGGTAAGCGCAACAGTTTTGCAGATATTGGCCAGTCCATTGCCAGCTACTTCAAGCTGGAGCCAATGGAATACGGCGAATCATTTCTTTAATGAATACAAAAAGCTGGCGTTAAGGCGCCGGCCATAATGACAACCAATACAGGGGTTATTTAGATGGCTACACCACATATCAACGCCAACGATGGCGCTTTTGCTGAAACAGTACTGTTCCCTGGCGACCCACTGCGTGCCAAGTACATTGCTGAGACTTTCCTGGAAAATGTTGAGCAGGTTACCGATGTACGTAACATGCTGGGCTTTACCGGTACCTACAAAGGCAAACGCATTTCTGTAATGGGTTCTGGTATGGGTATTCCTTCATGCTCTATCTATGCGACTGAGCTGATCAAAGACTACGGCGTGAAGAACCTGATCCGTGTGGGTACCTGTGGTGCTATCAGCACTGACGTAAAAGTACGTGACGTGATCATCGGTATGGGTGCCTGTACTGATTCTCAGGTTAACCGTATCCGCTTCCAGAACCAGGACTTCGCTGCTATTGCCAGCTATGACCTGCTGTCTGCTGTAGTTGATGCTGCCAAAGCTCGTGGTACTCAGGTACGTGTAGGTAACGTATTCTCTGCTGACCTGTTCTACACGCCAAACCCAAGCATGTTCGACACCATGGAGAAGATGGGCGTTCTGGGCGTAGAAATGGAAGCTGCCGGTCTGTACGGCGTTGCTCACGAGTACGGTGCCCGTGCTTTGTGTGTGGTAACTGTTTCCGACCATATCCGCACCGGCGAAGCGACCACTTCTGATGAGCGTCAGACCACTTTCAACGAAATGATTGAAATGACTCTGGACGCTGCAATTACTCTGTAATGATGTCCCTAAGGGAAATTTAAAACTACTACTCAAAGTCCCGGATAGCCATATTCACGCTGTTCGGGGCTTTTTTGTTAACATAAAGGTGCTCTGTTACTTATTGTTATGGCAAGAAATATGTACACTCTTTAGTTAGTTTTTCAGAGCTTTTATTAACCTAATTTCGCATAATTACCTCATTTATTCTTTCCACACTAAATCCTACCGTCAGCGAAGTATATGGGCATACTCGTTTGCTCAGAGCTCCTACATGAAGGCTCCGTTTAACGTTCCAAGTTGTTTGTCGCTATTTCGTAAATAGATGATTGTCAAATGTTGCGTTGTGAGTATGTTTTGTTGCGTATGATGTTGACAATCTGGCGGTAAATGTTAAATAGTTGTCCTGCTCAAAACTATAAGAAAACAATGGTTACAGGACGTAACAGGTGAGGAATAAATGACTAATCTAACAAAATTAAACAGCGCTATAAGGTGTTCCCTTTTTGCCGCAGGGGCGAGTGTACTTGCCGCTAATCCTGTTTGGGCGGAAGAGAATGAAGATACTTCAATCGAACGTGTAGAAGTTACAGGTTCTCGTATTGCTAAAGCTGAACTCAGTGAGCCAACTCCTGTAGTTAGTTTGAGCTCTCAGGATATTGCTAAATTTGGTAACGTAGACCTTGGTAGTATTCTTGCTGAGTTGCCAGCAATCGGGGCAACTGACACAGTGATTGGTAACAATAACAGCAACGCAAATGCGGGTTTAAGTTCTGCTGATTTACGCCGTTTGGGTGCCAGTCGTACTTTGGTGTTGGTAAATGGTAAGCGCCACGTTGCAGGTTCTCCTGGTTCTGCACAGGTGGATTTGACCACAATTCCTGCTGGCTTGATTGAACGAGTAGAAATTGTAACTGGTGGTGCGTCAGCCATTTATGGTTCAGATGCTGTATCAGGTGTAATTAACGTAATTTTGAAAGACGATTTCCAAGGCTTGGAGTTTGATGCTTCTTACGGTGATTCGACAGAGGGCGTGGGAACTAAGAGCCATCAGTTCTCATTGTTAACTGGTGCCGAAATGGCCGACGGCCGCGCAAACGTAACTTTCTTTGCAGATTATAATCGCAGCGCGGAAGTTATGTCTGAGGATATCAGGCAATTTGATTCTTGGGGAACGATTGCTAACCCTGATGATACAGGTGAAGAAGATGGTATCCCAGACCGTCTGCGAGTGCCAAAAGTGTATTCAGAGATGATTCATGCCAATGGTGTTATTAATCCGTTTGGTGGTGCTGCAGGACGTTGGGTATTTGACGATGCAGGCAATCCATTGGTACAGACAGAGCGTGATGGTGATAATAGCTTTGCGTTTGGTTCTTTCCCCAATGGATGCGACTACTGCTTTAACACCGAAGATTATGAGAACTATACTCCGGGTGTAGAGCGTATTGCTGTAGGTTCAACTTTCAATTTTGATATCACTGATAACATTCAGTTATTCAGTGACTTCAAATATGTGACCGCTGATATTGAGCAGCAGTTCCAGCCATCCTTCCGCTTTGGCAACATAAGTATCAATGTAGAAGACAATCCTTATCTTGACGATACTTTGCGCCAAACACTGTTGGACGCTGGTCAAACAACAGTTAGAATGGCTAAGTTCTTTGATGAACTGGGTAACCGTTCGGCTGATAACCAGCGTGATTTGTTCCGCTTCGTAGGTGGTTTCCAGGGTAACTTTGAACTCAGTGAAACCCTTGTGGACTACGAGTTGTATTATGTATATGGCGAAACCAGCAACGAACGTAAGACGCTGAACTCGCTGATTCCTGATAATCTGGTTGCTGCGTTGGATGTGGTGATTGATCCAGATACGGGCCTACCTGCGTGTCGTAGTCAAGTTCCAAGTGCACAAGGTGATGATTACCAAGATCCAGCCTCTGTAAACGGCAGTGACTGTGTTCCTTACAACCCTTTCGGCCTTGGAATGTCTTCTGCAGAAGCCCATGAGTTTGTTTCGGCTGACGTGACCCGTAAAGATAAGATAACTCAAGAGATTATTGGTGCTAGTTTAGTGACTGACTCCAGTGAGTTCTTTGAGTTGCCAGGTGGACCAGTTGGTCTTGCAGTTGGTTACGAGTATCGTGAGGAGACTTCTGAAACTACTACTGATGAGTTCACTAAACGTGGCTTCCTGACTAATGCTGCTACTCCAGATGCGTATGGTGAGTATGACGTGTCTGAATATTATGTAGAAATTAGTTTACCTCTGTTGGCTGATCTGCCTTTCATTAAGTCGTTCAGCATTGATGGTGCATACCGAGGTGCGGATTACTCTCATGCGGGTAGTGCAGATGCTTGGAAAGTAGGTGCTATGTATGCACCTATCGATGATGTTCGTATCCGTAGTACCTACGGTCAAGCTGTAAGGGCTCCAAACATCGCTGAAGCTTTCGATCCTCTGTCGCCTGGGTTTGCAAGAGTTTCAGACCCATGTGATGCAGACAATATTAATGATGATCCAGATCGCGCTGCGAACTGTGCTGCCTTGGGAATTCCTCCCGGTTTTGAAGCCAATGACAACGTAAGTGTTGACTTGTTATCCGGCGGTAATCCGGACTTGGTGTCTGAGACTTCAACCTCTTTGACTGCGGGTATTGTTTGGACACCTAGCTTCATTGAAGACTTCTCTATCGTAGTCGATTACTATGACATCGAAATCGATGATGCAATTAGCTTCGTTGCTGCACAAGATGTTGCTGACAACTGTGTTGACGCAACTGGTGGTCCAGATGCTAACTTCTGTTCACAGGTTGATCGTGACCCAACGACAAAAGATATTACGCTTGTTCGTTCCGGTTACTTGAATGCCGCGGCATTGGATACCAGTGGTATTGAGATGCAAACTGCATATAGCATGGATCTTGGCCCCGGTACCTTACGTCTTAACTTACTGGCTAATTACCTGTTGAAACTGGAGCGTTTTGAATTCCAGGATCGTCCTGATGAAATTAACGTGGAAGAGGGTGAAGTTGGTGATCCTAAGCTTCAATTCAACTTCCGAGCTGATTATCAACTTGAAGACATGAGCTTCAGCTGGCGTAGCCGCTACATCGACGATGTAGTGACTTATGATGTATCTCCAGGTGGCGGTTCTCCTGAAGATCTGTACCCAGGGTTCATTGGTTCAGTTACCACTCACGACTTTACTGCTGATTACTATTTAACTGACAGCATTTCGTTCCGTGGTGGTATCCGTAATGTCTTCGATAAGTTGCCACCAGGCTATACTGCAAATGCGCTGTATGACCTTGTTGGCAGAAGATACTACGTTGGATTCAATGTTAAGCTTTAATTGCTGATGTTTAGAGAAAGCCCAGGTGAAACCTGGGCTTTTTTGTTTCCGCTTGTCCCGTTCTCTATAAATATAGTGTTTAGTCCAGTTGGAACTGAGTGCGAATGCTAACAACCGGGAGACTGATTAGATTTATCATCTGGCTATATCCGGCAGACTGCTGGAGCAATGAGTTTTTTACTATAGCGAATAAAATAGATGTGTTTAACCAGCGAGATATTCGTGCTCTTGAGCCTTGTTTACTACTGAAAAGTGATACAACCAATTTCTTATTTCATTTGGGAGTGTTGCACCAAAAGATTGAGCAGGAACTGAAAACGAATTTATTTTCTTATGTGCATTGCTGTTACGATTTTGCTTAAAAATCCAACGTTCTACGAATTGTGAATACTCTATTCTCGAGTCTTCCATAACGCTGAGCGAGGTAGTCACTTACTTGCATACCAAGAGTTTGAACTATTTTCATTGTTTAGGACAGCTAGTCATAGAGTGATAAATTAGTTATGCAACCTGTCCACTATTATTCTCAGAGGATGATTGTTTTTTCCTAACTTTTGATAAGTAACATTTATCCTTTAATCACTGGGACGTGGGTTAGACAATCATTGCTCGTCACTATCCTCCGCGTCATTTTCAGGGGTTCCGGCTGAGTTCTTTATCCGTTTGGCTCTGGCTTTACGTCGGTCCAGTTCTGCGCGCTTAAATGAGAAAGTGCGGGACAACAGGAAACCAATCAGGCCGGCAATCACCAGCATCACCTGCTGCTGCTCCATATTCAGCTGATGGGCAGTCTTGATTTCATTAAAGAAGAGTTTGGGGGCCAGATAAACTTCCACATAGCCCAGGTTGGTATCATCCTGATAGACGGCTTCAACATAGGGAGGGTAGGGCAACAGCAGCTGCTCCAGCTCTTCTGAACCCGGCTCCAGTTCCAGCTCAGACAGGCTTTGAGCAAAGGAGAGGCGTTGCCCCTCAGCGCTGAATATGGTTGCCGCCATCACCTTGGGGTCTTCCACCAGAGCTTCTGTCAGCCACTGCAGTTGTTCATCATTCTGCAGTTGCAACGCGGGGGCGGCACTGTAGGCCGTTTGTTGCACCATCAGACGGGCCATCTTTTCAGTTTGCGACTCCAGCAGCGCCTGTCCCTGCAGCAGTGAGGTTTGCCACAGCTGGACCAGGGCGGCTATCAGAGCCAGCGCCACTGCCAGTTGCAGAATTCGGGTGAACTTGTGACTTTTTTTAAGGCCGCTTAGAAAAAACACAGGTATTCCATGAAAAGATTTTGCTTGTATTATGCCATGATAAATGATTCTTTGGGCATCTTGTATAAATTAATAGGCTTCTCACAAGAGCCTGAGAGATAGACTTGAGTATGGACACCTCCGCTCCTCTGCCTGACTGGTTCAATCAAATCCAACACGCTTCAGCAGATCACTCTGCGCTGCACAATGAAACCTCCGCCAGCCAGTTCCCCTACAGATACAGATTGATATGGGATCCCGCTGTCGACACCCAGGCTGTTTGCCAATGGTTGTCAAAGGCAGGGCAGGAGATAAGCCTGTGTCCGCTGCTGAGGCAAAACAGCCTGGCTGGCATTGAACTGGGCTGTCAGTTGCCTGTTCCACGCCCCGGCGTCCTGAATGACAGAATTGAGTGGTTTGACGTATGCGAAACTCTCCCTTCTCTGTCTGAACGTGGATTGCTGGTGATGGATATGGACTCAACGGCGATTGAGATTGAGTGTATTGATGAGCTCGCCAAAATGGCTGGTAAGGGCGATGAAGTGGCTGAGGTTACTGAGCGTGCTATGCAGGGTGAGCTGGATTTTGAGCAAAGCCTGAGACAAAGAGTAGCGGCGCTGCAAGGCGCGGACGAGAGCATTATCAATGCTTTGTGTCAGGAGTTACCTTTGATGCCTGGTCTTGAAGTGATGGTGAAGGAACTGCAGTCCCATGGGTGGCAAATTGCTCTGGCATCCGGTGGCTTTACCCCCTTTGTGAACTACCTGAAAGAAAAGCTGTCTCTTACTGCGGCCTTCGCCAATGAGTTGGTGGTTGATGATGGCAAGCTGACCGGCGAAGTGACTGGCACTGTCGTCGATGCTCAATACAAAGCGTCTGTTCTTTCCCGGCTTGGAGATGAGTTTGCCATACCCCACCGTCAGCAGGTGGCGATTGGCGACGGTGCCAACGACATTCCCATGATTCAGGCTGCCGCTCTGGGAATTGCTTTTCACGCCAAGCCTAAGCTGAAAGCTGAAGCCTGCGCTTCCATTGATAATCTGGATCTTAGGGTGCTGCCATACCTATTAGCGTTGAAAGACTGAGTTAGAGTAAACACTCTTGAGATTGAAAGCTCGGCACTGTAGGGTGATGTTCACCTGCTTTTAACATTAATACTTGTGGCTTCCATGATTCAGCAATCACATTTTCTGCCCTACCGGGATGGTCAGTTACATCTCAGGCAGGTATCTCCTTCCGAAGCAAATAACAACCTTCCTCCTGTCCTTATGCTTCATGGCGCCATGTCCAATGGCAAGGTGTTTTACAGCAAATCGGGGAAGGGCTTGGCAGGGTTTCTGGCTAAGGCCGGATTCAACGTATATGTGCTGGATACCGCCGGGCGGGGTCTGAGTACTCCCAGATTAAGTCGCGGATTTGAACTGGGTCAGGGAGAGGTGATTCGGGAGCAGTTGCCATTGGTACAGTCGTTTATTCTGGCAAAACATCCGGGTCAACAAGTGCATTGGTGTGCCCATTCCTGGGGGGGAGTCTTGATGACCAGCTGCCTGATACGTTTTGCCGACGTAAGAGAGAGTGTTGCCTCCTTGCTGACGTTTGGCACCAAGCGAGCCATTAAATCCCGCTCTTTGAAGAAATGGTTGATGGTTGATCTGGTCTGGAATCGTGTGGCTCCTGCACTGGCCAGAAGAGAAGGTTATCTGGCAGCGGATAAATGGCGAATGGGGATGGACAATGAAAGTCGTGCCTCTTTGCAGCAGAGCATTCATTGGGTCAGCGGAGAGTGGCTGGATGCTGATGATAACTTTGACTATGGTGCCGCTGCCAAAGAGATCCATTGGCCACCGAGCTGGTTTATCGCGGGTAAGAATGACACAGTGCTGGGTAATCCTGCGGATATCCAGCGAACCATTGCTGAATGTGGTATTTCAGAGGCGAAATATACCCTGCTGAGTCGTGCAGACGGATATCGGCACGATTATGATCATGCCGGTATGCTGACCCATATGGATGCTGAGTCTGACCATTTCCCGGAGGTGTTGGACTGGTATCTGTCCCAGTCCATTGAAGCGATAAAGGGGTGAGGCTTACCCTTTATTGGCGATTTGTCCATGCAGTTCCGGGAAGCGCATTTGCACTTCCATGGTGATGTCCAGTAACTCGCCAACACCAATCAGATGCCACATCATGTTTTCCACCTTTTTGGCTTTATGTGGTGCCTGTACAGTGATGTAGTCCATCTCTTTGCGAATATAGTACATATCCGGCTTGGCAGCCGCGCCAATATAAAGTCTCAGGGCGCGGAATTGACCATTACGCTGGCACCTTTGAATCATTGCCAACTGCTCATCTCTGTCTGCAAGCTCATCCAAAGGATAGCAATAGAGCTCTACCTGACCTCTGGGTTGACGGGCTATTTCAATAAAGACTTCAAAGGTCTTCAGGCCGTCTGTGGGTCGGCTTTCCCTGATACTGCTCATCACCCACTGTTTGAATCTCTCTTCTCCAAACAAGGGCGTCAGATCGAACTCCAGGTGTTTGCCACTGCTGGCGGCAAACATATCTGTCAGCTCATTGGCGGCAGGTCCAATTCCAAGTGCACTGAGCTTGCCGGACTTAGCCGTCTTTTCGACAAACAGGGGGACGGAGGAGAGCTTACGCATCAGCAGGTTTTTCATGCCGTCAGCGAGCTCTTTTATCTCGCTGTTATTTTCCGTTAGCTGCTCCAGTTTGTCGGCATTGTGTTTGATCAGGCGTCTGATAAATTCAACGCCCACGTGAATATCATGGCCTATTTCGGCGGCGAGGTGGATAGTGACGCCATTTTTACGGGTACGAACTATCCGGTAAGGGAGATTGGACAGGTTAACTTTGCCTGCCAACGGCTGCAGTTTAGGGAAAGCCAGGATGACAGTGGATTTTTCATCAAACTCCACCGGGTGATCCATGGTCAGTTGCATCCCCTTGCCGGAAATGTTCTGTGTTACCGCGTGGCAGGTTTTATCTCCTTGAGTCAGGGTGACCAGGGTTTTAAAGGCAAATCTGGCTTCACCTCTGCGTTCATTGAATTGCAGTGACACCAACTGAGCCTGATGGCTGCGCACCTTACGCTGGGCAAATATTTTCAGCTGATTGACATCCTGATCATTAAACCAGGCCTGGTAATGGCCTGCGGCTGCGGACTGAGTGCAATCTATCAGTTCAAGTACATGAGATATCCGGGATAACTTGTGCTCAGTCATCTCTGAGTACTCTCTGTCATCCATAGGCATGGAGGCATTACGGTAAGGCTGATTGTGGTCTACTTTTTGGCAGCCTATTCTGAAAATCCGCCATCCATTCTTTTTAGCCCCAAACCCAAGAAACAAAGGCAGCAGTTTCTTGGCTTTCAGCTCAGCCAAAGTCGCAGAATAGAAGTGGATACAGCCTTTGACTGTGTGAGTGAAGCTGAAAAACAGCCTGTGCGCCGGATTCTTGGGTTCAGTGATGATTCTGCGAAGGCGGGTAGGCGTCAGCATGGAGGTCATCTGACTTTTGTCATTCTCATCAAAGAAGTAGTTCACCAGGGCATGGTTGTCCTGGCTGAGCAACATATGGCTGATAAAGGGCTCGTTGTGCTTATTTCCCACGTAGAGTGGCAGGTGGGGAAGTCTGGGCAGATACTGCCGCTCTAGCCCCATGGCAATGGCCGACTGATAAATATCATTGATATCCAGTTTGTACTTTTGCCTGTAACTTGAGATAAAACTGTCGAGCAGGTTGGTGAGGTTTACCGAAGTATCAACCCGCTTCAACCTGAGTACGGCAGTGTTATCATCCGCATCTTCAGAGCTGATAATCTCATAATCCATGCCTCTGGCCAGCTCATCAAACAGATGCTCTTCATCAATGTAATGCAGTTTGACATGGATTGGCTTACTCATGTCGATTCGGTTGGCAGGGGAGAGTTTCACTCTGGCACCATTGACTGAAAGGTCCAGAGTGTTACCTTGCAGCTCCGGTCCATTAAGTTGACTGGCGGAAATTTTAACTGCCATGGTCAGGCGAACTTCGTTGCGATTACAATAGTTGCCCATAATGATGCCGGGCACCAGTAAGGAGTTCTCCTCTTCCTGCGGGACGTCATTGTCTTTGGCTTTCTGGTCATTTTGTTTTTGGCGTCTTGCCTTGAAACTCTCTATGACCTCTTCATAGACACCTACTGTGTACTCTCCCTGATACAGGGCGATACTTGATTCAAAGACCTCTTTGGAAGGGGAGTCGAGGAAATGTGCCTGCTCACCGTGCTGAAATTCCTGGCAGGGCAGGTCACTGCGATCCCTCAGGTCAATAGTTCGGGTGCATGGCGCTGAAATGCGATTCAGCTCCATTTTGATAAGAAACCGTGTGGAAGTGGACTCGTCTGCAGTCAAATGATCGAACGCCTCCTGAAAGTGCTCCTCTTTCAGCAGGGGTTTGAGTTGCTCTATAAGTTGGGTTTGCAGCTCGATACTCATGTTCACTTCTTTTTGGTTTTAGTTTGAATGCCGGTAATCACCTGTTAATGTCGGCGGGTAACCCGGTTACTTTATTAAAGTTTATACGAAAATTTATTAAAATCATGGCGAAAAATAAAACGGCTTTTGTCTGTAACGAGTGTGGCCAGGACTTTCCCCGTTGGCAGGGACAGTGCAGTGCCTGTAAAGAGTGGAATACCATCACTGAGGTTCGGTTGGGCAGCGCCACTCCAGCCCGGGGCAATAGCTTCAGCGGCTATGCCGGTTCCAGTGGCAGCGAAGTACAGACTCTGGATCAGATTGACCTGAATGAATTACCAAGACTCAGCAGTTCGTTCAAGGAGTTTGACCGTGTGCTGGGTGGCGGGATTGTACCCGGTTCGGCCATTTTGATTGGCGGTCATCCAGGTGCAGGTAAAAGTACCCTGCTGCTGCAGACACTGTGTCAATTGGCCGAGACCCTGCCTGCCCTGTATGTCACCGGCGAAGAGTCGCTGCAGCAGGTTGCCATGCGTGCCCATCGTCTGGGCCTGCCTACGGCCAGGTTACGCATGCTGTCGGAAACCAGCGTTGAACAGCTGTGCGATGTCGCCCTGAAAGAAAAGCCCAAGGTGATGGTAATCGACTCGATTCAGGTGATGCATATGAGTGATGTGCAGTCGTCTCCGGGCAGCGTCTCTCAGGTGCGGGAATCTGCCTCCTATCTGACGCGATTCGCCAAGCAGCATGGCATTGCAGTGATTATGGTTGGCCATGTCACCAAAGATGGCAGCCTGGCGGGCCCCAAGGTATTGGAACACTGTATCGACTGCTCTGTGATGTTTGAAGGTGACAGTGACAGTCGTTACCGAACCTTGAGAGCGCACAAAAACCGCTTCGGTGCCATCAATGAATTGGGCGTGTTTGCCATGACTGAGCGTGGTTTGCGTGAGGTAGCCAATCCTTCAGCGATATTCCTGTCCCGTGGCAGCGAAGCGGCTTCAGGCTCTCTGGTGATGGTGATTTGGGAAGGTACCCGTCCCATGTTGGTAGAGTTACAGGCGCTAGTCGACAGCTCAGCCCTGGCCAACCCAAGACGAATCGCTGTGGGGATGGATGCCAACCGGCTGGCAATGTTGCTTGCGGTTATGCACAGACATGGTGGTTTGCAGATGTCTGATCAGGATGTGTTCGTTAACGTGGTGGGCGGCGTTAAGGTCACAGAAACCAGTGCTGACTTAACGCTGTTGATGGCCATGGTCTCCAGTTTTCGTAACCGGGTTCTGCCTCAGGATATGGTGGTGTTTGGTGAGGTGGGGCTGAGCGGAGAAATACGCCCAGTACCCAATGGTCAGGAGCGTTTGTTTGAGGCTGCCAAACACGGTTTTAAGCGGGCGATAGTGCCTAAGGCCAATGTCCCCAAAAAGAGCCCTGAAGGTATGCAGGTAATAGGTGTAAATAAGTTAACCGAAGCCCTGGACGCTCTTTCCAACCTGGACTGAGTGACTCAGTAGCGGGAGCCCGCACGCTCGGCCACAAAGTGGTCGAGCTCTCTGTCCAGCAGGGAGGCATCACCTTTATTCAGCGTGAGCATGCGTCTTAAGTGACTGATGCTTTCCACATCTATGTGCAGACATTTGAATCCCACAGTCTCTTCATCCATGTGCTTAAGCTGCATCTCAATATCGATTTCAATCTGCGAGTCAGGCAGGTAAAAGCTCAAAAACACGGATAAACCACAGGGAGAGTAATCCTCGGGCCGTTCAACCAGTGCACCATTTAAGCTCAGATCCAATATTCGGGTATCCCAGACACCGTTCTTCTGACGCAGTTCCGCTGGCGCCTCAAACAGTATACGTGTGTAGTGTCGCCTTTCAGTCATCCAGATTTCTCTTCTGCATCAACTTGTTTGTTAATTAAGCATATCTCATCGTTGCCAAGGTGCAAAAATATGCCTGTCTTCATCTGCGTTTGAAGTGGCATTTTGACTCAGAAGAAGGCGTTTTTCAGAGATTAAATTTCTACAGAACTTTTCATCTTTAAACTAAATTTAAACAAAAACACCGTGAAATTATGAATAATTATGAATAAAATTGCTGAAAAGCACTGATAAACAGCAGAAAACTATGTACAACATTCTTATCTTTGATACTGACTGTATGCTGCTGCCCAGGTTGGAAAAACACCTGGAGCCCAATAGATATCGTCTGATTGGCGTGACGGATTCAGAACAACTTTGGTATGAGTTCAACAGACAGCATGTGGATTTGGTATTGCTCGATGTGAACCAACCCAGTGCCGAAGGACTGCATATCACCCGGGAGCTCAGGGCGAGATCGAATGTCGGCATAGTGCTTATCAGCGACAGAGCTGAACCTATAGACAGAATCATAGGTTTGGAGATGGGAGCGGACGATTATATCGGTAAGCCCTATGAGCTGAGGGAGTTGCAGGTTCGGCTGCGTAACTTGATGTGGCGTATTGCTCTGGTGCGTAAGGCAGAGTCTGCTGCCGCTCAGCAGCATATCCGCCAGGATAACCTGATCCAGTTCGAAGATTACGAACTTGAGCTAAACAGCCGCAAGTTACGTAAGGGGACAGACCTTATCAAGCTGACCAAGGCAGAGTTTGAGCTGTTGGTGGTATTTGCGCTGCATCCTCAACAGGTGCTGACCAGAGAGCGGTTAATGCAGCAAACCAGTCATCGTAATCAGGACGTCAATGACAGAACCATAGACGTGATTATCCGCAGGCTGAGAAACAAGATGTCCACTGATCTGTTTGTTACCGTGCACGGTGAAGGGTATCTGTTTTCGGCATCGCCACAGGATTAAGTCAGGCACAGATAACTCAGGGTGGCTATTGATGTAAGCCTGATGATCCTGCGCTCATCAATACTCAGACCTGAAATGAAAAAGCGTAGCCGAGGCTACGCTTTTTTCGTTTTTCTGTCTCAGGGCTGTTTGAGCGCTGAGATATCATCTCTGACCCATTGCAGAGTCATCTTCGCCAGCGCACTGTAAAACTGCCCTGGGTCACAGGTATCGACTCTATCGACAAAGGCAGCAAGCCATGAATCGATACAGGTTTCCAGAAACGCCAATTGAGACTCATCTGAAGCAGTCACACAAAGTTGCGCCATAAACGCCAACATCACTGCCAGATGGTCTGCAGGCTCTTTAAAATCACTCTGAACCTGCAGTTGGCTTTGACGAAGAAAGTCACACATTACATGGTGTTGCTCACCAAAAATTGTGGGCCTGTCTTCATCACTGAGATACAAACTGGCGTAGGGAGAGGCTGCATTTTTGTCTCCGACCAAGAACAGGCCGCAGAAATCTGCAGCCAACTCCAGGCGCTGACGCTCTGTGGTCATCTGCGTCAGTGTCGCCAACAGGATCTGCACTGGCCTGGCCATGTTTGGATCCTGTGCAAGCATATCCCAAAACACCATGGCATCCGGGCTGGTCAATTCCTTTTGTCTTTGTTCACTAATCTCCCAGGCGAACAGGGAGGAGAACAGGTTATAAACCAGACTGCGAGCTTGGTTTACTTCCGTTTGGCTCATACAGAAACCTCAATTGGGCCACTGAAGCCACTGACTTCAGGAACCTTGCCTGTGTATTTCTCATAGTCAACCAGACAAGTGTACGCAGAGCAAGCCTGTGCCAATTTAGAGGTACCTATATCCAGCGTCAGAGTATTGGGATCACCATAGGAATCCAATGCGCCGATCTCCCAGCCTCCGGCTTTGGCGCCGTCTTTACCCACTGGAGAGTACCAGGCCCCTTCCTGAATACGAATGACACCCTCAGGGAAGTTTGACGAGATTACTGCGCCTGCCAGCAGCTGACCACGGTCGTTGAACACACGCACAATATCGCCGTTTTTAATGCCACGCTTCTTGGCATCCCTGGCGTTGATATAGCAAGGTTCACGGTCTTTCACTGTGTAGGTCGCGCGGAACTCGTCTGATTCACACATCTGAGAGTGCAGGCGCTTGTCAGGGTGGCAGGACTGCAGCCAGATAGGGTGCTTCTTGGACCCTGGACCACCATGACTACGCTCAACTTTTTCCATCCAGGTTGGGTGACCTGGACAGTCGTCGTAGTTGTACCCGGCAATCTTACGGCTGTAGATCTCAATCAAACCGGAAGGGGTACCCAGAGGATTGATTTCAGGATCTTCCCGGAATGCCTGATGACGAACCCAAGGCTTACCTGGGCCAAAATCATAGTACCCGGCTTTCCAGAAACTGGCGAAGTCAGGCATATCAAACTGACCGCTATTCGCCTGTTTACATCCGTTGTACAGGTACTCGAGCCACTGCAGCTCGTTCATGCCACGGGTGTACTCTTTCTCTTTGCCCAGCTTACGGGCGAAGCGGGTAAAGATCTCAAAGTCAGACAGACTTTCATACAGAGGCTCTACCATCTTGTGCATGGCCAGGATACCGCGGTTTGCGTATGCACCGTAGATATCCAGATCGTTTCGTTCCAGCGTGGTACAGGCTGGCAGAACGATATCTGAGAATCTTGAACCGGCGTTCCAGTTGGTATCAATGGTCACTACGCACTTGAGCTTGTGGTAAGCCTCTTTCATGCGATTACGGTTTTGGTGGTGGTTCCATGGATTACAACCGGAGAACACCATCATCTTAATATCAGGTAGCGTGACCTTATTACCGTTAGCATCAATCACTTTACCCGGCTCAAGGATAGAATCTATCCAGCGGGCGACAGGAATGACACTGCTGTATCCCTTGAAGTCATTGTTGTCAAAAATCGGTTTGACACCTTCATCCAGGTTACGTGGGAAAGCGCCTGGCATAGCGGCACCGGACGCAGGGATACCAATACCTGAATAGTGGTGACCATAGCTGATACCGCCACCGGGAAGACCGATCTGACCTATCATGGTTGCCAGTACAGCGGCCATCCAATATGGCTGTTCACCATGTTGCTGACGCTGAACACACCAGCCCATCATCATTTGCACACGGCCTGTGGTCATCACCTTGGCCAGTTCACGGATCCGCTCCGGGGTGACGCCACAGATCTTGCTGGCCCACTCAGGGGTCTTCTCTACACCATCTGATTGACCCTGAAGATATTTTAGAAACTCATCAAAGCCCAGGCTGTAACCCTGAATAAAGTCAGCATCATGCCAGCCCTGTTTGACCATCTCATGGGCAATACCCAGCATCAGGGGAACATCTGTCTGTGGATTTACATACTGATGCTCAACATTTTCCAGGTAGTTTTGGGTTTTGCTGACCACAGGGTCGATGCTGATAACCTTAATCTTGCCCTCTTTAACCTTCTTCTTCAGCTCTGCGAGATAGAAGTAGGACTCGTGGGTTTCGGTATTCCACCCCACCTGCAGGTTTTTATAAGGGTCATTTGACCAAAGCACGATAGTGTCTGTGTGCTCCAGAATCAGCGACCAGGAGGTACCTTGAGCATATACCTCAGTCGAGCCCAATACATAAGGCATGATCACCTGGCCGGCACCTGTGGAGTAGTCACCGACTTTTTTGATGAAGTTGCCGTGCATGGCTACCGCGCGTTGCATATGGCTGGTACAGGAGTGCATTTGACCTACGGCACGCCAGCCGGTTTGACCGGCATGCAGACCGGAAGGACCATACTTGGTCTGTACTGTGTTGAGGGCATCAATAAACAGCTCAAGCGCCTGATCCCAGGTTACACGGACAAAGCGAAAATCACCGCGCTTGGTGGTATCGCTTTCCCAGCCTTTCAGCAGGTAGTCCAGTCTGACCATGGGGTAGCGGGCGCGGCTGTTGTTGTATACCAGGCCACGGATGCCGTTGATCATGTCACTGGGGTACTTGTCGGTATCGAATGGCAATACCTTATCTATCACCCCGTTTTTACGATTGATTCGAAATGCGCCCCAGTGGCTGCCGGTGACCAGCCAGTCCTCTTTGGGCTCACTCAAGGTTCCTGCCATTGCCGTCAGTGGTTTCAGAACCGAAGTGCTGCCCAAGGCAACGCATGATACGGACAGCAAGCCTTTTAGAAAGTGTCTTCTATTCATTGTCATCAGAGGCATCCTATCAGTGGTGGCCAGACTTATCGAAAGTTGAGGAGTGTTCCTGCAGGTACTTCTGTACTAGCGCAGTGGTGTCCTGATCCATGTTCACAAAGGCCAACATGCCCTGGAACATGCCCGGCCAGGTATTGGCATCAAAGTGAGCCGGTGCAGGCTGAGTGTGGCAAACACTACAGGCTGTGTTGTAGGTGTCTTTCGCATAGCTCCACAACATATCCGGGTCTTGCAACAGGTAGTTCTTGTTGGTCCAGATATCCACTTCAACACGTTGCCATGTCAGGCCTGTCATAGGATCCTGCTTGTCCTCAAACACTCGGATAGTACCTTCATGTTTGGCCGCTTCTTTGGTCAGCTGGGCAGTCAAAATGTTTACGCCGAAGTCTTTGTAAATCACACGACCTGCGCCGATGCGCTTGCGCCAACCTTCGATGCTGATTTTGACTCTGTCGCCCTGGGTTTCCAGCACTTTCACTTCAGTGGCGATGTTCAACAGACCGGCATCTTTGTCGCCGGTAGGACCTTCAAACAGCTCTTTGGTCAGGGCTGAATAGTATTCCTGTCCATCAACCGGGGTAACACCATGGCCTACCTGAGCAATCAGTTCAGGAGCACGGGAAGTGCCCATATCCGGCAGGTGGTGAGCAATGCCTTTGTGACAGTCGATACAGCTTTGATCTTTCTCCGCTGCCTGCTTCATCTGCTTCACTGCCAATGGGCTCATCTTGTCCCAATTCATAGACTTATAGTCATGGCAATTCTTACAGGTCTGGGAATTGGTTTTATCAAACTGTTTCCAGACGCGGCTGGCCATTTCCAGTCGTTTCTTTTCATATTTTTCCGGCGTATCGATAACGCCAAAAATCTCACCGTAAATATCTTTGGCTGCAGCGACTTTTACGCCCATCTTCTGGGTCCAGTTGTGAGGCACGTGGCAGTCAGGGCAGGTGGCTCTTACACCACTGCGGTTTGACCAGTGCACGGTTTCCTGCAGCTCTTTATAGGGGGTGTCTTTCATCGTGTGGCAACTGATACAAAACTGCTCAGTGTTAGTGGCTTCCAGCGCGGTATTGAAGCCGCCCCAAAACACCACGCCCATAATGAATGCTGAAATACTGATTGTCCCCAGCGTCAGGTAACGCGCAGGGCGATTAAGGGTGCGCCAGAGGTTGATCAACCACTTCATAATAAAGCGTCCTCGAATTCGGATGTGGATGTGGAATTAGTTGTGTCCTGGCATGCCGCCAAAGGTGTTGTAGAGGAATACACACAGGCCATAGAAGCCGACAAAGCCGACGGCCAGCAGGGGGAACAGCACAACCACGATAAAGCCCAGTGCTTTCAGCTCGCTGGTCTTGACCTGATCTTCGGTGCCCTCGGAGGGGGTATTGGTCGCCATAACTGGTTAGTCTCCAATAGATTCACGGTTCTAATCATCGAACTATAGTTCAACGATATGAACGGATATGGCGGTCGGTATGAATGGGATTTGATTTGTTGTGAAAAAAAATGAAAAAGTATAGCGGTTCACCTGTTTACATCAGATGAACAATGACAGCATTTATGCCAAATTCTCCCTGTTTCAGCCTGCTCCCGGGAAAGCAGGGTTTACTCTGTCAGATTACCGAGAATTTATGCAAACTATTGCGTAAAGGGTGTTTTAGTCTTGTTGTATTAAGATAAATTTATTAGTCGGCCGGGCTCTGTAGCGAAATTTCACTCTATCTGCCTGCAGTTACAGCAGATGCTGCTGGGCACTATTTGTTCCCGATTGACCGTATTTCAGAAAAATAACTCCTGTTGGTTAATTTTGCGGTGAGATGTGCATCACAAATCCCCCGTTAATGTGAAATGTATAAAGTGTGATCTTTCTCTCAAATTCTAGTGTTATTTAAACCAAGCCAACAACTTAGTGGCTGAATTGCAAAATCAGCATACGCCCCTGACTTGAGTCTCACAAGAGGGTTATTGATGAGGTTGATGAATAAACGCTGCCAGCAGATCCTTCCAGGTGAGAATTCCAATCAATTGTTTATCTGCTGTCACAGGTAAGCATCCGATTGAATACTCCAGCAACAGTGCCGTTGCGGTCTTGATGTCGCTATCCGGTGTAACAGTCACTGGCTGACGGGACATCACCTGATGAACTCTGAGATTCAGCGTATTCCTGTCTTTTTGGGTTTCAGCGGCCTTCCCCAGGCTTGGGCTGATGGCCTTAAACAGGTCTCTTTCAGACAGTACACCGACCACGCGTCGTTTATCTGTGACCAGAAGGTGGTGAAACTCCACTTGATCAAGCAGGTCCCTCGCCAGCTCAAGCCTGTCATCCATATCCAGTGTCATGACTCTGGTGCTCATTATCTCTCTGACCGTCAGCATAGTTTCCTCCCTGAACAGGGTTACCCGGGTGGGATTCACGGCTTTGTCATCTGCCTGGGATTCAATAGGAGCAAAATATCAGTTCCATGAGGACGTCCCTGTGCCGCAACTCTCAACCAATTCCATTTCATACAAGGCGTTGTCAGACCATAAAGCCGTCCGATATACCCAGTCTCTTGTTGGTATTCCCTCTGTGACTCCTGAGGATGGAGGTTGTCAGGACTGGGTTAATGAAAAGCTTGCTGCGCTTGGCTTCAGTATAGACTGCTGGCGGGTAGAGGGGGTGACCAATACTCTGGCCGTATTGGGGCAGGGAGCCAAACGACTGGCGTTTGCCGGGCATACCGATGTGGTTTCACCGGGGGACATTCGACGTTGGCGTCACAACCCATTTGATGCGGTCATCAATGAAGGTCTGTTGATGGGGCGTGGCGCTGTGGATATGAAATCCGGTTTGGCCGTGATGTTGGCTGCACTGGGGAGTCATGTTGAACAATACGGCGTTCCCTCAGCGCTGCAATATCAGTTTTTAATGACCAGTGACGAGGAGGGAGAAGCTGAGTTTGGTACCCGTGAGATTGTCGAGAAGCTCAAATTACGAGATCTCGTGCCCGACTACTGTCTGATTGCCGAGCCAACTGCGGCCAGGAGCAGTGGAGACACCATACGTATTGGCCGCCGTGGTGCGATTTCATGCAGGGTGAGGTTTTCAGGAAAGCAGGGGCATGTGGCATACCCCGGTGACACCTGTAACGCTGTTGATTTGGCTGCAGAGGCGATAGCAGTATTAACCTCTTTACCCTGGGATAGTGGCTGTGACGACTTCCCCGGCACCAGTCTGCAGGTAACCTGGATTAACTCAGGTGCATTCGTTGACAACCTGGTGCCCGGGGAATGTGAGCTTTGCTTTAACGTCAGATTCAGTCACAGATACTCGGTCAATGAAATAAAACAGACTATTGAGTTGGCACTGTTTGAAAGGCTAAGAGGCAGGCAGGATACCCTTTGGCAATTGGAGTGGGACAGATATTGTGAGCCCTATTTTACCCCGGCCGGTCTGGATGACAGTTTGATAGCCAAAGTGGAAAGGGCTGTTTTGAGTGAAACCGGAAAGTACCCCTGTTTGTCATCTTCCGGTGGCACCTCCGATGGTCGCTTTCTGGCATCTGACAGAACTCAGGTAGTGGAGTTGGGGTTGCCCAATGCCACGATTCATCAGGTCAATGAACATGCGCGGCTGGAAGATATTGTCTCCCTTTATCAGATATACCGTAAGCTGTTGCTGGAGTTCTCCGGTGTCTATGAGGACTGAAAGCTAACGGGCATGTTGAGCTGGTGTTCAGGACGCCCTTGAACTTTGGTGACGCCCTGTTACTCAGACCTTGTTATGGCCTCGGGTTCAGCTGACCTCTTCTGTTTTGCCAACCCTATGACTGTCTATATATCGAGTGCGTTTTTTGGTTTTCAGCTTTTCAATATCAACCAATACCAGTCCATCGATACAGTCTCCAAAGTCAGGGTCGACACCGAAGTCGAGAAAACGGGTTCCACCGGTTTCTGTCACTTCGGCATACTGTTTATAAAGCGTCGGAATGGACTCACCCAGAGCAGCCATATTGGACTTGAGCACCCTGAATCCTTCCAGGTAGTCGCCTGAGCTGTATTGACTATCAAGACTGGACTGGACTGCCGCCGAAAGCGTCAGGCTTTGGTTGGCAGTGGCCAGGCCCTCCGCACCGAAATACTTACGGTAAAAGTGAACCATCATTTGCTGCGCCAGAGGCTGCATATCGTTGCTAATGGTGACCGGACCGAACAAATATCTGTACTGTGGGTTGCGGGCCAGGAAGGCGCCGATACCAAACCAGAGATAGTCCAGTGAGCGCTTACCCCAGTATTTGGGCTGAACAAAACTGCGTCCCAGCTCCAGCCCTTTGGCAAATATCTCGTTGAACTCATCTGAATAATGAAACAGGGTTTGGCTGTATAAACCTCTGCTATCAGTTCCGCCGGGCAGAATCTTGTCACAACAACCAAATCGATAAGCACCGACTATCTCCATGGCATCCCTGTCCCACAACACCAGGTGCAGATAATCCTTATCATAGCTGTCTATATCCCGACGCTTACCTGTACCTTCCCCTACAGCCCTGAAGGCAACTTCCCGCAGTCGGCCTATTTCACGCATGATTGGATTGGTTCCCTGATGTCGATATAGATAAATCGCCATATTATCCTGGGTATGCCCAAGCAGTTCACATTGCTTCAATGCATGCCAGAGATCGCTGCGGGACTCGGGATGGGCAATTGGAGCGAGCGTCTCAAACAATGGTGGTTTGTGTGTCCCTGTGCGGTAGAGGTGAGTTTTCAATTTACTAACCTGCTGCGGCAGACTTCCCCGCAGTGATTCAATACTCTCATAGGGAATAAGGCCGCCGACCCGCACCGGCATGCTGCGACTTTGTTGTTTAAACATCTCTTTGACCAGCAGTAAACTTCCCAACGGCTTAAACAGCATAGAGGCACCGTAAAAGGCGGCGGAATTTCGGGCATTGGCCAGAATGGGCAACATGGGGGCCCGGCAGGTTTTGGCTATCTTCAAAAAACCGGTTTGCCACCGGGTATCCCGGACACCATTGGGGCACAGTCTGGACACCTCGCCGGAGGGGAATATCAGCAGGGCACCTCCCGATTTAACATGCTGGTGGATAGCCGCCAGATGCTGTTTTGGTGTTCCTCCCTGCATGTTATTGACCGGAAGCAGAATTGAGTGCAGAGGCTCAAGCGCCATTAACAGTTGATTGGCCACCACCTTGATATCACTGCGGACTTCGCTGATAAGTTTGATCATGGCAAGGGCATCCAGCGAGCCAATGGGATGATTGGCAAATATCACCACGCCTCCGGATGTGGGTATATGTTCCAGTTCCCTGTCAACAAGAGTAAACCTGAAGTCGAAGGTTTCCAGTACCTGATCAACAAAGTCTATGCCTTGAAAATGTGCGAACTGTTCAGCGATTTCGTTGCACTGCTTCTCATGGAGCAGATACTTAAGCATGGCTTTGGTAGGGCGGGCAATCAGAGGATGTTTGTTGATATTTGGCAGATTATCTTCGAGTAACTGATCGACGGTAAAAAACATGGGGCGCTTCCTGTCTGGCAACAGGCGCCTGTATTAAGGCGCCGAAATTACCGACCAAGAATAGCGACCCGGGGTGACTGAAGCGTGACACTCAGATGACAGCCAAATGACTGTCGTGGGACGGCGTCATGCTTCTTTACGCGGTTGCTCTATCATCAGGTTGGCAGGCAGGTTTATCAGTATTTCTGTGCCATCCCCCGGGTTGGAGTAGACTTTAAGCTCACCTCCCAATACCTGAGTCACCAGGTTAAACACGATATTCATGCCCAGACCACTGCCTCCCTGTCCACGTTTTGTTGTGAAGAAAGGACAGAAGATCTGTTCCCTTACCTCTTGAGGCATGCCGCAGCCATCATCGTGGTAACGCAGCTCTATACCATCCAGTAGTTGGGTTACTGACAGGTTCATTTTGCCGGGCTGACCCTCTTCGAAGGCATGCATTATCGAGTTATTGAACAGGTTGGAGACGATTTGATAGAAGACCCCAGGATTGGTTTTAAGCCACAGGTTGTCCGGGCAGTCTATCTGGTAGTGATGATGGGTACGCTTCAGCATAGGCTCCATGGACTGGAGGATTTCCATCAGATAGTTGTGGAAATTGAACTGGCATACCTCTTCATGGGATTGATCCACTGCCACATGTTTGAAGCTGTTCATCAGTTTGGATATGCGGTTCATATTGGTGAGGAAGAGTCGGCAGGACTCTTCGACATCTTCTTGATACTGCGCAAAATCCCCTTCTGAGACCTGATTGCACTGATAGCTGTGATTAAACTCCCTGATACGCTCCAGCAAGTTGGAGGAGGCGGTCACGCACACGCCAATGGGAGTATTCATCTCATGGGTAATACTGGCGACCAGGCCACCGAGTGTGGCCATTTTCTCTTTGTCTTTCAGTTCTTCCCGTGTCAGTTGCAGCTCTTCTACCATGGCATGAAGGTTGTCCTGACTGGCACTGAGTTCCCGGGTTCTGGCGTCAACTCTGTCCTCCAGCTCCATATTCAGCAGGCGTAGCTCTCCCTCGGTATCTTTGAGGGCCTGGATATTCTTGATGGTACCTGTCATGCGCTCTGTTTTGCCGTCTAAGCCTCGTTCTGTGGCTTTTCCTCTCAGCTCAACCCATATCCACTGCTCATCATCTTTGGCCCGTCCCCGATAACACACATGTATGGTCTCTGATTTCCCCCGCAGACAGGCTTTAATGGCTTTTACCACGGCTTCCTGTTCGTCAGGGTGCACTGTGGCCATGACAGTTTCTTTTAAATTAGCCTCTTCACCCGGGTACCTGAGAAAGGTGTTGCTGCGGACAACCTTGCCGTCTTTTAACTCCCAGTCCCAGAACTCATCGCCACTGCTCCACAGGGCCAGCTGCAGCCTTTGTTCGCTGCGACCCAGCTGTAGTAAAAGTTGCTGCTGGACGGTGAACTTCTGTTGCCAGACATACAGAATAAGCCCCAATACGCTCATTATCATGAGTGCATATAGACCATAAGCCCACCAACTTTGCCAGGGGGGAGGAGCAATACGAATATGCAATTGAGTGATGTCACTGACTTCATGACTGAGGTTGGCTGCTCTCAGTTGCAAAAGGTAGGTGCCCGGCGCCAGGCCGGTAAAATTGACCTGATTGTTATGAACCTTAAACCAGTTGTCATTAAATCCCTGCAGTCTGTATTGGTAGTTGAGGTAACTGCCGTCTTTCAGGGAGGGGGAGTGGAAAAACAGAGTGAACAGATTGGTGTCGTAGTTCAGCTTGATACCTGACAGACCATCTTCGAAGGGGGTGGCCAGCTGTTCCAGCCAAAAAGTGTCGCTCATCAGTCGAACCGACTCGATGATAGGTGCTGCAGGTTTAACTGAATTAAGAGGCTGTCCGGAGAGGATTTGGTTAAACCCATGGGTGCCGCCAAAGTAGAGGGTGCCGTCACTTTCTTCAAAATTGGCGCCGAAATTAAATTCGTTCCCCTGTATGCCGTCATTAATAGAGAAATTTTTAATAACGCCTGTTTCAGGGAAAACCAGACTCAGTCCCGATGCTGTGCCTACCCAGATGCGGTCGAAGTTGTCTTTGTGCATCATATAGGCGGCGTCATTCAGCAGGCCATTGTCCATATTGAAGAGCTTGACCTCGGCCGTGTCCGGATTGAATGAAAATATGCCATCGGATGATGCTGCCCAGATAGTGTTTCCTATGGCCTCCAGAGTCATCAGATGTTTACTGGGGATGGCCGGGTCGGTGTCTTCGCTGAAACGGGTGATAGTGCCATCACTGCTGATACGGGCCAGCCCGCCGCCGTATGAGCTCACCCAGATGTTGCCCTCATCATCCTGCAATACGTCCGATGTTTCATTGCTGCCGAACCTGTCTTTGATGGTGACAAAGCCCTGTCCTTCTCCGACAAACCTTGCTACGCCGCCTCCCCGGGTGGTAAACCACAACCTCTGACTATCATCCATAAAGTACTGATAAAGTGAGTCAGCAGGCAGTGAGGTGGGGTCTTGAGGTATATTGCGATAATGTCGATGCAGCTCATATTTGTTGGTTAACACCAGCAAACCACTGCCTCGGGTACCTATCCAGAGTTTGCCTTCGGTATCTTCACCAATAAAGCTGATAAAGCTGTTACTCAGACCTTCCCAGGGGCTGTCAAAAGGCGTTAAATCGACTATGTTCTGACCTTCCTCTACAACTTGATACAGGCCCTGGCTGGTTCCAACCCAAAGCATGCCCTGGGAGTCACGGTAAATAGCTCGTGTGTTGAGGGTCGTAATATCCTGATTTCTGAGAGCGCCCGGCCGGATATGGTGCCAGGAGTCGGCAACAAGGTTCAGCCAGTTGGCTCCGCTGCCATCTGTGCCTATCCAAAGCTGAGCTTCTTTATCCAGCCACAGTGGCCCGAGCGTTGTACTGGAGAGGCTACCTGCATCCATTGCGTTGGGCCGGTGTATTTGGGTGCCTTTGTCATTGATCTGCGCCAATCCCTGATTACGGATACTCAGCCACAGGTTTCCATAAATATCAGCCTTGATATCCAACATCTCGGCACCACCATGCATATCCGGTAACCAATCGCTGCGGTCAACCAGCTGATTAACAGAAAGCTGATACTCGTAAAGCAACTGATTGCCGGCCAACCAAAGGGTATCGTAGCCCTCGTTGGTGATGCTGAGGATCTGGCCGTGAACCTGCTTGTGCTCCATCAAGCCTGTTTGTTGGTTGTAACTCATCAGCCCGCCAAGGGTGGCAATCCAGAGACGATCATTGTGCAGATGCAGTGAGGTGACATGGTCGGATGGGATTTCCGGGCTGCTGTAATGGCGTATGACAGATTCAGACTCAGGCGAAAACATAAATACGCCCTTGTCACTGGTGGCAATCCAGAGGTTACCCTCATCATCCTCGCCCAGATCTGTGATGTTCTCTTTGGGGAGCCCGGTATTCTTGGGCAGGTAGTGTGAAAATGACTGTTGCGTGCGGTTGTAACGGTTTATTCCGTCACTGGCGGTGGATAGCCAGAGTACGCCATCCCGGGACAGATGCAGATGGGCTATGTCGTCACCTGAGGTGCTTGATGGAGAGCCATCAGCCTGAAAAATAGTGATGTCTTTACCATCATATCGGTTCAGGCCAGATTGGGTCGCTATCCAGAGATAACCCTGCTCATCGGTAATAATATCGTTGACCGTGTTCATCGACAGGCCATCTTCTATGTCCAGCTGGCTGAATTTTGGGGGAAAGCTGGCCAGGGCCTGCTGAGCTAACGGCAGCAGAATAACGATGAATAAGGCAATAAACAGGTTTCCGGTTCTCACTGCATATCTCCCAGAGAATAGTCTTCTAAAGTTTAGAAGCTGGGGGGGATATTGCGAGTCGGACGAAAAAAAGGCTTCCCGGAGGAAGCCTTTCAAGGTTTAGAAGAAAATGTGTGCCATCAAAGCGATAAACGGCAAAGTGACCAGAGTTCGCAGAATAAATACCAGGAACAGCTCCCAGGCTTTAATCGGAATACGGCTGCCAAGCAGCAGTGCACCCACTTCACTCATATAAATAAGCTGAGTCACAGACAGAGTCGCAATCACAAAGCGCGTCAGTTCAGAGTCAATCTGGGCGGCCAGAATAGACGGGATGAACATATCGGCAAAGCCTACAACAATCGTCTTTGATGCCTCTTCCGCATAAGGGATTTGCAGCAGTTCAAGCAGCGGAATGAATGGCATACCCAACCAACCAAAGATTGGCGTATATTCGGCGATGATCAACGCCAGGGTGCCTATGCCCATCACTACAGGCAGTACCCCGAAGATCATGTCGATCATATTCTTGCTGCCGTCGACGAAGAAGTGCTTCACGCCGCCGGCATTTTCAGCGCGGCTAAGGGCGCGGTCCAGACCCCATGACAAAGCTGTGTATCCCTGAGGGATCACTTCATCATCTTCTTTGCGCTCGCTCTGATCGATAAACAGGTCTTTCTTACGGCTCAACGGTGGCAGGCGTGGCACCACTACTGCAGCCAGAATACCGGCCAGACACACGGTCAGGTAGAAAGGAATAAACATGTGCTCCAGCTGCACCTGAGAGATCACTACCAAAGAGAAGGTGATGGATACCGCTGAGAAAGTGGTACCAATAACCGCTGCTTCACGCTGGGTATAGAACTTCTCTTCATACTGCTTGGTCGTCAGCAGAATACCAACGCTGCCATCACCCAGCCAGGAGGTCATACAGTCAATGGCACTGCGACCTGGCAGGTTAAATACCGGACGCATAATCTTGGTCAGCAGCGCACCCAGCAGCTCAAGCAGTCCGAAGTTCAGCAGCAGGGGCAAAAGCAAACCGGCAAACAGGAATACGCAAAACAGGATTGGCAGCAGGTCATTCAGTACCAGTGCGCCGGTTCCACCTGAAGTAATCATCTCGGGTCCCATGGTGCCGTATGTCATGACGATGAACACAGCACCAAGCAGACGAACCACAAACCACACAGGGGAAACATCCAGCAGGTTCTTGAAAAAGCTGTTGTTCATTACGGCAGCAGGTTTCAATGCCTTGGTCAGCGTGGTGGCCAGCGCGGTAATAACCACGATCACAGTGACCATCAAAGGCAGATACTCAGCCAACCAGGCCTTAAGTCCCTTGGCAAGTACAGCGATAGGAATTGTCAGATCACCGTCATAACTGACAGGTGTCATAAACAGCAGCAGACCAATAAAGGAGGGGACGATAAAGGTCAGCATCGTCTTGATATTATAGTTTTGTTTAACGTTTTCCACGAGTTCTAAACCTTTGATTGCCGACAAAAAACGGGTATCCCCTTAAGCTGGGATATCAGCCACTTTGCATGGAAATGCAGTAGATTATGCAAAAGTGGTTGCAAGGTTAACCCCTTAGCGCGGCAGTGTAAAATCCATAAAATAGCAGTTGCCTGTCGCTAACAAGAATAAATATTCTCTTTAGGTGACTGGATATATGTTACCTGAAAAAATCATAAAAACATCAAAAAAATGCATATATATCATAGTGTTAACTTGTTGTTTTGGTGGTGTTAAATAATCTGGTTTGTTTTTGCCCTTGAATGATTATGCTGTCGTTGTCGGCAGGGATGCCGCATAAAAAAGACCCCGACATTGCGGGGTCTTTGTTTTGGTTACCTGCTGCCAGGTCCCTTAACCAAAGGTATGCCGCAAGTCTCTGGCTCTTTCGGCGCTTTCCTTCAGCTTATAGGCTGACTGTTCAATCATATTAACGGCCTGCAGGTTCTCCTCGCTGAGGGCAGAAATATGATGAATATTGTCAGTGAGCTCTGCCACTACCTGAGTTTGCTGGTTGGCTGCAACCGCATTCTGGTGGGCAAACCCGTGTACATCACTGATACGCTGATACACAGACTGAATATTGTCACTGGAAGCCTGAGCATCCAGCGCACATTTTTCTGCCTGGGCCCTGGAGTCATTCATCTGTTTGGCCCAGTCAGTGAGCATGGTAAACATCTTGTCGACACTTTTGGATATCAGGTTAGTGGATTGCTGAGTGCGGCTTGAAAGGGCTCTGACTTCATCAGCCACAACGGCAAACCCGCGCCCCTGTTCACCAGCCCGTGCGGCTTCAATAGCGGCATTCAGCGCCAGCAGGTTGGTTTGCTCGGCAATAGCATCTATCTCCCCCATGGCATTGGCAACCTGTTCGGCTTCTTTATTGAGGAGTTCGGCGCTGGCAGCTGCTGCGGCGACAGAGTCTGCCAACATGCCCATATTGCGATTATTGGTTTGCATATTGTCGCGGCTGGTGGCGCAATCACGATACGCTTCTTCGATATGCTCGGAAGTGGCGTTGGTATTTCCAGCGACCTCAGAAATCGTGGTTTGCAGCTCTTCCATTGACTGACTTATCTGCGCCATCTGCAGCTTTTCTTCATCCAGGCTGGCATGAGTTTGGCGTGTGGCGACCGCCAGCTCGTTGGCTATTTCGGTCAACTTTCCGGCCTGATCCTGAGTACGCCCCAATATGCCCTGCATCTTGGCCTGAGACAGCATGAGCTGGAAATCCAGCACAGAGGAGGTGTCTTTACCGCAATATATCCAGCGACTGATGGAATCATAACCCTGTTGCAGCTGGGTCAAACGTGCGGGTATGCGGAATGCTTCGTCATAAAATATGGCCAGATTCAGGCTCATTATCAGTATGCCAGCCAGCATCACGCCCCAGCTCCAGAACACACCACAGGCCAGCAAGGCTGTGGTAATCATCACGCCACTGAGCATTCGCTTTTGCATCAGGGTCAGGGGCATAGAAATACGTTTTCCCTGATTCAGTCTGGCGTATATCTTGTCAGCGCTGGAGACCCAGTTTCGCTGTGGGGCACGGCGAACCGATTGGAAACCTGTTATCTGACCATTTACAAAGATGGGAGATACAAAGGCATCAACCCAATAGAAGCTGCCATCCTTACAACGGTTTTTAACTATGCCGCGCCAGGTTTGCCCTTGTTTTAGCTTGCTCCACATCTCTTTGAATGCAGCCGCAGGCATATCCGGGTTGCGGACGATATTGTGGGGTTTTCCAATCAGCTCCTCACGGCTAAAGCCGGAGATCTCGACAAAATCATCATTAACATAGGTAATGATGCCTTTGGCGTCCGTGGTGGAGATTAACTCATCATTGTCGGTGACCGGGACTTCACCTGCGTGGTTTGCTTTCCTGAACGTCATATCTACTCCCTGATATACGACGGAATATGAACTGGAGTATAAAAATGTGACGAGTTTATCAGTTTTAATGGGAAAGGAAAGTTAGGCGAAGGTCTGAAAGCCTCTTTCTTACAATATGTTACGCCTTAATCATTGGTTAATATGGCTGCAGTAAAATGACCAGCCCTCAGGCTGGCCAAGGTGTACGCAGGAGGTGTCAGGCGCTCAGGTTATGCATGCCAGGTTGCCCCAGCCAATAGCCGTTGCAGGCCAACTCTGGCCGTGGTGCCAGCTCCCCGCGGATGAGTGCCATGACATAATCCAGCGATTCAGGACCCAGGGGCGAGATGCGATACCAATCAACGCCCATGTCGGCCATCTCTTCTCTGAAGTCCTGCAGATCTGTGCAGGCTGCCGACTGAGTCTGGATACCATTCAGTCTCAACAGTGATTGACCTTCCTGAGTCTCAAGTAGCAAACCGCTGGGGTGACGACTGCAGACCGTATCACACTGATCTTTAGCCAGACCCATATTTCTGGCGGTAAAGCAGCGTGCTGAATGAGCCAGAGGCAGATGACCATAGCCAACAACTTCCGCTTCAAACCCAAGAGTTTCTTTGTGCTGCAGTACTTGCTTCAGCCAGTTGGCTGACAGCTCCACCGGCATGACAAAACGCTGCATGCCGCAGCGATGCAGGAACTGCAGAGTTTGCAGGTTATATTGATTGATATCCGGACCAGCGACGAAGGGCAGTCCCTGTTCATGGGCCAATTGCACAGCGGCCATATCATTGGCTTCCACCATAAACTCGCCGTTGTCGACAATTTTTTTCAGCTCGGCCAGCTCAGATCTGGCTTCAACCAGTGTCAGGGTTGAAAGAACCACCTGCTTGCCAGCGTCTTTCAGTTGATGCGCTATATCCAGATAATCGTTGAACTTAAGTTGTCTGCGACGGGAGCAGACAACTTCACCCAGATAAACCAGCTCAATATCTGATGTTGCTACGGTCTGATAGAAGGATGCGACTTGCGGTTTTTCCCAGCAATATTGCACTGGCCCCAAAGAATATCTCAATGTTGAACTCATTTTATTTCCTTACTGCCAGGCCCGCTCGTAGGCACCCAGGGTAGTGATTTGCCCCTCAGATACCTTGGCCAGCGCCTGATCCCAATCTCTGCGCACATTGAACTCCTGTGGATTGTTCAACAAAGTATCAATGGCCTGGCGCCATACCCGGGTAACCTGTTCGACATAAGCCGGGCTACGCTGGCGGCCTTCGATTTTAAGCGACGTAATTCCAGCCTGGTGCAGCTCTGGCAGCAGGCTGAGCGTATTGAGACTGGTGGGGGACTCCAGTAAGAAGCTTCCCTGTTGCTCCTGCTTTGTGCAGTAACGGCCTTTACACACAACCGGGTACCCCATCTGTTCATCCAGACTGGATTTATCAATCAGGACCTCATTGAGGCGGGTGTGGCGTTCATTGCCACACTCTTGCCAACGCACATACTTAGCCGGGGAACAGGAACCACCTGTATTGGGGGACTGGCCTGTTACCCAGGAGGATAGGTGGCAACGGCCCTCGGCCATAATGCACAGGCTGCCAAAGGCAAATACCTCCAGGTCGACAACCTGCTCTTTGGCCAGATCCCTGACCTGTTTCATCGACAACACTCTGGGCAGCACTGCACGTTCAATATTGAATGCCTGTTTGTAAAACTGCAGTGCTTTGGCGCTGGTGGCGCTGGCCTGAACTGACAGGTGAAGTGGAATATGGGGGTAACGATTGCTGGCGTATTCCAGCAGTGAGATGTCAGCCACAATCAGGGCATCAACTTCGGCCTGAGCGGCTAAGTCAACCGCACGATACCAACGGTCTTCTTCACCGGGCTTGGGAAAAGTATTCAGGGTTAAAAATATCTTGCGCCCCTGAGAGTGGGTATAGCGTGCCGCTTCTGCCAGCTTGGCCGGGGTAAAATTGAGGCCGGCGAACGAGCGGGCATTGGTGTCATCTTTCAGACCCAGATAAATAGCATCTGCACCGGCATTGATAGCGGTTTTGAGAGATGCCAGATTTCCGGCTGGACACAGCAGTTCCATAAGGTGTAACTCCCTGTGGTCATAGTTTGTACCAAGACCACATCAACAATTGTGATTCTGTGATTGCTGTCCGAGTGTAGGGGGGTTTTGTGATTCAGGAATTGACGTAAAACAGGTTTCGGCTTTGAAAGCTCAGTTAGAATTCTCTGATCTGTATTTAAATCATACGATTAGAAATAAGGGATAGATATTTATGGCGACAGGGCTAAAGGCCGGAGTGGCGAAACGATTTCTTGAGTGGGCGCCGAAGCTGGCGGCCAAACCTCTGGCATTGGTACCTTTTGCAGTCAAATCACAGTTGATTAGGCAGATGCTGCAGCAGGTGCTGGCCGAACAGGAAAAGGATGGCGAACTGGAGTTTTTGGCTGGCCGACAGGTGGCGATTCAGATTTCCGATCTGCAACTGGAATTTCTGGTCAGCTATGACCATGGCTGGCATATCTCACCTTTCGAAGCTTCCGCCGCTGAAGTGTGTTTTCGGGCACCGTCTCAGGAGTTGCTGCTGGTCGTCGCCGGTAAAGAAGATCCCGATACTCTGTTTTTCCAGCGCCGCCTGAGTATTGAAGGGGACACTGAGTTGGGTCTTGAAGTGAAGAACCTGCTGTTGAGCGTTGAGTTTGATGCTCTGCCTGCGCCGGTCCGGGTGTCGGTACAGAAGTTGGCCATTACGTTGCAGCAGCTGCAGCAACTTGCTGCGAGACCGGAAGCCACGCCAGTGCATTAGGCATTAATGTATATTCAAAATTATCGACAAATTCATTTGATGAACTGCTGAAATTTTGTTATCTGCTGATATTTAAGGTTAAGTCTTTTAAATATAGTGAATTTATCGACTTAACCTTACTCTTTAAGTGGTATATTTGCCTTAAAACTGCTTGAAAAGTGATCAAATTTGAGTGAGCTTACTCCTGACACTTTGCATGTGGTTATGTGAATATTTGGCTTAAGGAGCTAAAAATGAAATATAGATATGTGCTGTCGAGTCTTGTTTTAGCCGCTGCAGTTGGCGGTTGTACTTCCACTTCTGACAATGGCAAAGATGCCCCAGTCGAAAACTTTCTCACCCGTGACGGTAATGTCTATATTGTCTGGAAGGATCCGGCAAAATACAGCGACATCGAATCTACTGTTTGGTTGCAATCCAAGTTTGAAAAGTACCTGTTCACCGAGCTGACAGATGAACTCGGTCAGGAAGCCAATGAGCATCTTGGCAAAGATATGCAGTTGGATTTGATGGTGACTAATGTGGATCTGGCGGGCGATGTTCAACCTACATTTGGTGCAGGTCCTGACGATGTGCGCGTGGTATCGGATCTCTACCCTCCACGTATCGCCTTTGATTATGTGCTCAAGCAAAATGGCAGAGTCGTGAAGCAGGGCAGTGAGAACATCAATGATATGAGCTTCCTGTTCGGCATTCAGCCTATTACCAGTGACCCTTTCCCTTACGAGCGCCGAATTCTGACCAAGTGGTTTAAAGAGACCATTGAGCCTGCGCTGGCAAAGAAGTAAGCCGTATTTCAGACAATACAAGACAAAACAGGTGGCCATGGCCACCTGTTTTTTTGTCTCTGATTATCGTCGGCATCAATGCAGTTTCATGCGAGGGCGAACCGCTTTGAGCAATCGCTCTGCAATAAACAGGGCGAAACTGCGTGCATAACCATGAATCGCCAATTGGTGCATACGATACAGGGAGATGTACATCAAGCGGGCAATTTTGCCTTCAATAAACATGCTGTTCTTGCTCAGGTTACCCATGAGGCTGCCAACTGTGCTGTAACGTGACAGGTTCACCAGAGAGCCATGGTCATGGTAGTGATAGCTCTTCAGTGGTTTGCCATTGAGCTCAGCAGGAATATTGTGCTCCAGCAGCTGCGCCATCTGATGGGCTGATTGAGCTCTTGGCGGAACCCACTGACCATTTTCCTGCATAAAGCCACAACAGTCGCCCAATACAAACACATTATCACTGCCTTTCATCTTCAGCTGAGTATCCACCAGAATCTGATTGGCACGATTCAGCTCGATACCTTCTATCTGGGTCAGGATATCCGGAGCTTTTACGCCAGCAGCCCACAACATCATGTCCGCTTTAATCAGTTGGCCTTCGCTGGTGACAAATCCCTCGGCTGTCGCCTCACTGATGCGGGTATTTTCCATCACTTCGACACCCAGCAGACTCAGCTCTTTGCGAGCTGAGGCAGAGAGGCGCTCTGGCAGTGCAGGCAAAATACGTGGACCGGCTTCAATCAGGGAGATTTTCAGCTTATCTCTGGTCATTTTGCCAAGGCCATATCCTTTCAGTAGCTCGGCAACATGGTACAGTTCTGCAGACAGCTCAACTCCGGTTGCTCCTGCACCGACAATGGCGATATTCAGCGCCTGTTGAGAGTCTGACTGGTGCATGCGGGTAAAGTTGTCCAGCAGTTCTACATGGAACTCCTGCGCTTGCTTGTGAGTATCCAGGAAATGACAATGCTGCTTAACACCCGGGGTATTAAAGTCATTGCTGACTGCACCGATAGCCAAAACCAGCTTGTCGTAATGGATCTCTCTTTGGGGCAGGAGCTGACGGCCATCGTGATCAAAGCGTTCTGACAGGGTAATAGTCTGGGCCTGAGTGTTTAAGCCGCAAAATTCACCCAGCTCAAATTGATAGCCGTGCTTCACCGCATGAACAGAGTAAACGACACCATCCAAATCTGAATCCAGCGAACCCGTTGCTACTTCGTGCAGCAAAGGCTTCCATATGTGGCTCCGGGAGCGGTCGACCAGCAAGATCTCGGCTTTGCCTTTTTTGCCCAGTTTATGTCCAAGCTGGGTTGCCAGTTCCAGGCCACCCGCGCCACCACCTACAATTACAATCCGGGGGAGTTTGGTCGTCATCTACTCAGTCTCAGTCATGCCTATTTAAGCTGGCGCAAATATTGCCCTGAATTGAGAAATTAGTCACGCCGAAAATATGGTTTTATTGATTAAAGTCATTGAAATTGAGCTGCTTGTGGTTTAACGCTTGGTTATCTGTGCTAACACCTATTTGTTGGTGTTTCCTGAGATAGTGAGGTGTTTACAGAAGTTTTGCACTCCTGCGATAGACTTGTTTTTTACAGGTAATTGGTAGGGGAAGTTGCCGACTGCGGTTGTTGGCGTAAATTTGAGCACACGTTTGCATCCAGGTATAAAAAAGGCCGCCCGCAGGCGACCTTTTTGACATGGATTTTGATTAGCCTTCCAGCTTGGCCAGTTCGGCCTTCTGCTCGTTCAACTTGTCCATATCACGGGTGAACTCAGCCAGCTTGGCGCGTTCTTTATCGATAACCGCGGCAGGTGCCTTGGCCACGAAGCCTTCGTTGGACAGCTTGCCTTCGATGCGCTTGGCATCCTGTGCCAGCTTCTCCAGCTGCTTGTCGATACGGGCCATCTCGGCGGCCACGTCAATCAGACCTGCCATAGGGATCAGCAGCTCCATCTCGCCTACCAGCTGAGTGGTGGACATAGGTGCAGTGTCACCGTCAGCCAGAATGGTCATGGACTCCAGCTTGGCCAGAGAGGTAAAGAAGGCCTGGTTGGCTTCAATACGGGCCTTGTCCTGTTCGCTGACGTTACGCAGCAGGGCAGACAATGGCTTGGATGGGGCTATGTTCAGTTCGGCGCGGATGTTACGTACCGCAACGATCACCTTCTTCACCCATTCCAGATCTTCCATTGTCTGAGCGTCAACCTTGGCAGCATCAAATTCAGGGAAGCCCATCAGCATCAGGGTTTCGCCTTCAACACCGGCCAGTGGTTTAACACGGTGCCAGATGGTCTCAGTGATGTATGGCATCAGAGGGTGCATCAGGCGCTGCAGCTGCTCCAGAATGGTGACCAGCGTATGACGTGTGCCACGCAATTGAGCTTCAGTACCATTGTTCAATACTGGCTTGGTCAGCTCCAGATACCAGTCACAGAACTGGTTCCAGGTGAACTCGTACAGAGTGTTGGCAGCCAGGTCGAAACGGTAAGCGGCGATATGGTCATCGAAGGTCTTAACGGTTTCGTTGAACAGACCGGTAATCCAGCGATCGGCCAGAGACAGCTCCATCTCGCCGCCGCTCTGTCCGCAATCCTGCTCTTCAGTGTTCATCAACACATAGCGAGAGGCGTTCCACAACTTGTTACAGAAGCTGCGGTAACCGTCCAGACGCTTCATGTCCCAGTTGATGTCACGGCCAGTCGAGGCCATGGCTGCCAGCGTAAAGCGCAGCGCATCGGTACCGTGGGCTTCGATACCCTCGGCGAACTCTTTGCGGGTGCTCTTTTCAATCTTGGCGGCCAGCTGAGGCTGCATCATGTTGCCGGTACGCTTCTGAACCAGAGATTCCAGATCGATACCGTCAATCATATCCAATGGATCCAGTACGTTACCCTTGGACTTGGACATCTTGTTGCCCTGTTCGTCACGGATAAGACCGGTCACATAAACTGTCTTGAATGGCACCTGTGGCTTGCCGTCTTCATCTTTGATGAAGTGCATGGTCATCATGATCATACGGGCAACCCAGAAGAAGATGATGTCGAAACCTGTCACCAATACGTCGGTTGGGTGGAAGGTCTTCAGATCTTCAGTGTTTTCTGGCCAGCCCAGGGTGGAGAAGGTCCACAGTGCAGAAGAGAACCAGGTATCCAGTACGTCATCGTCCTGACGCAGAGTCACATCCGCGCCCAGCTTATGCTTGGCACGTACTTCCGCTTCATCACGGCCTACATATACCTTGCCTGCTTCGTCGTACCATGCAGGGATACGGTGACCCCACCACAGCTGACGGGAGATACACCAGTCCTGAATATCACGCATCCAGGAGAAGTACATGTTTTCGTACTGCTGAGGCACAAACTTGATATCACCGTTTTCAACAGCTTCAATCGCAGTCTTGGCCATTGGCTTAACAGCCACGTACCACTGGTCAGTCAGCAGCGGCTCAATCACCACACCGGAACGGTCGCCATAAGGCACTTTCAGTCCGTGAGGATCAATTTTTTCCAGCAGACCCAGGGTCTCAAACTCAGTAACCACTGCGTCACGGGCTTTGAATCTGTCCATACCGGCATAGCGCTCAGGCAGGCTGGCATCCAGTTCGTTGTTGATGGTGCCATCTGTGTTAACCACTTCAGCTGTCGCACGGATAGCGGCGTCCAGTGTCATGATGTTGAACATTGGCAGGGCATGACGCTTACCCACTTCATAGTCATTGAAGTCGTGAGCCGGGGTGATTTTCACGCAGCCGGTACCGAATTCCATGTCTACATAATCGTCGGCTACAACCGGGATACGGCGGTTAACGATAGGCAGAATGATCTCTTTACCGATCAGTGACTGGTAACGCTCGTCATCAGGGTGTACGGCAACCGCGCTGTCACCCAGCATTGTTTCAGGACGGGTAGTCGCCACCACCAGGTAATCTTTACCATCGGCAGTCAGGGCGCCGTCAGCCAGTGGATAACGGAAGTGCCACATGTGGCCCTGCTTCTCTTTGTTTTCCACTTCCAGATCGGAAATTGCGGTGTGCAACTTAGGATCCCAGTTAACCAGGCGCTTGCCACGGTAGATCAGGTCATCTTCATACAGACGAACAAACACTTCCTGCACAGCAGCAGACAGGCCTTCATCCATGGTGAAACGCTCGCGGTCCCAGTCTACTGAGGCGCCCAGACGACGCATCTGACGGGTAATGGTGCCACCGGACTGTGCTTTCCAGTCCCATACCTTGTCCATAAAGGCGTCACGGCCCAGATCATGGCGGCTCTTGCCTTCTTCGGCTTCCAGCTTACGCTCAACCAGCATCTGGGTAGCAATACCTGCGTGGTCGGTACCAACCTGCCACAGGGTATTCTTGCCCTTCATGCGCTGATAGCGGATCAGGGTGTCCATGATGGTGTCCTGGAAGGCGTGTCCCATGTGCAGACTGCCGGTGACGTTTGGTGGCGGGATCATGATGCAATAGTTGCCATTGCTCTGGTCACCGTGGGGTTTGAAATAGCCTTTCTCTTCCCAAACCTGGTAGAGAGCCTGTTCAATAGACTGCGGGTTGTATGTTTTTTCCATGGGAGCTTACGTTTCTCAAACTAAATTAAGAGGCTCGGTTGCCAGATCCCGGGTGCTGAGGGCTATGCCCATAGTCCGGTATTGCTTGTAGCGTTCACGTGCAATCGCCTTGTGGGCGTTGTCACTGGCAACGAAATCGACAATTTGGTCAAAGTTTACCGCAAATGCGGGGCTTTGGTCTGCAAGATTAATCAGAACCGCGCGCTTTTTATTGGGGCCGATTCGGTCAAAGCCGATCTCCACCGGTGCGCCGGTCATTGGGCCTTCGCCCTTAAGGTTATGGGGTACAAAACTGTTGGCATCAAATTGCCACAGTTGTTCATCAATGGCATAAGCCTGAGTCTTATCCTGACAGTGGATATAGACCTCATTACCCTGACGGTAGTGCTGACTCGCCAATTGACAGGCGGTCAGTGTCAGTCGCTCAATAGCGGACATGGTCTGCTCAGCTGGCAGTAGATGAAAAATAGCCTGGCTCATGGCCTCAGCTGTACCCTGTAGAGATTGGACATAAGGAGGGGATATTACACTTTTTGGCGGTGTGATAACAGGCTCTGACGGCTTATCGCCTCAAGGAATCGCGATGTGGTTTATAACAGCTGTGAATGTGGCTTAACGAAGAGCGGGCACCATCTGCAGTGACTTAACGGTTCATGCTGGCAAAGTTGCGCATCAGCGCCAGCGCCTGACTGGCTGTTTCGGCTTTAAGTCGCTGATCGCCAGGGTTGTTCATCATTTTTGTATAGCCGGGAATATGCTGCTGGTCGATGCGTCGAAAGCCCATGCTCCATTCGCCAAATTCCCGCTGTTCAATAGGTTTGCTAAGCAGCTCAAATACACCTGAGTGACGGGAGTCTGACAGGATTTTTTGAAACAACCCGGTGACTGTAGTCTCGGGGCCTTCCAACACCTGAATGAAATCTCCCTGCCGATACAGGAGCATACCAGTGACTCCGAGTCGCTGGTTGTTAAACCGGACAGAGGTAAGCAGACTTTCCAGTTCGGCCTCGGTAAATGGTTTGGTGGCGCAGGACACATAGACAACCTGCATCAAAGGCTCTGACATAGCATCTGTTCCTGTCGTTAAGTTCTACTTACAGCAAGATACTCATGCCACTCCCCAAATGGCTCAGAGGATCAGTTTGCTGAACTCCTCTTCTGCCATTGGCTTATGGAAAAGATAGCCCTGGTATAAGTGACAATTCAGTTTTTTCAGAAAGTCGAGTTGAATACGATTTTCCACCCCCTCTGCCACCACGGTTAATCCAAGGTGATGGGCCATCACCATAGTGGTTTCTACAATTGCAGCATCATAGCCATCATGGGGCAGGCCCTGCACAAAAGAACGGTCGATTTTAAGCGTACTGATTGGCAGGTGCTTTAAGTATGAGAGTGATGAGTAACCTGTGCCAAAATCATCCAGAGCGATACGTATTCCCAGGCTTTTCAAGGTGTTCATTTTACTGATAGTTGCTGGTACGTCAGCTATCGCTATCCCTTCGGTGAGCTCAAATTCGAGCTGGTGTCCGTCGATATTATGGATACGCAGGCATTGTTCAACGAACGCAAGAAAATCAGGGTGGTTAAACTGGTTGGCGCTGACATTGACCGACAGGCAGAGCTTATTGTTTCCGGCTTCCTGCCACTTTTTAAGATGGCGACAGCTCTCTTCAAGGATCCAATTACCCACAGGGATAATTAAGCCATACTCTTCCAGGTGGGGAATAAACTCCCTGGGGGGGACGACCCCTTTTTGAGGATGATGCCAGCGTAACAGGGCTTCGGCCTTGGTTATCTGTTTGCCGGTTTTATCTGTCTGGGGTTGAAAGTAGAGTATAAATTCCTGTCGCCGGATGGCATCAGCCAGTTCAACTTCAAGTTGTTGGCGTAAACGTTCACTTTGCTCAAGTTCATCATCATAAAAGCGCACCTGGTTCTTGCCTGCGTGTTTGGCGCAATACAGGGCTGCATCGGCGAATTTAAATATCTCTGAGTACTGAATATTGGGCTTGTCCAACATGACTACGCCAATACTGCTGGTAATTTGAGTTGTCAGATATCCCAGAAGAACGGGTTTATTCAGCCGTTTACGAATATTCTCTGTGATCTCTATCAGTTCGTTTCGCGGATTGTCGGGATCCAGACCCGAAAGAAATATGACAAATTCATCCCCACCCATTCTGGCGACCAGATCTGAGTTATTGGGTGCATATTCTCTAAGGGCCTGACTGACTTCGTAAAGGAGTTGATCACCAACACCGTGACCATGGTGGTCATTGACCTGTTTAAAGTTGTCCAGATCGATATAGATGAGCGCTGCACATGAAGGTCTTGCGCCAGTCAGTTCCCGGCCTAAATGTTCCATCAGCAATCTGCGGTTGGCAACGCCAGTCAGTGCGTCATGGTAGGCCATAAAGGTGATCTTGTTTTCTGCCTCCACCCGGGCGGTGATATCAGACAATATGCCTGCAAAGCCGGCATATTGGCCTGTCTCATCTCTGACTGCTCTGGCTGATAACTCGAATACGCGGCAGTCGCCATCCGAGTGGTAAAAGCGGATCTCCTCGGTGATCTCTTTTTTGACTTCAGATAGCAGGTCGGAAAAGCCCATGGAACACCTGGCGGCATCGTCGGGGTCAACTCCCAGGCCAAACTCCCGACCAAGAGACTCACCCACAGTGAATCCGGTCAGAGTGAACCAGGCCTGGTTTAAAAAGGTCCACTTCAGGTTCAGATCCAGATGAAACACCACATCCCTCAGATGCCCCACCAGATCCTGATAGCGCTTTTCCGAAGCCTGCAGATTCTCGATTAACTTATTCTGAGCCTGCGACAGCAGTTCGCCGGGAGTAGGTCCCGAGAGTTTGCTTTGCATTCAGAGGCCCAGCTGGGTAGCTATCTCTCCGGAACTACCGACATTGGCATACATGGGCATAATCTCTTTCAGGTAATAATCCTGCTCAAAGTTGGTCCTGGCCACAGTGCAGTCAGAGAGTATGGTCACCCGGTAGCCCAGTTCTGCAGCTTCCCGTCCGGCGCTGTCGATGCAAAGCGAGGTTACCGCACCGGCAATAATCACATCGGTAATCTGGTTTTCCTTCAGAATTTGATGCAACTCTGTATTGGAAAAGCAACTGAGCCCGCGTTTGCCGGGCAGGGTCAGGATCTCATCGCCCAGTTCCTTTAACTCATTGATGGTTTCAGCACCTGGCTGCCCGGACTTGAATGCGCCGTTCTCTTTGATGATTTTTAAAATGCCAATGGGGTCACTGAGTTCAGAGTAGTCGGGCGTAAAGATAATGGGTGTCAATACCACCTGGGCCGGCGTCGGCAGCAGCTTTTTAATGAAGGTCATAGAGTTGTTAAGGATCAACCCGACTTGCTCTGAGTTTTCCAGTGCGCCGTGCAGTATGCCGTCGTTGGCGAAATAGTCGTTTTGATAGCCGATAAGGATCAGGGCGGTATGTTTGAGATCCATGACATTTCCCATTTGCTTGAATTCAAGTTAAGGGCGGCGGGATGCGCCCTGGCCTGGCGGGGGAGTTTCCCCTCCTCAAGTATAGACAAGATGCGGACAGTCACCCGTTCGACTGGGCAAGGGATTTACCTGGACTGATTAGACGTCAGGACAATGGGTTTTCAGCGCGTTGGGTCGATGGCAAATTTGCGTGTCACAGAGTCGCCGCTTGGCTGAAACAGTACAACTTCATCAGCATCACCATAGACACTGATATATCGGCCTTGCACCAGGAGTTCGCGGAGCGTTAATGGTCGATTGTTAACGGGTTTTACGCCTCTTAACTGCAGTGGCTCGCCAGCGGCATCAAGAAACTCCATGCGGTCGGTAAACCCATAATAGGCTTTATCCAACAGCTCAGGTTTGATCCAGGCCGAGACATCGACCAGCCAGGGGGTGTCGGTATCCGGCACTGGGTATCGCTTGCTGCTAAGCTCGCCTTCGCAGTGAACCACTATGATAAACTCTTTATCGGGCATGTCTGCGATGGGCAGTTCGTAGTAGATACTTCCCTGAGCGTAATAGTTACCGTACACCCGCTCGATAATTTGTTCCGGTTTGCCTTCAATTTGTGGTGTACAGATGCTGGTAAGCGGCGTGCTCATATCCATGGCCAGATAGTCGTAATCAATGTAGGGATGGATTTTGGCAACACTGGTGGCCTGACGTTCAGCTTGATGTGGGATCAGCCTGCCATATTGGCTGTAGAATCTGCGCTCTCTTTTTATCGGGGGCAGTTTGGGCTCATACTGATAGTCCCTGTTTAGCATAAAGGTCAGCTCCCTGGGTGAGCTGGAAGCCTGTTGCCGGTTATCAAGGGCGATATGGGCAAAGTGCAGCTGCTTGGGCAGCTCATCAAATTCAATCTGGTACCTCAGCCCGGCGAAACCCGGTGTCCTGACTCCTGCCATCAGGCCACCCTCCCAGAAAGGTAGCCAGTTTGGCATACCCTCAGGTGGAGAGGGCAAGGCAAAGTACTTTCCCTTAAGTCCGGTCTGCAGCAACTGTAACTCCTGATTTTCTGTTTGCTGAATCGTGACAATGTATTTTTCATACTCCTGATTCAGCTTGACCCGGGTGTCTTCAATCTTTTCTGTATCACCAAGCAGATCATCGAAATCTATGCTGTGGCTTGTCACTGACCCTGGGATGAAAGTCGCCTTGGCGCGGTAGCCAGCCACACTCTGTGAGGTATCTTCTGACGTCCTTGAGAGGGTAAGCAGGTCTGTATCTGAACGAATGATGCCGCCATAAAATCGGTTTGCATTCGCCGGCAGGGCGATGGTTTCCAATGGCAGTGGCTGCTGCTTTTCATCCAAAGGCGTTACATCAGTGAGAGTGAGTCTACCGACCAAAGGTCTGGAGGCGAATCCGTGTACAAACTGCAGGCTTCCTCTTTGGGAGTATGGATTAGAGCCCCATACCCCTTTGGTATGAGGCAACTGTTCAAAGCTGAGTGATGACATCCCGGTTGCGTCGTTACCGGGCACAGGCTCACTGTCGAGAAACTGGCTTTCCAACGCTTTATGGGGGAAAAAACCCGGAAATATAGATGGGCCATCGATGGGGGCGGTAATGTGAGTACTGATTTTTCGCTGGCCCATGGCCAGCTCTTCAAGGTTGATATTGGCACTTGCCTGTATCCAACCGTTAGCCCTGTTTACCCGCCATTCTCCATAGTGGTAGTGGACTCGGGAGCCCGTTGGTCTTTGTTGTGATACCACCAGATAGTCATTCGTGTAGGCAACGACCCTTGCACTACTGGGACGGTAGTGGCTTGATCTGGCCGCCTTATCTATATTTGCATCAGAGTTATTGAGAAGAGGCACGGCAGACAGGATTTTATGGCCAAAGGCGATATTGATTGCCAGCTGCTTTCGTCCACTATCGGTCAGATCCGGATGGTCCGGCATTGGTCCTCTGGCGACAAATTCCAGTACCTTGCCTGTGTGTTTATTTAAGGTCAGGGTAAAGCCTGCAAGAAAATAGTCGCCAAGATCCTTACCAAACCCTTTATTATCACGGGTATTGATTGCCAGGTAAGTGCTCTGAAGCCGGGCTTGAAGTAGCTGAGGGGATACCTCGAAAACCAGGGTGTCGGCCGTTTGCTGTGTCAAAGTGTATGTGACTACGCCATGAGCTCTGTTTTTCAGTTGCGGATCATCTGACCGCTCTCCCAGAAACTCCCGTTCAGCGTAATAAAGCTGATAGGTTTGGCTGTCGCCGGGTAGAGCGGTGAAATTGACATGTGCATCGGGTTTGGGGCTACAGCCTGCCAGCAAAGACAGGGATAATAGTAATGACAGCAAAGTAAACAGTGGCAAACGCATAACCAGAATCCCTTTTTCCCTCGTGGCTTGATGACTACAAGTGCGCATTGTGTAAGTTTTACACTTCAAATTGTATAAGCCATTTGGGTTGCAAATCTTGCAGAGTACTAGCACCCAAGTGTCTGCTTACATTTATTTAACCTTATTTGGTTCTAATCCGCTTAGCCCTGTGTCATCTTTCTGAATCAGATATTTATCAACCATGCGGGTGCGCCATGATACTAAAAACCCTTAAATGGTCACTTCTTGTTGTATTGACTGTTATCACTCTATTTGTCGTGAATCTGATTTGGTTTAAGCCGTTCAGTATTAACCATTATTTTGAGCGTGTATTTTTAGAGTTTGCTCTCGACAGCCCAGAGATGCTGAGCCAGATCCGCATGCTGGAACCTATGGGGATCAAATACCATCAGGATGATCTGGATGATGCCTCAATGGCGTCTCAGCAACAGGGATTTGAAGACCTTAAGCAGGAAATCATAACCCTTGAGTCTTACGATGATGCGGACTTAACTGAGTCGCAGCAGCTCTCCAAGGCAATTTTGCTATTTTTCCTTAACGATATGGCCGAGGGCGAGAGGTGGCAGTTTCATAATTATCCATTGAATCAATTGTTCGGTGTTCAAAGTGGGTTTCCCTCCTTTATGGAGTCGGCGCACCAGATCACTGAGCTGAGAGATGCTGAAGATTATGTTGCCCGATTGAGCAAGGTGGACGAGAAGTTTGCCCAGATCGGTGAAGGGCTTAAGCACAGAGAGTCTCTGGGAATTATTCCGCCCACCTTTGTGATAGATAAAGTGCTGGCAGAAATGCAGGGCTTTATTGATACACCGGTGGAGGAGAATATTCTCTATAGCTCGCTGCAGGAAAAAATGGCTGAGGTGGATGAGATCAGCCCTGAGCAGAGGGATGAGATACTGGCACAGGCCAAAGCTGTGTTTGAATCTGATGTCAGGCCTGCCTATCAGGGGTTTATTGATTACTACACGGCGCTGCGTCCTAAATCCACCAATGACGATGGAGTTTGGAAGTTGCCCGATGGTGATGAGTTTTACGCCTATATGCTAAGGCACCACACCACCACAGATATGGACGCTGCTACCATCCACGATATTGGTGTAGCCGAAGTTGCCCGTATTCAGGCGCAGATGCTGGGTATTCTGGAAGCTGAAGGTTATAAGGTGTCCGAAGGTTTTACTGTCGCCATGGCAGAGCTGGCGGAAGATGACAGGTTCTATTACGAAGACAGCGACGCCGGGCGTCAGCAGATCCTGGATGATTACACTACCATGATTGCTGAGATAGATACTGGATTGGGGGATTGGTTTGCGGTTAAGCCAAAAGCCCCGGTGGAAGTAAAACGTATCCCGCTGTTTAAGGAGAAGACCTCTCCGGGTGCGTACTACAATGGCCCATCTATGGATGGCTCCAAGCCTGGCATCTTCTACGCCAATCTTTATGACATAAAGGCCACACCAAAATATGGCATGCGTACTCTGGCGTATCATGAAGCTGTACCGGGTCATCACTTTCAGATAGGCATTCAGCGCGAGTTGGAAGGGCTGCCGACCTTCAGAACCATGCTGCCCTTTACTGTCTATTCTGAGGGTTGGGCGCTGTATTCAGAGCAATTAGCCTGGGAGGCTGGCTTCCAGCAAAATCCTCTGGATAACCTGGGTCGTTTGCAGGCTGAGTTGTTCCGTGCCGTGCGCCTTGTGGTGGACACAGGTTTACATTACAAGCGCTGGACCCGGGAAGAGGCCATAGACTATATGGCGGCCAATACAGGTATGGCCATGTCTGATGTGGTGGTAGAGATTGAGCGTTACATTGTGATGCCGGGGCAGGCCACAGCATATAAGACAGGCATGCTCAAACTGATAGAGCTCAGACAGAAGGCGCAGGAGCAACTGGCCGATAAGTTTGATATCAAGGCGTTCCATGATGTGGTGCTGAAGAATGGTGCCATGCCACTGGCGATACTTGAGCAGCAGGTGGATGCCTATATTGCAGGGGCTCAATAATCTGAGACTCTATAGCCAACAGGTTGATTGAAAGGGCGGCTCAGGCCGCTCTTTTTTTGTGAGCTGTGGGCTAAGTCTGGCGATATAAAGGTGAGCTGATTAACAAAAATAGTGACTTCCAGCATTGTTGGGTTATTGAGCTGATTTCTCTTCAAAAAGCTGCTGGACACAGGCTGACTTGCTCACTAGAATACGCCGAAATTCAAGCCCTGCGGAGTCACTGGCTTGATAAACAGCTGATCTCCGGTCAGTTGTTTTTTCTGTTTCTATAAGTAGAAAGAACAACTAATTGGATCCTCTGATGTCCGTATCCTCCCTGTCCAAATCTGTAAATCCTGCTTCTTCCGTGGCGGATACAGACCGCGATTTCCAACGTAAAGCGATTTTCAGCGTCGCCTTCCTGATGGCGACCACCTCTGTCGGCCCCGGGTTTCTGACGCAAACTGCCGTGTTTACCAATATCTACAAGATGGATATGGCATTTCCGGTGCTCATCTCTGCCTTTATCACCTTTGGTATTGTGATGAACCTGTGGCGTATTGTTGGCGTGTCCGGCCTGCGAATTCAGGATATTGCCAACCGTATTGCACCCGGGTTGGGCTATGTTATTGGTACTTTGCTGGCGCTGGGAGCCGTGGCCTTTAACTTCGGCAATGTCAGTGGCTCTGCGCTTGGACTCAATGTGCTGACAGGGATAGATACCACCTGGGGCGCCTTGCTTACCGGGTTGGTGGGTAGCGCCCTGTTTTTAATGCACAACGCTTCCAAACGTATGGATCAGATGGCCAGATATCTGGGGCTGCTGATGATTCTGCTGATCGCTTATGTGGCCATGACCAATCTGCCCCCTATGCAGCAAACTTTTACCGCTGCAGTATTCCCCTCAGACTATGCCAGCATGTTGCTGCCAACCCTGACCATAGTTGGCGGCGCTGTGGGCGGTTACTACACGGGTGCCCAGCGTCTGGTTGATGTGGGTCTGCAGGGGGAAGGGCAGGTAGGCGCAATTAAACAGGCTGCCTGGGCGGGTATTTCCATTGCGGTGATTATTCGGGTGTTATTGTTCTTTGCTGTGCTGGGTGTGATCGCGACCGGCGCTGTATTGGATGGTGCCAACCCGGCTGCCGATGCCTTCCGTGCCGGAGCCGGTAGTCTGGGCTACCATATCTTTGGTTTGGTGCTGTTTGTGGCTTCCATTACCTCGGTAGTGGGTAACTCCTATATGGCGGTTTCTCTGGTCAAAACCCTGTTTCCCGTGGTGGCCCGCAATGAAAAGGCCTGGTGTGTGGGCTTTATTCTGGTCACCAGTATTGGCACTGTACTGGTAAATATGCCGGTATTTCTGTTGATGCTGGCCGGTTTGGTTAACAGCATCATTCTGCCCCTGGTATTGGCAGTTATGCTGCTGGCTGCCCGACGTAAAGAGATTGTGGGTAACTACCAGCACCCTGTGTGGTTGAGCGCAATCGGCGCTGCCATTGTCATTCTGATGGCGGGTGCCAGTGTCTCCAATGTCAGCAACTTTGCAGACAGGTTTATGGGCTAAGTCTTGGGCAGGACGTAATCAGCGCCTGACTTGTAAATCTCTGCACCTCTGATAAGAATGGGCTTGAAAGCACAATAACTTATAAGGGAAGTGCGGGATGCAAGAAGAGCAGGTGATAACCCAACACAAATTAACCGGCGGTTGTTTATGTGGGGCAATTCGTTATTGCATTGACGGGGAGCCTTTCGATGCAGACTACTGTCATTGTCGCCTGTGCCAGCAACAAACGGGCGCTCCGGTATCTGCTTGGATGGATTTCAAAGTCGGGCAGGTGCAATGGCTTGAAGGGCAGGTGAAAGAGTTTGCCTCTTCTGACACGGTACGAAGAGGGTTTTGTGCTGAGTGTGGCTCGACCCTGACCTTTCGGCATACGGAGTATCCTGACTATCTGACTTTAAGTATTGCCTCGTTGGATAACCCGGAATCGGTTAGTCCCAATTATCACATTTATACCAGCAGCGCCCTTGATTGGCACAGAATAGAAGATAGCTTGCCCAGGTATGTAAAAGGGCGCAGTGACTGAACTGTTCATATCGTTCAGACAATAAAAAAGCGAAGCCTGAGCTTCGCTTTTCTGTGTACTGACAAGAGTGATTACTCGTCGTGACCTACGCCAGCGCGGTTAATCACAAACTGAGTCAGCAGAGGTACCGGACGGCCGGTTGAACCTTTGTTGGCACCACTGTTCCAGGCTGTACCTGCAACGTCGATATGCGCCCAGTGGTACTTCTTGGTGAAGCGGGACAGGAAGCAGGCTGCGGTAATGGAACCTGCAGGGCGACCACCCAGATTGGTCATATCGGCAAATGGGCTTTCCAGCATCTCCTGATACTCATCCCACAGTGGCATGCGCCATGCGCGGTCACCGGATTGCTCACCTGCGTTCAGCAGTTCATGGGCCAGCGGGTTGTGACCGGAGAACAGACCTGAGGCGTGTTTACCCAGGGCAATCACACAGGCACCGGTCAGAGTTGCAGTATCAACAACCACTTCAGGGTCGAAACGCTCAACGTAGGTCAGCACGTCACACAGCACCAAACGGCCTTCGGCGTCTGTGTTCAATACTTCCACTGTCTGACCTGACATTGTGGTCAGAATGTCACCGGGACGATAAGCGGTGCCGGATGGCATGTTTTCACAGCCAGCCAAAACGCCAATCACATTCACCGGCAGGTCCATTTCACAGATCGCCTTCATGGTACCGATAACGCCGGCTGCGCCACCCATGTCGTACTTCATCTCATCCATGGCTTCACCCGGCTTCAGGGAGATACCGCCGGAGTCGAAGGTCAGACCTTTACCAACTAGTACAATTGGCTTTTCAGTGGCATTCAGAGAGCCCTTGTAGTGCATCACTGTCATGATGGACTCATTGGCACTGCCGCGGCCTACAGCCAGATAAGAGTTCATGCCCAGTTCTGCCATCTGCTCTTCGCCGACAGTAGTCACGTCGAGCTTGTCATACTGTTCACCCATTTGGCGGGCCTGAGAGGCCAGGTAAGCCGGGTTACAGATATTCGGTGGCATGTTGGCCACGTCGCGACACAGGTGGATACCGGCAGAAACAGCTTCACCTTGCTCAATAGCGCGCTCGCCAACGGTGAGTTCACGACGGGTTGGAACGTTGAATACCAGTTTGCGCAGTGGACGACGATGCTCGCCTTTGCGGGTTTTCAGCGCATCAAAGCTGTACAGACTGGCGTTGGTGGTTTCGACGGCCTGGCGTACCTTCCAATAGGTATCGCGACCTTTGACGTGCAGTTCGGTCAGGAAGCAGACCGCTTCCATGGAGCCGGTTTCGTTCAGAGTATTGATGGTTTTGGCGATAATTTGCTTGTACTGGCGCTCGTCCAGTTCTCGCTCTTTACCACAACCAACCAGTAGTACGCGCTCACTGAGAACATTTGGTACATGATGCAAAAGCAGCATCTGGCCCGGCTTCCCTTCCAAATCGCCGCGACGCAGCAAATTGCTGATGTAACCTTCGCTGATTTTGTCCAACTGCTCGGCGATACCTGATAAGCGCCGGGGCTCATAAACTCCAACCACAATACAGGCCGAGCGTTGTTTTTCGGGGCTTCCGCTCTTTACGCTAAACTCCATGAGCACTCCTAGATTCTTAAAGACAAATTTTTATATTTATTAGATAATACCGCCTTGTACCTGCGTTCGGCACGGCGCGGTGAGTCTGCCGATTGTTAGCCAAACCATGATGTGATAAGCCAGTTCGCTGTCAGTCAGCGAGCGGAAAATCAGTCTGGCTAAGTTTCCTGACTGAGTGATGGGGCCTGCACCTGGCGGTTACCTTTTTAGGCCCGTTCCAGAAGATTTCTCCGGGAACTTCAACTCCCTGTAGAAGGCTTCATTTGACATTTAAACCCTGTCGGCTACCGTGGGAGCTGGTCAGAAAACTATCAAAAGTAAACAGTTTACATGAAAGTCCGTCTGTTACCAGTAAAATGATAAGTTTAGATACCGGATTCAGCCTGTGATTGTATTTAGATACCTGATTCGAGAAGTTTTAAAGGCGCAAATCGCGGTACTTTTGGTACTGTTAACTATTTTTATCAGTCAGCATTTCGTGAGAGTGCTGGCTGATGCCTCCGATGGAGAATTCCCCGCCTCATTAGTGATGACCCTGCTTGGGCTTAATTTGCCCAGTCTGGCCGTTTTGGTACTGCCCCTCAGTCTGTTTTTAGGAATACTGCTGGCCCATGGCCGAATGTACGCTGAAAACGAAATGGTGATATTTCACGGCGTCGGTGTCAGTGAGTGGTATGTCACCCGGGTGACCCTGTTACTGGCGGTGGCAAACATGCTGCTAACGGGCTATTTGTCTGTTTATGTGGCGCCCTGGGCAGAAGAAAAGCAGAACCAGGTGCTGGAGCAGGCTCAATCTGACGCCGGATTGGCGGCCCTGGTGCAGGGGCGATTCCAGACCAGCCCCAATGGTCGCGCCGTGCTGTTTGTCGAGAAAATTGGCAAAGACAATACCCTGAATAATGTGTTTGTGGCCCAGCTGCCGGATCCGGATGAGCAGGCGGGTATGACCAATATTGTCGTTGCCAAAGATGGCCGTGTGGTGGAAGAGAGTTCAGGCAGTCAGCATCTTGAACTTACTGATGGCAGTCGCTATCAGGGCTCCCCCATGGCGAAGAACTACCAGATAATCGATTTTGGTGGCTATGGCATGCAGATTAAAGAGCAGCCTGTGGACCAGCGTCGCCGTAAGATGTCTGCCTTGCCAATCGGCGAACTGATGAAGCTGGATACCCCGGAAGCCAATGCTGAGTTCCACTGGCGTTTGGCGATACCCATTGCAATTCCCCTGTTGACTCTGATTGCTGTGCCCCTGTCCCGGGTTAACGTGCGTCAGGGGAAATTTGCCAAGATGCTGCCGGCTATCTTGCTGTATCTGGGCTATTTCGGCCTGATGGTGGCGGGGCGTAAGGCACTTGAGGACGAGGTGATTCCCGGTTTCCTCGGCATGTGGTGGATACATATAACGGCCTTGATAATGGGCTTTATGCTACTGGGCAAGGAGCGGCCTGTTGGGATGAAGGTGTTCGGATTTTTCAAACGCAAGAAGGTGGCGTCGTGAAGATACTTGACTGGTATATCGCGCGTGTCCTGCTCAGTACCTCTGCGCTTTGCCTGCTGGTACTGACCGGCCTGTCCGGCATCATCAAATGGGTGGATCAGCTCAGACACGTTGGACGTGGTGCCTATGGTATGGGTGACGCAGCCATTTATGTGCTGTTTCTGGTGCCCCGTGATATTGAAATGTTCTTCCCTATGGCTGTGCTGCTGGGAGCTTTGATTGGCATGGGGATGCTGGCATCCAACTCAGAGTTGGTGGTGATGCAGGCATCCGGTATGTCACGGTTGCAAATCACCATGTCAGCGATGAAAACCGCAGTACCGCTGATGTTGCTGGTGATGGCGCTGGGAGAGTGGGGGGCACCGGTCGCTGAACAGAAAGCCATTGATATGAAGGCCAAGCAGGTTTCCGGTGGTAGCTTTATTCAATCCCACAGGGGAATTTGGGCCAAAGACGGCGACCTGTTTGTAAATATTGGCGAAGTGGTTGATATGAATCAGCTGGGTAATATTACTCAATATAAGTTCGACGCTGACCAAACCCTGACCGATGTTATCCATGCTGAATCTGCAGTATTTCAAAATGATGCCTGGCAGATGCGTAATGTAACTCATACCGAGATCACTCCGGATAAGGTCAGTATGGAGGAGCTGGATACTGAGCTATGGCAGTCGACACTGACACCGGACAAGTTGAATATTGTGTCCATTAAGCCTGAAGCACTGTCTATTGAGGGGCTGGTGGATTATCTGGACTACCTCAAGGTCAACAATCAGGACCCGAGCCGCTATGAGTTAGCGCTGTGGCGCAAGATAATGCAGCCAATTACTGTGGCTGTCATGATGCTGGTAGCACTGTCATTTGTGTTTGGGCCGCTGCGTACGGTGACCATGGGCGCACGTGTTTTGCTTGGTGTGGTTGCCGGTTTCAGTTTCTATATCTGTAATGAGATTTTTGGCCCCATGAGTATGGTGTATGAACTGCCTCCGGCTATTGGCGCTATTGCGCCCAGCTTGCTGTTTACCGGGGTGGCACTCTACTTTATCCGGCGGTAACCCCAGGCTGAAAACTCCAATATAAAGGCGCTCAATGAGCGCCTTTTTCATGCCTGCACTAATAACTCTGCGTTATTGGTATGTTGCCAGACCACAAGACTATTTTAGCTAAACGCTTTACATCCAGATACATATGTTGATAATGCGATCGCGAATCGTTTTTATTTGTATAAAAGGATGTGCTTATGTGGTGTTCAAAAAGATCAGCCCTGAGTCTGGGAGTGACCCTGGCTTTGTCTGGACAGGTGATGGCAGAACAGACGCCGGAAGTCATTGAGGTCATGGGAACGCCACTATCGGCGTCGGAGGTGGTGGTTAACTCAGATACCATTGAAAGGGATATCGCCAACAGCATGAGTGATATTTTCAGTTCAAATGCTGAGATCAATGTCGGCGGCGGCAGCCCGGTAAGCCAGAAGGTTTATGTGCGGGGGCTGGAAGACACCATGCTGAATGTCACCATAGATGGTGTGCCGCAACCTGCTTATCTTTACCATCATCAGGGACGTATCGCCGTGGAGGCCGACCTGCTGCAATCTGTGGTGGTAATTCCGGGAGCCGGACGGGCGACCAATGGCCCTGGTGCGCTTGGTGGCGCTATCCGTTTTACCACTAAGGAGCCAGCTGCAATGGTGTCTGATGGTGAACGTTTTGCCGGAGCACTTAAAGCCTCCTACTTCAGTAATACCGATGGCCTGGAAACCAGTATCAGTGGCGCGGCACTGCTCACGGACGACATAGGTGTGCTGGCCAGCTATCAATACAATGATCACGATGATTTTGAGGATGGCAATGGCATTCCCCAGCCTCACACCGGGTCTGAAGAGCATGTTGGCTTTGCCAAGCTGGTGGCCGATATCAGTGACTCTCAAACGATTAAAGTGGGATTTGACAGTCGAGTCGATGAGGCATTCCGTTACCACAGACCTCAATGGCAAGAGAGCTTTAAAAACCAGGCCATTAACCAGGAAGTGAAACGCAGAACCAGCCATATCGGCTACAGCCTGGATACTGAGTCACCCCTGTTGGCGTTGAGTGCTGTGCTGTACCAGAACCATGTATCGCTGGAGCATATTGAAGGTCCCTGGGGAGACTATCTGGGTGAAGTGGACAGTACCGGTTTGGATGTTCGTAACGCCAGTGAAATAGGTGATGTCATCCTGACTTATGGTGTGGATTGGCGTGAAGATGAGGGCAGTTTATCAAGCCCAATCTATGGCAGCGACACTGACGAGGGCAGAGTCATGGGGCTTTATACGCAAGCCGATTGGCAGCTGACTTCAGACTGGCAGATCAGCGCCGGTGGCCGTTATGACGACTATGAGTTGACCGAGAGTAAGGGCACACAGCTTAGCCATTCCGGCTTTAGTCCCAATATTTCGACCAGCTACCAACTGCTCACCAATCTCCAGGTTTATGCTGGCTATGCTGAGGCATTGCGAGGCGCTATGGTCAGGGAGATTTTCCGTCTGGATGGACCTTCCAGCCACCCTGACAGGGAAGCTGAAAAAGCGAAGAATCTTGAGCTTGGGGTGGATTACACTTGGCAAAACCTGAGGCTATCAGCCCAGATTTATCGCACCAAAATTGATAATGCCGTGGAAATTTCGACGGGCGCTAATGGTGACAGATACTTGATGAATGTGGGGGAGCTGGACAGTAAGGGCTATCACCTGCGTGCTGTTTACGATTGGCAACAGTTGAGCGCCAGCATAGGTTACAGCCATGTCAGGCCAGAGCTGAACGATCAACCCCTGAATGATGACAGTAAGAGCCTGGGGACGGCCACAGGTGACAATTGGGTGGCTAACTTGAGCTGGGCGTTTACCGACTACTTGCAGGCCGGTTACACCGGGCGCTTTACCGAGAGATTGACTGATGTGGCTGAGGGCTACCCGGAAAAGCCGGGCTATGCACTGCATGATATCTATCTGCAGTGGCAGCCACTGGCCAATGAGAGGCTGCAGCTCAATCTGGCAGTCAATAATCTGTTTGATAAGGTGTACCGGGATCACGCCAGTTACGGCGAAAACAATATCGTCGCTAAAGGAACTCTGGATCCTGGCCGGGATATCAGAGCCTCATTGATCTGGCGCTTTTAATTAACTCATTCTCTGAGGAAAAAGGCGCTCATTGAGCGCCTTTTGTTTACCTGTTCCCACCACTTTCAATCACTAATGCTCTGCCGCAAGTTCCAATGGTCCTTTAGCCAAATCCCGGTTAATAAACTGACTGGCCAGCAGACTCATAAAGGCCAGCAGAGCGCCCAGATAAAAGACCCAGGAGGGGTTAACGAGCCAAAGCAAGCCAAACACTGCCGGGATAACCACGGCCGCGATATGGTTGATGGTAAAACTGACACCCGAGGTGGCCGCTATGTCACCCTCATCGGCAATCTTCTGGAAGTAGGTTTTAATGGCAATCGACAGGGCGAAGAACAGATGGTCAACCACATACAGAGCGGCGGCCATTTCAGCATTGTTGACCAGGCCATAGCCAACAAACACCACTATCAGACCCAGGTACTCTATGGTCAACGCTTTTTGCTCACCCACCCGGCCAATCCAGCGGCCAATCATCGGCGCAATAAAGAAGTTCACCAGATGATTGAGCATATACAGAGCGGTGATATCCGCCACGCTGTAGCCAAACTTCTCCACCATCAGGAAACCGGCAAACACCATAAAAATCTGTCTTCTGGCACCTGACAGGAAGGTCAGCAGATAGTAGAGGCTGTAGCGTTTGCGTAATACCAGTTTGCGTCTTTGCGGAGTGCGTTCGGGGAATGCGGGCATCACCAGGGCCAGATACAGACACATCAACAGGCCGAGGCTACCGGCCAGCAGGTACATGGCCTTGTAGCTGATATCAAAGGCGGTAAATCCAAGCCACACCATGCCGAAAGCCAGCAGGGCAGAGAAGGACTTAACTGACATCAGCTTGCCCAATTTGGCCGGCGCTTCGGCCCGGGAGAACCATTGCAGCGACAGTGATTGGTTCAGAGTTTCAAAGTAGTGAAAGCCAATCGACATTAATACTGTGGTGGCAAACAGCCCATACATGCTGGGCAGGAAGCCGGTCAGTGCTACGCCAACAGAAAGCAGGCACAGACTCAGCAGGGCAAAGGTTTGCTCCTTAAGCACCAGCAGCACAAATACGGCGGTAAAGGCCAGGAAGCCCGGTACTTCCCGCAGCGACTGCAAAATGCCTATTTGGGCACCATCGAAGCTGGCCACCTCAATGGCGAAGTTGTTGAGCATGGCATTCCAGGCGGAGAAGTTCAGGGTCATGATGACAGTGGCAATTGCCAGAAAGCCGTAGGGGGTTTTCCATTTGCTCATGGTGTGATGTTGTTGGATTGTGAATAGACCCAGTTTACCCCGAACCTCCGTTGTCTTAATATCGAATTTATGACAACAAGTTTATCTATTCAGACAATATGAGTTGGCGAGACAAGCAAGCGCAATCGCCGGTACACCTGTCCAGACCTGTGCAACCCAGAGTCGTCCGTCTGCACCCGTTGCAGCGGGTTCTGCCCCACTCTCACGCTTTTGGCCAACTCATGTACAGCGACAATACGGTATTAACCATACAAACCCTGCAGGGGGAGTTTGTGGTACCCAGACATCAGGCACTGTGGGTGCCGCCCGGGATAGAGCACTGTGTCACCTGCCGGGATGGTGGTCAGCTGCAGAGTCTGTATATCGATGCCGGGTGGGGCAGTAAGCTGGGGATCAGGGTAAAAGCACTGGAGGTCGACAGTCTGTTGCAGGCCTTATTGGGTGAGGTGACCACGTGGCAGGACGATTTTGCCATGAGTGAGGAGAATCAGCGACTGCTGATGGTGCTGGTGGATAGATTGCACAGCGCCAGGGAGAACCCTCTGTTTTTGCCCAAAGCTCAGGACAAACGTTTATCCCCTATCGTGAATGCCCTGTGTCAGCAGCCGGGGTTAAGTCATTCACTGGAGGAGTGGGGAAGTCAGGTAGGGGCATCGAGCCGGACATTAAATCGATTGTTCAATCAGGCTTTTGGTATGGGGTTTTCCGCCTGGAGACAAAAAGTCAGGGTAATGATGGCGCTGAAGATGTTGGGGGCCAATCAAAGTAACAGTGAAATAGCAGAGGCGCTGGGATATGAATCCAGCAGCGCCTTTATTCAGGCATTCAAGGCTCATATGCCTTATCCGCCCGGTTATTACCGCAGTAAGTAAACCAGCAGAGGTATCAGGCGCCGTGCCAGTTACGCATCTGATTGGCTTCTTTGGACAGTACCACGACTTCTGAGCGGGTCATGCTGTCCTGCAGTGCCAGTTTTTCCCCTGACATCAGAATGGCAATGTTACCCAGCCCCAACAGAGACCAAACAACTCTGGCGTAGGCGGTAATGATACTGATGTTCTGACCATTGGGGTGTTGGACTTTAAGGCGCCAGGCACGCATCCCCAGTGTTTGACCACCCCGGCTCCAGAACAGAGCATAAAAGGTGGCGACACAAATAAGCAGGTAAACCTGATACAGGCCGGAATACAAAGGGGTGTTGTTAAGCAGATCGGAAATATGCTCCTGCCCCTGCATGCCCACCAGGCCTGTTTTCACCAGCAGGGTAAAGATGCCAAAGCCGATGGCGCCTGCAAAAATGTACACGGCCACCGCCAGCATCAGGTCATAAACCATGGCACCCATGCGGCGGAAGAAACCGGCACGGGGGAAATTGGCGTGTTCTGGATTCAGCATAAAATCATCCCTGTTGTTATTGTTTTTATTGGTTTTACTCCGAGGAGTGTACCCAATCCCTGCCTCTTACGGAATTACTCTTCTTCCTCGCGGACAAAGTGGATATCTTTGAACCCCATACGGGCAAATTCATTAAGGCGATAGTCGCGCACAGCCTTGTTGCCTTTGGAGGTCATGGCAACTTGCTGCTCCATCGCCAGGAAGCGGGTCAGGTCAATGCCTTCGGCTGCGGCGGCGGCCTCAAACATGTCGTGATACTTGTCGTAGGCAAAATTAATAACTTTGGCTTCACCTTTGAAGGTGTAAGCAACCTGACGTGCCATGATGGCTCCTTAAAACAAACTGCAAAATAGACTTAAACGGCGCCAATTATACCCAAACATGGCCCGAAAGTGAGAGTTTAGGTGTGCCTGATTTAGAACTCACTGCGAAAGATAAAGTACACCGCGCCGAGGATACATAAACCTGCCCACAGGTAGTCGAGTTTAAGCGGCTCTTTTAAATAAAAAACAGCAAAGGGGACAAACAGGCTTAGGGTGATCACTTCCTGCAGGATTTTTAACTGCCCCACATTCATCACTGTATGACCAATGCGGTTGGCTGGTACCTGCAGTAAATATTCAAACAATGCGATGCCCCAACTCACCAGCGCGGCGATAATCCATGGCTTGGCGCTCATAGTCTTTAAATGACCATACCAGGCGAACAACATAAACATATTGGATAAGCACAGCAGGCCAATTGTGGTGAGCGTCGGTGACATCAGAGTACCAGTCTCATATAGCTTGGGTTATCACAGTATGTGCCTAGGCATTTGGTGGTATCTGCGTGCTTGAAGCCCTGTTTTTCCCAGTAGTCATTGGCGCCCTGAACTGCCACCAGTGACAGATTGGGCAAAGACAGGCTTCTGGCGTACTCAACCAGGCAGGCTAACACCATCTTGCCGGCCCCCAGGCCTCTGGCTGCGTTGGCGAAGGCCATATCGTGCAGGTAAAGGGTGTCGGCAGCAGGAATGGATACCGGGATTGACTGGTTAAGGGAAGGCGGCTCGCCTTTCCAGGGATGTGCCAGGCAATAGCCAACAATGTGTCCGTTAACTTCGACCACCAGGCAGGACCCGGGTGACAGTAACCACTTACTTTGCATCACCTCCAGAGGCTCTGGTTCAAATGCGTGATAAGTGTCTGATTGAATGGTCATAATGGCTTCCCAGTCGGAAGCCTGAATAGAACGGATCTGCATATCATGATGAATAATCGTTAACCTGGCCGCGGATTATAGCCGTGGCAATGAGCAAGTACAGTGAATTAACTCAGGATGAGAAGATATCGTGTAATTACCGAATTGTCGGATGGGGGAGTAGCCCATAGTAGCTATGTCCGACTCGACAAAAAAAGACAAATGTTGCATAAAGGTTGCCTCGGTTGAGTGGTTTCAAGGATGAGTGATGCTTGGCTTTTTTCTTTTGGATGGCAATCTGCCATTTACTGTTGCAATTTCAATTGTAATTCTACTGGGGCTTATTGAGCTGTTATCTCTGGTCACTGGACTGAGCCTATCGGGCTTGTTTGATGACCTGTTGTCTCTTGACTCTGATATAGACTCAGATGGCGCTACTGGTTTTACTGGTATTACCGGTTGGCTCTGCCTTAATCGACTCCCTTTATTGATTTGGTTTGTACTGGCCAGTTCTTCATTTGCCATTACAGGCCTGGCTGTGAACTATCTTACTGCCGCTATTACAGGCGGTTTACTCCCCTCCTGGTTGGCAATTCCTGTGGCCTTGATTGGACTGCTACTGGGCTGTAGGTATTTGGGAAGCTCCCTGGCCCGGCTCCTGCCAAAGAATGAAAGTTCGGTGATCTCAATTGATTCCCTGGAAGGAGCGGTAGGAACCGTGACGCTGGCGACCGCTTCACGTGGCAAGCCAGCTGAAGTTGTGGTCAAGGATGAAAGTCAACAGAAGCACTATGTGTTGGCAGAGCCGGACTCTGACGACCAGTTGGCCAAAGGGACGGATGTGGTGTTGTTAAGAAAAGACGGAAACATATGGATTGCAGCGAGATTCGAAAATTCGCTGTCTGATTAACTCTAATAAAAAGGATGTAAATAGAAATGGAAAATATTCTACCGGAGGAAACAGGGTTGACGTTTGTGTTGACCATAGCGGGTCTGGTTCTGTTGGCCATGTTTGTTATTGGCATCATATTCGCCAAGCTATATCGCCGCGCAACCAAAGAAATGGCGTTTGTAAGAACAGGATTCGGTGGTGAAAAAGTGGTCAAGGACGGCGGCGCGATTGTATTGCCTGTGCTCCATGAAATCATCGCAGTGAACATGAACACCCTGAGAATCGAGGTAGAGAAGACTCAGAAAGATGCCTTGATCACTAAGGACAGAATGCGGGTTGATGTTAAGGCTGACTTCTATTTGCGCGTAGCGCCCCATGCAGAGGGGATATCTATGGCTGCGCAGACTCTGGGGAGTCGAACCATAAGGGTAGAAGAGCTAAAGCGTCTGATGGAGTCCAAGTTTGTAGATGTGCTCAGAGCCGTTGCAGCGGAAATGAATATGACTGAAATGCATGAGCAAAGAGCCGATTTTGTTCAGCGTGTTCAGAACAATGTTGCCAATGATCTGGAAAAGAACGGGCTGGAGTTGGAATCGGTTTCTTTGACGGGATTCGATCAGACAGAGCTACAGTTCTTCAACGAAAACAATGCATTCGATGCAGAAGGCCGAGCCAGACTGGCGAAGATTATTGAAGAGAAGCGTAAAGAGACAAACGATATTCAGCAGGAAAACCGGGTCAAAATTGAAATGCGAAACCTGGAAGCTGAAAAAGAGTCTCTGGATATTCAAAAATCCGAAGAAGAAGCCAAATTGGCTCAGCAGCAGGCGCTGGAATTTAAGCGCTCTGAGCAAAAAGCTGAGATTGCTAAGCAAAGAGAGCAGAAAGAGAGGGAAGAACGGGAAGCTGAAATTGCCAAAGAAAGGGCGATTGAATCAGCTGAGATCGAAAAGACCAAAGATGTTGAAGCGCGTGAAATTGAGAAGCGTAAGGCAATTGAGCAGGCTCGTATTCAGCAACACAGAGACCTCGAAGTTGCTGAGCAGGAGAAGCAAATTGCAGTAGCCGCCAAGTCAGAAGAGGAATCTGCTGCCCGGGCCAAAGCCGCAGAGGCGGAAAAACTCAAGGTCGAAAAAGAAGAATCGGTGATCACAGTTCGTCAGGTTGCAGAAGCAAACCGCCGTAAAGAGATCGAGGTAATTGATGCTCGTAAAGAAGCAGAACGGGAAGCGGTTGGTGTAACCGTTCAGGCTGAAGCTGAAAAGCGTGCCGCTGAAGACAGATCGGCAGCAATTTTGACAGAAGCAAGGGCGGATGCGGATGCCAAAAAGCTTAAGGCTGAGGCTGATGAGAAGATTTATGCGGTTGATGCTGCGGGTAAGCAGGCATTGTATGAAGCTGAGAACGTGCTGAGAGATGAACAGATCGAGCTGCAAAAGTCGCTGGCCATTTTGAAGGTGTTGCCTGAGATAGTTGAAAGTGCTGTTAAGCCTTTAGAGAATATTGATGGCATCAAAATTCTCCAGGGATACGGTGCGGGAGGGAATACTCTGAGTTCTGGAGGGGACAACCAAACTTCACAGAGTGGTATTGCTGAGCAAATTACCAGTGCAGCTTTGAATTATAGAGCCAATGCGCCGGTTGTCGATGCCATGCTCAGAGAGCTTGGGCTGGTCAACAAAGAGTCCGGACAATTGGGTGACCTCTTGAATGGGAATAACTCATTGGCTGATGATGCAATGGAGATTATTCAGAAAATGGATGAAACCCCAGTAGATGGAGGAAGCTCTTCGTCTTCAAAAATATTGCAGGAAGGCGAGAGCTAAACTCCCTTGAGTCCATTAAAAAGCGCAGCCGTTGCATACGACTGCGCTTTTTTGTTTGGGTATTTAACCAAGATATCTCTGCTTCAGGTGAGTCAGTAAATACTCACCTTTGAGGACCTCTCCTGTCGCACTGGTCATCAATTCATCTGTGCTCATCAAAGAGCCTTTGCACCAGATGTTGGCACTCAACCAGTTGAAGATTTCCTTAATGCGGCCGTTACTCATCAACTTATCCAGGCTGCCTAACTGTTTCTCCATGGCATAGCGAATTTGTGCCGCTGTCATGGCACCGAGCGTGTAGGAAGGGAAATAACCCAGCTCACCCAGGGTCCAGTGAATATCCTGCATGCAGCCATCTTTATCATTGCCCTGAGTACTCAGCCCAAGCAGCTGCTGCATATTGGCATTCCAGAATTCGGGCAGATCTTTCACGGCCAGTGAGCCATCAATCAGGGCTTTTTCGGCATCGAAGCGCAGCAGGATATGACAGGGGTAGGTCACTTCATCGGCGTCCACCCTAATCAGGCCGCGATTGACCCGGGTGAAACTGTGCTTAAGCTGCTCCAGAGAATAGTCATTGCCAAAGGCCTGATTGATATCATTGCGGATCAAACCAAGGAAACCTTCGCTGCGGGCCAGCTGCATTTCGTAAAACAGACTCTGACTCTCGTGCATTCCCATCGAGCGTGCCATCCCGGCGGGTTGTCCCTGCCAATCGGTTGGCAGTCCTTGCTCATATCTGGCGTGGCCTGTCTCATGTATGGTGCTCATCAATGACGAGCTGAAATCATCTTCGTCAAAGCGGGTAGTGATACGGATATCGCCGGGAACGCCACAGGAAAAGGGGTGCGAACTGACATCCAAACGTCCCTGGTTAAAGTCGAAGTCCAGCAGGGCCATAACCTTACGACTCAAGACCTCCTGAGCGGCAGTGTCGAACTTGCCAGTCAGTGAGGTGTTGGGTTCACCGGCCTGCTTGTCGACGACCTGCTGTATGAGCCCGGGCAACTCACTGCGCAGGGGCGCGAACAGTTGCTCCAGCTTATCCGTGGTCATGCCGGGTTCAAACTTTTCCAGCAGTGCATCATAGGGAGTAATTCCCAGAGCTTCAGCCCGGATCTGCGCCTCTTCCCGGGCCAATTCAATCACGCCGGTTAGGTTGGGGGCAAACCCCTGCCAGTCGTTGTTTTTACGTTGCTCGCGCCAGGCGTGTTCACAGGCAAATGCCGCTTTGGTCTTGGCGGCGACTAATTTGGCTGGCACCAGACTGGCCTGGGAAACCTGACGCTGCATTTCCACAAGATTGGCTTGTTGCGCTGCGGGCAGAGACTCTTGCATCGCCTGTTGGATGCTGTCACTCAGCCAGTCCTCAGTACGCATTTCGTGGATATGGCTGGAGAGGGTTGCCATGGCTTCTGAGCGACCTTCGCTGCCACCGTCAGGCATCATGGTGCAGAGATCCCACTCTCCCAGATTATTGAAATGTTCGAAATGGCTGATGCGCTTGAAGTGGTCATGTAACTTGCGGTACTGAGCTGACATCGACAATGTCCCCTGTAAGTTTCTGATTAGATGGATACTAGCACAGAGGGAAGTGAGCTGAATGGGCAAATGATGAAACCCGGTAAAGAGAAATTGACAGGCCAACACCAGATCTCCAGGACTATGATGAAAGCAATCGAGCCCGCCGCAGGTCTGTTGCCCTGAACAATACTGTTTGCGATTCAGGAAGAGTCTGAAAATGAGAAATAAACTGATAACCAGCCTGCTTACTTCCCTGCTGCTGAGTTTGAGCCTGCCTATGCTCGCCAAAGCGGAGATCGCGCCTGATGCTGTCTCTGTTGCACCCTTGCTTAATGGTGAAACCCTGCCGGATGTGACGCTGAGGGATATTGATGGCAACAAGGTGGATCTCAAGGCGTTGGTAAGCCAAAAGCCCAGCATACTGTTTTTCTACCGGGGTGGCTGGTGCCCATACTGCAATGCACAAATGGGGCAACTGAAGGCAATTGAGCCCAGGTTGCTCGAGATGGGATTCCAACTGATAGGAATTTCGCCTGACAGCCCCGAAAAGCTCAAGGCATCCATCAGGGATAACAAACTGGACTATACGCTGCTGTCAGATGCTAATCTGGATGCTGCGCAGGCCTTTGGTTTGGCCTTTTTTACTGATGAGAAAACCTCGGCCAGATACCTGAGCCGCATGCCGCTGGAGTCACTGGTGAGAAACAACCAGGATGGTCACAAACGTTTGGTATTGCCTGTACCCGCTGTCTATATGCTGGATAAGCAGGGACTGGTGCATTTCCAGTACGTTAATCCCAACTTTAAGGTACGGCCTGCGCCAGAGCTTATTCTGACAGCAGCCGGGTTGCTGCCAAAGAACTAACTCCTGCTGAAACAGATCAACTATTAAAAGAAGTTGGTATAAGATCGGGGCAGATCTAACTTGTATGGGTTTTGCCCCTTTTTATGACTTACAACCAAGCAATTTTGGCGATGGCCCGTGACGGTCTGAGCGCACTTTCCAACTCCGCACTGGTTCGCAAGGCGCACACTGCTGCACAGGAAAGTCACTTTATGTGTAACTGGATGGCAGAAGCGCTGAAAAAGCGCACTTATCCCAAGTGTCTGGCCAATGAACTGACTATTTGGGTGCGTGATGGCCGCAGTCAGGGTGCCGGCGCTAAGCTTAAGGCGTTATTGGAGCGAATTGAGCATCAATATGGCGCCGTCGAACAGGGCGGGAAGCCATTGGGTGATGCCCTGAACGCCTGGCTTGAGCAGCTGAAAGCCGATGAAGTTCTGGTTATCACAGACACCCCCATAGATGCCAAATTGAAACTGGACAATGATGGCCTGCCCAGTGTGATTATTTCCGAGCCTGAGTTTAAGGGCCACATTGCGGATGGTGAGCTGATAAAGCCCATCACACTCTATATTCGCGCTGAAGAGAATATGCTGGCAGAAACAGCGCTGCAGCATGGTTTGTTGCTGAGTGTAGGCGACAAGAAAGCCTCCTTGATTAAGCATCACAAGGCTTACCGTATATATCCGGGTAACAATCAGCCTGGGCTGTCACTGCTCATCCCCTGACCGACCTAATGATAAACGCAGCTCAGGCTGCGTTTTTTTATCTCTGTTCATTAAGGTGTTGCGAGTATGTTGCACTTGCTTCGGTCAAATATAAGTGAATCTTGAAGTGAAAGCGTCTTTGCAGGTGTTGGCTTCACGGTTTACTGCTTCAAAAAGCCGCGTTTTGTTGGTTTTACCATCTGAATTTTGCGATTTGGCAATCCATTTCTCGACTTGGGCTGAAGTACCAGTAATATGATTCCTGTTTTTTGCTTGTTGCAAAGGTTGCTAAAGGATGGCTAAAGGTTTTTCGCTGGTTGATATGGTGGTGGGGATAGTGTTTCTCAGTGTGGTTGGGGTTGTTGCGTTTTCCCGGTTTATCCCCCTGAGTGAGGAGCCACAAATCAGTCAGAAGGGCAGTGTTGGAATTCCATGCGATAACCAGAATTCGTCACTGGCCTGCAGCAAGTAAAAAGCCTCCGGTTGGAGGCTTTTTCATATTAGGTCACTTTGGTCGGTTACTTGAGTTTCTTTGGCTTGATGCCGGAAGAACCCACTTTTACTTTCACACGACGGCCAGACATGTTCTTTTCTGCAGCCATCTGGGCAACGGCTTCATCTTCACGCAGTGTTTTGCTGAAGCGGCGACGCTGCAGGTGCTTAAGCAGAGACTCACGGCGCGATACTTCATAGCCAGGTACTGTCATACGCTTAATACGCTGACCGATCAGCTTTTCAATATCTGCCAACATGCGCTCTTCTTCACGGCTCACGAAGGAGATAGCGACACCGGACTTACCTGCACGACCGGTACGGCCAATACGGTGCACATAGTCTTCAGCCAGGAATGGCAGGTCGTAGTTAACCACATATTCCAGATCCGGGATGTCCAGACCACGGGCAGCGACTTCGGTGGAAACCAGTACTCTGAGCTTACCTTCCATAAACTCTTTCAAGGCGCGACGACGATTTCCGTGAGCCTTTTCACTGTGGATTACGCCGGTTGGAATGCCATCCAGGTTGAGTTCACGGGCCAGCTGCTCACAGTCTTCACGGGTTGCGGAGAATACCAGCACCTGGTGCCAGTTCTTGCGGCCAATCAGCTCAGACAGCAGTTCGCGCTTGCGGCGCTGCTCAACCGGATACACCACCTGACTTACCGTGGCGGCAGCGGTATTGCGCTTATCGGCAGTGATCACTTCATGACGTGGCATGATTTCGTCTGCCAGTTTACGCACACCACCTGAGAAGGTTGCTGAGAACATCAGAGTCTGACGATCTTTGGCGCACACCTGAAGTACACGCTGAATATCTTTGATAAAGCCCATATCCAGCATACGGTCAGCTTCATCCATCACCAGATAATCGATATTGGCCAGACTCAGGTTACAGGCTTGCAGCTGCTCCAGCAGACGTCCCGGCGTTGCCACCAGGAAGTCAGTACCCTGCTTAAGCTTACGGGCCTGAGCATCGGCGCTCTTGCCACCTGTCATCAGGCGTACATTGAGCTTCAGGTACTTGCTGTAAGCTTTCAGGTTATTGGCGATCTGCTCAGCCAGCTCACGGGTTGGCGTAAGAATGAGCGCACGTACCTGACCTGTGACCAAAGGCTTTGGCTGTTCAACCATCTTCTGCAGGATAGGCAGGGAGAAGGCGGCTGTTTTACCTGTGCCTGTTTGGGCGCTGGCCAGCACATCCTGACCCCGGCGCACGGCAGGGATCGCCTGGCGCTGAATTGGCGTCAGGGTTTTATAGCCACACTCAGATACTGCTTGCAGGATCTCAGGGGCAAAACTGAAGGATTCAAAATTCATCTACTTATCCCATTATTGCAAAAATGGTTGCGAAACCGATTGCCCGGATAGCCATCAGGCGCTGGGCGGCGGCGGAGTATACCAAACTCCATCAGGAGTTGTAACTTTTCCCATCAATTGCCGCTTAACCCAGACATTTACGGAGCATTTATAATGACATTATAAACCGTCACAGCATCAAACAAAGTCGTTACTGCAACAGGGTAAACAGCAGGTAAGTATTCAGCACCACCACCAGAAGAACTATGGCAACACCAGTGCACTTCAGCAGTTTTGTGTTGGCAAAGCGACCCATCAGCTCTTTGTTGCCGGTGAACTTAAGCAGAGGAACAAGAGCCAGAGCTATACCAAAGCTGAGGACCACCTGACTCATCACCAGAATTTTGGTGGTGTCTATGCCCATGGCTATCACGACAAAAGCGGGCAGCATGGTCACCAGACGCCTGACCCACACGGGAATACTAAAGCGCACAAAGCCCTGCATCACCACTTCACCGGCCAAAGTCCCTACTACTGAGCTGGACAGGCCTGAGGCGATAAGCGACAGCCCAAACAGTAGCGCAGCGCCTTTACCCAGCATGGGCGTTAACGTCATATAGGCGTTTTCAATGGAGGCAATGTCCCGATAACCGGAGAAGTGAAACACAGCGGCCGCCATGGCGATAATCCCTACGTTCACAAAGCCTGCGATTGTCATGGCCAGAGACACATCCAGCTTGCTGGCGCGCAGCCTGGACGTGATTGACTGACCCTGTTGTCCTTCAAACAGGGCTGAGTGCAGGTAGATGACATGAGGCATGACTGTTGCGCCCAGTATGCCTGCTGCCAGGTACACCTGATGACCATTGTCGAACCCGGGAACCAACAGGCCTGCCGCCATGCCTGACGCTGCAGGGTGGCTTAACAAGAGCTGAGCCACATAGATAGCTGCGACCAAAAGCAGCAAGCCGCCAATGATGGCTTCAATTGGCTTTTGGCCCCAGCGACGCAGCTGCAATATCCCCAGCGTCAGCAAGCCGGTTATCACAGCGCCTTCAAACAGGGAAACGCCCAACAGCAACTGAAAGCCCACGGCCGCCCCGATAAACTCAGCCAAATCTGTGGCCATAGCAATCAACTCTGCCTGCAGCCAGTAGGGCACGACCGCCCAGCGGGGCAACCTGTCACCCAGGTGCTGCGCCAGGTTTTTGCCTGTGACAATGCCCAGTTTTGCCGACAGATATTGAATGAACATGGCCATCAGGTTGGCCCAAAGCACTACCCACAAGAGGCGATAACCAAAACTGGAGCCCGCTTCGATATTGGTGGCAAAGTTACCCGGGTCGATATAGCCAATAGCTGCGATAAATGCCGGGCCCAGCAGCATGATTTTGCTGCGCTTGGCAGTCGGCTGTTGCCGCTGCAAAGCAGGCGTCGCCTGGGCGGGGGTAATCAGCGAAGAGGTTGGCGTGGCTAACATTGACATCAGGGATCCGGGGTCGTGTCACAATAGGAAGATTGCACACAGTCTACGTCCGATTTAAATGAGAATTACTATCATTAACTCGAGTTCACGGGATTGGAGTAAACGCTTTTGCCGATAACCTTATTTACCAACAGGTCGTTAGTCAGGTGAGTCTTGCTGACAAAGGCTTTGCCAACTGCTGAGTTTTTTTCTTTTTGCCGGCAACACGCCATAGAGCCCCACCAGAATACCTGCAACTATGCCGACCTGGGCTGCCACCATAAACACCAATGCCAGGGGAATGCCTTTCTGTTGCCAGAAACCAAAGTACATCACCAGAGCAAATACCAGTGTTACCCAAAGCGCCGTCTGGGTCAGGTTCAGAATAAAAGGTCGGTAGGGAAATGGCCGGATTGGTTCACCCAGACGTTTCATCAAAGGATAGAGAATACCGGGCCAGACACCGGCGCGCTGCATCTCCTGCTCGGCTTTAATAAAGGGCTTGGGTAACTCCATGGGATGCTCCAACTCAGGGATGATACAGATGATAAGTACCAGACAAGTGGCCCGAGGGATCACCCTCAGGCCGATACTCTGGTGATATGAAGTTACATGCTCATGCCCGATGCTGCATTGGTCTTTTTACCCAGCCGGTAATACCAGACAGACAGAGGGATAAAGATCAGGTTCATCACCGTGGTGAAATTCAAGCCAAAACCTGACTGATGCAGAGTCCTGAGTGTCTCTTTGGACGCGCTCCAATCCATCTGCCCCAGAGTCAGATCCAGCAAGATACCTGTCAGCAAAATTCCGATAAACAGCAAGCCGACCATCCAGTGTGCCGGCTGTTTACCATAATAGCTCCGATAAACCCGGGTCATGGGAATGGTCAGTACATCCGCCAGAATAAAGCCCATGACGCCACCGAATGAGATACCGCCGTGCCAAAGTGCGGCGGCCAGCAACAAATTTCCGACTGAGCAGACATAGGCAATCACGGCCACGAAAATACCTATGACCACATCCAGCAGGGAGTGCACTATGGCTGGCATTGCATTGCCACTGGAGATAAACAGTTGCCGCCACCAATCAGCGGGAATAAGCGCAATCAGCAGGGAGGAGATGACCACGCCAATAAGTATCTCTTTGCCTATCATGGCGATGTCCATTTGAAAGTAGCCAGAGCTGCGACTGATTTTTTCAGAGAAGGATTCTTTTTCGGTTGGGGCGCCTGCAGCCATCCCGCAGCGCATCTCGCCGGACTCGCTCATGCCACAGGTCATCTCTTTCGATGCGGTGTCATGAGAGCCACATTGCATTGGCTTGGTCTCGGCATCAGCCTGTTGGCTACAAGTCATTTCCTTGCGCTCACCCTGATCCATATCGGCCATACCGCATTGCATTTCCATCGATTCTTTCTGAGTCGAACCCTGGGTTTGCGCTGCTGAACTGTCTGGCTGACTATCCATATGGTGATGTGCCATGAGCATAGGGCTGGATTCCACCTCGAGTTTATTGCGTAGCGCCGTTTCCTGTTTTTTGGGGAAGAACTGAAACAGAATGGCCACCAGAATAATCAGCAGGATGCCTCCGGCTATTTCCCCCCATAAAAACTGCCACCCCAGCAGGGTGACCAGCACAATAAACATTTCCAGGATCAGATTGGTACTGGCCACCAAAAAGGCCATGGCATTGCTTAGGCTGGCTTTTTTGGCAATCAATGTTTTCGACAGAGAGGCGGCCGCATAAGAACAGGAGGAGGAGAGCATGCCCAGTAAAGTAGTGAGCGCCAGACTTTTGGGGCTGGTATGCCCCAGATGTTGTGCGACCTTATCCACAGGTAACAGGTGTCTGAGCAGGGAAGAGAGCATTAATCCGAACGCCAGTGGCCAATATATCTGCCAGACCATGCCACTGAAAGTACTGACAATATGCCAGAGGTAATCAAAAACGGTTTGGTCCATGGGACCTCCTTGGAGAAACCAGTGACAAACAATGAGGGAAAGAAAAAGGCAGTCACCGGGTGTATCAGGATGTATCATGGTAAATCTGTGGCAACCGGGGCTCAAGCAGATTGTGCCGTCTTTGGCAGATAAACATTGCTGTAAGACAAGGTGTGGCAAGATAAAAATTCTGCGCAATCATTCACTATTCAAACGCTCACCGTTTCGTCCCGGCGCGGTGGCAGGGGAGAGTGACAATGAAATGTGCGAAGGACTTTGCCCAGTGGCTCTATGACAGGGTGGGTCACTATGATGATGGTGTGTTTCTCAGCCGCCAGGATATTCTCGAGTTAACCGACAGACAAAGGTTTAACTCGAATTATGTCAACGACATTCACTATGAAGTTGCGCGTTTCGGCATGGGGTTTGTCACCGATGCGAACAAGCAAAGGTTCTATTTTTTCAAACTCCCTGACACCCACTGGAAGCTGGTGGGTGACAGGTATGGCGAGGTGGACAAGCCTAAAGCTGAAGTTCACCCCATAAAAATCAAGCATAGAAAAAACTGATGCTTCTAGAGAGATTGGTTAATCCTGATACATTGGGCAACCCATAAAGCCTGACGCTCCAGCAATCCCGCGATAGTGCGCTGGGGGCTTTGTTTACTCAGGCGTTGCAGCTTATCTGTTGAATCCTGATTGCAGGAACGATAGGGCAGATAAGCTGCCATCTGCTCCCTCATTCCCAGTGGTAACGAGTTGTCCTGAATTAACGCCAGTCTCTGATCGGCACTGGCCTGGCTGAGCAGTTGCTGCTCTGGCGGATATAAAACCGACATTACTGCTTCCCTGTCAGCCTCGTTGAGCAAAGGTAGTTTTGCCAGCAACGCTCGCTTTTCAGAAGCCTTGGGGCTGATAGCTCTCAGTTGCAGGCTTTGCAATTCTGTCAGTTGTTGGCGTTTTCTGAGTTTTTGAATCTCTTTATTGGCTGCCGGATGGTCGTAGCGGGTCAGCTGCAGCAGAGCCCGAAATTTTTGCTCTTCGGTCAGCGGCGGCAGAGGTCCCTTCACATGCTCCAGCCACTGCTGAAGATGGTCCAGTGCCTCCCGGCTTCTTGCCAGTTGAATATAGGTATCCAGCCAGGTTTGCTGCAGGGCAGGGAATGCAGAGGTTTCCATTGCCCGCTGTAAACTCAATTGCGCCATGGCGTCAATCAGCCAGGCGTTATCTGAGTTGGAGGCCGCAATATATTGCTTAAGAGCCAGCAAATGCTGTTGTAACAACTCACTGGTATCAGCATCCGTCATCTCAGGAGCGTTGAGTAAGACCTTGGCCAGGTAATCTTCGGCGCTTAACTCACCGGACAACAGTGACTGCCACATGGAAAGCCACAGCAGAAGAGATGTCTGTTTGTTGTGTATCCTGCCCAGCTTCATCCCTGATACAAATAAGCTGTGCTCATCCGGGATCACCCTGAGATAAGCCAGCTCCTCTTCATTGGGCCAGATGAAGTCCGGGCAAACCAGGTTAGCGGCTGCATCGACCAGGGTATATTGGCCTTGGATTAACACAGGTATGTGTCTGTCCAGATGAACACCACTGCGATCTGTGTGATACAGGCCGAGCATCAGTTTTTGAGTGCGCAGCTTACCCTGACTATCAGGTAATTGCTGCAGAGTCAGAGTCTCAACAACCCCTTCCCGGCAGTCTAGTCTTGCTTGCAGTCGGTTCACGCCTCGGGTATCGATAAAATCCTGTTTCCATTTGCTCAGGTCTACCCCTGCTGTTGCCTGTGCAATAGAGATAAAAGCCCCGGCCCCTGCGGCTTTGCCCTGGTATTGCTGCAAAAATGCTTTCATTATCTGCAGCAGCTTGTCTTTACCGATTTGCAGCTCAAGTTGTTTCAGCGCTGCCACAGCCTTGGTACGGATGATCGGGTCCCCCGACAGATAGTGGGCGGGCTCACCAACGGCATGACCTCCCATCTGCAGCTCGTCGGTCTGATAGGCCAAATCCCTCGCCTGACTGGCAACTATAGCGCTGGCTTCAGAACCTGCCAGATAGAGACTGATGGCATCAGAGAGCCAACGGCTGTGCCACCAGTCAATGCTGACCATATTGCCAAACCACTGGCGTGCCAGCTGTTGCCTGAGCAGTGTGTTGTCAGGCTCACTGCTGCGAATAAAGGCCACTGATGCCGCACCACTGTGTGGTTCGGTGAACAGGCTGTTGTCATCCTGCATCATCAGTAACTGATCATATTTGGCGAATGGGAATGGGGTATCCAACACTTGCTGAAGCTGTTGCAGATTGCTCTGAGTTTGCTCAAGCCAGATGTCCGACTGCACCAGATGCTGTTGGGACTGCCTGGCGTATAGCCCTAACGGCAGTTCTCCCTGGCGCTGCCAGTGCACAAATGGGCCAGCGTGCAGGGACATGTTATGTGGGCTTAATGGCAGCTTTGGCTGAGTGCTGAACTTTACACAGTGCCCGGTTTGTCCGTTGTGACAGGCTTGAGGCTGGCTGTTCCCTATTACTTGCCACTGGGAGGGCGTCACAACCTCAAGGGTAAACCGGGCGGGCAGATCCGGCTGGTCAAACAGGGGCAGCAGATGGGAGGCGCCATCTGGCTCAAAATGACTATAGAGATATCGCTGTCCATCCTGTGGATCAATATAGCTGATCAGGCCATTGCCCTCAGCCTGATAGTGGCCACTGAAACTCAGCTGCAATTGGTTTTCGCCACTTTGCAGCAATGCCGGGGCAAGTGTCAGTTGTTTACCGTCATAGTCAGGATAAAGATAGCTGCCATTGATGGTGACACCGTTCAGCTGCATACCCACAGCATCGATAGAGAGCGGAGCTGTCACTTCTGTCAAACTAAAACTGATATCGGCTTTGCCATTAAAGCCGTCTGAAGTCAGTGTCAGCTGGTACTGATAATTTACGTCAGACAGACGTGAAGAACGACTGAGCGCTGCCGCTCTGGCGGCATCCGGCGTATCAAGAGTCGGAGTGGATTTCTGTGTCGACTGACATGCGGTCAGTGACAGGAGTGCCAACAGGCAGGGGAGCAACAACAGCCGGAGCATGATTCGTTATTATTCTTGTAATAAGGGCAACCATCCCGAAGGATGGTTGCGTTGGATGGATTGGCAGCCGCTATCAGAGGCCGAGGAAAGACTTGGATTTAGTCTTGCGGATCTCTTTTTCGTCAGACCACTCAATCAAACCTGTGTCCAAATCCATCAGGCGCATCGTCATCTTGTAGTACACATCCTTGGTGCTGCCATCCTGCTTCACAATGCTGGACAGGTTTCCGTAAAGCATATACTGGGCACCAATCTGACGACCAAACTTGATGGCGTGGGAGGGGTCCACCATGCCGGAGTTGTTCTGGTAATCCAGCTGCTTGCGAACGGCATCCACTTTGGTCATATCGATAAAGCGGAATTTACCTGAGCGCAGCAATTGGTTGCTGATGGAGTCGGTTACAGACTCAGTATCAATGTGCTCAGAGGTTTTGTTTTTAATTCTGTCTACAAAAATAACCGGACGCTCATTGGCGGTCAGGGCAACCACAGGCGGGAAGGTCAGCATACTGTCGACCATTTTTGCTGTGATGGCCTGCAGATCGCTGGAGCCAAAATTCTCATTAACGGTTTCAACAGCGGTGGCATCACCATATTCTACCCGGGACTGACAGGCGGAAAGTCCGACCACTGCTGCCAGTACCAATATCAGTTTTGCATGTTTCATTCTTCAGTCCTGTGGTTCGTAAAATCAGATGATTTCAGATGATTATTGAATAAAAGCGGATCACATTGCCAGTATCGATTGCCCAAACCAGGGTGGTTTTTCCCTTTTGGATATCGACCTGGTAGGTGTGACTGGCGTCCAACTTCAGTGGGTACTGCCCCGGAGCCAGCGACTCCCGTGCAATTTGTGCCTGTTGTGGCAGGGTCAGCCAGCTGCGTCTGTCGGCTTGCTCGGAGATGAGGTTGAACAGTTGCATGGCGACGCCGGCAAAGTCATCCTGACGCTGGTTGTTACTGCCTCCGGCTCTCTGATTCATCTCTGCCTTTGTTGCCACTCTGGCGGCTTGCCTCAGCACAATACCTGGCATTTGTTCTTTGAGGGCGCTGATAGCCATGGCATCTATATTGGCCAAAGGCGCTGCCTTGATACGCTTGCCTGTGCCCGAGATGGAAGCCGCCCGTACTGGAGCGCCACGCCCTGCATAGGTGGGCAGGGTGACCCTCTGCCAATAACCATCAATGGTAAATGGCACGGTAAAGCTCTCTTTACCCGGCACCAGACCTCGCTCAATCAGTACGATTAGTTGCCCGTCTGACGCGGGTATCGGTTTTGCTTCCCCCCAGCGCTTTTTGAAGTCCTGGTATTGGGGCATCTGCAGCTGTTTGGCCAGCCGAACCAGATCCCGCTGCAGATAGGGATTACCCGGTGCCAGGCGCTCAGCCTTGCGATAGTCGATGAAGGCATCATTGGGTTGACCAAGGAGTTCATATAAAAGTCCGGTCACATAATAGCTGTAGGCATTAAGAAATGAGTTTTCCACCCCTCCTGCCATGCCGTCCAGTCTGCGCATTTCCGCGGATACCTGACCGTTGTTGATATCCCGGACCACAGATTCAGAGTCATACTTTTTCTGCTCCAGTGCCTGCAGTTCATTGGCCCGCCTGACTTCCACCAGTGCGCCTTCAAAATCACCGGTAAACAGATAGTTCATCGCCTGATATTGATGCAGCATGATGCGCTCGAAAGCAGGGCCTTCATAGGGAATAGCATTGTCGTTGAGCAGTATGCTGCTGGCGGTTGCGCCCAGTTCTGAGGCACTGATAACAGCTTTGTCATCGAAGTTCTGATAGTCAGCAATGGCGCGTTGGTAGTAGTTTTCGCTGGCCTTAAAGTCGCCGCTTATCTGGGCGACCCGCCCCGCCTCCTGGGCATAAAGCAAACCATCCTGACCATCAATGGCCTCCTGAAGCTCAGGCAGAACAGCTTTTGGGTTTTGGGAATTGAGTGCCTGGCGCACTGGTGCCATTTGACTGGGATAACTCACAAACAGGCTGCTGCCGGCACAGCCAGCCAGCATAGTCAGGGTTAACAGCCCCAGGCAAAGGTGCTTGATGGCAGTCCACTTCATGCCTGCAGTTCAGGCTCATTGGCCCGCTCCAGCAGAGTAATGCCCTTAAGGTGATCGAGTTCATGCTGAAAGATTCTGGCGGCAAATCCCTCAAACTTACTGCGATGCCATTGCCCCTGAAGATCCTGATAACGCGCGTCCACCCAGGTATGCCTGAGAATGTTGACTCTCTTGCCGGGCACTGACAAACAACCTTCTTCACCGCTTTCAAGCTCGACCGATGCGCCAATAAGCTCCGGGTTAACCAGCACCAGTGGCTCCATTAAAGGTGCCTCCGGATATCTGTCGTTGGGGCGGGAGGCCATAATAAACATGGCCAGAGGATAGTGAATCTGGGGAGCAGCAATACCCACACCATTGGCTGCCAGCATAGTGTCCATCATGTCATCAGCCAGGCTATGCAATTGCCTGTCAAACACAGTTACCGCTACGGCCTGCTGGCCAAGAATCTCATCTCCGGTTGTTGCAATGGGTTGCAATGCCATGACTCTCCCTGAAATCAGTAGTGAGGTGGTGGTGTCTCTTCCGATTGGCTGGCCATATTGCTGGGCTCAATCGCGCGCAGCTTGTCGACTATCAATTGCATTTGATATTGCTGACGGGCGACCAGATCATTGAGTTTGATCAATTCCATATTCAGCTCTTCAATCGTCCCGTCCTGAAAAGCGATACGGGTTTCCAGCTCATCAAGCTGGGTTTGCAATGCGTCGTTCATCCGTTACCTCGTTGTGGATGTCATGTCCCAGGCTTCCAGCAGCCCATTGCTGCTGACACTGACGACCTGGTTGATACCTTTAATCGCGACAGAGTATACAACGGCACTGTTGATTTGCCCTTTCTTTGTGACGGCCACCTGCCAATTGCCCAGTTTTTTGCCACTGTCAGTTCGCCAAAGTATCACTTCCCGGGCTGGTGTTCCTGTCAGCAAGGCTCTGTTGGCTTTAACAAATCTGGCGTCGCTGAAGGTCTTTTGTCTTACTTTGATGTTGAGTTTGCTTTTTAGTTCACCGTCGACGGCATCCCAGATCCTGGCATCATTGGTGCTGTCACTGGCAAATGCCAGCAAGCCATCATCACTGAGCGCTACCTTAACGACTCTTGAGTTCAGTTGCCAACTCTGCTCCGGTTGCCCGCTGGAAGGATTCCAGAGGTGCACCATATCATCGTTGCCACCACTCAGTGCCAGACTGCCATTAGCCGAAATTGCCACGCTGTTAACCTTTTCTGTATGGCCCAGGTATTTAATCAGCTTGTCCTGATTGGCGGCCAACGACAGTACACTGCCATCGGTCAGCCCGACCAGCAGGGCACCATTGTCGGCAACCGCCACACTTTGCCCTGAAGCCGGCAGTGACCACCAACCCCGGGATTGCCCGTCCGCAATACTCCACAGCGCGACTGAATCCCGGCTTAACGACACGGCAAACTGACTGTTTGCAGACACAGAGGTGGCAATAATATTGCTGCTGTCATCACCATGGCGCCACTGATACTTGGGACTTTGGCTGGTGATGTCCCAGTAAACCAGGCCTGAGGTGGCCATACTCAGGAGCACGCCGTCGGCGTTACGGGTGAGACTGGCTGCGTACAAAGGCTCCTGGGTCAGCTCCACCACTTCCTCTGGTTTTGGCTGACACGCCTGCAATAAATTGAACGACAGCAGGAGTAAAACTAACTTTTGCATGGACAAACTCCGAACTTTTCCCTGACAGGAGTGTCTGTTAACTCACCTTACCCTTACCAACGAATGAACAGATTGTCATTGGTATCTCTGTGTTAACTGGGGTAAAGTGGCAAATTCTCGCGTTACCTCAAAATGTTGTTGTGGCTCAAATAAGATCATAAATGAGACCATTTTGAAGTAACACGACATCGATATATTGATTAGTTTAACGGCAAATGGATGCTGAGGAAGTATTGATGAAAGCAATATACAAATTTTCACTGGTAGCACTGGCAGTTGCTGGTCTGGCTGGATGTAATCAAGAACAAGCAAAAGACGCTCCTGCACAGACTGCTCAGACTGAGCAAGCCGCTGCAACAACTACGCTGACAACCCCGGAACAGAAAGAGTCATACAGCATTGGTGCTTCTTTCGGTGCTTACATGCAAAGCCAGATCGCTGAGCAGGAAAAACTGGGTATGCCGGTTGACCGCGCGCTGATTATTGAGGGCTTTACCGATGGCCTGGATAACAAGATGCAGCTGTCTGAAGAAGATATGCAAACTGTTCTGCAGGGGCTGGACAAGAAGCTGAATGACAAGCGTGTTGCTCAGGCTCAGGAGTTGGCAACCAAGACATTGGAAGAGGGTAAGAAGTTCCTCGAAGAGAATGCCAAGAAAGAAGGTGTTACTACTACAGACTCAGGTCTGCAGTATGAAGTGATCACTGCAGGTACCGGTGACAAGCCAGCGGCGACCGACACTGTGGAAGTGAACTATCGCGGTACCCTGATCGATGGCACTGAGTTCGACTCTTCTTACAAGCGTGGTGAGTCAATCAAGTTCCCGCTGAACCGTGTTATCCCGGGTTGGACCGAGGGTGTACAGCTGATGCCAGTGGGTTCCAAGTACAAGTTTGTTATCCCATCTGAGCTGGCCTATGGTGAGCGTGATACCGGCACTATTCCAGCCAACTCTACTCTGGTATTTGAAGTAGAGCTGTTGGGTATTGACCAGCCAGCTGAAGCTGCTCAGTAATTCAGATTACTGAATTGTGTAGATAAGGGCGCCGATGGCGCCTTTATTTTTTGAGCCAGTGAAAGCGATAAAGCACAAATATCTGTATGACTATCAGCACACCCAGACCAATAGAGAAGTAGGTAAAAGCTTTGGGGTCGCTGGTGCCGGGGATACCGCCTATGTTGACGCCCAACAGGCCAGTGAGGAATCCCAGCGGCAGGAATATGGCTGTGACCAGAGATAGAAAGTACAGCCGCTTATTCAGCTGCTCAGTTAATTGATTTGACAACTCTTCCTGAGTGACCAGTGCGCGGTCACGAATTGCATCCAAATCCTCTATGACTCTGAGCAGGGTGTTGTAGATCTCCCGCATACGGGATCTCTCCTCTGGGCTCATCAGGCTGGCGGTACTGATCACACTGAAAAAAGCCTCTTTTTGCGGCGCAAGATAGCGACGGACAGCAATCACCTGGCGTCTGAGTTCTCCAAGATTCAACCTCAGATTATGGTCAGACTGCTGCAGGGCCTGCTCTTCAAGGTCGGCCAGTTTGTCCTCCATATCCATTATCTGATTCACCTTACGCAGGGTCAGCCGGTGACACAGCTCCAATATAAAAGTCCCTGGGCTGGTTGGGCCGTTTCCCTTCAGCAGCTGTTCCGCCAGCTCGCCAATGGATTTCACTTTGCGGTCGCTGGAGGTGATGATGCGCTGTTTGTCTGCGTAGAGCCGCACGGCCACCATATCTTCCGGGGCGCTGTCAGGGTTAAGGTTTATGCCTCTTAACGTCATAAGGATCCGCTCGGCTGATGCTTCTACTCTGGGGCGGGTGTCATGGTCGAGGAGCGTCTGGGTATCTGTGGCTGGTAACCCAGCCTGCGCCAGCCAGTCCCTTGCCGCCGGGTTACGGTAGTTCATATGCAACCAGAGGATCCCCTGCTCGGGATGCCAGTTTTGTATCTCATCCTGAGACACTTCATTAACGGCCCCGGTTTGGGGATTAATCAGTAGACTGATAACGAAGCTCTTGGACATGGATAACTCACTATTTCGTCGGCAGATTTCGTTAGATTAACTCCTGATACACGTGCCCGCCAGAAGATTATAGATACTTCATAACGTAGGCAGGACGGGGGCTTTGGGGTAAAATCGAGCCAAGGTAAGACTGGAGAAAAATGAGTTTCCCAATGGATTACGAATTTCGTCGTAACTCGCTTGATGGTTCGGTTTTGGCACTATTCAGTATGGATCATGAGGCTCTGGGTCGATGGTTGTCTGAAGAGTTGGGTGAAGATGAGGCAAAGCTGAGTGCTGTATTGCAGGCTATTGCCCAACTACAGGCCGGTGAGTTGGAACATTATCAGCTGGTCGGGCGCGATCTGACGCTGGAAATGGACAAGGAACAGGCCGTGGTGGCTGCCAATGTGCTGGGGTTTGAAGAGGAGCATGACCTGCAGGAGTTTATGAATCTTTATGATGCAGAGTCGATAGCCAATTGTGGGCTGGAAGATTTACAGCTGGTATTGGAAAGTTGGCGGGAGTTTCTGGGGAGTTAAATTACACCCAAAAGAGATATCCTCAATAAGGCAGCTTCAGCTGCCTTTTTTGATCCCAAAAGGAATATAATTCTTAAGTCTTAGTGCTTAATTATTAGATAGGGCTGAATTATTGGTTCAGATAGCGCACTGCCATCTCAGTTCTGGATTTGGCATTGGCTTTTCTCAGCAGGTTTTTCACGTGCACTTTTACTGTGCCTTCACTGATGTGCAGCTCTTCGGAGATAGCCCTGTTGCTTAAGCCTTCGGCTAGGTGCTGCAGAATTTGCAGTTCCCTTGGGGTGAGGGCATCTATCCAGCTGCTTTCTTCCTGGCTGGCTTTAAGGTCGTACAGAAACTCAGCCACTTCATCACTGATAACTCTGTGCCCCTGCATGGCCTGCTTAAGTTGCTCAAGCAGCAAATCCGGCTCAGTATCTTTCAGCAGGTAGCCATCGGCTCCAGCTTTCATTAGTCTGATAACATCTTGTTTTGCATCTGAAACTGTCAGGATTACCACCCTTGCAGTGACGCTCTCCTGACGCAGTGCCGTCAGAGTATCCAGACCTGACATACCTTTCATATTTAAGTCGAGCAGTACGATATCCGGCTCTTCATTTGCCACCGCAGCCAAGGCATCCAAACCGGTTCCGGCTTCACCGAAAAGGGTAAAATCCTCATCAGAGGCTATCAATTGACAAATGCCGCGTCTCAGCAGCGGGTGGTCGTCAACGACCAATACGGAATATGGTTTACTCATATTGCGAGGTCTCCTGGGGTGGAAAACTGAGGCTGACGGTGGTTCCGCCTTCAGCATTGCCGGTGAATTCTACCACACCGCTTAGCTTGCTCGCACGCTCATGCATGATACCTATACCAAAGTGTTGATCCCTCTCCCTAATATGGGCTAGTCCTATGCCATTATCGCTAATATGGATATATAACAGGCCATCATCACCCGGTTCACACACTATTGCTATCTGAGTGGCGTTGGCGTGTTTAATGGCGTTAAGAGTGGCCTCTCTGGTGAGTTGCAGGATGTGGATATGCTGATTGGCGCCCAATTGGGTGCCCGGCAACTTGTAGTCCAGAGTGATGCCAATCTCCGTCTGGCTGCGCAGCTGGTCCAGCATCGCCTCCATGGCTCTTTTCAGATTAGGCTCCTTGGTAGTCAGGCGGAAGGTAGCCAACAGCTCTCTGAGCTGGGCGTAAGCCGTATTAATACCCTCATTAATTTCACTCATCTGGGCATCAACGATTTCACTGCGGCACTCTTTGTTGAGTGACTTTTTCAACAGACTTATCTGGATTTTGAGGAAAGAGAGCAGCTGACCCAGAGAGTCGTGAAGCTCCCGGGCTATGATGCCTCGCTCCTCCATCAGGGCCAGTTGCTGTCTCTGCTCGCCACTGTTATGGATAACAATGGATCGTGCCAGCATCATGGCGTAGTTGATAAGCAGCGGCTGATTGGGCGTATGTGTAGTGTTAATATCCAGGAAGCCCAGCTCAGTATTGTCATACCTGACCGCGAAGCGGGCGCTTGGTGCCGATACCCTGGGCCAGCCGTTGTCATCGCTGATCTCTTCTGAATCATCTTCATCGATAAGCAGCAGACGAACAGCATCAAATTGCTGGGTCTCCCTCAGTTTTTGCATCAGTTCTGACAGCAGCTGCCTGTCCAGTGGGCGGGTATGCAGCATCAACAGGCTGTCGTACATCAGGGTCAGTTCAAGGTGAGCCTGACTCAACTCGCGGGTTTTGTCTTCAACCTGAGACTCCAGATTGCGATACAGCGCTGACAGTTCTCTGGCCGTACTTTGCAGCGCATCGCTCAGGGCGGTGAGCTCTATGTAATTGGTCCTGGGCATTTCCAGCTCGAACTGGCCCTTTGAAATAGTTTCAGCTGACATCATCATCTGCTGCAGTGGTTGTACGACACGCTTACGGGTATAGCGCACCGCGACGAAAGCGATAAGCAGCATGACGCCGAGTCCGATAAGTTGGCTGATGGCCAGCACTTTAAGTTTGAATTCGGCATGGTGCTCCATCTCCAGTACCAGCAGATCTATGGTGTCGACAAAGTCCTTCAGCGAGGCGGCATAGCTGCGGGAGTTTTCCTGCTGGATAAACTGTTTCATGGTTTGCCACTTGTCCACCACCAGGCTGTACTGGGCGCCCAGCGCTGCCGGAGCAGCCCAGGAGATGGCGTGCTTAAGATCGTCTGAGTAGAGCGTGTCCTCAAATTGTTGAATCTTCTTATCCGCCTCTTTACTGCCTGAATTGGCGTAGAACATCAGACGATAGCTTTGCATCCGTAAAGAGCCTGAGGCATTAATCGCACGACTATCTCCAAGGCTATAGACCAGATTGCCCAGCGCGAAGCTGGCAAGTCCGCTGGACAGTAAAATCAGTACCAACATCACGCCCAAAATGGTCGAGGTCAAACTGGTTTGTTTCATCGCTTTTCTCTGTGATTTCACACGGGAAATACCGTGCAATTTAACATTTTCTGAATTAGTAAGTGCTTACGTCTAAATGTGAAAAAGTTGAAAATGTGATCTAAATCTTACGTAGATGTTGATCTGACGCAAACTTTATTGCGGATACCCATAAGGGGGTATGTTCTTGTCTCTGTACCATCTCTAACTTTAACTCCAGAGAAAGCGGGTTGCACCGAATAACCTGCACTGAGATGGAGAAGAGAGTGATGAGAACAGCGACAGGAAAAACCTTTGCATTAAGTGCCCTGATTGCTGCCAGCTTTATGGCGGCAGGCGCCATGGCCAGTGATAAAACTGAGCCGCGCAACGAAGTCTACAAAGACAGATTTAAAGATCAATATGCCACCTGGCATGATACCAGTGAAAGCAAAGAAGTTGTCGATGCGCTGGCTGAGGATCCAAACCTGGTGATCCTGTGGGCCGGTTACGGCTTTGCCAAAGACTACAACAAAGCCCGTGGTCACATCTATGCAGTTACAGACGTGCGTAATACTCTGCGCACCGGCGCGCCAATGACTGATACCGATGGCCCTATGCCTATGGCCTGCTGGAGCTGTAAGAGCCCTGACGTACCTCGTCTGATGGAAGACAAGGGTGAAGCCGGTTATTTCGCTGGTAAGTTGGGCAGCGGTGGTGCTGAAGTGGTTAACTCCATCGGTTGTAGTGACTGTCACGTTAAAGGTTCGCCAAAGCTGCGTATCTCCCGTCCATTTGCTGAGCGCGCACTCGAAGCCATTGATATGCCATTCGACAAGGCGTCTCGTAAGGACAAGCAGTCCATGGTATGTGCCCAGTGTCACGTAGAGTACTACTTCGAGAAAGGCGAAGGCCGTAAAGGTTGGGTGAAGTTCCCGTGGGATAAAGGCGTTACCGTAGAAGATATGGAAGCCTACTATGATGCACTGGACTTTGCTGACTGGACTCATGCTCTGTCCAAGGCGCCTATGCTGAAAGCTCAGCACCCTGGTTATGAAACCTGGATGCAGGGTGTACACGGTAAGAACAATGTCAGCTGTACTGATTGCCACATGCCACGTGTGACCAATGAGAAGGGCCGTAAGTTTACCGACCACAAAGTGGGTAACCCATTTGATCGCTTTGATGAAACCTGTGGCAGCTGTCATACCCAGGATAAAGAGTTCATCATGGATATAACCAAAGAGCGTCAGAAGAAGGTTAAGTCTCTGCAGCTGACTGCTGAACAACAGCTGGTTAAAGCTCACTTTGAAGCCGCCAAGGCGTGGGAAGTGGGTGCAACTGAAGCTGAAATGGCGCCAATCCTGAAGGATATCCGTCACGCTCAATGGCGCTGGGACTATGCAATTGCCTCCCATGGTGTTGCTGCTCACGCTCCTGAAGAAGCTCTGCGTATTCTGGGTACTTCTGTAGACAAGTCTGCCGATGCCCGTGTGAAACTGGCTCATGTACTGGCCAAGCATGGTGTGACTGGTCCGGTAGCTGTACCTGACATCTCTACCAAGGCCAAGGCTCAGGAAGTTCTGGGTATGGATATGGACAAGATGAACGCAGACAAGCAGAAGTTCCTGAAGGAAATTACACCTAAGTGGGATGAAGAAGCCAAGAAGCGTGAAGCAACTTACTGATTAAGTTTGTGAGTTAAGCAACTGATACAAGCCCCCCAAATAAGCTGATTGTCAGCAGTATCAGTTCCAGACCCCGCCAGGTGCGGGGTCTTTTTTTGGGGAAGATTAACTGCCTGTGTGGGCATTAATAGCGCGATTGCTGGCCCATTGCCGCAAGGCAGTAATTTTCTCGGCCATCACCACAGCAATAGGACGGGTGGCCGCCAGCTCTTCCAATAAGCTGTTTTGACTCAAGCCCTGCTCCTGACTGGCGCTGGCATAGAGTGCAGAGATCACCACCTGTTCCAGTTCGGCGCCACTGAATCCCTCACTGACCATCGCCAACTGCTGCAGATCAAATGGCTCCAGTGAAATCCGGCGGCGACTGAGGTGAATCGACAGAATCTTTTCCCTGCTGGTTTTGTCCGGCAAATCCACGAAGAAGATCTCATCCAGTCTGCCTTTACGGATAAGCTCGGGTGGCAACGCCTGAATATCGTTGGCGGTAGTGACCAGAAATACATCTGATTTACGTTCTGCCATCCAGGTCAGCAGGGTACCCAGAATACGTTTGGAGGTGCCTTCGTCACCGCTGCCACCGCTAATCCCCTTTTCGATTTCATCCACCCATAGTACGCAGGGAGACATAAGGTCTGCCAGCTCCAATGCCTGTTTTAGGTTTTCTTCTGTTTCGCCTATGTATTTGTTATACAGAGCCGCCATATCCAGTCTGAGTAACGGACGGTGCCAAATCCCGGCTACCGCTTTGGCTGCCAGACTCTTGCCACACCCCTGCACCCCCAGCAGCATTATGCCCTTGGGGGGCGTGAGCGCGTTTTGGCTTGCTCTTTCCGCGCGGCTGTCGTCGGGTGTTCTCAGTTTGAGCCAGTGTTTCAGTGCATCCATGCCTGCAATGTCCGCGAAGCTGCGGGTGTCATACTCATACCTGAGCACGCCATCCATATTCATCAGCTGGAACTTGGTACGGTTGACCTTGTCCAGATCCGCTTTGGTCAGGGCCTCATCATCAACAATGGCGTTATGAATAAGACGCCTGGCATCATCCAGAGTAACCCCTCTCAGGTTATCGGCCAGCTGCTCTGCCGCGCCAGGCTCAACCGTCAGCTGCATCCCCTGATTCTGTACTTCGGCTATCTCTTGAGCAATCAGGTTGGCCAGTTGGTTTCTGCCCGGCAGTCGCAGGCTAAAGCTGGCACAGTAACGCTGAAACTCTGGCGGGATCTCAACTCCATGACTGACCAGCACCAGAGTTTGTCGGCTGGATTCGAACTCCATGGCGATCTCTTTAATCAACCGCACATTGATGGGAGCGTCTTTGAGGAAGGGGTGAAAGTCACACAGCACATAAATACCTTCTTGATCAGTGGTTTTGATATGCCTGAGCAGATCGCTTGGGTCTGCGTTGAATTTCTGGGTACCCATATCCCTGTCTATCCGGCTCAGTCCTGTGGTGATGGACCAGCAGAACAATGGCTTGTACAGGCAACTGGCAACCCGTTTAAGCAACTCCAGCAAACGCTGCTCTTCATGGGTTTCCACTACGATAATAGGGGTCTTCCCCCGGAGCAGGCTGGTGAGATCCTGTATCTCTTTCATTGTGATTCCTTATCCCTTCGCTTCCTGCACCGAGTGTAAACCTGTTGTTAAAATGAGTTAACCGGTTGGCCAGTTTAATTTCTCATCATGGGCTAACCCTGCCTTGTCGTTCACCGGGTTAGTGTCGGGATAAAGCGGTGAATGTGCGCAGGCAGGCCTGACTATCGGTGACGCTGATAAAATCTCTGGGTTCCAGGGACTTTAGTGGTGAGACCATGCTGTTTTGCAGTATTCTTAACCCTGTAATCGGCGCAGGGATAACTTAATGAGTGTTCTGGAGTTTCTCTTTATGACAAGCCCGGCAGTTTTGCTAAAACGGAGCACGGGTATTGCTGGTGAACACAAGTCTTTGGTGACCAACTTGTTGGCTATGGTATTTAATTAGATATGTCTCTAATCCTGAAATTAAAGCGAATCATTAGAAAGAGATACTTGAAGGCGGCCAGGGGCGAGCAGCTTGATGTCTGCACCACTCTTGACGGGGCCAGGATACATTATGGCCCTAACAGTGACAGAGTCTATCTCATGTCTATGGGCAAGGCTTCCCCCAGCGCCATGCCAAACTTAATGCAGGAGTTGGCTGACGAGCATCACCTGGGCAAGCTGATTGCCAGGGTCAGACAGAGTGATGCTGAACCCTTTTTCGAACATGGTTTTGTAGAGGAAGCCAGCTTGCCCGGATACTTTGGTTCCCATGGCCTGGGGGTTGATGAAGATGCGCTGTTTCTTGCGGCTTACCCGGATACCGACCGTCGATTCGACCCCAAAGAAGCCCACAATGATAAGGCTCTGAAGCAGGCTATTGCCAAATTAAAGCCCTTCAGAGCTGCCAATGACTGGCAGGTGGTGCCCATGACTCCGGCCTTTGCCAATGAAATGGCGCACTTATACCGGGGAATTTTCCCTGACTATCCCTATCCAATTTCTGATGCCGGTTTTTTACGGAACAGTATGAAAGAAGGGGTACTCTATTTTGGTGTGAGGCACCAAAGTCGGATTATTGCGCTGGCATCGGCCGAGCTTGACCCCAAAAATCTGGCGGTGGAGGTGGCTGATTTTGCGACTTTACCTGAGTATCGGGGTAACCACCTTGCGGGGTTGTTGCTGGACCATATGGAAAAGCGGCTGGTCGATGAAGGTTTCAGGTTGGCCTTCACCACAGCCCGTGCCGCCTCCATTGGCATAAACCGGACTTTTGCCTGCCAGGGGTATCAGTATCAGGGGCGCTTGATAAACAACGCCCTGATAAACGGGAATATTGAAAGTATGAATGTGTGGAGTAAGGCACTCAGCACCCGCTATTGAGCTTGGTGTGAGCGCCAGCTGGGTCAGGATGATGAGTTTTTGTCGTTGTCCTGATTTTCCACAGAGTGAATATTTCCTACTACCAGCACTGGCGCTGCGTCCAAGTCTTCTGCGTCCATCATATAAGCGATACGCTCCACGGCCGACAGCAGCTGGCTTTGCTCCCACTCCTCCAGCGCCTGATAGCGTTTGATAAAGTGCTCCTGCAAGGCCTTGGGAGCAGCTTTGTGCAACTCTTTTCCCTGCTCACTCAAATACAGATGAACTTTACGCTTATCTGTTTGACTGCGAACACGGATAACCAGTTCCCGGGATTCCAGCCTGTCGATAATATTGGTTACAGTAGCAGGACTCAGATTGATCTCTTCAGCAACCTGTTTTGCCATAGGGCCATCCAATTGAGAGATTTTGTTTATCACCATCAATTGTGGTCCGGTCAGGCCGGCAAATTTGCTCAGCTGTTTTGAGTGGATGTCGATTGCGCGGATCACCCGTCGCAATGAAACCAATAGTTGTTCGTACTTTTCCATAACACTCCATTCCTGTAACCCCTGAACATTAACGTTATTAAGTTCAGGATAAAAGGGTTTTGTGTCAGTGGTGACGACGCCAGACAAGCAGGTGAAGCAGGGCGAAACCGCCGTGTCCCCAGACATAGGCTTCAATCAGACCAACCAGAGCTTTATGCAGGCCGAGGAGGTCTGATGCAGTCTGCCAGCCCAGGGTTATGCCTGCTAACCAGAGGGCGCCGCTGAATACCGCCAGCAGCAGAGCCAGGAGTCCCAGCCCTTCGACGCAAGCGGCGAGCCCACCGGGCTGAGCATCGGGCAGGGACAGACCTTTAAGTATGCGAAGGTCTGTTTTGAGCTGTTGAAATTGCCCAAATAACCAGGGATAGAGATCCCTGAGGTGACGTCTTTTCAGCAAGAGTGCAATAAACACAGGAGCCAACATCAGCAGTCCCAATCCGGCAAACACATGGTACCAATCCACTGGAGTTAATTTGGTCAACGGCGTGTCGACATGGACATGCATAAAGAAGGATGAGAGGAGTTGCAGCAGCACAGCTGACATAACGATGGCATGCAGCCAGGTTTCAGCTGGAGGCAGCCTGCTGAAAAGAAATGAAATACCCCGGGAAAGGTGTTTATCCGACATGAAAAGCGAGCCAGAGCAATGAACCAGACTGTTATCATGCCTGAGTTTGTCTGCGGGCCGGATTATGTTTGATTAATGAAGATAAAAATACCGGCACTCAGGCCGGTATGTTTAAATCTATCAGTTGAGAGCCTGTGGCCTGCCAAATGACTAGTCGTCGCGGGTCAGCACTTCCAGCATTTCAACTTCGAAGGTCAAATCTGAATTGGCCGGGATTTTGTCACCCATCTGGCGCTCACCATAGGCCAGGTGTGATGGAATAAACAGCTTGCGCTTGCCACCCACTTTCATACCCATCATGCCCTGATCCCAACCTTTGATTACCCGGCCTGTACCGATAACCACCTGCAGAGGGCGACCTCTGTCGTGGGAAGAATCAAACTTGGTGCCGTCCTGCAGGAAGCCTTCATAGTGCACAGTGATCAGCGCACCCTTTACCGCTTCTTTGCCTTCGCCTTCCTGAATATCTTCAATGATCAGTTCACTGGTCATCGCAATTTCCTCAATGCTGGATTGTCAAACGGCGGCAGTTTAGCACGGTCATCCAGATTTGAACCTGCTATTTTATCAGTTTCAGCAGAGCCCGAAATCTGTCTCCCTGTGCGATATGCTGCAGTTCAAACAGCAATGACTCAACGTTTTGCATCCTGGCACCATAATCCCGCATCATCTCAATTCCCAATTGTTTGTTTTCAGGCGTTCGGGACGAGACGCAGTCACATACCAGGTGAACATGATAGCCTTGCTCAAGCAGGTCCCGGCAGGTTTGATACACGCAGATATGGGTTTCAATGCCGGCGAGGATAACCTGTTTGCGGCCACTTTGGATAAGGCTGCGGCGGAACCCTTCTGCCTGCCATCCACTGAAGTGCTCTTTGGCTATGGGCTGGTTTTCCAGACTAAGCAGCTCCGCCAGCGACGGCGTGGTATGACCCAGTTTATCGGGAAGTTGCTCAAGCCATAGTGTGGGAATTTCAAATAACTGAGCGCCCTGGATCAGTGTGCTCAATTGTTGGTGGAGGGCTTCGCTGTTGTCGACAACCTGAGCCAGTTTTCCCTGCACGTCCACAATGGCCAGTATGCAATCCTCTGCTTTCAACATCTCTTCACCCCCTTAATTCAATCAGCCCCCAAACTACTGCGTTTACATGTCATTTTCCAGTGCAAAACTTGATGCCTGGTGGTGCATAAATGCACGAGTTTGGTGCAATTGTATTCAGCTTGGTGTTGTGGTATTTGCTTAACTCATTGTTAATAAATTGATTTTATTTATGGCGTAAAGATTGTAACGCACTTGGTCAAACAACGGACGAGAACAAACCGGAGGGCGGGATGAAATTGGTCAGCGCGATTATAAAGCCATTCAAACTTGATGACGTCAGAGAAGCGATTGCAGGTCTGGGCATTGAGGGCATGACAGTGACAGAGGTTAAGGGCTTTGGTCGGCAAAAGGGGCATACCGAGCTTTATCGGGGAGCGGAATATCAGGTGGACTTTCTGCCCAAGGTGAAGCTGGAGATAGCGACCAAGGATGAGCACCTCGACCACCTGCTTGAGGTAATAACAGAAGCTGCCCGTACCGGCAAAATTGGTGACGGCAAAATTTTTGTCACTGAGCTGGAGCAGGCGATCCGTATTCGTACCGGCGAAACAGATACTGAAGCATTATAAAAATTGGGGGCAATAAGATGGAAACGCTAACAGAACTTGGGGCGACAGTAACTGAACTGAGGTTTGCCCTTGATACATTTTACTTTTTGATTTCAGGTGCACTGGTGATGTGGATGGCGGCTGGTTTTGCCATGCTGGAGGCCGGATTGGTGCGCTCAAAGAACACCACTGAAATTCTTACCAAGAATGTGTGCCTGTACTCAATTGCCTGCATCATGTACCTGATTGTGGGTTACAACATCATGTATGTAGACAATACCGAGGGGGGCTGGTTGCCTAGTCTGGGGGCGCTGATAGGCACACAGTCTGGCGATGCCGACCACGCATTGGAGTCTGACTTCTTCTTCCAGGTAGTGTTTGTGGCGACAGCCATGTCTATTGTATCCGGTGCTGTCGCCGAGCGTATGAAGCTGTGGGCCTTTCTGGCATTCAGCGTAGTACTGACGGGCTTTATCTATCCGGTAGAAGGTTACTGGACCTGGGGCAGCGGCTTCCTGTCCCAAGCCGGGTTTGTTGACTTTGCCGGTAGTGGCATTGTGCATATGGCCGGTGCTGCGGCAGCTATTGCCGGTGTGTTGCTGCTGGGAGCCCGTAAAGGGAAATATGCTGCCAATGGTCAGGTAAACCCAATCCCGGGTTCCAACCTGCCGCTGGCGACTTTAGGCACCTTTATCCTGTGGATGGGCTGGTTCGGCTTTAACGGTGGCTCTCAGTTAATGGTGTCTGATGCCGATAACGCTTCATCAGTTGCCAAAATCTTTGTGAATACCAACTCAGCTGCAGCCTTTGGTGCCATTGCTTCTTTGCTGGTGTGTAAGATGACATGGGGCAAGGCGGACCTCACCATGATACTGAACGGCGCACTGGCAGGCCTGGTGGCTATTACTGCTGATCCTCTGTCACCATCCCTCGGCCTGGCCGCTGCTATTGGTGCGATTGCCGGTGGTCTGGTGGTGTTCTCTATTGTCGGCTTTGACCGCATCAAAATTGATGACCCTGTAGGTGCAATATCAGTGCATGGTGTAGTGGGCTTCCTGGGACTGATGCTGGTGCCTCTGTCCAACTCTGAAGCCACTGTGGCTGCCCAGCTGCTGGGTGCGGGAGTTATCTTTGCCTGGGTATTCGGTGCTTCACTGGTAGTGTGGGCGATACTCAAGTACACCATGGGCATTCGTGTCAGCGAGGAAGAGGAGTATCAGGGAATGGATGCTTCAGACTGTGGTATCGATGCTTACCCTGAGTTTGTATCGGTAAAATCAGCCTGAGACCGAACGAACAGAGCAGGGCTTGTCCCTGCTTTTTTTGTGCTAAGCTGCCAACAGATATGTCGATCGGAGCGTCGTAATGAGAACCGGGTTGTTGCTGTTGAGCTGGATGCTGGTGTGCCAGGCCTATGCCGGTGATATTAAGGTTCATGACAAGACAGAGCCTTTCGACCCATTCGCTGTCAGAGATGCCAAAAAGGCAGATCATGAATGGCAGGAGCAGCAAAGACTCAAGCAGCAACTTGAGTTGATTGAATCGCTTCCCATTGGATGTGTGTTGCTGGTTCAGCCCTACAGACACTATCGTTGCGGCGATTTGTACTATCGACCTTACCCTCAGCCCAGAACGTCCGAGCTGCAACAGAAGCTGCAATATCAACGTATCCCCGCCCCCAAAAACGCTGAACCACCACGTTTCAAGCCAGCCGTTCCGGTTGATAACGATTAATTACATTTCAAATCCGGGCAGATCAGCATATGGTGATAAAGTGAACCATAATTTAAGTTATCGGTGCTGTTCGGCCTTTATTCTGCAAGGGCTGTCAACATAGCTTATTGGCGGTAAAACGTCGGGCGGCAACACTGGATACCCATTCCAACCGGTCCTGTGGACCCAGAGGAGGAAGTATGCTGCTTCGCGTATTAACCCTGCTTACCGTGGTGATGCTGGCAGGATGTCAGTCTGCCCAGACACCTGTCTATCGGGCACAGGTGGAAAGCCTGTTTCTGGACCAACACTTTGATACCGAACAGGTGTTGCCCGCAGCAGACACCATATTCAAACTTCCCCCTTCAGTAGCTTCCGAGGTCCGGCGTCGTTATGAGCGAGATAAACTCGGTTACAAGAGTAGCCACAATGCCCATGAGTGGCTGAGCGAGTTCATCCGTGAACGTGACGGCGGCTTTGAGTACAGAGATCATCTGACCCGCGGAGCGACCGAGACCTATGCCCGTCGTGAGGGCAATTGCCTGAGCCTGGTACTGCTGACCACTGCTCTGGCTGACACACTGAATGTGCCGGTGCAATATCAGGAGGTGGAGGTTCAGCCTATTTGGGATAAGTGGGGGCAGTTTTACCTGATTAACGGTCACATCAATATCAAGCTCTACGCCCCTGAGAGCAGTACCAGTCTGACCTTTGCCTCCCGCTCAATACTGGTAGATTTTCTGCCGGAAAGGGCGATTCGGGGATATACCAGCCACAGAATTAATCGCAGCACAGTCACCGCTATGTTTTACAACAATCTGGCGGCAGAAGCTCTGGTAAACGGCGATCTGGACAGAGCCTATGCCCTGACCAAAGCCAGCCTCCAGTTCAAACCTGACTTTATCTCCGCCATTAATACTTTGGGGGTTGTTTATCGCAGGGCTGGTATGGATGGAGAAGCGGAGCGGGTTTATCGGTATGCCATGGCGTTGCCGGGGGATCACCTGAACCCCATGAGCAATCTGGCGCTCTTGCTGGGCGAGCAGGGAAGGCTGGAGGAGTGGTCTCAAATCCACAGAAAGCTGGAGCTTGCCCGTATCCGTAATCCTTTCTACTACTTTGATATGGCGGAAGAGGCATACACCAGAAAAGCTTATTCCGAAGCGGTGGATTGGTACAGGAGGGCGGTGAAGCTGGCTGATTATCAACCTGAGTTTTTTCTGGGCCTGTCCAAGTCTTATTGGCAATTGGGTGACAGGGACCGAGCTGAGTTCAACATGAGTCGGGCAATAAAACTGGCGACAGATGAAGAAGATAAGCAAAGGTACCAATATAAGCTTAAAGCGATGAAAAACTATGCGAATCGTAGCATATAGATACTGAGAAATTTGACTGTTTAAAAAATATTAAATCAATAAAAACAGTGGCATATGGATTCATGTTGAAATAAATAGTGATTGCGTTGCATTGTGGTGGGGGACTCGTTAAATTGGCTGTTAATGATAAAGAGGCCAAGGAGACCTGTTCCCTATGTATTACCAGAATGACGATGTGCGTATTAATGAAGTCAAAGAGCTGTTGCCCCCGGTCGCCATTCTGGAACGATTTCCTGCCTCGGAAGCGGCTTCTGCGACGGTTTTTAACTCCCGCAAAGCGATATCAGATATCCTCTCCCGCCATGATGACCGCCTGTTGGTGGTGATCGGCCCCTGTTCCATTCATGACCCCAAAGCTGCCCTTGAGTATGGTGAGCGGCTGCTGGCACTGCGTGAGGAGTATAAGGATCAGCTGGAAATCGTGATGCGGGTTTATTTTGAAAAGCCACGGACTACAGTGGGTTGGAAGGGACTAATTAATGATCCTTTCATGGATAGCAGTTTCCAGCTGAATGAGGGGCTTAGAAAAGCCCGTAAGTTACTGCTGGACCTGAATCACGCTGGCCTGCCAACTGCCGGTGAGTTTCTGGATATGATCACGCCTCAGTACCTGGCGGATCTTATGTGCTGGGGTGCAATTGGGGCGAGAACCACTGAGTCTCAGGTGCACAGAGAGTTAGCGTCCGGTCTCTCCTGTCCGGTCGGGTTTAAAAATGGCACCGACGGCACGATTAAAATTGCCATAGATGCCATAGGTGCAGCCGCTGCTCCCCACCACTTTATGTCTGTGACCAAGTACGGTCATTCGGCGATTGTGTCCACCAAAGGTAACCCGGATTGTCACATTATTCTGCGCGGCGGCAGAGAGCCCAACTACAGTGCTGAGCACGTGAAGCAGATCTCAGGGCAGCTGACTACCGTTGGGCTCAATCCAAACCTGATGATTGATTTCAGCCATGCCAACAGCTCCAAACAGTATCAGCGTCAGATGCTGGTGGCTGAGGATGTTGGCGGCCAAATTGCGTCGGGTGAGCAGTCAATCTTCGGGGTGATGGTGGAAAGTCATCTGGTGGAAGGGCGTCAGGATCATCGCCCCGGACAGCCACTGACGTACGGGCAAAGTATTACTGATGCCTGCATCGGCTGGCAGGACACAGAAAAGCTGCTGGCCGGTTTAAATGCCAGCATTCTGGCCAGAAGAGAACAGGCTGGATAATACAGATAAAGAAAAGAGGGGCTAAGGCCCCTCTTTCAATTTATCAATCAGCCCTTGAATTAAATCATTCAGCGAGTTTAAAAAGGCGCGCGAGCGGCTTAAACCTATCTTCTAAAGGGGAAAGGTATTAAGCGCTTTTCAACTGCTGGGAGATGTACTCATTGGCTTTTGCCAGGCTACCGAAAGAGGCAATCAGGTTCTTTTTACCCTTTTCTCGAATTTCGGGGTTATCAGATTCAATCATCATCCATACCCAGGTTTTCAGCAGCGGCAGCGGCGGGTATTGAACCTTAGCGGAGTCCAACATAAAACGTCCTTCAACCATAATTTGTTATTAGAGGATTTTTTAATTTTTATCGCCTGTAGTTGCTTGTGTTATGCAGGCGTCACCGAAGGGTATCAGATTATTAATCGCCAGATAATACCAAAGAAGAGAAATATTTCACTGTTGAACTCCAGTTATTACAAGGCGGTACAGGGGATTTGCGCTGCCAGGTGATGAAAATTGGTGCAATATTCGACATTGTGTTGGGATTGTGGCTGAAAAGCGGCTGCTTAAGGCTATCGCACCTTCCTGGGCTATCTGGCATCATGCTCCTGAGTTGAGTATTCCATCGTATTGATCAAAGGCAGGTTTTATGCGTCCCTCCCGATATCTGGACAACGCTCCCGCAGACAGACTGCACTGGCAGGTACTGAGATTGTTATGGCCCTATTTGCTGGAGTACCGGCTGCGTGTAGGGCTGGCGATACTCTGCCTGTTGGCGGCCAAACTTGCCGGTGTCACCATGCCTTTTGTGCTTAAGGATCTGGTTAATACGCTGGACTCGGAAAAACTGCAGGCAGTCGCAGTCCCCATCGCTCTGGTACTGGCTTATGGCGGGCTGAGATTTCTCTCCACCATTATTGGTGAGGTCAGAGATACCCTGTTTGGTCGGGTGACTGAGCGGGCAATCAGACGACTGGGACTGAATGTCTTCCGGCATTTGCATTCGTTGGATTTAGGATTTCATCTCGACCGACAAACCGGTGGTCTCTCCCGGGATATTGAGAGAGGCAGCAGCGGCGTGTCATTTCTGATGCGCTTTATGGTGTTTAATATTGTTCCCACTGTGCTTGAGATTGGGCTGGTAGTCGGCATTTTCTGGTACAACTACGGCTGGGTATTTGCTGCTGTGACCCTGGTGGCTGTCGCTGCCTATGGGGTGTTCTCGGTTATCGCCACTGAATGGCGAACCGGATATGTCCGGGAAGCTGCAATTGCTGACTCAACCAGTAATACCCGGGCGATAGACAGCCTGCTCAATTATGAAACCGTGAAGTACTTCAACAACGAAGAGTACGAGTTTAAACAGTATGATGAAGCCCTGGGACGATGGGAAAAGGCCAAGCGTGATAATCGTTTGTCTCTGTTCGCATTGAACGCAGGTCAGGCCTTTATTATTGCTTCAGCCATGACAGTGATGATGGGGCTGGCGGCATCAGACGTGATCAGCGGCGATATGACCATAGGTGATTTTGTATTGGTTAATGCCTTTATGATGCAGCTGTTTATGCCGCTTAATTTCCTGGGGTTCGTGTACAGGGAGATCCGTGGTGCGCTGGCCAACATAGAGCGCCTGTTTTCGCTGCTTGATGAGCGGCCCCAAATTTTGGATACAGACACCCCTCAGTCGAGTGCTGGTAAGGGACATCTGGTTTTTGACAATGTCTCCTTCGCCTATGGTGAGCGACAGATACTCGATAATGTCAGTTTCGAGCTGATGCCGGGCGAAAAGATCGCCATAGTGGGTGAGAGTGGCGGTGGTAAGTCCACGATAATTAAGCTGCTGTTCCGCTTTTACGATGTCACAGGTGGAAGCATTAAACTGGATGGTGTCGATATCCGTCAGATGGAGCAGCAAAGTCTTCGCAGGCAGTTCGGTATCGTACCTCAGGATACCGTACTGTTTAATGACACCCTGCTTGAGAATATTCGCTATGGCAGACCCGAAGCGTCTGATGAAGATATACGGCGAACCGTTCAGCTTGCCCATCTGGAGGAGCTGGTGAAGCGACTGCCCAAGGGTCTGGAAACCCGGGTTGGTGAACGTGGTATGAAGCTGTCAGGCGGTGAAAAGCAACGTGTCTCCATCGCCAGAGCGATTCTGAAAGGGGCGCCAGTGATGGTATTCGATGAAGCGACTTCGTCATTGGACAGTGGTGCTGAACAAGCCATTTTAACCGCCATGAAAGAGGTCTCAGCCAGGCGAACTTCACTGGTTGTCGCACACCGCCTTTCTACCGTGGTAGATGCAGACAGGATTCTGGTGCTTAAAGGTGGCCAGATTGTCGAGCAGGGCAAGCATCAGCAACTACTGGCTGTTGGTGGAGTCTATGCCGGGCTATGGCAGATGCAGCATCAAAGCCGGGAAAGAGAATAACCTCCGTACAGCTTGTGTTCAGTAAATAACCTCAATAATGGGTCCCGAGTGATTCAGGGAGGTTGATATGGACAATATTGCTTTGACAGTGGCTGTTGAAGGACAGTCGTCAGTGATGGACAGTGACTGGTATTCGGTTCGCCGCACTTTGGCATTTCGTGGTTTGGAACAAGGTATGTTGAATGATGTTTACACCCAGCTGATTGCCGGGGTAAAGGTTTCAACCCGCGGATTGACATTGGGTATGCGCAGCAATGCACAATCGAGCCACACCGCGTTCAATATGTCAGTCCTGCCTGAGCCTGTCTGAACACTCGCTTCCCCCTTTTTTGTATTTTAATCTGCTTCTCATCCTTTTCCGCAGTCATCATGCCCCGATGACTGCGGCTTTTTTATTGCCAAGGACAATAGATACCCAGCATGTCGGTGATTGAGGTTGAATAAGCAAAGCAGGATTCTAACCAAGGCAAATCACGCTGGGCTTGCGGACGGTCTGAACACTCGCTTCCCTACCTTTTCTTGCTGTGTATTTTATCTGCTAGTCATCCTTTTCTGCAGTCATCATGCCCCGATGACTGCGGCTTTTTTATTGCGCTGGACAATAGATACCCAGCATGTTGGTAGTTGAGGCTGAATAAGCAAAGCGGTATCTAACCAAGGCAAACCGTACTCAGATACAAAACACCCCGCAGTTGCGGGGTGTTTCATTATTCAGGAATGTTTTTACTCAGCGAGCTTGCTTATTTGCCTGCCAGGCTTCGCAGGCAGCTCCCGGCTTGAACAGTTCAAGCTTTTTGGGTTCAAGAGGGGTGATGCTGCCCTCGCGGTAACACAAAAGTGCGCCTTCCAACTCGGTGAAGCGGCGGCAATTTTTGCAACTGCTCTGGGAAGACTCCCTGAGAGGATTTGATACTACGGCGTTCATATTCCATGTGTTCCTAATTGATTGTCGAGGTGTCGCAAAAAATCAAAGAATGTGACCTCGTGCACGAAACGGTGTCAATCATAATGGCTTGCCTGGTTACTTTCAAATCAATTTGACCTAAAAGGTTGATTTAATTTTGTTTGTTGCGAAAGTTTTGCGCTGGTGTATCTGGCTTGTTTGGGGTGCTTTTCGCAGTTTTATTTTTTGCTGGAGAAACTCGTTATCAGGTCGATATATTAAGTACTGCTTAATCACTGGTGGATAATGTAAGGAGGGCTTCAATGTTAACAGGTATAACATCATCAGATGTTAAGGCTGCCATTACCCTCAATGACGCTAAAGCACCATCTGAAAGCTCATTACTATCGAAGGAAAGTGAGTCAGTCGAGGGGCGCAAAACCCCGCCGCAAATCGCCCCCTGGATGCAGGCATTCGCCACTATCCGTCAGGCCGTGGATGAGGCTCTGTCTGTCTCGGCTGGCAATCGTGCAGCCAGATATGCATTTGCACCAGACTCTGCAGATACCCTGTTTGCCAGTGCTCTTCAATATGGTTTCCAACAGGTACGCCAGCAGGGAAGTTTGGGATATGGTGATATGTCGGCTGTGATGGCGCTTGGGGTGGCACTGGATACCGGCTATCGTCAGGCTATCAGCGCGGTAGAGTCTATGGCCGCTCATCCCGGCATGGCTGAACAACTTAAGTTATCCCATCAAAAGCTGCAGTTGGAGTGGGATGCCAGTTTGAGTCTGGTGATCGCCGGCAGTGGCAGCGCCTCCCGGTTTGGCCTCTGAGCTCTTCCCCGCGTTCTAAGTAAATTCAACTGCTCATATCTTTGTCCTGCTTTTTCTGTCGGTTTTAAGCTGTTCTCTGGTAATCGCTTGCACAGTGACTAAATCCTTAAACTTGATTAACCCTGAATAAAGCCATGCAATAAAGGGGTTTTTGTCTAAGGTTTAAAGGCTTATGCTGAAACTATCTGTTCAGTGCGGAGACAGGAAAAATGTGGACAAGCGCAACCGTGATTGAGCGCATCGATTGGAATGACAAACTCTTTACCCTCAGATTGGCTGCAGATATTGAGCCTTTTATTGCCGGGCAATTTATCAAGCTCAGCCAGGAGCGTGACGGTAAACGTGTTGCCAGAGCTTACTCTCTGGTCAATGCGCCCAACGCCGATTATCTGGAGGTGTTGGCGGTGCGGGTCGAGGATGGCCAACTGTCTCCGTCGCTGCACGATTTGAATTCAGGCGATCAGATTGAAATCTCCACCAGGGCCGCAGGTTTTATGACTCTGGATGAACTCCCTGCAGATATGGGACAGCATCTATGGTTACTGGCGACCGGCACTGCCGTTGGTCCATTTGTTTCTATGTTGGAAACAGAGCAGCCCTGGCAAAGGTTCAAGCGTATCGTGCTGGTTTATGGTGTCCGATTGCAAGAGGACCTGGCGTACTGGCAGCGACTTCAGGAGTTGGCACAGCTGCATCAAGGGCAGCTTGAACTGGTCGCCTGTGTTACCCGGGAGCAGATGCCGGGGGCATTGGAATGCCGTATTCCGGATGGTCTCGCAGATGGCAGTATCGAGCAACAAGCAGGCGTTACCTTGTCTGCACAGGACAGTCAGGTGATGATTTGCGGCAATCCAGGCATGGTATCAGGAGCCCTGGAGCTACTGCAGGAGAGGGGGCTGGCAAAGAATCTGCGCAGAGCCCCGGGTCAGATCACCATGGAAAAATACTGGTAAGGGAGTGGTGGCTTTGATGAAACTCTATTATTCAGATGCTTCGCCCTACGCAAGAATGGTCAGGGTGATGATAGAACTGCTGCAGTTGACCCATATCCAACTGACCTCAACCAACCCTTTCGATAATGATGAGGAGTTCGTCGAGGCCAATCCCCTTGGTAAGGTGCCATGCCTGATGTTGGCCGATGGCAGTGCGCTCTATGATTCTGAAGTGATTTGCCGTTTTCTGGACGTGGAGTATGGCCAGAGTCAACTGTTCGCGCCGGCAGATGGTTACTGGTCCCGGCACTGCCTGTTCTCTATGTTAAAAGGCATGCTGGACAGTGCGGTGGCGCTCAGACAGGAGCAAATGCGGGCGGAGGAGGGGAATAGCTCTCCCTTCTGGAAAGGACGCTTTGAGCAAGCCCTGCTAAGGGGCCTGCGTCAAATAGATCACTCAGGCTTACTGAATGGTGATGAGATCACCGCAGAGCGTATCGCGCTGGTATGTTTGCTTGACTATCTGGACTTTCGCCACCCTTCCATTGAGTGGCGCAACCTGGCACCGGCCACGGCGCTCTGGCTGAACCACATCAGTAAGGAACCGATTTTCAGCGAAACCCGTCCCGCGTAACCCGATGTTTTCTGCCTCAGCGGGCTAACTTAGCTGCCCGCTTTACTCTCCGGAACTTCGTTCAAAAAGAATACAATAGAGCCCACTTTTGATGGATTCATCTTGCTGGTATCAGTAAGTTTTTGTACTCTTAGTGCTACTGATAACTATTATCATTATATTAATCATCCGAAATATATTTAGTTGATGAGGGAGAACAGGGAATGAAGTTGGTAAAACAGATGACCAGAGCCGGTGTTGTATGTTTGGCTGGAGTAATCTCCTGGTCCGCAGTGGCAGCAGATAAGCTGACCGTCTATTCCTATCGTCAACCGTTTCTGATTGAACCTATTCTTAAGGACTTCACCAAACAAACCGGTACTGAAGTCGAGTTGGTTTTTGCCAAAGATGGTTTGGCAGAGCGTATCGCCCGCGAAGGCCGACTCTCTCCCGCCGATATTGTTCTGACCTCTGACTTTTCCCGCCTTCAGGAGCTGGTCGACAAGGGCCTGGTTGCCCCGGTTGACAGCGAGGTGCTGGAACTAAACATCCCCGCTCAGTTCCGTTCACCGGAAGACGACTGGTACGCCCTGACCATGCGTGTGCGTAACGTTTACTCCTCCAAAGAGCGCCTGGGCAAGCTGGACCTGGACTACGAAGACCTGGCAAAGCCAGAGTTTAAAGGCAAAATCTGTACCCGCAGCGGTAAGCATCCTTACAACATAGCGCTGGTGGCTTCCATGATTGCTCATCACGGTGAAGCAGAAACCAAGAAGTGGCTGGAAGGGGTAAAAGACAATCTGGCCCGCCGCCCTCAGGGGAATGACAGAGCTCAGGTTAAAGCCGTTAAAGAAGGTCTGTGTGATATCGCCATCGGCAACAGCTATTACCTGGGCAAGATGGTTAACGATCCCAAGCAGACTGCCTGGGCTGAGGCGGTAGAGATCAACTTCCCTAACCAGGATAACCGTGGCTCACACATTAACGTGTCTGGCATGGCGCTGACCAAGCACGCCCCCAACAAAGCCGATGCCGTCAAGCTGATGGAGTTCCTCTCCTCTGATAAGGCGCAGGCCGCTTATGCTGAGGTTAACTATGAGTATCCGGTCAAAGCTGACGTGCCTTTATCCGGACTGGTCGCGTCCTGGGGTAAATTCAAAGCTGACAAACTGGCGATTCAGGCGTTGGCAGACAACCATAAGGCAGCGGTAAAACTGCTGGATGAGGTGCAGTTCGACCTCTGAGGCCTTTGCCATTTGCCTGTTGTTAGCGTACAGTCCGGTTTCCTTCTGGAGCCGGGCTGTACCAGGTAAATAACAATTATGATTCTCGGACTTCCCAAACGCTGGTCTGCATCTGCTTTTGTGCTGGCAGGCTTGCTGTTCACCCCATTTATCGCATTGGTTATCCAGGCCTTAATGCCTGATCAGGCTGTTTTCGGTCATTTGATGGAAACCGTCCTGCCCACCTATATTCAAAACAGTTTGTTATTGATTCTGCTGGTCAGCATTGGCGCCTTGCTGCTGGCGACACCTGCCGCCTGGTTGGTCGCCCGCTGCGACTTCCCCGGCAGATCCGTTTTTCAATGGGCTCTGTTGCTGCCATTGGCGATGCCCGCTTATATCGTGGCCTATGTTTACACAGATATGCTGGACTATGCCGGGCCGGTTCAGAAGGCGTTAAGAGAGCTGTTTGGCTGGCAGTCACCGGCCGACTACTGGTTTCCCGAAGTCAGATCCCTTGGTGGCGCGGCAGTGATGCTGGCTTTGGTGCTGTTCCCCTATATCTATCTGCTGGCCCGCACCGCGTTTATGGAGCAGTCTGCCAGTCTTATTCATGCCGCCCGGGTGATGGGCTGTAGTCCATGGCGCAGTTTCTGGCGCTTGAATCTGCCTATGGCAAGACCCGCACTGGCTGTCGGCGTAGCCCTTGTCGCCATGGAAACCGCGGCAGACTTCGCTACCGTAAGCTATTTTGCGGTGCCGACACTCACTACTGCGGTTTACGATACCTGGCTTGGGCATGGCAGCCTGAGTGCGGCGGCCAAGTTGTCGGTGATTATATTGTTGGTGGTGTTTGCTCTTATTGGGATGGAGCGTTTCTCCCGCCGCAAGCAGCAGCTTTACCAGAAGAACAGTTTCCACTCTGGTCTGGAGCGATATGCGCTGGCAGGCGTCAAGTCTCTGGCTGCATCCGGCTATTGTGCTCTGTTGCTGTTGCTGGCATTTTTGCTGCCCTTTGGCATCTTGCTGGATTATGCGCTGGACTATTTCGAATACAGCTGGACTCCTGAGTTCTTCGAGTACAGTGCCAATAGCCTGTTGTTGTCAGCTTTGGTCAGTGTGCTCTGTATGGCGATAGCCCTGACCCTGCTGTTTATCCAAAGGATTAGCCCTGATGCCAGGGATGCATTGCCTGCCAGGCTCGCCTCATTCGGCTATGCTCTGCCAGGGACTGTGCTGGCTATTGGCGTGCTGGCACCACTCACGCTGGCCGACTTCGCGGTCAATGATCTGTATGCTTTGTTTGAACAGAGGGGGCCGGGGCTGATTTTTACCGGCACCCTGTTTGCGTTGGTGTTCGCCTTCTGCATTCGGTTTTCAGCTATCGCCATAGGAAGCCTTGAGAGCAGCTATAAGCGTATCTCCCCCTCCATGGATATGGCGGCAGTGACTATGGGAGAAAAGCCCATGGGACTGCTGAGCAGGGTCCACCTGCCATTGCTGAAAAAAGGCTTGTTTGCCGGTATGCTGCTGGTGTTTATTGAAGCCATGAAGGAGTTGCCCGCAGCGCTCTTGCTGAGACCTGTTGGTTATGAAAATCTGGCCACCCATGTTTTTCAGTATGTGTCTGATGAACAGTTGGAATATGGCGCATTGGCAGCCATAGTTATCGTCTTGGTAGGCTTGGTGCCTTTGATCTATCTGAACCGCTCGCTGGAGCAGGAAAATTAAGTATGACCGCATTATCCATCACAGGTGTTAACAGTGAATATCAGGGCGTCCGGGTGCTGGATGGACTTGATTTGCAGATGGAACAGGGGGAAATACTGGCGCTGCTCGGTCCCAGCGGTTGTGGCAAAACTACCCTGCTTCGAGCTATTGCCGGGTTACAGCCAGTCTCCTCAGGTTGTATCCATGTGCAGGGACAGTGCTTCAATGGCGAGGGGAACTTTACCCCCAGTGAGCAGCGTGGTGTTGGAATGATCTTCCAGGATTATGCCCTGTTTCCTCACCTGACAGTGGCCGACAATATCCTGTTTGGTGTGACAGAGAAAGACAGCTTCCGCCGTGGCGCACTGCTGGAAGAGATGCTGACTCTGGTCAAACTCGAAGGGCTCGAGAAACGTTACCCCCATGAGCTTTCCGGCGGTCAGCAGCAAAGGGTCTCTATTGCCAGAGCACTTGCCTGTAAACCCAAGTTGCTGTTGCTCGACGAACCTTTCTCCAATATCGACAGTCAGGTTCGCGGTGAGTTGATGATGGAGATCCGCGCCATCCTTAAAAGCCGCAAGGTGAGTGCGGTGTTTGTGACTCACAGCAAAGATGAAGCCTTTGTCTTTGCCGATAAGCTGGCTCTGTTCAAAGAGGGCCGGATAGTCCAGCATGGTACCGCAGAAGAGTTGTACTACAGCCCTGCAGAGCGCTACGTTGCCGACTTTTTGGGACGGGGTAATTACGTGCCTGTGCAGGTGGTCGATGGCTTTAATGTTGACAGTCCGCTCGGCCAGCTTGTCAGTACCAGCGAATTGACCTGGCCTTCTCAATACAGCGGGGAAGTGCTGCTCAGGCCCCAACAGCTGACGCTGGAACCGGATGATGCTGCCGCCGGCGTGATTCGTGACAGACGCTTTTTGGGTAATTTCTGTCACTATCAGGTGGAGATTGCCTCCCAGTTACTGGAAGTCAGAAGCCAATTAACTCAGTTGTTGCCGGGGCAGAAAGTGCAGATCCGTGCCGAAGCGCACCCTCTGGTTATCTTTTAAGTCGACTTGTTATATCCTTTTGTTTCGTTTTTACATCATTGTGTTAGCTTATAAAGTGCACAAATTGCACAGTGATAGTGACGATGAAGACAATCATAAGGAGAGGGGTATGGCTTGCTTTATTGCTGGCCTTACCTGGCTGGGCGATGGATAGGATAACCGGGAAATCTTTTGCCACCCGCTCTGAAATTTATGCCACCAATGGTATGGCGGCGACCAGTCAACCGCTGGCGACTCAGGTGGCGCTGGATATTCTCAAGCAGGGCGGAAATGCCATAGATGCGGCCATTGCGGCCAATGCCATGTTGGGACTGGTTGAGCCAACGGGTTCGGGTATTGGTGGCGATCTGTTTGCCATTGTATGGAGTGCCAAAGGCAAGCAACTTTATGGCCTTAACGCCTCAGGCCGCAGCCCAAAATCCCTGACGCTTGCGATACTGCAGGCCAAAGGGCTTGATTATCTTCCTCCCTACGGCCCTTTGCCCGTCTCTGTTCCCGGTGCCGTCGACGGCTGGTTTGAGCTCCACAACAGGTTTGGCAAGTTGCCGATGAAAGACCTGCTGGCTCCGGCTATCTCCTATGGCGAGCAGGGCTTTCCTGTTTCTGAGCTGATCGCTTATTACTTTGAAAAGAACGCCGACAGGCTGTCTCAGTATGATGGCTTTGCTGACGTTTATATGCCGGGGGGCGCTACGCCTAAAACCGGCGAAATCTTCCGCAATCCCGCCCTTGCGAATACCTACCGGAAAATTGCCTCAGATGGCCGCGATGCCTTCTACAAAGGCGACATTGCCCGCACTATTGCTGACTATATGCGTGCCCAGGATGGTTATCTGACCTATGAAGATATGGCCGCTCATACCAGTGAGTGGATTGAACCTGTCTCAGTAAATTACCGTGGTTACGATCTTTGGGAACTGCCACCCAATGGCCAGGGGATCGCCGCCCAGCAAATATTGCAGATGCTTGAACCCCATGATTTAGCTGCGATGGGGCAAACCAGTCCTGAATATGTGCACCTGTTTGTGGAAGCTAAAAAGCTGGCCTTTGCCGACAGGGCCAGGTTTTACGCTGACCCCGACTTTGTTGATATTCCGGTACAGGAGTTGATTTCAAAGAAGTACAACCGCAAACGTGCACAGCTGATTGATCTTAAAAAAGCGGCCAACAGCGTTGATGCCGGCAATCCCAACCTTGAACATGGTGATACCGTTTATCTGACCACAGCCGACAGCGACGGCAATATGGTGTCTCTTATTCAAAGCAATTATCGGGGCATGGGCTCTGGCATGACACCGCCGGGATTGGGCTTCGTACTGCAGGACAGGGGACAGTTATTTGATTTAACCCCGGGAAGAGCCAACTCCTATGCGCCGCGTAAACGACCTTTTCATACAATTATTCCGGCATTTGTGACCAAAGATGGCCAACCCTGGCTGAGTTTTGGGGTGATGGGCGGAGCAACCCAGCCACAGATGCATGCTCAGATCATGATTAACTTAATCGACTTCGGTATGAACCTGCAGGAGGCGGGAGACGCCCCCCGAATTGTTCATTCCAACTCATCCCAGCCCACAGGCAAAACCATGACTGACGGCGGCTATATCAGCCTGGAGTCCGGCTTCCCCATGGAGACCCGTCGGGAGCTGGGAAAGCGGGGGCATACCATCCGCGACAGCGTGGGAATATTCGGCGGTTATCAGGCCATTGGCCGTGATCCGCAAGCCGGGGTTTATCGTGGTGCGTCTGAAAGTCGTAAAGATGGTCAGGCGTCTGGTTATTGAGGTTTGGCAGGGATCAGCCGCTAAACTCTGCAGCTGATTGGGTATGGCTCACACTTTTACACCTGAGTGTGCTGTATGTATGCCGTTTGGGGTAAAGTTGCTTCCCAATGTTGCCGAAACAAATGAAATGCACAAGGTGAGAGAATAATGGAAAATCAGGTTATGCCCCGTGAACAACTTGGAGTCTGCGCGGAAGGGAACTTACACAGTGTTTACCTGATGTTCAACGCCAATGATGGCGTGGAACAACAGTTGCGGCCCTGTCTTGCCAATGTTGCCCAATATATTCATGAGTTGTCCGATCAATATGCCGACAGTGCGTTCAACGGCTTTGTTTCTATTGGCGCCAACTATTGGGACACTCTGTACGCAGGTGAACGTCCGGCTCAGTTAAAGCCGTTCCCGGCGATGGAAGCGGGCAACCGCGATGCACCTGCAATCGAGTTCGACCTGTTTATTCATCTGCGTTGTGACCGTCTGGATATTCTTCATCTGGTGGCTAATGAAGTGGCGCAAATGCTGGAAGGTTTGGTTGAGCTGGTTGATGAAGAGCGCGGTTTCCGCTTTATGGATAACCGAGACCTGACAGGTTTTGTTGATGGTACTGAGAATCCCAAGGGACGCAATCGCCAGGAAGTTGCATTGGTGGGTGAAGAGGATGTGACCTTCGTGGGTGGTAGTTATGTGCATGTGCAGAAGTATGCCCATAACCTGAGCAAGTGGCACCGTCTGCCTACCAAGAAGCAGGAAGACATTATTGGCCGCACCAAGCAGGACAATATCGAATATGCGTCAGAGGACAAGCCGCTGACCAGCCATATTAAGCGGGTAAACCTCAAGCATGCCGATGGCTCATCCATGGAAATCCTGCGTCAGAGCATGCCATTTGGCAGCGTTCGTGAGCAGGGGCTGATGTTTATCTCGGTTTGCCGCACATCACTGCATTTTGAAAAGATGCTGGAATCTATGGTACACGGCGATGGTGCCGGTAATCATGATCATTTGATGCACTTCACCAAGGCGTTGACCGGCTCATCTTTCTTTGCGCCTTCGCTGGATTACTTGCTCAAATACGCTGATTAAGCCTGTTCAGAGCTATAAAAAAACGCGCCTTGGGGCGCGTTTTTTCTATGAACTCACACTACTGATTGTAGTTGAACAGATCTTTGACCGTTTCCAGCGTGGTATCAATTTCTTTTACGCTGGCCGGACAGATAAAGATAGTATCATCACCGGCAATAGTCCCCAGGATCCCTTCAGGCTTGCCCATGGAATCCAGCAGGCGAGCGATAAGCTGAGCTGCGCCCGGGCTGGTGCGAACAACGATCATGGCCTGGTTGTGGTCAACGTCCAGTACCAGGTTCTTAACCGGGCTGCCGGCGGTAGGTACGCCCAGTTCTGCTGGCAGGCAGTACACCATTTCCTGTTTGGCGTTGCGGGTACGCACGGCGCCAAACTTGCTCAGCATGCGGGAAACTTTTGACTGATTGATATTGCTGAAGCCCTCAGCCTGCAGCGCGGTCACAATCTCGCTCTGAGAACCGAACCTTTCTTCCTTGAGCAGGGCCTTGAACACTTTGATGAGTTCATCCTGATTTTTGCTTGTGGTCATATATTTTTTCGATCTTATTCATTCGACCGTGAGATTGTGAATACCAGCCGTATATATGTCAACAAATTGCCGTTTTTAGTGAATAAAAATTCACTGCAGGGCATGTTTCACAGGTTTTACGGTGTACGGGTGTCAGCAATTCGGTCCGCCCTGAGCCGGAGGCATTCGGCTTAAGTCTCATTGAAATTTTTGTGACGATACAGTAATGTGGCGCCATCATGGAATTGGATGTATGTCACATATATCCGCAGCTTAGACGGAGATAACTATGAAAGTTGCTGTACTTGGTGCTGCTGGTGGTATCGGTCAGGCCCTGGCGTTGTTGTTAAAAACCCAACTGCCTGCGGGCTCCAAACTGTCCCTGTATGATATCGCACCTGTCACACCTGGCGTTGCCGTGGATTTGAGCCACATCCCAACTGCAGTGGAAGTAAAAGGATTCGCCGGTGAAGACCCGACTCCAGCACTGGAAGGCGCTGATGTCGTGCTTATCTCTGCCGGTGTAGCGCGTAAGCCGGGTATGGATCGCAGCGACCTGTTCAACATCAATGCGGGTATCGTGCGTAATCTTATTGAGAAGGTTGCGGTTGTTTGTCCAAAAGCTTTGGTAGGCGTTATCACCAACCCGGTTAACACCACAGTAGCGATTGCTGCTGAGGTACTGAAGAAAGCCGGTGTTTATGACAAGAACCGCCTGTTCGGTGTGACCACGCTGGACGTGATCCGCTCTGAAACCTTTATCGCTGAAGCCAAAGGCCTGAACGTTGAAGACGTTAAGCTGAATGTTATTGGCGGCCACAGCGGTGTAACCATTCTGCCTCTGCTGTCTCAGATTGAAGGCGTCACCTTCAGCGACGAAGAAGTCGCATCACTGACTCACCGTATCCAGAATGCCGGTACCGAAGTCGTTGAAGCCAAGGCTGGTGGCGGTAGCGCAACCCTGTCTATGGGGCAGGCTGCATTCCGCTTCTGTATGTCTCTGGTACGTGGCCTGCAGGGTGAAGCAAACGTAGTTGAGTGTGCCTATGTCGATGGTGGCAGTGAGCACGCTGAGTTCTTCGCTCAACCAGTTCTGCTGGGTAAAAACGGCGTTGAGAAAGTACTGCCTTATGGCGAAATCAGTGAGTTTGAAACCAATGCCCGTGACGGTATGCTGGACACCCTGAAAGGTGATATCCAGTTGGGTATCGATTTCGTTAAGTAACCATTGGGTTGGTTGTGCAAAAAGCGAAGGTTATGCCTTCGCTTTTTTTGTGCCTTTTCACACAGGTTCATTTACCAGGGAATGGTTTTTCCCTGCCAATCGATAAAGCTCAGCTGACCATCTGCCTGTTGACCGGACATGAGTTTATGAATTTGCATTGCAACAAATTCAGGAGTGAACAGCTTGCCTTCCGGGACGTTGGTCTGGAAGGGACGGGATAGTGGTGAGTCTGTGGTGCCCGGGTGGAATGCCATTAGCTTGACGCCGGGTTTACGCCGGGCATACTCAACCGCAGCGGTTTGCAGCATCATATTAAGGGCTGCTTTGGACGCCCGGTAACTGTACCAGCCCCCCAGGCGGTTATCTCCTATACTACCAACCCTGGCACTGAGCACGGCCACGACCGCTTTCTTATCGAGAAGGGGTAAAAGCCTGGCGACAAACAGTGCGGGAATCATGGTGTTGCTGGTCATTATCTTGGTCATCGCCGCCAGCGACAGCTCTTCCAGCCTTTTCTCCGGTGCCAGCTCATCACTGTGTAATTGACCATTACAGATGACAACTCGCTCAAATGGACCTGCCTCACTAAGCTCCTCGCAGCAATCGATAATACCGGCTTCTGAGTAATCACATGATTGCCACTGACTGCAGCCGGGCAAAAGCTGGGCGGGGGCTTGTCTGCTGACAGCGGTGCAGGTGTTTTGGGCAGAAGCTTGCAGCCACTGATGAATGAAGGCTGAACCTATGGCAGAGTTGGCACCGATCACCAGGGCATTCATATCACTTTCCCCTTCGGAGCTGACAGGCTGCTGAACTACATTCTCCGCGACGCTGACCGGTCAGTATCCAGGATATTTGATATCTGTAGCGGGCGAACAGACGATACCCCAGGTCGGCGACAGGTTTAATCAAAGGTAGCCTTAATAGTCTGAGCCAGGGCTGCTCTCCGGTGAGTCCCCATGCGGCGCAGGTCGCGTCCAACCCCAGGAGTATTCTGTTGTCCTGTGTCATGGCGTGAAGTAACTGGTTCGCTTCAACAGGGTCTATTTGGGGAAAGCGGGTAACAAAATCCGGGGAAGATATATCTTCAAGCTGAATACTGCCGGAGGTATCTGCCTGCTGCAGCATTTCATTGATGCACAGTGGGCAAGTACCATCGTAGAACAGGATAAGTCGAGCCATTGTTTACTCCCTGATGAGCGACAAGTTGATTCTGACTCAAGTCAGTATTAAATACAGCAGGTGCAAACCAATAACAATGGCTGTCAACCTGCGCCTTAACGTCAGATATTCCCGGGTTTCATCCCTGTCAGCCCACTGTTCAATCACCAGCACCACTTCATAGCAAAGTGTCAGAGCCAGCAGCGCCAGTGTTGGGCTTAATGCCAGGCATGCCCAGCCAAGCAGGGTCAGAATATTGGTCACCAGCAGAAGTGGCCTGGACCAGTTAGCCGCTCGCACCTTGTGCCACAGGGCACCACAAAGGAAAGAGAGGATAATGGCACTGTAACTGACAAACACCTGAGTGGAGACTTTTTCCGCCTCAGCGCTGCCTGTCAGTGAGTAGATGATTGCCAATACAAATGGCAGCAAACCGGCATAACCGAGCAGCGATTCGCTGTGTGAGCCGTTGTGGTGGGTCGCTGTACTGTCTGTCATAAAATTGCCAAATATTGGACATTTGCGGGTAATGACATATACGTTATGGGGAAGGCTTTCGGATCTCAGAACTGTGCCGGATATTTTTTGTTCAATCAGTGACATCAGGGAATGAAAGGTCGCGCAACGCTGATCCTCTGTGTCCTGCCGGACGTATTGCAGGAGTATTAAAAATGACAAAACCAACTGCTTCTATGTCACTCAGCCACGCCATCATCAGGGTAACCAACCTCAGACTTCGCACATTCATAGGATTCAATCCAGAAGAGCAACAGAAACAGCAGGACGTGGTCATCAACATGGAAATCCACTATCCGGCTGACAAATCATTTCAGACCGACAATGTTGTCGATGCCCTCAACTACAAAACCATCACCAAGAAGGTGATTCAGCATGTGGAAGAGGGGCGGTTCAAATTGCTGGAAAAGCTGGTGGCCGATTTGCTGGCGATTGCCGGTGAGCATCCCAGCGTGACCCTGGCAAGAGTCACAGTGGATAAACCCCACGCGCTGAGGTTTGCTGACTCAGTTTCGCTGACACTGGAAAGCCGCCGTGCGGACAAAGAAGCTTGAAACGGGAGAACAGATGAGTAAAACATCATTGAACCCTAATGAGTTGGCCCCTGAGGCCAAAGCTGTCCAGGAAGCCTTGTTGGCCAAAGGGCTGGAAACCCCTTTAAAGCACAACGGCATGACCAACGCAGATAAGTATCAGAGGATCAAAACTCTGATGACTGACGTGGTCTCCACTCTGGGGCTGGATCTGGAAGACGACAGTCTGTGTGAAACCCCCCATCGTATTGCCAAAATGTATGTCGACGAGATATTTTCCGGCCTCGACTACCGTAATTTCCCCAAGATCACAGATATCGATAACAAGATGCAGGTAGAGGAGATGGTCAGGGTGACTGACATCAGTGTCACCAGTACCTGTGAGCATCACTTCATCACCATAGATGGCAAAGCCTCTGTAGCTTATATTCCCGGTGACAAGATTATTGGTCTTTCCAAAATAAACCGAATCGTGCGCTTTTTTGCTCAGCGTCCTCAGGTTCAGGAGCGGCTTACCCAGCAGATTCTGGTCGCACTGCAAACCCTGCTGCAAACCGAAGATGTGGCCGTCAGTATTGATGCGACCCACTACTGCGTTAAGTCCAGAGGGGTGATGGACAGTGAAAGTGTTACCCGTACCACAGCTCTGGGTGGCAGTTTTAAGGTCAATCCACGTACCCGCGACGAATTTTTCAGGCAATAACACTTATGACAAATAGCTCCAATAATGCCCCCGTGTTAATCACGGGGGTGGGTAAGCGTGTGGGTCTTTACCTTGCACAGCAGCTAATGGCCAGAGGTGTGCCTGTTATTGGCACCTTCAGAACTGAATACCCTGAAGTGATTGAACTGGCAGAGCAAGGTGCTGACCTCTATTGTGTGGATTTCTATCAGGACGCTGACATTCAGGCATTTGTTGAGGCTGTCAGGGGCCGATATCCCAGCTTGCGAGCCATTATTCACAACGCATCGGACTGGCTTAAAGACGATGCCCTGAATAGCCCGGGCGAAGTGATGGCGCGTATGATGCAGGTGCATGTTAGCGTGCCTTATCAATTGAATCTGGCCCTGCAGGATAAGCTGGCAGGTGAAGGGATAGGTGAGGCGGATATTATTCACCTGAGCGACTATGTGGCAGCCAAAGGCAGCAAGAAGCATATTGCTTATGCGGCCAGTAAGGCGGCGCTGGATAATCTTACCCTGTCATTTGCTGCCAGGTTTGCGCCGGACATCAAGGTGAACAGCATCGCCCCTGCATTGGTGTGTTTTAACCCCTGGGATGATGACGCCTACAAACAAAAAGCACTCGCCAAGGCTGTACTGCCACGAGAAGGGGGCATGGAGGAAGTTCTGGCGACAGTGGATTATCTGATGGGCAGTCGCTATGTCACGGGCAGGATAATGGCTTTGGATGGTGGTCGACATCTTAAATAACCGCTGTTAACCAAAACAAAAATCTGGCTTTTTCCGATGCTTTAAAAAATCCCTGCTATGCTGAATTTAGAGTGTTTTTTCACCAGGGGAAGGTATTACTCTGGCCTTCTGCTGGCAACAAGACCCTGAATAATCGCAAACAGCAGGAATACAGTGCATGTTCAATTTCAAATCAAAGCAGGATCAGGCGCCATCCAGTGCAAGCAGCAGCGCTCAAATGGATACCGCCCTGGTTGACTCAATCAAGAACAGTGTCGCTTTTATCGAATTTACGCCGGATGGAACCATTAAGGATGCCAACAACCTGTTCCTGAATGCTGTTGGCTACAGCATTGATGAAATTCGTGGTCAACACCACAGGATGTTCTGTCATTCAGCCTATGCCAGCAGTTCTCAATATCGCCAATTCTGGGCTGATCTTGCCAATGGTGTGGCGCAAACCGGTATGTTCAACCGTAAAAATAAAGCCGGCGAAGAGATGTGGCTGCAGGCGACCTACATACCGGTTAAGCAAAATGGCAGTGTGGTCAAGGTGGTCAAAGTCGCCTCAGATATCACTGAGGAGAAGCTGCGTCTCGATGAGCAGGCGGCTGTGTTTGCAGCACTGGAACGGGCACAGGCGATTATCGAATTTACGCCTGATGGTAATATCCTGACGGCAAATCAGAACTTCCTGGGAGCCGTTGGCTATAGTCGCGAGCAGATTGTGGGCAAGCACCACAGAATCTTCTGTCCGGAATCATTCCTGCAGGACAACCCTAATTTCTGGCCGGACCTTGCCAGTGGGCAGCACAAATCGGGTCTGTTCGAGCGCAGAGGTGCAGGCGGGCAGGTGCTCTGGCTGGAAGCGACCTACAACCCTGTGATGAATGACAGGGGGGAAGTGGTTAAGGTGATCAAATTCTGCTCTGATATCACTGAACGTATTGTCCGCCAGCAAGCGGTACGTGAAGCGGCGGAAGTGGCTTACTCCACCTCAGAAGAGACAGCACAGATTGCGGTGCAGGGAGCCGACTTGCTGCGTAACAGTGTGCAAACCTCCAGTGTGATTGCCGAGCAGGTGCAACGCACCACGGAATCGATTAATCAGCTGAATGAGCAGTCCAAGAACATTGAAGCCATTGTCTCCACCATCAGCGCCATCGCTGAGCAAACCAACCTGCTGGCGTTGAACGCCGCCATTGAGGCTGCCAGGGCCGGGGATCAGGGACGTGGATTTGCTGTGGTAGCGGATGAGGTCAGACAGTTGGCAGCGCGTACCAGTCAGAGTACTGATGAGATTGCCTCTGTTGTCAGCGAAAACCGTAACCTTACCGCTGGCGCGACTGAGATGATGAATCAGGTTGGTCAGACTGCAGAGTCAGGTAAAGACCAGATCAATCAGGTAGCTCAGGTGATGGAAGAGATACGTACAGGTGCTGAAAATGTATCCCAGACGGTAGCGAATATTCAGTAAGTTCCCGTCTGAAAAAAGAAAGCCCATTGGCCCGCAGTACTTCTCCGTAAGCTGCGGGTCTTTTGTATTTGTTTGCCAGCGCTTTTTATACTGACCATGCTGTTGGATATGGACCTTGATATTAGGCTGGTGTTTGATTGCCAAAAATGTGAAATGATAGGGATCGAACGTAGCAAACAGGTTTGATAAGTACAGGAGAGCAGGGATGGGACTACTCGATGCCATTATGGGCAACGCCACTGAGGTAGATTTGACTGAGTTGCAGCAGGAGTTGCAGCCTATATTGTCCGATAATGAGCAGTTATCGCTGGCTTATAAGTTGATCCGGGATATGTTTGTATTTACCGATAAGCGCCTGATCCTGATCGACAAGCAGGGCGTAACCGGCAAGAAGGTGAGTTACCTTTCTATTCCCTATAAGTCGATTACCTTCTTTGAAGTGGAGACGGCAGGACGCTTTGATATGGATGCTGAACTCAAGATATATATTTCAGGGCAAAAAGATCCTCTGGTGAAAGAGCTCAAGAAGGGCACTGACGTGGTGGGAATACAGCGCACCATGGCCAATCACATGCTTTGAATGATGACCTGATATGAATAGAAATGCACTGACAGCAGGCGGTGCATTTTTGTTTGTACAGCAAGTCAGACTTTCAAGTGATTAAATTTGTTTGGTTTATATTCTGAATTAAGCTGAATGCGCTGACTGAGATATGCAGAAAATGGCTAATATTAATCAAGTTTAATATGAAGGGTGAGCTGGATCTCACCCGGGATGGCAAGTGGGCATTAGATTAATACATGTTTGATTATCCTGAAGGAATTGGATCCATGTTTAATCTGAAAAGTATCTGGAAAGAGCTGGCCTATATCGGCTGCTGGAGCACTTTTGCCGCCTGTATGATTATCTTTATCTGATCAGTTGGCTGCCGCTATCATTCCGTTCACCAGGGCCGTCAGGCCGTTGGTGCGGGATGGGCTTAACTGACCTGCCAACCCCAATTGCTTAAAATAGTGTGCGGGGTCGAATTCAGCAATTTCAGCGCTGTCCTTACCCTGCAACTGAGCAATGACCAAAGCTGCCAGCCCCTTCACAACCCGGGCTTCGCTGTCTACCAGATAATAATGATTGCCATCAATCTTACAGTGGTACAGCCATGCTTTGCTTTCGCAACCTTTCACCTGCGCTGATTCACACTGTAGCTCACTTGCCAACGTCGGCAGTTGTTTACCCAGCAACATTATCTGACGATACTTTTCCTGCCAGTTATTGGCATCCAGTACCTTGTCACGTGCCGACTGAAGTGGCACCAGGTCAAACAGAAAATCCTGGGAAGCGGGTGAGGCGGACATAGAGGTTCCTTAAATAAATCTGCCAGCTGGGCTTGTGGCTGCTCAGCCATCGAATAAATTGAGTGGTGCCAGACTAGCCCAGCAGGTCAATGGCATCTTCCAGTGCGGTGATAAAGCGGTCGATATCTTCACTGCTGGTGTAAACTCCAACTGATGCACGACAACAGCCGGAGATCTGCATAATCTGCATAAGAGGTTGAGCACAGTGATGGCCACAGCGTATGGCAACCCCCTGCTGATCCAGCAAAATCCCCACATCCTGATGATGCTCGCCTTTGAGATTAAAGGCCACCGCACCAGTATTATCCTGATGAGCGCCATACAGCTCAATCTGAGGAAGCTGCGCCAGCCGTTGCTGCAACAGATTCAACATCTGTTGTTCATGGTCGAAGGCTTCCACAGGCAGTGCTTTGATAAAATTCAGTGCCGCGCCCAGGCCTATTACTTCGACTATGGGCGGTGTACCAGCTTCCAAACGATTGGGTAATTGACCAAAGCTGGTGCCGTCAAAGCTGACGGTATCTATCATCTCGCCGCCGGTCAGCATGGGCTCAAGTTTGTCCAGCTCCAGATAACATCCCCACAGTACGCCAACGCCGGATGGACCATACATCTTGTGGCTGGAGAAGCTGTAAAAGTGACAGCCGAGCTCAATGACATTCACCTTATGATGAGCAATGGCCTGAGCCCCATCCACAGCCACCAAAGCGCCTTTGGCCTTTGCCATCGCGCTCAGGGTCTTAATGTCATTGACAGTGCCCAGCACATTGGAGACATGAGCCAGTGCAACTATGTGCACAGGCAGTGTGTCCAGTTGCTTTTGGTAAGCCTGGATATCCAGTCTGAGATCTGCCGTCAGCGGGATGGGCACCACTTCGGCGCCAGTGCGTTTCGCCAGTTCTTGCCAGGGCACGATATTGGCGTGGTGGGCAGCGCTGTCCACCAGAATCACATCACCTTCGCGTAATTGAGATGTCAGTCCCCAGGCCAACATATTGATGCTCTGGGTCGTGCCTGAGGTGAAAATAATTTCGTTGCTTTGGGCTGCGCCGATAAACTCTTTGAGACTGTCACGCACAGCTTCGTAAGCACTGGTTGCGCGGGCAGATAACTGATGGGCTGCTCTGTGCACATTGGCATTGTGTTGACGATAAAAGCTGTCCATTGCCTCCAGCACCTGGGCAGGTTTTTGGCTGGTGGCGGCAGTATCCAGATAACACAGAGGATAACCATCCAGTGTCTGGTTCAATGCGGGGAATAGTGCTTTCAAATCGTTATTCATGCTTGAGCTTGGGCAGGTAAAAACAGTGCGGGCAGATCTTGGTGGATCTGCCCGTGCAATGCAAGCCTGTTAATGATCGCCGACTGCTGTTCGAGATGATTCAGGGGCAGGGCAGACGATATACTTCACCCAGCTCACGAATGCGGCTTTGCAGCTCATCACTTAACAGCATCTGTTCACTGGCGATATTCTGCTTCAGCTGTTCCATATTTGTGGCGCCGATAATGGTACTTGCCACAAACGGGCGGGATTGCACAAACGCCAACGCCATTTGCGCTGGCGACAACTTAAACTCTGCTGCCAGTTCGCAATAGGCCTGGGTGGCTTGTATTGCCATATCAGTACCATTGTAGCGGGCGAAGCGTTTGAACAATGTCAGGCGGGCATTTTCAGGCCTCTGGTCATTCAGGTATTTACCGCTTAATGCGCCGAAGGCCAGGGGTGAGTAGGCCAGCAATGGTAAATCTTCCCTGTGGGCGATTTCTGCCATGCCCACTTCAAAGCTGCGGTTGAGCAGATTATAAGGATTTTGCACGCTGACGATACGCGGCAGACCATGCTTTTCAGCCAGTTGCAGGTATTTCATCAGGCCCCATGGGGTTTCATTGGAGACACCGACATAGCGGATCTTGCCCAGTCGCACCAGCTCAGCCAGGGCTTCAAGCGTGTCAAAGATAGGAGTCTGGGCCTCGGTTTCCTGCTGCTCATACCCCAACTGACCAAAGAAGTTGGTGCTGCGGTGGGGCCAGTGAATCTGATAAAGGTCGATGCAGTCGACGCCCAAACGGTCGAGGGAGGCATCCACAGCCAATTGCAGGTTGCGCCAGTCCAGCGCCATATCGGAACGGATATAGTCTCCGCCATCTCTGGGCGCTGATACTTTGGAGGCGATAATCAGCTTTTCGCGATTACCGCTTTTTCTCAGATATTGGCCGATAATTCGCTCTGTCTCCCCCTGAGTGTCAGGTCGGGGAGGGACAGGATACATTTCGGCGGCGTCGATAAAATTGATCCCCTGGGCGATGGCATAGTCCAGTTGGGCGAAGGCATCAGCGGCGGTGTTCTGTTCTCCCCAGGTCATGGTGCCCAGAGACAGTGAGCTGATCTCCAATGTGGAGTGGGGCAGGCGGTTGTATTTCATGTGACGGTTTCTCCTTGAAAGCCGTACAAGCTGACCTGATTGCAATAACTTGAGTTTTTGCGGCCATACTTTGAGGCTAACACCCAATCGGGCGATTGCAAGCCGATTGCCCGCTTTCATCAAGGCGGGCAATATTCTTTACAGGTTTCTTAACATGGGCAGTTCGCAGGCGTCGTGGCCGGTTTCTCCCATATGACTGGGCAGATGTTCAAAGCCCATGGCTTCATACAGACGCACAGCCTCGGTTAAACAGGCCGTGGTTTCCAGATAACAGCAGGCATAGCCCTGAGCTTTGGCAAAAGCGAGTGCCTGCAGCGTTAATCTGCGGGCAAAGCCTTTGCCCCTGAGTTCGGGCAGAAAATACATCTTTTGTAGTTCGCAAATATCCTTGCGTCCCTGTTTGTCTGCCAATGGTGCAATACCACCGCCGCCCAGCACCCGATTCTCCTGGGAGATCACCCAGTAGCAGGCACGATCATCGGCATATACCTCACTGAGGCAATCCAGGGTGGGATCTGATACCCCATAGCCCTTATCCGGGGTCAGTCCATACTCGGAAGAAACAGTACGGATCACCTGAGCCATAGCGGCGTTATCTTCCGGCAGTAACAGACGAATGTCGTATTCAGCCTGGGCCTGAGCCTGCTCCATGGCACGGGTTAAACGCACCAGGGCCTCAAGAGTGTGCTCTCTTTGTTCCGGCAGGAGCTGCGCTAAAGCGGCATCGAAATGCCGGGCATGACCTTGCCACCACTTTGTCATCAAACGACGACCGGAGGGGGTCAGCTCAGCTCTGAGCATACGCTGATCCCTGGGACTTGCCTGGCAATTGACCCAGCCTTTATCTGTCAATTGCGCAAGGGTGCGACTGGCATTGGATTTATCGATTCCCAGCAGCATTCCCAATTGCTTGACCGACAGGCTATGCCGTTCCAGCTCTTTCATCATGGCCAGTTGTTGCTGCGACAGCCCCAACGTCTGAGTCAGAGGTTTACACAGGCGCGACAACAGGCGGCTGAACGCTTCGCTGTGGCGGGTCAGTGAAAGAGGTTGTGATTCCTTGGATTGGGGCATGTTGTTAACTTTAAGTTGCTTTCTGCAACCAAGTTATAAATTCACGCCCCGCTTGGCAAGTGCTTATTTTTTGTAAAGTTCTGTGTGCAGTAAGGGAGCCATAGCCAGCATAATCGCCTGGGTGTAGATACTGCCACGGGTTGCCCGGCCATTAGTCAGCAGGCCGATGGCGCCACCCGCCTGTTTAATATTGGTGGTATTGAACAGCCTATCCATCACATGCCCCAACTCTTCCCCCTGTAGCAGTGCATCAAACACTGTTTGTGGCAGCGGCAAGTTAGCGCTGCGCCCTACGCTCATACCGTTTTCAGAGGCGACCACGACGTAAGCGAAAGTCGCCGGGCCATCTTCAAACTGGTCAACACCTCCTTCCATCGCCAGATAAAAGTCTGCTGACTCCCGGGTGCGACAGTACTCAACACGGTTAACTGCACCATCGCGGGTTTGTTTACTGTTCATCGGCTGATCCGGCACGCCGGAAGGGGCTTTGATACCTGTCGCAATCACTTCCGACTCGGGGAACATCAGCTCGAAGGCATCTTTGGCTGCCTGTACTTTGACCGGGTTGGTAGAACCCACAATCAGGTTAAGAATTTGCTTATTCATAGGGATTTTGTTTATCAATGTGGACGCTTGTTTGAAACATTGGTTTAATGTGCCGGTAACCATGATGTGGGTTTATTCCAAATCAACTCATTTCCCAAACAATAGCCGGCAAAAGATCGGCGGGGAAATGGACGGTGAGCTCTGCTGGCCGGGGTTACCCTATACCCGTGAATCCATTGGTGGACACGGGATCAGGACGATACTCAATCGAGAGACAATAACATGGAATTCAACAAACTCAAGTTGGCCATCGGCGTCGCCATGGCTTCATTTCTTGCCGGTTGCGGCAGCGACTCGGAAACCGTTATCCCACCAGAGCCTGACACCTCTTTGAAAGCCTTTGCCCCGGATGGCAAGCTCCAGGCTACCGTAAGAAGAACCACTTACGGTGTTCCCCATATTCAGGCTGACAACCTCGAAAGTCTCGCCTTCGGCAGTGGTTATGTGCAGGCCCAGGACAACCTCTGTATTCTGGCTGACGGCTTTGTTAAGGCAAACTCCCAGCGCTCACAGTTCTTCGGTCCACATACCTTTGACTTTGTTGCCGGGGTGCCTGCCGCGGAAGACAATGCCAATATTATTTCTGATTTTGGTTACAAAGCACTGAAAATCCGTGAGCTGGCAGAGGCCAAGCTCCCAGAGATGACTGAAAATTCCCGTGCCATGATTTCAGGGTTTGTGCAGGGGTATAACCAGTACCTGGCCGACGTTGAGTCGGGTAGTGAAACCGGTGTAGAACCTTTCTGCGCAGGTCAAGCCTGGGTGCAGCCGATCACTGAGGTGGATTACCTCACGTACGTATTTTCCATTACCGTGCTGCCCGGTGCGGCCAACTTCCTGGATCTGATCTTCTTTGCCAACCCAGGTGATGGTGATGAGTACCTGCCGCGTCCGGCTCAGAGTCAACAGCAGGTGGCTGCATTCAGCAACAAGCTGGACAAGGGGCTGCAAACCGCCATGGCCAATATCAGTACGCCGGAGCCAAACCACAGAGACCTCGGGTCCAACGGTTGGGGCCTGGGCAGTGACAAAACTGAAAATGGTAAGGGTATGGTGCTGGGCAACCCTCATTTCCCCCACACAGGTAACCTGAGATTCTGGCAGTCGCACACCACTATTCCAGGTCATATCAATATGATGGGCGGCTCGCTGGTGGGTATGCCAGGTCTGGTGAACATCGGCTTTAATGAAAACCTGGGCTGGACCCATACCTTCTCTACCGCGGAGCACTTTGTGGTGTACCAGCTGGAGCTGACTTCCGGCGATCGTATGCAGTATCTGTTTGATGGCGCTCCCAAGCCTATCAAGTCAGAGACAGTGACAGTTAATGTGAATGTCGGTGGCGGTCAGATAGTGCCGTTTGAAAAGGATATCTTCTTCACCGACAAGGGACCGATTCTGGAAGCACCGCCAGCCCTGGCACCTTTTGGCTGGGATGATGGCCAGGCATTTATGATCCAGGATGTGAACATGGCCAATATGGATCCGCTGGATCACTGGCTGGCTATGAACCGCGCCTCCAATCTGGAAGAGTTCCAGCAAACCTTTGTGGATTACGATGGCCTGATCTTCAACAACACCATGTATGCGGATAAAGAGGGTAACGCCTTCTATATCGATGACTCGGCTGTTCCCGGCCTGTCAGAAGCTGCTGTGGTACTGCTGCGTACTTCTCCTGAGCTGAGAGCTTTGCGTGAGCAGGCAGGCTTTACTGTGTTGGCGGGTAACTCCTCACTGTTTGCTTTTGATGGTGCTACGCCCCATGAGCTGATCCCTCAGTTGCTGCGCAGCGACTTCGTTCAGAACTCCAACGATTCTTTCTGGTCAACCAACCTCAATGAGCCGCTGGAGTATTTCTCTCCCATGTACGGCGAAGAGCGTGGTCAACTGAGCATGCGTACCCGTATGGCCCTCAAGATGATGGACGACGCGGCAGGCAGCGACGGTAAGTTCAGTTTTGATGAGCTGTCTGCCATGCTGACCAATAACCGTGCTTATCTGCCTGAGTTGGTACTGACCGATCTGCTGGCTCAATGTGATGCGCAGGGCAGTGAGCCCGTTGTGGTTGCCGACGGTCTGAGCAAAGATCTGTCTGCTGCCTGCGCGGCGCTGTCAAGCTGGAACGGCAAGCAAAACAACGACAGTGTGGGTGGCGCATTAATCCGTGAGTTTGCCCACCTGTTTAACGAAGAGACCATGCTGACTGTGCCTTTTGACCCAGCACAGGCTGCCACTACGCCCAATACTCTGGCAACCGATGGCAGCGCCCTTAAAGCACTGGCTCAGGCGACACTCAACCTGGAGAAAGCCGGTTTTGATGTGGACGCGCCTCTGGGGACAGTGCAGTTTGTAGAGCGTTCACTGCCAAATGGTCTGCCTTCAGGTCAGAAGCTGCCATGGCCGGGGACTCACCATGTGGAAGGTGGGTTTAATGTGTTCTCAACCCGTTTGAGTGGTGATGACACCTTGATGCCGCAGCACACCTACCCGGGTATTACTGATGTGGTGAGCGATAAGGAGCTGGCGTCCGGTTTGACTGCTGAAGGCTATCCAATTCGTTATGGCTCAAGCTGGATGTTTGTGGTGAGCTTTACCGACGATGGCCCCAAGGCCAATGGTATTCTGACCTATTCCCAGACCAACAATATCCTGCGTCCGGAGTTTGCTGACCAAACAGCTCTGTACTCTTCCGGTACGGGGTTGCGCCCACTGCTGTATACCGAAGATGAAATTACTTCCGGCCTGGTATCGACACTGGAGCTGAGTAAGCAGAAGTAATGTTTTAGCTGTCATAAGCATCAGCCCTGGGCCCTTTGGTCCGGGGCTTTTTATTTTCTGAAGTCGATTTGTTGAAACATGACTTTTCGTTAATCTAACTATCCCGCTTTTAACATCCACTGTTATGCTGCCCTGACCAAATTTAAATTGTGACTCACTTCAATATTTGCTCTGCGTGGTTTGATCTTTGTCGCAACTTGGTGGCGTAAGGTGATCTGCCTCTTTGTTTTATGGGGTGGTATTTTACTGGTTAAATCATGGCTCCCTAAATTAGGTTAATCAAAGGTTGTTCAAGCATTGCGCAAAAGTTGTAATCGGGATGCGAAAATGGTGCTTTATTACGGGTGAAATGAGACCCGGATCTCAATATCAGCTTATTCTGAAATTCATTTACTGAATGTGGGCATAGATCACCTTTTCAAAGTCCTAAATCTATATCCTTTGCGCCGAAATCAATTATTGCTGTAAACAGCGTTAAGGTAACTTATATGCAAAAAGAAGCTATCAAAGCTCAGGACAACAAGGCGACTGAGAACGCCAAGCTGCCCTGGACTGCCCAGGATACAACCTGGATGCTGAGCCTGTTCGGTACTGCCGTAGGCGCCGGTATTCTGTTCCTGCCGATCAATGCCGGTATGGGCGGTTTCTGGCCTCTGGTGGTCATGGCTCTGATTATTGGTCCTATGACCTACCTGGCCCACCGTGGCCTGTCTCGCTTCGTATGTTCTTCCAACATCGAAGGCAGTGACATTACTCAGGTAGTGGAAGAGCACTTTGGTAAAGGCGCTGGTAAAGCGATTACCGTTCTGTACTTCTTCGCCATCTACCCAATCGTACTTATCTATGGTGTAAGTATTACCAACGTAGTTGACAGCTTTATGGTCAACCAGCTGGGCATGGACTCTCTGCCACGTTGGTTGCTGTCTGGTGGTCTGATCCTGGCTATGATGTCAGTGATGGTTGCCGGTGAGAAACTGATGCTGAAAGTGACTCAGTTCCTGGTATATCCACTGGTTATCATCCTGGCGTTCCTGGCCCTGTACATGGTGCCAAACTGGAAAATGGATGCGCTGATGGAGCTGCCATCTGCCGGTGATTTCATCGGTACTATCTGGCTGACCATTCCAGTATTGATCTTTGCCTTTAACCACTCTCCAGCGATCTCTCAGTTCTCTGTATCGCTGAAGCGTGACCATGGCAAGAACGCTTCTCGCAAAGCTGACGTAATTCTGCGTAACACCTCGCTGATGCTGGTAGGCTTTGTAATGCTGTTCGTGTTCTCTTGCGTACTGTCTCTGTCTCCAGAGCAGCTGGCTCAAGCCAAAGCTGAGAACCTGCCAATTCTGTCTTACCTGGCTAACGTGTATGACAGTGCGTTTATCACTTACTTTGCTCCATTTATCGCCTTCATTGCGATTGTGTCTTCCTTCTTTGGCCACTACCTGGGTGCCAGCGAAGGTATGCGCGGTATCATCGTGAAGCAGATGGAAGGTAACGGTAAAGAAGTTGACGAAGGCAAGCTGAACAAGGGCATCCTGGTGTTCATGTTCCTGTCAATCTGGGCTGTGGCTATCATCAACCCAAGTGTACTGGGCATGATTGAAGCTCTGGGTGGTCCTATCATCGCGGCTATCCTGTACCTGATGCCAATGTACGCTGTGTACAAAGTTGATGCACTGAAAGCCTACCGTGGCCGCGTGACCAACATTTTCGTCATCATCGCCGGTCTGGCGTCAATGACTGCCATCCTGTATGGCCTGCTGTAATCCAATACAGCTGTAATTTCAAAGTTTTAATTGTTCCAGGGATCGGGTTGCAAAACCCGGTCCTTTTTACTCTTTTCGGGGTGTAGTTCATGTTTAGCGCATTTGATATTTTTAAGATTGGGGTTGGCCCCTCAAGCTCCCACACTGTGGGCCCGATGAAAGCCGCCAAAGAATTTATTGATGACCTGCGTGCCAAGGGCACTTTGCGGGACATCACCAAGATTACCGTAGACGTATACGGTTCTCTGTCTCTGACCGGTAAAGGTCACCACACCGATATCGCCATTATTATGGGTCTGGGTGGTAACAGCCCTGAGACTGTTGATATTGAAGCTATTCCTGAGTTTATTCAGCGCGTAGAGCAAACCGGTCGTCTGCCGGTTGGTATGCATTGCCACACAGTAGACTTCCCTGAAGGCTCACTGATCATGCATCCGGAAGCTCTGCCTCTGCATGAGAACGGCATGAAGATCCACGCCTGGGTTGGTGAGAAGCTGGAATACAGCAAGACTTACTACTCTATCGGTGGTGGTTTTATCGTTGATGAAGAAAACTTCGGTAAAGACAGCGAGCAGGAAGTTCAGGTGCCTTACAACTACACCAACGCTGACGAGCTGTTGGAGTTGTGTAAAGAGCATGGTCTGAGCATCAGCAAGCTGGCACTGGAAAATGAAAAAGCTTTCCGCAGCGAAGCAGACATCCACACTGGCTTTGCCAAAGTGTGGAAAGTGATGTCTGAAGGTATTGAGCGTGGCTGCCACACCGAGGGTGTGCTGGCTGGCCCACTGCGTGTACCTCGTCGTGCACCTGCTTTGTACCGTCAGCTGGTCACCAGTGAGCGTCTGACTTCAGATCCTATGATGATCGTTGACTGGGTGAACATGTTCGCCCTGGCTGTGAGTGAAGAAAACGCGGCCGGTGGTCGTGTTGTGACCTCTCCAACCAACGGCGCTGCCGGTATCATCCCAGCGGTAATTGCTTACTACAACAAGTTCATCCAACCGGTAGGCGAGAAGGAGTACACTAAGTTCTACCTGACCGCAGCTGTGATTGGTGGTCTGTATAAGCGCAATGCTTCTATCTCTGGTGCCGAAGTAGGTTGTCAGGGTGAAGTGGGCGTGGCCTGTTCCATGGCGGCTGCCGGTTTGGCCGAGCTGATGGGGGCCAACCCAGCTCAGGTATGTATTGCTGCCGAAATTGGCATGGAGCACAACCTGGGTCTGACCTGTGACCCGGTTGCCGGCCAGGTGCAGGTACCTTGTATTGAGCGTAATGCTATCGCTTCTGTTAAGGCGATTAACTCAGCCCGTATGGCAATGCGCCGTAACAGCGATCCAACCGTGAGCCTGGACAAGGTGATTGCCACCATGTACGAAACCGGTAAGGACATGCTGCCTAAGTACCGCGAGACCAGCCAGGGTGGTTTGGCCATCAAGGTACTGAACGTATAATCGTTCAGACAAACAGAAAGCCGGCAATTAGCCGGCTTTTTTGTGCCAGTTGGCTAGATTACTTCTCTTCAAACATCAGATAGTAACTTTGCTCCATACCCAGTGACGCGTAGGTCTGCTGGGCCCGGGTATTGTCCTGCTCTACATACAGACGGAAGCTGGCGGCGCCACCATTGGCCTCTGCGATCCGCTTCACTTCGGCATAAAGATGACGGTAGATACCGCGGCGGCGGAATTCAGGTTTAATATAGACGCTTTGGATCCAGTAATAATCTTTGGCACGCCAGTCGCTCCATTCATAGGTCACCATTAACGAGCCGGCCAATACGCCTTCGATTTCTGCCACCAGATAAAAGCCTTTTGCCGGTTGACTCAGCAGGGTTTCAACCCCTTTAGTCAGGGTGTTAACGCAAAGCTCCAGCCCTTCGGTCTCCATTGCCATGGCGCGGTTAAACTCTACCAGAGCCTGCAGATCCTGATTACTTGCCTGTCGAATATTCATAGGAAATTTTTGTTGTTTGAGTTCAGGGCATTATCTCAACTGACAGAGGATATTCAAGGTGCAGGACTGAACCCGCATTCGACTAAAGTCTAACCTTTGCTAGACTTAAATTATCGCCCCTACCTGAGTGTACCGAAATGGCCAGACCTAAACTTCGCAAGCCAAATCCGCTGTTGCACTTTACCCTGACAATGTTGACGTTTGGGGTTTGGGGCATTGTTTGGTGCTATCTGTTGCAGCGTGCTGAAGGCAAATCTTTCTCTTTGTTTGACAACTTTGATCATGACTATTGGAGTTATTTAATCGAACGGGAGCAGCCACCTGCGTCTCTTTACTCCATGCAATATGGTAAGCGCAAGGCATCATCTGAGACTTTTGATGCTTGATCAGCCTGAACCCCGCAGTTAATTTAACTTTTCTCAATATTAACCATGAATAATTTATGGTTATGCAATCCCTCAGGGCTTTATCTGGAAAACTACAATGCAAAGCCCGCAACTGACTGAATTCATGTTACGCTCCGCTGCCGCTTGAAAGTTGGCTATCGGTAGCAACCGATACGACCAGGGAAAGGTTGAACTCTTCGTTAATTGATTCAGGGTGTACATGATGACGAAATCTTCTTCCGTTTCCCGCCAGCCTTCGGCTTTGGGTAAAGTCTGGCGCGGCTGGATGTCCTTGCCGCTGTGGCTGCAAATTCTTGTGGGTATGATTTTGGGTATTGCTGCCGGTCTGGCACTTGGCAAAGACGCAACTATGCTCAAACCCATAGGCACACTGTTTGTGAACACCATTAAAATGCTGATTGTACCTCTGGTGTTTTGCTCACTGATTGTGGGTGTTACCTCCATGCAGGATACCGCCCGTATGGGCCGCATCGGCTTCAAATCCTTCGCTTTCTATCTGGGGACCACTTCCATCGCCATTACCCTGGGTTTGGCTGTTGGCTATGTGATGCAGCCAGGCGCAGGTTTGTCTTTGCATGGTGTAGAGCTGGCGCAGGAGGCCAAGGCTGCTCCTTCTGTCATGGAAACTCTGATTAATATCGTACCGACCAACCCGATTGCCGCGCTGGCCAATGGCGATATTCTTCAAGTGATAGTATTTGCCGTGGCTCTGGGCATTGCCCTGGTGCTGATTGGTGACCATGGCAAGCCTGCCATCAAGGTATTTGAGAGTCTGGCTGAAGCCATGTACAAGCTGACTGATATGGTGATGAAGCTGGCACCTTACGGGGTATTTGGCTTGATGGCCTGGGTGGCCGGTGAGTACGGCATGGATATGTTGCTGCCCCTGATTAAGGTGATTCTGGCTGTGTATATTGGCTGCTTCCTGCATATTGTGGGCTTCTACAGCCTGGTGCTGCGAGGCCTGGCGGGTTTGAATCCTGTGCACTTCTTCAAGGGGATCAGCAATGCCATGGCAGTGGCTTTTACGACTTCAAGCAGCGCCGGTACTCTGCCAGCCAGTATGAAGTGTGCCAGCGAGTATCTGGGCGTAAACAAGAAGATCTCCTCCTTTGTTCTGCCTTTGGGCACAACCATCAACATGGACGGTACTGCGCTCTATCAAGGGGTGACTGCACTGTTTGTGGCTCAGGCCTTTGGTATTGACCTGACCTGGGTGGATTACCTGACCATCATTCTGACCGCGACTTTGGCCTCTATCGGTACTGCCGGTGTGCCGGGTGCCGGTCTGGTGATGTTGACACTGGTACTGACCACTGTGGGTCTGCCACTGGAAGGTGTCGCGCTGATAGCCGGTATTGACCGTATTTTGGATATGGCCCGCACTGTGGTTAACGTCTCCGGTGACCTGGTTGCGACCACTGTGATTGCCAAGTCAGAAGATGAGCTGGATGAAGTTCACTACAATGCTGATATGCAGGAAAGTGCCTTGATTGCTGAGCAGAATACGCCGGTAACTGAAGCCAAAGCTTAATAGCCACATTTTACTGACACAAAAAAACCGCCATTCAGGCGGTTTTTTATATTTGCAGAGGGCGAATTAGAGCTTGGTCAATACCAGCAAATCTTCACCGTCTTCGCCTTTCAGCTCCAGCTTTCCGCCGTCCATTTCAGCAGTTTTAACCAGAGGCATAGCCTGGTTTACCAGCTGCTCCTGAGCCATCAGGGCATCAACACAGGCTTTCATAGTGCTGCCTGCAGGGTTCAGGGTCAGGGTATTTCCCTGCTGAACATAAGTACCGAAGAAGTTGTTGCAGCTGTTGTTACCTGACAGCTTGCCGTCTTTATCAAAGTTGATTTGAGCCGGGCTGTAGTCAACGGTAGGCTGACCCATAATGTATTCCAGCTTCCAGTTACCAACCAGATCAACGGCTTTACTCTGCTCTGGCGCGCTTTGACAACCAGCCAGACCTGCGGCCATCAGGCCAGCGATAATAATTTTTTTATTCATGTGTTAATCCCACAATTAAATGGACTTTGAAAAGTGCGAACAGGATTGCTGTTGGCTTACGGAATAACACGACATGCGTGTACCTGAGATATGACTATCCTGCTATTCAGAAAACCTCACAGACAATCCCACTAGTTTGACAAGTTTGTCAGTAAAGCAAAAGGGGATTTTTTCTGTCTGTGAGCGCGATACTAGCAAGCTGTCATCGAAGTGAGTGCACAGCTGGAATTTTGGGCTGGTTAACGGCTTTCTGTAGCTTGGTTCGATGTTTCTGACTTTGAATTTGTTTTAGTCACCTGGTCCTTCAGCGCCTCTTTCGCCTGTGCCAGCATGGCGGCCAGCCGCACTGTGGAATCAGGGCTGAAGAAGCAGTACCCCACATCCAGCTCCAGGGATTCATCCAGATGGCTAAGCTGGTTGCGCACCCGTTTAACTATGGTGGCCATATCCTGCTCGGCATCGAGGAAGGCGAGAACCACATATTCGGTCTCAGTAAAGTGAGCGGCGATATCAGCAGCCCGAACTGTGTTCTGCAATATACTTCCCAGCAAATTGTGGTGTCTGGCTTCCAGAGTGGGCGAAGATGCCAGCTCAAAGACGAAAATCCCGGCATGGGCGCCAAATCGTCGGCCGAGACTCAGTTGGCGGGGAGCCATCATCATAAACCCATGGTCATTCAGCATACCGGTTTTTGCATCCCGCATAGACATGGACTCGATTCGATGATGTTGACACAGGAGTGACAGCTCCTGTTGAAGCAGTAACTGAAAAGGCTCCAGCATTTTGGGGGCTAGTTCTCCCTGACTTTCCATATCCGGGTCCAGCACGCAGAGGTAACCGAAATGGCTGGAGTCAGGCCAAAGGATCGGCCTTGCCAGCAGGTTTGCATGATGTCTGAAGCATTCGGGTAATCTGTGGGAAAAGTCGTTGTCGAGCTTGAGATGGACCCCTTCCATGGGGGAGTTGAACAGTGCCTCCATAGAATCATGGACTGAATCCAACTGGGTGCCTGTGATAAAGGCCGGGTCATCGGATGGGGCTCTGACGACCACTTCATGACCCCTGTTGGATTGCTGCACAACCAATACTTCCTTGGCTTGATAGAAACGTTTCAGCAACTCACACTGATGCATCCAGCGCACCAGATTGACCTGGGGGCTGTCATATTCAAGCAGGCTGATTTCCGTATCTATGGTGTGCGGGAGCATTCCGTTCAGTCCGATTGGGTGAATAAGTCTCCAATAAGTGTGGTACGGCAGGGGCGTTTTCGCAAACCGGCAGTATAATGGACGAACATTAATTGATTGAGCCACCTATGATTCGCCTGAGACTGGCACTGGAAACTGATAAGTCTGAATTAGTCAGGCTTGAACGCATGCATGCAGCCGATGAACTGTCCCCTGAGCAGGGACAACTGGAAGGAGCCTGTCTGGACGGCGCCTTAATCGGTCGACTGATAGCCTCAGGGCATATTTTGATCGCTGAGGATGAATTGCCTCAGAGGAAGCAGATTGTTGGCTATCTGGTGTGTGGCCCCTGGCGGGAGTTTGCCCACTGGCCCATGCAGCGCCGTGCTCTGTCTGTTCTGAAACAGCAATTTGGGAATATCGAGCAATCCAGCTGTCACTATGGTCCTGTATGGGTGTCATCTTCCTATCGTGGCCGCGGTTTGTGCAGGCAGATGTGGCAAACGCTGGGGAGCAAGCTGCAGGGGCGTTACAGTCGGATGATTGCCCTGATAGGGGAGGATAATGAGGCGTCTATCAAGGCTCACGTGCGGGATGATGGCATGCAGATAGTCGATTTTATGGAATTTGCTGACCGGGGATATTATCTGACTTCCCTGGATTTAAAACAGGGCTGAGCATGAGTACGCAGACACTGACGCAGATGCTGGAAGCGATATTGAGCAAATATCAGGGGCTGGCACTGGGTGCCAAAGACAACCAGAAGTTGCTGGCCAGCGTGTTGGCTCTGGAGGCCATTGAAGCGCAAGGCGTCGAGGCACAATTGGAGGGCGAGCCTCATTTGCTGCTGAAAGTCAGTTGTGCAGGGAGTGAGCCAGCGGCCCAAGTGGGTATTTGGGTAGATTGTGGTGTGAGCAGGGCTTATCAGGCCAGCTACAAGCTGCTGCCTGCCGATATTGAAATAGATGATTGGCAGACTGTAGAGGTGCCTTTGTTGGATGAGCACAGAATTGCCCTGATGTGTATGCAATCCGCTCACTTCGACCACTGTTATTGAGCCGTAATCAGCGAACTTCAATAAACAAAAAAACCGCCAAATGGCGGTTTTTTTGTTTGTCTGAATCCCTGAGGATTACAGACCAGCGTCGGCGCGCAGGGCTTCGGCTTTGTCAGTACGCTCCCATGGGAACTCTTCGCGACCGAAGTGACCGTAGGCTGCAGTAGCCTGGTAAATTGGGCGAGCCAGATCCAGCATCTCCTGCAGACCGTATGGGCGCAGATCGAAGTGCTGACGAACCAGACGCTCCAGAACCTCTTCAGATACTTTAGCGGTACCGAAGGTTTCAACGCTGATAGAGGTTGGGTCAGCTACACCGATAGCGTAGGATACCTGGATCTCACAGCGATCAGCCAGACCGGCAGCAACAATGTTCTTGGCAACGTAACGGGCAGCGTATGCTGCAGAGCGGTCAACCTTGGATGGATCTTTACCGGAGAAAGCACCACCGCCGTGACGAGCCATACCACCGTAGGTATCTACGATGATTTTACGACCAGTCAGACCACAGTCACCCATTGGACCACCGATAACGAAACGACCGGTTGGGTTGATGAAGAACTTGGTATCCTGGTTCAGCCACTGAGAAGGCAGAACTGGCTTGATGATGGTTTCCATCACGCCTTCGATCAGATCTTTCTGGTTCACGCTGTCGCAATGCTGAGTAGACAGTACTACTGCATCGATACCCACGATTTTGCCTTCTTCGTAGGCGAAAGTAACCTGAGACTTGGCGTCTGGACGCAGCCACGGCAGGATGCCTTCTTTACGTACTTCAGACTGACGCTTAACCAGTGCGTGAGCATAGGTAATAGGTGCTGGCATCAGTACGTCAGTTTCGTTGCTGGCGTAACCGAACATCAGACCCTGGTCACCGGCACCCTGTTCTTTAGGGTCTGCACGGTCAACACCCTGGTTGATGTCTGGAGACTGCTTACCAATAGCGCTCAGTACAGCACATGAATTGGCATCAAAGCCCATGTCTGAATGAACATAGCCGATTTCACGGATGGTTTTGCGGGTCAGTTCTTCAATATCTACCCATGCAGTAGTGGTGATCTCACCGCCTACCATAACCATGCCGGTTTTTACGAAAGTTTCACACGCCACGCGGGCTTTAGGATCCTGAGCCAGGATCGCGTCCAATACCGCATCAGAAATCTGATCGGCGATTTTATCTGGATGTCCTTCTGAGACTGACTCAGAGGTAAACAAGTGCTTTGCCATATTGGAAAAAATCTCGTTTAAAAAAATGAATTCTGGGGGAGGCATCAAATTAATGTTTGGATGCATCTCCATCTAGACGGCTATTCTAGTTTAAATGCCGGGAACTATCATCCCCCCATGATGAAATTTAATCGGGTTTGTGACCAATAGGCTGTTTTTGCACCTGTGCAGATAGGGAATCTCAATGAAAATCAGCCAAATGGATGAAACCAAAAAGCGGGCCAATTCAGTGGCACGTTAAGTTGACGTATGCAGGGAATTTGTTAAAAGCAGGGGGCCTGTATCGAACCAGCGCCACATACCGGCATAATTTTATTTGCGTATGCACCGACACATAGGGGAAAATATGGCCCCGTTCAGGACCGGGGAGCACCATATCATTTCGTTAACCTGATTCTCAGTTGTGCGAAATGAAATGGTGTTTCATTAAATCAGCAGGAGAGAGCATGTCTTCCCGTAAAGTACTCGCCAACGCAATCCGTGTGTTAAGTATGGATGCCGTTCAGAAAGCCAATTCCGGTCACCCGGGGGCGCCGATGGGAATGGCTGACATTGCCGAAGTTCTTTGGCGTGATCACTTAAAGCACAACCCATCCAACCCAACTTGGGCCGACCGCGACCGTTTCGTTCTTTCAAACGGCCATGGCTCAATGCTTATCTACTCTCTGCTGCACCTGTCAGGCTATGACCTGTCCATCGACGATCTGAAAAACTTCCGTCAACTGCACTCCAAAACTCCAGGTCACCCTGAGTATGGCTATGCGCCAGGCGTAGAGACTACTACAGGTCCTCTGGGTCAGGGCATCACCAATGGTGTAGGTATGGCGATTGCCGAGAAGGTGCTGGGCGCTCAGTTCAACCGCGAAGGTCACGATATCGTTGACCACAACACCTATGTATTTATGGGTGATGGCTGTCTGATGGAAGGGATCTCCCACGAAGCCTGTTCTCTGGCCGGTACTCTGGGGCTGGGCAAGCTGATAGCTTTCTGGGATGACAACGGTATCTCTATCGACGGTCACGTAGAAGGTTGGTTTACCGATGATACCCCAGCCCGCTTCGAATCCTACGGCTGGCATGTAATCCGTGCCGTTGACGGTCACGACGCAGATGCCATTAATGCCGCTATTGAAGCTGCCAAGGCTGAAACCTCCAAGCCAACGCTGATCTGTACCAAGACAGTGATTGGTTTCGGTTCACCAAACAAGTCCGGCAGCCACGACTGTCACGGCGCGCCACTGGGTGATGCCGAGATCGCTGCAGCCCGTGAATTCCTGGGTTGGGAACAGGGTCCTTTCGATATCCCTGCAGACATCTATGGTCAGTGGGATGCCAAAGAAGCCGGTAAGGCTCAGGAAGCCAGCTGGAACGAGAAGTTTGTTGCCTATGAAGCCGCTCACCCAGAACTGGCTGCTGAGCTCAAGCGTCGTCTGGCCGGTGAACTGCCAACAGACTTCGATGCTCAGGCAAAAGCTTACATCGAAGAGCTGCAGGCTAACCCAGCAGATATCGCTTCCCGTAAGGCGTCTCAAAACGCGCTGGAAGCTTTTGGTAAGATGCTGCCAGAATTCCTGGGCGGCAGTGCTGACCTGGCACCATCCAACCTGACCATGTACTCAGCGTCCAAGTCCATCACCCCGGAAGATGCTTCAGGTAACTACCTGCACTATGGTGTGCGTGAATTTGGTATGACTGCCATCATCAACGGTATTGCCCTGCACGGTGGTTTCGTACCATACGGCGCGACCTTCCTGATGTTTATGGAATATGCCCGTAACGCTATGCGCATGGCTGCCCTGATGAAGGTACAGAACATTCAGGTATACACCCACGACTCTATCGGTCTGGGTGAAGATGGTCCGACTCACCAGCCGGTTGAGCAGGTTGCCTCTTTGCGTATGACCCCTAACATGAGCACCTGGCGCCCATGTGACCAGGTTGAGTCTGCTATCGCCTGGAAACACGCCATTGAGCGTAAAGATGGTCCGACTTCTCTGATCTTCTCCCGTCAGAACCTGGCACAGATGCCACGCACTGCCGAGCAGCTGGCTGCCGTTGAGAAGGGTGGTTATGTACTGGTTGATTGTGAAGGCACTCCGGAAGCCATCATTATCGCTACCGGTTCTGAAGTTGAACTGGCGGTGAAGGCTCAGGCCCAGCTGGCTGCCCAGGGCCATCAGGTTCGCGTGGTGTCTATCCCATGTACCGACCTGTTCGATGCTCAGGACGCTGCATACAAAGAAGCAGTTCTGCCTGCGGCTGTTACTGCCCGCGTGGCGGTTGAAGCAGGTATCGCCGACTACTGGTACAAGTATGTGGGTCTGAATGGTCGCATTATCGGCATGACCACCTTCGGTGAGTCTGCTCCTGCCGGTGAGCTGTTCAAGATGTTTGGTTTCACCGTTGAAAACGTAGTTGAAACCACCAACAGCCTGCTGGCCTGATTATTTCAGTTAAGTTCAGCTAAGTTGTTGATGAATAAGATACGCTGCTGTGTTCAAATAGAGCACTGAGCGGCACAGACGGCTTACCCGGACAGGGTAGGCCGTCTTTATATCTCTTTGGTTGCACTGCTTTTACAGTCAGCCACTGAGTCCTATCAAGTATGCAGGTGATGCCGGGCATACTTGATATGACTTAACCAGAGTTCACGGAAAGGAGCATCACTGCCCCATGATTCGGATTGCCATTAATGGATATGGCCGTATAGGCCGCTCGGTCCTGCGGGCTCTTTATGAGTCGGGTAAGCGGCAGCAGATCCAGTTGGTTGCCATTAACGAGCTGGCGACACCCGAAGCTATGGTGCACCTGACCCGCTACGACACTACTCACGGACGCTTTGCTCAGGAAGTTGAGCACGAAGATGGCGTGATGGTGATCGGTGACGACAGAATTCAGCTGCTGCACCAGGCGGATGCCACCCAATTGCCCTGGCGTGATCTCGGGGTGGATATTGTACTTGAGTGTACCGGCGCCCTGGCTGACAGAAGCGCCTGTGAAGCCCATATTCAAGCCGGTGCCGGCAAGGTGCTGATCAGCCACCCATCCTCTCCTGATGTCGACGCCACTATTGTGTATGGCGTCAATCAATCCAGTTTGCAATCGGACCACCATATTGTTTCCAACGCCTCCTGCACCACCAACTGCCTGGTGCCAGTTATTGATGTGTTGGATAAAGCCTTTGGTGTGAAAAGTGGCGCCATTACCACCATTCATTCCGCAATGAATGATCAGCAGGTGATTGATGCCTATCATGACGATTTACGCCGCACCCGGGCTGCCGGACAGTCCATTATTCCTGTCGACACCAAACTTGCCCGTGGTATTGAGCGTATTCTGCCGCAGATGAAGGATAAGTTTGAGGCGATTTCGGTGCGGGTACCGACAGTGAACGTCACCGCCATCGACCTGTCTGTGACGCTGAATACCCGAGTGGATATTGATAAGGTGAATCGCGAGTTGGAAGCCCAGACCAAGGGCAGGTTCAAGGGCATAGTAGGCTTTACCAATGAGCCACTGGTCTCCTGCGACTTTAACCACGACCCGAGATCCAGCGTGGTGGATGGCACCCAGACCCGTGTCAGTGATGGACATCTGGTGAAGATGCTCTTGTGGTGCGACAACGAGTGGGGCTTTGCCAACCGTATGTTGGACACCAGTTTGGCGATGATGAACGCCGACAGGTCAGGCAGTTAACAGCATTCCGGCTGTCGCTCAGGCGGCAGTCTTTTTTTGTTTTTTAACAGTGTTTGAGGAAATCCCAAATGGCGATTATCAAGATGTCAGATCTGGATCTTGCCGGTAAGCGCGTGCTTATCCGCGAAGATCTGAACGTACCTGTAAAAGATGGTGTGGTGACCAGTGATGCCCGTCTGCGCGCGTCGCTGCCAACCATTAAACTGGCGCTGGAAAAGGGCGCAGCAGTGATGGTGATGTCTCACCTGGGGCGTCCTACCGAAGGCGAATATGATGCAGCCTTCTCCATGCAGCCGGTAGTTGACTATCTGACCAAAGCGCTTGACTGTCCGGTACGTCTGGAAACTGACTATCTGGACGGAGTCCAGGCCAATATTGGCGAAGTTGTGGTGTTCGAAAACGTACGCTTCAACAAGGGCGAGAAAAAGAATGACGAAGCCCTGTCCAGAAAGATGGCGGCCCTGTGTGACGTGTACGTGATGGATGCCTTTGGTACGGCTCACCGCGCCCAGGCATCAACCCATGGTGTTGGTATGTACGCATCTGTGGCCTGCGCAGGTCCTTTGCTGGCGGCTGAACTGGATGCTCTGGGTAAGGCACTGGATAACCCTGCCCGTCCTATGGTGGCCATTGTTGGCGGCTCTAAAGTATCGACCAAGCTGACTGTGCTGGAAAGTTTATCTGGCATTGTTGACCAGCTGGTTGTGGGTGGTGGTATTGCCAACACCTTTATCGCGGCCGATGGTCATGGCGTGGGTAAATCTCTGTTTGAAGCTGATCTGGTAGATGAAGCCAAGCGCCTGGTGGCTAACGCCCAGAGTCGCGGCGGCAGCATTCCTGTGCCAACTGATGTCGTTGTAGGCAAAGAGTTCAGTCCTGCGGCTGAAGCTGTGCTTAAGCCGGTTACTCAGGTGGACAGCGATGATATGATCTTCGATATCGGTCCTGACAGTGCGCAGGTACTGGCTGACATCATCGCCAAAGCGGGCACCATTGTATGGAATGGCCCTGTAGGTGTGTTCGAATTTGACCAGTTCGGTGAAGGTACCAAGCGTATCGCCCAGGCGATTGCAGATTCCAGCGCCTTCTCTATCGCCGGTGGTGGTGACACTCTGGCGGCAGTAGATAAGTATGGCATTGCCGATAAGGTGTCTTACATCTCTACCGGTGGTGGTGCTTTCCTGGAATTCCTGGAAGGTAAAGAGCTGCCTGCCGTTGCCATGCTGGAAGCCCGCGGCGCCTGATAATTAAGTGGAACACCCGACTATTTCGACAAGCATTGAAATAGATTCCACAATAATAAATACAAGCATCCTCCTGTCAGGCTTCGGCCTGACAGAATAAAAATAGAACCAAGATAGAGACCTCGGTGAGTGACTTCACCCTATATATTGGAGCAAAAAAGTTATGGCTTTAATTTCACTGCGTCAGCTGCTTGACCATGCTGCAGAGCACGGTTACGGAGTACCTGCGTTCAACGTTAACAATCTGGAGCAGATGCGCGCTATTATGCAGGCTGCAGAAGCAACAGACAGCCCGGTTATCGTGCAGGCGTCTGCCGGTGCCCGTAAGTATGCCCGTCCTCAGTTCCTTAAGTACCTGATGAATGCGGCGCTGGAGCAGTATCCGGATATCCCTGTGTGTATTCACCAGGATCACGGTACTCACCCTGATGTATGTCAGCGCTCTATCCAGCTGGGCATGAGCTCAGTGATGATGGACGGCTCTTTGATGGATGACGGCAAGACGCCAGCTTCTTACGACTACAACGTAGATGTTACCCGTAAGACAGTAGCATTTGCCCACGCCTGTGGTGTATCTGTTGAAGGTGAAATTGGCTGTCTGGGTAGCCTGGAAACCGGTATGGCCGGCGAAGAAGATGGTATCGGCGCTGAAGGTGTACTGAGCCATGACCAGATGCTGACCAGCCCGGAAGAAGCGGCACGCTTTGTTGCTGATACCCATGTTGATGCGCTGGCAATCGCAATCGGTACCAGCCATGGTGCTTATAAGTTCAGCCGCAAGCCTACCGGTGATGTACTGCGTATCGACCGCATTAAAGAGATCCACGCCCGTATTCCTAACACTCACCTGGTGATGCACGGTAGTTCTTCTGTACCTCAGGAGTGGCTGCAGATCATTAACGAGTACGGCGGCGCTATTCCTGAAACCTATGGTGTGCCACTGGAAGAGATCGTTGAAGGTATCAAGCACGGCGTGCGTAAGGTTAACATCGATACCGACCTGCGTCTGGCTTCTACCGGTGCGGTACGTAAGTTCCTGGCTGAAAACCCAAGTGAGTTTGATCCTCGTAAGTTCCTGCAGGCATCCATGGTTGCTATGGCTGACGTTTGTACCGAACGTTACGAAGCATTTGGCTGTGCCGGTATGGCGTCCAAGATCAAGCCTATGTCACTGCAAGCCATGTACAAGCGTTACCAGACTGGTGAACTGGATCCAAAAGTGAATTTCTAATATTCCAAAGGTTCCATACTAAAGAGCCCGCTTATGCGGGCTTTTCTACAACTAAATGCCAATAAACCTGACGGTTTTCCGATGCTAAGATGGCTAAATCGTTGCTTCAATGTTAATATTTTTCGGCACTTTTTTGGGAGAATTCCATACAGGAGTAGATGTCCGATGAATAAATTACTGAGTGTGCTGGCAATCACAGCAGTTTTGCCTTTTTCAGCCCTGGCGGGAGCGGACTTTGTTGAAGGTGACAAAACCTTCGCCGGTGAAGCTGAGCTGGGTGGCACTCTGACCACAGGTAACAGCGAAAGCTCCTCCATCAAGGCTCGTCTGAGCATGAAGCATGAGCTGGGCAACTGGGAAAACAACTATCTGTTGGAAGCTCTTTATAATGAGAACACCGACAGTGACGATGGCAGTACCACTGAAAACGAAAGTTATCAGGCGGGGTTCCAGGGCAATTACCGTTTTGATGCTCGCAATTATACTTTTGCCAACGCCAACTACTACCGTGACCCTTCGACTGGTTATGACTATACCCTGACCGCGTCCGCCGGTTATGGCTATCGTGCCTATGAGACCGAAGCGACCTTCCTGGATTTGGAAGTGGGTCCTGGTTACTTATACCAAAAGCTGACAAATGAAGAAGCTGCATTGCAGGGCGTTAGCTCAGAGGACAGCGTAGTGGCTCATGGTGTGGTTAACTTCGAGAGCAAGATCAGTGAAAACTCTACCTTCAAGCAAAGGTTTGTAGCCGACTATGGCGATAAACTGCTGGCTCGCTCTGAAACCTCGCTGACTGCCAATATTATCGGCGCGCTGGCGATGAAACTGTCATTCGTGGTTCGTTATGATGAAAAGCCGCTGGATGGGAAAAAGTCCACGGATACTGAAACCAATATGACCTTGTTGTACGCGTTTTAATCCAAATGCCCCGTCTGATAAGTCGGGGCATTTTTTTAGTCAGGCCAGTCATGTAGTCGGCCACCTGCTGTAGAAGTGAGTCGTTTATGTCCGTCGCCCTTGCCCAGGCTTCAACCCTGGCCACTATTGATTTAACCTCCTCCGTCGCTGGGATCTGTGCTCTTGTGGTGTTTGTGCTGGCCTATGTGCTGGTCATAGCCGAAGAGTCTCTGCACCTGCAAAAATCTAAACCTGTGCTGCTGGCTGCAGGCATTATCTGGGTGGTGGTGGCCTTGTCCTATTCATCCGCGGGTTTGTCTGCGACGGCAGAGGCTGCATTCAGGCACAGTTTGCTTGAATATACGGAACTGTTTTTGTTTCTGATGGTGGCCATGACTTATATCAGCGCCATGGAAGAGCGGGGACTGTTTGATGCGCTGAGGGTGTGGATAGTGAACAAAGGCTTGAGTCTTCGCCAGGTATTCTGGCTGACCGGGGTCATGTCCTTCTTTATTTCTCCTGTGGCGGATAACCTCACGACTGCCTTGTTGATGTGCGCTGTTGTAACCAAGCTGGGGCAGGGGCAGCCTAAATTTATCGCTATCGCCTGTACCAATATTGTGGTGGCCGCCAACGCTGGCGGTGCCTTTAGTCCCTTTGGCGATATCACCACTTTGATGGTGTGGCAAAAAGGGATGGTTGAGTTTACTCAGTTTTTTGCTCTGTTTGTGCCGTCAGCGGTTAACTATCTGGTACCCGCTGTGCTCATGAGCCTGTTTATTGGTAATGCCAAACCTGCAGTGGAAAAGGAGCAAGTGATCCTTAAACGTGGTGCTCTTCGCATTGTTGCCCTATTTCTGATCACCATTACCTGCGCTGTCAGTGCTCACTCAGTGCTGGGGATGCCACCTGTGTTGGGCATGATGATAGGTTTGGGGTTGTTGCAGTTTTTCGGTTATTTCCTGCGCCGCAGCTTCCCCCGTTCCATCGCTCTTAAGATGAAAGCCGCCAAAGCCAATAAAGATGATGCCCAGATTGCCTATCTGAGTGGTCGTCAGCCCTTCGATATCTTCAGTCGAATCTCTCAGGTGGAGTGGGACACCATGTTGTTCTTCTATGGTCTGATGCTTTGTATCGGTGGTCTGTCGATTATGGGCTATCTGGCGGTGGCCTCTGAGCTGATTTATCAGGTATGGGACACCACTCTGGCCAATATTGCCGTGGGTATCCTGTCAGCTGTGGTGGACAATATCCCCGTGATGTATGCGGTGCTGACCATGCAGCCGGAGATGGATTTGGGGCAGTGGTTGTTGGTGACTCTGACTGCGGGTGTTGGAGGCAGTTTGCTCTCTATTGGTAGTGCCGCCGGTGTGGCATTAATGGGACAGGCAAGGGGGATTTACACTTTCAGTGCTCACCTGAAATGGACACCGGCCATTATGCTGGGGTACTTCGCCAGTATCGGCTTCCATATTTGGTTGAATATGTAGAAATGACCGGATTTTAGTGATTTTGGTGTTTAATTATTCTGAGTTTTTGTTTGTTATTTAACTTATTGATTATTAAAGGGTTGATGAATAGGGGGCTACATATTAAATCGGCTTAATATGTAGGTTGTTGAATCGCAAATAAGAAATTTTGTCGGCTTGTTCACGGTTCCGCCACTGACTGTACCAGACTCTTTGTTTTGCTCGCTATACTATGCTCCTGAATGTTATCTGGAGCTAGTATTTCAATGCAGATTGGCGGCTGTTGGTTCGACACAGCAAAACGACAGTTGGTCGGCCGGACCGATGGGCAAGTGCTGTCTTTAACAGACGACGAGTTCAATGTGCTTGATTTGCTGGTGACCTGCCAGAACAAGGTGGTATCCAGGCAGGCACTCTTGTCTGTGCTGGAACAGCATGAAAACCCTGAGCTGGAATTGATCGATATCATCCATAAGCTGAAAAGTTTTTTGGGGGATAAGTATGCGCCTTTGCTGGAGACGGTTGCCGATCAGGGCTATATGTTGCACAGCAAACTTAAGCATAACAGCTCAAGCCTGACAGACTCTCCCAACCAGGCTATGTCAATTTTGCTCTACAGTTTACTGACTGCAGTCATTCTGGTGATGGTATTCTGGCTCTACTCCGAGGTGGATACACCGAAGAATATAGAAGGCTATTACACCCATCAGGTGAACTTGCAAAGTGGTGAACTGATACCGGTTCATGTCTATCCGGTTCCCCGTATTGCAGGCAGGAAAGACAGGGAAGGGCAGGTGTCTTTCTTTATCGATCAGCTTAAGCAGTGCAACAGAGTGTCCTGGGATGAGGTCTCTGTATCATTTTCCGGCGACGACAGCATGTTCAACATACTGCTGTTGAAACGTGTCGCCGGTGTTCCCCAGTATGAAAATATCAAAGTGTTTGCTACAGACGTGAATATCAGTTTTATCAATCCAGCCTGGCTGGAAAAGGCAGGGGTATGTGAACGTTAGTCCCCTGCTTGATCGCAAGGGCGTTAAAATCTGGCCGCTTGCTGTAATGATGTTAACCATATTGTTGGTGGTATTTGGATTACATGGTATCGCTGATAAGAAAGAAGATTGGAACCTTACCTGCCGTGCTGCCCTGTATAAGCAGGGGAAGGGGGATGATACCGAACGCTCAGTTAGACTGTATGTGCGCAGTAAAGATGGCGAAGCAGTTGTCAGCTATGACTATTTCCAGGATAAACAGTATCAGGGCAGTATTCGCATGTATGGTGAGATTACTGACTTTGAAGTTTCCTCGCTAACCCTGCATATCAGAGTGACCAGAGGTGAGGTGGTGAGCGACGATTCAGTCGATGAGCGGCCTTACTATTTGCAAAAAATTCTCGAGCACAATCTGGATTTTCTTGAGCGGGTTAATCAGGGAATGACCTTCTCTTTAAGTATGTCGGAAATGGACCTTAAGCAGGGGTTTGCAATCCTGAACTTTAATCCTGGAAACAATATCTGGGCCTGCGATATCCAGGCTGATTAATTTCCAAAACAACAAAGGCGCCAGTGGCGCCTTTGTTGTTTTGCTGCAAAGCAGCTTTCCCTGCAAGGTTATTCCGCTGTGTAAAACTCAACTGGATTGCTTGCCAATGCGCCGTGAATTTCCACCGCGACTTTATACACACCTACAGCACCATTTGCCGCAGACTTATCCCAGTTCAGTCCGTCTGCAATAAATCTGTAGTTGCCTTCATCATCGAGAGCATCCAGTACTCCCTGACACTGGTCTGTCTGGCCAGCCTGGCAGCTGAAGGTACTGATGGTGTGCCACTTCTTCCACGATTTGGGTTTTACCGAGGGCTCTGCTGGCATTCCCAGGTAGTGGATAGTGTATGACGCTGCGCCATTGAGGCGTACACCTTCATCGTTGACCAGAGTGAATCCCAGTTCACCGCTGGGGCCATCAAAGTTCTTCATCACCAACTCGAAGCTGGCAGCAGTATCTATATTGGCAACCTTTAGCGGTGGTTCAACTGGCTCGTCATCATCGTCATCGCAGCCAGCGACCAGGGTCAGTGATGCCAGAATGGCTGCAGTACAAAGATATTTCATGCTGCCCCCTTAGAAGAAATGGCCTGTATGACAGGTTTTACATTCCATATTGGTTTTAACACTGGCTGCTGGTGTCATTGGCTCACTCGCGTTATGACACATCTGGCACTGCTTGGTGAGTTCAGACACGGTGGTGCCATCCAACTCAGTGATTTTTTGTCCCTCGTAGGCCTTATTGAGTAGTTCTACCAGCACGTAGGCCATAGTGGCGGACAGTCGGTAACAACGCTCCCCTTTTTTCACGAAGGGTAAGCCGGACTCTCTGGACCAGTTACTGATGGAGGAGTGACACAGTATGCTGTTGGCCACGGATGATGAACCCACCAAAGCGGTTTTCTCCTCGGTTGAGCCAATACCATCAACAAATTCTTTGTTGGACCAGGGCAGGTTTTCATGTTCATAGTAGCGGAATGTTGCATCAACGACGGCACTGTTCTGGCCATTGATATCATCAAGGATGTTAACCAGCATACCTATGGCATTGAGGTTACCGCAGATAGTGCCCTGACCGACAACACCGGCAAAGCCGTAAGCGGCCAATGCGGTAGGAATGGACGCAAATTTTTCGGCATCGACACTTTCCGAGCGGGCCAGCATGGTAACGACAGAGTGGAACACCTGGAACATGCAACCATTACCGCTTTCATAGGCAAGCTTGGCGGTCGCCATAGGGTCCAGAGGAACATACTTAAGCTTCTCTTTGGGCTGTAACTTATACCCAGTATCCATACCAGCGGCCATAGCAGTGCCTCCCATCAAGGTTGCACCGGCTGCTACTGAGCTTATTCCTACTATGCGGTGAAGTGCGTCGCGTCTGTTCATTTTCATTGTATCCATCCTTTTTCTTCCCGGCCTTGAATAAGAGAAGCGGCCGTTCTTGGTTTCAGTGTATGGCGGTGAACCGGGAAGAATGTGATCTATGTGGCTTGAAAATCATCTGCCGGGACGGATGAATTTTGCCCTGCAGTTAACCTGCTTTGTAGGTTGTGTGTTGGTGTTCTAATCGTTGTTGACGGTAACGGAGTGGTGGGGATCACTCTATTTGTTTTATTTATGTAAATTCATATCTATTTGTGGGGGCTTTGAGTTTGGTTAAAGAAAGTGATCAAATTCTCAACTTAATAAAAGGTGGCGGTTTTTTTATCTGGTCATCGCACAGTATCTCAACCCGGATCACAGTCCTTTTATCAATGCCTGCCTACACTGATGATGAGGTCTTTCATTAGATTTTTTGAAGCTATCTTTATGAAAATAAGGTAAAAATGGATGTTTGTAGGCGGCTGCCGATTTAGAGATAGTGAAGGCACTCTGGTTAACACGGATACCGGAGAAGAGTGGCATCTTCCCCGGGCCGAACTGCAGGTGCTGAGACTGCTCGTGACTAACAGAGGGCAGTTGGTTGCCAAGCAGGCGTTAAGAGAAGGCCAGGGTGAAGGTCCTGTGCTGAGTGAACCTTCGGTGGCCAGAGCAGTGTTTATGCTGCGCAGTTTTCTGGGACCACAACATGAGTATCTTATTGAAACGGTAAAAGGACAGGGGTACCTGTTGCTGCCTCAACCCAAAAGCAGCCCTCAGGTTTCGACAGAGCATAGCAAGCGTCTCTATACTATTGCCGGTTCCCTTGTTGGCTTAGCTTTCTTATTACTGTCGCTGTGGGCATTACACAGATTTTTATTTGCGCCGCCACCCCATACTCCCTCCGCCTCGACTTTGCTACAAAGCTATCAGGTACAGCCGCAATTTGGTCAGATGGTTCACCTGTCACTGTACGCCAAGTCCAAAACCAACAATAAGTTGCTACAGCAACAGGCTCAGGTTCTGGCTGAGGCTCTGAGACAATGCCGAAGCAGCCGTTGGCAACATGTTTATGTCTCTCTCTCCCATGATGGTCAGGTACTCAATATCACTATGAGAGGGATGAAACTGGGGTTGTCAGAGGTTAGAAACCTGAAAATATCTGACCCCAGAAACCCTAAAGAATTTGTCAGTCTGTCCTGGTTGGATCGGGTAGGTATTTGTGACTAAAAAGCGTTTGTGGTTAGTAAATATGTCGATTCTGACTTGTTTGTTGGTCTGTCTTGGTGTGATTTGGCATTTGACTCAGAACAAGAGCAATCCGGTTATGATGAGTTGCTCGTCTGAGTTATTTGATCGCAGTGATGACTCAGGGTATGAGACTTATTTACTGGTTGACCTGATTATGCAGGGCAGGGGCGTTCAGCTTAATTATCGCTACTTTGATACTCAAGGAGCCAATCTGGGCAGTATCGCCATGACAGGAGAATTAAAATCTGTGTCCTCCGATAATCGCCTCTATACTTTAAATATGCATAAAAAACAGGAGTCTGCTTCAGTGATGGAAACGCTTCAGCCATCGCATATGAAATATATCTCCTACATCAGCAGCCTGAATCTTAATGCCTATGGCAATCACAATCTGAGCATTGAAGTACTCGAGCAAGACGATACCAATGACTATGCCATTGTGCTGTTCCAGCCCAGCAATACCGTGTGTGGATGTCGATTGATGCAATAAGCATCGCTGGCCCCATTTAACCGGGTGATGATTCAGAGTAAGCTTATGCAGCGCTGAAACTTGCAGTATTTGGGGGTGTGGAAACGTGTCGAGTATTGAAATAAAACAGGAAGAAGCGCTTTCCATTAAGTTTACTCACCTGCTTGAAGTCAACGCCAATTGTCGCGTCGACCTCTACTTCTCCCTGCCTAACGAGATGGGGATTAACCCTAAAAGTTTCGATGAGCAGGAGTACTTTCACAGTGGTATTCTGGGCCGTCGTTCCTATTATTCTGAAGGCTTGCATATCCCCTTGGTGCAAAGTCGTTTTGTCAGCCTCAGCAAGCGGACCATTGAAGAGTTTCGTCTTTACCTGAACCTGTTTGCCTACCAGTTTGCGATTGCAGTTGAGAATGATGCCAAACAGCTGAAACATCTGAATGAAGCAGAGCTTTTTTATCCTTCGGTGGTGGAGCTTGCCAGACAGGTTGAGTCGACGTTGAAGAAGTTTCGCCGCAGTGAACCTTCGGAAGAGAAGCGTAAATCCTATTTCGAGAATGCCGACAACTACCTCTCCTGGTTTTGTGAACAACAACTGCTGAAGCTGATGTCTGAGCGTCCGAGATCAAGTGGTTACACAGAACTGAGAGACGAGATTTTCGTTGTTTGTCGCAATGAGTCTGCTTATCGTCTTGAGCGCAACTACAACTCTTCCGGCACAGTGCAGGACGCCAACCGTATATCCAATAAGATGCTGCTGCTCAGGCGTCTTATCCAGCGTGGTGTAGTGCTTAAAGAGGAAAGTAAAACCCTGGGAACCTGGTTGAAGAAAGCGACCACAGGGTTTGCCACCGGCCTTATCATGTTGGTGGTATCTGCATTGATCCTGAAGGCCCAGGGCGTACTCAGTGGCTTGACCATTGCCATGCTGTTTACCCTGGCGGTTATTTATGCCTTTCGCGAAGTCTTCAAGGATGATATCCGTAACGCCATGTGGCGTCGTATTCAGCGGGGAAGGCCGAGATGGAGCCGTATTCTGCGGGATACCACCAGTGGTATGGCTGTTGCCAGACAATTGGTTTGGCTTGATTTTATGACCCCGCAGGACCTGCCATCTGAGGTAGATGAGATCCTCAAGCGGCGTCACCGCCAGAACAAGGTGGATGCGGAAATATTGCACTATGGTGCCAGTACCAGGGTGCAGAAGGACTCCTTCCTGAGTGGCTATAACATGTTGCAGGAACAGGTGAGTTTCTCCTTGGTTCCCTTCGCCCGTTATCTGGAAAGGGGTAAGGCCAAGGTGTATCAGGAAAGGGACAGTAAAGTCAGTCACGAGTCAGCTGAGCGGCGTTATCAGGTTAACGTGGTCGTGTCCTTAAAAGAGGGCAAGTCAGCCCCCAGATTTGCCCGCTATAAAATCACCATGAATCGCTCCAATATTGTGGAGATCACCCAAAGCGAAGTCCCCGACGGCGTGGCGTCGATAGAGTCAAAACACACTGGCCGGGAGATGGAAAGCCGAATCTCTGGCGGTTCGGCTTCTTCTGTGCGTGAGACGATTAAAGAGAACGGGTGAAGGCCTGACAGATATTTTGTTCACCCGGCTGCTTAGCCCGGCGCAAGGCCACTTCAGCGTTGTCCAGCAGGTTTTGCAGACTCTGCTCTGGTTGGTTGGCGGCAATTCCGATACTCAAGCCTTCGGCCAGTCCCAGGTCCGCCAACTTGTGCAGAATATGCTCCGCAAACTCATGGGCTTTGTTGGGGTGTGTATTGGGCATTACCACAATCAATTTACCCAACTGCCAATGGGACATCTGATAGTTTCTTGGTAGCTCCCTCAACAACTGAATTTCTATCTGGTTGGCTCTTTGCTCAAGCTGACCGATATCACTCATATGGCTCAACATTCTCGATGGGGTCACATCCAACAACATAACACTGGCGCTGTCACGGGCTTCTACAGCGAGAGACTCGTAATAGCGCATCAGGTTGGAATGATTAACCAGCACGGTAGAGCGATGAGGCAGGGTACTGTCTGTGGCCAGACCCTTTTGTGAGCACTCATTGAAGCTGCAGGCCACATACTCCACCTCGCCTTCATGATTGACGATCGCTTTCAGGCTGGCTTGCAGCCCTGCGTCACCACTGCCTCTGTGGTTACATGAGATCTGTCCTCGCCAGAAACCCTGCGCATTGAGTTGTTCCGTGATACGTTGCCATTGTCCATGCCCTTCGTCATCCAGACAGTCGGCAAGGTTACACTGTTGACCGCTTTCCAATTGCAGCAGGCTGAGGCATTCAGGGGACATCTTGAGAATTTTACCCTGGGCATCGGTCAGTGCCAGCGCCGTATCTACCTCAGTCATCATGCGATACAGGAAGGCTTCGTGACGGGTTTGGGTCAACTCAGTGATGTTGTCGATATTGACCAGCAGGTACTCTTTTCTCTGATCCAGCAACATCAGCTTACGGATACGGGTACGGACGGTTGAGCCGCCGTGGCCACTGAGGTCTACCTCTCCCTGCCAGTAGGCGGTGGCATTCAGCAAAGCTGTGACTTCCCGGTAGGTAGCATCATCCAGTTGCAGTGCCCATTGCAGACTTCTGTCTTCCAGTGCGTCGGTTTCCTGCTTAAGGGCCTGAGCAGCTGCACGGTTGGCTTTGATAATGCGACCACTGTCGCCGACTATCATCCAGCCGGCATCCGTGTTGAACAGGCCCCGACTCAGTTCAATATTGAGCAGTCTTGATCTCTGTTCGAGCTTGTACAAATGGAACAGCACTATCACACCCGCTGAGACCAGGGTGATGGTGACTGCGAAGGTGAGCAGGATATGACGCCAATGTGTAAATTTGGCCGCTACCTCTCCATCTTTGATATAGCTAACCAGGTAGAGCTCTCGTTTGGTTTCATACTGGGTGGCCAATTCAACCTTGATGTAAACATAGGTGGTTTCTTGCTCATGCAGCTGACCATAGTATTTGCCACTCATCTGCTGCCAGAGTTCAGGATAGGTCTCAGCCAGAGATTCGCCCTGAATAGCCGGTAGCTTGTCATCATTATGAGTGCCAGGGCCTATATACATTAGCCCCTGGTTATCAAATAGCATCAAGGGAGAGTTCTTTCCGGCAAAAGCCGGTCTGACGCTGGTCAGAGTTCGGGACAGTGAGTTGTAGGTCACCAGATAGCCACGCACACTCTGGTCAGGGTTTTCCAGCCAGGCCAGCTGATACATAAATGGTTCGAGCTGCCCTTGATTGGCAACCAACTCCACCGGGGAGTTATAGATATCCTTGCCGCCCATGGTGCGGTTGCCACCGAGCAATGATGCTGGAAGCCTCGTATCGCCAAAAATATCTGAGCTGGCAAATTCCAGCCTTCCGGAAGGGTTATACAGCGCGACCCCGAGCAGATCCGGCATATTGTGGACCAATGTATGCCAGTGATCCAGGACCTGCGCTTTACGGGTGTTGCTGGGGGTTTCCAGGTACTGTCTCAGAAGTTCGCCACGGGCAAAAATACGGGTTCTGAATTGCTGAAAGTTAACCTTGTCGGCCAGCAGGGTGCCTACGGTCTGCAGTTCACTGTATCTCTGGGTTGCCCAGTCCTGACGCAGACGTTGCTCCCCGAGAGTGATCATCACATTGGTAAAAAGCACCGCCAGGAGCAGCAACATGGCAAGCTGGGCGCTGATCCCCAGCAGACGTTGTCTGGACCATCTCGGGCCCTGTGAGGGCAGCAGCATAGATTGATTGGATGCAGGCGCTAGGTTTCGTTTCAGCATGTTAGGCAGACTCACAAAATTCTGGCGACATGTTAACACGATTTCAGCGACTTGCGCTCTGCTGCTACAAAAGTCCAACCCGGGTCATTGGAGCCTGATTCAACCCACAATATCCAAAGTTCTGTGTTTGAATTCACAGCCCGCAGTTTCCACCAGTGCACGGCAGGCCTGAATATCCACTCCCTCCAAACCGTCGATGGCAGACACCTGAACTTTGTCTATAAATTGCGGCGCCAGCTGAATAAACTCATTTACCGCCTGCCAGGAGTGCTTCAACTTCGGCTGGCAGTGAGTCTGGTATACAGTTTCGTTCTGGGTATTCAGGGAGATAGACAAGCTATCAACGCAGTTTGCCAACTCCGGCAAAATATTGCGTCTATGGAACAGATTTCCCAGCCCATCTGTGTTGACCCTGACTCTGCCACCTCTGTTTTTTATCTCTTTGGCCACTACCAGCAAGGTCTCCAGATTCAGGGTAGGCTCGCCATAACCACAAAAAACATACTCATCAAATTGAGTAACGTCTCCAAGCAGGGGGATGATGTCGTCAGCCGAGGGCTGGGTATCCAGCTTGAGTTGGTATTCATGCACCTGAGTTGAGCCCTGTTGCTTTGGGCAAAAAACGCATCTCAGGGTGCAGCGGCCGGTGATATTCAGGTAACGGCTGTTGCGGATGTCATAAACCAGTGTCGAAGAATTCATGTCGTGCTGTTATTGAGATCTTTGGGCAAGTGTATCCGGAACATCTGTTTATCACTGCCGCAGAGCTCGCAAAATACAGAGATAAAAAAGGCCGCAAATGCGGCCTTTTCACTTTTACTGATCAAACGCTGGGTTCAACCTTGTCTGCAGTGGAGCCATGCCACCAGAGATTAAAGATCTTGCGGCCGGTTCTGCGGATATCATCCAGGATTAGGTACAGAGTAGGTACCAGAATCAAAGTCACCACAGTGGAGAACAGAATGCCGAAGGCCAGTGAGGTTGCCATGGGGATGACAATCTGTGCCTGCAGACTTTTCTCCAGAATGATCGGCACCAGGCCAGCAAAGGTGGTAAGTGAGGTCAGGATAATCGCTCTGAATCGCTGGCAACCGGCTTCTACAGCAGCATGGGCAATAGAATGTCCCTCTTTACGGGCGCGGTTAACAAAGTCCACCAGGATCAGGGAGTCATTAACCACTACACCTGCTAATGCGACGATACCGCAAAGGCTCAGAATATTCAGCGACAGTCCCAGAATAAAGTGGCCGAACAGCGCACCAATCATACCAAACGGAATCACCGACATAATAATCAGTGGCTGGCTGTAGGACTTGAGTGGTACCGCCATCAAGGCGTAGATGGCGAACAGGGTAAATATAAAGCCCTGCATCAGTGCGACCATGGCATCGGCTTCATCCTGACTGCTGCCATCCAGTTCGGTACTTATCTCTGGGTATTTAGCTGACAGTCGAGGCAGGAACTGCTCCTGAATCTCCTGAACTACCTTTGATGGTTCCACTTTGTCCTTGTTAACATTAGCTGTCACGGTAATGGCACGTCGACCGTCAACCCGGGTAATGGCAGAGAAGGACTCACCCAGCTCGATACGTGCAACAGACTGGAAGGGCACAGCCGTACCTGATGGGGTACGCACCATCATGTTTTCCAGGTGGCCTATGGTTCGCCGCTGTTCCAGCGGATAGCGCACCATCACTTTGATCTCTTCTTTGTTTCGAAGAATTCGTTGAGCCTCATAGCCATAGAAGCCATATCGTACCTGGCGTGCCAGATCTGACAGCGTCAGCCCCAACGCTTCCGCCTCAGGCAGGATCTCCAGGCGTATCTCCTGGGTGCCGGAAGAGAAGTTATCTGAAATATCAAATACACCCTCATAGTCGGCCAGTTTGGACTTCAGATCCCCGGCGGCTTGCTGGATCTGTTCAAGGTTATTGGACTCCAGGCGGAAGGATATATCACCACCGCCATCATTGGTGCTGGCGTTCATATCGAGTTTCTTGACTGACATAAGTTCCGGCAGTGCTTCGCGCCAGGCATCTGCAATGGCAAAACCATCGACTTCTCTGTCTTCTCCTTTGGTCAGTTCCGCCAGAACGAAGGCAGAGGTGCGTGAGCGCATATAGACAAAGCTGTGTTTAACTACTTCTTCGCCATACTCCTCCGCCATCTGCTCATTCATGACGAACAATGCATCTTCGAGCGCCATCAGCGCATTAAGAGTATTGTTCTCGGAGCTGCCATCCTCCATCTCAAGTTCAACCTGAATAAAGTCAGAAGGTAGGTCGGGAAAGAACACCCATCGTACTTTACCGCTGACAACCAGAGCGATAGACAGAATCAACACACCGATAAAGGTCGCCAATACGTTGTATCTTTGCTTAATCGCCTTCTCGAGGAAGTTACGGTAGCTGTGGTTGATAAAGTGCTGAATACGGGCATTGAAGGCATCTTTTTTCTGGCCAGGCCAACTGCGGCGACCTGTTTTTTTTCGCATCTTCATATGAGCCAGGTGGGCGGGCAAGATCAACTTGGATTCCACCAAGGAAAATGCCAGACACAGAACTACGACAGCACCAATGGATTGCCAGATAACTCCCTGAGGGCCTGATACCATCAGCATAGGAGTGAAGGCGGCGATAGTGGTCAATACGCCGAATGTGGCTGGCATGGCAACCCGTTTGGCGCCAAGGATCACATTGTCTATGGAGTGGCCTTCCCTTTCCACTTCACTGTACGCACTTTCACCTATCACAATGGCGTCGTCTACTACTATCCCCAACACAAGAATGAAGGCAAACAGCGTCAACAGGTTAATACTCAGGCTGAAAGGCTCCAGTGGCATCACTAATAGAGTGCCCAGGAAGCAGACCGGTAGCCCCATCATCACCCAGAACGCCAGTTTCAGATCAAGGAAGAGTGCCAGTATAAGGAATACTAACAGTGCCCCCGTGAGCATGTTGGACAGCATCATATTCAGGCGGCCTTCGAGGTAGTGAGTAGTATCTCCCCAGGTATCAAGCTCTACGCCAGCAGGCAGAGTTTCACGGCGTTGCTCTATATAGCTGTTCACCTGCTCTGAGATAGCAAGAGCATCCTGGTCGTCGACACTCTTAATTTCTACCAGTGCGGCAGGTTTGGAGTTGAAACGTGTATAGGCTAGACGTTCCTCAAAGCCATCGTTTATTTGTGCCACTTGCGGGAGCATAATTCGACTGCCATCGGGTCGGGTGCTAACGACAATATTGGCGAAATCTTCCCCCGTATAAGCTTGCCCCTTGGTACGCAGCAGAATGTCACCATCTTCAGCGCGGATGGAGCCGCCCGGCAGGTCAATCGATGAACTTTGTACCGCCTGAGCCACCTGAGAGAAGGTCAGGCCATACTCCCTCAATTTGTCTTCAGACAGTTCAATCCCGATTTCATAGTCTCGGGTTCCAGCTACATCGGCGCGGGTAACCGCCGGCAAAGAAGTCACCTCATCCCTGATGGTTTTGGCGAACTCTTTCATCTCGGCAAGTGTCATATCCCCATAAATAGATATCCAAAGTACGCTTTGCTCTGGGTTTATCTGGAAGATATCGGGTTTTTCGATATTGGCAGGGAAGGTAGCAATCGCATCAATGCGTAGTTTTACTTCATCAAGCACATCGAGCACTTCGTAATCTTCATCAACTTGAATTGTAACTCTGCCGAAACCATCTGAAGCGATTGAGGTGATCCTTTCAATACCAGAAATATCCTCGATAGCCTCTTCAATTTTGATATTGATGCCCTCCTCAATCTCCTGTGGAGCAGCTCCCGGATAGGCAACCGAAACCTGGAGGTAATTAAGGTCAAAACTGGGGAAGACTTTCTTGTTGATAGTAAATGCGCTGACCAGGCCACCCAACAGCAGGATAATCATCAACAGGTTAGCCGCAACGTTGTTGCGGGCGAACCAGGCGATGATCCCTTTGGAAGTATCAAACTGCATAATTACTCCTGTGCCTCAGCTGATGCCAGTCGTTCCTGAGTGTCTTTTTCCTGTTTGCCTGAGCTATCCTCCTGACCAAGCAGTTTGACTTCCTCTCCGGCCTCCAGGGTATTGATTGGGGTATAGGAAACCAGTTCACCATCTTTAATACTGTCTTTGATATAGACATGGTCGGTATCGGTTCGAACCACGTTGACGGTTCTCATCTCTATGGTGTTGTCACCTTTGACCATAGCGACTTCGCTGTTGCGCACCAGATGGCGCGGCAGCTTAACAATGCCTTCTACAGTTCGGCCACGGATAGTCGCGTTTACAAAGGTCCCGAATTTCAGCGGCAATTCGCCCAGGCTCTTATTGCTGTGCAGGTATGGGTCTTCTACTTCGGCGACCAGATAAACCATGCGGTTACCCGCGTCAATGACCCCTTCGCTGCGCACTATATTGCCCTGCCAGGTCACCTGACGACCGGCAAGATCGGCAGTAAGCACCACTTCTGTGTCCGGGTTATCCACTGACTCCAGGTAGGCCAAATCGGAATTGGCCAGTGGCAGTCTCACTTCAGCAATATCGGTATTGAAGAGTTCACCCAGGTTGGTGCCCAGAGTGACATACTGGCCAAGGTCTACGCCGCGGGCTTTCACTATGCCATCAAAAGGTGCACGGATGACCGTACGTTCCAGGTTGCGCCTGGCTCTGTCCAGCGCGGCCTGAGCAAACTTCACATTGGCCTGCTCTTTCTTAAGTTGAGGCTTACGCAGGCCCAGTTCAGGAGGTACACCATTATCGAAATCACGGAACTCGATTTTGGCTACTTCGCCACGGGCAATCTCCTCTTCCAGCGCGGCTTGCGCCTGAGCGAGAGAAGCCTGTGCCTGAGCAAGGTCTGCTTCATAGTCAGACTGCTCTATTACTGCCAGCTGTTGGCCTTTCTTGACTATGCCACCGGCGACAAATTCGGGCGCTATGGTCAGCACTCTGCCTTTTACTTCTGCAACCAATAGTGTCTTGTGCTTGGGCTCGACAACGCCGTAGGAGGGCAGGTTCAGTGACACCCTTTCCTGAGAGGCATTACGGGCATCAACGACCGTGAGTATGACCTCCTCCTCCCTCTTTTCAGGCTCTTCTTGAGTCATCATAAGTAACTTAGCAAGGCCGACAAAAACGGCGATGATTAACAGGGGAGGCAGTACACGCCGGAGAATTGTGATCAACATACTGGGGGGTGGCTCCATGCCTGAATATCGAATTGTTATCTAAATTATCAAACCAGCAGAGGGCTTTAAATCTCTTTTTGTAAATAAAATGTTTCCTTTGGTGTCGATTAATAGCGACAGCAGGACTCGCTGGATAAAGTGCGGCGAACAATATCTTTGCTGCTGTTAATTTTTGACATCATTTCATGGTATTAGCAGTTTCAGGGGGGATGGAGAGTTGGAGAGGGAGTTTTTTGCTGTGTAAATATTCGTTATGGCCTGACTGACCAATAAAAAAGGGCTGCATCCAGTGCAGCCCTTTCTTAACTATTTCTTTTTCGCTTTTTTGGCACGTTTGGCAGCGGCCTTCGCCTTCTCTTTAGGCTTTTTCTTGGTCGGCACCTTGGCTTCTTTGTGCTTGGGACGCAGGCCTTCAACAAAGCGGCGCTTCAGCGGTTGCTCAATGTAGCGCTCAACTTTGCCTAGAATACGCATATCGTGGGCTTCAACCAAAGAGATAGCCGTGCCCTTGTTACCAGCGCGTCCGGTACGGCCGATACGGTGAACATATACATCGGATGAGCGCGGCATGTCGAAGTTGATCACATGGCTGATATCGTCAATATCGATACCACGGGCGGCCACGTCGGTAGCCAGCAGCACATTCACTTCACCTTTGATAAAGCGTCCCAACGCCTGGAAACGACGTTTTTGGTCCATATCGCCACGCAGGAAAGATGCCTGAATGCCCGCTTGTTGCAGCAGGCCTTCCAGCGATGCCACTACCTCACGGGTTTTACAGAACACAATTGCCCGGGTGACCTCTTCTTTATTCAGCAAGGCACACAGCAGTGCAAATTTATGTTCGCGGCTGTCAGCCAGGTGCACCCATTGATGGATCTTGGCTTTTTCACTGCGAGGCAGGTCGTCGGCATCAATGCGTTCCGGATTGGTCAGCAGGTCAGCGGCAAATTTCTGCACGCCATAGCCTTCCAAAGTGGCAGAGAACAGCATGGTTTGCTTACGGCCCTGAGCTTCAATCGCCAGGGTCTGTACCACCTGATTGAAGCCCATGTCCAGCATACGGTCAGCTTCGTCGATGATCAGCAGCTCTACTGACTGAGCATCAAACTTCCGCTTGTCCAGATACTCCACCAGGCGGCCGGGAGTCGCGACCAGAATATCCACATTGCCCGCAAGAGCCTCTTCCTGTGGACCATAAGGAACACCACCTGTGACGATATTGATATCCAGGCCCATATCGGTTGCCAAATGACAGGCATAGCGATGGATCTGACTGGCCAGCTCACGGGTTGGGGTCAGGATCAATACCCGGGCAGGGCCAGGGAATCGGCGTGGAAAATCGATCAGATGCTGCAGAGCAGGAAGCAAGAAGCTGGCGGTTTTACCTGTGCCGGTCGGGGCACTGGCCATAATGTCGCGCTGCTCCAGCGCCAATGGCAGAGTTTTGCTCTGGATTGTGGTGGGGGTTTTATGCCCCATAGCTTTTAACGACTCAAGCAAGCTGTGGTCGAGATCAAAATCTTCAAATTGCATTGGCTGCATCTCTTAAATAATCGGCCGCCATTATATTCGCCGCTGACTGGGAATACCAATTTGATCAGCGCGGGGCCTGCGTGGAAAAAGCGGACTCGCCGTTTCCTTTACATAAACAAATAGAAGTCCCGGGTCAGGGCTATCATCTCTTGGCTGTAGCTGTTGTTGGGCTCCCGGAGCACCAACTGGCTTTGAGCTGGCGTTGCTCTGTTCCGACCCAGAAGTAAAAGCATGCGTTTGGCAGCTTTTCCCCGAACACTGACCACATCGCATTGGTGCAATAGTGTCAGCTGTAGTGTCTGCTCAAGCGCCTTGTTCCAGGCTGCCAGGGATTCAATCGGCAGTATCAGGGTGATTTTGCCCTGTTCAGACAAGAGTCCATCAAAGGCTCGGGTCAGTGCTGCAAAGGTCAGTTTATCCGTGTGCCTGGCCGTGGCCCGGCCTGTCTTGTCTGACTGGGGGCCCGTTTCAAAGTAAGGCGGGTTACATATGATGTGGTCAAACCGCTGACTTTGCTGCGCAGCAATCTCACTGATATCACCGGCAATCAAACTGATTCTGTCGGCCCAGGGACTGGCATCGATATTTCGTTGGCACGCCTGAATCGCAGCGTCGTCAATTTCTACGGCTGTGACATGGGCCGTTGACCTTTGCGCTGCCATCAAACTCAGTAAACCACTGCCAGCGCCAATATCCAGGATCTGCTTTGCCTGAGTCAGTGGCGCCCATGCACCCAGAACCACGGCATCCGTGCTGACGGGCATTCCGCAACCCTGATCATCGATATGGAACTGCTTAAAAGTGAATGGCACTGATAACGAACCCGACGGAAAAATGAGGGCGGATTGTAGCCAGTGTTGGCCGCTTTCTCCAGTGTTAAATTCAGCCACCGGGTATTCGTCTCGAATAGGTGGCAGGAGAGCCTGATAATCCTGTGTCAGTTTGCGTGTTTGGGGGAGTTATCAGTTGGCTGAAGATGCCCTGAGACCTAAAACTCTGGTCTTACCAGTATTGGACTATGCGCTGGAAAATCAGCTTTGCAGACATCATCTTACAGGCAAGGTGTTGAACTCCTTGGGTTGGTGTTAACACCTTGTTTTTGTGTGGTGCATTTCTGCTCGCTTGGTCAGTTTCTGTATTGTCATTCCGGATTAACTTTGATAAATGTGACCGCGCAGCAAAACACAATATATTGGGGTTTTAGCTCGGGGAGATACAGGGACAGGAATTCGATTCCAGCGTGCGGTCATCAAATACGATAAGTTTGCACAAAATATCACCAGGAAAGGTCTGAATAAGGCGAATAGTCGCTGTAACTTAATGTTTACGCTTGGTTTGCGGTGTCGGCGATCCGGCTGGCATATCCAGAGTCGATGACTTAAGTTGGTTAAAAAAACATAAGGAATGTCTGAACAATATTCGCTGATTCAGGGGTGTTCAGTATCCAAACAATAATAAGTGGGGAGTTTTTGTGCAAAACAAGCAAATGACAATGGGAGATACCATAGGTCTGGGTTTTATGACCTTCGCCTTTTTTCTTGGCGCCGGGAACCTGATTTTCCCGCCATTCGCAGGGCATATGGCGGGTGATAACACACTGCCTGCAATGATTGGCTTTTTGTTGACTGCCGTGGGTATGCCGCTGGTGGGTCTGATTGCCATCGCCAAATCCAACGGTAAAGTGACAGCTTTCCTGCCTTCTGCAGCGGCAACGGCTCTTACAGTCTCTATTTATCTCATCATCGGCCCTATTATTGCCGCTCCCCGTACTGGTCTGGTTGCCTTTGAAATTGGCGCACTGCCATTTTTGTCAGCCGATGCCACCAATGGTCAGCTGTATTACACCCTGGGCTTTTTCCTGATCACCATGGTGCTGTCAGCCTTCCCGGGTAACCTGCTCGATAGCGTGGGTAAGGTATTAACCCCTCTGTTGATTTTCCTGCTGGTGGGCCTGGCGGTGTCAGTATTTATCCTGCCGGGTGCTGAGCCGGGTGTGCCTCAGGGAGACTATGCCAGCTCTCCACTGACCAAAGGTATCCTTGAGGGCTACAACACCATGGATACTTTGGCATCATTAATCTTCGGTATGTTGATTATTGATATCCTGCGCAAGAAAGGGGTGACAGAGGCTGCAACTCAAACCAAATACCTGGTTCGTGCGGCACTGATTGCTGCCGGTGGTCTGGCATTTGTTTATTTGTCTCTGTTCTATCTTGGCACCACTGCCGGTGATCTGGCGATTGGCGCTGAGACAGGTGGTCAACTGCTGACTCAATATGTGACCCACTACTTTGGCAATACCGGCGTTATCTTGCTGGCGAGCGTGGTGACTCTGGCCTGTTTGACCACTGCGGTTGGTCTGGTGAGCGCTTGTTCTGAGTACTTTAACGAACTGCTGCCACAGATCAGTTACCGCATCTGGGTACTGCTGATGTGTGCAGGTTGTATGGCGATGGCTAACCTGGGACTGAAAGAGCTGATTAATTTCAGTATCCCTGTGCTGGTAACCGTTTATCCAGTAGCTATCGCTCTGGTATTGGTGACCTTCCTGACCCAGAAGTTTGCCAGACCTGAGTTTTCTCACCGTCTGGTCCTGTCTGTGGCTCTGGTGTTCGGTATCTTTGATGGTCTGAAAGTGGCTGGGCTTGATACCAGCTTCCTGAACTTCCTGCCTTTGTATGCTGAAGGTATGGCCTGGTTGCTGCCGACTCTGGTTACTATGTTCGTCTGTCTGTTTATCAAAAAGCCAGCCAAGGCTGAGACAGTGGCATAATCGACTGTATAGCAACATAATAAAACGGCGCTCAGGCGCCGTTTTTTGTATCCGGCATCATTGGAAATCGCTTTGGCAAAACAGACAAAATTAAAACAGATCACGTCGGAATTGAGACAGCAAGCCGACCCTGTTGTGCTCAGCAAAAGTCAGGCAGCAATTGAGAGCTTTCTTGATGAGCTGTGGTCGGTCAATGGCTTAAGTGACAACACTCTGGCGGCTTATCGCAGCGATCTGGGGTTGTTGGCCAGCTTTCTGGCTGGGCAAAAACTGCAGATGAAGGAGGCTTCTCGCAGTGAATTACAGCTGTATCTGAAGTGGCGAAAGGAGCAGGAGTTTGCCAAATCCTCCAGCGCCAGGGTGCTCAGCGCCATCAAACGCTATTATGGTTTTTTGTTGGAGAAGTCGCAGATCAATCTGGACCCCTGTGTCGATCTCGCCGCCCCAAAGCTGGACCGCAAATTACCAGGGACCTTGTCTGAGCAGGATGTAGAGCTGTTGCTGGCCGAGCCTGACCCTGAAGATACCTTAGAGTGTCGTGATCAGGCCATGCTGGAACTACTGTATGCCACAGGTTTGCGGGTGACAGAGCTGGTGGGCTTGACGCTGGAGCAGGTCAGTTTGCGTCAGGGGTTGGTCAGAGTGGTGGGTAAAGGTGGGAAGGAGAGGTTGGTTCCCATGGGAGAGCCTGCCACTGCGGCGCTGGAATACTATTTGAGTTCGGCAAGAGGATTGCTGCTTGGCAGCCGCGTTTCAGATGTGGTTTTCCCTTCTGGCAGAGGCCAGATGATGACACGCCAGACTTTCTGGCACAGAATTAAACTCTATGCACTGAGAGCAAATATTCAGGGTGAGTTGTCGCCGCACACATTAAGGCACGCTTTCGCCACTCATCTGTTGAATCATGGTGCCGACCTGCGCGTGGTGCAACTGTTGTTGGGGCACAGCTCGCTGTCGACCACTCAGATATACACCCATGTGGCTAAGTTGCGACTGGCGCAACTGCATAGTCAGCATCACCCAAGGGGATGATAGCTCGCACATTTCCCGGCAAACTGTCGCCCTTGTCAAAGTTGCATACAGTTTATTCCGGCAGACAAGTTGCATTTGAGCGGATCTCTCTGTAATTTTTCTGCCCAAACAAGGTTCTGTTTTATAGACGCGATACGGAACCCGATAAGCCCTAAGGATTGATAATGAAGTTTACCCGTGCGATTTCGCTTACCGCTGCTTTGGTGATGTCAGCTTTTGCTGCCCAGGCCGCAGATATCAAGAATGCTGATGTGCTCAAACAAAAGCTCAGTGACACTCTGGGTCTGGAAGTTGCCGACCTGCAGCCATCGCCTATCTCTGGCTTGTATCAGGCTCTGACTGACCGTGGTGTTATCTATGTGACTGAGGATGGCTCCAAGCTGGTTCACGGCAATATCTATGATATGGACCGCGGCATGCTGAACCTGACTGATGCAGCGCTGGCTGGCCCACGCAAAGAAATGATCAAAGAATTTGAAGATGACATGCTGGTTTACAAGGCCAAAGATGAAAAGCATGTGATCACTGTATTCACCGATGTGACCTGTGGTTACTGTCGTAAGATGCACAATGAGATGAAGGACTACAATGACGCCGGCATCACAGTGCGTTATCTGGCGTTCCCTCGTCAGGGCGTTCCGTCCAAAAATGCTGAGGATATGCGTTCTATCTGGTGTGCTGCTGACCCACTGCAGGCGATGAACGATGCCCAGAATGGCAAGCGGGTCCCTACGGCGAAATGTGATGCCAAGATTACTGAACAGTACCAGCTGGGTGGCACTCTGGGGGTAACAGGTACCCCGGCCGTTGTGCTGGAAGATGGTATTCTGATCCCGGGTTACCAACCTGCAGATTCTTTGCTGCGTATGCTGGAAACCCGTTGATAACAGTGTTAACTCCGCGAAAAAGGTGAGCCAGTGGCTCACCTTTTTGTTATCTTGTTCGCTTTGTTTCGGCCAGCAGGAATTCTCCCGTGATCCACAATATCGTTCGCCGTCCTCCGGTTGATGACAGTCATCTTTCTCCCTCCTTGCCGCCCTTGCTGCGACAGCTATACGCCAGAAGAGGCGTTCAGCCCGATGAATGCCAACTTGAGCTGGCTGGTTTACTCAGGCCCAATACCATGCTGGGGCTGGATAAAGCCGCTGCCATAGTGGCCGATGCCATGGCCGAGAATGCCAGAATCCTGATTGTGGGTGATTTCGATGCCGATGGTGCCACCAGTACCAGTGTCTGTATGTTGGCGCTGCGTATGATGGGCGCTGCGGACGTGAGCTACCTGATCCCCAACCGCTTTGATTATGGTTATGGGCTGAGTCCTGAGATTGTGGCTGTGGCTCACAGTCAGGGAGCCCAATTGCTTATCACTGTAGATAATGGCATCTCCTCCATCGAGGGTGTGGCAGCCGCCAAAGCCCTTGGCATGAAAGTGGTGGTGACCGACCATCACCTGCCCGGCGCAGAAGTGCCCGATGCGGATGCCATTGTGAACCCCAATCAGCATGGTTGTGACTTTGCCAGTAAGTCCATTGCCGGAGTAGGCGTTGCTTTCTATTTAATGTCTTCTCTTCGTGGCGAGCTCAGGAACCGGGGCTGGTTTGCACAACAAGGCATTGCCGAACCTAACCTGGCGACCTTATTGGATATTGTGGCTCTGGGGACTGTGGCGGATGTGGTTGCGCTGGATGCCAACAATCGGATATTGGTTGAAGCCGGGCTTAAGCGGGTGCGGGCAGGGCGTTGCCGCCCCGGGATCACGGCTTTGCTGGATGTAGCCAAGCGCAATCCTCAGCGCATGGTGGCCTCTGACTTTGGCTTTGCCGTGGGTCCCAGATTGAACGCAGCCGGTCGTCTGGATGAGATGGCGCTGGGGGTGGAAACCCTGCTGTGCGAAGACATTCATTTAGCCCGTCGCATGGCGGCGGAGCTGGATGGTTTGAATGCTGAACGTCGGGAACTTGAGACCGGAATGCAGGCTGAAGCGCTCAAAAGCCTGGAGTCGATGGAGTTCAATGAGAGTGAGTTGCCCTGGGGTATCGCGCTGTTTCAGGACGACTGGCATCAGGGGGTGATAGGCATTCTGGCATCCCGTATCAAGGACAGATATCACAGGCCGGTTATCGCTTTTGCTGATGCAGGTGAAGGTCTGATAAAAGGGTCTGCCCGCTCTATTAAAGGTTTGCATATGCGGGATACGCTTGAGCTGATTAACGCTCGTTATCCGGGCATGATTACCAAATTCGGTGGTCATGCTATGGCTGCAGGGTTGAGTTTGAAGGCGGATCGCTATCAGGAGTTTGCCAACGCTTTTGACGATGCGGTAAAGGCGCTGCTTAAGCCGGAGCAACTGACAGGAGAGATCCTCAGTGATGGTGAGCTATCCGTTGATATGATGAATCTGGATATCGCCATGATGCTGAGAAGCGCCGGTCCCTGGGGGCAGGCGTTTGAAGAGCCGCTATTTGATGGTTACTTTCGTCTGATTCAGCAACGTGTTGTGGGTGAAAAGCATTTGAAGATGGTGGTGGAAACTGAGTGTGGCGGTGCCATGCTCGATGCCATCGCGTTTAATGTGGACCTTAAGACCTGGCCTGATGCCAGTATTGGGCATGTCCGTCTTGCTTACCGACTGGATGTGAATGAGTTCCGGGGAAACCAATCTGTACAACTGCTGGTGGAGCAGCTGGAGCCCCGTTAAGAAAGGAAGAGATGCGAACATACTCGCATCTCTTTCAGGCACGAACTGAGCGGGATCAGTTTTTGAGTGTTTGTACGCCCTCTGGGGTACCGACCAGCAGTACATCTGCGCCACGCTCGGCGAACAGGCCGTTGGTTACTACGCCAACAATCGCGTTGATCTGGGTTTCCAACTCTTTTGGATTCAGGATCTTCAGGTTATAAACATCCAGAATCACGTTGCCATTGTCTGTGACCACACCTTCACGGTAAACCGGGTCACCGCCCAGCTTAACCAGCTGACGCGCCACATAGGAGCGAGCCATAGGGATCACTTCAACCGGCAGGGGGAATTCACCCAGTACGTCTACCTGCTTGGTGTTATCGACGATACAGATAAACTTGTCGGCGACAGCTGCGACGATCTTTTCCCGGGTCAGCGCGGCACCACCACCTTTGATCATCGCCATATGCGGACTGATCTCATCGGCTCCATCCACATAGACAGACAGGTTGCTGACACTGTTAAGGTCAAAGACTTCAATGCCCAGCGCTTTCAGGCGCTCAGTGGAGGCTTCAGAGCTTGAAACTGCGCCTTCAATATCATCCTTCATACTGGCCAGTGCATCGATAAAGTGATTAACGGTTGAGCCGGTACCTACACCTACAATGCTGCCTTCTTCAACATAGGCCAGGGCTGCCTGAGCCGCCGCCTTTTTCATTTCGTCTTGAGTCATCTTAGTCCTTCCAAATGGAGCCGGGAAATGGCGCGTATTATAACCTGCATTGCAGTGCGCTTAGGTATTTTTCTATGAAAATACAATCATTATGTTTGGACTCAGTGATGGGGTAGAGTAGCTCTTATCTATCAGTGCGATACCAACTTCATTAATAGTTTGATCAATTCAGAGCGCGTCAGGGATTCTGATTTCAGGCGCATTGATTGAATAAGGGTGGCCCCCTTTAAGAGCAATGCAACGCAGAAGCAGGATGCCAGACACGCTCACGCAGTGCGGGTTTCAATGCGCTTGATACTGCGTTGAGTCGTCTCGACATAGAACCACTATGACTTCGCCGACTCGTCTTGTCTCAAGTGCATTGAACTCCCGCTGAAACAGATCAACTATTAAATGAAATTGGTATGATAAGTTTTGGGGGAAACTATGGCTGGTGCGAGTTTATTGACCTTATTGGATGACATAGCCGCGGTGCTGGATGATGTGGCGGTAATGAGCAAGGTGGCTGCCCGTAAAACTGCCGGGGTGCTGGGGGATGACCTGGCGCTTAATGCCCAGCAGGTAACAGGTGTCAGTGCAGAGCGGGAGCTGCCTGTGGTGTGGGCGGTTGCCAGGGGCTCATTTATCAATAAGGCGATTTTAGTGCCGGCGGCATTGCTTATCAGTGCGTTTGCGCCATTTTTGGTTACACCGTTATTGATGTTCGGTGGCCTGTTTTTGTGTTTTGAAGGGGTTGAGAAGCTCTACCACAGCTGGTTTCATCAAGAGCAGAAGGCTGAAGAGGAACTTCCGGCTGACCTTGACCTGGAGGCATGGGAAAAGGAGAAGGTAAAAGGGGCTATTCGTACTGACTTCATCCTTTCCGCCGAGATTATCGCCATCACTCTTGGGGTGGTGGCGGATGCCAGTTTTACTACCCAACTGGTCACCCTGAGCATTATCGCCATTGCCATGACCATAGGTGTTTATGGCTTGGTGGCGGCCATTGTCAAAATGGATGACGCCGGCTTGTATCTGGTGAGCAAGGAGGGAGCTTCCTCTGGTGCCAAATGGCTGGGTAACATGCTGCTGGCGGCGGCTCCAAAGCTGATGAAACTATTGGCGGTTGTCGGCACACTGGCCATGTTTATGGTGGGTGGCGGTATTCTGGTGCATGGTATGCATTCAGTGGCTGAGTATTTTGCTCAGTTGGCTGCCAGCGTAGAGTCTGTAGCTGTGGCAGGTCCTTTGCTGGCGTATATCATGCCGACTGTGCTTAATGCCCTGTTTGGTGTCGTGGCAGGTATCGGCGCGTTAATCCTGGTCTCTCTGGTGAATAAGCTCCGGGGGAAAGCGGCACACTGAAAGCGCTCGATAGCGCTTTCCGATTACCCTTTGCAGGTGAGTCCCAGCTGTTTTTTCAGCAGGGGTTCAAGGGTCTCCAGCTTAATATAACCTCTCATGTAACTGATAAACTCACCATTGCTATCTGCAATAAGTGTCATTGGCGTAGCAGGTAAGTCTCCAACAGAGTTGATCATCTCCTGGCCGGCGATAAAACCTGGAAAGTCAGGCTTCATTTTCCACAGTTCACGCTTAAGGCTGGCTTTGTCACCATGGGTGCCAAGTGCCACTATCTGCAACTCTTCACCACAGTGGCTGAGCAGCTTATTAAAGGCTCTGCCCTGTTTAAAGCACCAGGGACAGTCCGGCTCATAGAACATGAGTAGTGTGGGTTTGCCCTTAAGGTGCTTGAGATTACTGATACTGCCGTCACTCAGACTTTGATGTTCAAACCCCAGCAATTCCAATGCCACTGCGCGGGGAGTGATCGCGCCGAGCATCAGAATCAACACCGTCAGTGGCAGCAGACCTGTCCATGGCGACTGTCTTACTGATGAGTGGCCGTGATGGCCATTGGTGTTGCTGCCGGGGTTTTGCATCAAACTGTCCTTTTACTGTTATCTGCCTGGATTAAAATTCGGCCTTGAAGCCCGCGTAGATCTCACGACCGCGCAGAGGGCCCCAGATATAAGCCACGTCATAGCCACCATCAGCGTCGAAGAACAGCGGAGTTTCCCCCTCATTCACCTGGGTGTAATCAAGCAGGTTGTTAACCCCGGCATAGAAATCTATGTTGTCGGTAATCGCCTTGGTCACCTTGAGGTCAAGTGTCCAGTAGGAGGGAGCGTCAGTGGACTTTTTGGAGCTTTCGATCACACTGCCGTTGTCATCAATCTGGTTGTAACCCTCATAACCGTATTCAGACAGATCCCGGGAACCGACCCATACCAGATTGGCGAAGATATCCCAGCCGCCAATCAGGTAATCAGCGTTCAGGGTCAGTCGCTCTTCTACCGGGGCGATGGCGTAGGAGGATTTAAAGGCGTCATCATAGAAGAAACCTTCCGCGGTAAAGCCCAGAGTCAGGTCGTCGGTCAGGTCATAGCCCAGAGCGATATCAGCAGTGGTGACAGCCGCTTTCTCATCCAGTTGCGTCAGCAGCGGAATGCCATCGTCGGTTTCTGTCAGGCTGGCCAGGTGCTCAACTTCAGTCCATGCCAACGAGGTGGTCATGGTCAGGTCATTGCCTGCATAGCTCAGGGCATAGGTGGCAGACGTGGAACGCTCCAGTTCATCGATGTCGATAGCAAAGCCCAGATCCGCATCCAGAATACCGTGGTCGGTTTCAAAGAAAGAGAGTGGCGCGCGGTAGCCGCGACCAGCGGAGAGACGTGATGTCCACTCGTCGTTGTGGCTGTAGCGAATGTCGACCCGTGGGGCGAGAATCGACTTGTCTATCTCTTTACCCGGCTTCTTGGGGTCGATAAAGTCAGCCTGGACATTGTCATAACGAAGCGCCATGGCAATTTCCAGGGCGTCAGTCGCTTGCCAGGTGTCCTGCAGGTAGAAGCCCAGGGTGTCATAGTCGAAGGAGTCAGACACATACTTATCGGGTGCAGCCACTTCACCGCTGGACTGAGAACGCATCTCTTCGGTTCTGTGGTCGACGCCAAAGGTCAACAGGTGACTATCGTTGAGGAAGTAGTTAAATCTGGCGTCAAAGTACATCATGGTGTCTTCGGCGTAGTAACGAAAGCCTTCGTAAAAGGAGTCCTGACTGTGGTCAGAGTAAACACCTGACAGTGTCATGTTCAGGTCATCGTTGAGCTCCCGCAACCAACTCAGGGTCACCTCATCGCGCTGAGTATGGATCCATTCTGTGGTTTCCCAGGCTTTACCCACAAAGTCGTTGCGTACGTCATTGCCATCGAACAGCAGATCAGAATCGATACCGTCGTAACCGGCGATAACTGTGCCTATGCTGCTGGCCACTCCATCGGCAAACTCAGCGCCAATCATTGGACCGCCTATGATTTCTGAGTCTACATTGGAGTACCTCAGGGTCAGGTTGTCCTTGTCTGTCAGATCATGGGATAGTCGAGCGGTAAAGGTACGGTTTTCCTGAGAGGGAGCCTCGTTCACCAGGTTGTTGTCTTCATCTACCTGATCTCTGGCATCGTACTGCGCAATCAGAGTCGCGCGGGTTTTGCCGTCTTCACTGATACCTGTCCCCAGAATACCTATCTTGCGATTACCATCCTCACCCACAGAAACATCCACTGTGGCAGCATTCTCCGTGGCGGTTTTGGTAATGACGTTGATGGTGCCGCCTATGGCTTCAGGGGCGATAAGGGATGCACCGGCGCCGCGGGCTACTTCAATACGGTCTACCCCTGTAGTGGGAATGGCATCTACGGCATAGTAGCCGGCAATCATGGCATGTACCGGCAGGCCATCAACCAGCAGCGTGGTTTGTTCGCCACGCAGACCGTTCAACATGATGCGTTTTACCCCGCACATGGAGCATTCGTTGGAAACCCGGACACCGGGAGTGTTGTCGATCGCTTCGGTCAGGTTGACGGCATTCTTGTTTTCAATCAGTTCGGCGCTGACGATTTCTGTTTTCATGATGCTGTCGGTCAGTACTCCGGCCTTTTCCAGGCGCTGGCGTACGCCGCGAACTTCAATGGTTTCCATTTCTTCTTCTGCGGCTTGCTGTTGGGACACGGCACGGGTCTCTTTACTGTGTGCTGCGACCAAAGGGGATTGCATGGCCAGGATGACAGCCAGTGCCAGGGTGCTTTTTGTGAACATGGATCCAGTCTCTTCCGTTGATATTGTTATTTAGCGCATGGGGTTGTATTGCGGATTTAAAGGTTAATGATAATGGTTATCATAATCAATAAAAGTTTTGTGGATTTGTTGTTTTATGGTTGGAAAATCTGACAAGTGTCACAAAGTGTTGCTGATGTCGCTAAATTAGCGGTCTACAGTAAACCTGAGGGACGAGAAGGAAACAACAGCAGCACAATGGTTTAGATTTGAAAGGACCATGTTGTTACGTAAGCAACCAGCATAAATGAAGGAAAGCTCAGGAGGAGACAACCGGTACCGCTGGATACCGGTTGTCCTGACAAGGGGTTAATCGTGTGGCTTCAAAATGGGGTAACGCAGCAGCAGATCCGCCAGTGACAACGGCTGGGCATAGAAATACCCCTGCACCAGGTGAACCCCTTTAGCGGACAGATAATCCAGCTGCTGTTGGGTTTCCACCCCTTCTGCAATCATCTCCATATTGGTCTCACGACCGAAGGCGATAATGGAGTTCAGTACCCCTCGCTTAAGGTCATCTGTACCTATGGTATCGATAAACATCTTGTCGATTTTAATGCACTTGATCCCCAGCTTATGCAGGTAGCCAAAGCCGCCAAAACCTGTACCAAAATCGTCCAGTTTGACGCCATGGCAGATCTTACCCAGGGTCTCAATCTCTTTTACCGCAGCGCTGAAGTTGGTCATTGGCTGCCGCTCAGTGAGCTCAAAACAGATTCGGCTGATATCTGTCTCTTTGGACTTCAGATATTGACTTAACAGGCCTTTCTCAAGGTGTTCTGCGACCACATTGATACTTACCCAACCCTGCAGAGAGGGAAGATCCTGGCAAATTTTCTCCAGCAGCAGGTGGGTCATGGGGATGATAAGCCCATGTTCCTCCGCATAGGGAATAAACTGGCTGGGAGGGATTAGCTGCCCATCGGGCCGCTGCCAACGTATCAGGACTTCCTGGCCTATGAGTTCACCGGTTTGGGTATTGATCACAGGTTGGTAATAGGGGATAAACTCGCCGTTTTCCAGACCCCTTCTAATCAGGTATCCGGGAGAGATGCGGCGGTTACGCCAGTGCGCGACCAACCAGTTGGCTGCAAAGCCGATACCCAGAGATGACAGCAGCAGTACCAGCCACACCTGTTCGCTGACCTCTTTGTGCAACTGGTCGCCGGCATTAAGGGTCAGCTCAAGTCCAAAGGCATCGGCATCCCGGGCGCGGGTGTACTTATACCTGTCTTGTCTCAGCACTGTTGGCCCAAGCAAGATAGGTTTCAGCTCAGGGTAGTTGAATACCAACTGGTAGCAGTTTTTACAGTTGTTATTGAGCATATCGCTGTAGACCCGGTTATTTACCATGGCCAGCAGGCGATGGGGGCCCAACTGCAATATATAAACCAGCGCGCGACTTTCCAGCAGGGGCGAACGGCTGGTGCCCAGATAGATAGGAACACCCTCCACCTTTTTCACACTATCCAGATGGAAATCAACCGGCGTTCCCAGATTGGAACAACGTTGCGCGCCGGCCAGTTCAAGTTGTACTACCCGAACTTCACTGGGGCTTATCCCAGGGCTGGACAACAGGGCTTGATCTTTGGCGCCACAGTCAAAGTTAAAAGCGTTGACCAATTGATTGTGGGCGTCTTTCGACTCGCCGTTATGGGTTTGCTGGTTAATCAGGCCAGTAATACTATCCATAGTTTGTTGCATCCGATAATCCACCAGGTGCGCAGTCAACATTTTATGGGTCGACAGCGCAGCCAGAATGGGCAACACAAATAGCATGACGCCAATGAGCAGGGCATGCCTGTCCAAAGAGTGCAGCTTTGGTGCGAATGCTGAGATCACGATTCCTCTTTACTTCAAGGTGTGAAGACGTCAGTTATTGAGGTCTATAGATGAAGATTGGGGGTTGAAAATTGATACAGGGCATCGGGGGTGGCTATCTCTGGTAGAGGTATATCCCAGCTTTCCACTGGCAACGCAGACACCTTTTGACACTCATGTGCAATTCCCATGGCTGCAGGCGCATTGCTGCAGGCCAGGGTTCGGTCGTAAAAACCGCCGCCCATGCCAAGGCGGTTTCCCTGTTTATCGAAGGCAACCAAAGGCGTCAGGATCAGGTCCAGCTTATGCAAAGGCACAAGTTGGCTGATGTCGAGCCTGGGCTCGGCTATCCCATAGCGATTGGTGGTCATCGGGGAATCGGGGTGGTAGTGGAGAAACAGCAAATGCCCGGAGGAGAAGGGGTGCAATACCGGCAGCGCGACGAGAATATTGTGTTGCCACAGCGCCTGAATAAGAGGAAGGGTATTGAGTTCACCGTCGTTGGAGAGGTAAAGGGCGATATGTTGGACTTGACGTTTGAGCAGCTCAGGTAGCAGAAGGTCGACGAGCTGTTGTGCCGCCTCTGTCTGCTGGGCAGCTGTAAGTTTGCTGCGCTGTTGCCTTATTCGGCGTCTGAGTTCTGCTCTGGTTTCCACAATTAAGGAAATACTTTAGTTATCAATTATCTGCATACATACAGATAAACTGAATTTTGGTGCTCTCCAGGGTGCCGATGCGGGTGTAGCCCTTGAACCGTAGGTTCAAGGCGGGTAAATGATTACCTCCTAAGGCTTCTCGGTACGGGCCGAGCATGCTCAATGTCAGTAAAGCATTCACCCTGGGTTTAAAAATATCGGCACAGGGACATTACCTGCTGTCGCACACCCCAGAGAGCGAATTTGGATTGACTGAAACCCGGTTTACTCCGATGTGGTTTCGGTACTCTTATCCCCTCGGCTGCGCTCAACCAGCGCGTTTTCGAGGGTTGACTGCAACAGACCGATACGCTCATCCATCTGTCTGATGTAGTCCTGATTCTTTTTCTGCTCTTCAAACAACTCATAGCCTATGTTCAGGGCCGCCATGATGGCCAGCTCTTCCCGGCTCAAACTGTTGGTTCGTGACCTCAGGGAAGCGAGTTGTTTCTCAAGCTTAGTGGCAACCGCTTTCAACGCGGCTTCCTGACCCGCCGGACAGGCGATAGAGTACGTGCGCCCCTGAAGGGTGATATCAACTGCACTGTTACTCATTTTTCGCTGTGTTCCTTACCTGGGTCTCTTGAGGCGGACTATATAAGGCCGGGGGCCAAAGTGCAAGATAAGCAGTGCGTGAAATAGGGCGGGATCACTGTGCTTGCCCAAGGAGTGAACAGCATGCCAGTCTGCGACGAAAATTTGTGCCCACGAGCGGGTGCTTCCCTTGGTCACAGACACCACATCTGCTAGCATTGCTGGATTAAATCTGTATTTGGACTCAAACACCTATGGCGACTCCTCCCTCCCTTTGTATCGACAAATTGAAAACCGCTCTGAGCGCTGCTGAGATAGGACAACATCCGGTAGAAGTTCACGGTGCTCTGGTGGGCTTGATCAGTGGCGGAGTGTCTGTCAGTCGTGATGGCTGGCAAAAGCCCCTGGCGGAGTTGATGAACGATGGTCAACCACTGACCGGCGAACTCAAGACTCTGGTGGGAGAGATGTATCAGGATGCCCTGACCCGTCTGGCGGATGTTGAGTTTGGCTTTGTGCCTATGTTGCCTGAAGAGGAAGAGCCTCTGGCCTCTAGAGTCGAAGCCCTGTCACTTTGGGTGCAGAGTTTCCTGACCGGCCTGGCTATTATCCAGCCGAAGTTAAATCAGGCTTCTGCTGATGTTCGCGAAGTGATCCAGGATCTGGCGGAGATTGCCAGGGTAGAGCTGGATGTCAGCGAAGATGAGGAGTCTGAGGCTGCTTATATGGAAATTCTGGAGTTTGTTCGTATGTCGGCCATTTTGTGTTACGCCGAATTTGGTCCTGAGCCAAGTGTGGACGATGCCGCAGAAGATAAAATTATTCACTGATAGAGTGAACCGAATGGCGGCATTGGCCGCCATTTTTTCATCAATAAAAAATGGGCGCCGGGCGCCAAATAAAGCGTATGAGCAGCGAATCGACTCAATCTCATTATGATGTAGTGATTATTGGTGGTGCCATGGCTGGTGCCACATTGGCCCTGGGCCTGGCAAAACTTGGCGCATCCGGTCGCAAGCTGCGTATAGCGTTGGTTGAGGCCTTCAAAGTCAGCAAGTCGCATCCCGGCTTTGATGCCAGGGCCATTGCCCTGTCACATGGCTCTGTTCATCAACTCGATACTCTTGGACTCTGGCCTGCACTCAGACACCTTGGAACAAAGATTGACACCATTCATGTGTCCGACCGTGGCCATTTTGGTATGACGCGAATGGACGCCGAAGCGTTTAAGGTGCCGGCATTTGGTCAGGTGGTTGAGCTGGCAGCAGTAGGGCAGGTGCTGGATGCCATGCTGGAAAAGTCTGATATCAGCTATTTTTGCCCCGATTCACTGCAGCAGATTGATGCCGGTAAACACTGCCATACCCTCACGCTGAGTAGTGGCGCGCAGCTGACGGCGTCTCTGGTGGTCGCAGCCGATGGTGCCCAGTCCAAAGTTCGCCAGCAATTTAAATTGCAACAGCAGGCCACAGAGTTTGGCCAAAGTGCGGTGATTGCCAATATCGCCGTGACCGGGGGAAAACCGGGGATGGCCTGGGAAAGGTTCACCGAATCCGGTCCGCTGGCCATGCTGCCAATGTCTCAAGTAGACGGTCTTCACAGGCTATCTGTGGTGTGGGCGCTGGAACATGAACAGGCTGAGTGGGTGATGACGCTGGATGAATCAGGTTTTCTGGCTGAACTTCAACAGGCATTTGGCTATCGTGCTGGCCGCTTTGTGCAGGCGGGAACGCGCCACTGTTACCCGCTGACCATGAGTGTGATGCCGAGGCCGGGATATCATCGCTGTGTATTTATCGGCAATGCCGCCCAGACCTTGCACCCGATTGCCGGACAGGGATTTAACCTTGGGCTCAGGGATGTGGTTGACCTGATTGCCTGTATCGAAAAGCAGTTGTGCTCAGGTGAAGATGTAGGCGCAACCACTCTGGTGCACGACTTTCTTCGCAGCCGGGCTGAAGACAGGCAATCGACAGTTACCAATATTGAATTTTTGGTCAGGGGCTTTTCAAATAATTATCTGCCGCTGACTGCAGGACGCAACATGGGCTTGCGTCTGCTTTCCTGGATACCGCCGCTGAAAACGCCTTTGGCTCATCAAGCCATGGGTTGGCGGAGTGTTGAAGCCAGAGGGATATGAGCAACTAAAACATGATTACAACACAAACCTATGATGTTGCCATCGTCGGCGGTGGCATGGTTGGGCTGGCGACAGCCTGTGGTCTGGCCGAGGCCGGGGTGAAAACCCTGGTAATAGATGCCGGCGAGTGCCAGCCAGTGACAGGTCACCCAAGGTTGAGAGTCAGCGCCATCAATCAGGCCAGTCAGCGCCTGTTGAACAATCTGGGCGCCTGGAGCTATATCGATGCCCAGCGCACAGGCCCTTACCGCCGTATGGAAGTGTGGGATAAAGATGGTCTGGGTAAGATCAGCTTCGATGCCGAAAGTCTGTCTGAACCTGCACTGGGCGCTATTGTCGAGAATGATGCTATCAGCTACGCACTGGCCCGCAGTGCAGCCGGTTTAGCCAATGTGACTCACCTTGAAGGTGTCCGTATGGAGAAGCTGGCCTTTGGTGAGCGGGAAGCCTGGCTGACGTTAGATAATGGCGATCAGGTGAGTGCTGCATTGGTGGTGGCTGCCGATGGGGCCCAGTCTCAGGTGCGTAGCCTGTGCCAGATCCCTCTGACCTTCTGGGATTACGGCCATCATGCCATCGTCGCGACCATCAGAACCGAGCAGCCCCATAACTCAACAGCCAGACAGGCGTTTCTGGGAGATGGCGTGCTGGCTTTCCTGCCGCTCAATGAAGAAAACCTCTGTTCGATTGTCTGGTCAGTGGCACCGGAACAGGCGGCCAGCTTGCTTGCCGCCACAGATGAAGAGTTTGAGAAGCGTTTGACTGTGGCCATGGACGGACGCCTTGGCATGTGTCGACTGGCCGGTGATGGTAAACGCGTGTCGTTCCCGCTGCGGATGCGTTACGCCAGACACTTTGCCCGTCATCGACTTATTCTGGCCGGTGATGCGGCTCATACCATACATCCGCTGGCAGGGCAGGGCGTGAACCTGGGCTTTTTGGATGCCGCAGCCATTGTCGATACCGTGGCTGAGTTGAAACAGGCCGGAAAGGACATAGGCGAATATCGCCACTTGCGGGCGCTGGAACGTTGGCGCAAGGCTGACGCACTGGAGATGATTACCGCAATGGAAGGGTTTAAGCAGCTGTTCGCGGGAAGCAATCCAATCAAAAAAGCGATTAGGGATCTGGGTTTGAACCTGGTTGATTCAGTCTCTCCTCTGAAAACACTGTTCATCCAACAGGCCATGGGTAAAAAATCCGGTCTGCCCAGACTTTGCCGCTAAAGGTCCTTATCCCAGCAGTGGCGGGGGATCGGCTTTGAAAGCCCGCTGCTGCGTTGAAGATAACTAATTGTTCGCATTATTTTTACTAATGCACTAAGCAGTTGGTGATGAATATCTTTTTGTATACAAAACCACAACGGGCGGTATAATTTTGCCGCATTTCCAAAGCAGGTTGTCTCGGCGGTGATGACTTAATCTGTAAGTCTTGATTACGCTGCTGATTAACAGGCGAAGACCTGATGAGATGACCTCAGACCCATAGAAGGGATTACAATGGCTAATAAAACCGTACTCTACACCAAGCACCTGGAATCCGGTGCCAAGATGGTCGATTTCCATGGTTGGGATATGCCCCTGAACTATGGCTCGCAAATCGAAGAGCACCACGCCGTGCGTCAGGACGCAGGCATGTTCGACGTGTCCCACATGACAGTAGTCGACATTACCGGAACCGGTGCCAAAGCCTTCCTCCAGCGCCTGCTGGCTAATGACGTAGCCAAGCTCAAGGTGCCCGGCAAAGCCCTGTACGGCGGCATGCTGAACCATGACGCCGGGGTAATCGATGATTTGATTACCTATTATCTGAACGATGACTTCTACCGTATCGTAGTGAACTCCGCCACCCGTGAAAAAGATCTGGCCTGGATTGCTCTGCAAACCGAAGGCTTTGATGTCACTGTTACCGAGCGTCCTGAACTGGCGATGATTGCAGTCCAGGGCCCGAATGCCAAAGCCAAAGCTGCTGAGGTATTCAACGCTGAGCAGAACGCTGCAGTGGAAGGAATGAAGCCTTTCTTCGGTGTTCAGGCTGGTGAGCTGTTTATTGCCACTACCGGTTACACAGGTGAAGCGGGTTACGAGATTATTGTACCTGAAGCCCAGGCTGAGGCACTGTGGCAGGCATTGCTGGATGCCGGTGTGCGTCCCTGTGGTCTGGGTGCTAGGGATACCCTGCGTCTGGAAGCCGGTATGAACCTGTATGGTCAGGATATGGACGAAAGCGTTAACCCACTGGCAGCCAACATGGGCTGGACCATTGCCTGGGAACCGTCTGAGCGCGACTTTATCGGTCGTGAAGCGCTGAGTGCCATTAAGGCCGCGGGTGCTGACAAGCTGGTCGGTTTGGTGATGGAGACCAAAGGGGTACTGCGCCATGGCATGACAGTATGTTTCAATGATGACGCGGGTGCAGAGCACAAGGGCGTGATCACCAGCGGTACTTTTTCTCCGACATTGGGTTATTCTATCGCGATGGCTCGCGTCGATGCGGGTATTGGTGAGACTGCCGAAGTCGAAGTGCGTAACAAAAGAGTCCCTGTCAGGGTGGTATCTCCCTGCTTTGTACGCAACGGAAAACAAGCTTTCTAAGAGATAACGGAACAAGGAATTATAACAATGAGCAACATCCCAACCGAGCTGAAGTATGCATCCTCTCACGAGTGGGTTCGCAAAGAGGAAGATGGCAGCTACACAATCGGTATTACTGAGCACGCCCAGGAACTGCTCGGCGATATGGTGTTTGTTGAGCTGCCTGAAGTAGGTGACACTGTCAACGCTGGCGAAGATTGTGCTGTGGCAGAGTCTGTAAAAGCAGCATCTGACATCTACGCACCTCTGTCAGGTGAAGTACTGGCGGTAAACGAAGCGCTGGAAGAGTCTCCAGAGCTGGTAAACAGTGATGCATATGGTGATGGCTGGTTCTTCCGTGTCATGCCAACTGATGCCGCTGAGCTGGATAACCTGCTGGATGCAGAAGCCTATCAGGCTGTTATCGACGAAGAGTAAGCTGTACCCAATACAAAGCCCCCGCGGGGGCTTTGTTTGTATCTGTGCCCCTTTTAGACCGGCGCTTAAGCCGGCAGTAAGATAGAACAAGGCGTATCATGACCAAACAATCCCTGACCCAGCTAGAGCAGCACGAACAATTTATTGGCCGTCATATCGGGCCGGATGCCGAACAACAGCGTGAAATGCTGTCCTATGTTGGCGCCGAGTCTCTGGAAGACCTGACTGCACAGATTGTTCCTGAGTCCATCCGTCTCAAGGACGGCTTGAAGGTAGGTCCTTCCTACAATGAAGCGGAAGGTTTGGCCTATATTCGCAAGCTGGCCGACCAGAATCAGGTCTTTAAAAACTATATCGGTATGGGTTATTACGGCACTGAAGTGCCCAATGTGATCCTGCGTAACGTATTCGAAAATCCAGGTTGGTATACCGCTTATACGCCATACCAGCCGGAAATTGCCCAGGGCCGACTGGAAGCTATTCTGAACTTCCAACATCTGTCCATCGACCTGACTGGTTTGGACCTGGCCTCTGCTTCTCTGCTGGATGAAGCCACGGCCGCCGCCGAAGCGATGGCGCTGGCCAAGCGTGTTTCCAAGGCCAAAAAGGCAAACACCTTCTTCGTGGCGGACGACGTTTTCCCGCAAACTCTGGATGTGATTAAGACCCGCGCCGAGTGTTTTGGTTTTGATGTGGTTGTGGGCCCGGCTGAAGAAGCGGTTAACCATGACCTGTTTGGTGCGCTGCTGCAGTACACCAACCGTTTCGGCGAAATCACTGATTACACAGATCTGATTGCCAGACTGCATGAGAAGAAGGTTGTGGTGTCTGTGGGTGCCGATATCATGTCGCTGGTGATGCTCAAGTCGCCTGGCTCCATGGGGGCCGACGTGGTATTCGGCTCTGCCCAGCGCTTTGGTGTACCTATGGGTTTCGGTGGTCCTCACGCCGCCTTCTTTGTTACCCGTGACGAGCACAAACGCTCCATGCCAGGCCGTATTATCGGTGTGTCCAAGGATACCCGTGGCAACAAGGCATTGCGTATGGCGATGCAGACCCGTGAGCAGCATATCCGTCGCGAAAAAGCCAACTCCAACATCTGTACTGCTCAGGTGCTGCTGGCCAATATGGCCTCTTTCTACGCCGTGTACCATGGCCCGGATGGTTTGAAGCGTATCGCCGGTCGTATTCACCGCCTCGCTGACATTCTGGCTACTGGCCTGAAAGCCAAGGGCATTGAGCTGGTCAACAACACCTGGTTCGACACCCTGACCTTTAAGGTGGCAGACACAGCCGCAGTTGTTAAGCGTGCTCAGGCTGCTGGAATGAACCTGCGCCAGGATGCAGAAGGCACCCTGGGTGTGAGCATAGATGAAACTACCACACGTGCTGATATTGCTGATCTGTTTACCGTCATTGTGGGTGAAGGACATGGCCTGAAGCCTGGATTGATTGACGATGAGTTGCTGGCGGCCAATGTCGATACTATTCCGGCGGCAGTGAAGCGTGATACTGAGTTCCTGACTCACCCGACCTTTAACAGCTATCACTCAGAGACTGAGATGATGCGTTATATCAAGCGTCTGGAGAACAAGGATCTGGCGCTGAACCATTCGATGATCTCTCTGGGTTCCTGCACCATGAAGCTGAACGCTGCAGTGGAGATGATCCCTGTCAGCTGGCCTGAATTTGCCAATATGCACCCATTCTGCCCACAGGAGCAGGCGAAAGGTTACCAGCAGTTGATTGGTGAACTGTCTGAGTGGCTGGTGGATATTACCGGTTACGATGCCGTGTGTATGCAGCCTAACTCAGGTGCTCAGGGTGAATACGCCGGTCTGCTGGCGATTCGCAAGTATCATGAGTCCCGCGGCGAAGGTCACAGAAATATCTGTCTGATCCCTCAATCTGCCCATGGCACCAACCCGGCATCTGCCCAGTTGGCCGGGATGAAAGTCGTGGTTACCGCCTGTGACAAGCAGGGTAACGTGGATCTGGAAGATCTGCGTAACAAGGCGGCCGAAATGGCTGACAGCCTGTCCTGTGTGATGATCACTTACCCATCTACCCATGGTGTGTATGAAGAGACTGTGCGTGAGATATGCGACATCATTCACGAGCACGGCGGTCAGGTATATCTGGACGGTGCCAACATGAACGCTCAGGTGGGTCTCACTACGCCTGGCTTTATCGGTGCTGACGTATCTCATCTGAACCTGCACAAGACCTTTGCTATTCCTCACGGTGGTGGTGGTCCAGGTATGGGCCCAATCGGTGTTAAATCCCATTTGGCGCCATTTGTTGCCGGTCACGCAGTGGTGAAGACAGGTGATGAAAGTCAGGACAATGGTGCTGTATCTGCTGCGCCATATGGCAGCGCAGGTATCCTGCCAATCAGCTGGATGTATATTCGTCTGCTGGGGACTAAAGGTCTGACTGAGTCGACTCAAACCGCCATGCTGAGTGCCAACTATGTGGCCAAGCGTCTGGGTGAGCATTATCCGATTCTGTATCGTGGTCGCAATGACCGTATTGCCCACGAATGTATTGTGGATCTGCGTCCGCTGAAGGAAGCCTCCGGTGTTACCGAGATGGATATCGCCAAGCGTCTGAACGACTACGGCTTCCACGCGCCAACTATGAGCTTCCCGGTTGCCGGTACTTTGATGGTTGAGCCGACAGAGTCAGAGTCCAAGGTTGAGCTGGACAGATTTATCGACGCCATGATCTCCATTCGTCAGGAGATTGCCAAAGTGGAAAGCGGTGAATGGCCTGCGGACAATAACCCGCTGCACAATGCGCCTCATACCCTGGCTGATATTATGGATCCGGCATTTGATGCCCGCCCATACAGCCGCGAATTGGCGGTGTTCCCATCTGCTGCGGTGAAAGCCAATAAGTTCTGGCCAACGGTTAACCGTATCGATGATGTGTACGGCGACAGAAACCTGTTCTGCGCCTGTGTACCTATGAGCGAATACGAAGACTAATCGGTTACGGCTTGAATGATAAAAGGCGCCTCAGGGCGCCTTTTCTATATGCGTATCAGACGCTTTCCAACACCATAGCGATACCCTGACCAACCCCTATACACATGGTGCACAGAGCCAGACGTCCCCCTGTTCGCTGTAATTGGTAGGTGGCGGTTGTCGCCAGTCTTGCGCCGCTCATCCCCAGCGGATGTCCAAGTGCAATTGCACCTCCCATGGGGTTAATTCGCGGGTCATCATCAGCCAGCCCCAGTTGGCGGGTGCAGCTCAGTGCCTGTGCGGCAAAGGCTTCATTGAACTCGAGAATATCAAACTCATCCAGGGTCAGGTTCAGGCGTTCAAGCAGTTTAGCTGTGGCGGATACCGGCCCTATTCCCATAATACCGGGCAGTACTCCTGTAACCTGCATGCCCAGTACTCTGGCTTTGGGCGTCAACTGATACTGTTCAACCGCAGATTTGGACGCCAGCAGCAGGGCGGCTGCACCATCATTGATGCCGGAAGCGTTCCCCGCAGTAATTGAGCCATCTTCGAACAGCGGCTTAAGGCTTGCCAGTTTTTCCACAGAAGAGAGCCTTGGATGCTCATCTTTGTCGAACATAAAGGGGCCATCTTTTCGTCCCGGAATTGCTACCGGCATCAGTTCATCTTTGAAACGACCATCAGCCTGCGCCATGGCGGCTTTGCTTTGACTCCAGTGGGCAAAGGCGTCCTGAGTCTCCCGACTGATATCGAACTTTCGAGCCAGGTTCTCTGCAGTTTGAGGCATGGTCTCTGTGCCATAGAGTTTATCCAGTGCAGGATTGACAAATCTCCACCCCATTGTGGTGTCGAACATCTGCTGATTACGGTCGAAGCCGGCTTGTGCCTTGCCCATCACGTAAGGAGCCCTGGACATGCTTTCTACTCCACCTGCGATTACAAGCTCTGCTTCACCACTGCGAATGGCTCGGAACGCATCTCCAACGGCGTTCAGGCCAGAGCCGCACAGACGATTAAGGGTGACGCCGGGAACCTCTATGGGCATACCTGCCAACAGCAGCGCCATTCTGGCAATATTACGGTTGTCTTCACCGGCCTGATTGGCACATCCCAGCATCACATCATCGACCTTATGCCAGTCAACGGACGGATTTCGGTTCATCAGGGCGGTGAGAGGTTTTGCAGCCAGATCGTCGGCACGAACGCTAGCCAGGCTACCGCCATAACGGCCTATAGGAGTACGTATGGCGTCACAGATATAAACTTCAGACATTGGGGTATTCCTTTCCCGGGTTATCCAGCTGGGGTTTGATCTTGATAAAGCCCTGCAGCAGCACATCGCAGAACTGATCCAGTTCGTTCTGACCCATTGCAGTGGACAGGGTACCGGAGCAGGTGTTGATCATCATGATGCCGTTATCAAACATATGATCAAGCAGTAAGCCCCTTATTCTGGTTTCTTCAGCATCACTGTAGGTTTCACGATAATTGCTGGGGAGTTCGGGTTTCAGGTGAATTCTGAACATGGAACCACCGCCGGAGACGCAGGCCGGGATATCTGCCTGTGAGATAGCCTGATTGATCTGCTCCATTAGGCTGGCATTCATGGCATTGAGCCGCTTCACTGCCTGGGTATCGTACAGTTCCATTGCGGTCTTGCCGGCAATCATGGTCACAGGGTTGGCGGAGAAGGTGCCGGAGTGGGGGAACTTCATCTGTGAAGACAGGGGGTTCATCACCTGCATCACTTCCTGGCGACCGGCCAATGCACCTACCGGAAAACCTCCTCCTATCATCTTGCCCATGGCCGTTAGGTCCGGTACTGCCGAATAGTTTTGCTGTGCGCCGCCAATATTTCCTCTGAAGGTTATCACTTCATCGAATACCAGCAGGGCAGCATGTTGATCACACCAGGTTCTCAGTCCCTGAATAAACTCATCATCTGCGGGGATAAGACCCACCCTGTGGGGGAGCAGATCAACCAATATGCAGGCTATTTCATCCTGATGTTCCGTCAGAATTTCCAAGGCGGTTGGCAGGTCATTGAAGGGGATAATCACCACATCATCCAATGCACTTTTTGGGGTACCCGAGGCAACAGGTACGCTGGCGGGGCGGCTTCTTTCCCCCCAGTTGGCGGGGGATGCGGTTTGGCTTACTTCGGCATAGTCATATAAGCCGTGATAAGCCCCTTCCACTTTGGCGATTTTGGGACGCCCTGTGTAGGCTCTGGCTGCCTTTAAACAGCTCATTACCGCTTCTGTTCCTGAGTTCACGAACCTGATTTGCTCGAAGTCCGGATTACGCCCAAGCAGATGCTCCGCGTATTCAAGCTCCGCCTCTGTTGCCAGGGTAAAGGCGGTGCCAAGTGATAACTGTCGGGTGACCGCTTCGGTGATGGCCGGGTGAGCATGGCCATGGATGAGTGACGCCATATTATTGGCAAAGTCGAGCCGGGAGATGCCATCTACATCTGTGACTCTGCAGCCAAGGCCTTTGGCTGCGTATAGCGGGTGAGGCTTTCTAAGCACTGTGTTGCGGCTGCAACCACCTGGCATAAGGTTTAATGCTCTGTCATACAGAGCGGCACTTTTACTCATTGGTTTGCCCCCTCGCATAAGCTGGACGCTGGATTAAGTTTACAGCCGGTGACAGACTGAAGTTGTTCCAGTTTAAGGCCGGGAGCCATCTCCAAAACCTCAAGGCCGGTATCTGTGACCTCAAGTACCGCCAGATCTGTGTATACGCGGCTGACTACCTGTTTTCCTGTGAGGGGATAGCTGCACTGAGCAACTATTTTAGGGGTACCGTCTCTGGTGGTGTGCTGGGTAATGACATAAATAGTTTTTACTCCAGCGACCAGATCCATGGCACCACCCACTGCCGGCACAGCATCTTTGGCACCGGTAGACCAGTTGGCCAGATCGCCGTCCTCGGAGACCTGCATGGCCCCAAGTACGCAGATATCTATATGGTGACCCCGTATCATGGCGAAGCTGTCGGCATGATGAAAAAAACTGGCGCCGGGATTCAGGGTGACAGGTTTCTTACCCGCGTTGATCAGTTCCGGGTCTTCCTGTCCTGGCTCTGGAGGCGGGCCCATTCCCAGCAAACCGTTTTCTGTGTGATAGAGCACTTCCCTTCCTGCAGGCACGAAACGGGCAACCATTTCAGGAATGCCAATCCCCAGGTTGACTATGCTGCCGTCGGGAATATCCAGGGCAGCCCGGGCAGCCATCTGCTCTCTGTTCCATCCTTTAAACTGAGTTGCCGTCATGGGTACTGTCTCCCCTGAGCCACAAGCTGAGACTCCTGCTGTGGGTTGGCTACATGAACCACACGCTGAACAAAGAGTGCCGGTGTGATGATATGTTCCGGATTGAGCTCTCCGGCTTCGCAGGTCTGGTTGGCCTGAACTATGGTGGTGGTGGCGGCCATGGCCATGATTGGTGCGAAGTTACGGGCAGTTTTGTTGTAAACCAGATTGCCCATACGATCGGCCTGCTGGCACTTTATCAGCGCAAAATCAGCTGTCAGGCCTTGCTCCATCACATACTCCCTGCCATCGAACTCCCTGTGTTCCTTACCTTCTGCCAGAGGCGTACCTACACTGGTGGCAGTGTAAAACGCCGGAATACCTGCGCCTCCGGCGCGAATACGCTCTGCCAGGGTTCCCTGAGGCACTAGCTCAAGTTCAATTTCCCCGGCGTGATATAGCTCGGGAAACACAGTGGAGTTGGCGGTGCGGGGAAATGAGCAGATCATCTTTCTGACTCTGCGGTTTTCAATCAGGGCGGCCAACCCCACATGACCACTGCCGGTATTATTGTTGATAACGGTTAAGTCTCTGGCTCCCTGATCGATAAGGGCATGAATCAATTCGATGGGACTTCCGGCTTCTCCAAAGCCACCGATCATGACGGTGGCGCCGTCGCGAATATCCGCGACGGCCTGCGCTGCAGTTGCAACAAATTTATCTATCATTTTCTGTGCGCTTCCTCAGTGAGCAGCCATATGTTGAGCCAGGCCATCGGCCAGCTGTTGTTCGATGTCAGCCAACTCATCCTCAAAGAAGAACTTGTCTGTATCCAGCGGTGTCAGGCAGTCGATCTTATTTTCCTGCTCGTCATATTTGGCCAGGATGACTTTGTCCATCCACTCCATATTGCGGGCTTCGGTAAACTGTAAGGCAAAGCACTTCTCGCCATTGACCTCAGCTGTCCCCAAAATCGCCAGTTTGCCGGCGGAAATTGTCATGGATATATGTCTGGATGGGCGATTGATGGAGGAGAGTGAACGATAGATCTTGTTGAAGATCTTGCCCATGTCGGCCAGTGGCGCTGTGTAGTAGTGATGCTCACCTGTAGGGCGGGCACAATACATGGAGTGGAAGCCGATACTGAGCATCCCCAGTATGGTGGACAGGTCGACCCAGCTTTGTGCTGACTTATCAATATCCACACTGCCATCTTCATGGGTGAACAGGCTGATGTGGTTCATCATTGGACTTTGACTGCGGATGTTGACACCGTGATGCTGCAGACGACGGATAGCCGCAATAGTACTTGGGTTAAGCAGTTCTCTGGGGGTGGAGAAGTGTGCCATCCAGGCTAGCTGCATACCGTTGTCACGCATCAGGTCGAACAGCTCCAGCATTTCACTGTATTTATCGGTCAGGATCATCTCAGGCTGGAAGGTCAGACTGCGGGTAGCAAGGCGCACATTCTTTACATGCAGCAGTGTGGGGTCTTCAATTAACGGCATCACATACTGGCGCAGACGACTCACAGGCATATAGCCTCCATCACCACCGGTGATCAGCAGGTCAGTGACTTCCGGATGGCGGCGCAGGTATTCGTGCAACTGGGCAATATCCTTTTGTAAAAACATATCTTCATCGCCCCGCACCTGAGCATGGCGGAAGCAGTAGGTACAGAAAGAGAAGCAGTTTTGGGTGGTTTTATCGAACACCAACTGGCATTGCGGATACTTGTGCTGGCTGCCATCAAGGAATTCAACTTCACCGGCATCGTTTTTAAACCAGGGCTTGTTCAGCTGTTGGTTACCATCATGGGGATTGGTTTTCTCCATATATTGCACCGCGATATCGTGGCGGGCGTCCTGGCTTTGGGCTGAGGCATATTTATCTGTGTCCAGCTTGCTGATCATGCCGGGCTGGGGGAATACCAGCTGAAATACTGAGTCGGTTTGATAGTTATCCCAGTTAATGGAGTTGAGGGTATGGCGGGTCGCGAGGAAACGGTATACCTCAACAAACATCTCGCGCTCGTCCATATCCCCAAGTTCAATGCCGTTTTCTTTAAGAATGGCGCACACCTCACGAAAGCCTGACAGGCCTGTGTAGTGGGCCTTATCCCTGAACAGGAATGGGCGGGTTTCAAGCAGACCTGAGTGCTGGGGGTATGAGGCGTGCAAACGACTCAGTACGCCGGCGGGCAGCAGGTTTTCATTCTCGATAATACGTCGGGTTTCATCACTGTAACCATAACGTTCGATAAGCGTTTGCACATCATCAGGTGAGACTTTCAGGTGAGGCTTGGGGGCTTGGTACTGGTTGACGGCAATACGCTGGGCTGAGGTCTGGGTGGTCATTATTCTGCGTCCTGTAATTTGAATAATCAGTCCCTGGCATCAGAGAGGATGCATCAGGAATAAGTAGGTTTTATTTGCCAGCTTCCCGTTTGAAGGAGTGCTGTACCGCTTATGACTCAGCTGCCTGAACTGGCGTAAAACTTCTTTCTTTACCTTACGGTTTGTATGGTCTTTCGAGAAATATGATTTACTGATATACAGCTATAGGTCTTGTCTATGGCTTTTTTGTCACTCATATGTAAGCTGTATGGCTTGGGTGAAATTTGTACGGAGAGATTATGGACCTGAGGGGACTGAAATACTTTCAGGCTGTCTACGAGCAGGGCAGCGTCAGTGGTGCGGCCAGGGTCTGCTTTATTTCTCAGCCATCCATATCCTCTGCCATTGCCCAGCTGGAGCAGCAACTGGGTGTTGAACTGTTCGTCCGTCACCCCAGAGGTGTGTTTCCTACTGCGGCAGCAGATAGCCTTTATCCCTATGTGAAGGAGATGACAAACGGCGAGAAGGTGATACTGGGGCTGTTCAGCAATACGCCGGCACCCGTTCCCTTGAGGCTGGGTTTGATGCGCTCTTTGGGGGCAAAACGAATGAGCCATCTGCTGACAGCGATCACCGAACGGGTAGAGCATCTGGAGTTAACCCTGGTTGACCCAAACGAACCCTGTGATGCCAGAGTCATACTGTCCTCTGGAGCGGATAGCCACCAGGAGTTTATTCCAGTCTGGACCGACAGCTATTATCTGGCGCTGCCAGCCTCCTGGCCATTGGCGCAGAAGGAGTTGATTGAACTGCGGGAACTCGATGGTTTGGCATTCATTAATCGCAGCCCCTGTGAGGCGCTGGACAGATTAAAGGGACGTATGACTGAGCAGGGGGTTAAGTTCCAGCCCAGAGCCAATATTCGTACCATAGAGTATGCCTGGCCTTTGGTGGCTGCCGGGGTAGGGGCGGCGCTGTTGCCTGACTGGCAGGAGATACGTGATGTCCCGGAGATCCAATTGAGGCCAATCAAGTGTGACCCTATTGTGCAGACCATAGGGCTGAGTGTTCGCAGTGACCGTCGTCAAAGCCCTGTCATCAAAGAGGTCATAAAAGCCTGTCATGAGCAAAGAGGCGAGAAGGAGCGCAGCTAGCTGAAGGCCTGTTCAGCTTAGTGAACCTGATTGGCACACAGGGTCAACATTATTCACCCTATTGCATAACCAGTCATTACAACCAAGAACTGCTGGGGGAGTATTCCTGCTTTCGGGCGGGGCGTTATTTCGAAATGGATTCGTTGTTGCGGCTGTGAATCTTTGATTAGAAACAGAGAAAATCAACATCTCCCTGTTTTTACCCACCTATTACTCTGATCAGAACTTCGTAAGTCTCCAAATAAGTGGCTAAAACATCTAAACCATCTGCATCATATTTTTTCAAGATTATTCAGATCATATTCAAGTCTTTCAGACGGGGAGCATGCCATTGTGATTTCACCAACACGGGGAAGACAGATGGCTGACCTCAATCAGGATGTGATTGCGTGAGGCTGCCCCCGGGTAAGAGAACAACTAAAACACAGTGAAGTGATGAGCGGCATACAGATACCGACTGAAAACTATAAGGGTAATTTTATTTGATTGCTGGCCTGCCAGGTCAGTGGACTCTAAATCGAAACACATTGTGCTGGCGTAGAGTGCTGCCTTTTAGAGGCTGCGGGAGGCTGAGTGGAATGATGATACTGGAGACCAAGCTGTTGCTGGCTCTGCTGCTGATGATCTCAGTTGTTGTGGTAGTTGGCTGGATTTGGTGGATGGAGCTTGAGCAGGAGTCCCTTAACCTCAAATTTCTGCTGGCTGACAGTTTAATCAATAGCAGCGAAGGGCCGCAGCAAGATGACAGCCATTTAACATCCCTGAGGTCATTAATAGAGGCGGGGAAGGGCGGTCAAAACAAGTAGTCAAATTAGTTGAATTGAGTTTCTATTGTGGTCTGAACGGGGTCCGGAAGCCACAACCGGGTTCAGGCTACATTTTTATTTCACCGCGTCGAACATGGAATCGCCGCTGCATAGTACCTTTGACCCCTTATTTACGCGCCATTCCCAGGTGCTGTGCCCCTTCATACGATTCATGCTGGTAAACGAAATGGTCATCTCTGTAGTGACATAGCCCCCTGCATCAGGATATTCCAGATTAAGCGTCACGGGCTGGCTCAGATCCGGACCCAATTGCGCTGCAAATTGAGGTTGCAGCAGATAGTAGCTGTCATCCTTTTTGTTAATCATGACATCGTATCTTTGCTGAGTGTCGGTACACACAGGCTTGCCTGCAGAGTTAAGTGCACTTTCCCGGGTTTGTACCTGCAAAATCACCTGCCAGACACCTGTATAATCCTGATTGCTTTGCGAAGGCTCGTCATCAAATGCCACCAGATAGATAATCAATCCGAGCAAGGTCAATAAAATAGCCGACAGAATCCACACACATCTGCGTGACAGCAAGACGGCGTCGCTGGTATCAGGAGTTAAGCCAGCTGCGATTGCCGACTTGGGTTCAGAAGTAGAGGAGAGCTCTTCGCTCAGTTGGTTTAGGTGTACTTCCGCACCGAGGCAAAAGCCCCGTCTGTGCACTGTGGTTATCAGGTCCTTTCTGGCACCCAGAGTTCCCAGTAATTTGCGGGTATCTGATATGAGCCTGGAGAGGGAAGCTTCACTGACCACTGTCTCTGGCCACAAGATATCCATCAACTCCTGTTTGCTCACCATTTCCGGGTACGCAATCGCCAGCAACTCCAGCAATTTCAGCTGACGGGATTCTATGGCGATGGCCTTACCCTCATAAAACAGCTGATTGGTTTCTACAGAAATTACGAATCCTGCAAAGTTCAGCGCTTGATGTTGTTCAGGCATGGCGTAGTCCGTTACTTTGGGTGAATTCGTGTCAGTCAAAAGTGTGTTAATGGTTCATTTTGCTTAGGGGTTTTAGTGTTGCGTCATTACAAGCTGCAAGTCAATTCGATTTTGAATGTAAATCCTGTTCAATTGCATCTCTATGTATTTATTATTCTGCGGGTTTCTCTGCATACAAACGTATGAATTTTGGGTGATTCTTAGTTGTATCATAATGTTACAGTTGCTTGGGTGGCTTTCAGTGGGCTGTTATTGCGCGCCCCTCTTTTCTGGTCTGATCTGACAGTAGATTCGATAAGAGATATGAATATTTCAAGGCAGATTCGCTGGCTGGAATATTCTTGTCTAGGCTTATTGATGGGTTTGGTTTCCATGGAAGGACAGAAGCATGACGGTGAAGTTGCCGATGCTGGTAATGACCTCATTGATTGGCGTCAGTATTTTGATATCTGCTCACGGGAAGGATGAGAAGGTGCCGGTAGAGCAGTGTCCGGCTGTGGTCGAACATGTGAAGTTCATTCAGGGAGTGAAATCTCCGAGCATTGCGGCCATGATGGCAGAATGCAAGGTGGCATCCGATGAAGAACGTGGTTGCCTCATGTCAGCAGGGAGTCGTCGTCAATTGGCGCAGTGTCTCAGCTAGTCAGTCTCAGGAAGTGGCTGGCTCTGGTTATTTCATCATGGCTTTGCCGCCTATGATTTTATAGGCTGGTGCGCCCCTTATCAGTGTTTCTCTGGCAAATTCCCGGTCACATCCGGGGCAATGACAAACCTTCTGAGTAAAATCCTCGACAATTCTCTCCCGAAAACACTTTACCAAAGCGCCTTTGCCGCCTTTTCGATACTTAAACAGAGGTGATTTGCACTGAGTACAAAGGATCATCACTGTCTGTACCGGTCCTTTCCTGTTTGGTTTTGCCATTTAATCTGATGTTTTTAACCCGGAATTGGCGCTCAGTCTAACAGACTCAAAATGAGCGTCTAAGCTATGAAGGTAAGCTTTTGGATTTTGATTACTTTCAAGGAGGAGACATGGCGTTTAACAGCAAACAGTCAGGTTTGATATTGGGAGCTATGTTGCTCTCTGTTACCGGTTGTACTCAGCACGATCCCGTCGCCGCGTCAGATTGTGACAAGGTAGTGAAGCATGCCCAAAAAGTGCTGGGGGATATGGCGCCATCATCCCAGGAACTGATGGCCAGCTGCAAACAGGCATCTGATTCAGAACGTGGCTGTGTGATGGCCGCAACCAAGAAGGGACAGCTGGCCCAGTGCATGTAGTCCTGCAGTAGTTTTCCACAGGGCGCTGAGCCGGCATGTATAGACAATTACTTAGAGGCAGGCACCTGTCTGCCCAAACGGCGACCATGCTCCAGCAAAATTCCCACGGCCAAACCTGCCGCGGCATTGATTGCCAGGCAGGTGACGGCGGTGGCGAGAATGACAAAGATGCAGTAGGGCTTGCCATCAACCAGTCGCTTTGACCAGGCCAGTTGTAACCCCGCAGTAGCCAGCAAACTACCCAACACAGCCATAGGGATCATCCCCAGCCAGTAACTCACATCTGAGCCCCAAAATAGCGCGATTGCCAGACAGCTGCTGCCAAAAATCACGGGGGCACGCCAGGTGCGCGCGCCGAAGTGAGTTTGTACCGTCATGCCACCGGCACCGTGACACATGGCAATGCCACCAAATGGTGAGAGTAGCAGGTTCGCCAATCCGGAGGTTGTTGCGAAGCGCTTGGGTGAGAACTTATTTGCATCTTCAGGGAAGGTTTCTTTACCTATTACGGAGGCTGCAATTACCGCATTGGTCAGGGTCAGCGCCAACTGCGGCAGTACCAGCAAACCGGCAGCGCTCAGCCACTCATCATTGCTGGGCCAACCGAACTGTAAGTCCATCAAAGAGCCTGCAGCATTAATGGTGCTTCCTGTTCCGGCGAAATGCTGCCAAACCATACCCAGAGCCAGTACGCCCGGCATCATCAGGTAGGTCATGGGCAACCAGCGGCTGGCGAACAGCAGCGCAAAGGCAGTCAGACCCAGCCACAGGGTTTCATTCATCATGCCAAAGCCCAGCCACAGCAACTGCAGACCAATGGCCAGTTGAATACCAACACTGACAGCCTGAGACAACTGTTTGGCCAACCAGCCTATGGCACCACTGAAGGCGAGGAGCAGCAGAATCATACCCATCATCATGGCACTGGCCTGCATCATACCCGGGGTCAGTTCCAGGCTGATCACCAGCGCCGCAATCACTTTCATAGGTTGAGTGGCAACAGGACGGCCGTAAACGGCTGCAGACAGCAGAGCAAACAGGCCAAAGCCCAGGAAGATCCCCGGTGCATTAAATTGGTTGAGCGCGATAAGTCCGAGCACCAGTGGCAAAAAGGTGCCCAGATCGGCAAAAGCGCCGCAGCTCTCGGCTAACAAAGGTTGAGCGGGTTTTACAGATGAAGCGTTGGAGTGCATATAGATTGCCGGAATGATAGTTAACCCCTCAGAGCAATTCCGGTGCCAGTTTTTTATGGGAATTTTCGGGCTAAAGGGAGTGATTCCGCCCCCAACTGACCTCTTGGCTGGACAGTTTGACCCAAAGCGCACTAATTAGCCTGAGTTCTGGCCAGCTTTGCCCTCAATTTCATCCCGTCTGAATCCGCTGATTTTAGACTTTCTCTCTCCTGTTTATTGCCCTCAAACCCGTCTCTGGTGCCAGTTTATAAAGACCTGATCAAAAACTTGTACAAAATTGTGATCCTTGTACAAGCTTAATGCGTAATGGAATACAAACAGTGCAGGAGGCAAAGATGAGTCAGACCGAAACCAACAAGATAACAATAGGTGTAAGCGCATGTTTGCTTGGACAAAATGTCCGGTTTGATGGTGGTCATAAACGCGCACCTTACTGCACGGACGAGCTCGTTAACTTCTTTGAGTTTGAGCCTGTTTGTCCTGAGATGGCGATCGGTATGGGGGCGCCGCGCAAGAGTATCCGCCAGGTGAAGGATGGTGACGTGATCCTGCTGCAAAGCGCCGATGGCAAGTTGGATGTCACCGCCGAGATGAAGGCGTTTTGCGATATGAAGGTCGAGCAGTTGGCGCATCTTGGAGGTTATCTGCTGTGCGCCAAATCGCCTACCTGTGGTATGGAGCGGGTGCTTGAATACGCGCCAGGTACCAATAATGCCACCAAGTCAGGAACGGGGGTATTCGCCAAAGCCCTGATGGACAAGTATCCAGAGTTGCCCGTGGAGGAAACCGGACGTCTTCACGATATGGTACTCAGGGAAAATTACTTTACCCGTGTTTATGCTTACAACGACTGGCAACAGCTCAAGGCCGACGGCCTGACCAAGCACAAACTGGTGCAATTTCACTCCCGATATAAGTACCTGCTGATGGCACATAACCAAAAGCTTTATCGGGAGCTTGGGCCTATGGTCGCCAATCTTGGTGATGATTTCGAGCGGCAGGCCGGTGAATACTTCAGGGTGTTTATGCAAACACTCAAACATCACGCTCCCAGACGTAATCACACCAGTACCCTGCAACATATTCAGGGTTACTTCAAACGGGCATTGAGCAAGCAGCAGAAGGCGGAGTTGACTGATGCCATTCTTGAGTATCGGGAAGGGCTGCAGCCACTACTGGTGCCTATTACCCTGATCAACCACTACCTGAGAGAACACCCCAACGAATATATCCAGGATCAGGTTTATCTGAAGCCCCACCCACAGGAGCTGAAACTGCGTTATGGATACTGAAGCCCGACTTTCCATCGGTGATGTTGCCGAGCGAACCGGGGTGAACCCTGTCACCCTCAGGGCCTGGCAACGTCGCTTTGGCCTGATTAATCCAGCCCGCACACCCAAAGGGCACCGGCTCTACAGTGAGCAGGATATCTCACGCATTGAAGATATTCTGAGATGGCTGGCTAAAGGTGTTGCCATAAGCCGGGTAAAGCCTCTGCTGGAGCAGAGCATTCCGACAGACGCTAATCAAGGGGCGGAAAATTGCAGCGCTCTGGATGAGTGGCACCAGCACAGAGAAATACTGCTGCAGGCCGTGATTGAATTGAATGCCGGTCGGCTTCAGTCCGCTTTGGATGAAGCCTCAGCCCTGTATCCATTTCCTGTGTTTTTCCGGCATCTGCTCAAGCCCTGGATTGACGCGGTGGAGCTCCGGCTGAATCAAGTCGATACAGGTGATGGCGCCGACACTATTCCAAGGGAGGATGCTGAGCTTATCGCGTCCTGGCTGCAGGCGCAGCTGGAACTAAGATTACATGCGCTGGCATTCGGTCAGAAAGGGCCATTCAAAGGCCACTGCATCCTTATTGATATTGAGCACTCAGGTTGGCAAAGCCTGCTTGCGGGATTTGAGCTGACTGCCGAGAACATGCATTGGCAACAGTTATCGGCTTCAGCATTACGCCAGCTGCCACTGGCGGCAGACAGATTAACCTTTCATGGGCTGGTGCTGGCCGTGCCGGCCGACTTGCCCGGCTCATACCTGGATGAGCTGATGACCCTGCAGCAAACCCTTGGGGTTCCGCTGGCACTCTACGGTCAATATGCCTCTGTTTATCATGGCGTTACATCGCTGACGACTATTAATCCAGGCCAGTTAAACAGTTTGCCCGGCTTAATTGAGGAGCGCTTATGATCCCTGTCAGTGCCAATAATGCTCGTAGACAAAATGTACTGGTGTGGTTTCGTCAGGACCTGAGAGTTGCTGACCATGGGCCGCTTCACTCTGCCTGTCAGTTTGTCAAAGCTCAGGCTGAAAATGCCGGGATGCCGTCAGAGCGACCTGCAAAGGTTTATGGCGTGTTTACCTCTACCCCATCCCAGTGGGTGAGTCATGATATCGCGCCAATCCAGTTGGACTTTATTGAGCGCCACTTGAATATGCTGGCGACTTCGCTGGCGGCACTGGGCATTGAGTTTAAGGTGTTGCACCTTGACTGGTTTGAGGAGCTGCCTTCCGCCCTGAGTCAACTTTGTCAGCAGTTGGATATTGCCTGTGTATTTGCTCACAGCGAGCCGGAAATTAATGAGATCCATAGAGATCAAAAGGTGAGCAGGACGCTGGCCGAGCAGGGAATAGGCTTTGAGCTGTTTGAGGGGCACACCCTGCTGCCACCCGACACTGTGCTCAATCAATCCGGCAAGATGTTCCGGGTCTTTACCCCTTTCTCCCGTGCATGGCGGAGCCAATTGATGAACAGGCCAGCTGTGCCGTTAGCCGTGCCAGAGCCTGTTGGCCCCAGACTCGATGTCACTGAGCCGATCTCCCTGGATTGTGAAAAGCGCAGCAGTCAGTTGTGGCGGGCCGGAGAAGGGGAGGCCAGAAGACTACTGGATGAGTTTGTGCACCACAATTTGGCGGAATATAAGGCATGCCGGGATATTCCTTCTGTGGATGGCACCTCCAGCCTTTCTCCCTATCTGGCCATAGGGGTACTCAGCCCCACTCAGTGTCTGGCGGCGGCCATGACCAGATTTCCCGGCGCTCTGATAGATGATTCAGGTGAGCACGCAGGTGCTTTTACCTGGGTAACAGAGCTATGTTGGCGCGACTTCTATCGACACCTGCTGGTGGCCTTTCCCAACTTGAGCAAAGCTCGCAACTTCAACGAGTTGGCTGATGGAATTCACTGGCGTAACAATGCTGAAGAGTTTGCGCTCTGGTGTCAGGGGAAAACTGGCTATCCCATAGTCGATGCTGCCATGACTCAGCTTAATCAAACCGGATGGATGCATAACCGTCTGCGCATGATAGTTGCCAGCTTTCTGACCAAACACCTGCTGATCGACTGGCGCTGGGGGGAGAGGTACTTTCGTCGGCAGCTGATAGATGGAGACCTGGCGGCCAATAATGGCGGCTGGCAATGGTCCGCAGGAACCGGCTGTGATGCCCAACCTTACTTCCGCATTTTTAACCCCTTGAGTCAGAGTGAGAAGTTTGATCCTGAGGGAAAATTTATCCGTAAATTCCTGCCGCAATTGGCGTCTGTACCGAGCCGAAAATTGCACACTGCCGACATCGTGGGCGCAGACCTGTTTGCCTGTGAGCTGAACTATTCAGCCCCGATTGTCGACCACAAAGCAGCGAGACTCCGGGCGTTGGATGCTCTGTCTGCAATGAAACGCGCACCCCAAAAGGGGATGTAGAGATGCGTATAAACAGAAGCAATTTTCAGGAGGGCTCAATGACTGACAATACGACAAGCGCAATCGCAACACAGACTGACACGATTTCTGCGGTTTCCCCCGACTTCCTCCAGGGGGAGACGGCACCTTTAATTCGTGACTTCATAAGCCTGTACCAGAGCCTGGACAAGCATAACCTGCACAGGCTGGACGACCTCTACTGCCATGATGCTGTCTTTACTGACCCTCTGCACACCATCGAAGGGCGGGCGGCGCTCAAGCAGTATTTCGCCGGAATGTATGAAAACCTGCTGCATATCAGATTCGACATCCACAGGGTGGTCGCTGACGGCAATCAGGCTTGCATTGAGTGGACCATGAAGTATGCCCATAAAAAGCTGAAGGGCGGCAAAGAGATGAGTGTTCAGGGCATGAGTTGGCTGACCATTGAGGACAAGATCACCCACCACAGAGACTACTTTGATGCCGGTCAGATGCTATACGAGCAGCTGCCTTTGATGGGAGGCGCGATTCGTATGCTTAAAAACAGGATGTCGGTATGAAGAGTGTCGGGAAGGTGGTCACCGGGCGAGTGTTGATAACAGGTGCGAGCTCCGGTATAGGAGCCAGGCTGGCGCAGGATTATCTGGCTGACGGTTGGCAGGTGTTCGGTTGTGGCAGGGCGGCGGAACGCTTGATGGTGACTGAGGGAGTTAAGCCGTTGGTATTTGATGCCACCGACAGAGAGCAGGTGCAGGCTGCTGGTTGTAGTCTGGAATCCGCACTCGATGGTCATAAACTGGACCTGATCATCCTTAATGCTGGCAGTTGTGAGTATATAGATGATCCCTTGCACTTCGATGATCTCTTGTTTGAGCGAATTGTGCAGACCAATCTCATCTCAGTGGGCTATTGCCTTAATGCCTTTCTGCCTCAGCTGGCCCGGCGGGGGCGGTTGGCATTGATGAGTTCAAGCGCGACTTACCTGCCACTCCCCCGTGCTGAAGCCTATGGCGCTTCCAAGGCCGCAGTAAATTATCTAGCCAATACTCTGGCTGCGAGTTTACAAAGCGGAGCAGATACCCGGGATATAGGTGTGAGTCTTATCTGTCCCGGGTTTGTGAAAACGCCACTGACAGACAAAAACGATTTTCCCATGCCCATGGCCATAGAGGTGGATGAAGCGTCCCGGGCGATACGTGAAGGCCTGACTCGCGGCGTAGCAGAAATTCACTTTCCAAAGAAATTTACCCTCATGCTCAAACTTATGTCACTGATGCCCGGCAGCTGGTGGCGCATTTTGATCGCCAAAGTCACCAGTAAACAAAGTGGGCATCAAGCCGCTGCCTCGGGGACGGCTGCCGAGACCAACCAAAATAAGGATATTACCCCATGAAGAGAATCGCAGTTGTTGGCAGTGGTATTGCGGGTTTGACCTGTGCAAACCTGCTCAGCCGTGAACATCAGGTCACGGTATTCGAAGCCAATGAATATATCGGCGGACACACGGCCACAGTGGATGTGGAACTGAACGGCCGCTCATGGGCAATAGATACAGGTTTTATTGTATTCAATGACAGGACTTACCCAAATTTTGAAAAGCTGCTGGCAGGTCTGGATATTGAGCCGTTACCCACCGAAATGAGCTTCAGTGTGCACAATGTGCAAAGCGGGCTGGAATACAATGGCCATACCTTCACCAGCTTATTCGCTCAAAAGCGTAATTGGCTGAGTCCCAGATTCTGGGGTTTCCTGGCGGAAATCGTACGTTTTAACCGCCGCTGTAAGTCAATACACGCCAGTGGCGATTATCCTCAGGGCGATCTTGGACAGTTTCTCAGAGAAGAGAACTTCTCAGACTTTTTCGCGACTCATTACATCCTGCCTATGGGGGCCGCTATCTGGTCATCCAGCATCGATGATATGAGAGCCTTTTCGCTGAGGTTCTTTATTCAGTTTTTCCATAACCATGGCTTGTTAAATGTGACAGACAGACCACAGTGGTATGTATTGGCCGGTGGTTCCCGCAGTTATATTCCGGGATTAACTGCCCCATTTGCTGACCGTATTCGTTTGTCTACCCCTGTGCTCGGGATCCGGCGATTGGCGGAAGGGGTGGTGATTAGAAGCAAGCAGTATGGCGATGAGTTTTTTGATGCTGTGGTGCTGGCCTGCCACAGTGACCAGGCTCTGGCGATGATGGATGACCCCAGTGCACAGGAGCAGCAGATCCTTGGAGATATGCAGTACCAGGACAATGAAGTTGTGCTGCACACGGATACCTCTCTACTGCCCGACAGACCAGCCGCCTGGGCCAGCTGGAATTACCGTCTTGATGGCGACAGCACCCGCCCCGCCTGTGTTACCTACAACATGAACATACTCCAGCGTCTTCCGGCAGATGCACCGACTTTTTGCGTCACCCTGAATCAGACTCAGGCTATCGACCCGGACAAAATCCTGCGCCGCTTTACCTACGCGCACCCAGTATTCAATCAGGTGAGTGCCTTGGCTCAGGGACGTAAGGATGAGATTTGTGGTCAACGTCATACCTTCTTTGCCGGAGCGTACTGGCACAACGGCTTCCACGAAGATGGGGTCAAAAGTGCCCTGGCTGTGTGCGAAAAATTTGGCATTCGACTCGACAGTAAAGGTCCATCGCTGCTCAGTTTGCAGCAGAGCCAAAGTCGGAGGGAGGTGGCATGACGGCAGAGCTGTCTGACTTTAACAGTGGGGTGTACCGCGGCAAAGTCCACCATATGAGGCGCGAGCCTGTGCGGCACGGCTTCAGTTATGACTTCGGCATGCTGGTGTTGGATCTCGACGAGATCTCCCAGCTGCAGGATTGCTCCCGCTGGTTCTCGGCAACCGGCTTTGCGCCAATCAGTTTCCGGGCTGGTGACTACCTGAGCCGGGATGTGGCAGCAGGTCAGGAATATTGTGTCCGGTCACTGAAAATGCGGCTGGAACTCAAACTCAGACAGCTGGGCGCTGATCAGGCATGTGAACGCCTGGTATTTGCCGGTCAGGTTCGCCATTTCGGCCTCTACTTCAGCCCGGTGAACTTCTTTTTTGGTTACTGCGAAGGGCAAGCCCGGTACATGCTGGCAGAGGTGAGTAATACCCCCTGGAATGAGCGGCATTACTACCTTGTAGATTTGGCCGAGGTGGATGTGTCTCAGCCTGGCAAGGTCGTGGATATTACCGACAAGGTATTTCACGTCTCACCCTTTATGGACCTGGATATGAAGTATCTGTGGCGGGTAAGTCCTCCGGCAGATTCCCTGCGTATTGGTATTGAAAACAGACGTGAGCAAAAGCTGTTCAGTGCTCAACTGGAGCTAAGCCGTCAGCCTTTCAACGCGGGGGCGTTGGCGGGGATGGTAAGGCGTTTTCCTTTGATGACAGGGCGCATAGTGGCCGGCATTTACTGGCATGCATTGCGGCTGTTTATAAAAAAGGTGCCTTTTGTAGGGCATCCGGGTGGATTGAAGACAAGTACACAAGGGAGTGACGCTGGCTCTCAGAGCACACAAGAACAAGGTCAAACAATAAGAAGGACAGAGCAATGGAAACAACAGTGAATCAAGCTGATAAAAGTGTGTCATGGATGGATGCTCTGGCCAGACGATTGTTGCTGAGCGCGTTGGCGGGCTTGTCCCGTGGGCATCTGCAGATTGAAGAGGCGTTTGAGCCCAAAGAGTCTATGGCCTTTGGCAACCCGCAGAGTGATTGGCAAGCCGATATTCTTGTGAGACACCCGGGATTTTATCGTCAGGTATTGGTGAGCGGCTCAATTGGTGCCGCAGAGGCTTACATTCAGGGCCATTGGGACAGTGATGACGTTACCGCCGTGGTGAGATTGTTCGCTGCCAACTTGCCTTTGCTGGATACCATAGAAGCCAGATTCGGTTGGCTCACACGTCCTTTTAATCGCCTGGGACACCTGTTTAACCGCAATACTGCTGAAGGTTCGAAACGCAATATTTTGGCCCACTATGACCTTGGAAACGCCATGTATCAGCAGTTTCTCGATAAAGAGATGTTGTATTCAAGCGCTATTTATCCGGATGAGCAGGCAACTCTGGCACAGGCGCAGATACACAAAATGCAGACGATTTGTGAGCGCCTGGAGCTGCAACCGGGTCAGACTCTGTTGGAAATTGGTACAGGCTGGGGAGCACTGGCAATTTATGCCGCGAAGCACTTCGGCGTTAAGGTCACCACCACCACTATTTCCGATGCCCAGTATGAATATGCTAAAGCACGGGTTGAGGCGGAGGGCCTGAGCGACAGTATTACTCTGCTTAAGCAGGATTACCGTCTATTGGAAGGAAGTTATGACAGGCTGGTCTCCATCGAGATGATTGAAGCTGTGGGCCACGAATACCTGCCCGGATTCTTCGCCAAACTCAGCAGCTTGCTCAAGAGTGATGGCCGTATGCTGTTGCAGGCGATAACCATTGCAGATCAGCGCTATGACAGTTATCGCAAAGGGGTCGACTTTATTCAGAAGTATATTTTCCCCGGCGGTTGCCTGCCATCTGTCAGTGAGATGACCCGCCAGTTGAGTGGGAAATCCGACATGGTGCTCTGGTCACTCGATGATATTGGCGCTGACTATGCCAAAACCCTGCTGCACTGGCGGGAGAACTTTGAGAGGGCTCTGCCTGAAATCCGTGAACTTGGCTACGGCGAAGACTTTATTCGTATGTGGCGATTTTACTTGTGCTACTGCGAAGGTGGCTTTCTGGAACGCTCGACCAGCACAGTGCACTTTGTGGCGGTAAAGCCCGGCTATCGGGAGGCATGAGATGCCTGTAAAGCCGCCGAACAGATTGTTTGTGGTTATCAACGCGCTGAGCTTCCAGGCGGTGTGGTGGACAGGTGTGCTGTTTGGCAATAAAGCGATACTGCTGAGCCTGGCTTTGCTGGTTGTGCATTTTGCTCTGACCCCCAACCGATTACAGGATTTGCGGCTTATGCTGATGCTCGGAACCTTGGGGGTTCTAATTGATAGCCTGCTTACCTGGCTGGGTGTTTTCGAGTTCTCAAGTGCACCCATTTGGCTGGCGTTACTCTGGTGCCATTTCTGTTTAACTCTCAACGCTTCCCTGGGATTTCTAAAGCTGTCACCTCTTTGGGTGTCCGCACTGCTGGGAGCCATATTTGGCCCCGTCAGCTACCTTGCGGGAGCGCGTTTCGATGCTGTGCTTCTGCCTATGGGAGATTGGCTTACTGCTGCTGTATTGGGGCTGATCTGGCTGATAGTAATGCCGCTGGGAGTCGTACTCGCCAAGGGTGCGATATGGCCAGAAGTGGCTCCCAAATTGGAGGAAAGATGATGAAAACCACGCTTAACGGCACAGGCCTGGCGCTCGGAATGCTGCTGTCCTGCAATGTATACGCGGTCAATATAGTGACTCTTGTCTCCGAAGAGTGGGGGCCAGGGAAGTCAATATCAACGCAATTCCAGCCTGAACGGGATGGCGAGGGAATCACTTCATCGCTCAGCTGGCAGGAAGTGGGCCGGGGTGAGATGAGCGTGCTTTGGTTCAACCTTTATCAGGCCAGTTTACTGACTCCCACAGGTGAATACCGTCAGGGTGACTATCCGTTGAAGCTGGATATTCGCTATCAAAGAGATATTGAGGCCGACGACCTGGTTAAGGCAACGGTTGAGCAGTGGCAGCATCTTAATTTCAGCGAGCAACAAATTCTGGTGTGGCAACAGGAGCTGTTGGGGCTGTGGCCAGATGTTACCGACGGTGAGCGTTTGGCGTTTGAATGTCTGTCTCCAGACTCCGGGAACTTTTACTTCAATGGCGAGCTGCTGGGCAACGTGTCGTCCCCCGGCTTCGCGGACGCCTTTCTTGCCATTTGGCTATCGGAGAATACCAGTCGTCCGGATTTAAGGGCACAGCTAATGGGAGATACATCATGCGACTGCTGAAGGTGATTGGGGCAATAGTGCTGGCTGTGAGCATGTTCGGATGCGGCAGCGTCGACATTCAGGAGTATCGTGGCAGTGAGCCCAAACTGGTGCTGGAGGAGTTTTTCCAGGGCAAGTTAACTGCTGCCGGTGTAGTGCAGGACTTCTCCGGCAAGGTGGTACGTAAATTCAACGTCACCATGGACGCTACATGGCAGGGGAATCAACTGACCCTGGATGAAGATTTTGTTTATGACGATGGTGAAATCCAGAAACGCATCTGGGTTATCGAATCACTGGGGAACGGCAAATACACAGGCACCGCTGGAGACATTCTGGGGCAGGCTGAGGGCGAGGCCGTTGGCAGTGCACTGAGATGGAAGTACGACATGATTCTTCCCGTCGACGGCAGTGAGTATCAAGTCACCTTCGATGACTGGATGTTTTTGGTCAATGACAACACCATTATCAACCGCAGCGATATTATTAAATTCGGTATAACGGTTGCACAGGTAACGCTGGTGATTGAGAAAAACTGAAACTTCAAAGTCTATGGGGATATCTAAAGCTTTTTTCTAAGAAAGTCCTAAGACAACCTTCAATCTGACCTAACGGCCAAAAATTGATTTAGTCATATTTTCAATGGTTTTTGTAGACGTTAGTCGCTGTTGCTTGGAACTAGTAGCTTCGGGTGATGGACAGTGTTGTAACCCAGTAGTAGCTTAAAAATATTGTCAAGTATGGATGCGAGCACAATGGAACAGCAACTGCCATTCAAAATTCCTTCCTATTGTTTTAGTTTTTCCTCCACTTCAGCTGTAGCCAGAATGCTATTGGGCTTTTTCAAAGTCGTTAACCTTTCACTACAATTGATGACACTCAATTCAGGGCATGTACTTGCGTCATGCTATGGCTGGCAAAAATCACAAAATCTCTTAAGAATAAAGTAGAAAATTTTGTTTAGAAAAGTGCTGTTGTAAAAGCAATGTTCACCGCGGTGAGCTTTAAGTCAGGTTGTAGGCGCAAACTTTTGATGGGGAGGGAGAGTGAAATATATTTTGGGAGCTCTTTTGATAACTCTTGGGCATCTGACCTATGCATCTGGATGGGCGACAAAAGATGGAACTGGAAAGGTTAGTGTTTTTAAATTTATATCAACAAGGTCTCTTTAACGTGAGTTAAGTGATTTGGCAAAGGCAAAAAGGAATTCTATGCTCATGATTTCTTCATTTTCACATAAAATGACTATTCTTATAATGACAGTAGTGACTTCCGGAGTCGCCATAGGGAGCGATTTTTATTCAAAATCCCTGTCTGATAGCCAGTTTAATTCCTCGCCTAAAACCGTGGGTTCGGTAACAAGTTCCGGTACTGGTGGGCTTGAGCCAGATTTAAGTTATCCTCAATTAGAAGTTAAAAATTATGGATATAACTTTTTAGAAGCAAATAATATTAAGCCTGTTCTGCCAACGTTGACCACTGACTTGATGGGGGACAGGATTGATTATTTTACGGGGAGTGTATCATTTGAACACACAGATATATCAATCCCTGGGAACTCTAACTTGCCAGTAAATATAACAAGAAACATGGGTGACCCTGATTCATGGCATAGGGGGACGAGGGAGTTCGGGAATTGGAGTCTTTCAATCCCTTATGTTAAATCTACTTACATAACAGATAAACAAGGAGATTACAAAACTGCATATTGGCCTAATGGGACTGCATGTAGTAGCAAGTTAAATTCTAACCCCAGATTTACCGTTTATGTAAATGGTAGTTATGACACTATTGGATGGTCGTACTCTGCGGATGGTGATGACTATTGGAATGGTGATACCGTTGTTATTCCAGGTAAGGGAAGCACAAAATTCACTGATAAAGGGGATGACTTTACGCGGTATAATAATAGGAGTTGGCCGGTACGCTGTTATGTTACTCCTCATGGGTATGAAGGCTTTGTTATTACTTCAGATGACGGAACAGTTTATAAATTTGGACAAATAAGAAATGTCGAGAGTATAAAACCATTTAATTTGATCGCCGCTTCTCCTACAGTCCTTTGTGGTGGCTCATTGAGTCCATGTTCTCCAGAAACTGTATCAATTCCAGGTGACTCTCCTGCAAAAGCTCAGTACAAGATGATTCATACTTTTATGATGGTGACAGAGGTGAGCGATATTCATGGGAACTGGGTGAAATATGAATACCACACTGATGGAAGATTAAAGAAAGTATTTTCCAATGATAATAGAGAGATCACTCTTTCGTATAATGAGCTGAACTATATTAAAGATGTAACGGCAAATGGAAAAACGTGGAAGTATTACTATGACTTTAATAGTTTGCCCACTCTCGAACGAGTTGCACTTCCCGATGATACATTTTGGGAGTTTAGGCATAATAAGTCGACTACCGGGGAGCGTGGGATTTGGACGCGCGGATATCATTTGATTAGTGCGCAGACTCCTGTTGGAGGGCTCGGTTGTATAGAGACTTCTGCTCAGGAATATATATCCATTATTCACCCACAAGGAGCGAAAGGTACCTTTACTACACAAAGGGTATGCCATGGAAGTGCTGAAGTTCCAAGAATTAGGAAGTTTAATTCACAACGGCGTTCTTATGATACATACTTCATTGAAACTGAAAAGCAGTTGCACTCTCTAGTTTCAAAGTCAATTATAACGAAAAGGAATGGATATAGCTGGAGTTATCAATACAGTCGAAAGAAAGGAGTGTTTAAAGAGGAGCAGCCTTCTGCAGTCACTAGATTCGAAACAGATATTCAGGGTATTGATACGGCTTATTATAACAGGACAATAGTTATAAGTCCTGACAATAGTCTTAGGAAAATTTACTTTAATCGCCGGCATGGGTATGAGTTTGGGAATATGGAGTATGAATTAACATACTCTCCTGAAGGGGATTTATTGAGGTCAGTAGCATTTGACTACGAAGATGGTCACTATCATGGTTCTACTCTTGAAGAAATAACGGTAGATGCTACACCAGATGATTTTGCTATTGAAGATCTGTATGAAGGGTGGGGAGCATCTAAAAAGCAGAGAGAAACCTCAATTGTAACAACCTTAATTGATGGGGTATCCCGCTCCACTTATGGGCAATATTATTCTGATTTTAACTCGTATGACCACCATAGAACCACAAAATTTAGTGGTGTGTCTGGCACTAGATATTTTCATGTCACTCTTAATCACAATCATGATAAAGGTATATTGAATTTACCAGGGAAGTATTATGCCTCTAGTTCACTAAACTTCACTGATAATTATAAAGAAATTAGATACAAAGAGAACACTGACCTCCCGAGTATTATTGAGGTGTTTGGTCAGACTCAAAAACAGAATGATTATAATGGTGATGGGACGTTGAAAAAGATCACCTACTACGGCTCTAATCGTTATGAGCAATTTGAAGATTATTATCGAGGCAAGGCCAGGAAAATCACTGTCCCATGCCCAACAACAAATGGTTGCGATACTACTAATGACAGCACAAGTAATACTTTAGTAGCTAAACTGGAAGTGAACCCTGATGGCACCACAAAAAGTGTCACTGATTTTAAAGGTAATAAAACCAGTTACACATACAACCCCATTGGTTGGCTAAAAAGTACTGATTATGCTGACCCCAGATGGACAGATGAATTAATTGATTACTCAAGTGTGACAACGGACGGTGATGGTATCAGTGGTAGTGGTATTAAGGTTGGGCAACTCAAGCAAACCATCACTCAGGGTAACTTTGAAAGTACAATTTACCATGATGATTTGTTGCGTTCGGTGTTTACCCGTACTCGTGATAAAACAGACGCCAGCACTATAAGTTACCAACGCAAGGAGTTTGACCATGAAAATCGGCTGACTTTGCGATCTTTCCCCAGTCGAGCCGCCAGTAGCCGTTTAGGCATGGCAACTGAATATGATGCTCTCGGCCGAGCCAAAACCGTTACTCGTACCAGTGACAATGCTTTAACCAGTCATGAGTATCTTGCTGGCAATAAAATCAAAGTGACCGACCCTGAAGGCAATGAAGTTACGACGACTTTCCTCGCTTATGGTCAGCCAGCTTATGACAAACCAACATTGATTAAAGCTCCTGACACGGATGACACCCGGATAAGCTACAACCTGTTTGACCAAATTGAATCCATTTCTCAGGGAAGTGTCACTGAGCGGCGTTATTACGACGAAAAACAGCAGTTGTGCAAAACCGTCAGGCCTGAAACGGGGATTACTGCTTATGGCTATAACGCTCAGCGGCAACCCATCTGGCGTGCGCTGGGCACCAATGGCAGCACCAATAGTTGTGATGCGTCAGCAGTGCCGGCCAGCCATAAAACTGTGTTGGGCTATGACAATTTAGGGCTGCTTCATACAGAAAGCTTCCCTGACGATACGCCGGATAAGACCTATCGCTATGATGGCAACGGTAATCTTACTCGTTTGCAATCTGGCGGCTTGGTCTGGAACTACGAGTACAACAGTCTGGATGCGATAGAAAAAGAGACTCTCGCTGTTGACGGTAAACAGTTTGTTCTGGACTGGGGGTATAACAGCCTGGGTGCAGTATCTTCACTCAAGTATCCATCTGGGCATACGGTGGACTTTGCGCCCAACGCTCTGGGGCAACCTACAAGAGCAGGCAATTACGCCTCGTCAGTTAACTACCATCCAAATGGTCAGCTAAGTGGTTTCACTTATGGTAACGGCATTGTCAGAAACATTACCCTGGATACGACAGGCCGTATTGATGCGATTACAGATAGCAAAGGGGTAAACCTGATAAGCCTCGACCCAAGTTATGACGGCAACGACAACCTGGCCGGTTTGATTGATTGGGTTGACCGTCGTAATGATATCGACACCCTGACCTACGATGGTATGAACCGTCTGTTAACGGCCAATGGACGCTGGGGGACAGGCAGTTACAGCTATGACGGCCTCGGCAATATAGAAACCCGCAACCTCAACGGCAGCATTATCACCTATCACTACAATGATGCGCTTAATCGACTGGATAGACTGTCGGGTGCCTATGCATACGGTTATCAATATGACGGTCGGGGTAATGTGACCCACAACGGTAGATACAGTCTTGACTATAACCTGGGGCAGCAGATGACGGCCGCCAAGGGCATTGGCTACCACTATGACGGCCACAACCGGCGGGTAAGGAAAGCTGAAAACGGAGAGCATAGCTACAGTGTCTACGGTCAGGGAGGACAACTGCTATATCGTTTGTCTGATGATGGCACCCAAACCGACAGTATTTACCTTGGCAAGACTATCGTTGCCGAAGTAGACCGGAAATAGGGGGGGAGATAAAACATGAAATCAATTGTTTCAGTTCTCCTTTATGCATTTAGCTTGGGATTTATGGTACAGGGTTGGTGCGGCAACATAGTAGATACAGACGGCAATTATTCTGTTCCCTATCCAACTGGAGATGGTGCCAGATTCAAAGAGAGGGTTAACGGCGGTAGCTGGGGGCCAGTAACTACTGCTCTTGAGTGGTCATGGCAGAGAACAAATAAGTCTTCAGGTGTATACGAATATGCCACTGCACCGTGTACGGAGCGATGGAATCCTCGGCTTCAGGAGATGTATTTGGTTTGCTCCAACACATTCACTACTAATGCAGACAAATATCATGTAATACGTTCGACTTCTTCAGCCAGTGCTACTTCGTTTTCCAGTACCGGTAGCCTCAGTGTTAGTTGGGGAAGTGTCAGTGGTGTATCCGGCTATGAGGTACAGCAAAGTAAAAATGGAAGCAGTTGGTCAACCATATATACAGGGACAGCTACCAGTACCAGTCGCAGTGGTCTTGGCAGTGGCCAGTATCGCTATCGGGTGAGGACTAAGCTGGGCAGTTATAGTGGTAGTTACGTTTATAGTAATTATGCATCAGTGTTGCACTCTCCCTCCAGTATCAGTGTGCCCACCAGTACGGTAACCAATGGCAGTATTGGAATCAGTTGGGCTGCTGTCAGCACGGCAAGCAGTTATACTTTGCAGGAAAGTGCCAATAGTGGTAGCTGGACGACCTTAACTTCTACATCATCTCGCAGCTATACCCGTAGTGGCCGGATCAATGGCAGCTATAAATACAGGGTAAGAGCCTGTAATTCATCCGGATGCAGTGGCTGGCGCTACAGTCGTAATGTAACTGTACTGCTGCCACCTCCAGTGCCTGCCTCAATATCTGTTCCCACTTCAACAGATACCAATGGTGCATACAGTGTCAGTTGGTCATCAACCTCCACGGCAACCAGTTATACCCTGGCCGAGAGGATTAATGGTGGCAGTTGGAGCTACACGACAATCTCTGGTGCCAGCAAGTCCTATTCTGGGCGTGGTAATGCGAGTTATCAGTATGCGGTCAGGGGGTGTAATTCATCGGGATGTGGAGGCTGGCGTTACAGCAGTACCTTTAGTGTGCTGTTGCCACCTCCAGTGCCCACTTCAATCTCTGTTCCCACTTCAACAGATACCAATGGTGCTTACAGTGTCAGTTGGTCATCAACCTCCACGGCAACCAGTTATACCCTTGCTGAGAGGATTAATAGTGGCAGTTGGAGCTACACAACAATCTCAGGTACCAGCAAGTCCTATTCAGGGCGTGGTAATGGTAGTTATCAGTATGCGGTCAGGGGGTGTAATTCATCGGGCTGTGGAGGCTGGCGTTACAGCACTACGTTTAGTGTACTGCTCCCCCCTCCAGTGCCCGGTAGCATTAGCGTGCCGACCTCGACGGTTACCAATGGCAGTATTGGTATCAGCTGGGCAGCATCAAGCACTGCGACAAGTTATACCCTGCAGGAGAGCGTGAATGGGGGAAGTTGGAGCACGTTGACGTCTACCTCCGGTCGAAGTTACACCCGTAGCGGCAGAGCTAATGGCAGCTATAAGTATCAGATTCGGGCCTGCAATGCTTCAGGTTGCAGTGGCTGGCGAGTTTCCGGCTCGGTGACAGTGCTTTTACCACCGCCAGTTCCAAGTAGTATTAGCGTGCCGACTTCAACGGTTACCAATGGCAGTATTGGTATCAGCTGGGCTGCCTCAAGCACTGCGACAAGTTATACCCTGCAGGAGAGCGTGAATGGTGGTGGCTGGAGCACGCTGACGTCTACCTCCGGTCGAAGTTACACCCGTAGCGGCAGAGCTAACGGCAGCTATAAGTATCAGATTCGGGCTTGTAACGCTTCAGGTTGCAGTGGCTGGCGAGTTTCCGGCTCTGTGACGGTACTTTTACCCCCTTCAGTTCCCGGTAGCATTAGCGTGCCGACCTCGACGGTCACTAATGGCAGTATTGGTATCAGTTGGGCTGCCTCAAGCACTGCGACAAATTATACCCTGCAGGAGAGCGTGAATGGGGGAAGTTGGAGCACGCTGACGTCTACCTCTGGTCGAAGTTATACCCGAACCAGCCGAACCAATGGCAGCTATAAATACCAGGTACGGGCCTGCAATGCTTCAGGTTGCAGTGGCTGGCGAGTTTCCAGCTCAGTTACTGTGTTTTTGCCGCCACCGGTTCCAGCCAGCATCAGTGTGCCGACCTCAACGGTCACTAATGGCAGTATTGCTGTAAGTTGGTCGGCATCAAGCTCTGCGACAAGTTATACCCTGCAGGAGAGCGTGAATGGGGGGGGCTGGAGTACACTGACGTCGACCTCCAGTCGAAGTTATACCCGTAGCGGCAGGGCTAACGGCAGTTATAAGTATCAGATTCGGGCTTGTAACGCTTCAGGTTGCAGCGGCTGGAGACAGTCTGCGGCGGTTAGTGTGCAGTTAATGCCGCCAGCAGATACGACATCTCATACTTTGGGCCAGGAAGATGCCTTGGGCAGTCGTTTGCTGTCCTGGCCAGCCGTCGCCAACAGCAGCTATTATCGGGTAACGGTGCGCAGCAGCGATGGCACTGAACAGGTATACACCACCAGTGACACTAGCTTTATCTTATCCCTCGGTATGGGCAGTTATACGGTGTCGGTACAAAGCTGTAATTTTGCCGATATGTGCAGCGCTGGCTATAACGTGGGCAGCTATAGCCCAACGACTGCGGTACGCTTCCAGCATACAGATATGCTGGGTTCTGTGATTGCTGAGTCGGATTCCAGTGGCACCATGACCAGCCGCAGCCACTATGAACCGTTTGGTAAGCGGATGGGCGGCGACAAGGCAGGCATTGGTTATACCGGACACCTGCAGGATGAAGATCTTGGCCTGACTTATATGCAGGCACGATACTATGATCCACTGATTGGTCGGTTTTACGCGGATGATCCTTTAGCATTCAGGGATGTACACTCATTTAATCGGTATGCGTATGCTAATAATAATCCGTATAAGTACGTGGATCCGGATGGTAGAGCCTCTGAACTTTCATCGGAACTAGCAGGCATTAGTAAATCCATGTCCCCGAACCAACGAGCAGTTGTTGCGGGGGTTGGGATAGGAATTCTTGCTGCACCTATCGCTGCATCGGTGATGGGAGATATGACTTTAGCAGAAACTGGTGTACTAGCAGCGGACACACTTGCTGGTGACGCCATGGGCGGAGCTAGTTTAGGTGCTGGCGGAGTCACCTTATACAGAGTTGTAAGTAATGGTGAATTAGCTGATATTGTGAAAACTGGAGTGATGAGACTACAAGAAGGCGGAATGGAAGTAAAAGAATTTGTTACCAACCTTCCAGATGCTAAGGCTCTACAAGGTGCGTTACAGAAGTTATTTGGAGATGCAGATAGTATCGTAAAAGTTGATGCTCCTGCTTCAGTGATGGAAGTTGCTGAAAAAATTAGAGTTTCAGACATACCTGGTGGAGTTGAAGGGGCTGCGATTCGTGGAAATGAAGCGCTTTCCAAAATAACCAATATAGAGGAAGTTAAATGACTGAGCCCATAGTACGAGAATACAAGGTCAAACTTTTTTTATATAGTTCAGAATCTGGCGGGCGGAATCATCCTTATTTGGGTAGCAAAATCAGAACGTCGATTAGGTTTTCTAAGTCTAATGATTCTAATCAATATATGGCTTACCTTGTCCCGATTAATAGCGATGGTATTCCATTGGGAATAAGACTAGTCGCAATATTAGGAGTTTTACACAGTGGTGAACATTTAGAGGAATTAAAATTAGGTATGAATTTTTATTTTTATGAAGGAGGCCATTGTGTGGGTGAGGCTGAAGTTGTGTCAGAAATTGAAGAATGAAAAAGACAGGACAGCCACATAGCCTGGACCTTAAGCATTAAGATGCTGAAGTATCCCATCCAAGCTGTTGTCTTTCTTAGACTTTGACTGCTGGCTGCGTTGGCATGTATAGGCAATAAATTTGATTGCCCAAGCGACATCGGCTTGTAATTGTGCTCTTGATTGAAGTGCCAGTGATTTCATTATGGGTTCAAACCATCCCACTGGTGTTTTTGCCATTTTAAATAACGATAAGCGTAACAATGCCTTCGTTGTGGCAGCACGACACAGGTACCGTTTCACAAGGAGACTCAGCAAGCTTGACCAGATAAGCCCTTCCACCAAATGAGGCTGGCATGTCGCACACCGTCTGAGATTGTTATGGCTTTTCCACTCCTTAAACAACAGTTCAATTTGCCAACGTAGTCGGTACAGTTTGCTGATGTCTTCGCCAGTAAACTGGCTGCGAGGCAGATTGGTCAGCCAGCAGAGGTAACGTTTCTCGCTCGGGTACCAAATGGCAACCATGCGACAGTGGTATGTTTTCCATGCGACATCCATATCAATAAAGGCGCGCTTTTTGCCTTTGGCATGAAGTACATCCTTCAGGTTGCGCCCTTCTATGGACTTGATGTGCTTGCCCTTAGCGTTTAGTGCCTGAGTCACTTTAGGATTCAGATGTTTGGGGCCTCGCATAAGAAAGTAACCGCCGTGCTGGCTCAGTTTGGCAAAGTATTCCAGGTCCATATATCCCGCATCAGTCAACAACAAAGAACCCGCTAATGTTTCAGGCAAGGGTAAGTGGGCACGCTCTGAACTGCGGTCTGGTGTCAGGGTTAGGCTGATGGGCTGCTCTGACAGTAGCGACATGGTTAGATGGCATTTGACCGATGCGGGTGACGGCAGTGTAAATCGATTAGGAAAATGTGCGGCTAAATCTGGATGGAGTACAACCGAAGAGCCATCCTGAATGAGCACATCCTTAAACATGCGCATTTTAGCGGGCAATGCCTGTTTGAATTGCGCTCGCATCAAGGCCATAGCGCGACAGGTCACTTGGCGTACAAAGCGAGAAAAAGCTTCTTTACGCAGTTGATTATGAAACGGTTTATAGGCAACGGTGAGGTTGGTATCCATAGCGATACCATTAAAAGTCCGGTGCAAGGTGGCAATTGACTTAACAGAGCCGTCCCCCATGGCCGACACCAAACTGGTCAGCAGTGGTAACGGTTGGATTGCTCTCAATCGATGACAGAAGCCCTGGGTTTTGGCGGTGTGATTGAGATAATTTTCATTAAACAATTGGCTTAAGGTTTCGGATATGGAAATATGCTGCACGGCTCTTCGTCTGTGTAGGAAACAACATGGCCACCCACAAGTATTTGGCTAAATTTCGAGCTTGAACTAGGGTTGATGTAGGTCCTCTTTTTGCCGAGGTGCATACATGGCCAGACCCAGACAGACGATAGTGAGCTTGGACGATACGCCCTTCTACCATTGCATCTCGCGGTGTGTTAGGAGGGCGTTTTTGTGTGGGAAGGACTCATATACAGGACAGTCCTATGAGCATCGACGGGATTGGATTGAGACCCGTTTGTTGGAGCTTGCCTCGGTATTTGCGATTGATATTTGCGCCTATGCCGTGATGTCTAACCATTTACATGTGGTATTGCGTGTTGATGTTGATAAAGCCAAAGACTGGAGTGACAAAGAGGTGCTGATTGCGTGGCATACGCTGTTTAAAGGCACCCTATTGACTCACCGATTTGTAAAAGATGAACCACTTCAGGATTTTGAACTGAATTCAGTCCGTGATTGCATAAAAGTCTTCCGTGAGCGTTTAACAGATATCAGCTGGTTTATGCGGTCGCTAAACGAGCCTATTGCCCGTCAGGCCAACAAAGAAGACAAATGTACTGGCCGATTCTGGGAGGGAAGGTTCAAGTCTCAGGCCCTGCTGGATGAAGCCGCGGTGCTGGCGTGTATGACTTATGTGGATTTAAATCCAATACGGGCGAAGATGGCTGCAACGCCAGAAGAGTCTGATTTCACCAGTATTCAACGACGGGTTAAAGCGGCACTGGATGGTGAGCAGCCAAATGAGCTTTTGCCTTTCGTCGGGAATGAGCGCGCCAATATGCCTAAAGGATTGGCATTTAAGGTAGAGGATTACCTGCAATTGGTTGATGATACCGGCCGAATAGTGCGGGAGGATAAAGCAGGTCATATCAGCCATCAATCGGCCCAGATACTCAACCGGCTCAATATCCCGGAAGCCAACTGGCTCAAACTCACCACAGAATTTGGGCAGTTGTTTAAAGGGCCTGCGGGTAACCTGCAACAGCTTACCCAGTACTGCGAACATCTGGAGCGCAAGCGACGACAAAGCGTCAGTCATTGTCAAAAGTGGTTTGGAGCTGGCTGACCATTCAATTTCTTCAATTAATCTCAGTGTACCGGAACTTGCTTCCGGCTTTGGTCGTGAGCGATTGGGTGACAATAACGCAGAAACAGAGAATCGACGTGCTATCAAGCCTGTGAAGTGGTACTTAATGCTCTTGAATGATGGCTAATGGAACATTGAACGTACGCAGGCGAGATGGCATTCTGACTTGAATTAATTATGGGTGGCTTTATTTTATATTCACGCAGGCGAGATGGCATTCTGACTTGAATTAATTATGGGTGGCTTTATTTTATATTCAGATAATTTTGACAATGCGATTGAATCTATAGTTGATCTAGGGAAAGAAATGACTGAATCAGCTATTGGAGGTATACCGACTTCTACTCAGGATGCTGTAGTAGGTGGTGTAACTGAAGTAGTGAATCAAGTATCTGAACAGGTTGATGATACTAGTGAGGAGAATAAATAGTAATGCGATTTCTGAATGACTTTAAATTTGTTGCTAGGTGGCAGATATGACAGGCAGCAAAATTGAATGGTATAGGAGTAAAGGAATGCTCCTGTTGTTTGTTATTGTTTCATTAAATGCCTTGTTTTTTTTCTGTAAAGATATTATTTCCTATTACTATATGTTTTATGTTAGTGATTATACTGGTGACAAGAAAACTATTATAATCCCAGGTGAAAGTGGTGAGATTGAGTCGTTAGAGTTGAATAAACGTTTCTTTGTAACTGCTGGGGAATTACAGGCTAAATATCTGGTGTATGGTGGGTGGGAATACGGCAACGGTCTCATTAGAATTGATGCTATTAACTTTAACAAAGTGAAGTTATTAGATAAATTAAGTTCTGAGCAGTATATTCAAGATGTATACCGTTCAGATGAGTGTTCAGTGTTTAAATTTATCAAACCTTTTGATGGGGCTGATTATGAGTATATAGCCGTGCTTTCCGGGCTTGAAGCTATATTTTCTTTTGATAGCACCCATGAGTTAAGGGGGGGAGTTCCTGAAATTTGTGATATTTTCAAAAGGTGAAAGAGTTGTTCGTTTAGTTACCCAATAGTCCTTCAGTTGGTGGAAAACATTGCACCTTTAACCTCTTCCAACGCAGTGACTGGCCAGTTTACAGCGGAAGAGTGGCAACGTTTTTCCGGAAAGCTGGCCAGCGCTTAGCGGAACCGTGGCAGCGTTGGAGCGGAATATACAGGAGAGGGGGGGTATATGGTGTTAACCCTGAGCCTCACCGCTCAGTAAAGCGCAACACCCTCCATACTCGAGGCTATCTACCCGAAGTAGCGACGTTGCCCCTATGCTCTATACTCAATAGCTAAACAATGGATATTGAGGACAGACAGGGATGATGTTGGCGGCGATTTTTGGTTTGATTTGGCTGGTATTGATGGTGCGGGCCAGCTTAACTGAATACCGTTATTGGCAGGTGATCAGGCACTATGAACCTGAGATATGGGATAAGTTGGGACGCCCTCGGATGTACCAAATGCCATTGGTGTTTCTGTCCGCTAAAAACGCCAAACTGCTGCAGTCCAGTCGCCACGAGCAGGTTCAGCGTATGTCGGCCAGACACAGGCTCACCGGCATTCAATTCCTCAGCTATGTGGTCCTTATGCTGGTGTGCAGTATCAGCTACTTTAAACTGGCGGTTTGATACGCTTAAGCGCCTTTTTCAGGCAGACGAAGCATGTTCATTTGGCGCTGACAATCAGTCGAATACTGTCCAACACCCCCACGGCCCAGGCCGTGACCAGCAGCCAGAAAGCATACCCCAGATCCATTGCCATTGTTCTTTGGTGAACCTCTGTCGCCAGAGCCGTGAGATCAAGCGGCACTTTACCCGCCAATATATCGTCTGCAACTTGCTGCGATACTGCCATGATATCTGTCATTAACAGCGCCAGGCTCACTGCTGTGATTGCCAGTATTGCCCAGCCTGTCAGCTTTTTACCCAAATACAAATGACCGCCTCCAGGGCAGACAAAGATGTTGAGTAGCAATGCTTTATTCTCTTTGCTCATAGCTTCCTATCATTGCACCCGAGACCCAGGTATTCACTAGGGGACATCCCGTACGTATCAAAATTGCATTTCAAGTCGGATTCCCCCTGTGCCCTGTACCGGATTTTCCAGCTTGGAAACACGGTTACTTTAGATTCCATTCCAGTTTTTGCTCGAAAGCAGGTTCAGACGCAAGCTCATTAATGTAAAAGGTTACGGTATCGGCATCATTAGTCACATTGAGCAGTATTCTGCTTTGATTCAATGACGTCGTAAACTTGTCGTCGTAGGTTAGCCACTCCGGTCCAACATTTGGCGCGACATACTGCACTTTACCCTTAAGGCCACCAAAGATTGGTAACAGGAACTCATTACCTCCAGGGTAAATGTCCATGGCGAACTTATCTGTTGTACCGGCAAGGGGGGTAATCGTCAGTGCCAGTTTACCCATTTGGTGAGTCACCGTTTTATCAGGGCTCCAATCGAAAGAGTATGTTTTCAGTTGAGCCGGTTGGTATAGCGCGGTAGCGGTAATTTTATCAATCTTGTCCAGCTCTCCTTTAGCCAGCCATCCCAGGGGCAAAAATTCCTGCTCAAGTACGGCGCCATCTTCTGATGGGAATATGAAGGATGGCAAAGTTGGCATGAGCTGAACTTCCAATCCTGGCTGCTGAGAAGAACTGGCACGGATATCTTTAAACCAAATCTCTCCTGCTGGCGTTATTTGCCCGTCAGTAAGTAGCAGTTTGGTAAAAAACGTATTGCCGTTATCCAGCAGTTCACCTTGAGTGAACTTAAACAGTTCCTCAGCAGTTGGCTCAACATACTCAGTGATGGCTTGATCAGCTTGTTCCATATCAAACCAATAATCACTGGCGACTAATGGTTCGAGGTCCGTTATAAATGACGTCAGTTCTTCGCTATTGAGTCTCTGCATTAATATGTTGTGACGGGCAGTGCCCTGCATTCCCATAGCTTCCATCGGCATAACATTCGCCAGAGCGAGCTTTTCAATCCAGCCATTGTCACGATTGAGTATCACTTTGCCGTAAAGCTTAGTTTGCTCATTGGCACTGTTGATCTGTAAGGTCAGTTGAGCATCGGTGACTTCGACTACCTCCAACTCGGTGGCATGGATACCAACTTCAGTTAAGGGCAGTATCTCGCCGACTTTGGCGGGGATTTGCCTGACGAATCCCGGAGAGTTAAGGCTATTTTTCATTGAGTCGACAAAGGCATCACCGGACTTTTCTACAACTTGTTGCCAGAGTTCAGCGTTTTTTCCACTGAAGCTGATCAGTTCACCTGTCTTCGAGCTCAGTGTGATATCAAAGCCCGCGCTCATTAACTGTCGGAGTTCTTGCTGTCGGTCGTTCGGCCGGGCACTGTGGAAGTTATTTCGGTTTCCGGAAAGCTGCATCAGCTCAGGCACCACAGAGAACTTCAGAATCTTGTCATCTACCTTGTCAATTTGGTAATGCAACAAGGCCAGGGATGCCTGCTCGACGTCAAGACCTTCCAGTTTGATATTGGATTTGGTTTTCATCCAGTATTTTGCGGAATCACCCGCTTGGGCTTTGAACTCCACGATCTCTGTTTGACGGTCTTGAGAGCATCCGGGTAACAACAGGCTCAATGAGAGCACTAAGGCGAGGTATTTCATATCCATCCCTGAGTGAAATTGAATTGCCGACTATTATGCTGATTTTGGTTGTTATTTAAACCATTTGTGCTGGCTTTGGTTTTTTCCGGCCAGATTGCCCGTCACGTTAATGAAGGCGTGACGGGCGGCAGATGAGCCTCAGCCGACTTTCTTACTGTTATCGACTGTGACTTTTTCGTAGTACTCGAAAGGGAACAGATTGCGGATCTGCTGGGTCAGGTTGTCGCCCACATTTGCTGATACATGCAGGCGAACATTGCCGCTGCGTTCGGCGCGAACCACACAGGTTAGTTTTTCCTTCTTTGCGAGGGCACGCATTTCGCGTTCATACTTATCCTGGATCTTACCTTTGTGCTTGATCATGCGACCATCTTTAAAGTGCATTTCCATCAAGGTCAGGCCTGACTTGCGGGCGAAAATCAGCTTATAAATCAGGAATACAGCAACCGCTAAAAATAACACTTTCAGCAAGGTATCAGTCATGTATAGCCTCCTTGAACAGTCTGACTGAAGTATTTTGCAACACACAAAAATTGCAATGCTTCGACTCTAACATAAACTTTTAAGTACAAGGATGATCAACTTAACAGGATGTTAGGACATGAATGCGATGCTTATATCTGAGGCTGGAGTTTCTAACGCCGACCGTTGGGGCGAGTTGTGTGATCGCCAGATAGAGATACTCCAAAGCCTGAAACAGCGCTTCCCCGAAAGGGCTGAGCAGATGACGAATATCTGCGACCATTGGCAGGAGATACGCCAAAGCTTAAAGCAAACCGGTAAGGCGCCGGCCATAGACAGACGCAAGGTTGGGCGAACATAACTGCTCAATTTCCCCTTCATATATGTTCAGCAGACACCACCCGGTGTCTGTTTGCTTTTGTGTTTGTGCGGCCCACAAAAGGGTTTAACTCCTTCAGCTAATATAAAATTTTCGACTGGTCTGCGGATTGAGAAAAAAGTCCCGTTTTTTTTACGGTTTTTTTGGTTCGTTGCGGCTGACTTTTTCCCGAGGCATGATACATTACGCCGCCAATTTATTTACCGTCCCAAATGATGGGTTGTTCGGTTGCTTCATTGTGAGGAGATAGCCTTGAAGCTGATTAACAAGTTTGTCCTGCTGACCCTGGTTACCGCGGGTTTGCTCACCAGTACTCTGGCTCGGGCAGAAGAGGTGGTCAGGGTTTATAACTGGTCTGATTATATCGAACCTAAGGTACTGGAAGATTTCGAAAAAGAAACCGGTATCCGGGTCGTTTACGATGTATTCGACAGCAACGAAGTACTGGAAGCCAAGCTGCTTTCCGGTCGCAGTGGCTATGACATTGTGGTGCCTACCAACCACTTTATGGCCAAGCAGATCCAGGCTGGTGCATTCCAGAAGCTGGATAAGAGCAAATTACCGAATTTCAAAAACCTGGATCCCAAGCTGATGAAGCAGCTGGATAAAGTCGATCCGGGTAATCAGTACAGCCTGCCATATCTGTGGGGAACTACGGGTATCGGTTACAACGTGGACAAGGTGAAAGCCATTCTGGGCGACGATGCACCTGTAGATTCCATGGCGCTGATTTTTGACCCTAAATATGCCTCCAAGCTGGCTCAGTGCGGTATCTCTTTCCTGGACTCTCCTGATGAGATGATCCCACACGCACTGCAATATATGGGTATGGACCCTAACTCAACCAAACGTGCCGACTATAAAAAGGCCGGTGAGTTGCTGTCCTCTGTGCGTCCTTATGTGCGCTATTTCCACTCTTCCCGATTTATTTCTGATCTGGCCAACGGCGACCTGTGCGTAGCCTTTGGTTTCTCCGGCGATATTCTGCAGGCCAAAGCCCGTGCAGAAGAAGCGGGTAATGGTCAACATGTGGAGTACGCGATTCCACAAGAGGGCGCTAACCTCTGGTTTGATATGATTGCCATTCCAGCGGATTCAACCAACACGGACAATGCCTACAAGTTTATTAACTACCTGCTGCGTCCTGATGTGATTGCCAAGATCTCCGATTATGTTGCTTACGCTAACCCCAACCTGCCATCTCAGGAGCTGGTTGATCCGGCTATTCGCAACAACCCGGGCATCTACCCTCCGCAAGAGGTGATGGACAAGCTGTTCCTCAACGATGTTCGTCCGCTGAAGGCGCAACGGGATATGACCCGCGTCTGGACCAAGGTGATTTCAGGTCGTTAATCACCACTGTCATATCCGCGCAGCTCAGCCTGCGCGGGTAACACACTCGGGAAGCCTTCACTGATACCTTTGTTGAAGGCTTCTGATAAGCGCCGGAGCACTCCTCAGTAGTGCCTCTGGCGTTGGCTTTTATTGGGTTGGAGATTTCTATGAGTTCAACTGTTGCAAACGGCAACCACTCTAACACCCGTGATGTGCTGCTCAGGATTGAGCGTGTCAGTAAGATTTTTGATGATGTTCGTGCCGTCGATGAAGTGTCATTGACCATTGAGCGCGGCGAGATTTTCGCCCTGCTGGGTGGCTCAGGTTCGGGCAAAACCACACTGCTGCGTATGCTGGCGGGCTTTGAGATCCCCAGTGAAGGTCGCATCTTCCTCGATGGCCAGGACATTACCGATCTGCCGCCATACGAGCGTCCCATCAATATGATGTTCCAGTCCTATGCGCTGTTCCCACATATGACGGTAGAGCAGAATATCGCCTTTGGGCTGAAACAGGACAAACTGCCCAAGGCTGAAATTGCCGAGCGCGTGGCCGAGATGCTGAAGCTGGTGCGTATGGAGAAATACGCCAAGCGCAAGCCGCATCAACTGTCCGGTGGTCAGCGTCAGCGTGTGGCCCTGGCCCGTTCGCTGGCCAAGCGTCCCAAGCTATTGCTGCTGGATGAGCCCATGGGCGCGCTGGATAAAAAGCTGCGTACTCAGATGCAACTGGAAGTGGTGGAGATTCTTGAGCGCGTGGGCGTGACCTGTGTCATGGTGACCCATGATCAGGAAGAAGCCATGACCATGGCTGGCCGCATGTCCATTATGAGCGAAGGCTGGGTTATCCAGACCGGCACGCCAATGGATATTTATGAAGCGCCAAACAGCCGCATGGTGGCCGAATTTATCGGCTCAGTGAACCTGTTTGAAGGGGAGATTGTGGAAGATAAGGCGGACCACGCCATTATCCAGTCGGCCACTTTGTCGCAGCAGTTCTGTATTGGTCACGGCATTGCCACCAATATTGAAGACAAACATTGCTGGCTGGCGGTTCGACCTGAAAAGACCATTATCAGCCGCAACAAGCCTGAGCAGGAGTACAACTGGGCGGCCGGTACAGTGCACGATATTGCGTATCTGGGCGGCATCTCTGTGTACTACATCAAGCTGGAAAACGGCCAGATAGTGCAGTGCTCCATGACCAACCGTGAGCGTGGCGCCGATCATCCTACCTGGGATGACAGTGTCTACATCAGCTGGGAGGCCACCAGTGGCGTGGTTCTGAGAACATGACGGCCCTGAAGCGTTGGTTCTCCCGTAAGGGCGGCATTTCGCTGCCCTGGTTCAATGGCCGAACCCTGATTATCGGTTTCCCGTTCCTGTGGTTGCTGCTGTTTTTCAGTCTGCCTTTTGCCATCGTGTTGAAGATCAGCTTCTCCACGGCGGCGATGGCGATTCCGCCTTATGAGCCGACATTCAGCTACGGCGATGAGTTGCTGCAGGTGTTTATCAACCTGGGTAACTATATTCTGCTGGCCGATGACCCCTTGTACTACAGCGCTTATTTAAGCTCGCTGAAGACGGCGGCCATCGCCACCGCGGGCTGTTTGCTGATTGGCTACCCTATGGCCTACGCCATTGCCAGGGCGCCCAAGCGCCATCAGCCGTTGCTGCTGATGCTGGTGATGTTGCCGAGTTGGACCTCCTTCCTTATTCGCATCTATGCCTGGATGGGGCTCTTGTCCAATAACGGGGTGATTAACAATGTGCTGCTCTGGGCCGGAGTGATTAACGAGCCCTTGCATATACTCAATACCAATCTGGCTGTGTACATAGGTATTGTGTACGCCTATCTGCCCTTTATGATTTTGCCCCTGTACTCGACTCTGTCCAAACTGGACGGTTCCCTGCTGGAAGCCGCTGCAGATCTTGGCGCGCGTAAGTGGCAGGCGTTCTGGCAGGTGACTTTGCCTTTGTCCAAAGGCGGGGTGATTGCCGGTTGCATGCTGGTGTTTATTCCGGCTGTGGGTGAGTTTGTGATCCCTGAGCTGCTGGGCGGCCCAGACTCGCTGATGATAGGTAAGGTGTTGTGGCAGGAGTTCTTTAATAACCGCGACTGGCCGGTGGCCTCAGCATTAGCAATGGTCATGCTGGTACTGCTGTTTATCCCTATTATGTTGTTTAACCGCTCTCAGAGCCGCGCCATGGAGAAGAACTGATGAGAAAGCCGGGTTTTTCTTCCATCGCCCTATGGCTGGGGTTGGCATTTTTGTATGCGCCTTTGTTTATTCTGGTGTTTTACTCCTTTAATGCCTCCAAGTTGGTGACTGTGTGGGGCGGATTCTCCGCCAAGTGGTACGCAGAGCTGCTCAAAGATGACCAGATTCTGGATGCGGTTTGGACCAGTTTGACCATCGCCTTCTACTCAGCCTCCATGGCGGTTGTGCTGGGGACTATGGCGGCGTTTGTGATGACCCGCTTCAAGCGCTCATGGCTGAAGACCTCTTTGTCGAGCATGGTGACTGCGCCTTTGGTGATGCCTGAGGTGATCACTGGTCTGTCTTTGCTGTTGCTGTTTGTGCATATGGCCGATACCTTTGGCTGGCCGGCAGAGCGGGGCAGGCTGACCATCTGGATTGCGCACTCCACCTTCTGTGCCGCCTATGTGGCTGTGGTGGTGTCTGCACGCCTGCGGGAGCTTGACCGCTCTATTGAAGAGGCGGCGATGGATCTGGGGGCGACACCGCTGAAGACCTTTTTCCTGATCACTGTGCCCATGATAGCGCCGGCATTGATGGCAGGATGGCTCTTGTCTTTCAGCCTGTCGCTGGATGATCTGGTAATTGCCAGCTTCACCTCGGGGCCGGGGGCAACCACCCTGCCTATGGTGGTATTCAGCTCAGTGCGCATGGGGGTCTCACCCAAGATTAACGCGCTGGCGACTCTGATTATCCTGACGGTATCTCTGCTGGCCTTTATTGCCTGGTATATCGCCCGTCGCTCTGAGGTCAGAAGTCGCGGATAAGCGCATCAGCAAGGCAAAATGAATAAGTGTTAAGGCCACCCTCATGGGTGGCCTTTCTTTTGTGTGGTAAGGTGAAAACATTGCCAATTAATCGATTGTCACTATGCAACTCAACTGCTCAGAACTCTTTCGCCAACAGGCGTTTATCAATGGTCACTGGTGCGACGCCCTGGGAGGCCAATCCACACAAATTCATAATCCGGCCGACAACAGCTTAATTGGCTTTGTGCCTGTAATGGGTAAAGAGGAAACACGCCGAGCCATCGATGCCGCCAATTGTGCTCTACCAGCCTGGCGGGCCAAAACGGCGGTAGAGCGAGCCGCCATTTTACGCCGCTGGTTTAATCTGATGCTTGAGCATCAGGATGATCTGGCGCAGCTAATTACTGCCGAGCAGGGCAAGCCACTCAGCGAAGCTCAGGGAGAGGTGAAGTATGCCGCCAGTTTTATGGAGTGGTTTGCTGAAGAGGGCAAGCGCGCCTATGGCGAGACCATTCCCGGACATCAGGCGGACAAGCGCATTATGGTGCTTAAGCAGCCTATAGGTGTGTGCGCCGCTATTACTCCCTGGAATTTCCCGGCGGCTATGATCACTCGTAAGTTAGCTCCCGCTTTGGCGGCAGGCTGCACCATGGTGTTAAAACCTGCGCCGCAAACCCCTTATACAGCGCTGGCACTGGCGCAGCTGGGCGTGATGGCAGGTATTCCTGAAGGCGTATTTAATGTAGTCACAGGGGACGCGATACAAATCGGCGATGAGCTGTGTGCCAATCCGGTTGTGCGTAAGCTCTCTTTTACCGGCTCCACCGGTGTGGGGGCCCACCTGATGGCCAACTGTGCGCCTCATATCAAAAAGCTGTCGTTGGAGCTGGGAGGCAATGCGCCCTTTATTGTGTTTGATGATGCCGATATCGATGCGGCCGTGGCCGGCGCCATGATTGCCAAATTCCGCAATAACGGCCAGACCTGTGTATGTGCCAACCGTATCTATGTGCAGCAAGGGGTTTATGACGAGTTTGCTGCCAAACTGACTGCGGCTGTGTCAGCCTTGAAAGTGGGGCGGGGCACAGATACAGATGTCACCACAGGACCGCTTATCAACCAGCAAGCGCTGGATAAGGTGCAGGACCATATTCAGGATGCATTGAGTCAGGGGGCGACTCTTGCCTGTGGTGGTCAGCCCCACGCGCTGGGTGGACTCTTCTTTGAACCGACTGTGATCACAGGGGTTAAACCGGGGATGAAGCTGACCCGGGAGGAGACCTTCGGTCCAGTCGCCGGGCTTATCCGTTTTACCGATACTGAGGAGGTGATCGCGGCTGCCAATGATACTGAGTTTGGCCTGGCGGCTTACTTCTACAGTCAGAACCTGAGCCGGGTATGGCAGGTGTCAGAAGCTCTGGAGTACGGCATGGTGGGCATTAACACCGGCCTGATCTCCACTGAGGTGGCGCCGTTTGGCGGTATCAAGTCATCCGGATTGGGCCGGGAAGGCTCAAGACACGGTCTGGATGAGTACATGGAGTTGAAATATCTTTGTGTTGATATCTCCTGATTTCTGTCTCGTTACTCCTCATTTATTTTCATTAAAACCATATAGATCAATCCCTTGGATAAGTCAGGGGGTTGGCCTTCCACTCTGGTTCCATCTCTGCCGATTTGAGAATTAGTTGTATACACAACAAGGAGTTGTGAACTGATTCAGGCCTGCTACGCTTTGTTAAAGGAAATGCTGGTATTTAGGTTGATTTTTAAACTTGTGTCACTTAGGTTACAAGATAAGTAAGCGCTTTCATTTTGTCAGCGCTTTTTATGGAACAGAGAGTGAAAGCGCTTACAAAAGGCTGGGTGATCTACTGCTCCGTGATAATAAGGTGAAAACTTGAGGCTCTGACAATGAAAATAAGTGCGAGTGGACTCAAATACTTATCAACCGGGCTCATGGTGTCTGCGTTGTGGGGGTGTGGTGATACCAACACCTCAACAGATATAGACAGCGTGCAATTGGAGGGTCCCTCCGATGGCTGGACTATGGTCTGGAATGATGAGTTTGATGGAAGCAGTATTGACGATACCAAATGGACTCACGAGGTAAATTGCGCTGGTGGTGGTAATCAGGAACAGCAGTGCTACACCGCGGACCCTGAGAACTCTTTTGTTGCTGACGGTATGTTGAATATCGTGGCACTTCAGGCGCCTGAAGGCTCAGAAAAGCCTTACACCTCGGCGCGTATGGTCACCAAAGACAAAGGTGATTTCAAATATGGCCGCTTTGAAATGCGCGCCAAGTTACCCAGTGGGCAGGGCAGCTGGCCGGCATTCTGGCTATTACCTACTGATAATGTCTACGGTATCTGGCCCCGCTCAGGAGAGATCGACATTATAGAGTCGGTTAACCTGAAAGCCGCCAATGCTGAAGGTAACCCAGAGGCACATGTTTACGGCACGATTCACTATGGTCGCGAGTGGCCGGACAATGAGCAGTCCGGTAAAGCCTATTTGCTGCCTGATGGTATGAACCCTGCTGACGACTTCCACACCTATGCCATTGAGTGGCAGGAAGGGGAGATCCGCTGGTATGTAGACGACTATCTTTATGCAACTCAGCGTAAGTCTGAGGTTAGATATAACTCTAAAGATGAAGCGGTTGGACTGGCTCATAAAGGCTGGTTTACCGAGTTCTTCGACCAGTCCACAGGCGAAAAGCAGATCGTTTGGGGAACTGAACCTTTTGATCAGGACTTCCACATTATTCTGAACTTTGCGGTGGGAGGCTCCTGGCCTGAGGCTGTCAACGAGACGGGTGTAGATGCTTCCGCGTTTAATGAAAGCAACCCGTATCAGATTGACTATGTCCGTGTTTATCAGTGTGACGCCGACCCTGACACAGGCGCGGGCTGTGAAACGGTGCGCCCTGGCTACGACAGCCCAGACGACGCACTGGTTGAAGGTAAAGCGCCTGTACCAGTTCCACCGTCTGATGGTGTTGCCCGTAACCTCACTATCTTTAATGGCACTGCCAATCCAAACTGGCCTGCATGGGACTGCTGTGGTGGCTCTACTCCTGAGATCATTGATGATGCAGATAAAGGTCAGGTTTATAAATTTGTGGTTGGTGAGCAGCCGACTGTAAACGGCTTTATCACCCGTTCAGCCTTTATTACTGATCCGGATGGCACTGCATCACCATTTGATGCGTCGCCCCTGCTTGAAACCGGTAGCTTCAGTTTTGCGATGAAGGTAGTGACAGCACCGAGTGACGCTGGTTCAACCTGGATGGTTAAGCTGGAAAGCAATGAAGGTGCAACTGCGGTAGAAGTCCCAATTACCAACAGCGCTGAGGGCGTGGCACCTACTGTGGGGCAATGGCAGACCTATACCTTCCCACTCAATGCTCTGGCCGATGGCGGTTTGGATCTGTCCGCAATTGATGTTGTTATGGTGTTTCCAGCCTGGGGTACAGGTAATGGTGCTGAATATCTGCTGGATGAAGTGACTATTGCTCAGCCAGATGGTGCCTTGCCTTCGCTGACGGTATTTGAGAATGATGAGAACCCCAATTGGCCTATGTGGGATTGCTGTGGTGGCTCAACACCAGAAACCGTTTCTGACGACGCAGACCATGGCATTGTGTCCCAGTTCAGTATTGGCGCACAGCCAACGGTAATGGGTTATATCAACCGTACCGACAATGGTGGTAGCGGCCAGCCATTTGACGCCAGTGCCTTGTTAGATGGTGGTGTGGTTCAGTACGACCTTAAGGTTGTTAACGGTACCAGTGATCCGGCAACGCCGTGGTTCTTTAAAATCGAGTCAGACAATGCTGCGACTGCGGTAGAGGTCAATATGAATACCTCCACCGAGGGTGCAACGCCCAGTGGCGAGTGGCAGACCTTTACCTTCCCGCTGCAAACGCTTGCTGATGCCGGTTTGGATGTATCCGCTATCGACGTACTCATGATGTTCCCGGCATGGGGCCAGGGTGAAGGTGCTGTTTACCGTGTCGATAACGTCAAGATTTACAAGCCGGGTTCAGATTCTGCACCTGGTGGCAATGTCATCACCTTGTTTGCAGATACTGTCGCTAATCAGTGGAGCATCTGGGATTGCTGCGGTGGCAGCACGCCAACCGAAGAAGCGGATGATGATGCTCATGGCACCGTGGCGCAGTACATCATCGGCAGTCAACCAACAGTAATGGGCTTCTTTGCAGATGATGGTGTTTATCACGATGCCAGCGCTGAGGTTGCCAACGGGATGGTTCGATTTGAGCTTAAGGTGGTTACCCCTCCTACGGACTCAACCTCAACCTGGTTATTTAAAATTGAATCGGGTGATGCAGACACTGCAGTGGAGTTGCCATTAACTGACAGCACAGAGGGCGTTGCTCCTGTCACAGGCCAATGGCAGACATTCACCTTCCCACTGCAAACACTTGCAGATGCCGGGTTAGATACCAGTGCAATTGATGTGGTGATGGTATTCCCAGCCTGGGGTACCGGCGACGGTGCTGTGTACCGAATTGACAACGCGATTATCGGAACGCCTTAAAGGGCATTCCGGGCCGGAAGAGGGATAAAGCCCCCTTCCGGAGCACACTTTCTGCAAACCGAATAACAAGAGGCAGATATGTTAAAGCAACAGTTTAAGATGAATCGTTTGTCAGCCTCCCTGGCACTGCTGATGGGAGTCGGTACCCTTCCTCTGGCGATAGCCGAAGAGGAGCAAAGCGCTGATGAGCAGAATGTTGAAGTGATTGAGGTTCGTGGTATCAAGGGCAGTTTGTTCCGCTCTATGGACCTTAAACGTGGCTCTGCCGGTGTGGTAGATGCTATCTCCGCTGAAGAACTGGGTAAATTCCCGGACACCAACCTGGCTGAATCTCTGCAGCGTATCACCGGTGTGACCGTGAGTCGCTCCAATGGTGAAGGTAGCGAGATCACTGTCCGGGGCTTTGGTCCGCAGTTCAACCTGATCACTCTGAATGGTCGTTCAATGCCGGGTACCGGTTATACCCGTTCCTATGCATTGGAAAACCTGTCGTCTGAATCGGTAAAGACGTTGGAAGTGATTAAGACGGGCCGTGCCGACCTGCCTACCGGTGGCCTGGGCGCGACCATTAATATCATTACCCGTCAGCCGCTGGATTCCCCCGGTCAGTCTTTCACTCTTTCTGCCAAGGGGATTTATGATGAATCCAATGTGGAAGGGGATGATGTAACTCCGGAAGTGTCTGCGATTTACGGCAATACATTCCTGGATGACAGGTTTGGTTTTTTGGTCACCGCGTCTCACCAGGAGCGAGACTTCCAGCAGCAAACGGCGAACTCTCAGGGCTGGATTGCCCAGACGGATAACAGCCGCTTGCCGGATATCGGCGACAAAGGAATAGATGGCCGGGCCAGAGATGGCGATGGCAACTTAATTCCTCTGTTCCGGGATGCGGAAGGCAATATGGTATCGCCATTCTTTGTGCCAAGGGACATGAACTACAGCATCAATGATGTTCAGCGTGAGCGTACCAACGCCATGGCAACCTTGCAGTATGAACCCATTGATGGCCTGACCTTCACCGCTGATTATGTGTACACCAGAGCGCTGACAGGTGTAAACGGCTTTGGCTGGGGTATCTGGAACTCATCCACTGAAGGCTCACCCATGATTGGTTATGAGTTCGATGAGAATGGTACCGCAGTATATACAGATATCCGGGGTGGTGACGGTTCATTCACAGCTAACCGCAGTACCACTGAAGTGAATGCTGAGTCTGTTGGCTTCAATGTTGAGTGGGATGCCAGTGAGGACTGGGTATTTACTCTGGATTACCATGACTCATCCAACGAGATTGATAACGGCGCCGACAAAGGGCTGGGCAGCGCTGCTCAGGTAATTCTGGGTTCAGATCAGCTGCAGTCCAAAGTCTATGATTACCGCGGCGGTGAGGTGCCTCATGCCACTATCAACTGGAACAATGGCACGACTCAGCTTAACCCCGGTGAAATTGACTCCAACTTCAGCCAGTTTATTCACTCGCCTGGTAAAACAGAGATTCAGCAGGGTCAGTTGGATGCGCAATGGTACCCAAGCTTTAACTCACTGGACAGCCTGGCCAAGGTGGAATTTGGTGCGGCTTATACCAAGCAAACCATGACAGGCACAACGGCCTGGAGTGGCCTGCGCGGTGGGCCGGGCTTCAATCCGTCTTATACAGAGATCTTCCCTGACTCCATGTTCCACCTGCAAAGCACGTCAGGCCTGTTGGATGAGTTGGCTGGTGGTGGCGCGGATCTCCTGCCGCCTTACTACTACACATTTGACTTTGATGAAGTTATTGCCCGTCAGCTGGCCTTTATCACGCCAGAGGTTGCCGGTGAAAACTATTACTCCATCGACCCTTATTTTGATGGTGTAGACAGTTCTAACTTCATTGAAGAGGAAACCTATGCGTTGTTCCTGAGCAGTCAGTGGGCGTTCGATATCGGCGATATCCCGGTTAATGTGAACCTTGGACTGAGATATGAAAGCACTGACGTGACCAGTACCGTAAAGCAGCGAATTGAGCGTCAGGTGGTTTGGGCAAGTCCAACCGAGTGGATTACCCAGTACTCTGATGGTGACTCCTTCCTGACTCAAACCGGTGAGTATGATGTGTGGCTGCCTATGCTGGATATCAATGCTGAAGTGTATGAGGACGTGATTGTTCGTTTCTCTGCCAGTAAGACCATTGCCCGTCCATTGCTTGGCGATATGGTTGCCGGTCGAAGCCTGAGTGGCAGCCCGAAGATCGGTTCCCGTACCGGTTTCCTGGGTAACCCAGGCCTGTTGCCACTGGAGTCCATTAACCTGGATGTGTCACTTGAGTACTACTATGACGAAGCCAGCTACGCCTCTATTGGTTTCTTCAACAAAGACGTAGATAACTTTGTGTCCAACAGCATTAATCAGGTCACCATTGATGGCTTGCACGATGTGTATAACAGCCCACGTTACCTTGAGGCTATCAGCCAATTGGAAGCGGCAGGTACTGAAGTGACCGAAAACACTATCTTCGACCAGATGATAGCCAATGGTTATGGTAATGCCGATGGCCAGATTGCACCGCTGAGCACTGACCCTCTGATTGTCTGGGATGTTACCTCTCCGGTTAACAGCGACAAGAAGTCAGTCCATGGTATCGAGGTTGCGGTTCAGCACGTGTTTGGTGAGACCGGCTTTGGTGTTGGCGTCAACGGTACCTTTGTGAGTGGCGACGTTGAGTTTGACCCATACAGTCTGGCTCAACAGGCACCGCTGGCGGGCTTGGGTGATTCAGCCAACTTCCAGGTATTCTACGAGATGGATGGCCTGTCAGTTAAGGCAACCTACGCATGGCGTGATGACTACCTGATTGGTGTAGGTCAGTCTCAGGGCTCGGCAGATGCGCCTCCACAGTTCGCCAAGGACTTTGGTCAGCTGGATGCCAGCATCAACTATGACGTGAACGAACATGTGACTCTGTTCCTTGAAGGTATCAACATTACCAACGAAACAGAGCAGGGTTATGGACGCTTTGAAGAGCAGTTCCTGTTCGCCCGCCAGTACGGATCACGTTATATGTTTGGTGGCCGTTTGAGGTTCTAATCTTGTCGGTGTATATCGACGCTTGAGTTAAATAGCTCAGACCATAGAGGTCTGAGCTTTTTTGTGGCTATGCCACAGTACAGTGGGGGCTGCCATGTTGCGCTTGGCGAACGTCGTGGGCAATACTTCCCTGTAAACCCTTCCTGCTCAGTGTTGCCCAAAAGTCACTTTGAATGTCCGGTTATTCCATTAAACCAGAGATAACTAGGGGCCTCCTGTTGTGCATCTTAGTATCTGTACGGTTATCTGTTGAATAATTTAGAAAGTGTCGATTTTTTAGCCTGCCACTGGTAACGTTATATCTAATAAACGCGAATGGTTGAACAAGGTGACAAGACATTTTGATTTAATCGTGAAACTATCTATCAGCTAAGCTATTTATAAGGCTGATTTCGTGAATGAAATGAATGGATACTACTGTTGCACAAGAACGGTTCAGCAGGTGTTTCGTTATGCAAAGGCTATATGCTGCAAGGAGCTTATGAAGATTATATTTAAAGTTTTAGGGGTGGTATGGAGTATTTCATTTCTATCCTTTATCGCTCTTTTAATGTATTCGCTTCGTGGCGGAGAGCTTCCTATAGAAGCCAAGAACTACATTAATTATTTTCAGTCATTCTTAACATCACATTGGTTTTTTGTGTTTTTTGTTTTCATGTGGTTTGGCGGCTCTTTTTACATGGCTAGAACTAGTGGTTGGCAAACTCTAGCTTTAAAATACACTGATAACGGTAGCAAAAGGCCTTTGAAATTTCACACTGGTAACGGTTATATCGGTGAGGTAAGGCACAATGGAATACTAAGAGTAGCTGCTGACGAAAAAGGCTTTTACTTAAGAGTATTATTGCCTTTTAAATTTGGTCATAAAAATCTTTTTATCTCTTGGTGTGAAGTTTCCGCAGTGAGGCTGGAAGATGGTTTGTTCGCTAAAAATACACCTCATTTTATAAGGGGGGTAAGCAAAGCTTTTTTGAGTCGAAAATGTCTAGCTATAACCTTAAAGAAATACCCTGAACAAATAATTACACTACAAGGGGTTGAGGATTTTGTGGACTATTTGCCAGAAAGTTTGAAAGGTGGGATATAACAAGGGGTTGTGCTATCCCGCCAATATTTATTAAGCGATTTTTATGGCTTTCTCACTACAAGGTATCGTTATTACATAATGGTATGAACCGCTATCAATAGCTTTTGCATAGAGGCGAACAATGCCACTTTTTGCTCGGGTATGGGGCGAAGCTCCACGACGGTCGGCCAAGCTAGGCTTGGCTAATCTTCGCCAGCGGTAAATCTCGCAGATACTAAATATTCTTCGGACAAGCAAAGCCTCGCATACTTAACCTACTCGGTTGCTGGACTCAACCACATCCTAGCAGGATCTCCACGTCATCCATGACGCCACACACCGTCTACACTATTTGTATATCCATACAAATAACCCCATGAGTTGATTGATGAACATCAAAACTATCCGCGCATCTATGCTGCTTGCCAGTATGGTCATGGTAACTCCTGCTTTAGCCACCAACGGCTACTTTGGTCATGGCTATGGCACCAAAAACAAGGGATTGGCTGGGGCAGGAGCGGCGTTGCCTCAGGATGCCATGATTGCGGCGACCAATCCGGCGGGGTTGGTGTTTGTGGGTGAGCGGTTGGATCTGGGCTTGGCAGTGTTCAGTCCTATGCGTAGTTATGAGGTGGGCGGGCTGACCGCTATGCCTGTGATGCCACCTGAGTTTCCTCTGGCTGAAGGCAAAGTAGACAGTGACAGTGAGTACTTTGTTATCCCTCACTTTGCCGGTAACTGGATGCTGGATAAGGACGCCAGTCTGGGGATAGCAGTGTATGGCAATGGCGGCATGAATACCGACTATCCGGGCTCTGCCTCGGGAGGTATGGGGACGTTTTACGCCGGGCCCGCGGGAGTCAATCTGGAGCAGCTTTTTATTAATGGCAGCTATGCCAGAAAGCTCTCTGGCACTTCCTCTTTTGGTATCAGTGCCGTTTTCGCTTATCAGAGGTTTAAGGCTACCGGATTGGCCAGCTTTGGCGCCAATGGCTTGTCTGTGGACGCTACAAAGCTTTCAGACAATGGCACCGATACCAGCACAGGTCTTGGTTTTAAACTGGGGTGGCAGGGAGAGCTGCTTGATAATCTCACCCTGGCAGCTTCATATCAGTCTGAGATGAAGATGACTGAGTTTGAAGATTATTCAGGCTTGTTTGCCGAAGGCGGGGACTTTGATATCCCCGCCAGTTGGACGCTGGGGTTGGCTTATCAGCTGAGCAGCAGTGATGTACTGGTGTTCGATGTACAACAGATTTTCTACAGTGATGTGGCGGCGGTTGCTAACCCTGTGATGCCTGCGCTTGGGCTTTGTATGCAGCCACCTTTCGGTGCCGGTGATGCTGGCCGCTGCCTTGGTGCTGATAATGGTCCGGGCTTTGGCTGGGAAGATATGACAGTGTATAAGCTTGGCTACCAGTGGGCAGTGTCATCGATGCCGGGATATCTGTGGCGGGCAGGGTACAGTTATGGCGAGCAGCCCATTCCTGAGTCGGAAGTGATGTTTAATATCCTGGCTCCCGGAGTGATGGAGCAGCACTTTACACTGGGAATGAGTAAATCCCTCGATGACAGCGAGCTCACTCTTGCGCTGATGTATTCTCCGGAAACTACAGTCAGGGGCATAAACCCCACAGTGGCGAGTTCAAACCAGCAAATACAGCTGCAAATGAGCCAGTGGGAACTGGAGCTCAGCTACAGCTGGTAGGCTATCGCCAGCAGATGGGTCAGAGTTTCCTGACCGACTCCCGCTCTATCAATTCAGGTTGGAATACAGGCGTGGCTGATGGCGGGGTTTCGCCATAGGTTTGCCTGAGTATCCAGGATGCTGCTGCCAGTCCCATCGCTTCGATGGGGTTACTTATGGTGGTCAGCTTTGGTGAGATATAACGGGGGAAAGGGATATTATCAAAGCCCACAAAGGAGATATCTCCTGGAACCTTAAGACCACGCTCCATACAGGCGGCTATTGCGCCTGAGGCCATTTGGTCGTTGGCACACACCACACAGGTGAAGGGGCGACCGGCGTCCAGCAGGTGTTGCATCGCCTGATAGCCTCCCTCCTCATGATAGTCACCCTCGCAGCACAGTTTGGCGTCAAACTTGATACCAAACTCATCGAGGGCTTTACGGTATCCGGTCAACCTGTCTCTGGCATCCAGCTTTTCATGGGGACCTGCGATAAATGCCAGTTGGGTATGGCCCTGTTCAAGCACATAGCGGGTAGCCAGATAGCCTCCCTGTACATTGTCCAGATGAACACATCTGTCGCTCAGGGCTTCGATATGACGGTTTATCAATACTACAGGTGTTTTGCTCTGGCTGAGTTTTACCAGGTACTCATCGCTGAGGGCTTCCACATCGACAATAAGTGCATCACAACCCCGATTGAGCAAAAAGTCCATCGCTTCCTGCTCCTGTTCGGCATCGCTGTGGCCGGCGGCAAAAATAGCGTGCTTGTTGGCGCCACGCAGTACGGCTTCAATTTGACGCATCATGGGGCCGTAATAGGGACCATCCAACTGAGACACCAGCACGCCGATACTGTTAGAGCGATTGGATGCCAATGACTGAGCAATATTGTTGGGACGATAGCCCAACTGCTCCATGGCATCGTGCACTTTCTTACGTGTTTTATCACTGACTTTGGCATTGTTGTTGACGACCCTGGATACGGTCGCCAGCGATACCCCGGCCAGTATAGAAACATCGTAAATTGTCGCCATATTTAACAGGTTCCCTTTAATTCTTGATTAGTATCAGCGTTCAACGCCTGAGTGACTTCACTGACTTTCTGGCGATTCAGTGTATATTTCCCCATTACAAAGGCAACAATTATCGCCCCTATCGCCGGGTAAACGGTAAAAGACATCAAAATCCCCTGAAGTGCCATCGGAGTTTGCTCTGTGTCAGCAACATAGCCGTAGCCCGCCAGCAACCAACCTGCAATTGCACCTCCGAGCGCCAATCCAAGCTTGATAAAAAAGATAATGGATGAGTACAGCATGCCGGTAATACGGACACCGGTTTTCCATTCGCCATAGTCGACAGTATCTGCCATTTTGGCCCAAAGCAGGGGTGAACCCATATTGGTAAAGAAGTTCCAAAGGAAGTAGGCAGCAAAAGCCAGCGTCAGCTGATCCGGACCGATAAAGAAGGAGAGTGAGCAGATCCCGGCACTGATCCACTGCAGGCCAATGTAGGCTTTCACTTTACAGATGCGTTTGGACAGTGGATTGGCAATGGCACATCCAATAATGTTGCCTATCATGCCAATGGTAATGAACCAGGTAGTAAGGTCAGGCTCCCCGAGATAATACTTAACATAATAGATCGCTATGGTGGTGCGCAGCACCAGGCCGGTAAGCAGGAAGGTCGCCGCAGCACACAGAATGCGCCACTGGTCATTCTTAACCAGAGCTTTTATATCGGCTTTAAAGTTGAGCTTTTCCGCGGTGACAGGGTTATCTCTCTCCCTGGTACCGGCAAAGCAGATTAAAAACAGTATGGTGCCCAGGATACTCATCACCATAATGGTTTGTTGATAGCCCAGGGCTTTGTCGTCTCCCCCCAGATAATCGACCAGAGGCAGTGTCAGGCCGCTGACCAGCAGGCCGCCAATCATGGCAAACACAAAGCGATAGGACTGGATTGATACTCGCTCGTCCGGATCTGTCGTCAATACGCCTCCCAGGGCACAGTAGGGAATATTGATGGCGGTATAGACCATCATCAGGGCGGTATAGGTGACAAATGCATAGATCAACTTGCCGGTTTCTGACAGATCGGGCGTGGTAAAGGTCATTACACTGATAATGCCAAAGGGCAGGGCGAACCAAAGCAGGTATGGGCGGAACCGACCCCAGCGGGTGCGGGTGTGATCAGACAGCCACCCCATGAGGGGATCGGTAAAGGCGTCAATCAGGCGTACAGCAAGGAACATGGTGCCTACATAGGCGGGTGAAATCCCAAAAATATCTGTATAAAAGTAGGTTAGAAACAACATAACCGTCTGAAAAATAATATTGCTGGCAGTATCTCCCAGCCCGTAGGCAATCTTTTCCCCTGCTGTGACCATATTCAGCCCCTTTGTTGTTGTTGGATGTTTTCAGCTTTCTCTGCGAGGAAGTGCTTAATAGCCAAGGCACTAGCCTTGGGGATACGCTCCTGAGTGGCATAGTCCACGTAGCAAATTCCAAATCGCTTCTCGTACCCTTCGGCCCATTCAAAGTTGTCCATCAGGCTCCAGGCAAAGTACCCCTTAACGTTAACACCGGCTTTTATCGCTTTGTCGACTGCCCACAGGTGCTGACGATAGTAGTCCAGCCTGTGTTCATCTCTGACCTGATTACCTTCGACTCGATCGTCGAAGGCGGCACCGTTTTCCGTGATATACACAGGTGGCAGTTGATAGCTTTGGTCAAGACCAATCAGCATTCTGGTCATGGTGGCCGGAGTCACTTCCCAGCCCATGGCTGTCACCGGAACCGAATTGGGCAAGACCTCTTCAAACCAACCATTGCCATTACAACGCATGACATTACGGGTGTAGTAATTGATACCCAGATAGTCCAGCTCAGCGCTGATAATCTCCAGATCCCCCTCTTCAATATGAGGTTTGGTATCATCTGGCAGAAGTTTGAAGGAGTCTGGATAGCGTCCTTTAAGCAGAGGGTCCAGATACCAGGCGTTAAAGTACTCATCGGCCAGTCTCGCGGAACGGACATCCTCTTCATTGGCGCTGAAAGGGTCGCAGGGCGCAATATTGACCACTATGCCATGCTTGCTGAGCGGCGCGTTCCGTCTGAGCACCGGCATTGCCAGACCGTGAGCCAGCATCAGGTGATGGGCTGCCAATCTGCCATTTGCCTGTCCCGTTATACCGGGCGCATGTACGCCGGTTTCATAGCCCAAAAACGAGCTGCAGAAAGGTTCATTTAACGTGGTATAGGCGTAAACCGAATTCCCCAGGGCTTTACTGACTGCATCGGCATAATCGCGGAAGTGATAGGCGGTATCCCGGTTAAGCCAACCCCCTTGATCTTCCAGATACTGCGGCAGATCCCAGTGATAAAGGGTGACAAATACCTTGATGCCTCGCAGCGTCAGCGCATTTATCAGGTTCTTGTAAAACGCCAGTCCTGGCGGGTTAATTTCGCCTTCACGGGTCATAATACGGCCCCATGAGATGGAGAAACGGTAGGCATTTACTCCCAGCGACGCGATTAACTCCACATCATCCTGCCAGCGGGCAACATGGTCACAGGCGTGCTCACCATTGGAGTGATCGCGAATCTTTCCCGGCGTGGCACAAAAGGTATCCCAGATACAGGGCAAGCGGCTCGCGGCATCCCCCTCGATTTGAAAAGCTGCGGTTGCGACGCCGAATACGAACTCCCTGTTTCGAATTTCTGAGTCTGCTGGTATCTGCAAGTCGTTCATTGTTTTCACTAAGCTTAATCTCTATTGGTTCTGTTTTTATGGCCCAAGACAACAACACTTCCCTGTAAGTCGGACAGTTTTGTTATTAAATTCGTTGACATTGGTTAATGCTGCGTTAAAAATGAAAGCGCTTACACCAATCTAGTGTGAGATTTTGCAAAGGTCAATATTTGTTCTGAAAACCGGGGAGACCTAAATGCCGGCAACACCAAATATGAGTCATACGGAGCCGCAGGCTGTTCAGGGGAACGAGCGTAATAGTTTTGCGCTGGTGGCACTGACATCACTGTTCTTTATGTGGGGCTTTATCACCTCCATGAACGACATTCTGATCCCGTACCTCAAGAGTATGTTTGAGCTGAGTTTTACTCAGGCGATGCTGGTGCAGTTTTGTTTCTTCGGTGCATATTTTGTTGTTTCCCTCCCTGCAGGATATCTGGTGTCCAGAATTGGATATCAGAAAGGTATCGTGACAGGACTTTTGGTAGCTGCCCTGGGGTCTGGGCTTTTCTACCCTTCAGCGAGCTTGGCTTCCTATTGGTTATTTTTGCTCGCTTTTTTTATTCTGGCTTCCGGCATTACCATATTGCAGGTGGCCGCCAACCCTTATGTCAGCGTGATTGGCAAGCCTGAGACGGCGTCATCGCGACTGACTTTAACCCAGGCGTTCAACTCCCTGGGAACCACTGTCGCACCATTGATTGGCGGCTGGTTAATATTCTCCGACGCCATGCACTCTGCCTCGGCTCCCCAGCCCGGCGGCGAAGAGGTGCAACTGCCTTATCTGGCACTGATGGGCTTGCTGATTTTGTTGGCTCTGGTGTTTTTCAACCTGACTCTGCCCAGGATTAAGTATGAGGTGAGTGGCGGAAAAATTACTGATGTACTGCGTTTTCCGCACCTGAAACTGGGAGCCGTGGGTATCTTCGCTTATGTTGGCGCTGAAGTCGGCATCGGCAGCTTTTTGGTGAGCTTTATGATGGAGTCCCATATTGGCGGGCTGACTGAAGCTGAAGCGTCCAAGTATGTATCCTGGTATTTTGGCGGCGCCATGACAGGGCGCTTTATCGGTGCCTGGGTCATGAGCCGTATTGAAGCGGGTAAGGTGCTCGCTACCCATGCCATTATGGCAGCCATTCTGGTGACAGTCGCCATGATGACAGATGGCAATCTGGCGGCCTGGAGTCTGGTGGCCGTAGGCCTGTTCAACTCCATTATGTTCCCCACTATTTTCAGTCTCAGCATTAAAGATCTTGGCGCCAGCACCAGTCATGGCTCCGGCATTTTGTGTCTGGCGATTGTCGGAGGCGCGATAGTGCCATTGCTACAGGGGCTTATCGCTGATTCCTCAGGCATTCAGGCCGGATTTATTCTGCCGATTGTTTGCTACATCTTCATTATTTACTTCGGAATCAAAGGCTGCCACTTACGGCCTGATAACAGGCCATAGGGGGCGCAATGGAATTTCGTATCAAGGATAGTCTGGTGGCATTTCCTCTTTCTTTGGTCCTTACCCTGACAGCCTGTCAGCCCGAACCCGGAGCTCAGGTAAAGGCGGATAGTGCCCAGGCGCCATCGGCAAAAGCACCGACCCAGCGGGATATTAACCTGTGGCCTGAAGCCGTATCTCCCTTTGTGAGGGATGAAAAGCTGGAAGCACGGGTTGATGAATTACTTGGGCAAATGACACTGGAGCAAAAAGTTGCCCAGATGATTCAACCTGAGATCCGCGACTTTACCGTTGAGGATATGCGCCGCTATGGGTTTGGCTCTTTTCTCAATGGCGGTGGTGCCTACCCGAACAATGATAAACATGCCCGTATCCAGGACTGGGTTGAGCTGGCTGAAACCCTTTATCAGGCAGGCCTGGATGCATCTGAAGATGGTATTGCCATTCCTCCTATGTGGGGCACAGATGCGGTTCATGGCCATAACAATGTGATTGGCGCGACCCTGTTTCCTCACAACATAGGCCTGGGGGCGGCACACAATCCTGCATTGATTGAAGAGATAGCGGCAGCGACAGCCAAAGAGGTGGCTGCCACAGGTATTGATTGGGTGTTTGCCCCAACAGTTGCCGTGGTTCGCGATGACAGGTGGGGACGAAGCTACGAAGGTTACGGGGAATATCCTGAGCTGATTAAAGAGTACTCTGCCGCTTTTGTCAGAGGCATGCAGGGTGTTCACACTGGTGAGTGGCTCACTGAGTCTCATACTCTTTCAACCGCGAAGCACTTTATTGGTGATGGCGGCACCTTACAGGGCGATGATCAGGGGGATACCCGGGTCTCCGAATCTGAGCTTATTGAGATCCATGGGCAGGGATATGTGTCAGCCATAGAGGCTGGTGTTCAGACCATCATGGTGTCATTTAACAGCTGGTGGGGTGAGAAGAATCACGGTAACCACTATCTGCTGACTCAGGTTCTGAAGGAGCGTATGGGGTTTGACGGCGTGCTGGTGGGAGACTGGAATGGTCATGGTCAATTGCCTGGCTGCACTATCGACTCCTGTCCCGAGGCCATTAACGCCGGACTGGATATATTTATGGTGCCGACAGATGCCTGGAAGCCTTTGTACCACAACACCATAGCTCAGGTTCAGGAGGGCACAATTGCCCAGGAAAGAATTGATGATGCGGTGCGCCGGGTGCTCAGGATTAAGTTCCGTGCCGGGCTGTTTGATAAGCCGTCTCCTGCCAAACGGGCCCTTGCCGGTGATGAGTCACTGATAGGCTCGCAGCAGCACAGAGCATTGGCACGCAAGGCGGTGCGTGAATCACTGGTGATGTTGAAAAACAATGGGCAACTCTTGCCCTTGTCTCCCAGGCTTAATGTGTTGGTGGCGGGAGATGGCGCCGACAATATTGGTAAACAGGCCGGTGGATGGAGCATCACCTGGCAGGGTACAGATAATCTGAATTCAGACTTTCCGGGAGCAACCTCGATTTATGATGGCATTGCTCAGCATCTCGCTTCAGCCGGTGGCAAGGCTGTGCTGTCTGAAGATGGCAGTTGGAGCGGAGAAAAGCCGGATGTCGCCATCGTGGTTTTCGGAGAAGAGCCCTATGCTGAAGGTAATGGCGATCTGGCCAACCTTGAGTATCAACGCGGTGCAAAGCGCGACCTGGCTCTGCTGGAATCCTTCAAAGCACAGGGTATCCCGGTTGTGTCTGTCTTTGTTACCGGCAGACCTCTGTGGGTGAACCCTGAGCTCAACGCGTCTGATGCCTTTGTGGTGGCCTGGTTGCCGGGCACTGAAGCGGGTGGTGTGGCTGACCTGTTATTCCGGGATGGCAATGAAGGTGTCAGATATGACTTTCGCGGCCGCCTGAGCTTTTCATGGCCCAATAGCCCCAATGGAGATGCGCAGGCTGAGGAGTCCAGTGGTGCCTTGTTGTTCAAACGTGGATACGGTTTGTCGGTGAAAGATGATGTTGAGTTGAGCGGCTTTGACGAAGCATTTGACGACAGTGTCGCCGGTCCTGAGTTGCTGTCTTTGCTTGATGGCGTGGTGAAAGCGCCCTGGAAAGTATGGGTAGGTGACGGCCAGCAGATGGAGCAGGTGCGCAGTAATACTCAGGTCACCTCGAATGTGACCATTCGGGATATCGACAAGCGTATTCAGCAGGACGCCAGACGCATCAGCTTCAATAAACAGGGAACGGGTGTGGTGCGTTTCCAGGCGGATTTCCCCCAGGACTTGCGTGCCTTTGGCGAAGTATCCTCAGGTTTGGTAATGGAGGTACGCAGCCGGGGTGACAGAAGTCAGCCCCTGACGCTGACCATCGGCTGTGGTGATGGTTGCCGCCGCTCATTCCAACTGGATGCCGCGACATTGCCCGGTGATGAGTGGCAGGAGCTGAGTGTTGATTTAACCTGCTTTAACCTGACCAGTGCAGAGCTGGACAGTATCTTTGTCCCCCTGGAGTTGAGTTCCATGGGGGATTGGGAACTTGAGGTTTCCAATATTCGATGGCAGCCTGATGCTGCTCAAACTCAAGTACAGTGTGGCACTGATAATGATTGATAAAAAAGCCTTTATTCACATACCTTTATTGTTTGCCACTCCTTCGCTGTTGGTAGGGTGCAGTGGTGCCGGGAGCGAGCCTGATGGTGACGAAGAGCCCGGCTGGCAACTGGTTTGGCAAGATGAGTTTGACACCCTGGATACCGGCAAGTGGAGCTTTGAGGTGAACTGTTGGGGTGGCGGTAATAATGAGCAGCAGTGTTATACCGACCGCAGCGACAACGCCTATGTCAAAGATGGCGTGTTGAATATTGTTGCCCGTAAAGAGAACTTCAATGGCCCGGCGGTGCAGGATGATCAGCAGGGTTATGACAGACAGGATAAATCCGGCACCAAGCCCTTCACCTCAGCGCGGCTTAGAAGCAAAAACAAAGGTGACTGGACTTACGGTCGCTTTGAGATCCGCGCCAAATTGCCTCAGGGACAGGGAACCTGGCCCGCTATCTGGATGCTGCCTACCGACAACAAGTATGGACTCTGGCCAGCTTCCGGAGAGATAGACATTATGGAAGCGGTGAATCTGGGAAGCCCAAGCGATCGTAAGGGGGCTGCCGCTGATGAAGTGGAAACCCGGGTTCATGGCACTTTGCACTATGGTCGTGAGTGGCCACAAAATGTCTATACAGGCACAGGCTATCGACTGCCGGACAACCTCTCTCCCACCGATGACTTTCATGTCTATGCCATAGAGTGGGAACCCGGTGAGATCCGCTGGTATGTGGATGGGCAGCACTATGCGACCCAAAGAGCCGAAGGCTGGTATTCACAGTTCCGGGATGTCAGCGGTAACTGGGTCAGTCAGCCTGCGGATGCGCCGTTTAATGCCAGATTTCATATGATTCTTAATCTGGCCGTTGGCGGTGCCTGGTCAGCCAATGTTAATGATAAGGGCATTGATGAGAAGGCATTTCCACAAACCTTGAGCGTGGATTATGTTCGCGTGTATCGCTGTGGTCACAAAAAGGACCCTGTGTTTGGCTGCGGACGAGCCGATGATGGTGCTGAACTGGTTGAGGGGAAAACCCCTCCGGCAGGAGACCTGTCCGGCGACCGTCTCGCCAATCCCTGAACAGATAGATGGCATAAACCTCCAACCAAAGCCGCCTGCCCAGGCGGCTTTGGTTTTAAACGGAAAGCTTACCTGCATCCCTTTAATATTTGTCACAAATGTCTTAGCTTTTGTTGATGGGCAACGCAATAGCAAATGGGGGCAATGAATGGCGATTGGAGCTGACAGTCACAGCCGTGATCTGGAGATCTGTCGTTCCGGATTGATAGAGTCCCGTCTCGGAATGGGGCCGCTTCTAATACTCGCACCGGTAGGGTTCGGCAAGACCACCCTTATGCGCCAGCACAGGGAGTGGCGTGAATTTGAATTCCCGTCGCTGCCGTCGCTTTGGCTTAACGCCAATGAGGGGATAGATAGTCTTACCGCATTTTTGGCCGCTCTCGCCCCCTCGCAACTTACTGCAGCACGCCCCTGTGTCTATCTGGATAACTGGCAGTCGGCACAGAGCGACTGGCGCAGGCAGGTGCTGACACTGCTGGAGTCAGCCCCGGTACAAACTGTGATCGCCAGCCGTGATTCTGTCGCAGAAGAGCAGCTGACTTCAGGTTCATCACCATTGGGCGAGATGATCGGTCCGGCTCAGCTCAGGCTGAACTTCAGTGATATAGAAACCTTGTGGACGAGGGGAACTCCGGAGCTTGCCTCACGTCTGTTCCGGGAAACTCTGGGGTGGCCTTTGGCTGTCGGACTGAGCCTGCGGCAATCTGCCGATTGGGTAAGTAGCCTGCTTGTTGATACCAAGAGTACAGAGCTGACCGGCAAGCTGGCCGATGACATCAGATTGCAAAGTCGGCTCTGGTCGGGTTTGTCTGAGCACCTGACTAGCCGTGATTGGCAACGTCTGCTGATGCTGACTCTGTTTCCGGCCAGTGAAAGGAGCTGGTTCGACAGCTTTGAGCTGCTGGCATTGGACGAGCTGATGCACAGGTATTTGCCAGGCCTTTTTCTTGAGCTCGAAGGCCAGTTTTCCCTGTTGCCGCTAGTGAGGATGACCTTGTCCCGTCTTGGTTTTCGCTATCTGGAGAGCCAGTATCGGCAGGTGCATTTGCAGTTGGCCCAGCGCCGGGCTGAAGCCGGTGATATCGCCGCGGGAATTTCACTGATGCTCAGTTGTGGCGAACGTTCGAGTGCTGCCCGCTTACTGAGTCAACATGGTGGCTTGCTTGAGTGGATACGTCATGGTCTGGGTAATCTTGAGCAGATCCTGGCGCTGTTTGATGACAGGGATATCAAAGCCTTTCCTGAGGTGGCCTGGCTGTATGTGATTGTTAACTTCAAGCGTGGCCGGGTCGATCAGGCCAGGCGTATGGTGAACAGATACTGGCGCGATCAGGATGCCTTTGAATGGAATCTTGCTGATGCGCTGATCCGCCTTTATGAAGGTCGGATTCTGGAGCGGCAGGAGCTGGACTCCCTCAGGTGTGCCAGCCTGGATCAGGGCTCAGAGCCCTACGCAACCGCATTGGCCAACAATATTCTGGCACTGGTGGCATTGCAGCAGGGAGAACTGCAGACTGCATCGAAATGCCTGGACAGTGCCAGACTGGCCTATAACCGTGAGCTTGAAGCCGAGTACGGCGAGACTTATCTGGATATTCATCAGGCTCATCTGGCGCTGTTGAATATGCAGGGAGAGCTGGCCAGCGCTTTGCTGACCCGGGTTGCAGGTCAGGTACAGACCTACTTCAGTCAGGATCTGAGTATCAGGGTTGCATTGCAGGGCGTAAAGCGGGAACTGGCATTTTGTCAGGGACTTATGCCCACCATCAATGCCATAGGTCAGTTGGTCCATAAGCTCAATCGCAGTGAGGCCTGGTTCGATCTTTATGCCAGCATTTATACCCTGGCAGCACGTAGTGCCATGCATCATGATGGTCCTCAGGAGCTGCTGGTGTGGTTGGCGAAAGCCAGTCAGGACAGTCAAAAACGCAGATTGGCTTATCTGGAAACCTTGCTCAGTTATCTGGCCCGACTGGCACTGCTCCGCTGGCCGGAAAGGGAATCCAGTTTCCAACCTTATATCAAGCCTGTCGCTGAGGATCCGCTCTCCATGCCATGGCGACTGCAACAGTTACATCTTGAATGGTGCGACCTGACAGGACAGGCCAGCGATTCACTGTGTCAAACGATAGCTGACCGGGCTCAGGCTGGCGCTCATCTTTACTTATATACCTACTGCCAGTGGCTTACTGCCCTGAGAAGTCACGACAGAACCCTACTGGCTAGGCTCTGGCAACAGCTGGATGAGCAGGGATGGGTAGGCGTGGTGTGGTTGGTTAAACACAGATTATCTGCCGAAGAGCTCAGTGATTGCCTTAACCGGCATAACCGTACCCGGCTGTTACAACAACCTGCTGCTGGAGCTGATACCAGTTTGCTCAGCGGTCGGGAGGTTTCGGTTATAGAGTTGGTGAGGCGGGGACACAGGAACAAACAAATTGCGCTGGAGTTGGATATTTCAGAGCAGACGGTCAAGTTCCACCTGAAGAATATCTTTCGTAAATTAGGGGTCAAGGGGCGGCGTCAGGCTGTTGCTGTGTTAAGTGCAGGTGTACCCAATTTTCAATAGTTATCAGTCAAGAGCGGCATCACATCCCTGTGCTGCCTTTGCGTATCGATATTTAGTGTGACGATCTTGCGACCGTTTTAATTCAGAACTTGTATTCCACCGATGCACCAATCTGACGACCCGGAGTGAAGGCCGTGATTGTGCCGCTAACAACTCCCAGTAACGGTTGATCAGCCGGAATGAATGTGGCGTTGGTAATGGTATATTCGTCCAGCAAGTTTTCTGCAAAGACACTGAAGCGCCACTCCTGCCATTCAAGACTGGTGTTTATATTCAGGTATTGAACGCTATTGGCATTTAACTCCTCTCTTCTATCCAGGAAAAAATCGCCCTGATATCGATAATCTATTCGGCTGCTCCAAACCCAGTCACTGATATCACGGGTATACTGTAGGCCCAGGTTGAATGTATTTTTTGGCGTTACTGGTGCTGAAAATCCTTCGTAGATTCCGCCCGAGATTTCTGAGTCCGTGTATCCATAGGACAGAGTAGACAATAAGTCTTCGGTCAGTAGTAACTTACCTTCCAACTCGAGTCCTTTGATTTTTGTGGCATCAATGTTCTCAACTGCTCGAAACGGCGCTTCAGGTACAATCGTCGAGAACTGCTGTTCAGAGTAATCGATATAGAAAATAGCACCATTGAGCTGCAAGCGATTCTCCCACCACATCGACTTGCCGCCGATTTCATAGTTGTTTGTGGTTTCTGCTTTGGTAACGCTACCCGTGTTATAAAAACCGGGACGGAAGCCCGCAGCATAGGTGGCATAGAGCATAGTATCATCAGTGATATCCCAGGAGATTGACGCTTTGGGTTGGAACTCACTGTCCGAACTGCTTAGCTGGGATATAGGATTACCCTTGGTATCCAGATAAGGTACGGCTTCGGTCAGGGGGCGATATGTACTGAAATCAACTTTGTCGTAACGGGCCGCCAATGTAAGCTCAACATTGTCCGTGATGTCATAGTTTAGCTGGGCAAAAGCCGCTTTGATGGTATCTTGTTTGGTATCCGTTTGTTGAAAAATTGAGGCACCTATTTCACCGGGAGTAGGCTCAAGACGGATGCTTAATTTATTGAAACTATCCCTTTTTTGATAATACATTCCGCCCAGCCAACGAAGCGCACTATCGCTATTTGAGGTGACGCGAAGCTCATGGCTGGTGACATCAAAATTATCTGCTAAATCCTGAAGGAAAATATTGGCTTCACTCCAGTCCAAATCACCAATCAGGTCCTGTTCGGCATCTTGATAGGCGCTTATCCAGGTGAGGGTAAAATCATCAAAGCTATAATCAAGTTTTAATGACGCATCTTTGAACTCTTGATTTTCTTTACCAATAAAGCTCCTTTTGGGGGATGTGGAGAATGAATTAATATCTGAACCGATTGGCACCAGATCCTGCATGACTGCCCCTTGCTCATATTTGGCATAGCCAAGGCGCAGGTCAGCCTCCAGATTTTCTCCGAGATATTGCCAGCGGGTTTTTACCCTGCGGGTGTCATTAAAGTCCATATCACGGCCGTCGGCCGAGTTGATCAGACCGTCTGAGTCTCGAATACCCACGGAGATCAGACCATAAACATCTTCGCTGACGCCTCCGCTTAGGTAACCATTGGCACTGATATCGTTACCTTCTGCATACTGAACCTTAAACTTGCCAGACAAGTCTTGTGTCGGTTGTTTGGTGATGACATTGATGGCACCGGCCATAGCACCAGCTCCATAAAGCGCTCCCTGAGGACCGCGCAGAACTTCAATGCGTTGTATCTCCCCCATATCCTGATTGATAAAGTCTGCTGCTCCCACCTGTACGCCGTCTACCACGTAGGTGACGGGAGGCAAGCCTTGTTGGGTCCCGGTAATTCCTCGCATGGTGATATAGGATGCGCCAGCTCGGAAAGTCTTACGAAACATGATATTAGGCGTCAGGTTGACGAAGTCACTGACATTTTCAATGCGGGCAGACTCGATATCAGCTTCACTGAAAGCTGTGACTGCGTCCGGCACATCCTGCAGGGTTTCAACCCGCTTACGAGCTGTGACTTCAATAACTTCAATGCCCTGAGTATCGGCGCCATCTTCGGCAGCCAAAGTCTGCCCGACAGGAGTCACAGCGCCGAGCGCCAGCAGTATGGGATAGTGTTGGTTTTTCATAGTATCTCTCATTCTAGTTGGTCTGTGGTGCGTTCATGGGGTTGATACCCGGTATTCAGCCCAAAACAGCGGGGGCCAAAAACGGCGAGAGCTTCAGGTGTGCGCATCAAAGGCGGAATATTGGTGGCGATAACACTGACTCTCTGGCCATATCTGAGGGTTTCCGCCGTGATGGGCTCGGCGGTGTCCTTGTCCACCACGGCGATGATGTCAGGCACTGTGGCGACATATCCCCCGTCATTGGTGGCGCTGAGAAATTCGTTTTGGAAACTGAGATCTATGGCGCTGTAGCCGGTTTGAGATTCAACCCGGCAGGTGCCGAAGGAGAAGCCATCCCGGGTGACCCTCTCGACATCGACCACCTTGCCCTCTTGCAGCAGTCGCGCGGGGGAGTAGTAGTGGGTACTGTTCAGCGCATCCAGCAGGCTTTGCACCGGGTTATCACTCTGTCTGCCAAGGCGTATAGCCCGGCCCAGTTCCAGTGCCAGCGTCATAGTGCCCGTGACTGCCCAGCGTTTAAGTTGTTTGCCACTGAGTGGATAACAGGAGATCATGGCGCTCAGACCCATTTCACCTATGACAGAGCGGGCAAACTTTTCAGTTTTGGGGGCATCGGTGGCTCGAATCACTATCTCATTGCCATGTTCATCCACCATGACTGTGGGGAATACATCACAGCCATAGACATTAAAGGTGACCATCTCCAGACAGGGAAACGCCCGGCCCATACCGTCGCAATCCACCAAAGGCAGGCCTGTGCGGGCTGCGGCAACCAATGGCAGACATGAGTTCACGCCCCCAATCTCAATAGGCATCAGGGCATCTACTTTTTTGCCAAGGTGCCTGGCCATGGCCTCCAGCAGATGATCCAAATCGTCACCTGAGCAGGCTTTCTCCATCAGCACTGTTGGTGCGCCAATCATGGCCACTGAGATGATGCAGGCGTCGTCATCCAGAGCCTCGGCCTGAATGACTGTCGGTGCGCCATATGCGTCTATTGCCTGCTCGGCCAGCAGCCTGCCGATGTAGGGATCGCCACCGCCGCCAGCGCCCAATAACGCCGCGCCACGGGCGTAGTCCTGTAGATCCTGTTTGGTATTTATCATTGCAAATCTCCCTCAAACAATTGGCCGGTGGCACGAATACGAATACGGGTAGCCTGACCTTCGACATAGCTCAGGGGGATCTCCTGAATATCAAGAACAGAGACTGTGTGTGGCAGGGCTCCGGCAGCAACTGCTGCATCGATAGCGCCCTGTTTGGCTTGCTCCAGGGCGGATTCTCTGCTCTGGGTTTCGTAGTGGAATATTCGGTCGAGCTCGCCACTGACCTGACCTATGCTGGCACCAATGGCATTGGCTACTTCGGCATGGGGAGGGCGGATAACTTCGCTGATCCCATCAGGTGTTTGCTGCACTAAAAAGTGGCCGCCGCCGACCAGGATCAGAGGCAAAGGTGCGCGGCTGGTTTTGATTTCATCTATCCCACGGGCGATAAGTTGTTGGATGGTTTTACCCAGTAACTGGATTTCTGTGCCAGATAACCCGGTGAGAGCGGGTTGAGCACCCGGGATGTCGCATAAGCGGCTGCTCAGCGCCCAATCAGTGGCGGTAAGCTGAGCTCCACCAAAGGATTTGGCATCCTGCAGTAATCGGTATCCCACTGAGTCGGGACCCACTTTGCCGTCGGGCAAGCTGCAAATACTGCCACCTCCGAGGCCGACAGCTATGATGTCCGGCATACGGAAGTTGGTACGTACTCCGCCTATATCCACGGGCAAACTGGACTCTCTGGGAAAGCCCTGCTGCAACATGCCAACATCTGTGGTGGTTCCGCCTATATCGGCGACGACCGCATGCTCGTAGCCGCTGAGGAAGGCGGCTCCCCGCATGGAGTTGGTGGGGCCGGATGCAAAGGTAAGCACAGGGAAGCGTCTGACCTGAGCCGCGCTCAGCAGGGTGCCGTCATTCTGGGTGATGTATAAAGGTGCGTTGATCCCAAGTACCGCCAGAGAGGATTCAAAGGCATCTATCACCCGGGTCGCCAGGTTGGCGAGACAGGCGTTCATTATGGTGGAGTTTTCCCGCTCAATAATGCCGACCTTACCTATCTCGTGAGACAGACTAACCGCCAACTCGGGGAACTGCTGCTTGAGTCGCTTTTTTGCTCTGAGTTCAAACTCATTATTGATGGGAGAGAAGACTGAGCTGATGGCAACGGCTTGCAGTTGATGGGTTTTGATGGCCTCGATCACCTCTTCCAGAGAGGCCTCGTCAAAGTCGCTATTAACCTGGCCGTCGAAATGATGCCCTCCAGGCAACATAAACACATGCTGATTAAAGCTGTTTCTCATGACATCGGGCCAACCTGTCAGTGGTGGCAGGGCTTTGGCGGCAGGAGTCCCCAGCCTGACAATGGCGACATCATTGAGCTCCTGTCCCCTGACAAAGGCGTTGGTAAACTGAGTTGTGCCTATCATGCAGTAGTTGATATCTGAGGCTTTAAGCCCGGAGTCAAACAGGACACGGGTAACCGCATTTTGAATACCCTGATGAATATTCCTGCTGGTGGCCTGTTTGGTGGTGGCCAGCACCTGCTGGCCCTGGATCAGTACCGCGTCCGTATTGGTGCCTCCTACATCGACACCCAGCCGGATCCCCTGGTTTGTCATACTTCCTCCTGTCGCTAATCACGGGTTCAAAGCTGCCCGGATATTTCTGGTATGGGTTCTAACCTAGCGGCATATGTGAATCGGTTTTCACTAAAAAAGAGTGGTTTTTTGGTTAAAAAGAGTGGGTCATTTTGTTGAGGAAAGGGGAGGGGACGGAGTAGGTACTGGGGCGAATGCCGGAGTTTACAGAGCTTGAAATCACGCCTGATGGCTTGGTTTCGTAATTGGCAATGTTCTGAATTATCTGAAAATTAAGAGCTTGATGGGAAAGTGTGCAAACTTGGGTTAATCCTTGCCCGGCAGTGAGTTATGCTGGTCGGCTAAATCTTCATCAATACTGAAGATCTTCCGGTTTTAACTGGTAGAACCCACGATGTTTTTATGACTTCATCGAAAATGCCATGGTGAAATTGACATAAATTCAGCGAGGGCTAGGTATTGTTGTGGTTTGCTTATTTTTGGGCCGGTTGGAGTGATGTTTCACAGATCCCGTGAAATATAGTGTGGTACTTTAACCTCAGCAAAAAAGCGGCACTGTTAAGCCGCCATAAAAAGTGAGAATAAAGACGTGAGCAAGCAGAGCATATTCAAGAACATTGGGGTACAGGTGGTGATCGCCATGATCATCGGTGCCTTCGCCGGTTTCGCCATGGGTGAGCAGGCTTCGATTTTTGCCCCTCTGGGGACCATCTTTATCAGCCTGGTAAAAATGCTGGTTATCCCACTGGTACTGGTGTCTATCGTAGCCGGTGCAGCCAGTCTGGGTAACAGCCCTGCCGCCGGTAAGATAGGTATGGGAACCTTTGGCTTCTTCCTCGCTACTTCAGGTCTGGCGGTGGCACTGGCCCTGATTATGGGCACTGTATTCAAGCCTGGCGCGGGTGTGGATTTCACCGGTCACGGTGACAACCTGATGACGGTGACTGCTGAGCAGGGCAAGGTGCCGGGTGTGATTGATACCCTGATCGGCATGATCCCGACCAATGTGTTTGAATCTCTGACCGGCGGTAACATACTGCAGATTCTGGTATTCAGCATTTTCTTTGGTATTGCTCTGACCAAGGTTAAAGGTGATGGTGCCAAGCCTATCATCAGCGGTCTGAACACTGTGGTTGATGCCTTCGTATGGATGATTAACTGTGTAATGGTTATCGCGCCTATTGGTGTGTTCGGTCTGATGGCTGACTCTGTGGGCACCTTCGGCTTCCAGGCGCTGGAAGTGGTTATCAAGCTGTTCCTGGTGTTTGTGGTTGCCATCCTGATCTACGGCTTTATCTTCTTCCCACTGATTGTGCGTACCTTTTCCAAGGTGTCTGCCCGCCAGTTTATCTCTGCAATGAAGAAGCCACAGGTGATGGCACTGTCTACCGCATCTTCCATGGCGACTCTGCCGGTGAACATGGAAACCTGTGAGGAAGAGCTGGGTGTTTCCAAGGCTACCTCTGCATTCGTTCTGCCGCTGGGTGCCACCATCAACATGAGTGGTAACGCGATCTACTACGGTCTGGTGGCTATGTTCTTCGCCCAGATGTACAACGTTGACCTGACCATGATGGCTTATGTGGCAATTATCTTTACCTCTACCCTGGGCGCCATTGGTCAGGCCGGTGTACCTGGTCCATCCTTCCTGGTGGTTGCGGTACTGCTGGCTGCGGGTATCCCGATTGACGGTCTGCCACTGCTGTTTGCTCTGGACCGTGTATTCGACATGATTCGTACTTCTCTGAACATCACTGGTGACGCGGCCTGTGCCATCATCATGGATAAATTTAGCCCGGAAAACCAAAACAAATAAAATCAGGGCAATGGGCGGTTGAGATAAGGTGAGCTTATCTGCCGACCGTCCATAAAAAACGGCAGCCATGGATGGTTGCCGTTTTTTTATGGTTTAACCGAAAAGGTTAGCCGTAGTGACTGCCGTTATCATAGTAGTCTGATGGATTAAGCTTGGTGAAAATCACCGCAACATCCTGCTCAGGCTTGCCCATGGCGTCACGTACAATCTGAGTCACACGCCTGGCAATCTCATCCTGCACTTGCTGACCACGGTCAAAGTAGAGTACTTCAACAAATGGGTAGGCGGCAGTGGCTTCACCTTCAAAGAAAAACGCCGCTGGAATGTGCTCAATGGTGAAATGAGGACGTGGGCTTTGCATCAGTTCTTCAAGTGCATCAACCAAAGGCTTTGACAGGCGTTGAACAGCTTCGGCCTCAATGGCACGGAAACGGAAGTGTGGCATAGGTAATCTCCCAATTATCTTAACGCCAGCATTTTAAGTAAGCCGAAGCTGAACAACAAAGGTTAATTACTAAATGGCTGGCGCCACATGTAGCATTTGACTGTTAGGCAGAGCTGTTTCCAGGACTTCTGATTCTATAATTGACACCCAGGTTCCAGATAAATGGCCTTCCGGGATGTTAGACCATACCCGGTTGCCACCGCGTTTTTGAGGTTTGGCTGGCACAAACTTTTCTTTGGTGTCTACATTGGCAAAGTCATGGGCAAACATGGCAAAGATCTCAACCACCCCCTCACGGAAGTAGTTTCTCAGATTGACGGCATCATCTTTTAGCCACAACGCAGCCTGGCGCATTTGATATTCCTGGTCAGGCAGCGGCTTTTCCAAAGCGGCGAGTTTCTTGGCTCGTTTATTTTTTTCTTTGATGCGGTTGTAATCATCTTTGGGCAGCGGTTTGTATTTGGCTTCTAATTCTGCTTTTAATGCTGCTATTTCCTCTGCAGAGCGAAATCGGTTTGCAGCCTCTATCGGAGATGATTGATAGATAAAGCGGTTTTTGTACAAAATTTCAGGGCGCATCTTACTGTCTTCAGGCATCTTGAAAAGTTGAGCTTCCAGCTCCACATGCAAGCGTCGTTTGGATACTGTCAGGCTATATTGTGGCGATAACAGCAGTCCAATTTCTCCTTTGGGTACACCTGACCCTCTTAACCCTTTCGATGGTTCCTCAAGCCAAATTTTGACCGGGCGTGTTTGTAGATCCGGGAAGTGGGTAATAAGCAGTTGGTATTGGCCTTCGTAGGCGTTTTCCAAAGCCTTTGGCCCCAGACTGGAGCGGAGCTTTTCGACGGTATCTTCCGCTTTGCTGGCGCTGTATGCATTCATACCTGCATTGACCAGGCCGCCAATCAATCCGCCAATGGCACCTGCACCGACGACCTGTACATTCTGCTGTACATATTGTGCATCCAGATGCCGATCAGTGAGATTGGCGATGACTGTGGTTTCTTGAAGATAGTTGGTATTAAGTTGTCGGGCATCTTCTCTGTAGGTCGATGCGCAGCCACTGGTGAGCAATAAGGATAACATCATAATAGTCGCACGCATTTTTTAAGTCCTTTTGGTTATTGCGAGGTCTAAATGCTGATGATTTTATATCGAATATGTAATTGTGGCGATATGTTATCTGTATGGAAATTATATATTTACATTAAATAGCTTGCGTCCTTAGCAAGCTATTTATGATTTAAGCTGAACAACAAAGGTTAATTACTTCAAGTTTGCCACCAGACTCTTGATCTTGTCATCCCACTCTCCGGCTTTCACTGTGGCAGTCTCCATATCGAAATTGTCGTAGAAGCTGGGCAGGGATAGCTGACCTTTCAAATCGCCACCGAAATGAGGCATGGCACTGGCGGCTGTGGCCAACACATTGCGCGCACCGCCCGGGCCGGGAGAGGTTGCCAGCAACACCATAGGTTTGCCTTGAAATATGTTGCGATCCAATCTGGAGGTCCAGTCAAACAGATTCTTATAGGCCGCTGTGTATGAGCCATTATGTTCAGCAAAGGAGATCACTATGGCATCACCGCTGCCCAGTTTGGCGTAGAAGTCTTTGGCTAACTGGGGCTGCCCCAGCTCTTTTTCTTTGTCTTCGCTGAACAGTGGGATTTCATAATCATTGATATCCAGCATTTCTACTTCAGCTCCTGCAACCAGGTTGGCGGCGTAGGCGGCCAGCTGTTTGTTGATTGAGTGACGGCTGCTGGTGGCTCCAAAGGCGATAATTTTCATCTTCTGTCTCCCGAAAAATTGGACTGGCTGTGTGTGCCTCGATTGATTAACAGCATAATTGCTAACCGTCTGTGAATTAATAGCCTTATTGGATATGAATTATTTCCATATGACTTGTAATTGGTTTAGGGTTTAAAGGATTGCCGGTCGCGAACCAGTCAATAGAGGAAACAAATGGCAATAGACAGCAAACTTCTGGACGGTATGGTGCTTTTTGCCGAGGTGGTAAACGCAGGCAGCTTTACCCTGGCCGCTGAACGCAGTGGTCATTCAACCTCGTATATCAGCAAGGAGATCAGTGCACTGGAGTCCCGTCTCGGGGTGAGGTTGCTTCACAGAACGACGCGGTCTTTAACGCTGACCCCCGATGGGCAGGCATACTTCAATACCTGCGAGCAGATTATTCAGGATGCCAGCGATACCCGGGATCTGCTCCAGGGGCGGCAACAACAGGTAAGTGGCACCCTGAGGTTGTCTTGCCCAGTCACCTTCGGTCTGGCCTATTTAAGACCTTTGCTGCATGAGTTTATGCAGACCTATCCTGCCATTGAGCTGGAACTGGATCTGAATGACAGAAAAGTGGATCTGGTGGCGGAAGGAATCGATGTCGCGATTCGGGGAGCCGTTGGGCTGGCGGACTCCAGTCTGATTAGCCGTCCTTTGCTGAGCTCTCCCACTTTGACGCTGGCGTCGCCTGAGTACCTTGCCAAAGCCGGCAGACCCTCTCATCCCTCTGAGCTGGCCCGCCACAAAACCCTTTGTTACTCCTATTTGAAGGATCCCAGCCTGTGGCCTTTTATCGGTCCGGAGGGAGATGATATTCCGGTCCGGGTGACTCCCAGAATATTGACCAACAGTCCGCAGATGGAGTTGGCCATGTGTGTGGCAGGTGATGGCATTATGCGGATGCCGGCATTTAATCTGACTGATGAGCTGAGCAGCGGCAAACTGGAGAGCCTGTTGACGGATTTTCGTGCCCCCGAGGTTAAGCTGTTCCTGGTCTATCCGGGAAGAAAGCATCTGGCGTCCAGAGTGAGGTGCTTTATCGACTTTATGGCTGAGAAGATGCCTCAACGTCAGCTCACCGGGTGAGTTGACGATAAAGATTAAAGATTGCTAACCCAGAGGCATTCAAACTCAGGTTTGTGCCAGAATGGCGGCTTTTTCCGGTTGTGAGTAAATTCTATGGCGACAGCATTGATACAGCAGAGCAAGTTGTTGCGGTACATGGCATTGGCGTTTATGGCGATCCTGAGTGTGCCGCTGATTTGCTGGATGTTGGACCTTGAATTATTTCCGCTGCTGAACCTGTCATCCACGCCAGCACAGGTTTTATATGGGATTACCTGGACGGGCACTGTGCCCTGGGGCATAGGATTTATTCTGCTGGTGTTGATTGTGTGCTGGCGATTGCTGCCGATGCCGTTGTTTTTGCCTTTGCTGCTGGCGGTGAGCTTGAGTCAGACCGCAGGGGTGATTCTCAACCATGAGCTTAAGCACCACTTTAAGGAGGCAAGACCCAATATTCACTGGCTTGCTGAGCGGCAAGGTTTTGATGCCGACGCCTTCTATCTGCAGAGTAAGCAGGCCAAACTTAATCAAATCGACAGCGCCATGGCCAGTGAAGCCGACGCCCTAATGCTGGCAGATAATATTGCTGAACATTGGCGACACGAGCTGGGGTTCGCATTTCCATCCGGGCACACTCAATTTGCTGTCTCTTTTGGATTGATCCTCTGTTATTTTTTGTTCAGTGGTGGCCGTTATGGCTGGGCAACCCTGGTAACCCTTTGGGCTGCATCCATGGGAGTCAGTCGCATGTTACTGGGATTGCACTGGCCCAGAGACGTTGTGGCTTCAACCTTGATTGGGGCATTGCTGGCCGCATTGAGTATCCTGTTGGCGCTGGGGTTTTATCAGCTGATGCTGAAGCGGTTTAAAGCCCTGAGAAACTAACAGTTGGTGATAGTAATAAAAACAGCCGCTTGGCGGCTGTTTTGGTGTTATCAGGGGCGGGCTTTGTAACTGTGGCTGCCCTCTTTGGCGATACCTGAGCCTATCGCTATCCAGTGACCATCGGCCTGTTTCTGCTTTTCTTCCCAGGTGTACCACTGTTTACCTTCACGATCCTTGTACCACTCTTCACGCAGCGAACGTACCAGTTCGTCGGATTGACGGGGGGCAACGCTGGACGCCTTGGAATGCACCAGCACTGAGCTGGCAGGCAGGATATGGGCATAACCCTGACTCAGTTTCTTGGACGAGTCTGAGCTCCCGGCGACTGCGCCACTGCTGATGGCCAGTGTGCATACTATTGCTGCTATGGTTTTGATTCTCATGGTGACTTCCTCTGTGACTCATTTCCAGATACCGGCAGCTTTTCAATCACATGGTGAAAAACTAACCATGATTTAAACATGCAATTTCCTTGAAATTAATGCAAGTACCAAGGGGCTGTTGACCTTTCATGGTTGAATTTTGCTCGAGATAGACGCGCTTTAATTGCGACGCAAGGTGTGCAGCCTAGGGGCCTAAGCAAATACCTTGCAACAAAGAGTAAAGCGCGTATAGCCGAGCCCTTCGGGCAGCGTTTGTCGTCGCTTTCTACTGCATTAACGCTCATTTATGTAGAACAACTACACTTCAATCGCGTTGCTTTGTATTAAACAACGACAAAGCGCTGCAAAAACCATCTTCAAAGGTCAACAGCCCCTCTAGGGACTGGTGAAACAAAAAAGCCGCCCATTGGGCGGCTTTGGGTTATGACTCAAGATGGGGTTGTTTGGCTTTTCCTGACAACCAGCGGCATTTCTCTCCAAACTGGTACAGGCTCAGACCACTCAATACCAATCCAGCCCCAATTAACAGGTTGGCGGTAATGGACTCACCGTTTAGCAGGGCACCCAGCATCATGGCGAACGCAGGTGTTATCAGTGTAACCAGAGTCACAGTGCTGGCTCTCAGGTGCTGCAGAATATAGAAGTATGCGACTGAGGCCACCAGTGAACCAATAATCCCCAGATAGATGATGGCGTACAGGGATTTTGCCTGCCAGGTCTCCACCGGCAATGTGCCATCAAAAACCACCCATGCCAGGGCAAACAGAGGCGTGGACATGCTCAGGGTACCAACTGTACTCGCCAGTGGATGAATGCTGACATTGACGGTTTTAACCAACACGGCGCTCAGGCTGAACAGGGACACTGCCCCCAGGATTAACCCAATACCCACCCAGGCATTGTCGCCCGTGCCCAAACGGTCAAAACACACTACCCCCAGCCCGATAAACGCCACTGCGAAAGCGAGCAGCCTTACCTTGCTGAATGCAGGCTCTCCCAGAATCTTTTGCGCCAGTAATCCGGATATGATGGGAGCCAGTCCAAAGATAAGGGAGATGGTGCCAGAGCCAATATAGCGAGCGGCAAAATAGCTCAGCAGCATACCGCCCACCATGCCTATGGTAGAGAAGGCATAGAGCTTCAACGCCTGAGAGTTCATCGGCAGTCGGATGCGGGTACAGAGGATGATCACAAATCCCAGCGTAAGAGCAATCAGCATACGCAGCAGCACCGCCATGGTGGGATGGACGGACTCACTGCTCCAGACTATGCCCAGCGGTGTGGTAGACCAGATGATAACCCCCAGGATAAAGGCGAAGGGCACCATTGTCGGGATCTGTGCATCTTGAGATTTTGGCATCAGGACTCCTTGCTATTGAATGACGATTGAACAACAGGCAGCAAGGGCGGGGACTCCGGCCGCTTGCTGCGACCGGAAGAGACGAACTATTTCATTTGGGGAAACAGACACCAACCGGCCGACAACGAAAGGGACCAACGGCAGACACCGTTTGTCATCTTAGCGTTATTGGTTGAGGGGTTGAGTCGTTTCATGATTTCCATTAATTCGGGTCAATGCTTGAGCGGTTAATAGTTGACCTTATCCAGGCCTGTGTCAACCGAAACCACTGCATTAATTTCTGGGCGATTGTATCTGCTTGTTGCGACATTTTTATGAACGGAGATTAATGCTTCGTGATCCACTTTTGATTTTCACAATTCACTTTTGTTGAGTGCGCAATTTATCGCCATGCCGGCCTGAATCTGAGCGCGAACCACTATAAGCTAACGCGCATATTCAGATAAGAACTATTCTCATTTTGTGGTAAAGGTGAACGATGAATCCGCTGCGTATTAGTGTGCTGGCCATGGCTGTAAGTGCTGCGTTTGTAGCTCAGGCCCAGGAGCAGGCAACCCAAAAAATCGATGAAGTGATCGTGATCTCCGGCTCCCGTATGGAGCAGAAGATTGAGCAGGTTGCGGGCTCAATTATGGTTATTGATGAAGAAGCCATTGGCCGTACCCTGAGCAATGACTTCGGCAGCCTTTTCCGCAATGAATCCGCTGTGTCCGTAAAAGGCGGTGCCGGTAAGCCAACGGCTGTAACCATTCGCGGTATAGGTGGTAACCGGGTGATGATGGTGAAGGACGGTGTTCGGGTAAATAACCAGTACGCTTCCCCACTGGGCCCGGGCGCTGAAGGCACAGGCCGTGGCCTCACCGAAGTGCAGAGTCTGAAGCAGGTTGAAGTGGTAAAAGCAGCAGCTTCTACCATGTATGGCTCGGATGCTCTGGGTGGCGTTGTAGTGATGCGTACCAAGGATGCTTCTGACTACCTGCTGGGTGACGACTACTATATGTCTATGAATGCAGGTTACGCCGGTATCAACAACGAGTACTCTGCCGGTTTCACCAGTGCAGCTGCCTACAATGGTTTTGAAAACCTGCTGACCTACCAGCACCGCAAAGGTGAAGAGCTGCCAAACTACTTTGACACCCAGCCAGATAGTGACCTTGTACAGGACAGTGTGCTGTTCAAAAGCAAGTACCACTTCAACGATTACACCTCAGTGCAGCTGACTCTGGACTATCTGGAGCAGACGCTGGAGCGCTGGGAGTATGAGTTTGATAAGAAAGGCGAACTGGACGAAGGCGTTGATACTGTTCGTGATACAGAAGTCATTAACGGTGCGCTGCAGCTGGTTTCCAGCAAGCCTACCTATATGCACGATACGCTGACCGTGACTGCTTATTTCGGGCACACTGAGCAGCTGGAGCACAGAGACATCTTTGATACCGGCAGCTCTTTCCGTCCGGTGGAGTACAGCCTGGGTGAAGTTCGTGATTACAGCTTTGAAGATCAGCGTATCGGTCTGAACTCAACCTTCAGCAAGTATGTGGGCGGCGATAACTATGGCCACCAGATAACCTATGGTCTGGACTATGAGTTCTCTACCATGTCCCGCCATCGTGAAGTTGAGAATGTTCGCAATGGCAAGGTAACCAACCCTTTCACCTTCGCAGACACCGACAGCCAGCGTTTTGGTATCTTTATGCAGGATGACGTGACTTTGATGGATGGTGATCTGAACCTGATCGCCGGTCTGCGTTACGACTATTTCAGCAATACACCAGATAAAGAACAAGCAAAGGCTGGTTTACAAGATCGATATGATGAAGCCAATTTTGAGCCTATGAATGATAGTTTTTGGTCACCTAAGCTGGGTCTGGTTTACCAGTTGTCCGACTCCGTTAGCGTGTACGGTCAGTACGCCTATGGCTATAAAATGCCAACCCCGGACCAGAAGTGGGGTGAACTGGAAGTTGATGCCGGTGGCATGACCAATGTGTTTATTGAAGCCAACTATGACCTTGAGTCTGAGCAGTCTCACACCTGGGAAATGGGCGTGCGTGGAAGCCATACCGACACTCAGTATGAATTGACCACCTTCTACACTTTGGCTGAAGACTTTATCGATTGGCAGTATGTGAGCTTCAAGCCGGGCATGCCAATGGAGTTCAAGTACCAGTACTACAACCGTGATGAAGTGAAACTATACGGTGCTGAAGCTCAGATTAACCACTGGTTGACCGATGAAGTTGAGTTGTGGGGTAACATCTCATATACCCATGGCACTGACGAAAATGGTGAGAACCTCAACAGTGTCAGCCCGCTGAAAGGTAATGTGGGTGTTAACTGGTATACAGATATCTCAGGTATGGAAGGTGAGTTCGGTGCAGTGGTGCGCTGGGCCGACCATATGAGCCGTACCTATGATATCAATCTGGCTGAAGACGATATCTGTATGATGGGTATCTGTATTCCGAAGGAAGACTTCAACGAAGTGTATAACACTGCCGGTTATGCTGCGATTGACCTGACCTTTGGTCTGCGTATCAGCGACAACTGGAACCTGCGTGCCGGTGTCTACAACATCTTTGATAAAGAGTATGTGGACTATGCCGATGTGGCTGGTCAGTCTGCCTTCCTGATGTCCTCCATGGGCGTAGACTATGAGGATTACACTCAGCCAGGCCGTTACGCCAATATCAGTGTGAACTACACCTTCTGATAGCTTCTTTTATGATAAAAACCCGCTGCGGCGGGTTTTTTGTTGTCCATTCGATATAACTGTCCGATTTTCTACCGATTTCCAAACATACTCTCCCACCTGAGTCAAAGGCTGGGCTCACGCTCACCCTTTAAATTTTCTTCACTGTGTCTTGGTTCACGAATTTTTGAGTCCTTCAATCATCTGTGAGTGGAACTCTGTATATTGAGGACGCCCGGACGGGTGCTGGCGTGCCACAGATCACGTTGGCGGATGATGAATTTTCACTTATTGCGTGAGAACAATATGGAATCGAAGAACAACAAAGCGGGCGCCGGTGTAAACCGACGTGGATTTCTGAAACTGTCTACCGGCGCTGCGCTGGTAGGTGCCGGCAGCAGCATTTTGCCGGGTGTAGCCCTGGCTGATGATTATCGCGAAGATGTCAGCGCTTTACGTCATCACAGTGACCACAAACTGTGGCGCAAGGTACGTAAAGAGTTTGTTCTGAGCAAGCGTGAAACCTACATGAACGTAGGCACTACAGGCTCTATTCCTGAGCGTGTGCTGGAAAACTATGAAGACAACAACGAGTACATCTCCAAGCACCCGTGGGGTACTCAGATTTCGACTCAGGCGCTGGCAGCCAGAGTCGCAGCCAGCTTCGGTGCTGATAACCATGAGTTGATCCTGAGCCGCAACACTACTGACGGTATGTGCAGCATCATTCATGGTTTGAACTTCGAACCGGGCGATGTGATCCTGACCACTAATCAGGAGCATGTTGGCGGCGCTATGCCAATGAAGATCGTTGCTCAGCGTTACGGTGTTGAGGTTGTTGAGTTGGAATTGCCAACCTACACAGGTTTCGAAACTGTGACTGCAGATGACTATGTGAAGTTGTTTGCTGACGCTGTGGCTTATTATGGCAGCAGTGTACGTCTGTTGTGCTTCTCCCACGTATCATACAAGACTGGTGTAACCTTGCCAGCCAAGCGCATCTGTAAAGAAGTTGCTATTCCTAACCGTATTCCAACTCTGATTGATGGTGCTCACACTCCGGGTATGTTCAATCTGAACTTCCACGACATGGACTGTGACTTTTACGCCGGTTCCGGTCACAAGTGGCAGTGTGGTCCAGGTTCTACCGGTATCCTGTACGTTCGTGACTGCGCCAAACGTCTGCGTGAGTTTTGGTCAGACCGTCCTCAGCCGTTGTTCTTTGTGAACTCTTCTTACCCTGCAGGTACAGATGTAGAAGATGCCTACAATGACCCTGTCGCTTTCCACAATCGCATGCAGTACGTTGGTCAGGATAACTACCCGGCTAAACTGGCACTGGTAGAATGTTGTGAGATGTGGGACGCCATTGGCCGTGACCGTATCGAGCAGCGTATTCTGGACTTGAGCGCCCTGTGTAAGCAGGAGCTGCAAAGCGCGTTTGACAGCGATGCGACTTACTATGCCCCTGATGTACGCGAATTGTCTTCAGGTCTGACTACCATCAACCCATTCTGGGATAAGACTGATGGTGTGATGCTGACAGAGTTCCGCGACCGTCTGCGTGAAGAGCATGGTTACATCATCCGTACCACCAACTTCAAACTGCACCCAGAAGATGCGGTAGATACCTATGCTCTGCGTATCTCTACCCACCTGTTCCACGATGAAGCAGATGTCATTGGTCTGGTGAAGGCGATGAAGCGCGTTTACCGTCAAATGGCGTAATTACCGCGATATCATTGAAAAGGCCCGCAGATGCGGGCCTTTTGCTTATTTGATGTTACCAATCAGGCGATTTGCAGTGTCTGGGATTGCAGCAGTTGCGTAAACTCCGCCGCGCTTAACGGACGACTGAACAGATACCCCTGACCATATTCACACCCCAGAAGATTGAGGTAGTCAGCTTGAGGCTGCTCTTCAATCCCTTCTGCCACCACTTTTAAATCCAGGGACTTGGCCATGGCCAACATGGCATTGACCAGACTGCGGTCGGCGACGTTATTTGTCATGCCCTGAATAAAGCTGCGGTCTATTTTCAGCTTGGAGAAAGAGAACCTCTGCAGGTAACTGAGGGCGGAGTAACCAGTACCAAAATCGTCGATGGACAGCTGCACCCCAACCGACTTGAGGTGGTTCAGGGTATTGATAAGACAGGTATCCTGTTCGATAAAGATACTCTCAGTCACCTCCATCTCCAACCTGTCAGGGGGCAGACCAACTTCAGCCAGTACCTGCAGAACCCTTTGCTGTAATTGCTCACACTGGCGGAACTGGACGCTGGAGAAGTTAATGGCAATGGCCAAAGGCGCAAGGGCTTGCCATTGCGCTGCCTGACGACACGCCTGTTGCAGCACTATGTCGCCCAGTCTGTGGATTAACCCATTCTTTTCAGCCAGTGGAATGAACTCTGCCGGTGAGATAAAGCCCAGCTCTCTGTCTGTCCAACGCATCAAGGCTTCAGCAGCCACGATTTGCCCGGTTTTAAGGTCGACAATAGGCTGGTAATGAACATCCAGTTCATCATTGGTAATCGCCTGATGCAGACGCACATTCAATGCCAGCTTACGCTGCAGATCCTGGTTCATATTGGCATCATAGAAGCTGTAGCCGTTGCGGCCTGTCTCTTTGGCACGATAGAGGGCGGCGTCTGACTTCTTCAGCAGGTTGGCCGGAGTATCGCCATCCTGAGGATACATCGCCATGCCAATACTGGTGGAGACAAAGAACTCCTGTCCATCGTGATTGAATGGCTCCTCAAACAGCGAGAGTATACCGTGAGCCAGTACCCGGGCGGCATCCTGCCCGGATAACTCGGGAATGATCAGCATAAACTCATCGCCGCCGAAGCGGGCCAGGGTATCAGTGTGGCGAATGGCCCTCTGCAGTCGCTCCGAGGTTTGGATAAGTAACCTGTCTCCGGCATGGTGGCCGACTGTGTCATTCACCTGCTTAAAGTTGTCCAGATCCAGAAACATCACCAGTACAGAGTTGCCACTGACATTGGCCTTATCTATGGCTCTTTGCAGCGCTGCCATACCGGCCTGACGATTGGCCAGCCCGGTCAGGTCGTCGTGGGCGGCGCGGAAGGCGAGTTCCATCTCCGACGCGCGTCGCTTATCGACCTCCTGACTCAGCAGCACGTTCTTTTCCGCCAGGCTCTTCTGTTGCTCAGCTGCCACAGCTATTTCAGTTTGCAGCACCAGGTTGGCGTTATACACGCGCATCAGGAAGACCAGACCGGCCAGCACAGGTACCGCCAGCAGTGAGATTGCCGCGATAAACCAGGTGGAGGTAAAAATGTCCTGATTGTTGACCGGTTCGTACCAGCTGATCAGTTTAAATGGCGTTCCTTTGACCAGTTTTTCCAGATAGATAAGTTGGGTGTTGGCGGAGATAGCTTGAGGGGGAGATACCAATACCGGTGTATCCGGGGTGAGTGTATTCCATACCTTGATGCCGCCCAGAGGCGTCAGCAATGACAGGCAACTCTTGCTGCTCTTGTGTTCCTGAATCGACAACTGGTAAATCAGCACATCATTATTGACCTCTGCGACCAGTACGGCCACGGGTTTGTTCTGATGATAGATGGTGTGCAGCAGATTAATGGATAAGCCAGACTCTGTTTTGCTGATTTCAATTTTTTGTCTGTGGTGTTCCATCTCTTTTAATGGTACGGCCGGGCCAGGCGGCATTAGTCCATCGCCGGTATCGATAATACTGGTGCCACCCAGGCCAATTACCCGCACCCGCTTATAGATGGGCAGGTTATCTATCTTACTGGAGTGCATATAGCCACCTATGGTTTGCTCCAGGTTAAACAGGCTGGAACCCAGGCCATATTTAACTGACATACCGGCGGCCAGGTTGGCAAAGTAGGTGGTGGTGGCTTGATTGGAAGCCAGGTTAGCCAGGTTTTGCTGGCTGACATCGAAGAAGAAGCTGAGATTGTCCGTATAGTTGCGGATTTTCAGCGACAGAGATTGCCGCTGAGATTCCTCAAGTTTGCTCTGTCCCAGGTTGGTGACTGTCAGGATCAGAGCCAGGTAGGCGGTGAGCAAGCCACCGGCTACGATAATGGCAGTCCGGCCATTAATACGCTTCAAAAGTTTCATGGATTACTCAGATAGGCCGTAGCGTGTAAAGTAGTCACGGTAATAGTGGAATACGCCTGGATAATATTTTTGCACCAGTCGATTAAAGGTGCCGTCGGCGCGGATTTTAGCCAGCCACTCATTAAAGGCTTTGCGCAGCTCCGGAGAGTCTTTACGAAAGCCGACTCCCATGAGCTGTTCAGGAGAGATAGGGCCGATCACTTTAATCTCGTTGGGCCATTTCTCAAGTGCGATCAGGGTATCAGCCACGTCCAGCAGTGTCGTCTCCGCTTCATCGTTGAGCATGGCCGGCACCATTTCATTCAACTGCAACTGCTTGGTGGGTAGAATCACGTTTGCCCCTGTGTCATACAGGCGGTACAAGTCCGGGTCGAGACAGGATTGCTTCATTGCCAGAACCTGCAGCCCAGGCAGTAACTGTCTGACGGCCTTGATATCTGTATCCAGACTGGCAGAAGGCGTAATGGGTTGCAGATGGGAATCTCGGCGGGCTATCAGCCAGACGGCAGAAGGGAAATAGTGATCAGAAAAGGCAATCAGCTCTTTGCGCCAGTCGAGAATCGTGACGCCGTGGGCCATAACATCACCCTCAATGGCCTGATTGGAGCCTATCATCACCTTGTGATCGATAAACTGACCATTGGTACCGGTCAACTTACCAAAGACATTATTCCAGGTGGCTGGAATAAACTCATATTGGACGCCAATAGACTTGGCGAAGAGCTGCATTAACTCGATATCCAGACCACTGTGAACAACCTTGTTGCCCTCAGTGTACTGAGTCACGAAATTGGCATAGGGAACGCCTATGTGTCGCAGGACGCCTTCTTCCTTGATATCTGCCAGATCCCGGGCAGCATAAGCAGTACTTGTTCCACTCAGAACCAGCACCATACATATCCATATGCTTGTTAGCAGTCCTCCAACCCCTGATTTAGCGATATATCTGGTCATGGGATAGCGGAGTACGAAACTGTAGCAGCAGTATACCCGCAGGCACTTCACACACAATCTGAGGTGGACCGTTTTTTAGCCAAACAGTTAGGAATATGCTGGTTAGGTCAATATTTGGGATCTGGCTTGTGTTTGCGAGGTAACAATCTTCCGACTCCACCGGCGGTATCTGGTTAAGCTGAGCATCGTTTTTGCGGCCACCACAGGAGCAAATATCTATTGCTCCTGCAGCATCATTTGGTCAGGGCTTACTCTGTTTTCGGCTGATACCTGTAATGTCCTGTGATGGGGTAGTTGAACAGCATATCTTCCAGTACCGGACCCCGGCCTATGTTGTGCACTGTCAGTGGGCGCGTGCCGCGCATATACAATGCGGGTTTCAACCCAGTTGACTCTGTCTTGAGTGACATCGAACCACTATGGTTTCGCCAGCTCGCAAGCCACAGGATGTGTCGAATGTCATTAACTCAGGAACGCTGGTCATTTTCTTGAAATGATTACTGGTCGAGCTTTTCGGGATAAGGATTGGGTTCTGGATTGACTGATATTGCAGTGCATTGTATACACTGCGCCCAGCTGGAAGCTGCTTGTAAGGTGCCGTTAATTGTTGTCTGTGAGTTCCCAGACGCCAGGTAACCTAAATGGATTTAATCTATTTAGTTCGTCACTCAAAGACGATGTTAATGTTCAGCATCTCCTTTGTGTCGAGCGGACGTAATTTACAGTGAGTCACTGAGAGCATTTAAATGAAATTCAAAAGTATTCTGGCCGCGATTGCCTTCCTTCCTCTGGCATCAGCTTACGCAGATGATTGCCCAACATTGCTTGAAAAGGTTGAGCGTGCTGAAGGCCAAGTTAGTTATGCCGAGGACGGGTACAACACTGCGCAACGAAGAGTAAGGGGAGCCCAGGTTTCCATTGACAGGTTTTCTGAAGCAATGGCGCGTGACAAAGAAGCTGGCGACACCAAAGCCTATAACCTGGCTGTAAGAAAATACAATGCTGCAGTTGATAATATGAAAATGCGACGCGCTGAATACCAGCAAAAGAGCAACGAGTATCAAGCGTCCATTGATAGATTCAATGAACTGGTCGACAAGTTCAACGCCAGGTGTGCAACCAATTGATGTTAAACCCTCCTTGTGAGGTTTTTTTTAGATGGTCTGCTTCACCTCCAGACCGTAAGGTTAGGAGGTTACAAACTAAAGAGGCGAACCATTATGAAGCGTAACATCATCGGTATAGATATAGGCAAATCTTCTTTCTACGTATGTTGTCACGATGCATGAGTGACGAACGGACGTAATTTCCTTAGTCACTGAGAACTTTCAAACAACAGCATTTGGTCAGGGCTTACTCTGTTTTCGGCAGATACCTGTAATGACCGGTAATGGGGTAGTCGAACAGCATATCCTCCAGTACCGGCCCCCGGCCTATGTTGTGCACTATCAATGGCCGCTTACCATCGTTGGAAAGCTTGTCGGTGACAATACCTATATGTGGCCCAGTCACCCTCCAGGTGACCAGATCTCCGGGGGAGTAATCCTCAGCCCGGTCACTGACAGCAAGTTTTTCCCCATGACGACTGAAAAAGGTCTGCAGGTTAGGTACCCGTCTGTGGTCTATGTTGGTGTCTGGGGCGTTTAATCCCCAAATACGCCTGGATGGATACAGATTAAAGTTGGCTTTCAGATCTTCATGTACCAACTGTTGTAGATCAATCCCCAGACTCCGGTAGCTGCGAATGACCACGTCGGTACATACTCCGATATCGGAAGGGACGTCGCCAAGAGGATAGGGGATTGTATGGTAAGCACCATCATAGGTCACATCATGGGTTGTACGTTCATGGGCGGCGGCAACCAGCTGCTCAGCGTTCACCGCGAGAGCCTGATTGCTGGCCAATCCTAATAAGGCAAACAGAGCCATAGTTATAAATGCATTGTGTTTTAATCTGCTCATACACTCTCGATAGGTTGGACGAGTCTACTAATAACCAATGTATAGCTTGTTGTTGCCTGATTGATATCGTGAAAAGGTATTGAATAGAGGGGTATCAAAAAGGGCTGTTGCCCGAAGAGAGTTTGATAAGTTCATAACGAACAAAGGCCCGTAGATTTCTCTACGGGCCTTCTGGAATATGGTGGCCCCTCACAGACTTGAACTGTGGACCTAACGATTATGAGTCGTGTGCTCTAACCAACTGAGCTAAGGGGCCGTGCTCTCTCGAGCGATTGGCAGTATACGAAGTTTCAAACCCCTTGTCACCCGTGAAATGCGTTGAAATTCGGTAAGTTGGTTCAATTGATTATCTGTTAACCAGGGGTTGCCGAGCGAGTGAACACAAAAAAGCCCTGCAGTGCAGGGCTTTTAAAAATCCAATTCAGGACTGATTGTTAAACCGGCTTAAGATTACTCGTCCAGGAAGGACTTGAGGATCTCTGAGCGGCTTGGGTGACGCAGTTTACGCAGAGCCTTGGCTTCGATCTGACGGATACGTTCACGGGTAACGTCGAACTGCTTACCTACCTCTTCCAGAGTGTGGTCAGTGTTCATATCGATACCAAAACGCATACGCAGTACTTTGGCTTCACGGGCGGTCAGACCGGCCAGAACTTCGTGAGTGGCCTGCTTCAGGCTCTCAGAAGTCGCGCTGTCCAGCGGCAGTTCGAGGGTAGTATCCTCGATGAAATCTCCCAGATGCGAATCTTCATCGTCACCGATAGGTGTCTCCATGGAGATAGGCTCTTTGGCGATTTTCAGTACCTTGCGGATCTTGTCTTCCGGCATCATCATGCGTTCAGCCAGCTCTTCAGGAGAAGGCTCGCGCCCCATTTCCTGCAGCATCTGGCGGGAAATACGGTTCAGCTTGTTGATGGTTTCGATCATGTGCACCGGAATACGGATAGTACGGGCCTGGTCCGCGATAGAGCGGGTGATAGCCTGACGGATCCACCAGGTTGCATAGGTCGAGAACTTGTAACCACGACGGTATTCGAACTTATCTACCGCTTTCATCAGACCGATGTTACCTTCCTGGATCAGATCCAGGAACTGCAGACCACGGTTGGTGTACTTCTTGGCGATAGAGATAACCAGACGCAGGTTAGCCTCAACCATCTCTTTCTTGGCGCGACGGGCTTTGGCTTCACCAATGCTCATACGACGGTTGATGTCTTTGATAGAGGAGATAGACAGGCCAGTCTCTTCTTCAATGGCGCTCAGTTTAGCGCTGCAACGCTGTACATCTTCCTCGACCATTTTCAGGCCTTCGGAGTAAGACTTACCGCCGGTCATTTCGGCGCTGAACCAATCCAGGCTGCTTTCATTGTTGGTGAAGATCTTAACGAAGTTCTTCTTAGGCATCTTGGCTTGTTCAACACAGAGCTTCATGATCAGACGCTCTTGAACGCGCACGCGGTCCATCATCTCACGCATGCTCTTGACCAGACGGTCAAACTGCTTTGGCACCAGACGGAATTCTTTAAAGATTTCGCCGATTTCAAACAGGGCACGGATAGATTCTGGGTGGTCACGACCTTTGGTGTCGATCACATTCAGTGCAGATTCATAGGCGGCACGCAGCTGACCGAAACGCTCACGAGCTTCTTCAGGGTCAGGACCCTTGTTGCTGTCGTCATCGCTGTCGTCATCGTCATCATCTTCATCATCATCGTCTTCATCGTCCAGCTCTTCGTCGGACAATTCGGAACCGATGTGAGTCGCCGTTGGCGCGACGTCATCTTCATCAGGGTTTACAAATCCAGAGATAATATCAGACAGGCGCAGCTCTTCGGCTTCAAACTGGTCGAATTGCTCCAGGATCATGGCGATGGCCTGTGGGTATTCGGCCACTGAGCTCTGAACAGTATTGATACCGTCTTCGATTCGCTTGGCGATTACGATCTCGCCTTCACGGGTCAACAGCTCCACAGTACCCATTTCACGCATGTACATGCGCACAGGGTCAGTGGTACGGCCCAGCTCACTTTCTACTGTGGCCAGGGCTGCTGCTGCTTCTTCCGCTGCATCTTCGTCTGTGTTGTCTTCCGACATCATCATGTCATCGGCGTCCGGTGCTTCTTCAAACACGCGGATACCCATGTCATTTATCATCTGGATAATATCTTCGATCTGGTCAGAATCGACCATATCTGCAGGTAAGTGGTCGTTCACTTCTGCATAGGTTAGATAACCTTGTTCTTTACCTTTGGCGAGCAACAATTTAAGTTGCGACTGCGGAGTTTGATCCATAGATATCATCCAAGTTGGGTAACTGTTTACTTACAACGAATCACACGCTGGCGGGCAAAAGCCGGTACTGATTGCCGTGCAAATGATCGATTATACTTGGGCACGCATCCCTGTGCCAGTCCTGAAATTATCCGGTTTTTTGCCAGAGGCTTAAGCCCGGGATTTCATGACGGAGATCAGCTTCTTTAGCTGGATCCTTTCTTCCTTAGTATGAGTCTGTTTCAGACTCAGCTCCTGATATCTTTGTTCGATATACTGGTTTGTTAACCAGATCAGGGCTTTCCTGAACTCTTGTTGCAGATTTTCATCCGCTACCTGATGCTCCCACTGAGCCAGTTTCTTCAGGGCAGGCGCTTGGGCGTGCTCTCTGAAATGTTCAAGTAGTTGGGCGGTGTTGAATCTGGTTTCGCGAGTCAATGCCAGCAGTTCAAGCAGCAGGTCAATGCCGCTCATCTGCAGGTGTTCTATAGCCGGTTGAGGGGGCAGCCCTTCTCCCAGCGATGGATGCTGTACCAATAGAGCTACAGCCAGGCGCAACGGCGTGCCGCGACCTTTCAAGCCTTTATTGGACGACATAGGTTGCTGAGGCTTGGCGTTAAAGCCAAGCTTCTTTTTGACGTCGTCGGCATTATTCATGCCCAGCTTGTGCGACAACTGCTCCAGCAGCAGGTTCTGTAGTACAGTATCCTGAATTTTTTCAATTAAGACAATTGCTTGCTTAGCAAAATTGCCCTTGTCCGTACCATACTGCTCAGTCAGGGTATCGAACAGAAATGCCTCAAGGCTTTTGGCATTGCTGATTAGCTCTTCAAAAGCGTCTTTACCGATTTGGCGGATAAGTGAATCCGGGTCTTCGCCCTGGGGCAGGAAGATAAACCTAACCTGGTCACCCGGCTTCAGCAGGGGCAGGGCGGTTTCCAATGCACGCCATGCTGCATCAAACCCTGCACGGTCACCGTCATAACAGCAGATCACCTCTTTGGCATTACGCAGCAGTAGCTGGAACTGATCTGCTGTGGTGGATGTTCCCAGTGAGGCCACCGCATAATCGACATCAAATTGAGCCAGTGCCACCACATCCATATAGCCTTCAACGATCAGCACCTTCTGTGGATCTCTGTGAGCCTGTTTCAGCTCATAAAGGCCATAGAGCTCATTGCCTTTATGGAAGATGGGGGTTTCCGGCGAGTTAAGGTACTTGGGGGTACCTTCACCCAATACCCGGCCACCAAAACCAACCACCCGACCTCGGCGATCCCGGATAGGGAACATAAGGCGGTCGCGGAATCTGTCATAACGGCTGCCACTGTCTTTGGCAATCAACATGCCACCGGTCAGCAGTTTATCCTGAGCGTCCTGGTTATTGCGGTAGCGGGATAACAGACCATCCCAGCCATCTGGGGCGAAGCCGATACCAAACTTGTCGACCACTTCCTGGCTAAGGCCACGAAGGTCGAGATAATCCAATACCTTTTGTCTGTCGTTGTGGCTGCGAAGTTGAGAGCGATAATAGTTGTTGGCCTCTTCCATTAACTGGTAGAGGTCACGGCTCAGGCCGTCATCACGGCGTTTGCCGCCTTGCTCTCTGGGCACTTCTACACCCAGCTGGCCCGCCAGCTCTTCAATGGCATCCACAAACTCCAAACGGTCATATTCCATCAGGAAGTCGATCACATTGCCGTGGGCACCACAGCCAAAGCAGTGATAAAACTGCTTGTCTCGACTGACAGTGAATGATGGTGATTTTTCACTGTGGAACGGGCAACAGGCAGAGTGATTCTTGCCGGCTTTTTTCAGCGGCACGCGGCGATCGATCAGCTCGACAATGTCAGTGCGGGCGATCAGTTCATTAATAAAATCGCGGGGGATTGCCATGGATCGTCTTACGTACCCGTTACCTAATTCGGAAACCAGAATGAATGCAGACTTGTATAACGAGAGACTCCCGACAGGAGTGTCCGGTTATATAAGCGAAACATCTCGGACAGCTTTTGATAAACAAACAAGCCGCGCATAAGCACGGCTTGTTCGTACACTGAATCACAGTTACTGCAACTTCGCGCGGATTTGAGCGCCAATGGCTCCCATATCTGCCCGACCCTGCACTTTGTTTTTCAGTGCTCCCATTACTTTGCCCATGTCCGCCATGGAGGATGCGCCAACTTCAGCAATTGTTGCATCAATAATGGCAGCAACTTCCTCTTCAGTCAGAGGCTTCGGCAGAAAAGATTCAATTACCTTGATCTCTGCTGCTTCATTGTCAGCCAGCTCGCTGCGACCTGCCGCTTCATATTGAGCGATAGAATCACGGCGTTGCTTCACCATTTTGGTTAAGACAGCTATGGCCTGGTCATCGGTCAGAGTTTCGCGGGTATCCACTTCAATCTGCTTGATGGCGGCCAGTGCCATACGAATCGTTCCCAGTCGCACTTTATCTTTGGCAACCAGAGCCGCTTTCATGTCGGCTTTCAGCTGATCTATAAGGCTCATAGCGGGATTAGTACAAACGTACGCGACGAGCGTTTTCGCGAGAAAGCTTCTTAGCCAGACGCTTTACTGCAGCAGCTTTTGCACGCTTACGAGCAGTAGTTGGCTTCTCGTAGAATTCACGAGCACGCACGTCGGCCAGGATGCCAGCTTTTTCACAAGAGCGCTTGAAACGACGCAGAGCTACGTCGAATGGTTCATTTTCACGTACTTTAATAATTGGCATACGCCATCACCCCTTAGGTGGAAGTTTGTATTGGTTCGGAACTTCCTGTCTGATGACCGGACCCCTCACCAAGAGTGTTTAACAAGATTTAAAATGGTGCGAAATTTTATACTGAACCATGCCCGGATGTAAACCCCCAAGGGCTCCCAGGCAAACAGTCAGTGCGGATATTGATCGCTGAAATTAACATCCTGATCTCGCACGGCGGAAGTATAGTCTGGTCGTTGATAAAAATCTTCAAAAAAGTCACCCGATCTGGCCAATTCAGTGACTTCTTCTGCGATATTCCTGGGGCTGGTGCCAAATCCCGAGTGCAGGTAGAATTGGCAGCCCTTAATAACGGAAAGATGAGACACAATGCGGGTTATAGGTATAGAAACATCCTGTGATGAAACCGGGATCGCCATTTATGACGACAAGGCTGGGCTGCTGTCCCACACCCTGTACAGTCAGGTTAAGCTGCACGCCGACTATGGTGGCGTGGTGCCTGAATTGGCTTCCCGAGACCATGTCCGCAAGATCGTTCCGCTTATTCGTCAGGCATTGGCTGACTCTGGTACCCGTATTGAAGATATCGACGGCGTGGCATACACCAAGGGGCCGGGCCTGATTGGTGCCTTGCTGGTTGGTGCCTGTGTAGGTCGTTCGCTGGCATACGCCTGGGGTGTGCCTGCTGTAGGCGTACATCATATGGAAGGGCACCTGCTGGCACCCATGCTGGAAGATGATGCGCCTGAGTTCCCGTTTATAGCGTTGTTGGTTTCCGGCGGCCACTCCATGTTGGTGGATGTTCAGGGCATAGGTCAGTACGAAGTGCTGGGTGAGTCTATTGATGACGCTGCCGGTGAGGCCTTCGATAAAACCGCTAAGCTGATGGGGCTGGATTATCCAGGTGGTCCGCGTCTGGCTAAGCTGGCCGCTCAGGGTGAAGGTGGCAAGTATAAGTTCCCCCGTCCTATGACTGACAGACCGGGTTTGGACTTCAGCTTCTCAGGTTTGAAAACCTTTGCGGCCAACACCATTGCTCAAGAGCCGGATGATGAACAAACCCGGGCCAATATCGCCCGTGCCTTTGAAGAGGCTGTGGTGGACACTTTGGCTATCAAGTGTCGTCGTGCTCTTAAGCAAACCGGTCATAAGCGTCTGGTGATTGCCGGGGGCGTGAGTGCCAATGTCCGCTTGCGTGAAGGCCTGGCAGAACTGATGCAGTCAATTGGCGGTAAGGTGTACTACCCAAGAGGTGAGTTCTGCACAGATAACGGTGCCATGATTGCCTATGCCGGTTTGCAGCGACTGAAGGCCGGACAGATTGAAGAACTGGCAGTAAAAGGTCAGCCAAGATGGCCTTTGGACAGCCTTGAAGCAGTGTAATCCAAAGTGAATTGATAGTTAGAAACGACGCTCCGGCGTCGTTTTTTTATGCAGTTAACTCCCATCACCCCAAAAATTGGCTGATCTGCCAGCAATCAAACTGGTTGTTGATAAAGATGTCCTTATATTTCACTGTCTTTGGGGTATGCTGCCCGCTTTTTCACGCTGTCCCCACCGGGGCTTCAACTCGGGTTTGCAATGCACTATCAAGAATCCATCGGACTGAGATACCCCAAAGGCCCACTGGCAACTGCCACGGTCTGGACTCTGGCCGGCGCCTCTATTCTGGCCTCTACCATTTTTTCGCTGCTGCTGTTTTTGTCTATCGATGACAATCCTGTGATGAAGTGGTTGTTCGGTTCGCTGGCTGTGATCTTTGAGGCGGGCAAATTCTACGCCTGGTACGAGTTTGGTGAGCGCCGGGCCCATCGTAATTACTCAGGTGCGTTGTCGGCGTTGGTGTTCTATCTGGTACTGGCGGTGATCTCTATTGGTGGCAGCATCGGCGGGATTAACAGCGCCACCAACTCAGCTCAGGAACACATTGCGGTTGAGCAGGCGAAGGTCAATACCTACAACCGCCAGATTGCTGCCATAGATAACCAGATTGAACTGAATAATCTGGCGGCCGAAAAATATATTGAAATGGAGCGCATCGCCACCGGCGTAACCCGGATCCAGCAGGAGAACAAGCGCCTGCGGGAAGAGCAGCAAAGGCTGGCGGCTGAACGTGATAGCCTGCCACCTGTGGCGCAGGGCTCGATTATCGGTCTGATTGAATCCATGGCCAATATGCTGGGCGTGGATACCAAGTCAGCGCAGTTGGGCCTGGTGGTGTTTCTGTCTGTACTGCTGGACTTTTTCGCGGCCTTCTTTGTGGGCGTAATCGGCGAAGAGCTCAGGTTCCGTCACTTTTGGCGGGCGCGCACACCGCTGACCATAGAGGCCATCAACGAACCGATTTCTTCTATTCCTCCGGTATTGGCGCTGCAGCAAACCTTATCGGACGAACTGGATTTGGCGCCTGAGCCACTGAGCGTCCCGGAGCAGGTGGCCAAAGCGCTGGCAGGCAAAAGTCTTCCCTGCAGCAAACGAGCTGTGGCCAGACAGTTTGGGTTGATGACGGAAGAGGTGGATGCGATTTTTGCTGATCTGATGGCGGCTGGCCAGCTGGGGAAAAAGGCCAACAACCATTACCACTGGACTGGTGAGGCAGTTTGATCTGCAAGCGAAGAAGCCGACTACTTGTCGGCTTTTACTTTTTTAAGCTTGTTGCGAATAGAGAATCTGGGCTCTTTGCCCTGAACCAGTCGCACAATATTGTCTTTATGGCGGGCGATAATCAGGGTCGACAACATGGCCACCGGAATCGTGAATCGTTCATCCAGATAGTGGGTGTAAACCGGTGCCAGCAGGGCGGTCAATATGGCAGCCAGGGAGGAGTAGCGGGTAATAAACACCATGACCAGCCAGGTTCCCATCAGCGCAAAAGCCAGACCTTCACCTATGGGCGCCATGGCACCAAATGCAGTGGCAACCCCTTTACCGCCTTTAAAGTCGAAAAATACCGGATAGATGTGGCCAAGACAGGCTGCAATGGCGATGACTCCAAGCCACACGGCATTAATACCCATTATGTAGGCGAGGTAGGCCGGGGCGGCGCCTTTCAGCATATCGAAAAACAGCACCATGGCAGCAGAACCTGCGCCGCCAATCCTCAACACATTGGTGGCACCGGGATTTCCTGACCCCTGAGTTCTGGGATCGGGTAAGCCTCTCATTTTACATACCAAAACGGCACTTGAGACCGAGCCTGCCAAATAGGCAGCCAATATCATAAAAATGGTCAGTGCAGCTTCGCTCAAATTGGTTTCCTTCTGGATCTGGGGTATTATCTGCGCCCTGAATGTCAGCCCAAAATTTCAGGCTGAAGGCATACTGCCAAGCCGTATCCTACTGAAGGATGCCAGCTAACACAAAGGGTATATCCCTCAGGTTGGCAATGCCGGGTGGACACCTTGGTTGCCGCGGATTGTAACCTGTCACGCAGCGCCAACTTGTCTGACCTCAGTCGTCATAACAGGAGAAATGTATGGATAAGGTCCTGATCCGTGGATTAAGTATCGATACTGTGATCGGTATCTATGAATGGGAAAAACAGATCCATCAGACCCTGGTGATAGATCTGGATATGGCGTGGGATAACCGGGCCGCGGCTGCAGGCGATGATTATGAGCACGCGCTATGCTATGAGACTGTATCCAACAGACTGACGGCACTGATTACCGAAGACCCGATTGAATTGATTGAAACTGTGGCTGAAATGGTGGCCAGGTGTGTGATGGATGAATTCAATGTTCCCTGGGTCAAAGTCACTGTCATGAAACCCGGCGCGGTGAAGCATGCTCAATCAGTGGGCGTTGAAATAGAGCGCGGCCACATTTAACTGGAACTGCACCGGGGTATTTGCCCCGAATACAAATAACAAAAGAAGCAGCATGGCAAAAATATATATCAGTTTGGGCAGCAATATTGAGCCGGTGGCACATTTAACCGCCGGACTCAGAGATCTGACCCGGCACCTTGGGCAACTGGAACTCTCTTCTGTATACGAGAGCGAAGCTGTTGGCTTTGATGGCACCAACTTCCTCAATATGGTGGCGGCTGCCGACACCAGTTTGTCTGTGGCAGAACTGAATAGCCTGTTCAAGCAAATTGAGCGGGACAACGGCCGATTACCCAGTGCCAAGAAGTTTGCTCCCCGCACGCTGGACCTGGATCTGCTGCTTTATGATGACCTGGTATGTGACTCCCCCATAGTGCTGCCCAGAGCGGAAATTACCGAGAACGCATTTGTTCTTTGGCCGCTGGCGGAAATCGCACCTGAGCGGTTACACCCCACAACCGGGTTGAACTATCAGAGTTTGTGGGATGCTTATAACAAGCCTCAGAAACTTTGGGTCATTGAACTCACCTGGCCAACTCTGGTCTGATTTACCCATTTATTCGATACAAGGGAAACTATGGATACTCTGCAGGTCATTCTGCTGGCTCTGATCCAGGGCTTTACTGAATTTTTGCCTATCTCCAGCTCTGCGCACCTGATTTTGCCCGCGCAGCTTTTCGGTTGGGAAGATCAGGGGCTGTCGTTCGATGTGGCTGTGCATATTGGTTCATTGCTGGCGGTAATCATCTATTTCCGCAAGGAAATTGTCGCCATGTTCAAGGCCTGGATAGCCAGTATCTTTAAGGGAAAGCATTCAGACGACAGCAAGTTGGCCTGGTGGATTATTCTCGCGACTATCCCAGCTGTGGTTATCGGCTTTATGGCCAAGGACTGGGTGGAAAGCTTTCTGCGTGGCCCGGGTGTGATTGCCATTACGACTGTGGTGTTTGGTCTGCTGCTGTGGCTGGGTGACCGTATGGCCAAATGTGAGCTGACCGAATATCAGACCGGCTGGAAAAAAGCCCTGCTGATTGGTTTTGCTCAGGCGCTTGCCCTTATTCCGGGAACATCACGCAGTGGCGTAACCATGACCGCCGCTTTGATGCTGGGTCTGAATAAGGAAGCGGCAGCCCGTTTCTCATTCCTGATGTCTATCCCGGTTATTCTGGGTGCGGCTTTGCTGATGGGCAAAGACATAGTGACTGAAGGCCATGTGATTGACTGGCAGGCGATGGGACTGGGGGTCTTGCTCTCTTTTATCTCTGCCTATGTCTGTATTCACTTCTTCCTGAAGATTATCAGCCGTATGGGTATGACACCATTTGTGATTTATCGTCTGGCGCTGGGTCTGTTCCTATGTGGCTTTATTTTCCTGTAAGCTTGTGAATAACCCCGGCCGTTTGCCGGGGTTTCTATTTTTTCGGAATCAGTTATGACCGTTTCTCTCCAATGCCCTATTTGCCGTCAGCCTTTGAGTCAGTATCTGACCAGCAAGGACCTGCACTGCAGCAACAAACATCAGTTCCCTTTTACTCAGGTCCACGAAGAGCGGGGATACTGGGTGTTCGGCAAGGGTAAAAAGCAGCAGGTACTGTCCCGTGCACAAATGCGATCCAGACTCTTTCTGCTGAGTGGAGGCTTGCAGGCACCGCTGATCGACGCGATGACAGTACAGTTGATACCACTGCTGTCTGGCCAGTCGACTCTCTCCTGGCTGGATTATGAATCCGCCGAAGGCTTTTACCTGAGGGCGCTGGCGGAGTCTCTGGCGCAGCAACAAGCTGAACTGACACTGGAGCGTTATGGGTTTGCCGAGGCGGATAATGCCCTGTTCGCGGCCGCTAAAGCGGGCAGTGATGAGGTGTACGCGCAATGTTCGTCCAAGGGGCTTCCCTATGTCGACAACAGCTTTGATCTGCTGACGGTTATCGACAAACCTCTCAAGGGTAAAGAAGCGGTCCGTGTGCTGAAAGAAGGCGGACTGGCCTTGATAGTGATCCCCGCCAGTCGCCATTTATGGCAGCTGCGCACTCAGGTGTTTGCGGATCTCGCCGAGAAAGAGGTGAGTATCAACCTGCCCAAAGAGCTGGAGCTTGTTGTATCAACACGTATTCAGTGGAATGCGGATGTAGACGGTGAACAGGCGCTGACGCTGTTGGATATGACGCCTTATGCCTGGCGTGCCAATGACAAGCTGAAAAGCAAAATTGCCAGAGAATCGATTAACGGCTTAGAGATGGATTATTTGGTGGTGTTGGCCAGAAAGAGCCGGGGAGAATAACAGGGGAGGTGTATCGGCAATACAAGGTATTGCCGATACCAACACATTACTTCTTGTAAGAAGAAGCCATGTTGTCGATGCGGTCGTTGGCGCGCTTGGCTTCAGCTTGTGCGTCCATAGCAGCAGCTTTAGCAGCTTTAGCGTCAGCAGAAACTTTACCCTGCTCAGCCTTCAGAGAGCTAACTTCAGCAGACAGCTGGTCTACTTTGTTGCCCAGGTTTGCAACGCTTGCTTCCAGTGCATCGGTGTTGGCACAGCCACCCAGCATAGCAGTCATAGCTACACCAGCAACCATCATTAACTTTTTGTTCATTGGAGTAATCCCTTTAAAGATAGTGTGGATTAAAAGGCCACAGTCCCCTGAGGTCGACTGCAACCGCATAATTATGTCATAGCCAATTTAATTTGCTATGAAAAATCATGGAATCGGTCAAAACGATAGCGAATATTCACCTTTTTTCAAAGGACTAAATGGTCTGATTTAGCATATTCACAGTTTGCTTACATCAAATGTGTGACATTGCTTAAATTCTGACAGCATATTCATTCGCCGCTTTTGCAATTCGTCACGAATTTCGGGTCCTTTAAAACCTGCATCAACAATCTGTTTGACTTCAACTGCCGCTGCAATTTTATAAGCCTCATGCAGATAATCAGCCTGAGGGTAATCTGCATTTTCGAAGCCGGTGCGACCACGACTATCTGCCTGACAAACCAACAAAAGCTTTTCCAGTCTTTCGGGTTTACGCCAAATATCGGCCTTATCAAACTGCTTTAGCAATGTTTCCGGTCTTAATTCGAAAGCATTGTGCAGATTTTGGTGCAGGTCACTGGCCAATAACGCCAGGTCACGATACTCGTTGGGAACACGTAACCGCTGGCAAAATTCCCGTATGGGTTTCAGACCTTTCTGACCGTGGCCATGGTGTTTTGGCCATTGCGCTTCAGGTGTCAGGGCTTTACCCAAATCATGAACCATGGCGGCAAAGCGCACACTTTTATCTGTGGACAGTCTGGCTGCTTGCTCCAGCACCATCAGCGTATGGATACCTGTGTCGATTTCCGGGTGCCACTTTTCAGGTTGGGGCACGCCGAACAGGGCATGGATTTCCGGCATCAATATCGGCAGGGCGTTACACTCTTTCAGTACCTGCAGGAACACCTGTGGATGATCTGTGGCCAGGGCTTTATCCAGCTCTTGCCACACCCGTTCAGGGGTTAAGGCATCAAGCTCACCGCTGGCAGCTATCTCCTGCATCAGCGACATCGTTTCCGGGGCTATGGTAAACCCCTGAGCGGCAAATCGCGCCGCAAAACGTGCAACCCTGAGCACCCGCAGAGGGTCTTCAACAAAGGCGGGGGAGACATGGCGCAATACTCTGGCGTCAATATCAGCCTGACCACCATAGGGGTCATTAAGCTCTCCTGAGTCATCCAGCGCAATAGCATTGATGGTCAGATCGCGTCTGAGCAGGTCCTGCTCCAGAGTGACATCCGGGGCGGCATGGCAGGCAAAGCCTCCATAACCTGCACCTGTCTTACGCTCGGTTCTGGCCAGGGCATGCTCTTCTTTGGTTTTGGGGTGCAGGAATACCGGGAAGTCTTTGCCCACCTGTTCATAACCCAACGACAACATTTGCTCAGGCGTGGCTCCTACCACCATATAGTCTCTGTCTTTTACCGGCAGACCCAGAAGCTGATCCCTGACTGCACCGCCGACCAGATAGATTTTCACGCTGTACTTCTCGCTTTGAAATTTGCCGTAAGCATAACACCGGTGGCAAAAAAGCGATAAAGTCAGCCCGCTTTTTGACATCCTTATGCTGGCGCTATACCTTGAGCAAAACTTTTCAGAGCATCTGTTTACAGGGTATGTATAAGGCTTTCTTCGGGTTGAATGACAACCCATTTTCTATTGCGCCCAATCCTCATTATCTGTTTCTCAGTGACAGGCACAGAGAAGCACTGGCGCACCTGACTTATGGACTGGGTGAAACCGGTGGTTTCGTACTGCTGACCGGGGAGGTGGGGACAGGAAAAACCACCGTCAGTCGCTGTTTGTTGCAGCAGTTACCTGACAATACAGATACCGCCTTTATTCTGAACCCCTCGCTGACCGAGCAGGAGCTGTTGGCCACCCTGTGTGATGAGCTGAAGATTTCCTATGGCGACAACCCCAGCCTCAAGCAGCTGACAGATCTGCTCAGCCAATATTTGCTGAAGAATCATGAGGCGGGGCGAAACACAGTATTGATTATTGATGAGGCTCAACATCTCAGGCCAGAGGTGCTTGAACAACTGCGGCTGCTCACCAATCTGGAGACAGATACCAAAAAACTGCTGCAGGTAATATTGATTGGTCAGCCTGAACTGCAACAGCTGCTTAAGCGTCAGGAGCTGCGTCAGCTGGCCCAACGCATTACGGCCAGATATCACTTGTTGCCTTTGAGCGAGCAGGAACTCGGCTTGTATGTGCAGCACAGATTGCAGGTTGCCGGACGTCATGAACCGCTGTTTACGGCCAAAGCCATTAAGGTACTGCATAAAGCGACCGGTGGTATTCCCCGTTTAAGCAACCTGATTTGCGAAAGAGCTTTGATGGCAGCCTATGCACAGTCCAAAGTGCCGGTGGACCATAAAATGGTGCAAACTGCAGCGGCAGAGGTGTTGGGCGAGGAGCCCGACACCGCCCGTAATTGGTGGCCCATGGTCGCTGGAGTGGGATTTGTGCTGGCATTCGGCGCTGTGTTCTATACGCTGCAATCCGGTGATAAACCCGCAGAGCAGCAGGCTGCGGAGCTGGCCAATGTTCAGCCTGTCGTTACAGAGCCTGTTTTAACTGAACCCGCCCATACTGATTTGGCCGGGAATGGTAACGCTCATAGCAACAATTTGGGGCAAAGACAGCTGCAGCGAGCGCTGGAGCAGAGCGGCAATATAGATACTGCATTCGCAGCCTTGCTGGGGTTGTGGAACCGGACTCCCTATCAGGATATGAGTCCCTGCCAGGCGGCCACACTTCAGGGCCTTGCCTGTTTTCAGCAGCAGGGTAACAGTGCATCGATTCTCAGGCTGAACTATCCGGCAGTGGTTTATCTCCACAGTGGCAGTACTGAGGCTTTCGGCACCCTTATCTCCCGTGAAGGTGAGGAACTGCTGTTGCAACTGGGCGAGCAGCAGTTCTGGGTCAGCCGGGATTGGTTTGAACGTCACTTCAGCGGTGTGTTTGAGATTCTGTGGCAACCTGATCAGGATGCCAGCCAGCCCATCGGCCCGCACTCTTCTCAGCCTCAGTTACAATGGTTGGAAAACTCGCTGGCGATGGTGGATAAGGTCCCGGCCCGACTGGTTAATGGTTATGACAGCCAACTGGAGCAGCGACTGAAAACCTTCCAGCGCCAACATGGCCTGCAGGCTGATGGTATTGCCGGCAGTCAAACGCTGACACAGCTGGGCCTGTATCTGAGTCAGTCAGGTCCAAGATTGAGCAGCGGGGAGCAGTTCTGATGTCTATTTTGCTCGATGCAGTGATACGCAATAAACAGCAGGGACAGTTGCCTGATCCCGCCACTGCGCCTAGAAGCTATGAACAGGCACAGCGACGCTGGCCAGTCAAAGCGACTGCCGCTGTGGTGATAAGTTTACTGGCGGGGGCCGGGGCGGCTTTTGGCTTGAATTTGCTGCTGAATAAAGAGGACACAGGTCTGCCTGTGGCTGCTCCTGTGACTATCCCTGCGCCCGAGCAGGCTCTGGTACCAGCTCAAGCAAGCAATTCAGTTGTGGCTACCACAGACGCTAAATCCACTCAGAGTGCAGAGGTCCGTCTCGCCGGGCGTGGTAATTTGCCCGTTGCTCAGCCAAGCCCTGTGACGCATGCCAGTGGTGCCAATCGGTCAGGAACTCTGCCAGCCATGGCGTCTCAAACTCAGAGAGATATGAGACGGACAATACCTGCCGTTCAGAGCCAGGCTGCGGCAAGCTCTGGCTCTCAGCCTTTGGTTCTGGGTGCCAATACGGATTTGACGCCTGAGCAGTTAGAGATTTTACGCCGGGAAGCCGGTACTTCGCCCGAGGGCATGGCAGATCTGGGGCGGGAGGCGAGAGAAGAGCAGGAAAATCTGCTGGCTGCCTTTGAACAGGCGCTGAAAGAGGTTGAATATCAGCATTCGGTGAATGAAGGTGTGACGCCAAAGTCGCTGGATCCTATTCCTGAGCCTCAGGATACCGGCCTGCCAAAATATGGCGATCTGCCGCTGTCACTGCAACAGCAGGTGCCGGATTTCAATATCGTTGCTCACGTCTATGCCAGCAACCCGAACAACCGTTGGCTTAATGTGGATGGTCGGGAGTTGCAGCAGGGTGACACCATAGGTGGCAAGCTGAAGATAGTGGAGATCCGCCCAAGGGACGTAATACTTGAGATTGGCGGAACAGAGTTTACTGTGCCGGCGATATAGCTTGCTGAATCTAAAAACAAAAAGGACGCCCGTGGGCGTCCTTTTTCGTTCTGGCTTGAGCGCTGATTAAGCGGTAGCGATACGGGCCAGTACACGGTCAGCTGCAGCCAGTGTGGCCTGCAGCTCTTCTTCACCGTGGGCCATTGACAGGAAGCCTGCCTCATAGGCGCTTGGTGCCAGGTAAACACCTTCGTCCAGCATGCCGTGATAGAAGGCGCGGAAGTGTTCCATATTGCACTTGGTTACCTGCTCAAACAGGGTCACCTCAGGCTCGTCAGTAAAGAAGAAACCGAACATGCCGCCAACATAGTTGATGCTCATTGGAATACCGTGCTTGTCAGCTGCAGCTTTGAAACCTTCAGCGATACGCTTGGTCTTGGCCGCCAGCTCTTCATACAGGCCTTCTTCACACAGGGCTTCCATCTGAGCTAAACCAGCAGACATGGCGATTGGGTTACCGGACAGAGTACCTGCCTGGTAAACCGGACCGGTAGGCGCAATAAACTGCATAACGTCTTTACGGCCACCAAAAGCACCTACAGGCATACCGCCGCCGATAACCTTACCCAGAGTGGTCAGATCAGGCTTGATGCCGTAGTGACCCTGAGCGCCGCTCTTGGAAACACGGAAACCCGTCATCACTTCGTCGATAATCAGCAGGGCGCCGAACTCGTCACACAGAGCGCGCAGGCCTTCCAGGAAGCCAGCAACCGGAGGAATACAGTTCATGTTGCCTGCAACCGGCTCCAGAATGATACAGGAGATGGAATCCGGGTACTGCTCGAACATCGCCTTTACAGAATCCAGGTCGTTGTATACCGCGGTCAGAGTGTGCTTGGCGAAGTCTTCTGGGATACCTGGAGAGCTTGGCTGACCCAGAGTCAGGGCGCCCGAACCAGCTTTTACCAGCAGACAATCAGCGTGGCCATGGTAGCAGCCTTCAAACTTCAGGATCTTGTCACGGCCGGTAAAACCACGGGCCAGACGGATTGCACTCATGGTGGCTTCAGTACCTGAGCTCACCATACGCACCATCTCCATGGAAGGAACCATTTCGATTACCTTCTCAGCCATGGTCACTTCCAGCTCAGTTGGCGCACCGAAAGACAGACCGTTTTCCACTGCATCCAGCACAGCCTGACGGATTTTAGGGTGGTTATGGCCCAGGATCATTGGGCCCCATGAACCTACGTAGTCGATGTACTTGTTGCCGTCAGCGTCATAGATGTAGGCACCATCGGCTTTCTCAATAAAGCGTGGAGTACCACCCACACCATTGAATGCACGTACCGGGGAGTTCACACCGCCGGGGATGGTTTGTTTTGCCTGTTCAAACAGCGTTTCGGAACGGGTCATCTTATTTCCTTGTTCGTGTTGTTCCGGCCTGGCCGGTTTGGTCTTGCTTTCCGCCGGGGCGGAAAATCCTGAATTCTGTGGGGAGTTTCCTCCCATAGACGCCCAATTGTGGGGCAGCGACCGCCAATGTCAATGGCGGGGATCACAGGATAAAGCAAATTGTTGTCACTCTGGCGTCAGTCCTGTGTTACTGGCGTGGCAGTTATATCATTTTTAACTAAAGTGGCTGTTTTAAATCAGAGATATAGCTGTTCGCGCTATAGTGAAAACTCAGGATTGAGGGCACTATCCAGTTAACTGAAAGGAGTGCTGTAAAGGTGGGGTATGACGCAACAGGGTAATTGCCGATTGGTGTTGTTGCCGGGCATGGATGGCACAGGCAAGTTGTTTGTTCCTTTACTCAGGCATTTGGCCGGTATCAGGGTGCAGGTCATCGGCTTACCCCAGGGAGGGCCTCAGGATTACCTTGCGCTGGCAGAATATGTGAAACGTCAACTTCCTGAGGGAGACGTTATTTTGTTGGCGGAGTCATTTTCCGGCGGAATCGCAGCATGCCTGTCACGGCAATCCCTGCCTAACCTCAAAGGCATTATCTTTGTGGCAAGCTTTCTGTCATCACCACAGCCATTGCTGTCGGCCATTGCCTCACGTTTGTTTACGCTACTTTCCCCCGCGCAACTCTTGAATCTGCCAATGGCAAACCGGGTTATACGTCGATATTTTCTGGAACGAGAGGCGAGCGACAGACAAATCGCAGATCTGAAAGAGGCGATCACAGCGGTTGATCCGCGCGTGTTGGCCAGGCGACTTGAGCTTATCAGCCAAATGCGGTTTGAAAGGTTTCACTCTGAGGTCCCCGCGGTATGCCTGCAGGCCGAGGAGGACACTTTGGTCGGGGCCGATAAGCTTAACGACTTCAGGCAGGCATATATGGGGATGATGCTGGCGAAGCTGCCCGGCTCACATTTTACCTTAAACACTCACCCGGAAGCCGGTGCAAGGGCGATTTTACAGGGGGTTGATTGGTTGCTGGCAAAAGGTGTTTCCATTGAGTCAACCAGAGATTTCTCCCCTGGATTTTCGGGAGAGAAAGACACACTCTGACCTGGTTGCCCTGTTTAATTCAGGGCTGTTTTGCGCTTTTGTAGGGTGTTGACGAGGGCATCCGGATGCATTCAATGATCTGCTCTCGTGAAATGATAACGGGCGTTACCAGGTGATCATATTTGGGCGTCAGCAGGCTTCGGCTGTGCTTGCACAGCAGTGCAACAGTGGGTTAGGTCTCAGCTGGGCCGGATAGGAAGCCATACTGAAGGATAACGACCAGTGGTTAAGTGTGGAGTTTTGCTGATGTTCTCACTCAAAAGGAGATGGGAGGTTAAATGCCAGAGGTAGCTGAAGGCCTGAGTATCACACGCGATGCCAGAGGCGACAGCCTGTTCCGTATTCTGCTGCTTACTGGTGGGGTGGTGCTGGCCTGGTATCTGGGGCAGTTTCTTGAGTCAGTGCTCGCTGGCGCGCCTTTGGATAAAAGGCACCCCTATTCGTCGGGTACTGTCTCTGAACAAGCTGCAGAGATTTTTAAATATGTGTTTTACCTGCTTGCTCTATTGCTCCTGTCAGGGTCGTTTATTCCCTCCATCTATATGTTTATCAAGGGGGGACAATGGCATGTTACGGTCAATGCTGATGGCATTGATTGGCAATCCCCCATTGCGCGCTATGAAGCGTCTTTTTATTACCCTTTGACGGATATCGACTGCATAGTTGATATCCGGCTTGATAGTGGCAGGTTTGTCCTACACGAAAAATACCTGCTGCTAAAAGGTGGCCGTAAGCACCCGCTAAAGAGCTTCTCCGGCATGGATATCGAGGCGATATATGCTGAACTGGAACGCCTAGGCATCCCTGTTTGTAAAACTCCGCCGCCATCAGTACAGGAAGCAAAGGGCGGGGAATCATAACGGGAATCCAGTAAGGTTGGTGCCGGTAGTCTTGCGAAGCAGTCACGGCTATGGCTGTTGGTATCAGCATTAAGCTGACGTTCTGGTCTAACAAGGGCGCTGTTGCTTTAACCCCCTGGCCTTTGCAAAGGCTCTGCGTGCTGTCGGAGCGAAAGTGGGCGTGAGCTTGTATCTACAGGGGAAAGCTGTCAGGTTGACTTTTCAGCCCTGATAAATAAAAACACCCAATGCGTATATTCCCTTTGTCTTGCCTGTTGTTTCTGTTTTGCCTTACTTCTCTGCCTGCCTTAAGCACGACTGAGGCCCATTCCCGGCCGGGAACAGAGCTTGTGGTGTTGGGCATCGCTCAGGATGCGGGTTACCCGCAAACACTTTGCTATCGACCCCACTGTATGACCGCCTGGCAGGATAAATCATTGCGCAAAATGGCCACCTCTCTGGCGGTGGTTGACCATGTCCACAAAGCTCAGTATCTGTTTGAAGCTACCCCGGACTTACCCCAGCAACTGTATTTGCTGCAGCAGGAGTGGTCCAATCCTGACTACCAGCTGCAAGCTGTGTTTCTTACCCATGCGCATATGGGTCACTACACTGGCTTGATGCACTTTGGTCGCGAATCCGCATCCACTAAACAACTGCCCGTTTATGCCATGCCACAAATGCGCTCATTTCTTGAAAATAATGGTCCCTGGTCGCAACTGGTTAAGCTGAACAATATCGAGCTTAAAGGGCTACAAAATAAACGCGAAGTTGTGCTTGGGAATGTGAGGGTAACCCCTGTGTTGGTGCCCCACAGAGATGAGTTCAGTGAGACTGTTGGCTATCTGATCAAGGGAAAAACAAAAACTGCATTGTTCATTCCCGATATAGATAAATGGGAAAAGTGGGACACCGCCATTGAGGACCTGATCCCTCAGGTGGATTATGCCTTGCTGGACGCCACCTTTTACAGCGCTGATGAACTCAAGGGGCGCACTATGGCTGAAGTTCCGCACCCTCTGGTTGTCGAGTCCATGGACAGGTTCCGGGATTTGCCTCCAGAGCAAAAGCGCAAAGTGATTTTTATCCACCTGAACCATACCAATCCATTGCTGGACAGCAGCAGCCCAGAGTCGTTGGCCGTGACAGATGCGGGGTTCAGGGTTGCCAGCGAAGGCCTAGTTTTACCCCTTTGATATCTTGATGTTGCTGAAACAGGAGAGATCCATGTTTAAACCTGGTGTGTGGTTTGTCGCTATCGGACTCTTGCTGACAGGCAATGTCAGTGCCGATACCCCTAATCTTGTCTATCTCAAACCCGGGCAGTCATCTCCAGCCGCAGATCTGCGGGCTGTTGCCTGGCTTGCTGGCCATTGGCAAGGGACGGCATTGGGGGGTGACGTCGAAGAGGTATGGTCACCCCCTTTGGGGGACAGCATGATGGGAGCATTTAAGTTAACAAAGCAGGGGAAAACTCAGTTCTACGAACTTGAAACTATCGTGCAGGAGGAAGGCTCTTTGGTATTCAGGTTGAAGCATTTTGGCCCTCAACTTGTGGGCTGGGAAGCAAAAGAACAGAGTGTGGCTTACCCCCTGGTGCGGGTGACAGATAACAGGGTGTACTTTAGTGGCCTAACCCTTGAGCGTCATGATGACCAGCGCATCAGCGTTTATGTTGCCCATAAAAAGGAGGGAGAAACCAGTGAATTGGTATTCAATTATCACAGAGTTGAATCTGTGCGGCCGGACGCCAACCTTGAGGTGATTACGCCGGTAAAATAGATGAGCCAAGAGCTTTATGCTGGCTTAGGTCGTAATGGGTACTGTTTTTGGTGTGCGTAATTACAAAGTGCTATTTAATTGGTTATATATGCTAATTAAATACTCCGTGATGGCGTTATTGTCTGTTGTTTTTGGTGGAAAAAGCTGAGAAGTTGCATGGGATATGCACGAATTCACCGGAGATCACTGGATGATGAATCGAGAGCCGGATGCTTCCCGCCTGAGTGCCAGGCAGTTGGAGATTCTGGAGTTGGTCAGTAAGGGCTGCTCAAACCCTGAAATTGCTGAATTGTTGCACCTGTCACTAAACACAGTCAAAACCCACATTGCCAATATTCTCAAGACCTTACATGTCAGCAATCGGATTGAAGCGTCTGTTTGGTTTGAGCAGTACACTCGGCAGCAAACCGCGGACCACCGCAAGTTACAACTCTTTATCAGAACTCAGGATTTTCCGGTAGGCACTTCTGGCTCTGCGCTTCACTCAGTGGTGGATCTGCTCAGTCGCTGGGAGCTGCTGCAGGTTCACTTTGTTTCCGATATGAGGCTGCCGGAAACAGTGAATTCAGGTCATGAATTTTACTGTTTGACCCTGAGATATCAGCGCAGCGAAGGTATCGACCAGCTGGTTCCCGATCTGCAGTATTTTGAGCCTCTGCAGATATCCGGTGTCATGATTTGGCAGGGAATGCCGATTCCACTGCAATCCCCCCCGCAAACTCTGTTGCTGAGAAAGTCAGGCACGGTATTCAATAAAGTTATCGCCAATCATGCCACTGTGCATAAGGGAATGTCAGACGCCGTCTCGAGAGGGTATGAGGTTATTTACACCACAGAGTACAAGATTAAGCACAGAACTCCGGCGCATATGAAAGAGGTCAGAGAGCTGCTGAAGCAGCAATTACCCTCTCACCCTGATTGGGCTCTGCTTAATGCTTATTCTGTTATGGCACTGTATGCCGGAATTGTGGAGGGGTATTTCCCCATTACTCCTGAACTGATGGAGGAGCTGGCCGTCAGTGCCCAGAAAGCCTGTAACCTGATGCCAGACTCTGCCTATTCCAGGTTGGCCTTTAGCCTGCATTGCCTGTTGCAGAGCCGGTTTGCAGATGCGGCAGAGCATATTGAGCTGGCACTGGAAGCCAACCCTGCGCTTGAATTTGCGCTGTTCCTGGTTGGGCAGATAGCCGCACTGAATGGCCATTATGATGAGGCTAAAAATCATTACCAAAACTATCTGGAAATCTATCCTGAAGGACACCATTCGGGGCGTTGTTATGCCGGACTGACCGTAGTGCACTATCTGGCAGGGGAGTTTGATACCTGCAAGCAGACCGCCGAAAAAGCCTTGCTCTACAACCAAACCATACAGGCCGGGGTCTGTATGATTTTGCTCAGCATCGCTGTTATGGAAGAGGACAAAGCGCAGCAGCAGGAGCTCCTGGGGCGATTGACCGCTATCATGAAGGACAATCCCCTCAAGGTGATCAATCTGGAGCAGCTTGTGATGCGCATTGTCCCCCCCGACCATGCCAAAGCCTTTGTGGCTAACATGGAGAAAGCCGGAATAGTGCTGTCGGCCCTGATCAAGCCTGAATCCGAACAATAACGCCGGGATATCCTGGGGCCCGGATTAACGAACGCTGGCATTAGGAGCCATAGATAAACCCCAGTTTCCCCTCTGCGGTCAGGTTGGTGCAGTTGTCCTTTAGACAGGCTGGGGTCACAAACGCATCCTGATACTCGCTGAAAGCACTTTGCAACTGTGTTTGAGCCTGGTCACCAAGTCCGGCGACATAATCACTGAACAGACCTGCAATATAATCCAGCAACTCGGTATCCAGACCATGGGCGCTTACCAACTGTGCCTGAGCGCCTGGCAGTTGCGCCGCCAGTTGCCCCGTCAGTGTCGCAGTCAGCTGGCCGTCCTGGGTATTGAGTTGAAAGTTCCCCTGAGTCCTGAGGTTATCCAGTGCCTGCCCGGGAGAGTTTAGCTGCAACTTTCCCCCTTCAATTTCGAGCGCATAGCCATTGCCTGCATCGCTGAAACTGACGGCAACATATTGGGAGCAGACAAAATAGTACTTGCCGGGCTCATGGGTCATGGTATCGATTTTATAGGCCAGATATTTAAGCAGCTGCAACAGCAGATCCGCTTTGGTACCACTGGGTGCCAGATCCCGAAACAGGATTAACAGCCCCAGCATCACCAGCCAGGTTTTGTCATAGATCACTTTGCCTGCGTAACTTTCCGCGGCATTGATCACCGGCGTCATATCCGGATTGGCCATACGTCTCACGTACCAGGTGTAGTAGTGGGGGTCATTGGTGTCCTGGCTGTCGTGGAGTTTACGGAGGCCAACCCCGCCAAGAGTGTCATCAATAAGCAGATATTTTGGCTCTGCAGGAGTGCTGTCCGGGGCAGGGCCCACAAACAGGGCTGAGTGGCACACATCACTGCCGGTCAGCAGCATGATCATACGGTCCAGATTGCGGGTTGGATTGGATGGTCGCAGATCGCCGACCATCAGTAGTACATCGCCCGGCTTAAGTTGTGCCAGTGTCATTTGGGCTGTCATGGTATCGCTCTCCGGTTAAGGGGGAATACGGGGTTACAGCTTGTTGGAAGAAAGACTATATTGAAGCCACCATCACCCCAATACTGTCAAGCTCATGGTAAATGGCGTGGTTTTCATCTTCATCGGCAAAGCCGTTCATCGCCTGCCTGGCGGCGCTGCTGTAGCCTATGGCCAATACCCATCGGGCACCCGGGTTTGGTGCCGGGTAGTAAGCCAGTTTGGTGATATCACTTGCGACTGAAGCTATCAGTCGGGTTCCGGCATTGGTGGCGCTTTCTACCTTAAGCTCGATGGCGTATTGGCCCTGAGTGTCTCCGGCAAGAAAGTCCAGACTCCAGTTGTCATGGGGTGCGGGGTAAGCCACTTCCCGTGCCACTGATTTATCGGCAGCCCGGAGGATTTTTACCATCTCTACCTGCATCCAGAGTTCCCAGGCCGCTCCAGTTTCAATAGTCTCTGCAATGTCTGTGCGTTTGGCCAGCACCAGATCTGAAAGGTCGTTGGCGTTCATAATAATGACTCCTCTATCTAAAATTATTCAGCGGCTTTGGTGACTTTGCTGCTTGTCCAGTAAGCGTTCGAATTGGGTATATACCTCTGCGACCATGGGCCGGCTGGTGGGGGCCAGTGCCAGCTGCAAGCCGCAATGACCACAAATAAACTCATGACCTCGTAATAAGAGCTCTGTATCCACCGGAATTGGCTTTTGGCAGTCAGGGCAGGGAATTTGATTTTTCATGGGGTTGCTCCTTTGAAGAGCCCAGCTCCCGGCTGGGCTCTGGGATGATTCAGCTGGCTTGTGAGCTGGATGATGAGCCCAGGGTGATAGGGCTGATACTGTTGGTGAACGCCTGGATAATAGTGGTGACACCTTCCGGCAGCTGCAGCTGTCCGGCATGTACGCTCACTGTGTACTTGGCGTTGTTACTCTTCTGGTAGGTGGATTTTGTGGATTGAGCGCTTTGGCTGTCATGACTGACACTACCTTTGACCTCCACAGACCACCAACCAGCTCCCAACTTGGCATCGAAGCTGGCTTCGGCATGGGTTGATTCGCTGGAGGACTGGGACGCTTCATCCGTATAGCTGGATTTCACTTCCATATCGAAGTCCACCTGAACGTTATCCACCCCGAGGGCATTGAGAGGAATAATGGTCAGTAGTGGCAGATCAAACTGAGTGGTGACATTGGTGATCTCTGCCGTTGGTTGGCCTTTATCGTCCTTGGATTCGCTCTCGGTAATGACACCGCGGGTGATATGCATGGTGACCATAATAGGTTCCAGCGTTGTGGTGTCGTTGCCGGCAGCGTCCTTGCCGGTTTTCTTGTTGAAACAGGTATCCAGCATGAAGTTGGTTTGAGTCACCGCCATCATGTTGTTGGCCTGAGCGGCAGCGTTGAGTGGGCCACCAATCAAAGCGCGCATAGGTAAACCTGTAAATTGCTGGGCCATGGACACCAGCGCGGGGCCTGAGTTGACGTCTGGCATGGTATTGCTCCTTCTGTGGGTATGAGGCTGTCTCTGTCAGACAGCGGATTGTGTGGGGTCGGTTACCCCGGGATCTGTGCCCGCAGCGCTTTCTGGTACCCATCAATAAGGGACTGCAACCCTTCTGATGGCATGTCGCCATTGATAATGATTTCAAGCTCTGCGAGGTGAGGGGTGGATTTATCTGAAGTAAAGAGCCCTCCTCCTGATTTGGACGGGAAGGAAACCTGCATCAGACCGGTATCGTCCAGATTGATTTCCAGTTGGGTTTTGAATTTCACTTCATTGATGCGGGATGTACTGACCGGTACCAGCGTCAGCAGGGGGACATCGACCTGCTGGGTAACCAGTCCTTCAGAGGTTTCAGATGGATAAAGCATGGTGACGCATTTTGGGCGGTAGAAGGTGCGTTGCCCTCCCTCATCAGTGGTGAGCAGGTTGTTGCTATCCGGTTTGGCAGGTGCCTCTACCGTCTCGAAAAACTCGCCAATAAAGGCCTTGTTCTGTGAACGAAGTGCCTCGGCAGCTGTATTCACACTGGTATGTACGGCTGAAACCAAAGATTCGAGGTTGATCATGTGCTTTACCCCTGCTGCAATACGGCCCGGTAGTCCGGACGGTATCTGTTGATTGACTGCTTGCCAGTCTAGAAAGGGAGAGGTAAAGCGGCTATCGCCCGGGCGGGTGAATAGCCCTCACCCTGTCGGGTGAGGGAGTAGGTAAGGTTCTGATTTATCGGGTAATTGAAGTTAGAGCTTGCCTGAGCGGATCTCCTGTTGCAGCTTGGCCCAGCTGATCACCCCCACCAGATTGTCCGGGGTGTCCTGCCAGATATAAACCTCGCCACTGCGCTTGGGGCGAAGAATTTCATAGGCTTCGTGCAGCGTGGCAGTATCGGGCAACCCTTTAATGGGCAGACGGTACAGGGTTTCGTCCCCTTCGAAGGATTGCATCTCCAGCCTGAGTTTTTCAAACTCCCCCTGCTCGTTGCGAACCACTACCGGTCGCCCTTTGGCCCGTTTCAGTACCTCAAGCAGCAGAGACTCATCATTGTTAACTACCACGACTCTTCGGTTCATCAGAGCGCGCACACCGGTTTTCTGCAGTGCGGAGTTGATCACCGGAACCCGGTAATCCAATCCCATCAAATCCAGTTGGCGCAGGAATATCGATTGGCTTTGAAAGCCCCGGTAGGCAACCAGGAAAGCAATAACGGTAACAAACATAGCGGGCAAAATGATATTGGTGTCGTTGGTCAGCTCAAGCAGGGCAACCAGACCTGCCAAAGGTGCATTGAGACTCACCCCCATCATGGCAGTCATCCCTATCACCATATAAAGGCCAATATAGGGAGCAAGGGCAGGGAACAGAGCTGCACTGGCCATGGCGATAACTGTGCCTACTATGGCGCCGATACCATACAGCGGGCCGATAAGTCCGCCGGGCACTCCCAGACCAATGGCGGCAACGGTAGCGATAACTTTTGCCAGCAGCAGTGCCAGCAAAAACAGCAGCGTGGGGTTTTGGTTCAATGCTGCGTCAATGGCCCAATCGCCGGTGCCCAGTGCCTGTGGCATCACAAGGCCTATGCCAGTGGTGATGGCTCCGGCCAGCAGTAATCTCATGGTTAACGAACGGTTGGCGGCTTTCTCCGTGACGTTAATCAGTATCCGGTTAAATGCTGCGGCAGCACAGCCCAGTGCGATCCCCGCTATCGCCAGTAAGGGATATTGATCCAGCGGAATGGCCAGTACCTGAATATGGTCATATTCGTGGATATCACCAAATACCAGCTGACTGGAAAGAGCCCCGCATATGGCTGACAACATAATGGGGAAGAAGTAGTGGATCTTGTATTCCCTGACGATGACCTCGAACACAAAGATCACCGCCGCCAGCGGTGCGTTGAAGGTCGCCGCGATACCTGCTGCTATGCCGCTGGCACACATGATGCGGACACTGTTGTCAGGCAGCTTAAGGCGCTCGGCAAGTACGCTTGCGGTTACTGCGCCAAGATGGATTGCCGGCCCTTCACGACCGACAGAGAAATTACCGGCGAGGGCAAAAAACGCCTGAAAAAACTGAGCCGGTGCTGAGGCCAGGGGAATTTTGCCATAGTGCATTTTGAATCTGTGCAGCACATAGGCGATACCCAATCGCTTGTATCTGCGCGAGCCCAGTTTAACTGCTACACGGATCAAAATTGCTGCCAACAAGGGCAGAAAAACTCGCCAGTCGGGAGTTATCTCCGTAAAATCCAGCTCTTGTGCTCCGGTAAGCTGGTTGCTCCAGGCAAGCATAATCCTGAGCATCAATATGACGCCGGATGCTATCAGGGCAAAGATCAGCGCAAGTGCGCAAAGTTGGGCACTGGTGCGCGCCTGGGACAGTTGATCCCGCAGGCCATAGCGCAGATACTGATGTGATTTTTCTTTGAGTTTTTCGAAGCTTATTTGCACTTTACAAGTGAGCCGTTTGCAGTTTTAAGGTTATTTTAATGTCAAATTATCATCGCTGGGCTGACCGCCTGCAAGGGGCGGAACGAAGATACCGGGCATCTTCCCTGTATCTCCTGCTACTGGTGCTGGTTGCTTTTGTCCTGGGAGGGCTGAGTCATTACTTCTGGAGTGCTGAGCATACGCGGCCCGTGGTCTCTCAGGATGGGGAGATTGCCCGTCTGGAAACCGAGTTGCAGGCCAGGGCAAGCGAGCTCGCCAGCCGTAATCTGGAGTTGGTGGTGGCCAAAGAGGCCAACGACAATATGCAAAAGATGTTCAACGATCAGTTGGTCCGGGAAAAGCAACTGCAGCGTGAACTGAACTTCTATCGCAGCGTAATGGCGCCTGAGAATAATGCAGAAGGTGTAGCCATCTACAGCGCAGAGCTACTGCCGGGAGTCGAGACCGGCAAACAGCGCCTTGAGCTGACTCTGATGCAGCTTGAAAAACGTAAGCAGCTGGTCAAAGGCCGGGTAGAAGTGAGTCTTATCGGCACTGAGGATGGCGTGGCCAGAACCATTCCACTCAAGACGCTGACCGGTAATACTCCAGCATTTAACTTCCGCTATTTTCAGATGTTGGAAAGCGAGTTTGCCTTGCCTGAAGGCTTTAATCTGGCACGGGTTAATGTGAAGGTGGTGGTTCCGGCAAGCCGCTGGACCAAAGGGGCTGAGTCTGAACAAACCTTCAGCGTACCTGAGTTAACCTCGGGTGAAAAAGAGCCGCGGGTAATACTTGAACAAAACAGTCAGGTAACGGATAATCCCGCACAGCAAACTGATGTAAGAGGTAGCAATGACTGAACAAGCTGATGCAGCTCTGCCTATCCGCTTTACCGATGCGGCGGCTGCGAAAGTGAAAAGCCTGCTGGAAGAAGAGCAGAATGATGCCCTGAAGTTAAGGGTTTATGTGACCGGCGGTGGCTGTTCAGGCTTCCAATATGGTTTCACCTTTGACGAGAAAGTAAACGAAGGTGACTTCACAGTGGAAAAACAGGGTGTGCAGCTGGTGGTTGATCCCATGAGCCTGCAGTATCTGGTTGGCGGTGAAGTTGATTACACTTCAGGTCTGGAAGGTTCGCGCTTCTTTGTTAAGAATCCGAATGCGACCACTACCTGTGGTTGTGGTGCCAGCTTCTCTGTTTAACAGCAAAGATTTGATAAAAAAGCCGTCCACTGGGACGGCTTTTTTGTTTTGAGTGTCAGCCCAGAATATTAAAACGCATCGGGCTGCTGAAAAAGCGGCTGACCCTGTCACTGAATGCGACCCAGAGTGTCAGCCCGCTGAACAGAGTACCGGCTGCGGCCAGGGCATAAACTGCAGAGTCCGGCAGCGCCATCACGGCATCGATAGCTGGGTTGATGCCGGTTGGATTGTCAGGTAACTGCAGCATGATAACAGGACCTGTGATAAACAGAGTCAATCCGGTCATCCCCAGCAGTCGGAGCATCATAAGACCGGCTTTTTGCTTGCCCAGGCAGCCCAATACCAGCAGCAGGAGCAGGATATTGAACATGGGCAGCCAGCCCTGTATTAATCCGAGGACAGCCAGCAGTGACAGGCATACCAGAGTCGCGAGCAGCCGTTTGGGCATGCCAGTGGCTTCAGATTGGGCGTAATCCATCACGCTTATCCTGTTAGTGACGCTTGGTTGAAGTCAGGCGGGATTCCAGCTCGTGAGGAGGGATTACCACACCCAGATCGCCCTCTACCGGGAAGGCTGCAACCAGCAATTCGTCATCTTCCATGCCAGGCACCCAACGCTCCAGAAAGTCTTTCACCGGTACAGACAGAGGCTCGCAACCTTTCCAGTCATCCACTGCCCATGCTTCGGCGGCTTCTTCACTTGGCCACATTGGAATGCAGTCTTCGTCGTCTGTGGTCAACATGACACAGCCATCAGCATCTTGCAGGGTCCAGATCTCTTCATGGGCTTTGATTTCATCAACCATAAAGTCGTAACGGGCTTCCGGAGTCATCATGGACAACTCATTCAGGGATTTGGTTCTCTTGCTCATTGGATCGATTCTCATACCGGCAGGGCCCAACCTTTGGGGCCCGAATTAAGGCGAGAGGATATCCTATCCGCTACCCTTTAGCTACCTGCCGGAATCGGTTGCAGCAGTGAGATCAGCTTTTTGCCAATTTGGGTATTATCCATAAATCCCCGGAACTGTTCGGCCTGAGGGCCGTGGGCAAAGATCTGCACATCGATGGCATCGTGGCCCGATGTCGTCCAGCCTGTATAGGTTGCCTCGTCTATCAGGTGTTTTACCAGTTGCGCCAACTGTTCAACATTGGTGTCATCGGGGTCTTTCAGAGCCTGTAAAAATATCGGACGCTGGACGGCTGTGAGGGTCAGGCCTGTGTGTGTCTGCACTATATTTTCCAAATCTTCCGGAGACTCTTTCAGTAACTGAGCTATTTGTTCCGGCATGACACTGACTTTTTTGAGTGCAGATCCCTTCCACTGGTAAACGCCATGCTTACCCAGTGTCAGGCCACCTGTGGAGTGATCAGCGGTAGCGACCATCAGGGTGTCTTCTCTGGTGTCCACATACTCTTTTACCAGTTTCATGGTATGGGCAAAGTCATCCATTTCAGCCATGGCACAGGCGATATCGTTGGCATGACCGCACCAGTCGATTTGGCTGGCTTCTATCATCAGCACATAGGGCTTGGCTTGCTGGTCCAGTGCCTTTAGGGCCGCGGCAGTCATGTTGGCCAACCTGTGGGGATGGTCACTGCCCAGTGCCGGAGCCAGTCCTTTGGGAGCAAACAGGCCCAATGCAGGTATGGTGAGCTGCTTCAGTCCCTGATATTGATTCAGATATTGATAGCCCTGCTGCTGAAAGACTTTGACCAGATTATTGTCTGGACGGATAAAGTAGCTGGTACCGCCTCCCAGCAGCAGATCTGCCACGGGTGAGCGGCCATCTTCTCCCAGGTAATCATCTGCGATGGCATCATAATTTCTGCGACTCTCGTTATGAGCCAGGAAGCTGGCCGGAGTGGCATGATTGATTTGTGAGGTGACGACTATCCCTGTGGTGTAACCTCTGGATTTGGCTTCGCTGAGCAGGCTGGGTAAATGCCTGTGGTCCCTGTCTATACCGATGGCGCCGTTATAGGTTTTACGGCCTGTGGCCAGTGCTGTAGCTGATGCTGCTGAATCCGTGACCCGGGTATCATCGTCCGGATAGGTGCCAGCCATGCCAGTGAGCAAGTCGTCAAAAATAGTGGGGCTGACATCGCCGGTTTCTTCCGCCATATAGTAGCGATATGCGGTGGTGTAGGCCGGGCCCATACCGTCACCTATCAGGAAGATAATATTTTGGGGTTGCCTGGCCGATGCGGTTGCAGCAATGCCACAGCAGGCCAGTAACAGGGCCTGAATCACTGATTTTTTCATAGTGGGGTTTCCTCTGCTGTGTCTGCCACGGACGTTGGTTTAAGGTAAGTGTCCAGCCAGTTAAGCTGTTCCCACAACAGGTGGTTAAGTGACTCTTTGGCTTTATAGCTGTGACTTTCCCAGGGCAAGATCACCAGCTTGGCTGTGCCACCAAGACCTGCGATGGCATTGAACAGGCGATCGGACTGCATGGGGTAAGTACCTGAGTTGGAATCCATCTCACCGTGGATAAGCAGGATCGGCTCGTCGATTTTGTCGGCATGGGTGAAGGGAGACATCTCTTTGTACAGACTGGTTGCCTGCCAGAAGTTTCGTTCTTCGTTCTGGAATCCAAAGGGGGTAAGGGTGCGGTTGTAGGCACCACTGCGGGCGATACCTGCGGCAAAAAGATCTGAGTGAGCCAGCAGGTTGGCCACCATAAAGGCGCCATATGAATGGCCGCCAATGGCTATCCGGTTTCTGTCGGCGACGCCCATAGCTACCAGCTTATCGATGGCGGCGCTGGCATTGGCAACCAGTTGCTCTCTGAAGGTGTCATTGGGTTTGCTGTTGCCTTCACCGATAACTGGCATGGCAACTCTGTCAAACACGGCGTAACCCTGAGAGACCAATGCAATTGGGCTGCGGGGGCTGATCTTCAGATATTGATTGGGGGAGTACGCCACCTGAGAGGCGACAGACTTATCTTTAAACTCTCGGGGATAGGCCCAGATGATCACCGGCAATGGCCCCTGGCTGGTTTGGTAACCCGCTGGCAGATACAGGGTGCCGGACAGCTCCAGACCGTCGTTGCGGGTAAAGTTGACCAATTGCTTTTGAACACCTTTGAAGGCGCTCAGTCTGTCCGGGCTTTGATACAGCAAGCGGGACTCACCTGTGTCCACATTCAGATGGTGAATGGAGGGGGCTGCAGATTTGGATTCACTGCTGATAATCAGCTCAAGTGGCTGCTCATTGAGAACATATTTAACCCTTTGGTATTTGTCACCCCGGGTTTCCCAGAGTAGCTGGCTGTCGCCATTGTTAATTTGGGTCCGTTTAAGGAAAGGTTGATAGCCTGAATCTGACGCGCCCAAACCGTAATGCAGCAGTTTTCCACCGTCAAATGCCAGGGTTCGCTTACCGAAACTGTTGAGGGCTTTATGCAGGGTGCCCGGGTGTTTGTAGCTGTCACGAAGGCCTCTTTCATGCCACTGAGTTAAGGCATTATCCTGCAGCAGGCTGAGACGCAGCTTTTGCTGTTTACGGCTGCGTTGTGTGATTAGCGCACTGGTCTCATTTATCCAGTCGACTCCAGTTATCCGCCAGGGAGTGGCAACTATTTTGGTTGGCTGTTCAGCAAATGGAGCGTCCTGTTGGTACAGCTCGTCTCTGAGCCTGGCTTTCTGCTTGCTGTCGCCATTATCTGCACTTTGCAGCCATACCAAAGACGCAGCTTTGGCTGGGTGCCAGCTGAAACTGCGCTTTCCTGGTGTGACAGAATCAGGTCCGGACGGGCGGATTTCACCACTGGATTGCAGTGCAACGACTTTCTCGCTCTGATCTGCCAGCTTGAGTACCACCACTTCTTTAGCGAAGTCATAGTATTTCACCCGGTAGGAGAATGGTGCTGCCAATCTGGTCAGCAGCAGGAAGCGGTTATCCGGAGACAGGCTGACAGTGCCGTAAACGCCCGGCTTACCTATCTTGGTCAGTTTGCCCCCAGGTGTTACCAAAGCGGGTTGGCTCAGGGTCAGAGCCTGGAAATAGTCGGCATCAGCCGGGGTTTTCAACAGATCCTGATAGGTACGGCGCGGGGTTTTTTGTTGGCCTGTACTCTTGATAAGTGGGACAGGACCGGCCTTAACATCGTGGCGGGTATCTGTATTGGTGTTGGTGGCCTGTCTGAACAGAATGGCGCTGCTGTCAGCCAGCCACTGATAACGACTGCTGATGGTGGCATTGAGGCGGGCATTTTTCAGCTTGGTCAGCTTTTGTGATTCCAGTTCATACAGGTAGAGATAGGCTCCTTGTTCACTCAGCCCGGCAAAAGAGAAAAAGCGATTGTCTGGAGAGAATCTTCCTGAGATGTAGGTGATCCCTTCGGGAAGCTGGATATCCAGTTGGATAACTTTATCGCTCTGGAATAATGGAATCATCACCAATGACTCATATTGGCGTGATATTCGACTTGGGGTAAGTCGTTCAGGGTCTATGCGCAGGCCGCCAAGACGCACTTCATTACGGGCCAATTCACTGATGGAAGGTGCCGGCGTCGGTCCCATCACTGCCATCCAGCGTTTGTCAGGAGACAGCATGGTGACTGGACCGCTGGTCTGTTCGACCACCTGCTGCAGGTTGTCCGGGGGAAGTTGATAACCGTCAGATGACCAGCTCAGTTGACTGAAGAGTAACAGAGTGGCCAGTAGCCAGGGAGTACCGCGCATAGAGAAATCCTTGTTAAATTTTTCTGACAGAGAACTGAAATCTGCTTGATATTCATCAGCTTGTTCCAGCCTGCCAGTTCCTTGTAATGGATCCTTCTACGGGCAGCAATCCCGCTACCCTCGTTTCTGTCTTGTTTCAACCTCTATTTATTCTCTATTCTTATGTAAATTAATTGTTTACCATAAATGGTGAAAGCCAGAACCTCAGATTGTGAAAATGGAAACAAATATAAAAACAACCAATTTCAATCTCGGTCATTGTCGCGTCGATTTGTCCGATAACAGTATTTGCTTCGAAGGGCAGGAGAAGTTGTCGCTGCAGCCCAAGTTTATCGAAGTGCTCGCGCAACTTGCGCTGGGGTATCCCGGCGTTGTTACCCGTGAACAACTCATTGAGTCGGTTTGGGATGGGAATGAGTATGTCGGCAGTAAGGCCTTGACCAATGCAATTTGGCACCTGAGACAGCAGCTGGAACCTTTGAGCCAGGACACAGTGATTGAAACTGTGCGTAAGGCTGGTTATCGGCTGTTGGTGGCACCGGTTTTTGATGAAGTGAGTGAGCAGGATGAGGAGCCTGTTGAAGTCAGCTACCGAAGATTTCGCTACCTTAGCTGGAGCATTGGCACGGCAGGAACTTTACTCCTGTGTCTGATGAGCTGGTGGCTGTTTACCGGGGCGGCAAAGCCCGGTGCTGCTGTGCTTAAGTACCTGACCCGGGACGATGGTTCTGAGCGTTTCCCGAAAGTGTCTCCCGATGGCAAATATCTGGTATATGGCGCATCAAGTCAGGGGGGAAACTACAGTCTCTTTATTAAAGATATGGAGCAGGAAGATGCCGTCGCAAGGCGCCTGACCTCCCGTGATTCCAATGAGTACAGAGCTGTGTGGCACCCTGAAGGTGAATCGCTCTATTTCCCCAGCAGAAGGGCTGAAGACGGTCGTTGTTTCCTGACCGAGATGACAGTGAATACAGGTCATCTGAGGTTTCTGACAGCCTGTAACACCCGCAGAGCCGCCCTGGATATCTCGCCTGATGGTAAAGAGCTGGCTTATATTCACCGAATGTCAGGTGAGCGCCAGGATGAGGTTTACCGATTCCGGCTTGACCAGAATGATGCCGTACCGGAGAAAATCAATTGTGTAGAAGGCTGCAGCGGCAGTGCCAGAGATCTGGCCTACAGTACAGATGGGCGTTATATCGCCGTGGCGAGGCGACTAAGCAATATTTCTGAAGATATCTTTTTGTACGAGCGCAGCACCGGGATAGAGAAAGCTCTGACTCAGGGGATGGAGGATATCAGAGGCCTGACCTGGCATCATGATGCCCGGCAATTGGTCTTTGGCGTGGAAAGCTCCGGCGTCAGGCGCGGTTTCCACCTGGATATGACCAGTCTGAAAGTGAGTGACCTTGATGTTCAGGGAGTGAGTTATCCGAGTTTTATTCCCGGTAGTGATGACTTGGTATATAGCTCCTACGCCCGCCAGTATGATGTGGCTTACATGGATCTGGATGAAAAGATTCCTCAGACTCCTTATCCTCTGTTTTACTCTGGTTACAGCCAAAGATTGCCCGACTACTCACCGGTAACCGGTCGCGTGGTCTATACCTCCAACGAAACCGGGTTCAATGAGATTTGGAGTTCCGACGGTAAAGGGCGTAACCGCATCCAACATACTGTGATGGAGAGGCGCGCACTGTTTCCACGCTGGTCGGCCGATGGCAAGAAGATCGCCTTTATTGCCCCCGACGAGATGAATGAGGGAAATCAAATCCACGTGTTGGATTTGGCATCGGGAGAGCTTGGAGTGATCTCTTCTCCCTATTCCAATCATACCCGTCTGTTCTGGGGGCCAGGTGATAAGGCCATCTACTCATCGGTCAATGATGCCATGGTGAAATTCACCTTTGATGGCAAGGCTCCTCTGGTTATGGAGGAGCTGGATTTTGTCCGGGGTCAGGTAGTGGGGGACAGGGAATTGATCTTCAGCCGTGATGATGTCAATGGCCTCTGGAAACTGGATATTCAGGCTTATGAAGCCGCTCTCAATGCAGGTAACGAACTTCCTCAACCTGTGGCGTTGTTGCGTGGAAGAAGTTCGGGAGTTGATTGGGGCAATGCGCCCAAAGGTGTGGTGCTGTCTGATAAGTTCAATTGGACGGCCACTGAAACCCATGTGTATTTCAAAGAAAGACTCAGCAGCCGGCAATATATGGTCAGTGCACTGGACCGGGAATCCAATACCAGTAAAGGCGTATTGCGGTTACCTTCCAGCTTTCTAAGCAGCTTTGGCACCATGAGCTATATCCCTGAGAGAGACAGACTGCTGATGACACTGACAGATTATCCCCAGCGTGATGTGATGCTGCTCAGACATCCTGTCATCAACTAGATACAAATAGCCCCGGGTTGAACCGGGGCTTTTTACTTATGAACTATGCTGCCGGGTATCTGGCGCCGAGTACGGCCTGACGACTGGCCCCGGTTACCGCTGGCAGGTTGGCCGGTAATCCCTGTTCAAATCGCATGGCAAGCCAGGCAAATGCTATGGCTTCAACCCACTTGGGATCCACTCCGATTTCGGCCGTGCAGGTGATTTTGTACTCTGGCAGCAGAGTAGACAGTCGACGCATCAACTCAGAGTTCAGGGCTCCACCACCACAGGCATAGAGTTCGCCGCCAGGAGCGAGTTTAAGCACATCATTGGCGATAGAGTGGCAGGTAAGATCCAGCAGAGTGGATTGAATATCTTCGTCTTTCAGATGGCTGTACTGGGCCAGCTGGTGTTCGAGCCAGGCCTGGTTAAACAGCTCCCTCCCTGTGCTCTTGGGAAAGTTTTGGGCAAAATAGGCATGGGACAGCATCTGCTGCAGTAATTCGGGATCAGTTTGTCCTGACGCCGCCCACTCACCATCTTTATCGAATGCCAGCTGTCTGTGTTGCTGTATCCAGTAATCAATCAGAGTATTACCCGGCCCGGTGTCGAACCCAAGTACCCGGGAACGGTCGCCCGGCAGATAGGTGATATTGGCGATACCACCTATGTTGAGTATCACACGTACTTTATCTTCACTGGCAAAGACTTCCTGATGAAAGGCTGGCACCAGCGGAGCCCCCTGGCCACCGAGGGCCACATCTTTGCGGCGAAAATCGGCTATCACATCAATGCCTGTCTCCACCGCAATGGTATTGGGGTCGCCAATCTGCAGGGTAAAGCCGGTATCCAGAGAGGGCATATGGCGTACTGTCTGTCCGTGACTGCCAATGGCAGAGACCTGCAGTGGTGATACACCTGATTTGGTCAGCAAGGCATTAACGGCTTTGGCAAACAGTTGGCCGACAGTTCGGTCGAGTCGGCCCTGCCTGTTAATTTCATCTGTGCCGGGCTGGCAAAGACGCTGTAACCCTTTAAACAGGTGCTCTGGCATCGGCTCTGAGTGACTGGCAATCAACTTAGGCTGAGGAGAGGTGAAATCGACCAGCACGGCATCGACACCATCCATACTGGTGCCGGACATTAATCCTATATACAGGCCTGTCATTGGGCGTTGCTCTCCCTGGCATATTGAACCTGTTTTTCCGATTCAATTTTTGCCATCAGAGTTTCACTGAGCTTAGCAAAGGCCGCGCGCTCTTTCTTGGCGATAGGGTCGGCTTTTGGCAGTTTCACTGTACGTGGGTTTCTGTGTACGCCGTTGACGATAAACTCATAGTGCAGGTGGGCACCGGTTACACGTCCTGTGGCACCCAAAGTACCAATGGTCTGCCCCTGCTTAACATTGTCGCCTTGCTTAACCTTTCGCTTGTTAAGGTGCAGATACTTGGTGGTGTAGGTGTCATTGTGCTTGATAAACACATAGTTACCATTGTACTTGTTGTACGAGGACTTTATCACCCGGCCTGCACCGGCGGCTTTAATCGGTGTGCCTACGGCAGCAACATAATCCACACCTCTGTGGGCTTTCACCTGGCCTGTTACCGGGTGCAGACGTCTTGGATTAAAGTTGGAGCTGACATACTTAAAATCAACCGGGGACTTGAGGAAGGCTTTACGCATACTTCGGCCCTCTTCGGAGTAGTACTGACCATCTGTGTAGCGCACTGCGGTGAAGCGCTCTCCCTGGTTGATAAACTCTGCGGCAAGAATGTTGCCGTTTCTCAGGAATTTACCATCGGCATATTCTTCATCAAACAGCAGGGCAAAGCTGTCGCCCTCACGAATATCCAGAGCGAAGTCCACATCCCAGCCAAAAATGGTCGCCAGTTCCATAATCTGAGCAGCAGAAAGTCCCGCCTTCACTCCGGCATTCCAGAAGTTAGAGGTAATTTCAGCGGTCACAAATTTCTCTTCATGGGTGACCTCTTTGGTAACAGTGTATTCGTGAAGCTTGTCATCATTGCGGCTGACGACCAGGGTATCAATTTTACTGAGTTGATATCTGAGGCCAGCAAACTTGCCGTCACTGTCTTTAATCAGGGTAATGCTGTCGCCCGGCATTAGTTTCTTTACGATTTTGCCGGTTTGCTTAAGTTGGGTAACGTCGTAAACGTCACGGGCGCTGAACCCGGCACGGTTAAAAATCGCTGCCAGGGTATCGCCATCACGAACAGTGAAGGAATCTTCTGTCAATTCAGGCTGCGCGGGCTCAACAGGTTCGGTATTGGCGTTTTCCTGAGTGGTATTGTCGTTGGACCTGACCTCGGCTGAGTTGCCTGACAGAGCAGGCTGAGGGCCATCCGGAGTGCGGAACGCCAAAGGTAGTTGGATATCGGTTTGGGGAGCCTGGGTGGAAACCGCAGTTTTTTCTGTATGACGGGAGGCCTCGGCATCCTCTGAAGGGATCAGAAAAGCTGCAAAGATGATCAACAGCAGCAATCCTATCAATGCTTGATGCAATCTGGGCAGTAAATTAAACAGTGTGATGACCTTTCCCATTGAACTCGGTACCAAAATTTCAAACGACAACTCATCCCTAAGTGTACACACTTTCATTTATTAGGGCTAACAAGTAACATAAGTCTCTTTCTATTTATTTTAGGCTCTTAGGGGTAACTGCCGAGATGGCTGATTTAGACCAGGTATTAGCAGAAATTAAACGAGGTACCGACGAGATTTTGCTCGAATCGGATCTGCTTGAAAAGTTGAAAGAGGGACGTCCTCTGAAGGTGAAATTGGGGGCTGACCCAACCGCACCGGATATTCACTTAGGTCATACAGTTATCCTCAACAAGTTGCGCGCGTTTCAGGAGTTGGGCCATGAGGTTATCTTCCTGATTGGTGACTTTACCGGCATGGTTGGTGACCCAAGCGGCAAAAACAGCACTCGTCCACCTTTGACCCGCGAGCAGGTTCTGGCTAACGCTGAAACTTACAAAGAGCAGGTTTACAAGATTCTGGACCCAGCCAAAACCCGTATCGAGTTCAACTCCAGCTGGCTGGAAGATCTGGGCGCTGCCGGTATGATCCGTCTGGCGTCTCAACAGACTGTAGCCCGTATGATGGAACGTGATGACTTTAAGAAGCGCTATGCTTCCGGGCAGTCCATTGCTATTCACGAATTTATGTACCCATTGCTGCAGGGCTATGACTCCGTTGCTCTGGAAGCCGATGTTGAGCTGGGCGGTACCGACCAGAAGTTCAACCTGCTGATGGGACGTGAGCTGCAGAAGGCCGCCGGTCAGAAGCCACAGGCTGTGATCATGATGCCACTGCTGGAAGGTCTGGACGGTGTTAAGAAGATGTCCAAGTCTGCCCATAACTACATTGGTGTGAGTGAAGCGCCTGATGAGATGTTCGGTAAGATAATGTCTATCTCTGATGTGCTGATGTGGCGTTACTACGAGCTGCTCTCTTTCCGCCCTCTGGATGAAGTGGCTCAGCTGAAGGCTGAGGTTGATGCCGGTGCCAACCCGCGTGACACCAAGATTCTGCTGGCTAAAGAGATCATTGCCCGCTTCCATGACGAAGCTGCTGCTGAGAAAGCCCATGAGAACTTTATTGCCCGCTTCCAGAAAGGCGCTATCCCTGATGATATCGAGGAAGTGACTCTGGCTGCCGGTGAAGGTATGGCCATTGCCAACTTGCTGAAAGAGGCGGGTTTGGTTGGTTCGACTTCAGATGCCATGCGTATGATTAAGCAGGGCGCGGTGAAGATGGATGGTGACAAAGTTGAAGACACCAAGCTGGTATTGAGCGCAGGAATTACTGCGGTATTCCAGGTGGGTAAGCGCAAGTTTGCCAAGGTCACGCTGAACTAATCAGCCAGGCCGAATATCTGCAGCGTTCAAACGCAATTAATGACAAGGGTCAGTACTGAAGTGCTGGCCCTTTTTACATTGCCAGCTCACCATTGCCTTGTTAAGACGCCAGTGCTTACCCGACTGCTCCAACATCAATATCATGAGTATCTGCTTGTGGTGGTGTTGGTCAATCCGGGTCAGGTAGCTGACAGAGACATTGCCATGGGGCACGGTTCGAACCAGTTTGAATTGACTGCCAGCGTAGTGCTGACTGATAGATTCAGCTTGTCTGACCCATTTCTTGTCCTGTTTGCTGGCTGCTTCGACCTGGCGGTTGAATCCCTGTACCGGCTTTTCGGCATAGGAGGTCACCATAGGGGGAAGATCCGAGGCCACGGCCTGGGAGCAAGTCACCAATAACACTGCAGTTAACAGAGAGACAAAACGGGTGGGCAAATACAGCATCCAGCCAATCCTCAGGGCATATCAAACGACACTGTAATCTTGGAGTGCAAATTCCGCTCAGAGTTTCAAACGGGATTGAAAACTGTGATCTGAAACGGTCAGGCGGTTTATTGAGGGGCCAATTGATCCGACATGGTCTGGTAATCAATCAGGTCAATATGCTCTCTGACTCTGCCTTTGTCCGTATCCAGTTTCAGGCTGGTCACTCCGGGCACTGCAACCTCGATGATTTTCCCGGGCTTGCCGAACTGATCACCAGGACCTTTCAGGTAGTAGCTTCCAATCATTACCACCAGAGAGCCTGAGTTGTACATATGCTCCAGATTAAAGCGGTACTCCATCACCCCTTTATGGGCGCGGCGAAGAAAACTCAGAATATGGACTTCACCTGTGTACTTTTTACCGGCAGTACGGTCATAGAAGACGGTTTCTCTGTCGTAGAACTCTTTCAGCTTGGTGTAGTTATGACTGGTCAGCGCCTGCATGTAGTTCATGGCCAACTGTTGTTCACGGGGCATATCTCCCGGCGCGGCCAGAGTCAGGCTGGAAAACAGAAACAGGGATAACCACAAATATCGCACAGTCGCGTCTCTACTCTTTCGACAGATGAAAAACAGGTGGGCAGACATTGCTGCCCGGAGGCTGAATAATGCCTTTTGAATCAGGCGGGATCAAGCGTCTTTATCGGGGTGTTGTCCCATTTGCTGCAGGTGAATATTGAGTGCATCTACCGAGATACGTATCTCCACCACAGACAGCACCAAAGAGTAGAGCAGCAGCGCCAGACTCAGGCCAAAAACGGCTGAACCGACTTTATTGAAACCCAGGTAGATAATCAGCATACAAAGAACACAGAGTGCAAAGCTGATAACCCCGGCTTCCTGCATACGGCGAATGATTTTGATGCGCTGGCTGAGATTATGTATCTGCGCCTGCTTTACCGGTTTGTCGTCACTGCTGAGATTGCGGATAAGGGCCGCCAGCGAGAAAAACCTGTTGGTATAGGCAAGCAGTAACAGGGAGATCGCCGGGAACATAAGGGCGGGTGTAGTCAGAGAGATAGATTGTACGAACAAAGTCGCATGCTCCAATGATTATTATTTTTGAGTCAGAGGTTATTGTTTTAACCCGGGCAGCGCCGGTTACTTGTATAAGCTCACTATCATCCACATCAGCGGCAGACAGGCAAGCAGGGCAATAAAATAGCCGCAGGCAATCCGGCTGATACTGACAGCCCTGAGGATATCGCTTGCGTCAGGCAGCGCGGTCGGCCCAACCTTGGGTCTGGTTACCTTAGCACCATTAAAAATCTGCGGGCCACCCAGTTGTCGCTGCAGTACCTGCGCCCCGGTAATCACGCCCGGGAATAGTGACCAGCGGGAGCTGAATAAGCCGCCGATGGCCAGAGTGCCGGCCTGCAGTGCCAATAACAGGCGCCAGATCAGCACAGGAATGAACAGCAGCAAGTGCATAAGGCGATGCACGGGAACAGCGAACAGGGTGAGTCTGGGGGACTGAAGCGGCCATTGCCAGGTGAGTTCCGCCAGCATTCTAACCAGTAACGCGAAGGCGGTACCTCCGGCGAAATAGGCAAGGGATACGCTGACAACATTAATGGCGGGAATACTGAATGCCAGTTCGGCAGCAGTCTTACTCAACCCTGTGGCCGACAGATTATCAGTGCTTTGAGGAACACGCTTTGCCAGCGCGGTTCTGGCACTGGCCTTGTCTTCGGTATCCAACCATTGCGCTACCTGTAGCAGCTCTTTGCCCAATCCACCCTGATTAATACACAGATAGAGAATAATCAGTTCAAAAAACCAAGGGTAAGCTGCCAGTACGGGAATAAAACTGAGGATGAACCAGAAAGGCAGTACCAGCAACAGGGTGGACAGAGTACCGGCCGTATATTGCTGTGCTTTACTGCGTTCAGGATGGCCAGCTTTGGCTGCCAATTGAGCTGCAAGCTGACCAAACCAACCCAGGGGATCTTTGGAACCGGACAATGGCAGCAGCGCAGCCAGCGCCAACGCTGACAGCAGCAGTCCAAATGTTTCCAGAACACCTATGTCTGTCGCTGACAGGTGAGTGACGTCCATGATCCCCGGGTTAACTCCTTACAGTTGTTGTAGCAATGCCATAACCATCAGGGCTGAGTGGTGACCGGCTTTAACTATGTAGCTGTCAAAATCCACCGGAGAGTCGTTGTTGGCATTATCAGACAGAGAACGGATTACCACGAATGGTACCTGGAACTGATGGCACACCTGAGCAATCGCTGCGGCTTCCATTTCACAGGCGGCCATGGTTGGGAAGTGCTTGAGCATCACTGCGGTACGCTCAGGATCACAGATAAAGCTGTCACCGGTACAGATAAGGCCTTCGATGGTTTTGACTTCACCCAAAGAATCAACGGCTTTCTTGGCTGCTTCAACCAGTTTGGCATCGGGCATAAAGGCGGCTGGCTGTTGCGCCATCTGCCCAATCTCATAACCAAAGGCAGTCACGTCAACATCGTGGTGACGTACTTCAGAGGAGATGACGATATCGCCGATCTCCAGTGAGTCTACAAAGCCACCGGCGCTGCCAGTGTTAATCACATAGTCAGGCTGGTATTTCTCAATCAGCAGCGTGGTTGCGATACTGGCAGCAACTTTACCAATACCTGAACGGGTCACAATCACCTCTTTGCCATTCAGCTGACCGGCAACAAACTCAATACCTGCGATGGTTTGTGACTCAGCAGCTTCCATGGAAGCGATCAGGTGGGCAACTTCCGGCTCCATAGCGCCGATAATACCGATTTTCATGTCAGACCTTTTGAATTAATAAAGGGATAAAATTGGCGCTAACTATAGCATATTCAATGGGCGAGTAGAGGGGACAAAGCTGTTGTCGGCGCACAAAAAAGCCCACTGTGATGTGGGCTTTCGGTTTGGAAGTGACCTCGGGATTAACTCAGATAATTGAGGATCCCCATAGCGGCGTCCCGGCCTTCGGCGATGGCAGTTACCACCAGATCTGAGCCACGAACCATATCACCACCGGCAAACACCTTGGGATTGGTGGTCTGGAATGGGTTATCATCCAGCTTACTGGCCTTTACTCTTCCCCACTGATCCAGCTCGATACCGAAGTCGTTCAACCAGGGGGCAGGACTTGGCTGAAAACCGAAAGCGATAATGACCGCGTCAGCGTCCAGTACTTGCTCACTGCCTTTGATTGGTTCCGGGCGACGTCGGCCAGACTCATCGGCCTCGCCCAGTTGAGTTTCCACGCACTCAAGACCGGTAACCAAGCCATCTTTGGTTTTGATGGCGACGGGCTGGCGGTTGAACAGAAACTCCACACCTTCCTCTTTGGCATTTTGCACCTCGCGACGGGAGCCCGGCATGTTCTCCTCATCACGGCGGTAAGCACAGGTTACCGAGGTTGCGCCCTGACGCACGGCGGTGCGAACACAATCCATGGCAGTATCACCACCACCCAGAACCACCACCTTTTTGCCTTTCAATGACTGGTATGGATGTTCGTCGGATTGAGTGCCCATTACTTTGTGAGTGTTACCAATGAGATAGGGAAGCGCCTGGTATACACCGTTACTTTCTTCTCCCGGCAGGTTACCCTTCATTGCGCTGTAGGTTCCCATCCCAAGAAATACTGCGTCGTACTCGTCGACCAGTTGTTGGAAGGCGATATCCTTGCCGACTGTCACACCAAGACGGAACTCAATGCCCATCCCTTCCATCACGGTACGGCGGGTAGCCATTACACTCTTATCCAGTTTGAAAGAGGGGATACCATAGGTCAGCAAGCCGCCAATCTGAGGGTACTTGTCATACACCACAGCCTTGATGCCATTACGGGCAAGAATATCTGCGCACCCGAGCCCGGCCGGACCCGCGCCAATAATGGCGACTTTCTCCGAACGTGGACTGACAGTGGACATATCCGGCCGCCAGCCCTGAGCTATGGCAGTGTCAGTAATGTACTTTTCGACATTACCAATGGTGACGGCACCAAACTCATCGTTCAGGGTGCAGGCTCCTTCACACAGACGATCCTGAGGGCAAACCCGGCCACAGATCTCCGGCAGAGTATTGGTCTCATGTACCAGATCCGCCGCTTCCATAATGCGTCCCTGTTTAGCCAGATTCAGCCAGTTGGGGATATAGTTGTGCAGCGGACATTTCCATTCGCAATAGGGGTTGCCGCAGTCCAGACAGCGGTCAGCCTGCTGCTGAACCTGTGGCTGATCGAACGCCTGATAGATTTCGATAAACTCGGTTGCACGGCGTTTTACCGGGTGCTTGGCAGGATCCTTACGTGCAACATCGATAAACTGAAAATCGTTACTCATTGCTGTTACCCCGCCTTCACTGACAATACCTGACCACTTTGCTCATGCTTGAGCAAATCCGCCAATTCCACATTCTTGGGTTTTACCAGCACAAAGCAGTCTACCCAGTTTTCAAAGTCGCTGAGCAGCAACTTGGCATGTTCACTGTTGGTGCGCTCAACGTGTTCCTGAATAAGGCCTTTGAGGTGCTCCTGATGAATGGGGTTACTCAGCTCATGGGTATCAACCAGTTCCTTGTTGACCCTTTTGTTGAAGTCGCCGAACTGGTCAAACACATAGGCAAAGCCACCGGTCATGCCCGCGCCAAAGTTCACCCCGGTCAGTCCCAGCACCACTACTATGCCGCCTGTCATATACTCACAGCCGTTATCACCCAGGCCTTCAACCACGGCAATAGCGCCTGAGTTGCGCACGGCAAATCGTTCACCGGCCTGGCCTGCGGCAAACAGCTTGCCGCCGGTCGCGCCGTAAAGACAGGTGTTGCCGATAATGGCTGAGCGGTCAGTCTTGAAGTTACTGCCGACAGCAGGGTAGAGGGTCAGGCTACCGCCGGACATCCCTTTACCTACATAGTCATTGGCGTCACCGATAAGCTTCATCTCCATGCCCGGACTGTTCCAGACACCGAAGCTCTGTCCTGCCGTGCCCTGAAACTCCAGTTGCAGGGACTGTGTACAGCCCTTAACACCATGAGCTTTGGCTATGTAACCGGACAGCGCTGCGCCAACTGAGCGGTCAGTATTATTAATAGCAAAACGACCCGTGAATCCTTCTCCCTGATCAACAGCATCTTTGCAGGTGTCAACCAGCTTCAGGTTTAGCTCGCCTTTATCATCAGGAATGTTTCTTTCCTGCCAGACAGCTGCGCTGCCGGGTTGTACCTGTGGCTTATACAGAATGGCTGAGAGATCCAGTCCCTGTTGTTTATCCGTTTGTCCTTCCAGTGCGGTAAGCCACTCACTGCGGCCAACCAGATCTTCAAACTTGCTGACACCCAGCTGACTCATCCATTCACGGACTTCGGTGGCGACGAACTCAAAGTAGGTCATGACCCGCTCGGGCAAACCATGGTAATGCTTGTCACGCAGGGTTTGGTTCTGGGTTGCCACGCCGGTGGCGCAGTTGTTCAGGTGGCAGATGCGCAGGTACTTACAGCCCAGTGCAATCATGGGCACTGTGCCAAAGCCAAAGCTTTCGGCTCCCAACAGAGCCGCTTTGATAACATCCTGTCCGGTTTTCAGACCGCCATCCACCTGCAGGCGAATTTTATGGCGCAGGCCATTTTGTACCAGAGCCTGGTGAACTTCGGCCAGTCCAAGCTCCCATGGGCTGCCAGCGTATTTCACCGAGGTAATAGGGCTGGCGCCGGTTCCACCGTCGTAACCGGATACGGTAATCATATCGGCGTAGGCTTTAGCCACACCTGTAGCAATGGTGCCAATGCCGGGCTCAGATACCAGTTTGACCGACACCATGGCTGTGGGATTAATCTGCTTGAGGTCGAAGATCAGCTGAGCCAAATCCTCAATGGAGTAGATATCGTGGTGCGGTGGCGGCGAGATAAGTGTTACACCCGGACGGGAGTGTCTCAGACCGGCGATTTCCACGCTGACCTTATCTCCCGGTAACTGTCCACCTTCACCTGGCTTGGCACCCTGGGCAACTTTAATCTGCAGCACTTCTGCATTAACCAGATAGTGCGCTGTCACCCCAAATCTGCCAGAGGCAATCTGTTTGATGGCTGAGTTTCGCTCGCTGTTGAAACGACGGGCATCTTCACCGCCTTCGCCAGAGTTGGAGCGCCCACCCAGACGGTTCATGGCAATTGCCAATGCTTCATGAGCTTCAGGGCTCAGTGCGCCAATACTCATGGCGGCGCTGTCAAATCGAGGGTACAGGTGTTTGGCGTCTTCAACCTTGTCCAGTTCGACTGAGGTTTCTGTTCCCTTGATGCCAATCAGGTCGCGCAGCGTTGCTACAGGTCTGTCGTCAACCAGTCCGGCAAATTTCTTATAGGCCTGATAATCCCGGTCACGGAGTGATTGCTGTAGCGTGTTGACCACATCCGGGTTAAAACAGTGGTACTCGCCGCCATCAACATACTTGAGCAGTCCACCCTGCAGCAGTGGCAGGTGTTTGCGGAAAGCTCTTTGATGCAGCTTTTGCTGGTCGTCGGCAATATGGCTGAAGCTAACCCCTTGGATACGGCTGATCACACCTTTGAAGCAAAGCTCAACCACATCATCGGCCAGACCTACGGCTTCGAACTGCTGGCTGCAGCGGTACGAGCCAACTGTGCTGATCCCCATTTTGGACATAATCTTCCGCAGGCCTTTTTCAATGCCCTGACGGAAGTTCAGCATCAGTGTGATCCTGTCCTCTTCGCCGAAACGATCTGCCATATCTGCGATGGATTCATACACCAGGTACGGATAGATAGCGGTAGCACCAAAGCCCAGAAGCACTGCAAAGTGGTGTGGATCACGGGCACTGGCAGTTTCAACTATGATGTTGGTGTCACAGCGCAGGCTTTTTTCCACCAGGCGCTGTTGCACCGAGCCCACCGCCATGGCCGCGGGGATCAACTGAGTTGACTGAGTGATTAAGCGGTCAGACAGCACCAACAGGGTTGTGCCTGTGCGCGCCAGACGCTCAGCTTCATCTGTTACCCGGCGAATGGCGTTTTCCAGCCCTTCGGCAGGGTCATAGTTCAGCTGCAGGGTATCGGCACGGTAATTGGCCTTGTCCAGCGTCATCAGTTGGCTGAAGTCGCTGAACAGCAAAATAGGGGATTCGAACATCACCCGGTAAGCATGGCCAGTGGTTTCGTTAAACAGGTTTTGCTCGCGACCCACGCAGGTGGTCAGCGACATCACATGTTTCTCTCTCAAGGGGTCAATCGCCGGGTTGGTAACCTGGGCGAACTTTTGGCGGAAGTAATCGTACAGACTGCGGTGTTGTTTTGAGAGCACCGCCATAGGGGTGTCATCACCCATTGAGCCTGTTGCTTCTTCCCCTCTCTGAGCCAGTACCCAGATCACCTGCTCCAATTCTTCACGGGTGTAGCCAAACAACTTGTGGTATTGCAGCAGAGCATCGGCCTTAAATTCTCTGGTGCCATGTTGATTGGCTGCCAACATATAGGCAGGCGTCAGCGTCTTGGAGTTCTTTGCCATCCACTGTTTGTATGGGTGACGGCGCTTGAGGTCGTCATCGATTTCAAAGGATTGATACAGACGACCGTCAAGGGTGTCCAGAACCAGCAGTTCACCTGGGCCAACCCGACCCTTTTCGATGACCTCATCGGCGCCGTAATCCCAGATGCCTACTTCAGAGGCGAGAGTGAGAATTCTGTCTTTGGTGATCACATAGCGGGAAGGGCGCAAACCATTTCTGTCAACGGCACAGGCGGCATGACGGCCATTGGTCATTACGATGCCTGCTGGACCGTCCCAGGGCTCCATATGCATGGAGTTAAAGTCGTAGAAGGCTTTAAGGTCTTCATCCATTTCCGGGTTGCTTTGCCACGCAGGTGGTATCAGCAAGCGCATGGCACGATACAGGTCCATCCCGCCGGACAGCAGCATCTCCAGCATATTGTCCAAAGAGGAGGAGTCGGAACCTGTTTCATTGACGAAAGGTGCAGCCTGTTGCAAGTCAGGTAACAAAGGCGAATTAAACTTATAGGCCCTGGCTCTTGCCCATTGGCGGTTACCGGTAATGGTATTGATTTCACCATTGTGAGCCAGATAGCGGAAAGGCTGAGCCAACGGCCATTTGGGTGAAGTGTTGGTTGAGAAGCGCTGGTGGAATAAACAGATGGAGCTTTGCAGCCGGATATCAGCCAGATCCTGATAGAACTCTGGCAGGGTCGCAGGCATCATCAGGCCCTTATAGACAATCACCTGACCGGAAAGCGACGCCACATAGAAATCTTTGTCATCTGTCAGTTGCTGCTCCAGTCTGCGACGCGCCATATAGAGACGACGCTCGAGATCTTTCTCTCGCCAGCCAATAGGGGAGTTAATCAATACCTGATAGATCTGTGGCAGGGTGTCACGACCAATGGGGCCCAGAGCATCCGGGTTAATCGGGACTTTACGCCATCCGGCGATACTCAGAGTTTCCCGCTCCAACTCCTTTGCCAGCATAAACTGTGCAGCCGCGGCTTTGTCTTCATCCTGGCTGAGAAACAGCATGCCTACGGCAAATTTCCGGCTCAGGTGCCAGTCATTTTCCGCTGCAACGGCCTCAAAAAACTTAACCGGCATCTGCATCAGCAGGCCGCATCCATCGCCCGTTTGCCCGTCAGCGGCAATACCACCCCTGTGCTTCATTCTGTCCAAGCCATGAATCGCGGTACGCACAATACGATGGCTGGGTTCTCCATCCATCTGGGCTATCAAGCCAAAGCCACAATTGTCCCGCTCAAAACTGGGATGATACAAACTCATAAACACAACCTCCCTTCAATGCTCAAGGTTTACTACGTCGGGAGAAATGACTTTTCTTATATTGATTTTTACCCGAACCATCCAAGCTATCTTCACTTTATGCAAAGGTCAATCAAGAAAAATGCATAAAAATATGGTTTTGAGTCATGCTTTAGTCGTTGGGAAATTGATGGTTACGTTGACGTAAACTGAAAAAGCGCTCGTATAACGGTATGAATAAAAAGAAAATTGAAACATGCTTTGTGATTTTGTTACGAAATGGACGACGCTGGGTAAGATTGTTCCGAATTTACGAATAATGATTTTTTTTGCAAATACAGTGAATGGAACTTCGTGAGTGCTTAGTCAGCACTGACTCCCGGGATTTTGATCTTTGCCAAGGACTATTACTCAAGGAGTGACTAAAATACCCGCCTTTTTCATTTCGGGAGCGTCGCCATGGGACTCGACAAATATGCCAATACCTTTGGTGCCGTTTGCAAAGCCAAATACGGTACCCGTGTAAAGAAACTCACTATTGATGCCAAATTTACCTGCCCCAACCGGGACGGTACTTTGGGGAAAGGTGGTTGTACCTTCTGTAACGTAGCCTCATTCAGTCATGAAATGGGCAGCCCTCTGAGTATCAGTGAGCAGCTGCAGGCGGGTAAAGCCAATATGGAAATCAAGCGTATACAGAAAGTGGGCAGTGCCAAAGGCACCGCTAGCGATAAATTTATTGCTTATTTTCAGGCGTATACAAGCACTTATGATGAGTATCAGGTACTGAAACAGAAATATGACGAGGCTCTTGCTGATGGTCATATTGTGGGGTTGCACGTCGGCACCAGGCCTGACTGCGTTCCCGATGAAGTGCTGACTTTGCTGGCAGAGTATCAGTCCAGAGGCGTTGAAGTGTGGCTGGAGCTGGGTTTGCAATCTGCCCATAATCACACGTTAAAGAAGATCAACCGGGGTCATGAGTTTGACGCCTACGCCAATACTGTAACGCGTGCCAGATCCCATGGACTCAAGGTTTGCACCCATCTCATCCTGGGCTTACCCGGTGAATCCCATGATGACTACATGCAAACCCTGAAGATGGTACTTGAGCTTGGAGTCGAAGGGTTGAAGATTCACCCCTTACACATAGTTGAAGGCAGTACCATGGCTAAAGCCTGGCGGGCGGGTAAATTATCGACACTAGAGCTGGAACAATACGTTTACAGCGTTGGCGAGATGATCAGAGCGATTCCATCTGATGTCATACTGCACAGAGTCAGCGCCTATGCCAAAAAGCCCATGTTGCTTGCACCTGAGTGGTGCTCATCCAGATGGGATGGACTGGTGGCCATTGTGGATAACCTGAAAGAGCATGGTGGGCAAGGGGTGAATACCCATAGTCCTTTCACCCTGCTATAGCCCTGTGACAACTTGCTACATCTATTAGTTTTTTTAAGATGAAGATGTCTTGTGTCACCCTGTTTTGTTGCGTTTTTGTTAACTGGGGCGGAAACTTCAGCAAAATCCACTTATTGTGTTGCACCACGCTTGGCAGCAGGTATCATGACTCAGATAAAATGACCTGCAACCCTGCATTTCATAGGGAATCGAAGCAGCGCAAGCGTCCAGTGGACAGCGGCATGCAGTGGGCGTAACGAATATACTCTACAGAGGGGGCATCAATGGCGACAGCTGATTTGGAAACTATTCTGGACCTGAACACACTGGAACAATATTGCAGTGCAATCGGAGCCGGAACCTTGCTTAAAAGTGTTGTATTGTTTGAGCAGCTGATGCCTGAATATGTAGGGAACCTGGTAACAGCAAGCCAGGATGCTGAGAAAGAAGTACTGTGCTCTGAAGCACATAAGTTCAAGGGAGCCGCTGGCTCTGTGGGTTTGAAGCGTATTCAGCAGTACGCTCAGTTACTGCAGCATGGTGAAGCGTCAGATTGGCCAGAAATGCACTCAGAATGGTTGAGTGTCATTGTTGAGAATGGCGAAAAAGATCTGGCGATGCTGAAGGCTTATCTGGAAGCTAAAGTGTAACGCTTTGGCTCAAGAGATAAACGGTACCTAAGGGTGCCGTTTTTTTATGCCTGTAAAAAGTGACGACAGTTTCTAATGGCGATTCCTTTGTCAGGTTTGATCTGAATTGGCTTTTTCAGTAATTGAAATGTGCTAGAGTGCTTAAAGTTAGAAAATCAGGTGCAAATGCAAAAAGGCAATCGATTAAATGAAACATTTACCCAGCCTGAAAAACCTGTTTTACCTGGTCAATCTGCACCAGGAACAGAACTTCAACCGAGCTGCCAAGGTTTGTCATGTCAGCCAGTCGACGCTGTCCAGTGGTATCCAGAATCTGGAAGAGCAGCTGGGGCATCAACTCATTGAGCGTGACCACAAATCTTTTATGTTCACCGCGATAGGTGAAGAGGTGGTGCTGCGGTCAAGAAAGCTGCTGACTGATGTCGATGATTTGGTTGAGCTGGTTCGTAATCAGGGCGAACCTATGACCGGTGAAATAAGATTGGGGTGTATTCCCACTATTGCGCCATTCCTGCTCAGTCGGGTTGTGCGTCACTGCCAGCAAACCTACCCTCAACTCAGTTTGTTGTTAAAAGAGGACACCACTGACAGATTACTCGAGTCTCTGGGGAAGGGGGAGTTGGACCTGTTGTTGCTGGCTTTGCCTGTTGATACCCGCGGATACCACAAGATGAAAGTAGGTGTTGATCCATTCAAAATGGTGGTTCATAAGGATCTACAGGCGGATTTCCATAACCCTGTCGATTATCAACTGCTGCCCGATGAGAGCATCTTTCTGCTGCAAAGTGAGCACTGTATTACCGGCCATGCAATTTCAGCTTGCCAGCTGTCTGACAGCGCCAAGGTAAACCCATTTGCAGCCACCAGTTTGCATACACTGGTGCAGATGGTTAACAGCAAACTGGGTACGACTTTTCTGCCGCAGATGGCAATTGACTCAGGTATTCTGAATGACACCGAGTTGGAGGTGATTAACCCGCCGGGAGAGGCCCCTTATCGGGACATCGGCCTGGTGTGGCGACAAACTACCAGCCGGATTTCCACCTTCAGGAATCTGGGACTTGAGATAGAGAAACTCCTGAGTCAAGCACAGCAAAAAGCGGCATGATAGCCGCTTTTCTTTTTCTGTTTATCATTGATTCTGGCGAGATCATCTGCCTCTTGGGCTAACACCGAATACCTGAGTGGTATGTTGCTTACCTTTGAGTTTTACCTGACCCAAATCGTGCAGGACATAGGCTGAATCACTGTTTTCCAATCTGTTTACCAGGTTACCAGACAGCAGCATATTTTGGCCCAGTGGGTTACATTGGTCCTGCAATCTGGCCAGAGTATTCAGCACATCAGAGAAGAAACTGATCTCCTGTTTATGCACCCCAACGACAGCTGCCACAACCTGACCACAGTGCGCCGCAGCTTTGAACTTGGGCACAAAGCCGTAATGCTCTTCAAAGTACTGCCGCTGCCAATTGAGTTGTTGGCTGAACTCAAAATAGATGTTCATGCAGCGGTCCTGCACCACGCCCTCTTCAAGGGGCCAGTGAATCAGCGCTGCGTCACCCATATAACGATAGATTTCAGCTTCATTGCGGTTGACGGTATCTGCCAGCAGGCTGAAGCTATCCTGGATCAAACGGCTGAAACGGTAGTCGCCCAATGTTTCGGCATGGGCCGTGGAAGAAACCATATCCAGATACAGGAACAGGCGTTGTTCATATCTTGGCTTGTGGTATTTGCCCATGCCGATATTAATCAGGACTCTGGGGCCAACCAGCAAACTCATTTGCTCAATAAATGCCAGACTCACCCGCACGACGACCAGGTAAACGATCAAAGCCTGGAATGAAGGGGTATAAAGTACATGGACTGTCAGCATTTGGCGTAGCGTCGCCATGTGGTTTTCAATGGCCCACATATTCAGGAACTGGGTCATATACGCCAGTGTAGTGGCACCCAGCAACAGGAACAGGCCCTTGAAGATAACGGAGAACAGATAGGGGAGGCGGTTGATGGCGCTGAAATCTGCTATCAGGTTGGATAGCCAGTGCAGACTGCCGAATATCACACCCATATAGATAGCAAGCGTCGCCAGATCTGCAGAGCCAACAGCCCATTGAGGCAGATCCGGAGTTTGCGCGTAACGGAAAAATACAAAGGCAGCCATAGCGGCTGTCCATGCAAGAATTGCAAACGCCAGTTTTATGGCCTGTCGACTTGCTCTCACTGACTGATTATTACTCTGTGAATGATGCTGCTCCAAAGAGCCGCTAGTGTATTCATATCAAGGCATCTTTTCCAGTCACATTCGTGATCCAGATCAAGTGGCCGAAAGAAGGTCTGACTTGTGTTAATGTTTCAGCAGGTCGGGTATTCGGTTTATTGAGAAAATCGGTTTAATTTCTTCGGGTTATCAGATTAACACTAAATCAGGCCGATTTTTCAGCACGTCGTCAGCCAAAGGCGCGGGCCAATATCGACGCGGTAAAACCTGTCTTGAGATAGAAGCCTCTGGGGTTAGTCATAATAGTTTTCCCCTCTTTACCTATGGCTTCGGTCACGACTTTACTGTTGGCGGCTTTGGGGCGAAGTTGCAGTACATCGCCATGGCGGGCACTGACGCTTTCTACCTTCCCCAGCGCGATTAACTCCATAATCTCTTCCCAGTCCTGTTTCAGCAATTGCTCTTCGTCGTTATTGGGCTCCCAGAGTATGCCTGTACCTATACGTCGCTGGGCGACCGGGATCTGCCTGTCACCCTCAATGGGTACCCAGAGTACCCGCTGCAACTTATGTTTCACCAAGCTGTCTTGCCAACACAGTCCCTGGATATTAATCAGTGGCGCAACACATACATAGGTAGTTTCCAGCGGCGAACCGCTGAGACTCAAGGGAATGGTTTTCAGCTCCACGCCCAGATGAATAAAGTCCTGCATCGGCTTGGAGCCCGCAGTCGCACCAAGATGAGTTTCAATCAGTTGTCCTGTCCAGCCTTTATCTCTGCGCAGATTTTCAGGCACTGGAATACCATGATGGGATGCCAATTGCCCCAGTGTCAGGCCTGCCATATCATCTACACGCTGCATCAATTCATCTAAGTCTTTAGGGGCCGGGGTGGTCAAACTGAGGTCCTGTCATGAGCCGGGGAATAGCTGATTAGTGTACCAGTGTTGGATAAGTTTTAAGTGCCGGTTTTCAATTGAATTGTACTGGGCGTTTTGTGACCAGCCTGACTTTGACACATATTAACTTCTATCTTTATTGGTAAGCTGCTGATTTGAAACGATATAAATAGAGTTTCGGGATAATGTCGTTTTGTTTGTTCAACTTACTCTCTGCTTTCCCCTGTTTTCCTCACAAACTTATCCACAGATTTTTTGGATAACTCTTGATTCCGAATGCTTAACAGCAGTTTTCTGACAAAGTCAATCCACTAAATGACCGTTATAAATGATAAAACTCAGAGGTGGATGAATTCGAGTGTGAATAAACTGCGCACATTTACTCATATAGTGCTAAGGATTATCTTGCTGGTTAAAAAATGTGCAATCGTATTTTTAAGGCTCTATGCACTCTATGTGTGTGCGTTTAAGTGTTTGAAAAATAAGGTGTTATTGTTGTTTGTTTAATCTAGTGATGAAAATCCCATTTTACGGTTTTACTGGCTTTTAGCGGTGTTTAACCGAGTTTCGAACATAGATATCCACAGATTTTGTGGATAATCCCCAGAGCAAATTTCATGCTGCTGTTGATAATTTGAGATTTACCTTAAACTTTATCCAAAACATCACTAAAAATAGACGTTTGCCGAGGATGCGTCTTTGTGAAACAATCGACTCATTGAAAGTTTTTTGTTTGGAGTCCATGTGATTGACAGCGACGGTTTTCGCGCGAATGTGGGCATCATAATCTGTAATAAATTTGGACAAGTAATGTGGGCCAGACGGTTTGGTCAACATTCATGGCAATTTCCACAGGGCGGTGTGGATGAAGGGGAAACGGCTGAGCAGGCCATGTACCGGGAATTATATGAAGAGGTCGGGTTAAGACCTGAGCATGTACAAATTCTGACTTCAACCCGCTCCTGGCTCAGATACAGGCTGCCTAAGCGCCTCGTCCGGCAGGACAGCAAACCTGTGTGCATTGGCCAGAAACAGAAGTGGTTTTTATTGCAGCTGAAAAGCCATGAGAATGCCATCGACCTGAATTCTTCCGGTCATCCCGAGTTTGATGACTGGCGCTGGGTAAGTTATTGGTACCCGGTCAGACAGGTGGTGTCTTTTAAGCGTGATGTATATAGAAGAGTAATGAAGGAGTTCGCCCCCACTGCACTGCCTTTTCAAACGCGGGAGTCAGGGAGGCGTCGGTCCAGGACCAGAAACTGAAGCCAAGAGGATAAAATGCAGTGCTGACGACACTAAGGGATATCACCCAGTCAGTGGCAATGTCATCAAGCCTGGAGGAGGCTTTGACCTCTTTGGTGCAGCGTACCAAACAGGCGATGATGACTCAGTGCTGCTCAGTTTATCTGCTCGAGGAGCAGCAACTGATCTTAAGTGCAACCGATGGATTGGCGGTTGAAGCCATCGGCAAAGTCATCATGCCTCTCTCAGAAGGCTTGGTGGGTCTGGTAGCTCAGCGCGAAGAGCTGGTTAACCTGGCCAAAGCCCATCTTCATCCCAGATTCAAAATTTTCCCAGAGGCGGCTGAAGAACACTTTCAGGCATTCCTTGCCGCTCCCATTATTTATCAAAAACAGGTGCTGGGCGTTATTGTCGTTCAGCAGAATCAAGCCAGACAATTCAGCGAAGGTGAAGAAGCGTTTTTGATGACGCTGGCCGCTCAGTTGGCAATGGCTATTCACTCTCTGAAACAGAAAGTCTCCCATCAATCTCTCGGTTCTCAGCCTGTGATTTATCAGGGTACCGCTGCCAGCCGTGGTATCGCCATTGCTCATGCTCTGGTGCTGGGGGCTGATCTCCCTCTTAAGCAGGCTGAGCTGAAGGCGAAAGATATAGACGCTGAACTGGAGCGTCTAAATAACGCTCTGGGGCGTAGCAGGGATTCTCTCAACGCATTGCTGCAGCGATTTGAGCGTGAGGATGATGAAGTCAGCAACATCATGGAAGCCTTACTGCTGCTGTTGGATGAACAGAGCCTGGGGGGCGAGTATCTGGCTGAGGTGAGAGCGGGCTGGATGGCGGAGTCCGCCGTCAGTCGGGTTTCTCTCAAATATATTGCTCAGTTTAGCGCGATGGATGATAACTATCTGAAGGAGCGCTCCCGGGATATCAAAGAGCTGGGCCAGAGGGTGCTCAGACAGCTGATCGAGCCGGGTAAGGTGACACTTCATCCGGGTGAGCCTGTTATTTTGGTGGCCAGGGAGGCTGATACCGGCCTGCTGGCTGAATTTCCAAGACAAAAGTTGGCGGGGGTCGTAACAGAGCTTGGCGGAGTCAACTCCCATGCCGCGATTGTTGCCAGAGCCCTGGGGGTGCCAGCCCTGACCGGGGTAGAGCAGCTGCTTAATCGTCAGCTCGATAGTCGCCTGATGGTGATCAATGCCAACCGTGGGCAGTTGCTGGTTGAACCGGGCCCTTCTGTCATAGAAGAGTATCGCAGCCTGATTGCGTCGGAAAAAGCGCAACAAAGGGAGTATGCCAGCGAGCTTCATTTGCCGGCTGTGACTCTGGATGAGAAACGAATTCATCTCTACATTAACGCCGGATTGCTCAGTGGTGTGGAAAACCAGCTTGCTGAGGCGGCAGATGGAATTGGCCTGTATCGCAGCGAAATTCCTTTTATGCTGGAGCAAAGGTTTCCCAGTGAATCCGCGCAGGTGAAGGTATATCGTCAGGTACTCAAAGCTGCGTCGGGACGCCCTGTGGTGATGCGTACCCTGGATGTCGGTGGCGATAAACCTTTGCCTTATTTTCCCATTAAGGAGGAAAATCCCTCCCTTGGTTGGCGTGGCGTCAGGTTCTCGCTGGATCACCCTGAACTTTTTCTTATTCAGTTAAGAGCCATGATGACTGCTTCTGTGGTTGAACACGCCCAGCTGTCTATCCTGTTGCCCATGGTGTCCAGTATTGATGAGATTGATATGGCACTGGCTTACTTTGAACAGGCCTTTGAAGAGCTGCAACAGGAGTATGGCAGTCAGGCGCTGCGCCCTAAAATCGGCATTATGCTGGAAGTACCGGTACTGCTTTTCCAGTTGGAGGAGGTCGCCCAGCGAGTGGATTTTGTGTCTGTGGGCAGTAATGACCTGACACAATACCTGTTGGCAGTGGATCGCAATAATCCCAGAGTTTCAGGTTTGTTCGATGCATATCATCCGGGTATTTTACGGGCATTGCGACGCGCCAGAATTGACTGTGACAAATATGGTTTGGATGTGAGTGTTTGTGGAGAGCTGGCGGGCGAACCCATGGGCGCTTTGCTGCTGGTTGCCATGGGGTATGACAGACTAAGCATGAACCAGGGGAACCTGGCGATGATTAATTACCTGTTACGTCGTGTATCCTGTGCCGAGCTGCAGAACTTACTGCTCCAGTCTTTGTCACAAAGTGAAGGTCAGGACGTACGCGAGGTGGTCAGGGAGTTTCTGATGTCGCTGGGTCTTGGCAATACAGTCAGTCATTAATTAAAAACAGGCCGTATAAGCGTGCCGTCCGTCGGGTGTTGCCGACGATTTTGGGGGAACAGAGTTGGATACTGTCATTTGGATTTTTTCCCTGTGCGTGTTGCTTGGGGGACTGGTGGGGTTTGCCGCCGGTTTGCTGGGTATCGGCGGTGGATTGATGATAGTGCCGGCACTGATGTACCTCTTGCCTTCTGCGGGCATAGATAGCTCTCAACTCCCCCATGTTGCCATCGCGACTTCATTGGCAGCCATTATTCTGACCTCTTTTTCTTCTGCCCGTGCCCATCAAAAACGCCAAAATATCAGTTGGCCGATTTTTTATCGCCTGGTGCCCGGAATTCTGCTGGGTGCCCTGTTGTCAGGTTTTGTTTCTGAGCTGATCCCGGCAGATCAACTCAAGCAGGCGTTTGCCATATTTGTCATCCTGATGGCGGTGCAGATGGCATTTCCCTTAAAGCCCAGCCAGGGGGAAGGGCTACCCGGCAATTGGTTGGTTTTTCCTATCACCATACTGATTGCCGTGATTGCAGGTCTGATGGGCATAGGCGGTGGTGTGCTGCTGGTGCCACTGCTCAGTTACTGGGGTATGCAGATGCGCTTTGCTGTGGGTATTTCCTCTATGATGGGCCTGGTTATTGCTACTGGTGGAACGCTGGGTTACATAGTCGCGGGCTGGAATACCCCTGAGCTGCCTTCCGGAACTCTGGGGTATATCTATCTGCCGGCGCTGGCAGGAATTGTCACCTCATCCGTATTGGTGGCACCTCTGGGAGTTGCTGCCGCGTCCAGCTGGCCAACACCCGTATTGAAAAAGATTTTTGCAGGCTTATTGATGGTGATCGGCATTAAGTTAATTCTGGGCTGATCTTGGTATATTGTTGCTCCTTTGTGGGGCTGAATGGATAAATTATGGCGTTAACTTTCCCTCAAATTGACCCGATTATGGTGTCTTTTGGGCCATTTGAGATTTTTGGGCACACTTTTGAGCCGGCGTTGCGTTGGTATGGCTTTATGTATCTGGTTGGCTTTGTTGCCGCCATGTGGTTGCTTAACCGCTATGCAGACAGGTCCAAGGGGGTATGGACTAGAGATCAGGTTTCCGACCTGCTTTTTTACGCTTTCCTTGGCGTCATACTTGGCGGGCGTATCGGCTATGTTATCTTCTATCACTTCGATCTGTTTCTGGCGAATCCCTTCTATTTGTTCCAGATTACCCAGGGAGGTATGTCCTTCCACGGTGGTTTGATCGGGGTAATACTAGCCATGCTTTATATTGCCCGTAAGCAGGGTAGAAGCTTTTTCCAGGTGGCTGATATGGTGGCCCCGGTTGTGCCAATAGGCCTGGGTGCTGGTCGTATCGGTAACTTTATCAATGGTGAGCTTTGGGGCCGTGTAACCGATGTTCCCTGGGGCATGGTGTTCCCGGGTGGAGGGCCATTGCCGCGTCATCCTTCCCAGCTGTACCAGTTTGCTCTGGAAGGTGTGGCCTTGTTCCTGCTGCTCTATTTCTTCAGCCGTAAGCCTCGTCAGACAGGGGCGATTTCAGGCATGTTCCTTTTGGGTTATGGTATTTTCCGTTGTGTAGTGGAAACCGTGCGACAGCCTGACTCCCAGCTGGGATTCTATTTTGGATTTATGACCATGGGACAGATCCTGTCTATCCCTATGATTGTGTTTGGTTTGTATTTGATTTTCCGTAAACAGGACGCGAAGTAATGCAACAGTATCTTGATTTAATGCAGCATATTCTGGACAAAGGCACAGACAAGTCTGACCGAACCGGTACCGGAACCCGTTCCGTTTTCGGTTATCAGATGCGTTTTGACCTGAATGAAGGGTTTCCTTTGGTCACCACCAAGAAGTGTCATTTGCGTTCCATTATTCATGAGCTGTTGTGGTTTCTGAACGGCGATACCAATGTGAAATACCTGCATGACAACAAGGTATCAATCTGGGATGAGTGGGCAGATGAAAATGGCGACCTGGGCCCAGTGTATGGTGCCCAATGGCGCAGCTGGCCAACCCAATCCGGAGACAGCATTGATCAGATCAGCCAGATTATCGAACAGATCAAGACTCAACCGGATTCCCGCCGTTTGATAGTGTCAGCATGGAACGTGGCTGAGTTGGATAAGATGGCCCTGGCACCCTGTCATGCCTTCTTCCAGTTCTATGTGGCTGATGGCAAATTATCCTGTCAGTTGTATCAGCGCAGCTGCGATGTGTTCCTGGGGCTGCCATTTAACATCGCCAGTTACGCGCTGTTGACCATGATGGTTGCTCAGCAATGCGACCTTGAGTTGGGTGAATTTGTTTGGACTGGTGGTGATACTCACTTATATTCCAATCATATGGAGCAAACTGAGCTACAGTTGAGTCGGGAACCAAGAGCGCTGCCGAAAATGACTATTCTGCGTAAGCCTGAATCTCTGTTTGATTACAGGTTTGAAGATTTCGAACTGACTGATTATGACCCGCATCCACATATTAAGGCGCCGGTCGCAATTTGATTTTTTTTCACGCAATAGGGATATACCTCGGAAATTCCGATGTTTTAGGTAGAAACTTGCGATTTTTTATAACAAATAAATTTAGCTAGACTCACAACATTGTGAAATTTCGGAGTGTCTTATGGAAAGGGCAATTAGGAACTTTTTGAGCCAGGAATCAGCAGGGGGTATTCTTCTGTTGATTGCCGTGGCATTTGCCATGTTAATGGCCAACTCACCACTGTCTTGGTTGTACGAAGGCTTTTTGGATACCCATATGCAGGTGCGCTTTGGCGCGCTGGATATAGATAAGCCTTTACTGCTGTGGATTAATGATGGCTTGATGGCGCTGTTTTTCCTCCTGATTGGTCTGGAAGTGAAGCGTGAATTGCTGGAAGGTGCACTGTCGAGTGTATCCAAGGCATCTTTGCCAACCTTCGCTGCTATTGGCGGTATGGCAGCCCCTGCTGCGTTTTATCTGCTGTTTAACTTTGATGACCCAATTACCCGTGCGGGTTGGGCTATCCCTGCTGCTACTGATATCGCTTTTGCCCTCGGTATCATGGCGCTGCTCGGTAGCCGTGTACCTGTGGCGCTGAAGGTGTTCCTGCTGGCACTGGCAATTATCGATGACCTGGGCGTTATCGTGATTATTGCGCTGTTCTACAGTGCGGACCTGTCGGTGTTGAGTCTGGTGATTGCGGCCATTGCGATGACAGGGTTGTTTGCCCTTAACCGCAAGGGAATTACTTCGCTGGCGCCTTACGGTGTCGTGGGGGCCATTCTCTGGGTTGCCGTGCTTAAGTCCGGTGTACATGCCACGCTGGCCGGTGTGATTATCGCCTTTGCGATTCCGCTTCGTGCCAAAGATGGCAGCTCGCCATCTGAGAGCCTGGAGCACAGCCTGCACCCGTGGAGCACCTTTATGATCCTGCCGATCTTTGCGTTTGCCAACGCAGGTGTACCACTGGGTAACATGAGTCTGGATACTCTGTTCTCACCTGTTCCTATGGGGATTGCTGCAGGCCTGCTGCTGGGTAAGCCTATCGGTGTGATGCTGTTCAGTTATGTAGCGGTAAAACTTAAGCTGGCTGAGCTGCCAGAGGGCATTACCTGGCGCCATATTTTCCCGGTTGCCGTGATGTGTGGTATCGGTTTCACCATGTCCATGTTTATTGCTTCACTGGCATTTACCCATGGTACCAATGGTTATGGTGACCTGGCTCGACTCGGTATTTTGCTGGGGTCTATGCTGGCAGCAGTGATTGGTTACCTGTGGTTGTCGAAAGTTCTGCCTGAACAAGGAGAAAAAGCATGAAAATAAAAATATTAGCTGCGACTTGTTTGTTTGGTTTATCCACCCTGGCGCAGGCTGAGCCACTGCGTGTCTGTAACCAGGATGTCAACTCAGTAAAATGTCAGGCTTATCTTGAAGGGATTGTTGACGGTGCGCTGATTTTCAAGCCCAACGCCATGGGTGAGCGTATCCAGACCGATGGCTATCAGTCCCGAGCACTGAAGTACCGCGGTGGTAAGCGTTATCAGGAGGCCAACCGCAGATTCTGTGCCGACCGTCTTCCTGATCGCGATGAGCTGGTCTCAGCGGTAACAGAAGCTGTGACCTCAGGTGAGATTGACAGTATTGAAGCTCTGAACGATGCAGTCCGTAACCTGCTGGATTGTCAGCGCCTAAACTGATGCCAATCACTCTGTATTAAGTTATTATCCAAGCCGCTCATTCGAGCGGCTTTCTTTTTGGTCTCTGAAACAGGGAAAGGTTGCATGTCTCACCTCAACTACAACCACTTGTATTATTTCTGGATGGTTAAGCGCAAAGGCTCTGTGGCCAAGGCGGCTGACGCCTTATGTCTGGCGCCTCAGACTGTTACCGGGCAAATTCGGGCGCTTGAGGGCAGGCTGGATGGTGAGCTGTTTCGCCGCGCAGGAAGAAATCTGGAGGCTACTGAGCTGGGTGAGCTGGTATTTCGCTACGCCGACAAGATGTTCAACCTAAGCTATGAAATGCTGGATCTGCTCAACTATCAGGATGATGAGTCTGTGCTGTTTGAAGTGGGCATTGCCGACGCACTGTCCAAAGCCCTCTCAAGCCGAATCCTGCTGTCAGTGGTGCCGCCCGATGGCAGTATGCGACTGGCCTGTTATGAGGCAACCCACGACGATTTGATGGAGAGGTTAAGGGATCACAAACTGGATATGATCCTGTCTGACTGTGCCGGTGAATCACTCAAGTATCCAGAGATCCTCTCCAAAAAGCTGGGAGAGTGTGGCATCGGATTTTTCTCCGCCAATGCGGTTCCCGGCGACTTCCCTGCCTGTCTGGAAACTATGCCGTTGCTGATCCCCTCCAAACGCACCTCTCTTGGGCAGCAGCTCTACCGCTGGTTTGATGATAATGGCCTTAAGGTCAATATTCTCGGGGAGTTTGATGATTCCGCGATGATGAAGGCTTTTGGCTTTTTCGAGCAGGGGATTTTTGTGGCTCCGGCCATCTATAAGCAGGATATTTTTGCACAGGACATCCAACTTATCGGTGAAACCAATGAGGTCCGGCAGGAGTACCATGTGATGTTTGCCGAGCGAATGATTCAGCATCCGGCATTGAAACGCTTATTGGAGAATGATTTCAGTGAGCTGTTTGCGGGAGAAGATGCCCGCGTGAAGTCGCTGCAAAATTAATTATTGAACCGGGTAAACTGGTTTTTTGCCAGCTCGATTTTAGATCTGTGCATTGCTAAACTTGCAGCACAATAATGATAAGGAGTTTTCAAGTGTCTGATTTAATGAGTACTGCCAGAATTAAATGGGCTTGTCGCCGCGGCATGCTGGAGTTGGACGTACTGTTTCAACCTTTTGTTGAAGAGCGCTATGAAGGCCTGTCTGATGAAGACAAGCAGGTCTTTGCCAGACTCTTGTCTTGTGAAGATCCCGAATTATTCGCCTGGTTTATGGGACATGAGCAGTGCGCTGACCCTGAACTGGCGCAAATGGTAATTACTGTCCGTGGCCGTCCGGCGCCATAACTTCCATCTAAGTTCCTCTATTCAGCAGCGACTGAGTTTTCTGGTCGTTGCTGCACTGTGCCTGAGTAGCTTTCTACTTTGGCCCAAAGCCTATCCTGATATTTTCTTCTGGTTCAAAGCGCTGACCTTTGTGTTGGTGGTGGCTGCGCTGGGCAGGGCGTTCTTGCGTCTGGTGCGCTGGCAGCTTGATCTCAGCCTGGATGAAGAGGGGGAATACTGGTTATTGAATGGTAGCGAATGCGAGCCGGTTCGCAGCTATGTGATGCCTCTGGTGTGCCTTGTTTATGTTAAAGTTGACCGGCAAGAGCGATTGGTAATCGTATTCAAAGACATGCTGAGTGAGGCGGATTATCGGGCACTTTGTCGGGTGCTGCTACGGCATCAAAAAGGGAGCCATGAGGCTCCCTGAAAAACCCTAAGCCACTATTACTGTGGCTGAAGTATGGTCGGTTGAGGATTGTCGCTTTGCTCCGGATGGTCCAGATTGCAGTGCAGTCCGCGACTTTCTTTGCGGGACATGGCGCAGCGAATAATCAGCTCGGCGACCTGAACCAGGTTACGCAGCTCTAAAAGGTTATTACTGACGCGGAAATTTGAGTAGTACTCATCGATCTCCTGTTGCAGTAACTGCACCCGTCGCAGCGCCCGCTCCAAACGTTTGTCGGTACGTACTATGCCTACATAGTCCCACATAAACAGACGCAGTTCATGCCAGTTGTGAGCAATCACTACCTCTTCATCTGAATCACAAACCTGGCTTTCATCCCAGGCAGGCAGAGGACCAGGCATAGGGATCTTACCCAACAGGCTTTCAATGTCCTCGGCGGCAGCCCGGGCAAACACCAGACACTCCAGCAGCGAGTTACTGGCCAGACGGTTGGCTCCGTGGAGGCCGGTATATGCGACTTCACCAATGGCATAGAGTCCGTTGAGGTCAGTCTGGCCATGCAGATCTGTCATTACACCACCACAGGTATAGTGTGCGGCCGGCACCACAGGGATGGGCTCTTTGGTAATGTCTATGCCAAGAGAAATACAACGCTGGTATATCGTCGGGAAGTGTTTAATCACAAACTCTTCCGGCTTGTGGCTGATGTCCAGATAGACACAGTCTGCACCCAGACGCTTCATCTCAAAGTCGATGGCGCGGGCGACAATATCTCTCGGTGCCAGTTCGGCACGTTCATCAAATTCCGGCATAAAACGGCTGCCGTCTGGGCGACGTAAATACGCCCCTTCACCGCGCAGTGCTTCGGTCAGCAGGAAGTTACGGGCATCGGCGTGGTACAGACAGGTGGGGTGGAATTGATTGAACTCCATATTGGCCACCCGACAACCGGCACGCCAGGCCATGGCGATACCATCACCACTGGCTATATCCGGGTTGGACGTGTACTGGTATACCTTGGAGCTGCCACCTGTAGCCAGGGCCACAAAGCGGGCTCGCACTGTTTCCACATGCTCCTGGTCACGGTTCCATACGTAAGCACCCACTACCCGGTTACCACTGCGCCCCAGTTTTCTGGTGGTAATCAGGTCAATCGCATTGTAGCGCTCAAGCACTTTAATATTGGGGTGGGCCAGCGCTCTTTCCTGCAATGTCATTTGCACGGCTTTGCCGGTGGCATCTGCAGAGTGAAAAATACGTCTGTGACTGTGTCCACCTTCGCGGGTGAGGTGATAAGGCGCTTCATCTGCGTTGGCGAAGCCTTCCTCTTTGTCAAAGGCAACACCTGCGTCAATCAGCCACTGCATCGCGCCTTTGGCATTGGCTGCTGTATAGGTAACGACTGTTTCGTCACACAAACCGGCACCTGCCACCAGGGTATCGGCTACGTGGGACTCAATGGTGTCTTCTTCATCGTTGAAGACAGAGGCTATGCCGCCCTGGGCGTAGTAGGTAGAGCCCTCTGACAGAGGACCTTTGGATAGCAAAATGACCTTGGCTTTCTCGGCCAGATGCAGTGCCAGTGTCAGGCCTGCGGCACCACTGCCAATTACCAGCAGGTCAGATTGGTGTTCAACTGCTTGTTTCATCGGGTATCATGATGGCTTTGAAGGTTTGCCTATGGTAAACCATGTTTTGAGTCTAAGACGCGAAATTTTTTAAAACATTACAGAACTTTTTCAAAAGGCATCAGTCTACATAAGTGAATGAGATTCGAGCGACTGGAAAATCAGTAAGTTAATTGGGAGAAGTCGGCTCGGATGAGTGGACAAAACAGTGATCTGCAACTCGTAGAGAGAGTGCAGCGCGGCGATAAAAATGCGTTCAATCTGCTGGTGCAGAAGTATCAGGGGAAAGTCATTAACCTGATTGCCAGATATATCCGGAATCAAGCCGATGTGGCCGACGTGGCACAGGAAGCGTTTATCAAGGCTTACCGGGCACTTCCCAACTTCAGGGGCGAAAGTGCGTTTTATACCTGGCTGTACCGGATTGCGGTTAATACCGCCAAGAACCATCTGGCGGCGCAGGGGAGAAGAACCCCGGCCAACGATGTGGATGCAGAAGAAGCCGAATATTATGAAGGTGCCGACGCATTACGTGAGGTGGACTCTCCGGAGCGCTTGATGTTGTCGGACGAAATCAGGGCGGTGGTGTTTGAAACGCTGGAAACACTGCCGGAAGAATTAAGAATGGCAATCACCCTGCGTGAGCTGGACGGAATGAGCTATGAGGATATTGCCAAAGTAATGGACTCCCCGGTGGGAACTGTACGTTCGCGTATATTCCGCGCCCGGGAGGCGATAGACAAAAAGCTCCAGCCGTTGCTGGAAAATTGATAATGAGCAAACAGGTGCACAATGGATAAATTAGGTCAGGAGTGGGTATCTGCTGCAGTAGATGGCGAAGTCGAAGGACAGGCTATGGCAGATCTGGCAGCCGACAAAGGTTCTCACGATAAGTGGCGTAACTATCACATGATGGGTGATGCCATGCGTGGGGAGTTACCTGATACAATCAATCTGGATTTATCAGCGCGTATTGCTCAGGCCATTGATGATGAGCCCGCTATTGTCGCGCCAAACATTCAGGTGACTGCTAAAGCCGAGGTTGATAAGCCCAGGGGGAATGTGGTCCCTCTGTTCAAGCAATTTGGCCAGTATGCTATTGCTGCCAGTGTTGCGCTGGTTGCTGTTATCGGTGTTCAGAACTACCAACAGCAAGGTCCTGATCAGGAACCAATGTCTGTGCTGTCGACCCGTCCTCTTGTGGGTACAGCATCTCCGGTTAGCCTGCAAACTGGCCCGGTCCAGCAGGTTCAGTCCGGTAACAGTAATGAGCAGGTTTATGAGCAGCGTCGTCGTCTCAATACCTATATTCAGGACCACATGCTGCAGCAAAGATTGAATTCAGGCGTGGCGCTCGATAACAGCGCTGATATTATGCCGGAACACCAACACTGATTAAGGAAGCCGCTTGCGTACTTTTCTGCTGGCTCTGTTGATTGCCGCCTTCCCGGCGGCAGCTCAGCAACAGGAGCTTTCTGCCAAAGCCTGGCTCGAGCATATGAGCGAAGGGCTGAAGCAACAACAATTCAAAGTTTCTCTTATTCACCTCCAAGCTGACCATATTCGACCACTTGTCTATCTCCACGGCAAAGTCGACGAGAAGGAAGTCGCCTTTTTGGAGCACCTGAATGGTCCGCCAAAGAACGCGGTGCGCGTTGGCAATACCGTGACTTTTCTGGAGCATGACCAGCCCGCATACAGCGTATTGGCGTCAAGAATACAGGGCGTTTGGCCAGCAGCTTTCTCTGATGAGATAAGTAAGTTGGAGCGCGGCTATGAGTTTGTCCTCGGGGGCCGCAGTCGCATTGCCGGCAGACCCGGACAGATGATCCGAATTATTCCCAAGGATAACACCCGCTACTCCCATCAGGTTTGGGTGGATATGGAGAGTTTCCTGCCGCTGCGATATGACCTGATCACCGGCGAAAAGCAGCTGGTAGAGCAGATTATGGCTGTGGAGTTGATTGTGCTGCAGGCTCCACCGGCCCTGTTGCAGGAAGCTGCTGAACAGGAGTGGCCTGCGGTGATTAACACTGCTGAACGTGCCGATGGCCAAAACTGGAAGTTCAGCTGGTTACCTGAGGGCTTCGAGGTAATGGTGCGCGATCACCACCGCCTTATCGGCAGCCAGGAAGCGGTTGAGTATGTGGCGCTGACAGATGGCCTGGTTAATGTATCTGTGTATGTTGCCCGGGCATCTGAAACCCCTCTGCCTGAGGAACTGATTACCCGCAGTGGCCTGTCTTTGGTGACTGAAAACCGTGGCAATGCTGAAATTGTGGTCATGGGCAAGTTGCCACCTGAGACACTTAAGCGTATCGCCGACAGCCTTAGACTGGATTCCCAGCCATGATGGAGCAAAAGGCCAGAGTCATTGGCCAGGACAGTCCGGATTGGGTATTGGTTGAAGTCGAGATGCAGTCTGCCTGCAATCATTGTGATAACAGCGACAATTGCGGCACAGGCTCAGTGGCCAAAGCGTTTTCGGCCAAACTGCAACAGTTTGCTGTGCCCGCTGACAGGCGTTATGAGGTGGGGGACCTGCTGAAGCTGGGGTTACCCGAATCAGTGGTACTCAAGTCTGCGGCGCTGGTCTATTTACTGCCTCTGTTTGGTCTGCTGAGCGGCGGCTTACTCGGGCAGGTGATAGGGGGGCAATTGGGCCTTGATGCCAACGCTCTGGCCATGGCCGGAGGCCTTACCGGTGGCTTTGTCTGTTGGTGGCTGGGTAAGCGTCAGGCCAGATCTCTGGAAGCTCAGGCGCAACCCATTATTCTCTCCTACCTGGGTAAACAGGTTACAGGCCAGGGCGCCTGAACTCATCTGCTATCAAGGAGCGATACCGGCTGCATTGAATGTGATTGGTATTGCTACCCTAATCAGGTACAATTTCGCACCTTTATACAGAATCCATTTTTCAGCTCAGCCTTTGCAGCGGTACGGAGTAATTTGAATAGCGGTTTTGAAAATTAAACTAATTGATTTTCAAACTGATTTTATTCCGGGTGAAGAAGCTGTCCTTCAAGCGCAGTGACACTGAGAGCAAGGCCCGAGACTTTCAATTTGAGTGAAAAGAAGTCCATGATTAACAAGAATATTCGAAATTTTTCGATTATTGCTCATATCGACCATGGTAAGTCGACCCTGTCGGATCGTCTTATCCAGGTGTGCGGTGGCCTGACCGACCGTGAAATGGCGCAGCAGGTGCTCGATTCTATGGATCTGGAGCGTGAGCGCGGCATTACCATCAAAGCCCAGAGTGTGACTCTGGATTACCAGGCCAAAGATGGTGAAACCTACCAGTTGAACTTTATTGATACTCCTGGCCACGTGGACTTCTCTTATGAAGTATCCCGCTCGCTGGCGGCCTGTGAGGGTGCGCTGTTGGTAGTGGATGCCGGTCAGGGTGTAGAAGCTCAGACGCTGGCAAACTGCTATACCGCACTGGACATGGACCTGGAAGTGGTTCCTGTACTTAACAAGATTGACCTGCCTCAGGCTGAGCCTGAGCGTGTTGCGGCGGAAATCGAAGATATCGTGGGCATCGAAGCTCAGGATGCTGTTCGCTGTTCTGCCAAGACAGGTATCGGTGTTGAAGATGTATTGGAAACCATCGTTGCTCAGATCCCGGCTCCTGAAGGTGATACTGAAGCCCCTCTGCAGGCGTTGATTATCGACTCCTGGTTCGACTCTTATCTGGGCGTTGTGTCTCTGGTGCGTATCAAGCACGGTAGCCTGAAGAAGGGTGACAAGTTCAAGGTGATGAGCACAGGCCAGACCTACAACGCTGACCGTGTCGGTATCTTCACTCCGAAGAAGAAAGACAAGGACGAGCTGAAAACAGGTGAAGTAGGCTATGTGATTGCCGGTATCAAAGAGATTCACGGCGCACCGGTAGGTGACACCCTGACTCATGCCAAACATGGTGCTGATAAGCCACTGCCTGGTTTTAAAAAGGCCAAGCCTCAGGTATATGCCGGTGTATTCACCATCTCTACCGACGACTATGAAAATTTCCGTGACGCACTGAACAAGCTGAGCCTGAACGATGCGTCTTTGCAGTTTGAACCTGAAACTTCTTCTGCACTGGGCTTTGGTTTCCGTATCGGTTACCTGGGTCTGCTGCACATGGAGATCATTCAGGAGCGTCTGGAGCGTGAATACAATCTGGACCTGATCACCACAGCACCAACCGTGGAATACGAAGTGCTGCTGACCAATGGTGAAACGGTTTACGTCGATAACCCTTCAGATCTGCCTGCGCTGAACTATGTTGAAGAGATGCGCGAGCCTATCGTTGAAGCCAATATTCTGGTGCCTAAAGAGTATCTGGGTAACGTTATTACACTGTGTGTTGAGAAGCGTGGCGTACAGAAGAACATGGTTTACCACGGTAACCAAGTTGCGCTGACCTATGATATCCCGGCAGCAGAAGTGGTAATGGATTTCTTTGACCGTCTGAAATCAACCAGTCGCGGTTATGCGTCTTTGGAATACAACTTCATTCGCTTTGAGCCTGCAGATATGGTGCGCCTGGACGTACTGATCAATGGTGACCGCGTTGACGCGCTGGCGATGATTATTCACCGCTCCAATATCCGTCATAAGGGTATTGCTCTGGTGGATAAGATGAAAGAACTGATCCCACGGCAGATGTTTGATATCGCCATTCAGGCAGCTGTCGGAAGTCAGATTGTGGCTCGCTCCACAGTGAAAGCTCTTCGTAAGGACGTAACCGCCAAATGTTATGGTGGTGACGTATCCCGTAAGAAGAAACTGCTGCAGAAGCAGAAAGAAGGTAAGAAGCGCATGAAGCAGCTGGGTAACGTGGAGGTGCCTCAGGAGGCCTTCCTGGCGGTACTTAAGCTGAACGATTGATGCTTAAAAGAATAGCGCCGCGATAAGCGGCGCTTTGGTTAGTTGGCCTGAATAACCGGGTCAACTGATACCAATAGCATTGGATTGTTGTTTTGGTTTTGCCTAATCAGACAAATTCCTGAATGATAACTGTCTAATGCAATTGGTATATTGCCGATAGTGGGTCAAGGGTGACCCGTATTTTCAAGGCAGGAGTAAACTCTAAGTATGGCGGCCTATTTTTCAATTATTCTGGTCGTGGCCACTTTGGCTACCGGGCTTATCTGGCTCTATGACGTGCTGTTTCTGGCTCCCAAGCGCCGTGAGAAACTGGCACTGGCAGAAGCGGGTGGCACAGTAACAGAAGAAGCCAGAGAAAATATGCTGAGAGAGTCCACTGTGGTGGAAACCGCTCACTCGGTATTCCCTGTTATCGCGTTTGTGATGGTTTTGCGCTCTTTTATTTATGAGCCGTTTCAGATCCCATCGGGCTCTATGATGCCAACTCTGTTGGTAGGCGATTTCATTCTGGTTGAAAAGTTCAGCTATGGTTTGCGTGATCCCGTGTGGAGGAGCAAACTGGTGGAAACCGGTGAGCCCGAGCGCGGCGATGTCGCGGTATTTAAGTATCCTGAAGACCCCAAGGTTGATTACATCAAGCGAGTTGTGGGTTTGCCCGGTGATAAGGTGATATATCGCAACAAGCAACTGTGGATTCAGCCCAAGTGCGAGGCGGGCAGTGATTGCTCTGGCCCAAAACTGGTGGAGCGTGCTGAAGTTAACCGCGGTGAGTTTGTTCAGGACGGTATCCCGTTGCTGAGATATAAAGAGCAACTGGGAGATGTGACCCATGACATACTGATCAACCCTGCGCGCAGTGAAATGAAGCAGTTCTTCTACCGTCAGGGTGATCTCCCGGCAGGAGAATGGATTGTGCCGGAAGGCCAGTATTTTGTGCTGGGTGATAACCGTGATAACAGCCGCGACAGTCGCTTCTGGGGCTTTGTTCCCGAGGCGAATCTGGTGGGTAAAGCTGTGGCTATCTGGATCAGCTTTGAGTTTGATCGTCAGCCTTCAGATCTACTGCCAACCTGGATCCCATCAGGTGTAAGATTTAACCGTATTGGTGCAATTCATTAAGCATTATGGAACCGATTAAAAATTTGCCACGTCTGTGTCGTATTCTGGGTTATCAATTCAACAATATGGAGTTGTTGACCCAGGCGCTGACCCACAGAAGCGCGGCCAACAAACACAATGAACGCCTGGAGTTTCTCGGCGATTCAATTCTATCTATTGTGATCTCAGATGCCCTGTATCACCAGTTTCCAAAGGCTACTGAAGGTGATTTGAGCCGTATGCGTGCCACTCTGGTTCGCGGTGATACTCTGGCGAAAATTGCCCAGGAATTTAAACTGGGCGAGTACCTGCATCTGGGCCCGGGTGAACTTAAAAGTGGCGGTCATCGCCGTGAGTCCATTCTGGCCGATGCGGTGGAAGCGATTATTGGTGCTGCTTATCTGGACTCAGATCTTGAAACCAGCCGTGCACTGCTGCTGGCCTGGTATGATGTACGCCTGAAAGAGATTCAACCTGGGGTCAATCAGAAAGACGCCAAAACCCAACTGCAGGAACATCTGCAGGGATTTAAAAAGCCACTGCCTGACTATCAGGTAGTGAAGGTTGAGGGCGAAGCCCATGACCAGACATTTACCGTAGAGTGCCGGGTAAGCGATATGAATCAAGCTGTTATCGGTGTGGGCAGTTCCCGCCGTAAAGCCGAACAAATGGCGGCTGCCCAGGTGCTGGAGTTATTGAAGAAATGAGTGATAAAGACTTGCCAAAGCAACCGGACACGGAACTGCCGGAAGTGGAAGCCAATGAGCCTTCACTGGATGAACTGCTGGCAAGGATGAACCAGGGCAATGCGCCCCAGTACGAGGTCACCTACTGCGGTATGGTGGCCATTGTTGGTCGCCCAAATGTAGGTAAATCGACTCTGCTGAACCGCTTGTTGGGTCAGAAGCTGAGTATTACCTCCCGCAAGCCACAAACCACACGTCACCGCATTATGGGGATCCACACTGAAGGCCCTCGCCAGATAGTGTTTGTGGATACTCCGGGTCTGCATATCGAAGAGAAGCGTGCCATTAACCGTTTGATGAACCGTGCCGCTGCCAGCTCTCTGGCAGATGTGTCCATGGTGATCTTTGTGGTTGATGGTATGACCTGGACTGCTGACGACGACATGGTGCTGAATAAGTTGCGCCGTGGAGCGGACGAGCGTCTGACTGTACTGGCCATCAACAAAGTAGATCACCTGAAGGATAAGGAGGCGCTGTTCCCTTATCTGGAAGAGGTGTCAAAGAAGTTTCCGTTTGATGAGATCCTGCCGATTTCAGCCAAACAGGGAACCAATGTTCAGCGGATTATGGAATTGGCGACCGAAACTTTGCCTGAGTGCCCATTCTATTTTCCTGAAGATTATGTCACCGATCGCTCTCAGCGTTTTATGGCGTCTGAGATCGTCCGTGAAAAACTGATGCGTTTTCTCGGCGATGAGCTGCCTTACGATGCGACTGTGGAGATCGAGCAGTTCAAGATGATGGAAAATGGTGTTTATCAGATAAACGCCCTGATTCTGGTTGAACGTACCGGTCAGAAGCGCATGGTGATTGGTAACAAAGGCGAACGCATTCGTACGATCGCCACCGAAGCCCGTAAAGACATGGAGCGCCTGTTTGATAACAAGGTGTTCCTGGAGGTCTGGGTTAAGGTTAAGTCCGGCTGGGCCGATGACGAGCGCGCCCTGCGCAGTCTCGGTTATGGCGAAGACTGATTAGCCATCGGGACACAGCATATGGAAAGAGGCTATGTCCTGCATTCCCGCCCCTATCGTGAGACCAGCGTTATTGCTAATCTGCTGGTCGATGGTTTAGGGCGTGTCGATGCCGTTGTCCGTGTGGGCAGCGGCAAACGCAATCTCAAAAGCATTATCCAACCCTTTCAACCTCTGATTTTTTCCCTGACCGGTCGCAGTGAGCTCAAGACCATGACCCAGGTCGAGCCCATGTCACCTGCTATCCCGCTGACGGGGAAAAGCCTTTATGCAGGTATCTACCTTAACGAGTTAATGATTAGGACCTTGCAGCATGGCGGAGAGAGTCTGTTCATCTGTTATCACAAGGCGTTGATGGCGTTGGCGCGGGAGTTTGGTGAGGCGCAGCTGCGTTACGTTGAGATGTCGCTGCTGAAAGAGCTGGGCGCCATGCCATCCCTTGAGCATGACGGTCACGGCAAAGAGATTGAACCCACCTTGAATTATCAATATCTGGTGGAGCAGGGATTCTGGCCTGTCGCTGATGGTGCGGGAAAGATTCGGATTTGGTCCGGCGCGGGTCTGCAGAGATTTGCTCAGGGCTGCCTGATTGAGGAAGATCTGCCAGCCGCCAAGGGCCTGATGCGGATACTGCTGCAGCCCCTGCTTGGCGAGAAGCCCTTGCTCAGCCGGGCACTGTTTGCTGCCAATCTCTCTTCGGTGAACTCCAACCAGTCGTAACAGTTACTCTTTTCCTTCTGTATGAGTACAATAACCGCCAATTAAATCAGCGTTCCAGTTGGAAAGGAGAACCGGAATGAGCGGTATTTTGCTCGGAGTTAACATAGATCATATCGCCACCTTGCGTCAGGCGAGGGGCACCAACTATCCGGACCCTGTGCACGCGGCAGCAGTCGCAGAGCATGCCGGTGCCGATGGCATTACGATTCACCTTCGCGAAGACAGACGACATATCCAGGACCGAGATGTTTACCTGCTGGCAAAGACACTGAAAACCAGAATGAACTTTGAGTGCGCTGTGACCGACGAGATGTTGGATATCGCCTGTGAGCTCAAGCCAACTTACGTATGTCTGGTGCCTGAAAAACGTCAGGAGTTGACCACAGAGGGGGGACTGGATGTCGCCGGTCAGAAGGACAAGATTAAAGCTGCTGTTGCAAGACTCGCAGCAGAAGGCATCAAAGTATCCCTGTTTATTGATGCTGATAAAACTCAGATTGATGCCACTGTGGAAGTCGGCGCGCCCTATATCGAAATTCATACGGGCTGCTACGCCGATGCCACTGATGATGCAACCCAGGCAAAAGAGCTGGAGCGCATTAAAACCATGGCAGCCTATGCCCATGGTCAGGGACTGGTAGTTAATGCCGGACACGGACTTCACTATCACAATGTTAAAGCGGTTGCCGCGATTCCAGAACTATATGAGTTGAATATCGGCCATGCCATTGTTGCCCGTGCAGCGATTGACGGATTGGAAAAAGCGGTAAGGGATATGAAAACCCTGATGTTGGAAGGACGTCGCGGCGAGTAGTCGGAGCGTCGGAGACAGGGAAGGCGGGAGAACAGATGGCTATTATTGGATTGGGGACAGATATCGTTGAGATCGCCCGTATTGAACAGCAGCTTGAGAAGGGGGACAGGTTAGCCCGTAGAGTACTGACCGAAGAGGAGCTGCTGACCTTTAATGAGAGTCGTCAGCCTGCCCGTTTCCTTGCCAAGCGTTTTGCCGCCAAGGAGGCCGCTGCCAAGGCGCTGGGCACGGGCATTGGCCGGGGTATCTCATTTCAGCATATTCATATCAGTAATAATGAGCTGGGTGCTCCCAAGCTGGCTTTCACTGATGGTGCGGCCGAGCGTCTTGAGTTGATGGGAGGCTATCTGGGTCACATCAGCATTGCCGATGAGCAGCACTATGCCATGGCCACTGTAATATTGGAGTCCTGATCTGTTTAAATGGTTCACCGCTTCAAGGAAGCCAATAAAAAAGCCAGCGATAACTCGCTGGCTTTTGCTTTCAGGGAGATGTTATATCATTTAGAACTGCAGACGAGCACCCAGGAACATATAGCGTCCACGTCCACCACCGTAGGCGCTGTCGAAGTTACCGCGACCACCAATAATGAATGGTCCTTTCTCATCGAACAGGTTATTCACACCGCCGTACAGGCGCAGGTCTGTGCTGTCATCGATTTCCCAGTCATAGGAAACTGACAGGTTGTGGGTGGTGACTGAAGGCAGCTCGTTGCCCCACAGTGGCTCAGGATTTTCGACACAGGTGTCTGCACCAGCGGCACAATTTTTGTCATTTGCTTCCATGTATTCGACCCAGTCGTCGTGAGCATCTTGACTACGGCGGACTGAACTTTTAAAGCGAGTGCTCCAACGAACACGCCAATCATCCTTGTACCAGGTCAAAGAAGCGGACGCTTTATCCTCAAAGATATCTGACGATAAAAGACCTACGTACTCTTTAGTGAATTGGCCTTCTGGTCCTGTCTTGGTGACCTCATAATCCAGCACATGGGTCCAGTCCAGCTTAAGCTTAATATCTCCCCAGTCATTCAGGTCATATTTGTAAGCCATTGCCACATCGTAACCTGAGGTTCGAATTTCATCGGCATTGATTACTTTCTGCTGAATTTCAATAATCTGGCCACTGCCATCGCGGGTTATCGCCTGACAAAACTCGTTGTCTTCACCATAAGGTAAGGAGGAGTCATAGCAAAATTCGATGATCTCTTCATTACCGTAAGAGGTCATGGCATCTTCGATGCTGATATCATAGTAATCCACTGCGATCTGCAGTCCATCCAGAAACTCAGGGGCGATAGAAATACCCAAGGTGAATGTCTCTGCCGACTCTTCAATCAACTCTTCATTGCCAACGTTGGGTGAGTAGCCTGTGTTGTCATCTTCAAACTCCCCCTCTTCTGCAATAGTTTTGGCAATTCCAGCTTCTGCACGACAGTTAGAAGCATAGGACTCGGTCGAGTCAGCGGTAACTCCGTCACAGATATCGTCAAAGCTGTCGAAATCGCCCCTTGGTGGAGAAATCAATTCGGTGATGGAAGGTGCGCGCTGTGCTGTCGCCCAGTTGGCGCGAACCATATAACCATCCGTAGGTTCATACACCAAGCCTGCCTTGTAGCTGCTCAATACTCCTGTATTCGACCAGCTGTAGTCTGCCAATCGCAGAGACAGATCCAGAGACAGGCTCTTGGCTGCAGTCACATCACGAAGCAGTGGAACTGAAGCCTCACCAAAGACTTCATAAACATCAACACTACCCTCAAAGTCGGGGACATGGTTAAAGCTGATGCCACCATTAGGGGCATTAGTTCCTACCTTTTGAGTATCTCTGCGGTACTCGAAACCAAATGCCGAAGCCACCTGACCGGCTGGCAGCTCAAACAGGTCACCAGTAACATAACCCAATACATTGGTCATGGTGATTTCTGTATCTATGGTAGGAGTCGCGCGAATATAGTCGGCAGCCTCTGCACTTATCGAGCCTGCACCGAACAGATTGACCGGCACACAGCCGTCGGCTCTTGCATCTGCGTCCTTACACTGAATGGTGCCGTTATCAAGCTGTTCTGCGTTAAGAGCGTTTTGAAGCCTGACCAGATCAATCTCATTGCTTCGAACCTGCTCTTGCTTAAAGTTGCCATAACCAACGGACAGATCCCACTCCCAATCTTCAAATACGTAGCCACGTATTCCAGCCCAGGTTCTGTATGTAGTACGGGTATTTTCATTGATGATGTTACCCACTTCGGCAAAGTTTCTATCCCACTTCACCCCTTTGGAGCTTGCTTGATCCCTTATAGCTTCAGGCATAAAGGGGTTATCTTTGGGAATTCTACCTACGCGAAACTCTTCGAATTCACCAAGTTCGGGATTCCACAACGGTCCCCTCTCGTTCTCGTCTGCACTCTCTGGAGACTTGGGATTTCTGGACTTGTTACGGCTGTATTGCAGCTGGAAATAAGCTTCGGTACCTGTATCGAATTCATATTCAGTTTTCACTGCTGCAGAGATCGCCTCATCAGGCACTCTCAGCCAGGTAAACTGGTTGAAGTTAATGCCATGCTTTTCTTCGTGCCAGTCGTCTCTTAGTGTCTGGCCGTCATACCAAAAGCCTGAGTCAGGTTTGGCACTGTGCTTTTCATCGAACACGCCGCCATAAATAGAGTCACTTTTAGCAGTCCAGTCTGCAGGCGTGATATCGCGCATGCACTGATAAGCCGTTTTTAGATCCGGGTCGTATTGAGCCGTGTACATGGTGTTACACATGCGATTTTTATCGTATCTCCAGGAGTCTTCCTGTTGCGCGCGTTCTCGATCCCAAAAATCAACGCCCTTATCTTTGTCGTAAGAGGTTGCGAAGAAGAAGTAACCGGCCCCATCCGCATAGGTGGTACCATAGTCGGCATCGATACCCAGCTCTTCACCACCGCCATCTTCTGTGCGACCACCACGAACATTAAAGCTGAATCCTTCCTGATCCTGTTGGGTGATAATGTTTACTACACCAGCTACCGCATCTGAACCATAGGTTGCTGATGCACCACCGGTAATGATTTCTACCTTGTCGACAAAGCTCGAAGGGATAGTGCTCAGGCTGACATAGTTGCCTGAGTAGCTGTTGGATACTACCCGGCGACCGTCAATCAAGGTCAGGGTACGACTGGTACCCAGTTCACGGAGGTCAATGGTAGAAAGACCAGTGTTTTGTACACTGGACTGAGAGTTGGCGTTACTGGTGCCTTCTGAAATCTGCGGGATCTCATCAACAAGAATAGCGGCCAGTGAGCCGGTGCCAGCGTCTTCAATAGCATCTTTACCGAGTGTTGCCAGTGGCGTCGCTACCGAGAAGCTGTCGCGTTTAATGCGGGAGCCGGTAACCGTAATCTTTTCGACTTTCTCTTCAGCCGCTGCCTGAGAAGAATTTTGTTGTGCATTGCTGACACCCTGAACTTCAATTGCATCGTCAGCGGCAAAAGCGATGGCCGGGGTGAGTCCCAGTATTACGGCCTGGACCGCACTGGTGATTTTTTTCTTATTCATCATTTTTCCCTATTCCGTCTGTTGCGGTTTGTTATGGTTGGCGGGGCAACTCGAAGTGTGGGTCGCTGCCTGACGTTCCGGCGCTTTTACTTGGCCAAAACAATCCCGCAACATCGGTTTTACGGACTTGGGCGATGAGCAACAATCAAGGTGGCGTCTTTTCTTTCACGTTTATATATCTATAAAACATCTATTTGTTTTAAAACAATTGCTTACGTTTGATTTTGGTCGGATTGAGAGCTGGTTGTTTTACTGCGGAAGGTGGCTGAAATGCATTCTGAACAGGGCAGGGGTTGAATGCTAAGTATAAGATTAAACGGCCGTTTACTATCTTGTTACAAGCTGATAAAAATAAAAGGTGTTAAAAATACAGTCCGGGTCACAGGGCGGTGACGGGAGAAATAAAATGAAAAATATAGTAGAGCAATTATCGGCGTACAAAAGCGTTCATCTGAATCCCAGTAATATCAAAACCCACTTTGTGGGTATCCCTATGATTATCTGGTCTCTTTTCCTGCTATTGGGAATGGTGAGGTTTGATACTCCCGGAGGTCAGGTCAGTGTGGCTATGATATTTACCCTGGTGGTACTGATTTACTATATGTGGCTGCATGTAAAGCTCGCTATGGGCATGGTGGTATTTATTTTACCTGTGCTCTACACCACTGAAGCGATTGTTGGCGTTCCATATGCATTGTGGATAGCGCTGGCAGTGTTTGTGGTTGGCTGGATATTTCAGTTGATTGGACATCAGTATGAAAAAGCCAAGCCTGCTTTTGTTGACGATATGAATCAGCTGTTGATTGGGCCGATTTTCCTGATGGCCGAGGTTTACTTTTATCTTGGCTGGGAGAAGGGGTTGGAGCAGGAAATTACCCCTATCGCCAAACAGAAGAGGATGGAACTGGAAGCTGCAAAAGCCAGTTAATTCTATTTCAGCGGGATAATCGATGTAAAAAAGGCCATCAAGAGATGGCCTTTTTTGAGTGCTGACATTCTGGGCTCGGTTGATTGTTCAGGCCGATTGCTCAGGCTGTTTGAAGAAGGCTGGCATAACCCTGACCGTCTTAATCATATTGTCTGCCACATCCACTACCTCGACGGGATATCCCGCCAGCCTTAAACTGGTCTTGGCGCAGGGGATCTCCTCCAGATACTCAATGATCAGCCCATTGAGAGTCTTGGGGCCATCGATGGGGAATTGCCAGTTCATCTCTTTATTCATATCCCGGATATTGATACTGGCCTCTACCAGATAGCTGCCGTCCTGCTGGGGAATAATCTCCTCGCTGGGGGCGGGCATCATAGAGGTGGTAAAGTCTCCTACTATCTCTTCCAAGATGTCTTCCAGCGTCACCAGACCCTGCAAATCTCCATACTCGTCTACCACCAAACCGATTCGCTCACGGTTTCGTTTGAAGTTCGCCAGCTGCACATTCAGGGCAGTACCTTCGGGCACGAAGTAAAGCTCCTTTACTGCCCTCAGCAGAGAGGATTTGCTGAACTGATTTTTTGACTGCAGGCGCAACGCATCCCGCAGATGAATAAAGCCGACGACATCGTCGATGGTATCCCGATAAACCAGTACACGTGTGTGAGGGCTCTGAATGACCTGACGGTTAATCACCTTAAAATCATCATTAACATTGATGGCGTAGATCTCTGCCCGGGGCACCATAATGTCTTCGACTGTCACCTTCTCCAAATCCAGAACCGACAGCAGCATCTCCTGGTGATTGGCCGGGATCAGGGCACCGGCTTCATGTACTACTGTGCGCAATTCTTCCTGGCTCAGGGCATCACTTGAACTGACATTGCGAACGCCCAGTAACTTGAGGAAGCCGGAGGTAATCCAATTGGTCACAGTGACCAGAGGTCCAAGAACTTTAAGCAATAGCTTAAGCAGGACGCTTGAAGGGAAGGCAATACGTTCCGGATGTAATGCGGCAACAGTTTTAGGGGTAACCTCTGCGCAAACCAATACTACCAAGGTCAGTACACCTGTAGCGATGGCCACTCCGATATCGCCGAAGAACCGTAAACCAAGAATGGTGGCGATAGAGGAGGCAAGAATATTAACCAGATTGTTGCCGATAAGAATAAGGCCGATAAGGCGGTCTGGTCTTTCCAGTAGCTGGCGGGCACGCATGGCGCCCCGGTTACCTTCATTGGCAAGGTGACGCAGACGGTAGCGGTTGAGACTCATCATGGCGGTCTCAGAACCGGAGAAGTAAGCAGAAATAATAAGTAGAATAACTAAGCTGATTAGTAGGATACCTGTGGGTATATCTTCCACCAGGGGAGCTCCATGCTGTTTCTTGAACCTAACTAAATACTGGCTGTGACTGCGGGTGTCAAGTCGACGAAGGGTGACAATAAAAAAGCCGGCGCAAATGGCCGGCTATTAAATCGATTAATTGAGCAATCAATTAATAATCAGTTCTTTGACGATCCGGGCGCCGAAATAGGCCAGAGACAGCAAGGTTGCGCCGGTCAGCGTATAGATAACGGCACTGCGGATTTTGCAGCCTACCCGATAATGTTGCAGCAACATCACTACATAAACGCCCCAGGCCGCGATCGACAATATCGCTTTATGGCCTTTACCTTCAGCGAACATGTCATCCAGGAAGATAAAACCGGTAGCCAGCGACAGACTAAGCAGGGCCACACCAATAATCACCAGATGATATAGCTGCTTCTCTACTGTCAGCAGAGGTGGAATGGCCGGGCTGAGTATCAGTTTCTTTTGCTTCAGCTTATTTTGGATCAGAGCCAGCTGGATGGCGTAAAGGGCAGCAATCATCAAGGCACTGTAGGCCATCAGAGACAGCACAACATGGACCAATACTTCGGGATGCAGCTCAAAATGCAGCATAAATGAAGGCGGTACCAGCCAAAGCAGGGCGACGGACAGCACCGAACAGGCATAAACCACAGGTACTACTACCATCACCTTGAGGCGGAACATCAGCACGGTAAAGCTCAGGGCGATAATCCAGTTCACCAAAGAGATAACATTGGTCAGGCTCAAGTTTTGTCCATCCGGTGTGTTGATAGCCTGATATAAAGCGGCACCGTGAAACAGCACTGCAATCGCTGCAATCGCGGCGACCAGGGTGCGATTGGGCCCTTCAGCATGGAACAAGCGACTGGTCACCAGCACCAAAGCGATGCAGTAAAAAAACATGGCGGAAGCAGAATAGAGAACCATGGGGTTATAACCTATCGTCTGTGTTTTGGCCTTACAGCCCGAAATATAGCGTTTTAATGCAGCAAGAATAACATGAGCTGCAGACTTTTGGGCAGTGATACAAGTGGCAAATTTAAGCAGATTCTGACGCTTAGCCAACATTTTTTAAGATAGCAGGAGTTAGGCTGGCACAAAATTAGCCTGTAGTAGCTAATTGCTCAGGCATCGCTATAATACAGGCCAATATTGAAGATGCTTACAAGGTATTGCACAGGAAGATGTTTGAGAACCTGACTGACAGACTGTCGCGAACGCTGAAGAATATTAGTGGTCGTGGTCGCTTAACCGAAGACAACATTAAGGAAACCCTGCGCGAAGTCCGTATGGCACTGCTGGAGGCTGACGTAGCCCTGCCTGTGGTACGGGAATTCGTTAATGCCGTGAAGGAGCGTGCGGTTGGCCAGGAAGTCACCAAGAGCCTGAGTCCGGGCCAGGTCTTCATCAAGATTGTTCAGAGCGAGTTGGAAAAAGCCATGGGCGAGTCCAACGAAGCCCTGGATTTGGCTGCGCAACCTCCCGCCGTGATTATGATGGCGGGTCTGCAGGGTGCCGGTAAAACCACCTCTGTGGCCAAGCTTGCCAAGTTCCTGAGAGAACGCCAGAAGAAATCCGTGCTTGTGGTCAGTGCCGACGTGTATCGCCCGGCTGCGATCAAACAGTTGGAAACCCTGGCCGGTGAAGTCAATGTTGAGTTCTTCCCATCCGATGTAAGCCAAAAGCCTATCGATATCGCCAATGCAGCCATGGCTCATGCCAAGCTGAAGTTTATCGATGTGGTGATTCTGGATACTGCAGGTCGTCTGCATGTCGATGAAGGCATGATGGATGAAATTAAAGCCCTGCACGCCGCCGTTAATCCGGTAGAAACCCTGTTTGTGGTTGATGCCATGACAGGTCAGGACGCTGCCAATACGGCCAAGGCATTCAATGAAGCCCTGCCATTGACTGGTGTGGTACTGACCAAGGTGGATGGTGACGCCCGTGGTGGTGCCGCCCTGTCTATCCGTCATATCACAGGTAAGCCAATTAAATTCCTGGGTGTGGGCGAGAAGACTGATGCGCTGGAGCCTTTCCATCCGGATCGTGTTGCGTCCCGTATTCTGGGCATGGGTGACGTACTATCGCTGATTGAGCAGGTTGAACGTGGTGTCGATAAAGACAAGGCGATGAAGCTGGCTTCCAAGGTGAAGTCTGGCGGCGGCTTTGATCTGGAAGATTTCCGCGACCAACTGCAGCAGATGAAAAACATGGGGGGCATGATGGGCATGCTGGAGAAGCTGCCAGGTGTTGGTCAACTGCCTCCTGACGCTCTGGCTCAGGTACAGAACGGTAAGATGACCGGACAGATGGAAGCCATCATTAACTCCATGACCCCGGCAGAACGTCGCAACCCTGATATTATTAAGGGCTCGCGTAAGCGTCGTATCGCAGCGGGTTCCGGCACGCAAATTCAGGACGTAAACCGCCTGCTCAAGCAGTTCACCCAGATGCAGAAGATGATGAAAAAGATGTCTTCCAAGGGCGGTATGCAAAAGATGATGCGTGGCATGAAAGGCATGATGCCTCCGGGTATGAAGTTCCCCGGCCGCTGATAACTTATTTATCGCTCTGTCGCGGAACGGCAGAGCGGGCGTTTCTTTGGAACGTCAACCTGACATTCCCTGCTGAATATGTGGCCCTGACCCCGGCGTAAATTTCGAGCTGGGCGGTTGCATTAGCTGAAAAGTCAGGTAAAATCTTCCGGCTTTCTTTGCTGGGACTCTTCGCGAACACGGGGTTCCAGTTTTTATTTTTGCTTCAATGCAAATCATTAGAGGATTACTAACGCATGGTTACCATTCGTTTAGCTCGTGGTGGCGCTAAAAAGCGTCCTTTTTACAACATCGTAGTTGCTGACAGCCGCAACGCCCGTGACGGTCGTTTCATCGAGCGCATCGGTTTCTTCAACCCTCTGGCTCGTGGTCAGGAAGAGACTCTGCGTCTGGACCTGGACCGTGTTGATCACTGGGTTGGTACTGGTGCTGCAACTACTGATCGCGTAGCAAAGCTGATCAAAGACGCTCGTAAAGCTGCTGCTTAATAGCGTAAAGGTATAGTTGATGAGCAGTAACCAACAGCCGATAGTACTGGGCAAAATTGGCGCATGCTACGGTGTAAAAGGTTGGATGAAGATCACCGCTTATACCGAATCGATGGAAGGTATTTTTGACTATTCTCCCTGGTTGCTGTTTGAACAGGGAAAATGGCGTGAGGTTAAGGTTTCCCAGTGGCGCATTCATGGTGGCAAAGCTGTAGTGGCTGAGCTCGAAGGCATCACTACCCGGGAGCAGGCACAGGCACTGACAAATTGTGAGATTGCCATCCTGCCCGAGCAGATGGAAAACCTGCCGGAAGACGAGTTCTACTGGCGCGACCTTATCGGCTGTGAGGTGGTCAACACCAAAGGCTACAACATGGGCAAAGTTGACCAGATCCTGGAAACAGGTTCCAACGATGTTCTGGTTGTTAAAGCCAACGCCAAAGATGCCTTTGGCAAAGGGGAGCGAATGATTCCCTTTGTTACCGAGCAGTTCATCATCAAGGTGGACAGCGAGGCCAAACAGATTTTAGTGGATTGGGATCCGGACTTTTAAGTCGAGGTACAACACATGTGGTTAGGGGTCGTAACCCTTTTTCCTGAAATGTTTCGTGCCATCACCGACTACGGAGTGACGGGTCGGGCCGTTAAAAACGGTCTGCTGGAGTTGCACACGTGGAATCCCCGTGATTTCACACATGACAGACATAACACGGTTGATGACCGACCTTACGGCGGTGGACCTGGAATGTTGATGATGGTGCAGCCTTTGCGTGATGCCATTCATGCAGCGAAAGCTGCAGCAGGTGAAGGCGCAAAAGTGATTTATCTGTCTCCTCAGGGGCGCAAGCTGACACAGCGTGGCGCATCAGAGCTGGCAGTATCACAGAAGTTGATTTTGGTGTGTGGTCGTTACGAAGGTATCGATGAGCGCATCATTCAGACTGAAGTGGACGAGGAGTGGTCAATCGGCGATTACGTGCTTTCGGGCGGTGAATTACCGGCAATGACGCTTATCGATGCGGTATCCAGACTGGTTCCCGGCGTGCTGGGAAAACAGGCCAGTGCAGAGCAGGACTCCTTCTCTGACGGTTTACTGGATTGTCCCCACTATACGCGACCTGAGTCTTTGGAAGGGTTTGACGTACCGGCAGTACTGCTGAGCGGCAACCACGAAGAAATTAGACGCTGGCGTTTGAAGCAAAGTCTCGGTAGAACTTTCCTCAGACGACCGGAATTATTTGAAAATCTAGCTCTGACTGACGAACAAAAGAGACTGTTGGCTCAGTTCGTTGATGAAACGGACAATTGATCCAGTCGTAGCTCAGTTATTACTAGGATGGAGTGTTTATGAACAACATCATCAAGATGCTCAACGAAGAGCAAATGAAAAAAGACGTACCAGAGTTCGGCGCTGGTGATACCGTAGTTGTACAGGTACGTGTTAAAGAAGGTGAAAAAGAGCGTCTGCAGGCGTTCGAAGGTGTAGTAATTGCCAAGCGTAACCGTGGCCTGCACTCTGGTTTCACCGTACGTAAGATCTCTAACGGCGAAGGCGTTGAGCGTACTTTCCAAACTCACAGCCCAGCAATCGCCGGCATTGAAGTGAAGCGTCGTGGTCGCGTTCGTCGCGCCAAACTGTACTATCTGCGTGAGCGTTCAGGTAAGTCTGCACGTATCCGTGAGAAGCTGGCTAAGTAATTACTTAGTTCGCTGTACAAAAAAGACGTTAAGTGTTCGCACGAAGACCCGCCCTTGTGGCGGGTTTTTGTTTCTATCATTTTATTTTCAATCCAGCCCTGTGTTGTTCAGTATCTCCCTCCCAATACCTTCTATATAAAAAATTCTAACGATCAGTGAAATAACGCTTGAGAGTCCGTATCATCTCAGGCAAGGTGTAATGGTGTAGCGTTACGCTGGTGCGATTGTCCACTTTAGTGAGTGGAAATCGACAGGGTAATGAAGTAACAGCAACAGCAGGAAAAGCGTATGGAACAGCAGCAAATAGAAAACGTGCATATCACGGCAGAGAAAGTACTGATTACCCCGGCGGAGTTGAAACTGGCTTTGCCCCTGTCACAGCATGCACGTGATTATGTGCTGCGTTCCAGGCAGACGGTATCTGACATAGTCCACAAACGGGATAGCCGTATTCTGGTGGTCGCAGGGCCATGCTCTATCCACGATATAGATGCTGCCAAAGAGTATGCCCACAAACTGAAAAAGCTGCATGATGAGCTTAAAGGTGAATTCTTCATCCTGATGCGGGTGTACTTTGAAAAGCCCAGAACCACTGTGGGCTGGAAGGGCCTTATCAACGACCCGGATATGGATGGTTCCTTTGACGTGGAAAAAGGCCTGAAGATGGCCCGTGATCTGATGCTGTATCTGGCTGAGCTGGAGTTGCCTGTGGCCACTGAAGCATTGGATCCTATCAGTCCTCAATACTTGTCAGAGCTGGTGACCTGGTCAGCGATTGGTGCCCGTACGACTGAATCACAAACCCACAGAGAGATGGCATCTGGTCTGTCTATGCCGGTTGGTTTTAAAAATGGTACCGACGGCAAGCTGGATGTCGCCATTAATGCGCTGCAAGCAGCGGCGAGCTCTCATCGTTTTATGGGAATCAATCAGGCAGGGCAGGTGGCACTGTTGCAAACCAACGGTAACCCTGATGGTCATGTGATCCTGCGGGGGGGCAAAAAGCCAAATTTCGATGCTGACAGTATCAATGAGTGCGAGCAACAACTGCATGGCGCCGGTTTAAATGCCCGCCTGGTGGTGGACTGCAGCCATGGTAATTCAAGTAAAGATCACAGACGCCAGCCAGTGGTGTGTCAGGATATTTTTAATCAAATTGAGCAGGGCAACAGCTCTGTGATCGGCATTATGCTGGAGAGTCATCTGAAGGAGGGCAATCAGTCCTCATCCAAACCAATGCATGAACTTGAATACGGCGTCTCGGTAACCGATGCCTGTATTGATTGGGACAGTACCGAGTCACTGCTCAGGGAAGGGGCATCACAATTGTCGCTGGTGTTACCCGGCCGCTTTAGTATGCTTAAAGCCGCCAACGAATAAAGTCAGGATCAGGACAGAAGTAGTATGACTGAGAAAACCACCGCTGAGCTGGAGCAGCTCAGAGATAAAATTGATGAAGTTGATCAGCAGTTGCTGGACTTAATTCGTAAGCGACTGGACCTGGTTGCCAGGGTAGGAGTAGTAAAGCATGGCGCCGGTTTACCCATCTATGCCCCTCAGCGAGAGGCCAATATGCTGGCCAGGCGCCGCGCTGAAGCCAGTGACATGGGCATTCCACCGCAGCTAATCGAAGATATCCTCAGGCGCCTGATGCGCGAGTCCTATCTGAATGAGAAAGATATGGGCTTTAAGCAGGTAAAAACCGATCTTGGCAAGGTGGTGATCATCGGTGGTGAAGGCGCTCTGGGCAAGTTATTTGGTCAGATGCTGACCCTGTCCGGTTATCAGGTTCATTCTCTGGATAAGGATGACTGGCAGCAAGCTGATTCGATTTTGGACGGTGCCGGTCTGGTATTGGTGAGTGTGCCGATCCGTCTGACCTGCGAGCTTATCAGAGATAAGCTGGGTCATTTACCTGAGCACTGTATTCTGGCTGATCTGACTTCGGTGAAAGAAGCACCTCTGAAAGCCATGCTGGAAACCCATAAGGGACCTGTGGTCGGCTTGCACCCTATGTTCGGCCCGGATGTTGGTAGTCTGGCCAAACAGGTTGTAGTGGTTTGTGAGGGACGACAACCAGAGGCTTGCGAATGGCTGCTGGAGCAGATTGGCATTTGGGGAGCCCGGGTGGTTCAGGCCAGTGCAGACAAGCATGATGAAGCTATGCAGTTGGTGCAGGCTATGCGTCACTTCTCGACTTTTGTGTATGGCCTGAACCTGTGCAGGGAGCAGGCTGATATTGCATCTTTACTCCAGTTCAGCTCACCGATTTACCGTTTGGAATTGGCTATGGTTGGACGACTTTTCGCTCAAAGCCCGGAGTTGTATGCCGATATTATCTTTGCTCAGGATAAGAGTCAGCAGGCGATAGGTGACTATCTGGACAATTATGCCAATGCACTTGAACTGCTGAGAAAGGGCGATCGTGAAACCTTTATGCAGTGGTTTGCCGAAGTGTCTCAGTGGTTTGGTGACTTTGCGCCTCAGTTTCGCAATGAAAGTCGCGCCATGTTGCAATCGGTCAATGATATGAAGCCAGCGCACCAGTAAGGGCTGTTGACAAGCACAGTTCTCGAGCCCGTACCTTTCCCAAACTCTCCTCTTTAAGGGCAGCCCGGTGTGGCTGCTCTTTTATTAATTTTCCGCTAATTCGTCATTCTGTGACTCAGCTCTTAAAGCTGTATTTAAATTGTGCCTTTATCTTTCGCCAGGAGCCTCCTGTTATTATGCTTACTTAAAACATGTAATTAATATACATGATAAGAGGAGCTTTGTTATGTTTTGTATTCAGTGTGAACAGACCATCAGAACCCCGGCCGGAGCCGGTTGTACCTATGCCCAGGGAATGTGCGGTAAGTTAGCAGCTACTTCCGACTTGCAGGATGTGTTGATCTATATGCTGCAAGGGGTATCCCATTACGCGTTAAAGGCGCGGGAGTTCGGTATTGTTGATGCTGAGATAGACACCTTTGTCCCCAAGGCCTTCTTTGCCACTCTGACCAACGTCAACTTTGATGATGAACGTATTATGGCGTACACCAGTCAGGCCCAAACATACAGAGATAGGCTCAAGAGTGCCTTTCTGGCGGCTTCCGGCGAAAGAGGCCTCGAAGCTGAGCTGCCTTTGAGTGCTTCTATGGTGCTTGGTACCAACAAGGCTGAAATCCTGACTCAGGCACCTATGGCTGCCCCAAACCGTGGGGCACAAGAGGTTAACGAAGATATTATGGGGCTGCGTCTGTTGTGCCTGTATGGTCTCAAAGGTGCGGCGGCCTATATGGAGCATGCCCGGGTGCTGGATCAAACCGATGCTGATGTTGCTGCTGAATTTCATCGCCTGATGGCGTTTCTGGCGACTGACAGTGACGATGCCGGCGCTTTGTTTGATGTGGCTATGGCGATTGGTCAGTTGAACTATCGCATTATGACCATGTTGGATAAAGGTGAAACCGACGCCTTTGGTCACCCGGAGCCCACGCAGGTAAACACCAAGGCGGTGAAGGGTAAAGCGATTCTGGTGTCCGGTCATGATATGAAAGATCTGGAGCTTATCCTTAAGCAGACCGAAGACAAGGGCATTAATGTTTATACCCATGGTGAGATGCTACCGGCACTGGCTTACCCGGAATTGAAGAAATACCCGCACCTGGTGGGCAATTATGGCAGCGCCTGGCAAAACCAGCAGCGTGAGTTTGCCACTTTCCCCGGCGCTGTGGTGATGACGTCCAACTGTATCATCGACCCTAATGTAGGCCAGTATGCAGATCGCATCTTTACCCGCAGTATCGTTGGTTGGCCGGGTGTGACCCATATCGAAGGGGATGATTTCTCACTGGTTGTTGATAGAGCCCTGAGTCTGGATGGGTTCCCGTTTGATGAAATCCCCCACATGATCACCATAGGTTTTGCCCGTAACGCTCTGATGCAGGCTGCTCCTGCCGTGGTTGAGCAGGTGAAGGCGGGTAATATCAAACACTTCTTCCTGGTGGGTGGTTGCGATGGCGATAAAGCCGAGCGCAGTTACTTCACCGACTTTGCCCGTGCAGTGCCTGAAGACAGCCTGATCCTGACGTTGGGCTGCGGTAAGTACAAGTTCAACAAACTGGACTTTGGCGACATTCAGGGTATTCCACGCCTGCTGGATATAGGTCAGTGTAATGATGCCTACAGCGCGATTCAGTTGGCGCTGGCTTTGGCTGAAGTGTTTGAGTGTGACATCAATGAGTTGCCGTTGAGCCTGGTATTGTCCTGGTTTGAGCAAAAGGCGATTGTGATTTTGCTGACCCTGCTGTCTTTGGGCGTTAAGAACATTCGCACCGGCCCAACCGCACCGGCTTTCCTCACCGACAATCTGCTGAAGGTATTGGAACAGCAATTTGGGCTAAAGGGCACCACAGATGTGGAGTCAGATTTGGCTGCACTGCTGAAAACTGCTTAACCCCTGTTTTCCTCAAAGCGCTCACCAGAGCGCTTTTCCCTTTGAGGAGTGTTCAATCATGAATCCTTTTAAAGCGCCGTCATTTGGTGGCGGTTCGTTCGCGGGAGCATTGGCGGGTCTGCAGCAGCCTGCCAAAGCGTTGCCATCCGATAAAGACAGACAGAAAGAGTCTGAAACACAGGTTCAGGATTGGCTTGATGCTGACGTCTGGCAACAAGGCGAACTTGAGTTGGTATGCGTCGACAAGCGTCGGGAAACCCATGATGTGGCGACTTTGGTATTGCAGCCATCCCATCCTTTGCGATTTCACTTCAAGCCTGGGCAGTTTGTGACGCTTGGTGCCGAAGTTGACGGTAAAACACTGTGGCGCAGCTATACCATCTCATCCTCACCAAGTCGGCCTTATAGCCTGGAGGTAACTGTTAAAAAGGTGAGTAACGGAATGGCGTCTACCTATCTGGTGGATAAACTTGCCATTGGCGACTCGCTTAAGGCTTTGCCACCTGCCGGGGAGTTTAACCTGGCTGAGTATGATGCTGATAACTGCCTTTTGTTAAGTGCCGGCAGTGGTATTACTCCTATGATGTCCATGACTGCTTTCGTAGCTGACACCCGCATCCACAAGGATATAGCCTTTGTTCACAGCGCTCGCAGTGACAGGGATATCATCTTTGAACGGCGTTTGCGTAAGCTGGCGGCAACCAGGTCTGAGTTCAGGCTGGCGTTTGTGCTAGAACAGCTTTCAGAGCCGGGTACAGAGTCCTCTGATGCAGCAGTTGTTACAGGAAGGCTGGATTGGTCTAAATTGCTCTCTTTGGTGCCGGATGCTATGGAACGTGAAGTGTTTGTTTGTGGCCCTGAAGCTTATATGCACTCGGTGAAAGAGATGCTGAAGAATGCCGGCTTCGATATGAGTCGGTATCACCAGGAGAGTTTCACTCCGTCATCAGGCAGCGTCAAAGCTCCGGGGGTGAGTTGTCAAACTGAGGAGATTACCGCAGGCAGCAGTTTGTCAGTGAGCTGGGGGAAAAGTGAAGCCCGGGTAGAAAATGGGAGTTCTGTGCTTGAGGCTGCAGAGGAGCTGCAGCTACCGATTATTACCGCCTGTCGAGCCGGTGTCTGCGGTGCATGCAAGTGTAAGGTGGTGAAAGGTGAGGTGAGAAGCAGCAGCCGGGTGACGCTCACTGATGAAGAGGTGGCCGCGGGTGTCGTGCTTGCCTGTGCCAGTACGCTGCATTCTGACGCCGAGTTGACTCTGGTCTAGTTTACAGAGTGGCGACAGAGCGGGTTTCAGCAGTATCCATGAGTTTTTTTACACTCATATTGCTTAATTCCGGACTCAATCGTATTGTTAAAGGGAGTGGGTATGCAGTTGGTTGTATGCCGGGTCCCATTTCAATGCGACAGGAGAGACTGAATGGCATTGAGTACTACAGATAATGCGTTGCCTGAAGATGTCTCTCCGGCTCATATTTTATACGGATTGATGTCGGCATTCGCACTGGCCTGTATTCCTGTTGTGCTGGCTTTGGTGATTAACCTGTCTCAGCGTGCCAGAGGCGCTGTGCTTCGCAGTCATTTGAGATGGCAACGCTGGTCAATGTTGGGCTTTATCGGAGCCTGTTTACTGGCCTGGAGTATTCCTCAGGTTTGGTTGGCGCTGACGGTGCTGACGCTGGCTGTACTTTGGTTTGCCAATCGCATCGTTAAAGGTTGGCTGAGACTGGCCGACGGCCTTGAAATGCCGTAACACACAGCGCGTATAACAATGAAAAAGGGACCAGATGGTCCCTTTTTTGGTGTCAGGGAAGGTGCGACAATCAGCAGTACCAGGCTGCGAGTTGGCTGCGGTAATCCTCGCCCGGCGTTATCGCTAATATCAGGCCGTCACAGGCCTTGGAAGCGGCGTTTGTCACCTGATTTGAAGTATTGATCAGCAATGGTAATTTGAGCTCCTGCTGTAAATCCTCGCAATAGCCTATGTCCAATACACGCTTGCCGCTGCGAGTCTCAAACCCGGACTCCGCCAGGATTACCTGACGATTACCGCTCTGCTGCAGCGCACTGACGGCCTGTTGTAGAGCTTCAGTTTCGGCATCCGGGTGCCTTTCCAGAATGACTGGGACGGGCAGCGTACCGACTTGTTCCAACAAGGCTGTGTTATACATGTTATCGCTGCCGATGTAGAGGATGTCGGCATGAGCGACTGAGGTCAGTAATCCCGGGTGGGTGACTTCCACTACACTGCACAAATCGAAGCTGTCCAGAGCTGTGATCACCTCTTCCAGTGCCTGCTGTCCCGTCTGAGTGATTACCAGCCCCTGGAAGCCCTGCTCCTTGAGAGACTTGGCCAGATTGCCCGGGTTCATCAGTGCTTGATCTACATCCAGACTGGCGAGCATGCCCAGGTGCCCCTGACCAAGGGCGAATTGTCGAACCTTGATATCAACCGCCTGCTCAGCCAGGTGTTGTTCGGTTTTGGAGGTGTCAGGTTCTATCATCAACTGCTTTTGACTGAGCTGCGTAGGCTCAACGGTTTCGCAGGGGTAGCAACCCAGCACCTTGATAAAGCGGGTGAGTTCAGCCAACTCTTTGAGGGTGGACTCCATCGCCGGGATCCTGAGATTGGCCTCAATATCCAGATAAAACATCTCTTCCCAGGGCGTACCGGCAATAGGACGGGATTCCAGCTTACTCATGTTCAATTTATGCTGTTTCAGTACCAGCAGTGCATCGACCAAAGCGCCAGGCTTATGACCTGTCGCCATAATCAGAGTGGTTTTCGCTGGCAGTTGCTCAGGTACGGCAATCGCTTTGCGGGCCACCACAATAAAACGGCTTTGATTAACCTTTTGGTTAGCCAGGTTGTTTTGCAACACTTCCAGTCCATAGAACTCGCCGCCCTGAGCACTGCCAATTGCAGCGATATCAGTACGATCACTGTGCATGATTCTGTCCATGGCATCGGCACTGGAGGCGCAGTATTCAAGTTTGAAATCCTTGTGCTGACTCAGATAACGGCTGCACTGACTGATTGGCTGTGGATGAGCAAATAGTGTAGTGACCTGTTCCAGTTTTGTTCCCGGTTTTGCCAGCAAGCAATGACCAACTTCAATAGTCGTTTCACCAACAATGGCCAGGCTGGTGTGCTGCAGCAGGTCATAGACCTCATTGATGGAGCCGGATGAGGTGTTCTCTATGGGTAGAAACCCATAATCGGCATGGCCGGATTCAACGGCATTGATAATCTCATCAAAGCTTTGGCAACCCAGATCCAGCATCTCAAACGAGCGTCGTTGGCAGTAGCGGGTGGCTGCAAGGTGTGAATAGGAACCGCGGGCGCCCAGGTAGGCGACACAGTACTGCTGTTTGGTGACGTCAGGATTGGCCCGCCCCTGCAAAAATGCCTGCTGACTTAGTACTGAGTCTTCGATAATGGTTTGGTACAGGGTCAGCACAAAGTGAGCATCCAGCCCCTGCTCACGTCCCTGCTTTACCAGTCTCGCCAGCAGCTCTTTTTCTCTTTGGGTATCTCGAATAGGACGAATATCGACCTCTTTGCTGCGAGCCACGTCCAATGCCAGATGCTTGCGCTGGGCAAGCAGAGCCAGCATATCTTTATCAATAGCGCTGATCGCCTTACGTATCTCCGTGAGAGCAGGTGGTTTGTCCATGGTTACCTCTGAAAATCATATAAAAAAGCCCCCCATGTGGGAGGCTGACTTTTTATTTTCTTTTTGACACCTTTAAGCCGCCTCCGGAGTTGGTGGTGCAAAAAAGAAAATAAAAAAGTGTTGTGACATGCTGTTCATAGTTTATGAAGGTAAGCATCACCGGCTTGAGTGTCAATCAAAAATTCCTTGATTTACAGGATCAAAAAAGCACGCCACTATGGCGTGCTTAATTGTTTTACCGGATATCAGGCGACATATTCGTCGTATTCAGCTTCTTCCTCTTCAATATCCTCAGCTGGCAGTTTACCGGTATGACGTTTTGCCTCATCTTTGTGGGCAAGTCGATTCAGCTGCTTTTGCAGTTTTTGGCCCATGGCGTTGATGGCATTGTACAGGTTTTCGTGTTTAGCTTGGGCGAACAACTCTCCCTGTGGTACTTTTACCGTGGCCTCGATTTTAAACAGGGGTTTTTCTTCACTGATAATGACGTGGGGATTAATCAGTTGAATGTCATAGCGCTCCAATTTCGCCAGACGACTTTCAACGCGTTCGCGGATGGGAGCAGTGACTTCAAGGTGCTTGCTGGTAATTTTTAACATATATAGAACCTTCTGTTGTTTCCCTGAATTCAGACTAGCAATATCCCCGGTGAAAGTCGTGCGCTAAATCACGTTTTTGCACCTCTGGTGAGTTGTTTGAGGAAGATTTCGGCACTTGAACAGAAATCGCTTAAATTGTCCCGATTCTGCTTGTAATCCTCTGTTTTGCAGGTCATATTCGAATGGATAAGTCTATTGCACCCCGCTGATATCTCCTCCGCATTGCTGTTTTTTTACTCCCTCTTATTTCAATTTCCCAGTGTCAATTCAAGTAAATCCGATTAAGTTTCTGCTTTGTCTTGAGTAGAATGCTTACTAGGGTCTGCTGATCTTTGAAGATGGTTTTTGCAGCTTTTTGTCGTTGTTTTATACAAAGCAACGCGATTGATGTGTAGTTGTTCTACATAAATGAGCGTTAATGCAGTAGAAAGCGACGACAAACGCTGTCCGAAGGGCTCGGCTATACGCGCTTTACTCTTTGTTGCAAGGTATTTGCTTAGGCCCACTAGGCGGCACACCTTGCGTCGCGATTAAAGCGCGTCTATCTCGAGCAAAATTCAACCATGAAAGGTCAACAGACCCTAGAGATCACATTTTTATTTTAAGGGAATAACGATGAGCGCAAGTGTGAAAGTGTGGGACTTCCCCACCAGATTGTTTCACTGGGCGTTGGTGGCACTTATTGGCGGACTTTGGTGGACGGCTGACGCAGGCGAGATGGAGTGGCATATGGTGCTGGCTTACAGTCTGGGCGCGTTGCTGCTTTTCAGGATTATCTGGGGATTTATGGGCAGTGACACCAGCAGGTTCAGAGACTTTGTTCATGGTCCACGCACAGTAATCGGTTACGCCTCTTCACTCAAAACCCGTGGGGTGACACCTCACAGCGGTCATAATCCTTTGGGTGGCTATATGGTGGTAGTCATGTTGCTGGCCATTGCGGTGCAATTCACTACGGGGCTGTTCGCCACAGATGATGTCTTTACTGAAGGACCTTTGTACGCCTATGTCAGCTCAGACACCGCGGACTGGATGACCTGGGTTCACAAGAAGAACTTTGATTTTATTCTGGTGCTGGTGGGGCTTCATTTACTGGCGGTGTTGGTACATATGTTTAAAGGCGATGCCTTGCTGGGCGCTATGTTTACCGGCCGTCGACAGGGGATTGCAGAGCGTAACCTGCAATTTGCCCCATTATGGCAGGCATTAGTGATTCTGGCGGTTATCGGCGCGCTAATGGGTTACTTTCTGATCTGGCCTGTATACAGCAATATGTACTAATCCCTATCTGTGGTACGGATAAGATTGAACAAAAACGCCGGTCACAGAACCGGCGTTTTTTTATGGTAAGCGAAAGGGATCAGTCTTTCTTGTAGCTGTCGTGGCAAGCCTTACAGTTTTTGGCTGTGGCGCCAAAGGCTTTTTTGATCGCTTTCTTATCGCCGGTTGCTGCCACTTGGGCCAGCTTTGCAGCATCTACCTGAAACTTTTCCATCTTGGCATCAAAATCGGCCTTATCGCTCCAGATATCGGATTTGGCTTCTGTATCACCTTTATCACTGCCGGCAACAAAGCCTTCGCCTGGCATTTTAGACAGAGCTGCAACATTTTGAGCGCGCTTTTCGAAGACTTTGGCATCGAAAGGCTTCTTGCCCTTCATCATGGCACCCATGTCACCAAAGTTATGAACAATTGCACCGAATACGTCCTGGCGATATTCAATGGCGTCCTCGGGCTTTTTAAAATTGTCGGCAAAGGCGGCAGAGCTGAAAGTTGCTGCGACCAGCACAGAAAGCATGATCTTTTTCATTGTTGTTCTCACATTGTTGGGTTTATTTGTGATTTGCGCAGACAATCTTACCTGTTGCAACTTGATGTTCAACAGAGATTTTTGTCAGAAATTGTATTCTGGCCGTTAAAGGAGACGGTCTGATGTTGCCATTGCCCCGGGATTGATGTGAGTTTGGCCAAACACTTATGATGCGGATTGGCGATGGCGGGGGAAATCGATACACTGTCAGGGTGTTACCTGAGACGGTGAGAGATTAATGCGAGCAAGTTGGGATCTGGTCCTTGAGAAAATACTGAGCCACAGCAATTACGCTGAGCTGGAGAGTTTATTTCATCTGTTGCTGACCGAAGAGGAGCGTAGTGCCGTCGCCAGCCGCCTCAAGGTTTTTCAGTTACTGCTTCAGGGCGATTTAAGCCAGCGCCAGATAGCCGCGGAATATGAGATCAGTATCGCCACTATCACTCGTTGCTCCAATTATCTGAAGCAGATGCCTCCTGAACGTCGGCAGGAGATACGTGACTTGATAATGGATACAGAGAATAGATAGCAATAACGCGCCCTTGGGCGCGTTTTTTCATTCAGCATCAGGCTGGATTAGTGACAGCCACAACCGCCGCTGCCGCAACCGCCACCTTGCTCCTCAGAGCAGCAGCCTTCTTCACCTTCGCCGCCACAGCAACCGCCTTTACTGCCACAACCGCCATGGGCGTGGATGTGACCGTGAGCGATCTCTTCTTCTGTGGCTTCACGGATATCCATCACTTCAACGTGGAATACCAGTGCCTGGCCTGCCAGAGGGTGGTTACCGTCTACCACGACAGTATCATCTTTAACTTCAGTCACCTGGACCGGACGCTGACCCATTTCGGTCTCAGCGATAAAGCGCATACCTGGGACAATATCTTCGATATCACCAAAAGCGCTCAGGGGAACTTCCTGACGCAGGCCATCATGGTAAGGACCGTATGCGTCTTCAGCGTCAACAGTCACGTCAACGATGTCGCCTGTAGCCTTGCCTTCCAGTGCTTTTTCCAGACCCGGGATCAGGTTGTTGGCACCGTGCAGGTAAACCATAGGCTGCATATCAAAAGAACTTTCCAACACTTCGCCCTGCTGGTTGCTCAGACGATAGTGAATGCTTGGAACTGTATGTTGAGAGATTTTCATAATGCCTCCAATCTGACTTTGGGCGGCATCATACTCTGGTTTTTCCCGGTTGGCGATGGAAACCCCATACTTCTGTTATTCAAAGCACAGGTTTGTCCGTCAGCCGTGTGCTGCAGCACGCACAAAGACCAGGCGACGGCGGGTATGTGAGCGCAGTGATAAGCCTCGGAATATGAGTAAAAGCGTGCTTCACCTCAAATTGCGTCCAAGTGTGATTCAGCGTAATAATTGCAATTCAAGATAGAGGGGTGAGTTTTAAGGGTAAGATATATATAGGATTTTATTGGTGTGTAATGTTGTATCATTACGTTGACGTAAGCTGAAAACCTAATGAAAATCGTTATTTGAGGGCTGTTAAAACTTATGAAAATGCCGGTCGGGTCAAACAGAATGAATGAAGTTATAAATTAGTCTGTTTTTATTGGAAACAGGGGCTTGACAGTCACCGTCGTTTCAAGCAATGCTGTTTATACATTAACCGCAGGGTAAACACTTTTAGTCATGCTTAATCATCGCCACGTTGTAATTACCACCATTACAACCACCACTATCACCATAGTGGGGGCGGGCTGATTACACCCTGAAAATAACAGATTCAATAAAAGCCCGCTCCCACCAAAGGAGCGGGCTTTTTTGTTTTCTTCTTTGGACAGAGCGGGAATAGGGAGATAAAGATGAAAGTCATGAAATTTGGGGGCACCTCTCTGGCCAATTGGGAAAGGTTCCGAGCTGTTGCTCAGTTGGCAGCAGAGCAGACTCAGCAGCAGGGTGTTGCGCTGGTTCTGTCGGCGCCTGCCACAGTGACCAACTCACTGCTGGAGTTGGTGGAACTTGCCCGGAACGGTCAGGAATACAGTGTATTGCTGGGTCGGGTCGAGTCGCTGTTTAACGGGTTGTTTGCCTCAGCACTGCAGGATAAAGAGCTGAGTCTGGCTCAATTCGAGTCTCTGCAACAGGTTTTGGCGGCACAGATCGCTCGCTGGCGTAATCTACTGTCCGGCATCAGCCTGCTTCGCTCTTGTCCTGACCCTGTTTATGCTCAGGTCGTTACCGCCGGTGAAGCTATGTCTGCGGCCCTGATGATCGAACTGATGAAGCACAAAGATCTGGATGGTTGTCTTATCCAGCCAGCCGAAATGCTGCTGGGCGTGGGTGGTGTTAAAGAGGCTATGGTCGATATTGATGCCAGTAAGCCGAATTTTGCTGCTCTGGATTTGTCGGCCAATCGGGTGTCGGTAATGCCAGGTTTTACCGCTGGTGATGGTCAGGGTAACCCCGTCTGTTTGGGGCGAAATGGTTCTGATTACTCTGCCGCTGTATTGGCTGCCTGCCTGGATGCCAGCGCCTGTGAGATTTGGACCGATGTGGATGGTGTTTACAATACCGACCCCAGGTTGGTAGCCGATGCCAAGTTGCTGTCCCAACTGAGCTATCAGGAAGCGATGGAGCTGTCCTATTTTGGTGCCAAGGTACTGCACCCAAAAACCATCTCCCCAATAGCCCAGTACCATATTCCCTGTTATATCAAAAACACCATGAATCCGGCTGCCCCAGGAACTCTGGTATCCAACGAACCGGATCAGACTGGTCTGCAGGTAAAAGCGATTTCCAACCTGGATAACCAAACCATGTTTGATGTGTCCGGGCCCGGGATGAAAGGTATGGTCGGTATGGCCAGCCGGGTGCTGGAAGCCATTGCCCGTATTGGTGTGTCGGTATCTCTGATTACTCAAAGTTCTTCTGAATACAGTATCAGCTTCTGCGTCGCCACCTCGGATGCTGCCAGAGTGAAGGCATCATTGGAGTTGGAGTTTGAACTTGAGCTGAAGTCGGAATTGCTCGAGCCGATTGAACAGCAACATCAGTTGTCCATTGTTTCTCTTATCGGTGATGGTATGCGTACCCACAAAGGTGTCGCTGCCGGTTTCTTTCAGGCGCTGGCTCAGGCCGGGGTCAATATTATCGCGCTGGCTCAGGGCTCCTCAGAACGTTCTATTTCTGCTGTGGTATTGCAGCGCAAAGTGCCCAACGCTATTCGCGCCTGTCATCAGAAGTTTTTCGATGTGCAGCATTATCTGGATGTATTTCTGGTGGGGTGTGGCAATGTGGGGGCCGGCTTGCTTGAGCAGATCCGCCAGCAGCAAGCAGCACTGCGTGATGAGCATATCAGTGTCAGGGTATGCGGCGTGCTGAACTCCCGGCAGATGTTACTCAGCGCTGATGGTGTCGATTTGGCTTGCTGGCGTGACCAACTTGAGCAAAGTGCTCTGGCGGCCAATCTGGATGCCATGGTGTCCTTTGCCCGGGAGCAACAACTCTTGAATCCTGTGCTGGTGGATTGTACCTCCAGCGAAGAGGTCGCAGGTCGCTACCTGGATCTGCTGAAAGCCGGATTGCATGTGGTTACCCCCAACAAGAAAGCAAATACTCGCGACTTTGCCTATTACCAACAGCTGCGTCAGGCTGCGCTTAAGTATCGTCGCCAGTTCCTGTATGAGACCACCGTAGGTGCAGGTCTGCCGGTAATCGACAATCTGAAAAAGCTGTTGATGTCGGGAGACAGGCTTAAGAACTTCAATGGCATTTTGTCCGGCTCTTTGTCTTATATCTTTGGCATGCTGGATGAGGGGATGTCTTTGTCTGAGGCAACGGGTATTGCCCGGGACAAGTGCTTTACTGAGCCGGATCCAAGGGATGACCTCAGTGGTATGGATGTGGCCCGTAAGGTGCTCATTTTGGCGAGGGAAGCCGGTATGCAGTTGGAGCTGGATGATATAGAGGTGCAATCCGCGCTGCCACCTGAGTTTGATGCCAGCGGTGACGTCGACACCTTTATGGAAAACCTGCCAAAGGCCGATGCCTGGATGGCCGCTCAGGTCAAAGCGGCCGCAGAGCAGGGTAAGGTGCTTAGATATGTTGGCCAGATTGATGAGCAGGGTGGTCGGGTGGTCATCGCTGCTGTAGATAAAGATGACCCTCTCTACAGTGTTAAAGGTGGTGAAAATGCACTGGCGTTTTACAGCCGTTACTACCAGCCTATTCCATTTGTGCTCAGGGGCTATGGAGCAGGTACAGAAGTGACTGCAGCCGGCGCCTTTGCTGATGTGCTGAGAACCCTGAACTGGAACCGTGAGGTGGGCCAATGAGTTTAACTGTTTATGCGCCCGCATCCATGGGCAATGTCAGCGTAGGTTTTGACCTTCTGGGGGCTGCGCTGGCACCGGTTGATGGCAGCCTGTTGGGAGACAGGGTTAGTGTTGACCACAAAGAGTCAGGTGTGGAGTTATCCGTGAGCGGCAAGTGGGCCGACAAACTGCCATCAGACCCTAAGCAAAATATTGTTTACCAATGCGCGGAGTTTTTCCTGAAAGCTCAGGGGATCAAGTCTGGCGTTTCCCTGGTACTGGAGAAGAATCTGCCTGTGGGCAGTGGTCTGGGTTCAAGTGCCAGCTCAGTGGTTGCGGCATTTGCGGCGATGAATGAGTGCTTTGGACTGCCCTGTGAGCCCCAGGCGCTGCTGGAGCTCATGGGGGAATTCGAAGGCAAAATCAGTGGAGCGGTTCACTATGACAATGTTGCGCCCTGTTATCTGGGCGGGATGCAATTGATGCTGGAGCAGCACGGCCGTATCAGTGAGTCTATCCCGGCTTTTGATGACTGGTATTGGGTGGTTGCATACTCCGGGGTGTCCTTATCCACCGCCAGAATGCGTCAATTGATGCCGCAGCAATATGATAAGCGCACTTGTATCGACTTCGGCCGTAATCTGGCGACCTTCGTTCATGCCAGCTACAAACAGGATGCGCAACTGGCGTTGTCGGTACTTAAAGATGTGCTGGCCGAGCCCTATCGGGCGCCGGCGATTCCGGGCTTTGAAGTGGCCCGTGCCGGATTGAATGAACTGGGTATGGATGTCACCGGTATCTCTGGCAGTGGCCCAACCTTGTTCTCTGTAACCCGGGATAAAAAGCTTGCCGAGCGGGCCGCAGCCTGGCTTGCAGAACATTATGTGTGTGAAGCGGACGGATTCGTCCATGTGTGTCAGTTGGATCAGCAGGGCACCCGACGGGTGTAAGGAATAACAATGGAACTTTATAACTTAAAACATCCGTCGCAGAAGGTAAGTTTCTCAGAGGCTGTGCAGCTGGGGCTGGGCAAAGACAGAGGCCTGTTTTTTCCGGCTGAGGTGCCACAGATCGATGATATTGATGCGTTGCTTGCAAAGCCTTTTGTCGAGCGCAGTCAGGAGATTATTCATCTTTGGCTGCAAGGAGAGATAGAGCGCGAAGTGAGTGACGCTTTGGTTGCCAACGCTTTCAATTTTGAGCTGCCCCTTGCCAAAGTTGATGACAAACGCTGGTGCCTGGAGCTGTTCCATGGGCCGACGCTGGCATTTAAGGACTTTGGTGCCCGCTTTATGGCGCAGTGCGTTAATCATCTTGCCGGTGACGCTCCACTGACCATTTTGACTGCCACCTCAGGTGATACCGGTGCAGCCGTAGCCGATGCTTTCTATGGCCTGGATAAGGTCCGGGTGGTGGTGCTCTACCCCAAGGGCAAAATCAGCGTGCTGCAGGAGAAGATGTTCTCCACACTTGGCGGCAATATTCACACTGTAGCGGTCACCAGTGATTTTGATGCCTGTCAGGATCTGGTGAAGCAGGCCTTTGAGGATGCTGACGTGCGTAACGGTTTGCGTTTGAATTCAGCCAACTCCATCAATATCAGTCGCTTGCTGGCGCAGGTTTGTTATTACTTTGAAGCTGTGGCTCAGTTCAGACAGGCCACCCCAGGCAAGGCACCTGTGATATCTGTGCCCAGTGGTAACTTCGGTAATTTAACCGCAGGCCTGTTGGCCAAAGCGATGGGTTTGCCCGTGGCACGTTTTGTGGCTGCAACCAACAGTAATGATACTGTGCCCAGATATCTGGCGGATGGTCAGTGGCAGGTGAATCCGACTCAGGCCACCATGTCCAACGCCATGGATGTGTCTGACCCAAGTAACTGGCCCAGAGTAGAGACTTTGTGCAAGCAAAAAGGGTGGGGCGATGATGTGCTCAGTGGTGTGGCCCTGTCGGAAGCGGAAACCAGCGCGGCTTTGGCACAATTATATAAAGCCGGTTATCAGAGTGAGCCCCATGGTGCCATTGCAGCGGAGGCTTTATCTCGCGCGCTGGGTGAAGGGGAAAAGGGGCTGTTCCTTGGCACTGCTCATCCTGCCAAGTTCAAGGATGTGGTGGATAGAGAGCTTGAGCTGGATTTACCCCTGCCAGAGGCGCTGGCAGATGTTGCCGGTAAGCCCATATTGTCGGTGACCTTGTTGCCGGAGTTTACTGTGCTTAAAGAGTATCTGTTTGCCAGACTTGCTTAATAGAAGACCGAGGTATTTGTAACGTAAGAAAGGCGTGCAGGGAGCACGCCTTTTGTTTTATCCGGCGGTTAACCTGCTTGCTGTTTTGCCCAGTAGCGCATCTGATTGATTTCAGCTGACCAAAGCTCGGGCCTGATGGTCTCGAGAATCAAGGGTATACCCCGGCTCCAGGGCTGAGCAGCAATATACTCAAAACAAGCAGAGCCAATTTCGCCCTGACCCAATGAGTCATGTCTGTCTACCCGGCTGCCCAGGGGGTTCTTGCTGTCATTCAGATGCATACCTTTGAGGTACTGCATGCCGACCACACGGTCGAACTCGTCAAAGCTATATTTGGCCGCTTCTTTGGTCCTCAGATCATAGCCTGCGGCGAACATATGACAGGTATCAAGGCAAACTCCGACCCGGGATTTATCTTCCACTTTGTCGATAATCTCTGCCAACTGCTCAAAGCTGTAGCCCAGATTGGAACCCTGGCCTGCTGTGTTTTCTATCACGGCGCAGACGTTCTGAGCTTGATCCAGTGCCAGGTTGATGGACTCGGCGATACGCGTCAGGCACTCAGACACTGAGATTTTCTTCAGATGGCTGCCGGGATGAAAGTTCACCATGGTCAGGCCCAATTGCTGACAGCGCTCCATTTCTTCAATGAAAGCGCTGCGGGAGCGAGCCAGGCCTTCTGGGTCAGGGTGCCCTAAATTAATCAGGTAGCTGTCGTGGGGCAGTATTTGAGCGGAATGAAAGCCATAGGTTTCGCATGAATCCCTGAACTCTCTAATCTCTTCATTGCTCAGGGGGGCATGTTGCCATCGACGCTGATTACGGGTGAACAAAGCAAATGCGGAGGCGCCAATATCAACGGCATTGGTGACGGCATTATGCAGTCCTCCAGCCATGCTGACGTGGGCTCCCACATACAGATATGAGCTTTCTGTGGAGCCTGAAGTGTCATTCGTAGGTTTGTTTTTCATGTAAAAGCTTACTTTTTATGAGGATGTAGTCGCGGCATGTGAGACTTCAACTATGCTTATCCTAATGGATTCAGATGGAAAAGCAGAATGGACTCTAACGCGATTCAATCCTCAACTCAAACCTCTGACTCAGCGCTGTTTGCGCAGGTACTGGCTGAAATCGGAAAACTCCAGGCAAGATTTATTCTGGGGGATGATGTCTTGTTCCCTGTCTGTCAGGAATTTGCTGAATTAAGTCAGTCAAGCTCAGTGCTGCTGGTGGATGTGAACTCAATCTCTGAGCCAGAGATGCCGGAACATGCTGCATGCTGGTGTCATGACACAGTACGTTTTTTGTCGCTGTGGAAAGAGGTCCGAGACTGGCCCTTTGCGGAGCAGGAAGCGGTTGTTCACAGGTGGCGGTCTTTTGTTGTTTGGCCTTTGCCCAGCACCAATACATTGATTTTTTTCCGTGAGCCCCAAACCGAGTGGCTGGAGTTCCTGATGGATCATCAGCAATCTTTGTCACAGTCGTTAATGGGTATGCTTGCTCCTCAGACCCGTAACTGGCGTGAGCAAAGTGGTCAGCATAATTTATGTGGCTATGACGCCGAGATTTTCCGTTCAGTGGTCAGTAACAGCGAAGATATGATTCTGGTGTTGAATCTTGCTGAAAATGGGGAGTCTACCGTCATCTATGCCAATGCAGCTGCCACCTCAATCAGTTTGTACCCAAGGTCTCAGCTTATCGGTCATCCCGCTGTAAAGATTTTCGACTCATCCAAAGCTGACGATGAAAGCTGCGACTCTTTAATGGAGGCCCTTAAGACTCAGGAGGAGTTTGACGGCGAGCTGTGGATAGAAAGGGCCGATGGCGAAAAAGCATTGCTTTTAATTCACCTGGTACAGCTGGGTAATGATGGCCAATCGGGCTTATTTGCTCTGGTGGGCAGGGACAGGACTGAGCAGAAGAAAATGCAACTGGCGATGGCCAGAACCCAAAAAATGCAGGCGATTGGTGAGTTGGTGGGTGGTATTGCCCATGATTTCAATAACATCCTTGGGGTAATGAAGGGCAATATCGAATTGATGGAGCTGAAAAACCGGGATGAGAAACTCGAGAAGTATCTCAACACCGCGTTTAAGGCCTGCCAACGTGGAACCGACCTTACCCGAAGGCTGTTGCAGTTCTCCCGACAGGAACAGTTCAACGCCTGTAACCTCAGCGTCAACGAGATTGTTTCAGGCCTTGAGGATCTGTTTTCCAAATCTCTCACCTCCAGTGTCAGTATCAGTATCGAACTGGCGTCAAATGTGTCCTCAGATATCTGGGTCGATAAAGGGGACCTTGAGGATGCGCTATTGAATCTGGCCATCAATGCCCGGGACGCCATGGGCGGCGAAGGTGAACTGATTATTCGCACGGGTGAAGAAGATATTGAAGGCGTGATTCAAGGTCCGGGAGGAAGCACCAATATAAAACCCGGCCGTTATGTCTGGATTTCGGTACGTGATACGGGTACCGGTATTCCCCCGGAGATCCTGGAGAAAATCTATGATCCCTTTTTTACGACTAAAGATAAGAGTAAAGGCACAGGCCTTGGATTGGCGATGACCTATGGGTTTGTTAAACGTTCCAAGGGCTATATGAACGTAGTGGATACCGGTCCGGATGGCACCGAATTCAGATTGTGGTTCCCGGCTTCAGATGTTGAGCAGGTCAATAAGTCCCAGACAGAGCCAAGACAGCAGTCGCCCAGGACTTTGCAGGTTGAAGGAAAGCTCAAAGCTCTGGTGGTTGACGATGAGGTTGAGCTGTTACAGGTGCTGTCAGACTATTGCGGCATGCTGGGCATTGAAGTTGAGAGCTTCAGCGACCCCCTGCAGGTGAAGTCCCGCTATGGCAGTGATGCCGGTGAAATAGATATTTTGATTACCGATGTGTTGATGCCGGGCGGAATGAACGGGTACGAGCTAGCTCAGGCACTTCATAACAATACGCCTGATCTGAAAGTGCTGCTGATATCCGGATTTATCCATGATATCGGGGTGACCAAAAAGGAAGAGATGCCCTATCAGGTACTCAACAAGCCATTTGATTTGGAGAGCTTCTCCAATGCGTTAAAGCAGGCAGGGATCAGTTTTGTCGAGAGAGAGGGTGAGTAAATGAGCATGCAGACAGTATGGGTCGTGGATGATGACAGGGATTATTGCCAGCTGATTGCAGAGGTGCTGGAAGATGACTATGAGTTAAGAGTCTTTTACAACGCCGGAGATTACGAAGCGGCTATCCATGATGGTCATCCGGAAGTGATTTTAATGGATATTAACCTTCCGGATAAGGATGGTATCACCCTGTGTAAAGAGCTGGTGGAGAATGGGACAGACAGTTCTGTTTTGTTTGTCTCAGGCATGAACACTCTGGATGAGCGTCTCAGAGCCTATGATGCCGGTGGCGTGGACTTTATTGCCAAGCCCTTTGAACTGAAAGAGCTGATTGCCAAAACCGCTGCTGTGGCGAGCTATCAGGCCAAAAAGAAGATGCTTAAGCAGTCGGAAAGCATGTCCAGAGACATGGCTTTCCAGTCCATGACAGAGTCTTCCCAGTACGGCAGCGTGATGCAGTTCTTTCGTCAGTGTTTTCTGTGTGACAATTTCGATGATCTGGCCAAAGCCTTTTTTGATGTGATGGAGCAGCTCAATCTGAAAACCTGCCTGGAGATCCGGGTAGGTGAGCCAAAGTACTATGTGCCTGAGAATACGGCTATCAGTCCCATTGAAGCCAATATCTTTGAGTTGTTGGATAAACAGGGGCGTTTATACGACTTTGGCAGCCGGACTATCTGTAACGATAAGCATGTGTCTTTCCTTATCAAGAATATGCCGCTGGACGATGAAGTCTTGTATGGCCGACTGCGGGATGTGATTGCGGTGATTATCGAAGGCCTGGAAGCCAGGGTTCTGGATATCCAACGCCAGCAAACCCTGCAGATGGTGCTGGATAAAATTCAGGGACTACTTTCCGGTGTGAAAACTTCCATTATGGAAAATGATAAGCGCTTCAGTAAGGCGCTGACCAATATCACCACGGACATCCGCGGCAGCTTTCATGTATTGGATATGACACTGGAGCAGGAGGAGTATTTCTCTGGTCTGGTGGAGCGCCATCTTAAGGAGGCCAACTCTGCCGGAGATGCGTTCGTCCGGCTACAAAAATCACTTAACTCAGTTATTCAGGAGATTGAGTCCGGGCAGTAATAAAATGCTGGGCGGAATAAAAGGAAGGCTTTGCCTTCCTTTTTACATTTCAGGTATGTTGCGCTTTTGTTGATCGAGGTCAACCGCAGGAGCAGGTCAGGCTGGGTATATTGAGAGTCACTATAGACCAACCCAGCCAGAGAGGCGCAGTATGCTTAAGCGTTTACAGCAGGACCACAAAAACATCAGTGTGTTGTTGAATATACTGGCAAAGCAATCACAGCAATTGGTGCTGGCTGAGCCTGTGAACTTTCGCATTATGATGGATGTGATCGAATACATGCTGGCATATTCCGAACACAGTCATCACCCGGTGGAGGATATTGTGTATCGCTACTACAGTGACAACACTCCCCAGGCTGAATTGTCAGATCGAATGCTAAGCCAACATAAGGCACTGACTGAGTCTACAGAGTCACTTCACCAAACCTTACAGCAAGTGCTGAACGACCAACCTGTTACAACTGAGCTGCTGCAAACCGAACTTGAGCAATTTATCCGACAGCAAAGAAGTCATATGCAGTATGAGGAGGAGATAGTGTTTCCTATGCTTAGGGAGCATATTTCAGAGCAGGGATGGGAAGCCGTGGCAGATCTGTGTCAGGAAATGCTGATCCACGACCCGCTGTTCAGTGACAAGGTTTCGGTAGAGTGCCACAGGCTGCGGGCTATGGTAAGCGAATCGGGCGGTGAGTAGCCTAAAACTCTAACGAATGCAGAACCAAAAAGCGCGCCAATTGGCGCGCTTTTGTGTTTATAGAATATCGTCGATATCGTAATCCAGGCTGCTGTCGATATCCTGAAGTTCTTTTAGCAAACGTCGCTTATCCTTCAGTGCTTCAATCTCACGCCACTTACGCTTCTTGTTTGAGCCGCGGGAGCGAGTTGGCTTTTCAACGACAGAATCCAGTGCACTTCCATAATCCAAACGGTCCATGGCGACCTCCTGTTTTTTTGTATCTGTTGGGAACTAAATACCACAGTCGTCGGACAGGATGCAATACAAATGTTGCAGAAATGTTATTGTGGTTAACTTTTTGAGGGCGGGTAATGATGGTCAACTGGTTGGTGAATAAGAAAAAAGCCGGCGATTGCCGGCTTTAAATCAAATGTTTCCTTTTCGGAACATATTTATCAGTGCATTGCTGGATGCATCGAGTTCAGTTGCATCTGTATCTGCACCCAGACGGGCAAGTACATCATTGCCGAGGGTTTTACCCAGTTCTACGCCCCATTGATCAAATGAGTTGATGTCCCAGATAGCGCCCTGAACAAAGGTTCTGTGCTCGTACAGTGCGATAAGCGCACCCAGAGTCTCTGGAGTGAGTTTGTCCATCAGGATGGTGTTGCTCGGCTTGTTACCTGTCATCACCTTATGCTTGGCGATAAGCTCACGTTCCTGCTGACTCAAAGAGGAAGAGGACAGTTCTGCCAGCGATTCCTCAAAAGTCCTGCCCTGCATCAATGCCTGAGTTTGACCAAAGCAGTTGGAGGCCAGTTGAGCATGGTGTTCTCCAACAGGATTATGGCTCTGCAGCGGCATAATGAAGTCAGCCGGGATAAGCGCAGTACCCTGATGCAGTAGCTGGTGGTAGGCGTGTTGACCATTGGTGCCTTCGCCACCCCAGATTACAGGACCGGTTGAATGGTCAACCTGTTCACCACCCAGGGTGACATGCTTACCATTACTTTCCATATCCAGCTGCTGGAAGTAGGCTGGCAGACCACGCAGATAGTGATCATAGGTCAGTACAACGTGGGATTGAGCGTCGTGGAAATTGCCATAAAGTACTGACAACATTCCCATGATAACCGGCATATTGGTTGCCAAAGGAGCTTCCAGGAAGTGCTGATCCATCTCCCTGGCGCCGCTCAGCATGGCTCTGAAATTGTCCATACCAATCAGCACGGCAATTGGCAGGCCGATGGCTGACCACAGGGAGTAACGACCACCAACCCAGTCCCACATAGGGAAGATGTTGTCGGCGTCAATACCAAACTCAGTGGCTTTGGCCACATTGGAAGTCACCGCAACAAAGTGTTTGGCTACATCAGCCTGAGAGGCTCCAGCTGCCAGGAACCAATCTTTGGCTGTCAGGGTATTGGTCAGGGTTTCCTGTGTACCGAATGACTTGGAGGACATGATAAACAGCGTGGTTTCATGGTCCAGTTTCTTCAGTTTTTCACAAATGGCTGTGCCATCAACGTTGGCAACAAAGTGGCACTTCAGAGCGTCAGTCCAATATGGACGCAGGGCTTCTGAGGCTATTTTGGGACCCAGGAAAGAGCCGCCGATACCAATGCTGACAACATCAGTAATGGTTTTACCCGTATAGCCTTTCCACTCACCATCACGCACTAAAGCGACAAACTGCTCCATTTTGTTCAGCGTTTGCTGAACTTCAGGAACCACGTTGACACCATCAACTTTAATATCGGCATCTGCAGCGGCGCGCAGCGCGGTATGCAGTACAGCACGACCTTCAGTGGTGTTAATGATTTCACCATTGAACATCGCAGCTTTCTTCTGCTGCAGCCCGGCTTCTTCAGCGAGGGCCAGCAGTGCTTTCAGCGTCTCAGCGTCGATACGGTTTTTAGAGTAGTCCAGCATCAGACCCGCAGCTTTGAATGAGTAGGTTTCAAAGCGCTGAGGGTCATTGGCGAACAGGCTGCGCATATGCGCAACCTGCTGACTGAGTTGTGATAAAGCTTGCCAGCTCTGACTTTCCGTCAGTTTGGTCATCATGCACTCCTTTAGCTTAACCTTGCAGACGAGCGATCAGCATTTCTTCCAGTTTGCCCTGATCAATGGCAAAGTTGCGGATACCTTCGGCCAGTTTTTCTACTGCCATGGCATCCTGATTCAATTCCCAGCGGAATTCGGCTTCTGTCATAGACGCGCCCGGGGCAACAACTTCAGTTGCTGCGGTCAGTTTGGCGCTGATGGCTTGTTCGCTGTTGGCCAGCTCTTCCAGCAGAGAAGGGCCAATGGTCAGGCGGTCACAACCTGCCAGCTCGATAATCTCACCTGTGTTACGGAAGCTGGCGCCCATTACCACTGTTTGATAGCCATGACGCTTGTAGTAGTTATAGATGTCAGTGACAGACACTACACCTGGATCTTCAGCTGCTGTGTACTCTTTACCGGTTTCTTTTTTGTACCAGTCCAGAATGCGGCCAACAAATGGTGAGATCAGATAAACACCGGCTTCTGCACAGGCACGAGCCTGAGCAAAGCTGAACAGCAGGGTCAGGTTACAGTTGATACCCTGAGCTTCCAGTTCACGGGCGGCACAGATGCCTTCCCAGGTGGACGCCAGTTTAATCAGAATACGGGACTTATCTATGCCAGCGGCCTGGTACAGGTTGACCAGTTTGTGAGCCTTGGCGATTGAGCCTTCTTTATCAAAAGACAGACGGGCATCAACTTCGGTAGAGATGCGACCCGGAACATATTTCAGGATCTCAACACCGATATTGACCGCCAGTTTGTCACCGGCATCTTCAATCTGCTGTTGCAGATCTTCGCTCTGGCTTTTTGCAAAGGCGATAGCATCTTCAATCAGTGGAGCGTATTCAGGGATTTGCGCGGCTTTCAGTACCAGAGATGGGTTGGTCGTGGCGTCTTGTGGCGCGTATCGTTTGATGGCTTCGATATCGCCGGTATCTGCAACGATGGTGGTGAGGGCTTTCAGTTGCTCGAGTGTATTGGCCATGGAAAAAATATCCTTCTCAGTGACAGCCTTAGCTATTAATTGCTGGTCAGTATTAGAAGCGATTTTGCACTCTTTTCCAACCGTTGTTGAAAAAAAACTACAAAAATGACACAAATTTCATTTACCTGAGAAAGTACGGCTGGATGCCCCTTTTACTGCAGGGAGTCGCTTCAAATTAGGTGTTCAGTTTACTGCCTGTGATGATAAAAGTGCAGGGGATCTCCCAACAAAAAAGCCGCTGACTGGCAGCGGCTTGATCTAATTATCAATTTTTTGAAATTGAATTACCTTGACGTAGGTACCATATCTACGACAGTCACATCTGCTTCGATACGACGGTTCGCTTCATTGGCCTCTTTTGAGGTGCCAGGGATCAGTGGCTGGGTAATACCATAACCACGGGCAGAGATACGGCTTGCTTCAATACCAAACTCAGTTTCAAGCGCTCTTGCTACAGACTCGGCGCGGCGCTGCGATAACTTCATATTGTAGTCAGGGTTACCGGTATTGGAAGCAAAGCCCTTAATCAGCACGGTAGACTTTGGATTTTGCTTCATAAATTCAGCCAGCATAGCGACTTCATCCATAGAGGACTTATCCAGATCTGCTGAGTTGTTGGCAAACTTCGCATCAATATGCAGGTTCTGAACAGTCTCTTCGAACACAGTACAGCCGTTGCTGTCTACCATATATTCAGCAGGCGTATCCGGGCACTGATCTACACGATCCGGTACACCATCCTGGTCAGCATCAGTGATAACCACTTCTTCTACAACCGGTGGCGGGGTCGGAGCAGGTTTACTGGTACTGCCAAAGCGGTAAGCGATGGTTGCACCCCAGTAGTTACTGTCCATATCCAGAGTGTTATATCTGTCATCTTCCAGATTACCGTAACGACGGTATTTGGCAGCCAGCTGGATATTGTCAGTAATATAGTAACCTAAACCCAGACCAGCATAGGGAGACCAGCCTGAATCACTGTATTGGTTGGCACCCCAGTTACGGTTGTTCTTTAAGGTGTAGTGCATGGCACCGGCTTCGGCGATGGCGTGGAAATCACCATAGATGGGAATTGTGCCTACCAGACTCAGGCTCAGACCGCGGGCGCCGGCATCATTTTGATTGTTTGACCAGTCCACCCAGGTCGCACGTCCAAGATTGCGATAGCCTACTTCGAAGGCATAGTGCTCGCTCATCTGATAACCGACGAAGGCTTCCCATGCATAGGGGTCATCTTCCTGATTGATCTTATCAGGGAAGTTGTACTCATAGTCGTTGACGCCAACACCGGCACCGATATACCAGGGGCTCAGACCATCATCGTCTTTTGCATTGGCTGCCAAAGAGGCAGGGATCAACGCAGACAGCAACGCAACAGATAGCATTCTGTTCATCATATCTTCTCCATTATTGATGTCGATGCGGAAATATCGAACTGCAGAATCTCCGTTTCACGATTTGCTGGGTGGGCTTGGAAGTATAGTGAATTACCCCCGCAAATATGTTTTTGCCCGTACATTGTTACATATAAATGACCAATGGCAACAAAAAGTGGGCCATCTGTTGGTCTTTTGTTGTTCTTGATCATGGTTGACAATATACATTCACTTTCTTTTTATTCTGTCTTCCCTGGCCCTCCTGTGGCGGTTTTATGTTGAAGCAGGATGTTGTACCCTTTGCTTCACCTTTTTCTAATCTACAAGTCTGACGGCCACTTGATTAACATAAACTGAACGGCTCCCACCCTGCCTGATCAGTGCTTTGTCCCGGCTTTGTCAGATCTGTGATCCTGATGTTGGTTTGTTGGAAAGTATGGCTAACTGTGTTCAGGGGCTGTGATGTCAGTGTCGGTAAAATGGTTAATTGTGAACTTGATCATGCGGATTTTGGAAATGACTATGCTATTTTGCCCCGTCGGATGCAGTAACCGTGACAAAACATGCTCGCGGATTGATAACTTGAATAACAGCAAACTGCTATCCAGGTCTTTTCATTTGGAAGGATTCATTCACTACAAGCACTGCCGGAGCTGAAGGCTTCCGCGGCGCCTTGGTACGGGAAGAAGTAAAACGATATGTTAGAAACAACAGTAAATTTCCTGAACGCATTGCTATGGGGCAAGCTTCTGGTATACGGACTGGTCGGTGCCGGATTGTTTTTCACGCTGAGATTGGCGTTTATTCAAATCACCTACTTCAAACACTCAATCAAAATCATGTCTATGAGCCGCCAGGGCTGTGACAGTGGTTTGTCTTCATTTCAGGTATTTTGTACCAGTATGGCTGCCCGTGTAGGTGCGGGTAACATGGCTGGTGTGGCTGTGGCAATTGGTGCCGGTGGCCCTGGTGCTGTGTTCTGGATGTGGCTGATTGCCATGTTGGGTATGGCCACTGCCATGGTGGAATCGACTCTGGCACAGGTTTACAAAACCCGTGATGCCGAAGGTCAGTTCCGTGGTGGTCCTGCTTACTATATGGAAAAAGGTCTGGGCCAACGCTGGATGGGCGTGCTGTTCTCTATCTTCCTGATCATCGCTTTTGGTCTGGTGTTTAACGCTGTACAGGCGAACACTATTACCGGTGCGATGGAAGTTGTGTTCGATATCAGCCCACTGTATATGGGTATTTTCCTGGTTATCACCTCTGCTTTCGTTATCGTTGGCGGTTTGCGTAAGGTAGCCAAAGTCTCTGAAATCATCGTCCCTGTGATGGCTCTGGCCTACATTCTGATCGCCTTTGTGGTGGTGGCGATGAACATTGAGAAGCTGCCAGCGGTATTTGAGTTGATTATCAAGAGTGCCTTTGGTTGGCAGGAAGCTGCGGCCGGTGGTGTTGCTTACACCGTTGCTCAGGCGATGCAGTCGGGTATTGCCCGTGGCTTGTTCTCTAACGAAGCGGGTATGGGCTCGGCGGCCAACGTAGCGGCCAGTGCATCACCAAACCCAAATCATCCGGCTTCTCAGGGTTTTGTGCAGATGATGGGCGTGTTTTCTGACACTATCGTTATCTGTACTGCCACTGCAGCAATTATTTTGTTGTCCGGCGATGTGACTGCCGGTGCCGACGGTATCAAGATGACCATTACCGCCATGACTGAACATGTTGGTGTACTGGGTGGTGGCTTCGTAGCTGTAGCGATTTTGCTGTTCTGCTTTACTTCTATCATCGCCAACTACTCCTATGCTGAGACCAACGTGCTGTTCCTGTCCGGAAACCGTAAAGGTGTGTTGCCTCTGTTCCGCATCTGTGTGCTGGGCATGGTGATGTTTGGTGCCGTAGCCAAGATCAGCCTGGTTTGGAACCTGGCTGACGTATCTATGGGCTTGATGGCCACAGTGAACATTATCGCGCTGTTGCTGCTGTCCGGTTTGGCTGTGCGCGTGATCAATGACTACCGCGATCAGGTACGCGCCGGTAAGACGCCAGAGTTCGATCGCAGCAAGTTCCCTGAACTGAACGGTCAGGTTGAAGAGGATGTTTGGCAGGATTTGTCCAAACAAAGCTCTGATAAAGCCTGATTAGGCTGACCCTGTTCGGTAAAACCGGACGGGGGCATCTGAAAAACCACGCCCAGTGTGCGTGGTTTTTTCGTATCTATTCAGTATGATTGAACTATTGATGATATGGAGGCAGCAACATGCTGATTGTGGTTTCACCGGCTAAAACGCTGGATTATGACAACCCTGCGGGAACGGACAAATACACTCAACCCACTTTGCTGGAATACAGCCAGGAATTGATCTCTGTTTGTCGCGAGCTGACGCCGGCAGATATCGCTTCGCTAATGAAGGTCAGCGATAAAATTGCTGGCCTGAACGTAGCCCGCTTTACCGAGTGGCATCCTGACTTTACGCCTGAAAATGCCAAACAAGCTCTGTATGCCTTCCGGGGTGATGTATATACAGGCCTGGATGCAGATTCCTTGTCACCTGCAAGTATAGATAAGGCCCAGCAGCACCTGCGGATATTGTCCGGACTTTATGGACTGCTCAAGCCGCTTGATCTGATGCAGGCGTACCGCCTGGAAATGGGGACTTCGCTGGCCAATCCAAAGGGTAAGAACCTTTATGCCTTCTGGGGGGAAGTCATCACTGACGAAATTAACCAGGCACTGGCAGAGCAGGGCGACGACATACTGGTAAACCTGGCGTCCAATGAATATTTCAAGGCGGTTAAGCCAGCCAAAGTCGCTGGGAGAATCGTGACGCCGGTATTCAAGGATTTGAAGAATGGCCAGTACAAGGTGATCAGCTTCTTTGCCAAGAAAGCCAGGGGCATGATGGCAAGGTACATTATCGAAAATGATATCAAGAGCCTGGATGCTCTGAAGCAGTTTGATGTGGCCGGTTACTATTACTGTGAGGCTGAGTCTACTGAGCTGTCACCGGTATTTCTGCGGGATGAGCAGTAATCAGGCTCGATTGCAGATATAAAAAAGCGGCCATTGGCCGCTTTTTGTTTGCCTGAAGCAGTGATCCTTTACTTATCCTGCTTAGCGGGAATAGGGCGAAGCTCAACCTCAGACTGTGCCATCAGCCAGGCGAATTGGGCGTAGGCTGCGACATTCTGCGCCAGTGCAGCGGGATCTATCTTATCCAGAGTGTCATTGGGCGTATGATGATAGTCAAAATAGTCCCGCCCATCCTGTCTCAAGGTCGCGACCGGCACGCCATAGTCAGGCAGCATAGAGACATCAGGACCTCCATTGGCTTCGTTGTTACCCGGCATCACGCCATTTTCTGCCATAACGCCGGTAAGTGACTGGATATCGGCGAAGGCACTATCATTAACTCTGACATCCAGGCGGTATATGCGTCCCGCACCAAAATCTGACTCGGCTGCGATATAGTGTTTGGCCAGCTCTTGCTGGTGGTCCCTGGCATAGGCTTTGCCACCTACAAGTCCAATCTCTTCTGCGGCATAGAGCACCACACGCACGGTTCTGGCGGGTTTTTGTGGCAGCTCCTGAATCAGCTTGGCCGCTGCTGTGACAATGCCGACACCTGCGCCGTCGTCAATGGCTCCCGTGCCTTCATCCCAGGAGTCCAGATGGGCGCCTATCAGTACGATTTCTTCGGGTTTACTGCTGCCGGTAACTTCAGCAATAACATTGTAGGATGTGGCTGTACCGCGACTTTCTGGCGACAGATAGAGTTGCAGCGTGACTGAGTCTGTTCGCTTCAGCATGCCATTAATCAGGTCAGCATCAGGATTGGACATGGCTGCAGCCGGAATGCGTGGCACGCCCTCTTTGTAACGCATCATGCCGGTGTGAGCCATGCGGTCGCTGTCAGTGCCTATGGAGCGGATGACGATGGCGACTGCGCCTTTTTCTGCGGCGGTTACTGCCCCCTTACTGCGTCCCCTTACGGTAATGCCATAGCCTTTGCCATCGATATGGCGTTCGGTCTTGTGGTCGATAAAGACGATTTTACCCTCGACCTCTTGTGTTGATGCGGCTTTCAGCGCATCGAGTGTGTCGAATCTGACAATTTCGGCGGTGACGCCTTTCTCCGGCGTGGCGACGCTGCCTCCCAAGGCGGTAATCACCAAAGGCTGAGTAAATGGTGCGGTCACATAGGCACTCGCATCACCCCGCACCCAAACCGGAACTTCAACCGCTTCTTTATAGACTTTATCGAATCCCAGACTCTCTAACTTGGTTACAGCCCAGTTAACAGCCTGTATGTCCTTCTCTGTGCCGGCCATACGTGGACCGACTTCAACAGTCAGCGACTCGACAATTTGATATCCAAGGTCGGAAGCGAGAGCTTTTTGCTGCAATTGCAACGCAACATTTTGATTTTTAAGATTTGATGTGTCCGATTGGCAGGCGGTTAACAGACCTAAAAATGCCAGCGGAAGCCATATCACTTGTTTGCTTTTCATGAGTTTCCCTGAATTTTTTTACGTACATCCCATTTCTGAAAACAATCTAGCAAAAAGTGTGGTTTATGTCCCGACTAACTCAGTAAGGCGAAGCTATATTAGTGAGGGGTTTGTATTAGGAGAAAACGCTCGTCATGAATATCGAAATAATGCAGCAACGAGCTGATCACGCTGTTGTCCTTCTTAAAGCACTGGCTAATGAACGCCGTCTGTTTATCCTGTGCTATCTGCTCAACGAAGGTGAGATGTGTGTAGGGGAGATGAACAAGAAGCTGGGGTTAAGCCAGTCTGCCTTGTCCCAACATCTTGCATGGTTGCGTAAGGACAACCTGGTGGCGACCCGCAAGGAAGCGCAAACAGTTTACTATTCGCTGAAAAGTGAAGAAGTGAAAGCAGTGATTCAACTGTTGCACGACATCTATAGCCAGTAAGGTATAGAAAAAACAAATCCCGGTTTTGCCCTGGCAATTCCGGGATATAAAAAAACCGGCCTGAGCCGGTTCTTTTTTATCTGAGCGACAGATTAAGCAGCCAGTGCTTTGATCTTAGCGTTCAGACGAGCCTTAGAGCGAGCAGCCTTGTTCTTGTGGATCAGGCCTTTGGTCGCCATACGGTCAACGATTGGTTGTGCAGCAGCGAAAGCTTCAACAGCAGCAGCGTGATCGCCAGCTTTAACAGCAGCGATTACTTTTTTAACGTAGGTACGCAGCATAGAACGACGGCTGGCGTTGTGCTGACGACGCTTTTCAGATTGAAGCGCGCGCTTCTTTGCAGTCTTGCTATTAGCCAAGGTGCAACTCCTAAAAATGGGATTAAACTTTTAAAGGCCGAGGAATATGCCTGCATTCTGCCACTTTGTCAATGGCAGGGGCGGAATATCCATCATAAAGATAAATTTATCCAACCCAGCTTGGCTATCTTCAGCCCAACTCATGTAAAATGTGGCGCAATTCTACCAGCAATTCAGGCTGTGTGACAGAGTCCAAAAGGAAATTTTGCGGCTCTGCGCTAATCTTTCGATCTTCTCAGGGGGTATTTTGAGTAAGAAGTTGTTGAGGTCGGGCATGATCGTCAGTGCCATGACCCTGGTGTCCCGCGTCCTGGGCTTGGTCAGGGATATGGTAATTGCTAATTTAATGGGGGCTGGCAGCAGTGCCGATGTATTCTTTTTTGCCAATAAAATCCCCAACTTCCTGCGTAGATTGTTTGCTGAAGGTGCATTTGCTCAGGCCTTTGTTCCTGTATTAACTGAGTATCAGGAAAAGGAGACGCCAGAGGCCACCCGGGAATTGCTTTCCAAGGTCGCGGGTACCTTGGGTTTTCTGGTCACCATAGTGACATTGGTGGGGGTTATTGCCTCACCTGTGATTGCGGCAATATTTGGTACAGGTTGGTTTATGGCCTGGGTCAATGATGAGCCTGCAGGTGCCAAGTTCGAGCTGGCGTCACTGGTGTTGAAGATTACGTTCCCTTACCTGTGGTTTATCACCTTCACAGCTCTGGCTGGCTCTATCCTTAATGCTCGTGGTCGGTTTGCAGTATCTGCCTTTACTCCTGTTTTTTTGAACGTCGCTATTATCGGTGCCGCTATTTATATTGCGCCGGGTATGGAGCAGCCAGAAATAGGCCTGGGTATCGGCGTGTTTTTGGGCGGATTGGTGCAGTTCCTGTTTCAAATCCCGTTCCTGATGAGGGAAAACGCACTGGTCAAACCCACCTGGGGCTGGAACCACCCTGGCGTGGTTAAAATTCGCACCCTGATGTTACCCGCTCTGTTTGGGGTCTCTGTATCGCAAATTAACCTGCTGCTGGACACTCTGATTGCCAGTTTCCTGGTAACAGGTTCAATCAGCTGGTTGTATTACTCGGACCGTTTGCTTGAGTTTCCTCTGGGATTATTTGGAATCGCCATCGCGACTGTGATTTTGCCTGCGTTGTCGAGGAAACATGTGAATGAAGAGGGTGCAGGATTTGCTTCCACTATGGACTGGGGAGTCAGGGCAATCCTGCTGCTGGGGATGCCCGCCATGCTGGGCTTGATTGTGCTGGCTCAACCCATGTTGATGGTGCTCTTTATGCGCGGCGCGTTCACCATATCTGATGTAGAGATGTCCTCCTATTCCTTGATGGCATACGGCGCAGGTCTGTTGAGCTTTATGATGGTGAAAGTACTGGCACCGGGCTATTACTCCCGTCAGGACACCAAAACTCCTGTGCGTTACGGTATCATCGCCATGGTCAGCAATATGGTATTCAACCTGATCTTTGCTGTGCCTTTTGGATATGTCGGCTTAGCCATCGCCACGTCCTTGTCGGCGCTGTTGAATGCCAGCTTGCTTTATCATGGTTTGAAACAGAAACAGGTATACCAATTCAGCCGTCGAACCTGGGTGTTCTTCGCAAAAGTTGTGCTGGCGACTGCTGCAATGGTGGTAGTCTTGCTCTATATGTTACCTGAGCAGCAAATCTGGCTGGATTGGCACATAGGTCAACGTGGGCTGGAGCTGACCAAACTGATTCTGGGTGGTGCTGCGGTATATGTACTTAGTTTGATATTTATGGGGATTCGTCCCTGGAAATTGAAAGCTGGTGCTGATTCTGAATAACAGCTGAGATATAATCCGCCAATTTACGTTGAGCGGTCGTGGAATAGCAAAAAACATGGAACTTATCCGCGGGATTTACAATATTTTGCCGGCACACCATGGCTGTGTGCTGACGATCGGGAACTTTGACGGCGTACACCGTGGCCATGCCAAGGTTATCGCCAAGTTGCTCGCCAAGGCCGAGCAGTATAAATTGCCTGCGACTGTCATGTTGTTTGAACCCCAACCTCAGGAACTGTTTCGGGGGGCGGAAGCGCCGGCCCGTCTTAGTCTGTTGCGGGATAAACTCTTGCTGCTGGAAGAGTTGGGTGTCGACAGGGTGATTTGTGTCAATTTTAACCATAAGTTCGCCAACATAGATGCCGACGAGTTTGTCGACCAATTATTGGTCAAACAGCTGGGCATTAAGTATCTGGTGATTGGCGATGACTTTTGTTTTGGCAAGAATCGTCGTGGTGATTTTGACATGTTGTGTCGCGCCGGAGAACAGAACGGTTTTGCCGTGGACAGCACTGAGAGCTTTTTAATCGGTGACCACAGGGTCAGTTCAACTGCGGTTCGTAATGAGTTGGCCAAAGGTAATCTCGAGCAGGCGCGGCGATTATTGGGACATCCTTTTGCCATCAGTGGTAAAGTGGCGCACGGTCAGAAGATTGGCCGCACTATTGGATTCCCGACCGCCAACGTGGCACTGAAACGTAAAGTGGTGCCGGTACGTGGCGTATTTGCCATCAAAGCCTGGTGGCAGGACAGCGATATCTATGAAGGGGTGGCCAATATTGGTTTCCGCCCCACAGTGAATGGCCAGAGATGCCAGTTGGAAGTTCATTTGTTTGATTTTGATGGCGACATCTATGGCAAACAAATTGAAGTGGAACTGGTGGCCAAAATCCGGGATGAACAGCCTTTCCTGTCCCTGGATGCACTGAAACAACAAATCTTAAAAGATGTGGATGAAGCCAAGGCTTTATTTAACAACGACGCTAGCTGAATCAGCAGCAATTTTGACTGCTGAATTAATGGTATAGGATCAATGAGCGACTATAAATCTACTTTGAATTTGCCGGAAACCGAGTTTCCGATGCGAGGCAATCTGGCCAACCGTGAGCCGGAAATGTTGAAGCGCTGGACCCAGGACGGCCTGTATCAACAAATCCGTGAAAGCCGCACCGGTGCCAAGCCTTTTATTTTGCATGACGGCCCTCCATACGCCAACGGCAGCATTCATATTGGTCACTCTGTAAACAAGATCCTGAAAGACATTATTATCAAGTCCAAGACCCTGTCTGGATTTGACGCGCCTTATATTCCTGGTTGGGACTGTCACGGCCTGCCAATCGAGCTGAAGGTTGAGCAGAAGGTCGGTAAGCCAGGCCAGAAGATCTCTGCCGGTGAGTTTCGTGAAGAGTGCCGCAAGTATGCCCGTACTCAGGTTGAAGGTCAGAAAGAAGATTTCATCCGTTTGGGTGTGCTGGGCGACTGGAACAAGCCATACCTGACTATGGATTTTGCCACTGAAGCCAACATCATTCGCTCTCTGTCTAAAGTGATTGAAAACGGTCATCTGAACAAAGGTGTTAAGCCGGTTCACTGGTGTACCGATTGTGGTTCGGCCCTGGCTGAAGCGGAAGTTGAATACGAAGACAAGACTTCTCCTGCTATCGATGTAGCATTTGAAGCTGTTGACAGTGCTGCCGTTGCCGCCAGGTTTGGCGTAGAAGGCTTTGCCTTGCCTGTGTCTATGGTGATCTGGACGACCACCCCATGGACTCTGCCTGCCAACCGCGCTCTGTCTATCGCTCCCGAGCTGGACTATGTACTGGTTCAGTATGAAGTTGAAGGTCAAACCCGTGCACTGATCCTGGCTGATGTTCTGCATGAAGCCTGTCTGAGTCGTTTTGGCGCCGAGTCTTTTGAAGTGCTGGGCCGCGTTCAGGGCAAAGAGTTGGAGCTGGTTCGCTTCAAGCACCCATTCTACGCCTTCGACGTACCTGCCATTCTGGGTGACCATGTGACCACAGATGCGGGTACTGGTATCGTGCACACTGCACCTGGCCATGGCCAGGATGACTTTGTTGTGGGTCAGAAGTACGGCATTGAAGTCGCTAACCCGGTTGGTGACAACGGCGTTTACAAGGCGGACACTGAGTTCTTCGCCGGTATGCACGTGTTTAAAGCTAACGATGCTGTAGTTGAGAAGCTGAAAGAAACCGGCGCTCTGCTGCACTATGAAGCTTACCGTCACAGCTATCCACACTGCTGGCGTCACAAGACCCCAATTATCTTCCGTGCCACACCACAGTGGTTCATCTCAATGGATAACAAGGGTCTGCGCAGCCAGGCATTGACTGAGATTAAAGATACCCAGTGGATCCCTGAATGGGGTGAGAGCCGTATCGAGAAGATGGTAGAGAACCGTCCTGACTGGTGTATTTCGCGTCAGCGTACCTGGGGTGTGCCTATCACTCTGTTCGTTAATCGCGACACTGAAGAGCTGCACCCTGAGTCAGTATCTCTGATGCAGCGAGTTGCCAACCGCGTAGAGCAGGAAGGTATCCAGGCATGGTGGGATCTCGACGAGAAAGAGCTGCTGGGTGATGAAGCGGATCAGTACCGCAAAGTGACCGATACTCTGGACGTATGGTATGACTCTGGTTCTACCTTCGAGACAGTGGTTGCAGCCCGTCCTGAATTCCATGGTGCCGATATTGACCTGTATCTGGAAGGTTCGGACCAGCACCGCGGCTGGTTTATGTCGTCTCTGATGCTGTCTACCGCCATGAATGGCAAGGCGCCATACAAACAGGTTCTGACCCACGGCTTCACTGTAGATGGCAAGGGCCGCAAGATGTCCAAGTCTATCGGTAACGTGATTGCGCCACAGCAGGTGACCAACAAGCTGGGTGCCGACATCCTGCGCCTGTGGGTTGCTGCCACTGACTACAGCGGCGAGATGACAGTATCTGATGAGATCCTGAATCGCAGCGCCGATGCTTACCGCCGTATCCGTAACACCTGTCGCTTCCTGCTGGCAAACCTGAACGGTTTCAACCCTGAAACTGACATGATTGCGATGGAAGAGATGGTTGCCCTGGATCGCTGGGTGGTTCGTCGCGCGGCTGCACTGCAGGAAGAGCTGCTGGCTGCTTATGATAAGTACCAGTTCCACATTGTGACCCAGAAGCTGATGCAGTTCTGCTCTGTTGAACTGGGCGCTTTCTATCTGGATATCATCAAGGATCGTCAGTACACCGCCAAGCGCGAAGGTCATGCCCGCCGCAGCTGTCAGTCTGCTCTGTACCTGATCTCCGAAGCTATGGTTCGTTGGATTGCCCCAATCCTGAGCTTCACCGCTGATGAAATCTGGCAGTTGCTGCCAGGCCAGCGTGAAAACTATGTGTTCACCCAACACTGGTATGACGGTCTTAAGTCCGTGACTTTGGACTCTGACCTGAGCGACGAGTACTGGCAGCAGCTGCTGACCGTTCGTGGCGAAGTGAACAAGGTGATTGAACAGGCACGTCGTGACAAGCGTATTGGTGGTTCACTGGAAGCTGAAGTCACTCTGTATGCAGATGAAGCTCTGGCTGCTGAACTGGCCAAGATTGGCGATGAGCTGCGCTTTGTGCTGCTGACCTCCAAGGTGACTGTACTGCCTTTGGCTGATGCGACTGATGCCGTAGAAACTGAGCTGGCTTCTCTTAAGCTGTCTATCGCCAAGAGCGAAGGCCAGAAGTGTGAGCGTTGCTGGCACTTCCGTGAAGAAGTGGGCACCATCGCCGGACACGAAACTCTGTGTCAGCGCTGTGTAACCAACATTGAAGGCGAAGGCGAAGATCGCCAGTTCGCCTGATTTGGAGAGCACCACTATGGCCGATAGTATGGACAAGGGCCCCGCAAGCTGGCGTGACAGCGGCTTGCGCTGGTACTGGGTAGTGGTGCTGGTCTTCCTCGCAGACCAGCTTTCCAAACAATGGGTATTGGCGAATTTTGACCTTTATGAGTCAATTAAGATTCTGCCATTCTTCAATTTTACTTATGTACGAAACTATGGTGCGGCGTTCAGCTTTTTGAGCGACGCCGGTGGTTGGCAGCGTTGGCTGTTTACCGTTATCGCCGTAGGTTTCAGCGTGGTATTGACTCTGTGGTTGAGGCGTCAGAGTAAGTCCGAATGGCGCTTGAATCTGGCGTATACCCTGGTGATTGGCGGAGCATTGGGTAATCTGATTGATCGCCTGATGCACGGCTATGTGGTGGATTTTCTGGACTTCTATTACAAGACCAGCCACTACCCGGCCTTCAATATCGCCGACTCGGCCATTTGTGTAGGGGCAGCCTTGATTATCTGGGATGCTTTCCGTGCACCACAAGATAATGCGCCTAAACAAGAAAAAGACACGGATCCCGCAGTTAAGGAGTAACTGGATGTCTGAGCGTGCACTTTTGTGTCATATGAATATTTTGCTGTCTGATGGTTCCACAGCAGACAGTACCAAGGCGTCAGGAAAGCCAGCCAGATTGAATATCGGCGATGGCAGTCTGAGCCCGGCATTTGAAGCCCAGCTTAATGGTTTAGCTGAAGGGGATAAGCACTGCTTTACCCTGGAACCTGCAGATGCTTTTGGTGAGGCCAATCCTGATGCTATTCATCATCTCGACAGGACACGCTTTGCTGCCGATATGGAGCTGGAACCCGGTGTGATAGTCAGCTTTGCCGGTCCCGGAGGCGCTGAAATCCCCGGTATTATCCGTGAAGTCGCTGGAGATTCAGTGACTGTGGATTTGAACCATCCACTGGCAGGACAGAAGGTGACCTTCGAACTTGAAGTGATGCAGGTACTTTAATTTATGCAAGACCCAACTCAAATCCCTGAAAGTGCCAAGCTGAATATTATGCTGGCTAATCCACGTGGTTTCTGTGCCGGTGTGGATCGGGCTATCAGTATCGTTGAGCGCGCACTTGAGCTGTTTTCTCCGCCTATCTATGTTCGTCACGAGGTTGTACATAACAGATATGTTGTACAAAACCTGAAGGACAGAGGGGCGGTGTTTGTTGAAGAGCTTGATCAGGTACCGGACGACAGCATCGTGATCTTCAGCGCCCATGGCGTTTCTCAGGCGGTTCGTGCCGAGGCCAAACGTCGTGGCCTTAAGGTGTTTGATGCGACCTGTCCTCTGGTAACCAAGGTGCATCTGCAGGTGACCCGTGCAAGCCGTAAGGGCATCGAGTGTATTTTGATTGGCCACGAGGGGCATCCGGAAGTGGAAGGTACCATGGGTCAGTACAGTAACTCTGATGGCGGTGTGTATCTGGTTGAGTCGCCTGAAGATGTTGCCGCGCTGGAAGTAAAAAATCCTGACAACCTGTGCTTTGTGACCCAAACTACTCTGTCTGTCGATGACACTATGGATGTGATTGAGGCGCTGCAGGCCAAGTTCCCATCTATTGAAGGTCCGCGTAAGGATGATATCTGTTATGCCACTCAAAACCGTCAGGATGCGGTGCGCAAGATGGCCTCAGACGTCGACCTTCTGATTGTTGTTGGCTCTAAAAACAGCTCCAACTCCAATCGTCTGCGGGAACTGGCTCAGAAGGCTGGCACTCAGGCCTATCTGGTCGACAACAAAGATGATGTAGATGCAGCCTGGTTTGACGGTGTGGCTAAAGTTGCGGTGACTGCAGGTGCTTCGGCCCCTGAAGTTCTGGTTCAACAGGTTGTTGAAGCTATTGCGCAGCGGGCTCCAAGCGTCATAACAGAAGTTGAAGGGCGCAAAGAGGACGTTGTATTCGCCGTTCCGGCTGAACTTCGCTGATAAGAAATTTTTTTCGTTACTGAAATAAAAAGAGGCTTCGGCCTCTTTTTTTATATTTATCACTCAGAAGGGATGATTTACATCTGACTGGGTAGTGCCAAATGCTGAAAATCGTGGTTATTTTAGATGTCAATGTTGCTGGCGATTTACATTCTAGTCATATAGCATTAACTCGAGTACTATTGTACTAATTAGCAGAATTATAACGAAAACATTCAAAGGACACCGTCAGAAAACTGGCGATTTCAGGAGATTTGACACCATGAGTCGCTCTAATTCCGGATTTTCCTTGATTGAGGTACTGGTCGCCTTGATCATCCTGACCATAGGGTTGATCGGAATATTCAATCTTCATGTGGTTGCCAAACGTGGCAGCTACGAGTCATTTCAGCAAACTCAGGCTGCTTACCTGGCCTCTGACATTATTAATCGTATGAAACTCAACCGGGGGCAACTGCTCAGCTATGCCGGGACTTATACCGGTGGACTCGCTGTGCCTCCCGTCAGTTGCGACGTCGCGGTCGGGGCGAACGTGGTTTGTGACAATGCACAGACCCAGGCCTGGGACCTCTATCAGTGGGAGTCTTTGTTTACCGGGAGCACAGAGGTCGTCAATAACGCCAATGTGGGTGGCCTGGACAATGCTCAGGGATGTGTTTTGGTTGATGGTGCAACAGGAGAGGTGACAGTGATCATCAGTTGGCGGGGTATTCGTGCTGTCAGCGATGGCAGTGCGGCGGTGGCCAAGTTCGGTCAGTGTGCGTTCACCAATGGCAGTGACGCGGCCAAGCGCCGGGCCTATGAAGTCACGACCGTGATTATTTAGATGAAGGGAATGCAAGTGAGCAAGTATCAACAGGGACTGTCATTGGTTGAATTGATGGTAGCCATGGTCATAGGCCTGTTCCTGACCCTGGGTGTATTTACCATGTTCAGCATGTCTTCGGGCAATGTCACCACCACCAGTCAGTTTAACCAGTTACAGGAAAACGGCCGGATAGCATTGGCATTGATGGAGCCGGATCTCAGCCAGCTGGGCTTTTTCGGTGATATCACAGGGACCGAGCTAATTCCCGGTGGTAATACTCAGTTGGATGCTGCAGCTCCTGCCAACGATTGTGTTGGTGCCGGGGTCAATAATGCGACCTTGCCCAATACCACTGCTGCGCATTTCAGACGCCTGTGGGGGTTTCAGCAGGGAGATGGCAACTCATTGGCTTGTTTGACCGATGTGTTGGCAGGCACAGATGTTATTCAGATTAAACGTTTGCTGGGGCCTGATGCCGGCGATCCACCTGCGCTGAATACCAATCGGTATTACATAGGAACCACTGCCAATCAGGCTGTTATTTTTACAGGTGATCAAGGCGCTCCTGCGCTGGAGAATGGCAGATTCTGGGAATATCAGCACCATGTCTATTACCTCAGGAACGATGACAATGGTGTCCCTTCATTGCGCCGCAGGGTGTTAACCGTTGGTGCAGGAATGGGCTCAGCGAACGATGAGCAGTTGGTTGAGGGGGTCGAAAACATGCAGATCCTCTATGGCTTCGATAACGATGGCGATGACACTGCTGATACCTATATGCCTTCCCAGAATGTCACCACATTGATGTGGGACAACGAACTCTTCCAGCGTCTGGTTGCTCTGAGAGTGTTTTTGCTTATCCGTTCTATCGAGCCGGATCCCGGATATACCAATGAGTCTGTTTATCAGTTAGGTGATCAGACGCTTGACCCCTTTAATGACAACTTCCGCCGTAAAGTGGTTGCATCAACCATAGTGCTGGAAAACCCTGTGTTGATACGAAATTAGGTCTGGATATCATGAAAAAACAACAAGGTGTGGTGCTGTTTTTCTCTTTGATTGTATTGCTGATGATGACAGTTATTGGCGTGGCATTGGCGGTGAACTCCAGCCAGAGCCTGAGAATGGCGGGGGCAGGTTCTGAGCGTGTTGAGGCGCTGGCTGCGGCTCAGGGCGCACAAGCGCGGGCGATAAATAACAATCAGGGGAGCAATATGGCAAATATTGATAATGATATCCCTGTGCCGGCGGACGCCACTTTCCCCAATGCCAGCAGTGTGATTGTGCCGAGCGAATTTGGCGATGTTAACTGCCAGCGAAGTGCAGATGCCAGTAGTACCAATTTGATTAGTTGCCGTCGGATGGAAATTACCACCGAGGCGAAATTTGGCCGCGACAATTTGGGACGTTTGAGCGTGGTTACCGGAGTAGAACAAGAGGTTTTAACAGGAAGCTAAAGTTATGTTTTTCAGACGATATCTAGCAGGGGGTATGATTGCCTCTGCGTGTTTCGTCGGTGGCAGTTTTGCCGATGATACTGAGCTTTATGTATTTGAGTCCTCAGTTAGAGCAGGGGCGCGTCCTCAGGTACTGATTATTTTTGATAACTCGGGCAGTATGCGTACGATTGAGCAGAACGCAGAAGCCCCCTATGATTCCGATACTGTGTATCCCGCTATTGGCAGCGATAACTCCTATTCGGATGAGATGATCTATTTCACCAAGGGGGGAATCGACAGCACTTCGCTGCCCACTCCAGACTCTCCATCTGAAAGTCGCCGATTCCTGGCGGAAATCAACGGTTGTGAGACCTCCAAAAGTTACCTGGAAGACTATGGTGTATTTACCGGCTTTTTCCGTGAGTACACTTTCAAGGGGCAAAACGGAACCTGGGAAGAGGTTCCTGATAATGAAGGTGCCAATATCACAGTTATCGATTGTTTCGACGATATTGATGCTGGTAAGTGGGGAAACGCGCCTGGACAGCCTTCGGGTTTCCCGATAGACAGCGAGGGTACCAAGCAAAATCCAGTCCTTTATACCTCCATTGACGGTACGTCGACCGAAGCTGAGAAAAATGCTGCTCTGGAAAAAGCAAGGTTAACCGGGTTTGGCACAGGTCAGCCTCTGACTTTATATACTGACAACTATCTTCGTTGGTACCACGGTGACAAGGAAACCGTTCCCCGCAGCCGCATCGACATTGCCAAAGATGTGATAAAAAACACGATTGTGACCACCCCTGGCGTGGACTTTGGCCTGGCGGTTTTCAACATCAATGCCTGGAATGAAGGTGATGCTGATGGTGGCCGGATAGTGGCTGGCATTGACCGTCTGGATGAAGCCAGCAAAATCGATTTGCTCGACACTATCGGTGGTTTGGACCCCGAAACCAATACGCCTTTGTGTGAAACGCTTTACGAGGCAAAACAATATTTTGCGGGTGAGGCTGTGACCTTTGGTGACAAGGATGCTCCGCCATCCAACTATAACTATCAGCCTAATACTCCTCCACGGGATACCAGTATTGAGAATCATGGCGTCTATATTTCGCCGTTTAAAAACTGTCAAAACCAAGCTTATGTCGTCTATATCACAGATGGCGTGCCCACCGTAGATGCTAACGCCAATCATTTGGTAAAGGGATTGCCGAGTGTAGACACCACAGCTTATGTTGACGATGCCCTTGGTTTTAGCAGTTACCTTCCAAATCTTGCTGAATGGATGTACACCCAGGATATTAATCAGGATGACACTGACGATAAGCAAACGGTTAAGACTTACACCATAGGCTTCAGTGAAGGGGCTGCCGATGCGGCAGAGTTGTTGAGTGAGACAGCGGAAAGAGGTGGCGGTAAGTATTTTGCCGCTAAGAGTGCGACAGACCTGAGTGCTGCGTTGCAGCAGGTGTTTTCCGAAATTCTCGAGGTCAATGCCAGCTTTACCTCTCCGTCAATTGCCAGTAATAACTTCGACCGTACTTTGACCTTTGACTCAGTTTATTACGCCATGTTTTTGCCTAATAAAGGGCCCAGATGGCGGGGTAACCTCAAGAAGTTTAAAGTGACTGGCGGTGGAGATATTGTCGATGCCAACGGTAATGCTGCGATTGCCGATGATGGTAACCTGAAATCGTCTGCCTGCTCATTTTGGACCAGTTCAGGTACCTGCAGTGGTGCACCGGACGGAGGTGATGGTAATGATGTCAGAACCGGTGGTGCAGCAGAATCTCTTACCAAGCAAAGCACTCGTAAACTGTACTCCAACCTGGGGGCTGGTGGGACCTTACTGCAGCTCACCTCAAATAACGCTGCCAGCACAGCGGGTTCTTCCGCTGATTTAGCGGCCTTTATGGGAATCACGGAAGGGCAATTGCCTGACACATTTGCCTGGTTATACGGTACTGATGTAGATGATGACAATCAGGATAAAAGTACTACAGATACCCGTGGCGACATAATGGGCGATCCCCTGCACTCTAAACCGTTGGCGATTAACTTCGGTACCTCTGCAGCACCGGACATCAGGGTGATAATGGGGACTAATCATGGTTTTCTGCATATGTTTAAAGATGCAGGAGAGACTGTCAGCGAATCCTGGGCATTTATGCCTTATGAGTTGTTGCCCAATGTCGCTAAGCTCAGAGCCAATGTGCCTACCGGGGTCCACTCTATCTATGGTATGGACAGTTCGCCGGTTGCTTATGTAAAAACCGGCCCCAGTGGCATAGAAAAGGCCTGGCTGTTTGTAGGGATGAGAAGAGGTGGTAAATCTTATTATGCCATCGATATTACCAATCCTGACTCCCCCACTTTGATGTGGAAGGTTGATCCGGACAGCAAAGGGATGGCGGAGTTGGGGCAAACCTGGGCAGAACCGGTTGTAACCATGATTCCCGGCTGGCCAGCAGGGAACACGGATGCAGCTACAGCCAAGCCTGTGCTTGTGATAGGTGGTGGCTATTCGCCATCAACCAAAGACAATACAGATTTGGGCAGCGCGGATTCCATGGGACGTGCAGTGTTTGTTCTGGATGCTGAAACCGGCGCCATGGTGCACTCTTTCGGTACTTTGACAGAACAGACCTATCTGAATGGCCTCACTGACAGCATTCCCAATTCAGTGGCGGTGCTGGACAGTAACAGTGACCACCTTACCGACAGAATTTATGCGACGGATACAGGTGGTAATGTGTGGCGAATTGATATGCCCGGAGCATATCCATCCAGCAGTGAAAAACCCTGGACCGCCTTTAAGTTTGCAGCCCTGGGCAGTAATACCAATACAGAGTTGGACCGCCGCTTTTTCTCGGAGCCAGCAGTTGCACAGACGGTATTTACCAACATCAGCCAGATCACTGTTACAGAAGGCGGAACAACTACAAGTACCAAGACCTATCAAAATGTCCCCTATGATGCAGTGGTCGTTGGTAGTGGTTTAAGGCCAAATCCATCAGATAAGAGCCGCAGCGACAAGTTTTTTGCGCTGCAGGATAGAAATGTCGTCACCCGCTCTTTCACAGGGACTCCGGATAACCCCTTACCTGCGCCTTTGTTTGTATCTACACTCTATGACGTGACCCAGAATGCCCCCGCAGAGGATGATGAAGCTGCCAATATTCTGTTTGGACAGAAGCGTGGCTGGTATTACTCATTTAAAGAACCGGGTGAAAAATCGCTGGCTGGGGCGACCATAGTTCAGGGCAAGGTGTTTTTTACCTCCTATGTGCCGGGAGATTCATCGGCTGCAAATACCTGTCTGGTAGAAGGCTTAGGTAAGTTGTATGCTTTTGATTTACATAAAGGTACGCGAACCTATAGCCATGAGTATTTGGAAGTGGGTGAGCGGGTGCCGGATACGCCACAACTTGTTGTGCCTCCCAATGGCGACAACCCCAGCTATATGTATCTTATCGGGATAGGTAAGGCGGGTGCTCAGATGGAGCCGCTGCAGTCCGTTAAAGGATGCGCAGATGGCGATAACAAGTGTGTGGGTGGTGGTCTGGGCGCTAACCGGATTTACTATCACATTGAGGAGTAGTGAAAGGTGCATTGGATGCGTAAATTAAGGAAGAGTAAAGGATTTACCCTGATAGAACTCATGATAGTTGTGGTGATAATAGGGATCCTGGCATCGATAGCCTATCCCTCTTACACCCGCTATGTGGCTGAAGGCGCCAGATCAGAAGCTTTGTCAGAGTTGATGCGTATCGCTAACCTGCAGGAACAGTACTATTTGGACTTTCGTGGTTATACGGATGATATGACTAAGCTTGGTTTGGCTGCGGATCCGTATAAAACAGAAAGAGACCATTACAGTATTGATGCAACGGTAGCAGGCTCGACTTTCACGTTAACCGCCACGGCTCAGGGGGCTCAGGCAAGCCGTGATGCAGACTGTACCCCGCTGACGCTGAGCTCAACAGGTGCCAAGAACAAACCGGAGTGTTGGTAATGAAGACAAAAATAATAGGGATATGTTTGGTTGCTCTGTTCTCGACCGGGGCATTTAGTGTTCAGGCGGCCTCAGATAAGAAAGCCAGTGATTATAAGTGTTATCTGGAAACAACCCGTGGTTATCAAATTGGTTTTTATCATTGGAAAGAAAACAAGAAGAACATTTTGATGGCCAAACTGGTGGGTACTCAGACCTATAGTAAGGACAAACCAACGCCTTATATCAAAGAGGTGGTTGAATGCGTAAAGATGAACGATGACTTTGCATCAGCTGACGCCCAGGCGCTGGATAAAATGACCGCCAGGTAAGTGGCGGCTCCCTCAGTTGCAATTGCCGGATATGGATTCGTCCAACCGGCTTTTGCCACTGAGTAACAACTCACTGGTCAGTGACATGGATGAGGTTTTGCTACCCGGACAATAAACAAAACTGGTTTGTTTATTTGGTGAAGACACCAAGCCGGACGAGTTAAATATGACCCGATTCCCACCTGAGTACTTTATAAAGTCACCATCATCAAAACCTTCATGAACTTTCAGGATACCATCATTACCGCTTTCACCTTGTAGTACGGTTCCTGCAGTATCCGACACATAGATTAAGTAGCCTTTGCTCCAATCAGAGCCACATGTACCATTATTATTGGCACACATGGACACGGAAGCACCGTAGCTGACTGCGTAGCTGCGGGCAAAGGTCAATCCCTGCTGAATATCCCTGATACCATTGTCAGCGCGGATATGTTCATAACTGCTTTTCATGGATGGAATGCCTACAGATAGCAGTATGACCAAAATAGTCAACGCGATAAGCAGCTCCACCAGGGTGAATCCCTGAGTCTTCCTGTCCATTGTTCACTGTCCGGTGTGTGAGTCCAATCACAACAGTATATCCGCTATTTCAGCGGATTTCAGCTGCCAATTCCCTGACAAATCAAGGCCTACTGACAAGTGATTGACGATGTGCTGTCGCGGACTCGGCCATCATTATTGACGACCAGACCGACAGACTCTTTGCTGTCGGTTGAAGAGGGGCAGTATCTGAATGTACCGTTGGTACCTGAGGCTAATCCTGTGGGAAGGAATCTGACCGCGTTGCGGCTGTAAACAAGGGTATCGGCGGTATCAAAGGCCTGTATGACTTGCAGGATCTGATCATCGCCATCGACCACATTACTTGAGCCAGAGTCGACAAACATACTCATCCCTTTAGACCAGTCGCTGCCGCAGCTGGTGCCCTCAAGCGGGCAGACAGTGATTCTGACGCCATAGCTGATTGCCTGGGTTCTGGCCGTCATCAAAAAGGATTTAATTTTACTGATATTACTGTCCGCACGATAGAAGTCATAAGTCTTGGTAAGATTTGGCATGGCTACTGTCACCAGGATGGAGGCAACTACCAAGGCGACAACCAACTCGATAAACGAAAATCCTTTGTTGCATGGCATATTCAGTCCCTTGGCTGAGGTCATACACATCCTTTGATGACCTGATTGAAATTATCTGTACTTATTTGAGTTTAGCAGGGGGCTCAGGGAGCGGATAAATGCAGCTGGAGATTTATCAAATAACTCAGCCCGTGCTAAGCTAAGGTGTTGTTCCCCAAAGATACGATTATTCCAGGAGTGGTTAATGAAGAAGGTTGAGGCCATTATCAAGCCGTTTAAATTGGATGATGTGCGTGAAGCATTGGCTGACATTGGTATCACCGGCATGACAGTGTCCGAGGTCAAGGGGTTTGGCCGCCAAAAAGGACATACTGAGCTGTATCGTGGTGCCGAATATATGGTCGACTTTCTGCCAAAGGTGAAGATTGAACTGGTTATTCAGGATGAGTTGCTGGATCAGGCACTGGAAGTGATAGTGGAAACTGCCCGTACCGGTAAGATCGGCGATGGTAAAATCTTTGTCACCGACATTGAAAGGGTGATCAGAATCCGTACCGGAGAAGAAAACGAAGAGGCGGTGTAATCACCTCTACCCACTCAAAAAGGCATCCCCGGGGATGCCTTTTCTGTCTTGCTGACTAAAGCGCAACACCTATCCCTATGGCGTTATCATAGGAATTATAGTCTGAAATAGTCAGGCCATAACCCGATTGCAACTTCACATATCCATGCAGTTTCTTGTAGATGGGAAACTGCCAACTAAGCTCCTCGTAACCTTTGGAGAAACTGCTTTCCATCTGGTTCCTTAAGGTTAATTTGATGGTGTGCCTTCCCGGTTTCCACTGAAGTTGAATATCGCCGTAGCCCAGATAGTCCTCGATGTCCGGGTTGTAATCCCTGCTGGCATGGACGTCAGTTCGTATCCAGGGGCGCAGATTGACAGCCAGTTGATCCTTACCAAATTGAAAATCCAGGTAAAAACGGTTCCAGCTGCGTTCATACTCGCCACCTTTACCGTTGGACTGATGCATAAATCCGACCCGGCTATGTCGCCAATGCCAGTTGTTCTGGTCGACATCATTTAAAAATACCCAGAAGAGTTCAGGTTGATACTGGGTATCCCGGAAATAGGCTGAGCTATCGTAGGCCTGCCAGTTGGCTACCTGGGTGTAGCTGAAGTAAATACCATCGTTATCTGTCAACAGATTGGACGCCAAGCCATATTTCAGGCTTACCTGAAATTGAAAATTGGTTTTGCTGATATCGCCACCATTTGGGTTCTGGGGGGCGTAATAGGTTTGGTTGGGATCTGAGGTGTAGTACCAGGGGAGGAAGTAATTGCCTTGGTAAGCGCTGAGCTCGAACTGATCCCTGGCGGGCATAAAGTCGTGTTCAAATTCGTCAGCGAGGCTATAACCGCTGCACATCAGGTTCAATGTGCAGCAGCCGAGAAGCAGTATACTTTTTGGGGGCATGGTGGTGACCGATGGGTTCGGAAACGTAAACCTCAGTTTAACCCCGGTGGAAGGATAGGCTCATTAAACCTTGTTTAACCGGCAAAACCTGAGCTTGAATCTCTGACGACGGCTTCTGGCACAAACACTGTGGCACGGGGAGCTTTCTGTTGTTGTCTGGTTGCTATCAACACCCGGGTTGCGACTCTGGCAATCTCTTCATTGGGCTGGTGCACAGTGGTTAATTTTGGCCAGGTTTGGCGCGAGAATGGACTGTCCTCAAACCCAACTATTGATAACTCTCCCGGAACATCAACGCCCACCAGTCTGGCTGCCACCAGGACTCCTGCTGCTATTTCATCGTTACAGGCGACAATAGCAGATGGTCGGTTTTCCAGTTCGAGCAAACGCTTGGCTCCTGTTACACCGGACTCAAAAGAGTACTTGCCTTCGAGAATATAATCCTGCGGTATTGAGACCCCTTTGGCTGACATTGCCTGTTGATATCCCGCAAGTCGCTCAAGCGTGGATTGGTGGCTCATCTCTCCGGTTAAAAAGGCGATATCCCTGTGTCCCAGTGACAACAGATGGTCAGTAATCTGAACTGCACCACTGCGGTCGTCCACCAGAACACTCAGTCCAGAGGTGTTGGAGCCCTCGGCGCCCGCAATAATGCGGACATAGTTTGCGTCTATGGAGTCCAGCGCCTTGAGCACTTCAGGATCTTCGGAAAGAGGCGGGGTGAGGACCAAACCTGCCAGTCTTGCTTGCCTGACCAACTCAATCAACTTATCGCTGATAGCCTCATCTGTTGCATCGCAGGGGTGGATAAGCAGTTCATAGCCCTGTTCCCGGCAAGCCGACAGAATGCCGTTTTGCATATCAATGACATAGTAGGCATTGGGGTTATCGTAAACAAAACCAATTACATAGGATTTGGTCGCCGCCAGGCTGCGGGCGGATTGGTTGGGTTGGTAGTTAAGGGCTTTAATGGCTGCATTAACCTTATCTACCGTCGCTTGCTTAACCGAAGGCTCTTTGTTGGTAACACGGGAAACTGTTTTGATGGAGACGCCTGCATACTTGGCGACATCATGTATGGTGACTTTCATTTGTTAAATCCGTTTCCCCATAGTGTTAACACAAATATTCAGCTTGCTGATGACAACAGCCCGCTAAATAGTGTGCTTATTTTGGCTTAAAAACAAATCCTTGTGACAGAAAAAATGTGTGATGTCAGTCAATTCGGGCTGATGTCGGGAGCAATGGTATTTGTTGATGTTGTTCGCAACATATTGTTTACAAAGATTAAGTTTGACTTCCGGTTGTTTAAATGTGAACGGGTTTGCCGTTAAAATTCGCGCGCTGGTTATTTTGTTGTGGTCTTGGCGTTAATTTTTGTGTAATGTTTATCGACAGACATGACAGCGTTGTCATTCCCAAGGGAATGGTTATGGATAAAAAAAGATAAGAAAAGCTGAAGAAGGGAAACGAGATGCGACCATCAACCTTTAGAAAATCTGTACTGGCGACGAACATTGCAGTGCTGCTTGGCGGCGCTGTGTCTTTGCATTCTGTAGCCGCAGAAACCTCTGAGCCGAACGCCGACAATATTGAGAAGATTGAAGTACGCGGTATCCGCGCTTCCAACAAAGCCAATATCAATGACAAACGTTTTTCAGATGCAGTAGTTGATGCTGTAACTGCTGAAGACATTGGTAAGTTCCCTGACTCAGATATTGGTCAGGCCTTGGCACGAATTCCTGGCGTAACCGTTGGCCGTGCATTTGGTCAGGGTAGCTCTGTGTCTATTCGTGGTACTGACCCACTGATGACGTTGACAACGCTGAATGGCCAGAATGTGGCATCAACTGGTTGGTATGACCAGATGAACATTGACCGTTCGTTCAACTACTCCATGCTTCCTTCCGAGCTGGTAGGCGATATCAAGGTATACAAGTCTACTCAGGCCAATCTGGTAGAGGGCGGTATCGGTGGTACTGTAATAGTTGAAACCCGTAAACCTCTGGATATGGATGCCAATTCACTGTTTATGTCAGTAAATGGCGAATACGGTTCAATCAGTGAGGAAGTTTCTCCTGAGTTGTCCGGCTTGTATAGCTGGAAGAATGAGGATGAAACATTCGGTGTTCTTGTTTCTGCCGCTCACCTGGATCGTGAGTATCTGCGTGTAGGTACTGAAGCAGATTTGGATTGGGGTGGCCGCTCTTCCATTCAGCCATCAAGCTTTTTGCAGGATCAGCAACGTACTGCATACAATGCTACGGTTCAGTTCCGTCCCAATGACAACTGGGAATTTGATGCTCAGTATCTGTCATTGAAATTGGGTGCCGACAGCATTGGTGCCAACATGTACATCAATACTGATACCGACTGGGGTGAGGGTGAGTCCAACTGCCAGCAGTTCAATGACGCGGGAGTCTGTACTGTAAGCGTAACGCCAGAAAGTGATCCATCACGTGTTTTCTTCCAGAACTGGGCGCGTACAGGTGAGATGACTTCTGACACCTTCGAATTCAACGCTGCCTATCAAGCTGACACTTGGAATGCCAAATTCACCGCTGGCCACACTCAAGCTGAGGGTGGTACACAAATGACAGCCAACTTCGGTTATGGCTGGTGGGGTGACCGTTTCCATAATACCCAGTGGGCCGGTACTGTAGATGCAACCGGAAAGCAGATCGATATCAACGGCCGCGATATGAGCTTTGGCGTTGAAGATCTGGATACCACAGTAGGTACCTCTACCTGGACAGGTATTCAGGGACCAAACTCAGATGAAGAAACCTATGGACAGATTGACCTGGACTTCGATCTGGACATGGGCGTTATCAACCAGTTTGAAACCGGTCTTCGTTACACCGAGCATACTTTTGAAAAAGCTGAGTATCGTGCGGTATATGATCCTACGCTGACAAACTCTTTCAATACTGCAGATCTGTACAGCGGTACCATGAAGCTGGGTTACGACGAGTGGACTATTCCCAAAGCAAACCTGGATGCCATGATCAATGCAACCAATTCTCTGGTTGATGAGTTTGTTTATAGCCGTCCTGCCTATGGCATGATTGAAGAAGATAACTTCAGTGCATACGGTATGTTTACCTTTGCTGGCGAAGGTTTCCGCGGTAACTTCGGTGTACGCTATATCCACACTTCTGTTACCTCTACCGGTCACGTAATTGATAACTCACCTGCTGACAATCTGGGCCTGAATGCCGGTTGGAGCACAGCTACTCAGAGTATCAAAGACAGCTATGATGACGTGCTGCCAAGCATCAACATTGCATTTGACCTGGACACAGATCTGATCCTGAGAATGTCTGCGGGACAGGCGATTACCCGTCCAAATTACGACAATCTGTTCCTGTCTACTTCTTCCGGTTATCCAGATGACCGCGTAGGCAACGAAGAGATCACTTATGGTAACCCTGCACTGCTGCCAATGAAGTCTTCTCAGGCTGACGTGAGTCTTGAGTACTACTATGGCGACGGTAACCTGCTGTCTGCGACCTACTTTATCAAAGATATCAGCAACTTCATTGTGGCGACCACTGAGTTTAACCAACAGATTGGTGTAATCAACGAAGATATTGGTGCCGATGACTGGACTGTAAACCGTTATCAGAATGCCGGTGGTGGTTCTATCGATGGTATTGAATTGCAGTTGAACCATGCCTGGGACAATGGCTTCGGTATTAACGCAAACTACACCTACACAGATGGTACTGCTCCTGCGGAAGTTTATACCGATAACATTGGCCTGTTCACTGAGGCATCACGTCACACCACTAACCTGGTGGGTTACTGGGAGAACGATGACTTCTCTGCCCGTGCAGCATATAACTGGCGTAGTGAGTACATGATCCGTGAATACGGCAAGTACTATGGTAACCGTATGCACGATGACTTCGGTACTCTGGATGTCACTCTGGGTTGGAACGTCACTGAAAACATCGCTCTGAGCCTGGAAATGGTTAACCTGACCGGCGAAGATGATGTTCAATATGGTGCGGCCGGTGTCGGTACTGATGTTAAGCCAGCACTGCAGGATGACTTCCCAACTTGGTCATTTAAAGGTGAGACCACCTATAAACTGGGTGCTAGCCTGATTTTCTAAGTGATAGAACTTTATGATAAAAAACCCAGTTAGCGCTGGGTTTTTTTATTCGTGGGAGTTGAATATGGAAATTAAGAAAATCGCGATATTAGGGGGCGGCACAGCGGGGTGGATCGCAGCTAATCACCTAGGCGCGCAGTTGAGTGCGGATCCTGACTGTGAAATCACAGTTATTGAGTCTGAGAATATTCCTACAATAGGCGTGGGAGAGGGGACCGTCCCATATATTACTAAGGGATTACAACGATTTGGGATCTCTGAAGCGGAACTCCTCATCAGCTGTGATGCGACTTTTAAACAGGGAATTAAGTTCGCACAATGGCTGTGTCCTGAAACTCATGGGGACAACTTCTATTATCATCCATTTGACTCTCCCTATCCCGGCGGCTTCGACATCACACCTTTCTGGCTTACCAAGGCAGGTGAACGAGACTTTGGCGATGTTGGTATTCAAGCCAGAATTGCCGAGGCTGGCTTTGCTCCAAAGAGAATTAGCCAACCTGAGTATCAGGGAGATCTTGCTTATGCCTATCACTTTGATGCAAAAAAGTTTGCTGATTTACTGAGTCGTAATGCGATTAAGCGGTTTGCTGTTCGCCAGGTGAATGCCACTATTGTCGATGGGCGTGTTGATGATGACGGTAACATCCAGTGTCTGTTTGATGAGCAAGGTAATGAACATAAATTCGACTTCTATGTTGACTGCAGTGGTTTTCACTCAGTGCTGCTGAGTAAAGTGTTAGGTGTGCCATTTTTAGACAAGTCATCACAACTCTTTACCGATAAAGCACTGGTTCAGCAAGTTCCTCTCAGGAGCGGGCAACAACTTAATCCCTACACCACTGCAACTGCTCACAAAGCCGGATGGATTTGGGATATCCCATTAACGACAAGAAGAGGCACTGGTTTTGTTTACTCCAGTCAGGACATGAGTGAGCAGGAAGCCTTGAGCCTGTATGCCGATTACCTGGGGATATCTCCGGATGGCTTTAATCCAAGGCGCATCGACATGGCAATTGGTTACCGTGAAAAATTTTGGCAAGGAAACTGTGTCGCACTTGGTTTGGCTCAGGGTTTTGTTGAGCCGTTGGAAGCGACATCGATACTGGTAACTGATTTTTGCGCTGAACTGCTTGCGCGTACGATACCTGCGAGCAAACAAGAGGTACCACCTCACAGGGATTACTTTAATCAGGTCGGTAGCTATGTCTGGGAGAGGGTGATTGATTTCATCAAACTTCATTACTGTTTATCTGACCGCACAGACTCGGATTTTTGGGAGCGTAACAGAGATCCAAAAACCTGGTCTTCAGAGCTAACATCAAGGCTGGCTAAATTTAAATCTATTCATCCTCAGCGAACGGATTTCTTTTCTCAGTTTGACTTATTCAATGAAAAGAACTTTTTATACGTATTGTATGGCATGAAGTATGTGACCAAAGTGCCCCCGCTGTTACCGCAACAGGTGGAGCAAAGTGAGTCACTAATGAGAAACAACACAGAGCTTGTAAAGAAAGCTCCACAGTTTCTGCTTGGCCACAAAGAGTGGTTAGAGAAACTCAAACTCCATTACGAAAAGGAGTTTGGCCATGGTTGAGGCGTTCAAAGGCGCAAATATTGCTGTATTTGATTTCCCTGAGTTTGAAACCTATCCGGGATGTGCGAGATGGGATGAAACTCTTGAGCAATTGCTTGCTTTGCCTCAAGTTGCTGAGCAAAACAATGTCCCTGATGCCAAAGGTGGCAGGGCGTTATCGACAGTGCATCTCAGCGACAAGCTGAATATTCCAAAGATTTTGAACTTTACCCAGGACCCACTGGGACGTTGGCTATTGACCAATGTTTTGTATGCCGCAGCTGACTTCGGGCTCGATAAGACCCGTGATATTAAAAAAATGAAGTTTCATCGGACCTGGGTAAACCGCATGACAAAAGGCTGTGATGCAGTAGCTCATCGCCATGCTGCTCCGGGGTGGAATATACCCCATATGGTGGCCATCTTTTACACTCAGGTTCCTGAAAATAGTGCGGACTTAGTATTTATTGACGATAACAGCGAGGTGATGAGGGCTGGCAGTATCTGCGAATACCCGGCGGATAAAACCCACCTGATTCAGGCTAAAGCCGGCAGATTGGTCTGCCACGATGCTTGCATTCTTCATGGCACGACCCCGCATCTTAACGATTTGCCAAGAACATGCATTATTTTAGAGATAGGATTTGCACCCAAATAGCCTATTTATTCAACAGATCCATTTAACTTTGGCAAGAGGCTGGGATTTGTAAACATTTTTGGTGTAGATTGATGCCCTGTATCTTAAAACAGACTTGTTCGACCGGGGCATGGAGTTCTTCGGTAACAATAACGATAACGAATGGAGAGAGTTATGACGCAGCCTATTACTCTGCTTGACAGCAACAAACATGGCGACCTGAAAATCGGCAAGGTGGATTTCAGCCATCTGGCAGATCAGCATATTGTGCCTGTGACGCTGCATGAGATTGGTCGCGCCGCTATCGATTTCCCGGTAGTGTTCGTCAAAAACAGCGAAACGGGTGAGTTCCAGTCAGTAGCCATGCTGGGCCTGAAGCCAGGGCAGAACCTGATGGTAAAAGATGGCGCCTGGCAGGCACTGTATTTGCCTCACGTGGTACGCGATTACCCTCTGGGTCTGGTACTGAACCCAGATGACAAAGAGCGCGTTTGGATCGGCATCCGTGAAGAAAGCTCTGCGGTAACCAAGGAAGAGGGTGAAGCCCTGTTCAATGGCACCGAAGAGACAGAGTATCTGGCCGCCCGTAAGAAAGCCCTGATTGATCATTACCAACAGGATCAGGCCAGCCGTGCATTGGTTAAGTCACTGGCAGAGCTGGATCTGTTTATCCCACAGACACTGACTGTTGAAGTGAACGGCGAGAAGCGCAACATCAATGGTATCTACCTGATTAACGAAGCCAAACTGAATGATCTGAGCGAAGAGCAGTTTAACGACCTGCGTAAGCGTGGTTTGTTGGCACCTATCTTCAGCCACCTGACATCTCTGGGACAGATTAACCGTCTGGCTCGTACCGAGGCTCAGGGCTGATATCAGTTGTAGGTAAAAAACCGGCGTTAGCCGGTTTTTTTATGCCTTGAATTTACAAATAAATGAAAAATATATGTTAATGGTGTGGATCTTTTTGCCGGGTTTGTGTAGATTGCAAATGACAGCGTTGTCATTTGCTTGTGTGACAACCTGGTCTTGTAAGGTCTGCATGGATAAGGAGAGGTCTCTTATTCATGTGTAGTTTTACAAATCGATGACGGTCGGGCGACATGCGATTTGTAATTTATAGTCTCTCCCCAGAAACTATGATGGGCTGGGTCCTTTGGGATTCCAGCCATTTTTTTATCCGGTAAGATAGTATCCGGACTGGCCTTCCCCCTGTCAGCGTGCTGACGTTTCTTCGAGTTGGATGCCAGTGTATCTTCCTGAGTGTCGCCCATCGGATTAAGCCTTAATTAACTCGCTGAAACTAATATAGTTATCAAAGGTAATGGAAAGATAACGATAATAAGAGGGATGAAGATGAAACGGACCCAACTCGCTGCCGCGCTCTTGGTACTGGGATTGACGGCCTGCTCTGACAAGGATGCTGCTAACCAGTCTGTCCAGGTGCAGGGGATGACCCAGACTGTACTGGATTCTCTGGGACAACAACTGGATGTTAAGTATGAAGTCATCACCAATGTGCCAGGGGCTCACTGTGGCGAAGGTAAAGACAGATGCTTCAAAGCGGCAATTCATCTGACCCACCTCAAAGACTTCTCAGCTTCAGACTGGTCTATCTATTTCAGCCAGATGAGACCCGTACTCAACGTCGACTCCGAGCAGTTCACCATTACTCATGTCAAAGGGGATCTGTATCGACTATCCCCAACTGAAAAATTCCAGGGCTTTAAAGCAGGTCAGCAGATCAGCATTCCGTTTGTAGGTGACTTGTGGCAGCTGTCTGAGTCTGATGGTATGCCCAATTATTATCTGACATCCGGTGAGCTTTCTCCGGTTGTGATTGCCAGCACCAAACTCCATGTTGATGCTGACACGGGTATGGAAGTCCGTCCTCATGTCGTTCCTTTTGAGCGTGCTGAGCAATATCTGCGCCGGGAGTCTGACAAGTTGAAGTGGTCAGACGCCGGTGACATCTACAAGGCCAACGAGCAAACTGCACTTGAGTCTGCTGCTGTAGCGCCTGGCATTATTCCCTCGCCATCCTCCATTTTTGTTGCCGCAGGTGCGGCCCCTGTCGATCTGTCTGCCGGTATCTCTTTGAATTGGGATAGCAGGGCGACTCAGGCTGATAAGCTGGCGGCAGACGCTGCGCTGCAACGCCTCTCTGTACTTGGTGTTCCGGCCGCAGATGGTGGCCAGCCAGTCTCCCTGTCAGTTGACAAAGGGCTTGAGGATGAAAGCTATCGACTGGTGACCGGTCAGGACGGCATTAAAATTGAAGCTGCCAGTGGCAAAGGCTTTAACCATGCTCTGGTATCCCTGGCATCACTGCTGGATACCTCTAACAAGACTGTCGCGGTTGTGACAGTGGAAGACAGCCCCAGGTACGCCTATCGTGGCCTGCATATCGATGTATCACGTAATTTCCATGACAAGCAGCAGATGCTCAAGCTGCTGGATCAGATGCACGCTTATAAGTTGAATCAGTTGCATCTGCACATGGGAGATGACGAAGGTTGGCGTCTTGAAATCGACGGCCTGCCAGAGTTGACTGATATTGGCAGCAAGCGTTGTCATGATCTGCAGGAAAGAAGCTGTCTGTTGCCTCAACTGGGCAGTGGTCCTGAAGCAGACGTCGATGTGAATGGCTACTACAGTAAGCAGGATTATGTCGAACTGCTGCAATATGCCGCTGCCAGACAGATCCGGGTTATTCCATCAATGGATATGCCGGGCCACAGCAGAGCCGCAGTCAAGGCGATGGAAGCCAGATATCACACCTTTATGGAGCAGGGTAAAGAAGAGCTTGCCCGTCAGTATCTGCTTACTGACTTTGAAGACAAGACCCTATACTCATCCATCCAGTATTACGATGACAACACGTTAAACGTATGCATGGAATCCACCTTTGTGTTTATCGACAAGGTGATTGATGAGATTGCTGGATTGCATAAACAGGCTGGATTGCCTCTTGAGCTTTACCACATTGGTGCCGATGAAACTGCCGGTGCCTGGGTGAAGTCTCCCGCCTGCGAAGCTTTCGTTGCCAATAACGATCAGGGCGTGACTTCCATGGATGAGCTCGGTCCCTACTTCATTGAGCGCATCAGCCATATACTCGAGCAAAAAGGCATTGAAGTCGCGGGCTGGAGCGATGGTATGGGCCATACCCGGGTAGAGAAGATGCCTGCTGAATCTCAAACTCACTTGTGGGACACCCTGGCCAGTGGTGGTCATAAGAACGCCCATAAGCAGGTTAACTATGGCTGGGATGCCGTGTTGTCATCGCCCGATGTGCTTTACTTTGACTTCCCTTACGAGGCAACACCCAAAGAGCATGGCTACTATTGGGCACAGCGCCGCAACAACAGCCAGCGGATATTCAACTTTATGCCGGATAATCTGCCTGCCAATGCTGAGCAGTGGACAGATCTTGAAGACCTTGCTTATGAGGCCGACGACACCTTAAAGAAGGATGAAAAGGGCAATGTGCTGTCAGCTCCTATCGCCAAAGGCAAAGGCTTTATCGGCATGCAGGGGCAGTTGTGGAGTGAGACGGTGCGCAGTGACCAGATGGTTGATTACATGTTGTTCCCCCGGACGCTGATGTTGGCAGAACGAGCCTGGCATAAGGCTTCCTGGGAAGTGCCATATCGTCATCAGGGCGCTGTTTATAACCAATCCTCAGGCTACTTTACACCTGAAATGCGAGCAGCGCAGGCTCAGGATTGGCAGCGCGTTGCCAATATCCTGGGGCAAAAGGAGCTGGCAAAGCTGGATATCGCCGGAGTCGAGTATCGATTGCCTACACCTGGGGCTGTAGTCAGGGAAGGGAAGCTGTTTGCCAACACCATTTTCCCCGGCCTGAAGGTTGAATATCGCAGTGGGGAAGGGGAGTGGCAGGTTTATACTCCCGGCACCGAGGTCAGCTTGCCTGTCGCCGTTCGTTCTGTTGCTCCGGACAATAATCGCCGCAGTCGTACAGTCTGGGTCGGCCAGTAATAGCCAAGTCGTGCTACTGAGTATTGAAGATAAAAGCCCATCTCTGGATGGGCTTTTTTGCCTCCAAAGTCATTGTTGCTGTTGTTGTGGTCAAATATTAACGTTAGGTTAAAATTATTAATGACAACGCTGTCATTTTTTCGGTAACATGCTTAATCAGGATATCTAAAGGGCTGGGTATGGTTTAAAGCCATTCCCATTGCGGGAGCGCCGCGGCGAAGGGAAGACACTGACGCCGTCAGAGCCAATAACAATAAAGCAAACCCGAAGAGGAATTTCATGGGGGCAAGCCAGACAGCATCTAAGCCGACTTATATCGGCATCGACGGCGGCGGCAGTAAGTGCCGGGCCAGTATTTACACGGAAGATCTGGTTCTGTTGGGAACCGGGGTTGCCGGACGGGCCAACCCATTGCATGGCCTGGAGCAGGCGTTCCAATCTATTGAAGAGTCAGTACAACTGGCGTTGGCTGATGCCAATCTCAAGCCAGAGGGCGCTGCAGAGCTGATCGCCGGTGCCGGCCTGGCTGGCGTAAATGTACCCAGCCTGTTTGAGAAGATGGCGGCCTGGCAGCACCCTTTCAAGGCGATGTACCTGACGTCGGATCTGCACACCGCTTGTATAGGTGCCCATGAAGGGGAAGATGGCGCCGTTATTATTACCGGTACGGGGTCATGCGGATATGCCCACGTGGGTGAAGAAACCCTGTGCCTTGGCGGTCATGGCTTCGCTTTGGGCGATAAGGGCAGCGGTGCATGGCTTGGGCTGAAGGCCGCAGAACATGTGCTGCTCAGTCTGGATGGGTTCGCACCGGAAACACAGCTGACGCCTGTACTGATGGCGCAGTTTGGGGCCAGTGATACCACCGCCATAGTGGAAAAGCTGGCCGGTAAGTCCTCTTCAGTTTATGCCACTCTCGCCAGATCTGTGCTCGAGTGCGCGGCGGCCGGAGATAAGGTAGCGCTGAATATTGTCACTGAGGGCGCTGAATATATAAGTCAAATGGCCCGTGCCCTGCTGGCGGTTAATCCTCCCAGATTCTCAATGATTGGCGGCCTTGCTGAGCCACTGCAGCCCTGGCTGGATAAAGATATCGCAGAGGCAATCGCCCCTACGCTGGCACCGCCAGAAGTGGGTGCAGCCCTGTTTGCCAAACACAGTCATGATGACAGACACTGAAATTGCCAGAGTTTAAGGTGAAGAAATGACCAATACTATTATGGAACTGGAAGCGCGCAGCGCTCCTGAAAAAATTGCCGAGCAACTGACCCATAACGCTGCTAAAGCCGAACAATTGGGCCATGCCCTGCGTGAACTCGACCCTAAGTTTGTGATGATTGTCGGTCGCGGCTCTTCCGATCATGCTGGCGTTTTCGCCAAGTATCTGTTTGAAATTGAAGCGGGTGTTCCTACTTTCGCTGCTGCACCATCTGTTGCCAGCGTCTATGGCAAGTCTTTGCGTCTCAACGATGGTCTGGTGATTGTTATCTCCCAGTCTGGTCGCAGCCCTGACATCCTGGCTCAGGCAAAAATGGCAAAAGATGCCGGTGCATATTGTGTTGCTCTGGTGAATGATGAGTCTGCACCAATCAAAGATATTGTGGATGTGGTGCTGCCGCTGAAAGCCGGTGAAGAGAAAGCCGTTGCCGCTACCAAGAGCTACCTGGCAACTCTGTCAGCCCTGTTGCAGCTGGCTGCATACTGGACCGAGAGTGACAGTCTCAAGCAAGCGTTGGCTCAGCTGCCTGCTTCTTTGCAGGCTGCAGTCGATGCGCAGCCACAACTGACTGCTGAAGCCCTGGGTGATGTTCGTAATCTGGTGGTGCTTGGCCGTGGTCTGGGGTATGCCATTTCCAAAGAGCTGGCGCTCAAGATGAAAGAGGTATGCGGCATTCACGCAGAGGCTTTCTCCAGTGCAGAATTCCTCCATGGACCTGTAACTCTGGTGGAAAGCAAGCTGACAGTGATCGACGCCTGTGTGGCGGACGAGTCCTACGCCAGCCATATTGAGCAAATTGAGAATGTGGCCGGTCGTGGCGCTGATATGATTCACCTTAATCAAACCGCCGCAGAAATCCACCCGCGTGTGGCACCTTTGGCACTGTTGCAACGTTTCTATATTGATGTAGCCGCTGTGGCAGTGGCCCGTGGCATTGACCCGGATAACCCGAAAGGGCTGAAGAAAGTTACACAGACCCTGTAATCCAATAAAATCAATAACAAGAGTAGCAGCGACAGAACAGGAATAGATGGCATGAAATATACCCTGATAGCAGACAATGTATTTGATGGTGAGCAATTCCTTGGCTCTGTCCCTGTGAATATTGAAGAGGGTCATGTGCTGGCGCTGGATGGTGAAAGTCGTTTTGCCGAGAAGCGTGTCAGTGGCACTTTGGTCCCTGGTTTTGTTGATGTACAGGTAAATGGTGGCGGTGGTGTACTGTTCAACAGTCAGACCGACAGAGCCGGTATCGAGGCCATAGGCAAGGCACATGCCGTCTATGGGACGACCGGCTACCTGCCAACCTTGATCACTGATGATGCTGAGGTGATGGCCAGGGCCGCGGATGCCGTAGCCGACGCGTTGGCTGCAGGCAGTGCTGGTGTGCTGGGTGTTCACTTTGAAGGCCCGCACCTGTCGGTGCCCAAGAAAGGTGTACATCCTCAGGGGCACATTCGCAGGATCAGTGATGCTGAACTGGCGATATTCAGCCGTCAGGATCTCGGTGTGAAAGTCGTGACTCTGGCCCCCGAAAATGTCTCCCCGGATGTGATCCGCGCCTTGGTAGACGCCGGTGTAAAAGTGTGTCTTGGCCATACCAACGCAGATTACGACACTGTGATGGCTGCCATTGATGCCGGGGCCTCAGGTTTTACCCATCTGTATAATGCCATGTCGCCGCTGACCTCCAGAGAGCCTGGTGTAGTCGGCGCCGCCATTGATGATGAGCGAACCTGGTGTGGCCTGATTGTTGATGGCCACCATGTTCACAGTGCTGCGGCCCGTATTGCGATTAAGGCCAAACCCAGAGGCAAGATGATGCTGGTGACAGATGCCATGCCGCCGGTAGGGATGCCTGAGGGTGAAAGCTTTGAATTGTTTGGCACTGAAGTGGTTCGTCGGGGCGACAGATTGAACGCAATTACCGGTGAGTTGGCCGGCTGTGTGCTGGATATGGCGAGCGCTGTGCGCAATACCGTGAATGACCTGCAGCAAAGCCGTGAAGAAGCACTGCGTATGGCATCTTTGTACCCGGCTCAGTATCTGGGATTGGACAAACAGATTGGCCGTATAGCCGCAGGGTATCGCGCAGACCTGGCATTACTGGATCAATCTCTGAGCAACAGCGCAAGCTTTATCCGCGGAGAACGTGTATTTTAACGTGCTGATAAAACAAGAATAATAATAGGAGGCATCATGCCGGAACTCAGCAAGGAAGCCCCGCCCGGGTCGCTGGACAGTGAATCAAACCGGACAAAACCGCCCAGGCTGATGTCGCTGGATGCACTGCGTGGGTTTGATATGTTCTGGATTCTGGGCGGCGAAAAGCTGTTTGCCGCTCTGTTTGCTCTGACCGCCTGGTCTGGCTGGATGGCAGCCGACGCCCAGATGAAACACACCCAGTGGCATGGCTTCACCTTTTACGACCTTATTTTCCCTCTGTTTATTTTCCTCTCCGGTGTCGCACTCGGGCTGTCACCCAAACGTCTTGATCATCTCCCCATGTCACAGCGCATGCCCAAGTACCGGCATGCAGTAAAGCGTCTGTTGCTGCTGTTGGCCTTTGGGGTACTTTACAACCATGGCTGGGGCACAGGTATCCCAGCCGACCCTGAGTCCGTTCGCTATGCCAGTGTACTGGGCCGTATCGCCTTTGCCTGGTTCTTTGCCGCCATCATTGTGTGGCACACCTCGCTGCGAACCCAAATCATCATAGCCCTGGGTATATTGCTTGGATATGCCGCCATGCACCTTTGGCTTCCTTTACCCGGCGTACCGGCAGGGAGTCTGGGCGCGGATGTGTCAATCAATGCCTGGGTAGACCAGCACCTGCTGCCCGGGATCAGTTATCAAAACCGGCCGGTGGATCCTGAAGGCATATTGTCCACACTGCCTGCTATCGTGAATGCGCTTGCCGGCGTCTTTACTGGTCATTTGATTGTGTCTCCCCGCAGTGGCTGGCAGAAGGCCGGTATCATGGCTGGGGCAGGCGCTTTGAGCCTGTTGCTGGGGTGGGGGACTGATATCGTCCTGCCGGTAAACAAAGAGCTGTGGACCAGCAGTTTTGTGCTGGTGACTGTGGGATGGAGTCTGCTGCTGTTATCCCTGTTTTATGTGCTGGTGGATCTGCTCCAGTTCAGACGCCTGGCTATGCCCTTTGTGGTTATCGGTTGTAACGCCATCATCATCTATCTGGCGTCCAGCCTGGTGAACTGGGACTATGTCTCCCTCAGCGTATTTGGCGGAATAGTCAGCACAGTGACGCCATCCTGGCAGCCTTTGCTGGCCGTTATTGCATTCTTGGCAGTACAATGGGCGCTGCTGGTGTGGATGTACCGACGCAATATCTTTATCAAGGTATAAGTCGACTCTGTTAGCGGAGTGTTTTAAAAATGACAGCGTTGTCTTTTTTGAAACCTTGCATTAACATCAAAAATCAGGGCTTGCTGAAAAAACATCAGATGCGAAGATGTCACAACCCCTGAGCGGCAGGCCCTGCTTGTCGAAATCCCGATACTTAAGCTATCGGAATCGGTTGCCTCTCCCGTTGAGAGGAAGCCAGGGAACGGCATGCACTGCCGAATAAATTCACATTATTACTATTATAAGAAGCAGGACTATGACAATGACAGTTGCGAGTAAAGTCGACGGCCAGTCACGTTCCAGCGTGTTGCCAATGACCATCATTGGGGTGTTGTTCTTCATCTTCGGTTTCGTTACCTGGTTGAACGGTTCACTCATTCCTTTTTTGAAAATTATCTGTGAACTGAATGAATTCCAGGCTTTGTTTGTTACCTTTGCCTTCTACATTGCCTACACAGTCATGGCGTTGCCCATGTCATTTATTCTGAGGCGTACCGGTTATAAAAATGGCATGGCTCTGGGCCTGGGTATCATGGTTGTTGGTTCGCTGCTGTTTATCCCGGCGGCGCAAAGTGCCAACTATATGGCATTCCTGGTTGCCCTGTTTGTGCTGGGTACTGGCCTGACCATTCTGCAAACCGCCTCCAATCCTTATGTTGTGCATATCGGCCCCCGTGAAAGTGCAGCAATGCGTATCTCCATTATGGGCCTGATCAACAAAGGCGCCGGCGTTATTGTGCCCATTATGTTTACCGCACTGGTGCTGTCCGGTCTGGAAAACTTCAACTCAGACACACTGGCAGCGCTGAGTGAAGCAGAGCGTCAGGCACAGATTTCCGAACTGTCTTCACGCCTGGTGATGCCATATGTCTACATGGCTGGCGCGTTGTTGTTCCTGGTTGGCCTGGTTAAGTTTTCCTCTCTGCCCGAGCTGGACTTCGAAGAAGAGGAAACCCAGCACAATAAGAAGGGCAGCATCATGCAGTTCCCTCAGGTGGTATTGGGTGCCATTGCCCTGTTCGCCTATGTTGGGGTAGAGGTTATCGCCGGTGACACCATTGGTCTGTTCGGTGAGAACCTTGGCGTGGCCAACTTCGCCTCGCTGACCTCTTACACCATGGTGTTTATGGTATTTGGTTATCTGATTGGTGTGACCTGTATTCCCCGCTTTATGAGCCAGCAAACTGCGCTGCTGTTGTCTGCCGTAGCCGGTGCACTGTGTATTGTTGGTGCTGCAACAGCGTCCACTGAAAGCACTCTGATTGCCGATGTGATGTGGGGCTGGACCGGTATTCCTGTTATCCCGGATGCGGTCACCTTTGTAGCCCTCATGGGTCTGGCTCATGCACTGGTGTGGCCAGCGGTATGGCCACTGGCATTGGAAGGTTTGGGCAAATTTACAGCTCAAGGCTCGGCGCTGCTGATTATGGGTATCTCTGGTGGCGCAATCCTGCCATTGGCATTTGGTAAGATGGCCCACTATTTTGACAGTACTCAGTTTGCTTACTGGATTGGCCTGCCATGTTATCTGTTTATCCTCTTTTATGCGCTGAAAGGCCATAAGATGCGTAAGTGGTAAATCCGGTCTCAGGACCGAAGAACACCCGGATAGCAAAACGCCCGCATGAGCGGGCGTTTTTTTATGCTCAACGAAAAGGCTTGGCTCTCTATAGCTCCAGATGTATAAGCACGCGATCTGGATGCGTAAAGGGCTGATAGCTCGTTGGTCGCTCTGACGCCGGAGACGGGCATGCCTGGTAGCCCGGATATTGCGACAAACTGAGTGAAAGGAGTTTCGGATAGGTAAAAAGCAAAAAAGCCGCCCAAGGGCAGCTTTTTTACTTTTTATGGTGCCGGCACCAAGAGTCGAACTCGGGACCTACTGATTACAAGTCAGTTGCTCTACCAACTGAGCTATGCCGGCTTAATTGTGGTGCCCGAACCCGGAATCGAACCAGGGACACGCGGATTTTCAATCCGCTGCTCTACCAACTGAGCTATTCGGGCAACTGAACTGAGTGTCAGTCTGCTACTTCAGAACCGGCGTTGCCGTTTCGAAGTGGGCGTATCTTAGCGAGTTAGAGATCGGGTTCGCAAGTGATTTTTCCCTGTAAAAGTCTGACCGTTCAATATTTGCACTCGAGCGAATAAAAAGGGCGCACGCGGCGCCCTTAAGTATCATGATTGAAGCAGAATCAATCTTCGCTTGGAGGCACATAGCCTTCAATTTCAACATCCTGCCCTTGGAACAGGAAAGCTTCCATCTGCTCTTCCAGCAGCTTGCGGTCATCAACATTCATCATGTTGAGCTTCTTTTCGTTGATCAGCATGGTCTGCTTTTGCTGCCACAGTGCCCAGGCTTCTTTGCTGATGCTGTCAAAAATGCGCTTGCCCAGCTCTCCTGGATAAAGTTGAAAATCCAGGCCTTCTGCTTCTTTTTTCAGATAGGCGCAGTTTACGGTACGAGCCATGGTTACTCCTTTAGTTTCCTGCTGAAAGTCCGGTCAACAAGCGTTCGGTTGCTGCGGCCAGACCCACTTTTTCGGGTTGACGAAGGTTATACCAGAGACTCTTGCCGGATTCCATGATTTGAGACTCGACTGCGGTATTGGCCGGGATATGCCAGGCACTGATATCCAGATGGTAATGACTGAAGGTATGGCGGAAAGCATCAAACTCAGTTGGCGCTGTGGTGAAGCCCTGCGCTTCTATATAAGCCTGCATATCTGATTGAGTATCAAATTGAGGAAAACACCAAAGTCCGCCCCAGATGCCCGCAGGAGGCCGCTTGTTGAGCAGCACGGTATCGCCGGATTGAACGATCAGCATAAATGCGTTTTTCGCCGGGATCTGTTTCTTCGGCTTTTTACCGGGAAACTCGGTTTGCCGCCCCTGACGCTGGGCGCTGCAATCTGTTGCGACCGGACACAGTTCACACCAGGGTTTGCTGCGGGTGCAAATGCTCGCCCCTATATCCATCATGGCCTGGTTATATTGTTGAACCCCGACAACAGGAGTGTATTGGCCGGTTAGCTCCCAAAGGCGGGTTTCTACGGCCTTCTCGCCGGGCCATCCGGCAATCGCACCATGACGGGCCAATACACGCTTCACATTGCCGTCCAGAATTGGATGATGCTGTCCCAACGACAGAGATAACACTGCGCCTGCGGTAGAGCGGCCTATGCCGGGCAAAGCCAGCACCTGTTCAAAATCATCGGGGAACACGCCATTGAATTCGTCACGTATTTTTTGTGCGGCTTTGTGCAGGTTACGGGCCCGGGCGTAGTAACCCAGACCTGTCCAGTGATGAAGCACCTCATCAGTATCGGCATCGGCAAGGCTGACCACATCCGGGAATCTGGCCATAAACTTTTGATAGTAAGGGATAACCGTCGCAACCTGAGTTTGTTGCAACATGATCTCTGAAATCCACACCCGATACGGCGTTTTATCTTGCTGCCAGGGCAGATGTTTTCTGCCATGTTGTCCGTACCACTCAATGATTCGGTCAGAGAAGGGGGCGACTTGTTGCTGCCTTGCTTGCTGTGTCATAGTGTTCCGATTGCTGCTTGTGCCAATGGTGCGGGGGCAGTGTAGCCAGCCCCGACAGGTCAGACAATACCAAATGTCCGCACTGAATACCTGTGATGGCAATAAGAGGATCACTCTTGTCGGCTATTGTCTCCGGTTCGCAGGAATACGCAGTAATTTGTCCACAAAATTTCCCATGTAAAGGCTGAAAAGCTTGCGCTGTGGGGTGAACTTTGGATAATGCCCTTCTTTTCCGTTTTTGGGCGTCAAATCAGGCGAGGCAACAATGAGCGAAGTGACCACCGCTGAGTTTAATGAAGAAGGCAAATATCTGCGTAAAATCCGCAGCTTTGTATTGAGAGAAGGCCGTTTGACCAAAGGTCAGGAACAGGCTCTGGAGGCCTATTGGCCGACGATGGGGCTGGACTATACCCCTGACAGTATCGATCTGAACACAGTATTTGGCCGCGACGCGGACACTGTGTTGGAAATCGGTTTTGGTATGGGCGCATCTCTGGTGGAAATGGCTGCTGCTGCTCCTGAATTGAACTTTATCGGTATTGAAGTTCACAAGCCCGGCGTTGGTGCTTGTTTGAGTGATGCCGGTAAGGCTGACGTGACCAATCTGCGTGTATATCACCACGATGCCATTGAAGTGCTGGAAAACAGCATTGCTGATGGTTCTCTGGCACGCGTTCAGCTGTTCTTCCCTGATCCCTGGCACAAGAAGCGCCATCATAAGCGCCGTATCGTGCAGGGCGAATTTGCTCAGCTTATCCGCCGTAAGTTGAAAGTTGGTGGCGTATTCCATATGGCTACTGACTGGGAAAACTATGCCGAGCATATGCTGGAAGTGATGAGCGCGGCAGAAGGTTACCGCAACCAGTCCGGAACCAATGACTATGTTCCCCGTCCGGATCACCGTCCTCTGACCAAGTTTGAAGCCCGTGGCCACCGTTTGGGTCATGGTGTTTGGGATCTGATGTTCGAGAAAGTGGACTAATCTTCCACTGAGTCTCAGCTTTCTGTCCGGCGCGCCCTGGGTGCGCCTTCCCCGGAGGGCAGATCTTCTGCCTTTCAGAAAATAAGGAGTCACTATGGCAAGCAATCGCAGCCGTCGTCTGCGCAAAAAGTTGCGCGTTGATGAGTTTCAGGAGTTGGGCTTTGACGTTCACTGGACGTTCGAGGACAGCGTTTCCGAAGAACAGATCGATCAGCTGGTTGATAAGTTTATCGACGAAGTGATTGAGGCACGCAAGCTGGGCTTCCACGGTGGTGGACATAAGAGCTGGGAAGGCATAGTTGCCACTCAGAAGCTGGGCAAGTGCAGCGATGACGATCGCAACGCCGTGTTGGCTTTCTGGCAAGCTCAGCCTGCATCCAACGTAGAAGTCACTGAACTTTACGATCTCTGGTGGGATTAATGCCAGAGCCACAACTGCTTGAGCAATTGGTGGAGCAAGCCCGGCCTTTATTGGGCCGGGGTAAAGTGGCAGATTACATTCCTGCACTGGCCAAAATCAGTGGCAATAAACTGGGTATAGCCGTCACCACGCCCGATGGCGTCACCATAGGTGCAGGTGATTACCTTGAGCCATTTTCCATTCAGAGTATTTCCAAGGTCTTTAGCCTGACACTGGCTCTGACACTCTACGAAGAGCCTGAAATCTGGGACAGGGTAGGGAAGGAGCCTTCGGGTCATTCATTTAACTCTCTGGTTCAGGTGGAGTTGGAACGGGGTATTCCCAGAAATCCGTTTATTAATGCCGGTGCGCTGGTAATTGCTGACCTGTTGCAGGGCAGACTCAGTGCGCCCAAGCACAGAATGTTGGAGTTGGTCCGCAATCTCAGTGGTAACCCTCAAATCTGTTATGACAAAGAGGTTGCCCGATCTGAGTATGAGCACAGTGCCCGTAACGCCGCCATTGCTTATTTGATGAAGTCCTTTGGCAATTTTCACAATGATGTGGATACCGTGCTGCGTAGTTACTTCCACTATTGCGCACTCAGAATGAGCTGTGCAGACCTGTCCCGCGCCATGATGTACCTGGCCAATAAGGGACAGTCATTGGCCGGTAAGCAGCTGATATCACCTGTACAGGCCAGACAGCTTAATGCTTTGCTTGCAACTTCGGGTTTGTATGATGGTGCAGGAGAGTTTGCCTACAAGGTAGGTATGCCGGGCAAGAGTGGTGTTGGTGGCGGTATCATTGCCGTTATTCCCGGCGATATGTCGGTATGCGTCTGGTCGCCTGAGCTGGATCTGCAGGGTAACTCAGTTGCCGGAACCGCCATACTCGAAGGTCTCAGCCAAAGTCTGGGGCGCTCTATTTTCTAAGGACTGTCCGGGCTTTCCCCCTTTGTTGAGATAATCACCAATCAGTGGGCAATTTCACCATTATGCTGTGGAATTGCCTATCCCTGTTTTCGGGGGATATCCTGGCTAATCATTTATTTTCTTTTCTTATCAATTGGTTATTAGCTTTGGCACAGCATTCGCTATGTCTTATTTATATCCACAAGGAAAAGGACAGAACAATGAAAGCACTCAAGCAATTTACCGCAGCAATGACACTGACTCTGGCTGGCTGCTCACTGGCGATGGCCGCAGATCAGTGTGATATTTCCATTAACTACGATCTTATGGTTGAGCCTAATCAGGTAGTGGTCACTCAGGAAGATGACACCAAGTATCAATTCCGCTCCGGTGAGCTGTTTGTTGATGGTGAGGCGGTTGAACTGAGTGCTTCTCAGCGTAAGTTGGTTACCCAGTATGAAAATGAGTTGGCGACTCAGGTGCCAGAGGTGATTGGCCTGGTGAACGACACTATTGTTCTGGCTGGCGAAGCTATAGGTATGGCTATGACCCCGTTGCTGGGTGAGAGCAGCGCTCAGCTGGCTGAGTTGATGGATAACGTCCGTGACCGCCTCGATGATGTAGCTTCCCGTAATGGTGACACCTACTACCTTGGCGCCACAGACTCAACCATCGAAGCGGCGTTTGACGAAGAGTTTGAAAAGGAGATTGAGCAGCTGATGATGCAGTCCATAGGGACCATTATGATGAATGTTGGTGCTCAGCTGGTGAACTCAGATGGTGAAAACTTTGACGATAAGATTGAAGCTTTCAGCCAGAAAATGGACAACATAGGTGAGGAGATTGAACTGGCGATGGAAGCCCGTGGTGAAGCGATTGAAGCCCGTGCCACTGAGATGTGTAACGAGTTCCAACAGATTGCCAAACTGGAAGCGAAAATGCGTAAGGCTATTCCCGAACTGGCCAGTTTCAGATTGACCGAAGCCGACAGCAATCAGATGTAAAACTTTCGAACTTTGATTTTTATTCCGATACTCCCGTTCTGACATTTGGACAATACATCCCGCTTTCCCCTGCATCCATTGGGTGTCAGGGGATTTTTTTACTCTCCCAAAAGTCACGCAGCTGATTTCTTAAAGCCAACAATCAAACTTCTCCGAACAGGAAGTTACTGACTTTTATCTGGTTATATTAAAAATAGACAGAATGTCTGCTATACTCCCGCCAAAATGTCCACAGATGGCGAATGTTGAGCAGTAGCCTCGGAAAATCTGGATAGTTTTTCTCTTGGCTTGATTGTTCGCCGAATTATTCTCATAGTTTTAAAAACAAGACCGTAGTCTCTGTGCGTTCGCGCTCAGTTTGACCGGCGGAATAATAATAACAGCGAAGCGAACGAAGGCGATTCCCATGTTAGAACTCTTAGAACCGATAGCTATCTTCACCCATGTAGCCAGGGCAGGAAGTTTCAGTGCTGCCGCCCGTCGTTTGGGAATTTCCAAATCCAAGGTGAGTACTCAGGTCGCGGATCTTGAGCACAAACTTGGGGTACAGCTTATTCAGCGAACGACCCGAAGCCTCAGCCTTACAGAAGCTGGCCACCTGTTGTATGTGCAGGGTGAAGAGTTACTCAGAGATGCTGACCAGGCTGTGGCCAGTGTTCACAATCTCAATGATGCCACCCGTGGTGTATTGAAGGTGGGTATCTCCCAGTCTTTCGGTACCATGCATATCATTCCTGCGCTGTCTGAGTTTATGACGACCCACCCGGAGCTGGAGCTTCAGGTGAGCTTGCTGGACCATAAAGTGGATGTTGTCAGTGAGGGGCTTGATCTGCTGCTCACCATGTCTGAGCAATTACCTCTGGGTATGGTCGCCAGACCTTTGATGAAGTGTCAGTTTATGTTGTTGGCTTCACCTGACTATATCGCCCGTCACGGCGCGCCTGAGCGTCCGGAGCAATTGGTTGACCACAACTGCTTGGTGTATCACGGCGAGTGGCATGAGCACAGTGTGTGGCAATTCCGTAAGGGTGATGACTATTGTGAGATAGGGGTAAACGGTAACTTCCGGGTAGATAATGCCCCCGCGCTTAAGTCGGCCGCCATCAATGGCCTGGGTGTGGTTTACCTGGCCAGCTATCTGCTGGAAGGCGAGATAGAGAAGGGTACACTGGTGCCGCTGCTGCGCGATTGGCAGTTGAGCCATCATCTGCCATTGCAGGCTGTGTATCCTCGCCGTAAGCACCTGGCACCCAAGGTCAGTGCCTTTATCGACTTTATCAAAGACAGAATCGGCTCCCCTCCATATTGGGACAAGCCATACACTGAGCTTTACGCCGAACGTAAGTAATTAGCTTTAGCCAATAAAAACGCCACCTCAATGGGTGGCGTTTTTGTTTTTGGTGTGACTGGGGTAATTAAGCCTGACGGGCCTTAACCTCAGCCACCCAAAGGTCAATCTGCTCTTCCAGTACATCCAGCGGCAGTGGACCATTCTTCAACAGCAGGGTATGGAATTCACGGATATCAAACTGATCGCCCAGACTGGCTTTGGCGTTTTCTCTCAGTTCCAGAATCTTAATCATACCAACTTTGTACGCGGTAGCCTGAGATGGCATCACAATGTGACGCTCCACCATTTTGACCGCATCCGACTTGGCGTTAGGGGTATTGTTTACATAGTATTCAATGCCCTGTTCACGGGTCCACTTCTGGCTGTGAATGCCTGTGTCCACCACCAGGCGACAGGCGCGCCACAGCTCCATCGCCAGTCGGCCGAAGTCTGAATAGGGGTCTTCATACAGGCCCATCTCTTTCGGGAAGTACTCTGTATACAGTCCCCAGCCCTCGGTGTAGGCGGTATAGCGACCAAAGCGACGGAATTTTGGGATACCTTCCAGCTCCTGAGCAATGGCAATCTGCATATGATGGCCCGGTAAACCCTCATGGTAGGCCAGTGCCTCAGCCTGATAGGTTGGCATGGCCTTCATGTCATACATGTTGGCGTAGTAGGTTCCAGGGCGCGAGCCATCCGGTGATGGCTGGCTGTAGAAAGCCTTACCGGCAGACTTTTCACGAAAGGCTTCTACCGGCTTTACTATCAGGTTGGCTTTGGGCTTGATGCTGAACACTTCATCCAGGCGCGAATCCATATTGTCGATATAGGCTTTCGCTTTGGCGATATAGGCTTCACGGCCTTCCTGAGTGTCAGGGTAATAGAACTGAGGGTCGTCACGCATAAAGGCGAAGAAAGCCTGCAGATCGCCCTTAAACCCAACCTTCTTCATAATGGCGCGCATTTCATCGTGAATACGGGCAACTTCTTTCAGACCCAACTGGTGAATTTGCTCAGAGGTCAGATCGGTTGTGGTGGTCTGAGCCAGTGCCATGTTGTAATACTCATCGCCCTGGGGCAGCTTCCAAACCCCGTCCCGGGTATCGGCTTTCGCCTGCAGCGACTCAACATAAGTGATCAGTGAGGTGTAAGCGGGCTCTACCGACTTTAGCAGTGCTTCATTGGCCTGGGCAATCAGTTGCTGCTTTTCGGCCTTGGAGATCTCCAGTTTGCCTACCTTACGTTTAAAGTCGGCCAGCAAGGTTGAGTCTTCGCCTTCGGCAAAGGGGGCACCCTGAATGATGTTTTTACTGTCAGACAGCACATGGTTGAATACAAACTTTGGCGCGATAATACCGCGGTCAGCTTTTAGCTGCAGATCGGCAATCAACTGCTTGAAACGTTCATCTATACCATTAAGGCGACTGATGTAAGCCTGAGCGTCTTCAACACTGGTGATGGCGTGCTGGTTAATCAGGAGTGCCGGTGTGGTGGAATGTACACCGTACATCTGATTGACCGGGTAGCTGTGATGACGCCATTTAAAGTTGGCAATCTGATCCTCCAGGCCTTGTTTGGCCAGAGAGTATGAGATGCGCGTCTGATGGTCCAGTTGCTCAGGATCTATGGTGTTCAGTTGGGCAAGATGTTTTTTGGTGCGGTCCAGATCCTGCTGACGGGCAGATTCGCTGATCTCATCCCATTTGCCATAGTCCTGTTTAATACCCAGATAGGTTTGGGTAATGGGGCTGGCCATGACATTTTCCATAAAAATGGCTTCAAACAGCTCATTGGCACGTGCTGATTCAGCCTGGATTTGGGCACTGGTGTACTCCCTGGCTGGCTCAGATACCGTGGAAGAAGGGGCGGTGGCACAGGCTGACAGCAATAGGGCAGACAAGGCTGCTGCAACAAGTGTCTTTGTTGTTTTCATTTTTTGGGCTCCTTGATCGAATCTGTGCATCATCCTAAAGGAGCTCGGGTTAAATTTCTGATCTTTTTGTTAGTGAATGTTTCTATGAGGGTTTTGTCCCGTTTTTGATTTGGGATTTGGCGTATCAGCACAGGCCATTGTGGGGGGCAGATAAGAAAGCGGTCCTGAAGACCGCTTTTTACGACTCAGCAGAACTGAGACAGCAGGTCATTGACAAAGAAGTGGCCTTTATCAGTGAGCGTCCAGTGAGTGTCCGAGACTGTCACCAGGCCTCGATCTGCCCCTGACGCCATACCCTGCTCAACCACAGCTGCCGACATTCCAGTTCTGGCTTCAAACTCCGCCTTTGGAATGGGAGTCATTAGCCGCAGACGATTCATCAGGTACTCCAGCGGTCTGTCTTCGGAGTCGACTTCAACAGTGTCATAGTTGTAATCATCAGCATCCAGATAACCCCTGGGATGCTTAATCTTAACTGTGCGCACCATCCTGTCAGTTTCCGGCAGAGTGATTTTTCCATGGGCGCCGCAGCCAATCCCCAGATAATCACCAAACTGCCAGTAGTTAAGATTGTGACGACACTGAAATCCCGGTTTGGCATAGGCCGAGATTTCGTACTGTTCATAACCCAGCTGGCGCAGCTTCTCCTGTCCCTGGCGATAGATGTCCCACAGGGCCTCATCATCAGGTAGCTGAGGTGGGCGCGAATGAAACAGGGTGTTGGGCTCAATGGTGAGCTGATACCAGGATAGGTGCGGTGGATTAAGCGCTGCTGCCGTGTCGATATCAGCCATTGCCTGTTCAAGGTTCTGATCCGGCAGACCATGCATCAGATCCAGGTTAAAGCTCTGATAACCGGCTTTTGCGGCCAATCTGGCAGCTGTTTGCGCTTCGTCTCTGTCGTGGATGCGTCCCAGCAGATTGAGCTTATCTGAAGCGAAGCTCTGCACGCCGATAGACAAACGGGTCACGCCTGCAGCGCGATACGCAGCAAAATCATCATGTTCCAGAGTACCTGGATTGGCCTCCATGGTGATCTCAATATCCGCTGCGAATGGAATACGGGATTCCACACCATCCAGCAGCTGCTTAATATGCTGAGCATCAAACAGTGAAGGCGTGCCACCACCGATGAAAATGCTGTGCAGCGAACGCCCCTGCACATAATGTAAATCTGCGCTCAGGTCTCTGAGCAGTGCCTGAATGTACTCAGCCTGAGGCAACTCACCGTGCTGGCCATGGGAGTTAAAGTCGCAGTAAGGGCACTTCTGTACGCACCAGGGAATGTGCACGTACAGGCTCAGTGGTGGTAATTCCATAGAGAAAGATGCACTGCTCAAGCCAGTTGTCCTTTTTCAGACATGGCTTTCACCAGCAGCTCAAGGGCCTTACCTCTGTGACTGACCGCATTCTTTTCGTCGGCTGACAGCTGAGCGGCCGAGCGGGTTTCATTTTCAGGGATAAACACAGGGTCGTAGCCATGGCCCTGTTCACCAACAGGTTCAAAGCCAATACGGCCTTCCCAGCTTGCCTGGCAGATAACCGGCGTAGGGTCTTTGGCATGACGCATATAAACCAGCACGCACTGGAAGCGGGCAGAGCGTTGCTCAACGCCCTCAAGATTGGTCAGCAGTTTTTGATAGTTACCCACTTCAGTCGCATTGTCGCCACTGTATCGGGCTGAATAGATCCCCGGTGCACCATCCAGAGCATCCACTTCCAGACCTGAGTCATCGGCAATCGCTGGCAGACCAGTGATTTCGGCGGCGTGACGGGCCTTGATAATGGCATTTTCCACAAATGTTGTGCCGGTCTCAGCGACTTCCGGGACATCAAACTGACTCTGGGGCAGCACTTCTACCTTAAAGTCCTGCAGCATCTCGGCGAATTCTTTGAGTTTTCCTTTATTGCCGCTGGCAAGCACTATCTGTTTCATTAGGTTTATCCGGTTGAATCGAGTTGCCGAATAATACCGAATCACAGGCGGGGAAGGTAGTCAGGGGATACTGTGCAGAATAAAAAACAGCGCCGAAGCGCTGTTTTTTTGGATGGGTTAGACCCTAGTCTACATAAAACCTTTGCTGAAATTTGAGCGTGGTATTCAGCTCGCGTCCATGCTTGATGCCAATTTGAAAGTGCATGGTTTCATCATTGCGGTAGGGCACTTCAGCGATGTAGTACACAGCTTTGCCTTCGCGGATCTCTTTGAACTCAAGTTGGATACTGCTGTCGAGCAGGTTTTTGGCAACGCCGGATATCTCCACAGGGACACCGGTTGGCACCTTATCTTTGCTGTTTAAGACAGAGATATTAACTATGCCTGTGTAGTTACTGCGGGTGAGTCCATAGGCTTTGGCAATGGCCGGGGTCAAAAAGGTACTGCCAAATGCCTGGTAGTGAATGGTGTAGTCACCAACCGTTTGTTCATCTGCTTGGGCCGGAAACCATACTGAACAGGAGAGCATGACCAGGGCCAGGACGAGTCGAATCATATTAGGTACCTCTGCAGAAACGGGCTTCCAAGTATAAATTTTGTTAAATCCAGACACCAGCAGATTTGAACTCAACAGCTACAACAGAGCCTGAATACTGTCCGGGATCAGTTTCGGGGAGGGGATACGTATCTGTTTGTGCCGACCCAACTCCCCTTTGAGGATACATACGTCGCCTTTGGGGACTTTGAACAATTTGGCCAGATATTTGGTCAAATGGGCGTTGGCTTTACCGTCTACAGGCGGGGCAGTAATTGCCACTTTAAGTTCTTCACCATGCAGACCAACAATCTGGTCGCGACTGGCTTTGGGCTGGATATAAAGATTAAGCAGCAGGTCGCCCTGCTGCATACTGACTGCTGCCATTTACACGTTGGCCCAGAATGGGATGTACTGGCTCAGCAGCAGGTTCAGGAAGTTCATACCGATAAGTACCAGCATGACAGACAAATCCAGGCCGCCAATAGGAGGAATGATTTTGCGTACCGGCGCCATAACAGGCTCTGTCAGCTGTTCAATCACCATAACGATAGGGTTGTAACCGTTGTTAAACCAGCTGAGGATAGCCCGGATAATCAACATCCAGAACAACATAAAGCCAGCTTTCTTGATTACAGCAACCAGAGAGAACAGGGCAATGACAACAGGGTCAATCGCAGCTCCGGCAACCAGAGAGATAGCGATCAGTTTGGCCACGACGACCAGAATTGCCAGCACCACGGAGGCGGTATCCAGTGAGCCTATGGCTGGTAGTACCCGACGCATGGGAGCTACCAGTGGATGAGTTGCCTTCACCACAAACTGGCTCAATGGGTTGTAGAAGTCTGCTTTGGCCAGCTGCAGCCAGATACGCAGAATCACGACCATCAGATAAAGTTCAAACAGGGTGTTGATAAGAAAAATCGATGCATTCATGCAGTTTTATACCTTTTAAAATCAGGAGTATGACCTAAATAAAATTTAGAATGTGTCAGCCATCTCTTCTGCGCGTTTGATGCAGTTTACCATGGCGCGCTCCACCAGATTACGCAAGTCACCCTCTTCAAACGTGGCCAGTGCCTGAGCCGTGGTGCCCCCTTTGGAGGTCACGTTTTCCCTGAGGTTTGCCACACTGAGTTCTGGGTTTTGTATCACCATTTCGGCGGCGCCCAGGGCTGCTTGTTGCGCCAGTTGTCTTGCCTGGGCTTCATCCATGCCCAGATTCTTACCGGCATTGATCATGGATTCAATAAACAGGAAGAAATACGCCGGTGAACTTCCCGCCAGGGCAATCACCAGATTCAGGTCTTGTTCGCGGTCAACCCAGGTGATGTCGCCACCGGTTCGCATCATCTGCTCAGCGAAGGCTTTGTCTGTGTCAGACAGCTCTGGATGGCTAAGCAGTCCGGTCATACCCGCGCCAATTTGAGTTGGCGTATTAGGCATGGTGCGGATCAATCGCAAAGGCTGCTTCAGATAGTCACTGTATCTGTGGGCAGGAATACCGGCTGCTATGGTCAGAACCAGTTTATTGCTGAAATCAATATCGGCCAGTTGATTACATACCTGCTCCATTAACTGGGGCTTAACTGACAACACCACGACATCAGCCTGTGAAGCTGCTTCATGGTTATCCTGAGTGACCCGAATACCAAAATCCTGCTGCAGTGCGTCCAGTTTGCCCCTGGATGGGTTACTGGCAGTGATCTCCTGCGCCGGATAACCACCGCGAACCAGGCCACTGATAATTGAACGGGACATATTGCCCGCACCGATAAAACAAATTCTTCTGGATTCCATGTCGCTCTCTTTGTTGATTGCTTGATGTTGTTATTGGGGCTGGGTGACAAAAAACAAGCCTTAGCCTGTGTAATCCCGGGCGCCGAAGATGGCACTACCGATACGTACCATGGTGGAGCCATTGGCAATGGCTTGCTCCAGATCACCGCTCATTCCCATCGACAGAGTATCGACCTGGGGGTAACGCTCTTTCAGCTGGTCATAGCAGGCCTTCAACGCGGCGAATTCCCGGCTTTGCTGTGCGATATCGTCGGTATCTGTTGGAATTGCCATCAGACCTCTCAAGGTCAGGTTGGGCAAGGCTGCGATAGACTCAGCCAGCGCCAGCATACCATCGGCGTCTATGCCTGATTTGCTGTCCTCTTCACTGATGTTTATCTGAATACAGACATTCAGAGGTGGCATCTGCGCCGGGCGCTGCTCATGCAGGCGTTGGGCAATTTTGTCGCGGCTGACGGTATGCATCCAATCGAAGTGCTCAGCCACCAGACGGCTTTTGTTGGATTGCAGTGGGCCGATAAAATGCCACTCGATATCCGGGTACCGGGATTTGAGTTCGGTGACCTTTTGGACGCCTTCCTGAACATAATTCTCGCCGAAAGTGCGTTGGCCTGCTTCATAGGCTTCTATAATCTGACTAATCGGCTTGGTTTTGCTGACCGCCAGGAGCTGTATATCCTTGGTTTGACGGGCGCATTTTTGCGCAGCCTGCTCAATCCTTTGCTGGGCGGCCGCCAGTCTGTCTGCTATTGTTATCATGGTGTAATTAATAAGTCTAAGGGACGTCCAAAACAATGGAAATCACTGAGTTACTAGCCTTTAGTGTAAAGCATAATGCCTCGGATCTACACTTGTCTTCCGGTGTTCCACCCATGATTCGTGTGGACGGTGAAGTGCGTAAGATCAATGTTCCTGCTTTGGATCATGAAGGGGTGCATCGTCTTGTCTACGACATTATGAATGACAAGCAGCGCAAAGACTACGAAGAACATCTGGAAATCGACTTTTCCTTTGAGGTGCCGAACCTGGCCCGTTTCCGTGTGAATGCCTTTAACCAGTCCCGTGGTGCGGCAGCGGTATTTCGTACCATTCCCAGTGATATCAAATCGCTGGAAGAGCTTGGTGCCCCTGAGATCTTCAAGAAAATCTCCTCTTTCCCCCGTGGTCTGGTGCTGGTAACCGGCCCGACTGGCTCGGGTAAAAGTACCACGCTGGCGGCCATGATTGACTATATCAACGAGAACCGCCACGACCATATCCTGACCATTGAAGACCCGATCGAATTTGTTCACAACAATAAGAACTGTTTGATTAACCAACGGGAAGTTCACCGTCATACCCATAGCTTTAATGCTGCACTGCGCAGTGCGCTGCGTGAAGATCCTGATGTGATTCTGGTGGGGGAGATGCGTGACCTGGAAACCATTCGCCTGGCGATGACTGCTGCTGAAACCGGTCACCTGGTATTCGGTACCCTGCACACCACCTCGGCAGCCAAAACCATTGACCGTGTGGTCGACGTATTCCCGGCAGGAGAGAAGGACATGGTACGAACCATGTTGTCTGAATCTCTGCAGGCTGTTATCTCTCAGACCCTGATTAAGAAAGTGGGTGGAGGACGTGTGGCGGCCCACGAGATTATGATGGGCACACCGGCGATTCGTAACCTGATCCGCGAAGATAAGGTTGCCCAGATGTATTCAGCCATTCAAACCGGTATGGCGCACGGTATGCAGACGTTGGAGCAGTGCCTTCAGAATCTGGTTAATCGTGGTTTGATTACCCGTGAAGACGCTCAGTCCAAGAGCGGCAACAAGCAAGCGACTTTCTAAGGAATTAACATGGACGTTCGCTCATATTTAAAAATCATGGTGGAGCGTAAAGCCTCTGATATGTTCGTCACCGCAGGCTTCCCACCCAGTGCCAAAATTGATGGTGAGTTGCAGCCCATAGGTGAAGACAGACTGACTCCCCAGCAGTCGGTGGCCTTTGTCGAAGCTTTGATGACAGATGCGCAGAAGCAAGAGTTTCGTGACACCAAAGAGTGTAACTTTGCTTTTGCTGCCAAGGAGCTGGGACGTTTTCGTGTCAGCGCTTTCTGGCAGCGTGAATCGGTTGGCTGCGTGATGCGCCGTATCGAAACCAAGATCCCCGATGTTGAAGACCTGAAGTTGCCACCCATCCTCAAAGATCTGGTGATGAGTAAGCGCGGATTGGTGATCATGGTGGGTGGTACAGGTACTGGTAAGTCGACCTCTTTGGCTGCGCTGGTGGGTTATCGTAATGCTCACTCCCGGGGGCATATTCTCACTATTGAGGACCCGGTGGAATTTGTGCACAACCACAATCAGAGCATCATTACCCAACGTGAAGTGGGGATCGATACCGAGAGCTTTGATGCCGCTCTGAAAAGTTCGCTGCGCCAGGCTCCTGATGTGATTCTGATTGGTGAGATCCGCAGTCAGGAAACCATGGAGTTTGCGCTGTCCTTTGCTGAGACTGGTCACCTGTGTATGGCGACATTGCACGCCAACAACGCCAACCAGGCGCTGGACCGTATCATGCACCTGGTGCCTGAAAGTAAACACCATCAGTTGCTGTTTGACCTGTCACTCAACCTGCGTGGTATTGTGGCTCAGCAGCTGGTGCCGCGTATTGATGGCAATGGCCGTCGGGCTGCGATTGAAGTGCTGATCAACACCCCAAGGGTTTCCAGTCTGATCCAGAGTAATGAGCTGCACTTGCTGAAGGACACTATGGCCAAGTCCAATGAACAGGGGATGCAGACCTTTGACCAGGCGCTGTTCAACCTGTATCAGGAAGGGGAGATCAGCTACGCCGATGCGCTCCACTGTGCGGATTCACCAAACGATCTGCGTCTGATGATTAAGCTTAACAGCAATGAACCTACCAGCAGTGGCCTGATGGACAATGTGACCATCGACCTGGATTGATCAGCGTCGATTACAGCAATCTGCTGAGATAAATAAAAACGGGGATCATTATGATCCCCGTTTTGGTATATTTCGTAATTGGACTCGGACAGAGAAATAAGGAAAGGTATCTGTAATGAAAGCAAAATTGGTGGCGTTGGCGCTGGGATTAGTGATCACTGGCGCATGGGCAGATTGCCCCGAGTACCTGAACTATGAGGCCAAGCGCCTGCATTCCAGCGAGCGGGTAAATCTGTGTGAGCTCACTCAGGGGAAACCTGTACTTATCGTCAACACTGCCAGCAACTGTGGTTTCACTCCCCAGTTCAAGCAGTTGGAAGCTCTCAATCAAAAGTACAAGGATAAAGGGCTGGTGGTGATTGGCTTCCCATCCGACGACTTTTTTCAGGAAGAGGATGACGAGAAGAAAACCGCTGACGTTTGCTATCTCAATTACGGCGTGAAGTTCACCATGCTTTCACCTTCTGCAGTGCGCGGCGGTGATGCCAATCCGGTATTCAAGTACCTGACCGACAAGTCAGCTTCACCCAAGTGGAATTTCTATAAGTATGTGGTCAGTGGCGATGGTCAGCAGGTACAGCAATTCAACTCCAGAGTCACACCTGACAGTGAAGAGCTCACTCAGGCTATTGAATCTGTGCTTTAATCCTGGCCGATTGCGGTTTCTGCCTGCAATGGGTCCCGAATTCTGACCTCAATCAAGTTTTTCTGTATTAGAGTTGTGATAAACCATTCCCTTCCATGCAGGGAACTTCAACGCCGGAGCTGGGTCTCCGGCGTTTGAATGAACAGCAACACCCAAAATTTATTAAGAGAAAGAGGCTGTTTTGGCAAACTATATTGGAATAACCAAGGAACAGGGCCATGCCGCCCGGGGTAAAACCGGGGTTTTGTTGGTTAACCTGGGGACTCCTGACGAGCCGACCACACCGGCGTTGCGACGTTATCTGGCTGAGTTTCTGTCTGATCCCCGTGTGATTGAAGTACCTCGTCTGATCTGGAAAGCGATTCTGCACGGCATTATCCTGCGTACCCGTCCGGCCAAATCCGCTGAAGCTTACCGCGAAGTCTGGACAGAAGCGGGTTCGCCCTTGATGGATATCAGTGTGCGACAGAAGGTAAAGTTGCAAACTCTGCTCAGTGATTCCGGCTCAGAGGTCAGTGTGCATCTGGCGATGCGTTACGGTAATCCATCGGTCGCCAGCGTGATGCAGGATATGCAGCGACAGGGCATAGATAACATCGTTGTTTTGCCCCTGTATCCTCAGTATGCCGCGCCGACCACAGGGTCGGTATTTGATGCCATCGCCCTTGAGTTGATGAAGTGGCGCTATGTGCCTTCATTGCACTTTATTCACACCTATCACGACAGCAGCGAGTATATCGACGCACTGGCGGCATCAATTCAGCGTGACTTTGAGGCCAATGGCAAACCGCAGAAGCTGGTGTTGTCTTATCACGGGATGCCGGAAGATTATCTGAAGAAGGGTGATCCCTATTACTGCTTCTGTATGAAGACCAGTCGACTGGTCGCAGAAAAGCTGGGATTGGCTGATGATGACCATATGACCACGTTCCAGTCCAGATTCGGTAAGGCTGTGTGGTTGCAGCCCTACACGGATGAAACCATGAAGTCACTGCCCGCAAAGGGAGTGAAGGATGTGGCTGTGGTGTGCCCGGCATTCAGTGCCGACTGTCTGGAAACTCTGGAGGAGATCGCCGGTGAAAACCGTGAGTACTTCGAAGAGTCCGGTGGTGAGACCTTCCGCTATATTCCCTGCCTGAATGATGACGACCAGCACATCAGCATGATGGCGAGTCTGATAAAAGCTTACCTTTGATAACCCCTGGGCAGCCATTGCAGTAATGGCTGCCTTCTCCTGATACCCGTTAACTTCTCGGCTGGATTAGCTCAAGATAAAGCTGATTTTGCTGTTTCAAAGCCTGCCTGTCATTTCCCGGGTTTGATTGATGAAAGGCGTCAAATGCAGCCTGATTCTTCCATTCTGTGATCATGGTGACCTGGGGTTGATAGAGATAACCAAACAGCGAGTGTCCCTGATCCAGGTTCAACTTAACTTTCCCGCCAAATTTATTAATCCGGTCCAACTGTTGCTCCCGGAAGGTTGCAAATTTCTTATTATCTTTTGGCCAGTAGGCACTCAGTACATATATTTTTTCCGGGTTAAACTGCATGGTGATGTTCCGGGGAACATAGTAGTGAGTCATATTAAAGGTTGACCAGTGGTCGAATCGTCGGGAATGGAGGTCGGGCACAGCCTGTTCCAGGGTATCCAGATATCCGGCCCTGTCAGTCATATCCCCCGGCCAGCTTGCAATCGCCAGGGTATCCGGGAAGTAATTACCACTGATAGGCTTTCGGTTGATACGGAAAGCAATGACTGGCTCATACCCCATGGTTCGGGCCTTGGGGCCTACATCCCTGAAATACTGTTTCTGGTCTTGTCTGGTGCTTTCTATTGTGTTGAGAAACAGCAGGTCAATGACGTGATCTTTTTTCAGTATTACATTTGTTTCTGCGTAAGCCTCGGTTGTGCCCAGAAGCATGAGCAGTGGTAACAGCGTTGAGATGGTTTTGGTTGCAATTGAACGCATAATACATTTCCCCGTTTGACAGTCTGAATGTGAAATACAGGCCTTTTCCATGCTGGAAAGCAGGGTTTAAGCTAGCGCTTGCGGGGAAGGGGAGCACTAAGGTTTTGGTGAGAAAAAGGGTTAGTTTGTATCAGTTTGTAATACTGTAAAGAGGCGGGGCAGTAGTTATTTGCGCTGAGTGGCTGCCCCTGTCGAGTTTATTAATCAACAGCCCCTAATACTGACTTTCAAAATAGCTTTCGATAATCAGCACTGCGGATACGGCATCGACCTGATCTTTGGTCAGAGCTTTATATCCGCCCAGTTCAAACAGCCGGGCCTTGGCATCGGCGGTGGTCAGGCGCTCATCCTGAGTGGCAATTTTTACGCCGAAACGACCATTGATGCGGTTGGCAAATTTGCGCGCTCGCTGGGTCATCTCCTGCTCTGTACCATCCATATTCAAGGGCAAGCCAACCACCACCAGATCCGGTTGCCACTCTTTGAGCAGGGCTTCTATCTGTTCCCACCTGGGAATACCATCAACGGCTTTGAGTGAAGTCAGCGGCGAAGCGCTGCCGGTTAGCTGCTGGCCAATGGCGACACCAATGCTTTTGGTGCCATAGTCAAAGCCCAGAACGGTTTGTGTACTCATCTAACTCTCTTACTTTGTGAGATGGCAGAAAATATATTCCGCCCTTTAAACTGTTACGCGTGCCCGGTTTGTTGTGACATCTGCCAAACATCAAACCCCAGAGAACGGGTTGCCTGTTGCCATCTGTCTTCAAAAGGGACATTGAAAATGATTTCATTGGTTGCGGGAATGGTCAGCCAGGAGTTTTCTGCCAGCTCCTGCTCCAGCTGGTCTTTACTCCAGCCGGCATAGCCCAGAATAACCATCGCCTTATCCGGGGCCTTGTCTGTACCCAGGGAAGTCAGAATGTCTCGGGAGGTGGTCAACATCAGATCGTCGGTCAGACGTTCACTGTTGCTCCAGTTTGGCTGTGGCGTATGCAGTACAAACCCTCGCTCGGGATTGACGGGGCCACCGACCATGACTGGGTGATCCAGGCTGTCGTGATGCCTGATAACCGGTGCCTGCAGTTCCATCTGTTCCAACAGGTCAGCGACAGGGATCTCAAATGGGCGGTTGATAACCAGGCCCATGGCGCCTTTGCTGTCATGTTCACAGATGTAAACCACAGTGCGTTCAAAGAAGGTGTCTTCAAGGGACGGCATAGCAACCAGGAAGTGGTTGGTAAGACTTTGCATCATCATAAAACCCCCTTTACCGGTTATCAGCCGCCGGCAAGTTTGACCTGATAACCCAGCTTTTCGAGCAGTGATTTAAGTTGCTCACGGTTATCGGTCTGAATCTCGATATCAAACTCTTTGACTGTGCCACCACAACCACACTGCTTTTTCAGCTTTTGAGCCAGTGGCTTAAGCTCCTCTGAGCCCAGTCCCAGTCCTTTAATGACGCTGACTCCTTTACCTTTGCGGCCCTTTGAATCCCTGTGGATACGGACAATGCCATCTCCCTCGGGAACAACTTCTGCTTCAGGCTCAGGTTCGATGCGGCCCTTATCAGTGCTGAAGACTAAAGCGATATTGGGATCGATTCTCATAATGCTGCTTAATAGGGAATGATTGACTCAGCAGTGTAGCAAATTCACAAGCTTTCAGATACTGACTCATCAGTCATTCAGCGACTTGTAGATTGATGCCTAAAGTTTTAAGGTGAAAGGAGTTTTTATCTGGTTGCCCTGAAATCTGACCCGGTGTTTAAATAAATTTGCGCAAACTTCGGTCGATTTGCTGCACTTTTTCGTAATTCTATGGTCGAAGGGGGAACCGTTCCAATTTTCTGCATCGAATCAGGTGGGATATTTATGAAGAATATTATGCTTGCCGCTGTTGTGCTGATGCTCAGCGCCTGCAGCTCAATCAATACCAACTGGGATTACAACCCGGATGTTGATTTTAATCAGTTCAAAACTTTTGCCTGGGCGACATCTGTTAATGATGGCTCAGAGTATCACCTCGATGGCTTGATGGACGCCAGAGTCCGTAATGCTGTGGATGATCAGCTTGAGCTGAAAGGGATGAAGCAGGTGCCGATGGAAGAAGCTCAGCTGCTGGTGAACTACCTGACCAAGGTTGATACCAAGGTGGATGTGGACACCTTTACCACCAACTATGGTTACAACCCTTACTACCCATACTATGGTCCCGGTTGGGGCTGGGGTGGCCAGTGGGGACAAACCCACACTCAGGTGCGTGAATATAATGTCGGCACCTTGATTGTGGATCTGGTTGATGCCAAGACCAAACAACTGGTTTGGCGTGGCAGCATTGCTGACACCATTAAAGACCACAAAACGCCCCAGGAGCGTACCGCCTTTATCAACCAGGCTGTGGCTGACATTATGGCCAACTACCCGCCAAAGCCTGAGCAGTAATGCTCTGATAAATATATTGAAAAGCGACCTCATGGTCGCTTTTTTGTTTTTTGAAGGAGTCAGTCCAACATGCCCTGAATTAACTGCCTGAGTCTTCTGCCTGCCAGAGTTGATGCATCTGACCCGTGCTGGATCAGATCGACATTGGCGTGCCAGCTGAGGTTTTCCGCCTCTAAAGGGACCCTGACAAGTTTACCTGTGTTTACCGCTTCAATAGCTATATGTCTGGGCAACATGGCCCAGCCGAATCCTGAGATAGCCAGTTCATTCAACACATAGTAGTTATCCGCATACCAGACATCCGGTGACAGCGGCATATTAAAGGTGCTGCCAACCTCATTACGGGAACCTATCACCAATTGCCTGTGTAACTTGAGCTGCTCAAGGGGCACAGCCTCGCTGCTTGCCAGCAGGTGTTCCCGGCCAACCAGAACATCAAATACCACTGTCCCTATGCTGTCGAAGTGCAGGGCGGAGGGGTACTCGAGAGACGAGAACACCAGGCCGGTTCCTGCCCTGCCATGTTCAACCAGATCTATGATGTCGGAGCTGGAAGCCGCCAGCATTTCTATGGCGATACCGGGAAACTCCCGGGAGATTTCATCCAGTGCATGCAGCAGTTTTCTGACCGGAATGCCTTCATCCAGTGCCAGTGTCAGTTTTGCCGGCTGTTGACTTCCCAGTAACTGTATCTGCTGCTCCAATTTGCGCTGTTGAGCCAATACGGCTTTGGCATAGGGCAATAGCTGCCTGCCGGCGTCGGTCAGGACAGGGTAGCGTCCTTCGCGAATAAACAGGTTTTGGTCTGCATCGATTTCCAGGTTGATCACCTGTTGGCTGACGGCAGACTGCACCTTGCCCAGAGCTCTGGCGGCAGCAGAAAAGGAACCATGCTCAACAGTGGCGACAAAGCAGGCGAGTTGTTCAAGGCTATACATATCGATAAACCAGATGGTATCTAACTTTTAAGTATCATTATGCATGATGATAATGACAGGGTCTTGTGAATTTCCCTGTTTATGGAGTGATTGATATGCAACAAACCAAGGTGATGGGCACCAAAGAGAGAGTCTTTCATGCTGTGCTGTTTGAAGCGCTTGCTCTGTCCCTGATTATTCCCCTGACGGCGCTGATCACCGGCAAGGGGACCGGCTCTCTGGCTATGGTAGGTGTGGGCCTTAGCTTTTACACAGTTATCTGGAACTACATCTATAACGTCTGGTTCGATAAGACCTGCGTGGTGCCAAGGGACCAGCGCAGTCTTAAGACTCGTATTGCGCACACCATGGGGTTCGAGGGCGGTTTGGTATTTGTCACTGTACCGGCAGTTGCCTGGTTCCTGGATATCAGTCTGTGGGCAGCATTGGTGCTGGAAGCCGGGTTCCTGGTGTTTTTCTTTTTCTACGCCATGGTATTTAACTGGAGTTACGACAAAGCCAGAGCCAGATATCTGGCATCCAAAACAGCTGCTATCCAAAGTCGCAGCAAGGCAGAGTGTTGATTTCAACGGCATGGATGCCGTTTGTTTACCTGATTGAAAAATCGACGATTCCTTTGCACTCTCCCCGGGATTAAGCTATACCGGATTAAGGAGTTTTTCAGGAGACAAAAAGGATGAGTAAGTGGCCTCTGGCGCTGCTGTTATTCAGTTGCGCTCACAATGTACTTGCATGGTCAGACACAGATCTGGATGGTGTGCCGGACCTCAAGGATGCCTGTCCCGGAACGCCTAAAGGCCTGGCGGTACTGGCCAATGGCTGTACCAAAGAGCCCTTGAGCCAACTTTGTCTTCCCACCGACAGTGGCAATAAATATCCCTCAGATTGTGCAGCCGCTGCCCGGGTGGCCGTCCATTTCCTTACCGGCAGTGCTCAATTACCCCAGAATCAATGGGCGACACTGGCCGATATCGCGCGTTTTCTTAAAACCTATCCTGATACCCATATGCTGCTGGCCGGGCATGCAGATACTCAGGGGGGCGACAAGATCAATTTGCCCCTGTCGCTGGCGAGAGCCGAAACCGTCAAGCAGGTATTAATCGCGGACTATGACATTGGTGCAGAACGATTAATGGTATCCGGAGAGGGAAGTAGCATGCCTGCGGCAAGCAACCGGGATAATAAAGGCAAATATCTCAATCGCCGGGTTGAGTTTGTTATAAAAAGCAATTAGCTTTGTAACATCTTTTTACATGGTGGAGTAAATCATGAATGATCTAAATGGATTGATGGAGCAAGCTCCTGACTTAATTATGACTTATGGCATTAAGCTGATTTTTGCCATTATCATTTTTATAGTTGGTAAGTACTTCTCCAATCTGGCCCGTAAAATAACAGTTAAGCTACTGAAAAAGCGTAAGATAGATGACACGGTAGTCAGCTTTGTCGGTAATATTTCATGGGCGCTGGTATTTACCCTCACCATTATTGCCACTCTGGGGCAAATCGGTGTACAAACCGCTTCTCTGGTCGCTGTGGTGGGTGCCGCCGGTCTGGCTGTTGGCCTGGCGCTGCAGGGTTCACTGGCCAACTTTGCTGCCGGCGTGTTGATGGTGCTGTTTAAGCCATGCCGTGTGGGTAACTATATCGATGCAGCCGGTGTATCGGGCACTGTGGATGAGATCACCATCTTCTCTACCCGTTTGTTGACCCCGGATAATAAGGTTGTCGTTGTGCCTAATGCCGCCATTATGAGCGGTTCTATTACCAACTACTCTGCCATGGACACACGTCGTGTCGATCTGGTCATTGGCGTTTCCTATGATGCTGATATCAAACAGGCGAAGCAGATCCTGTGCGACATTCTGGAAAACAACCAGTACGTGCTGAAAGACCCTGCCTATACAGTAGCTGTGTCTGAATTGGCAGACTCTTCAGTAAACTTTGTGGTTCGCCCATGGGTGAAGACAGGCGATTACTGGGGAGCGTATTTTGAGCTGACAGAAACCATTAAGCTGGCGCTGGATGAGGCCGGTATTGGTATTCCATATCCTCAAATGGATGTGTATGTCAAAGAGACTCCTGCTGCATAAGATGTGCTCAGATAACGAAAAGCCGGCGATGACGCCGGCTTTTTTGTGTCCTCTGATTGGGCAGCAGTGCTGTAATCAGTGACCGTGTGTGTCTATCTCTGCCTGATAGTCAAAGGTAGGCATAGACCACTTGTATTTCAGGGCCAGCATGCGGAAGCTGAAGCCAAAGCTCAGACACATGATTAGATTCACCCACTCGGTGACACCCAGGTAGCTCAGGCCGATATAAAGACTGGCCGTCATCAAAGAGATAATGGCGTACAACTCTTTACGGAAGATCAGTGGCACCTGATTACACAGAATATCGCGGATAACCCCGCCAAACACACCGGTTACCACACCCATAACAACCGCGACCACAGGGCTGAAGCCAAGCGCCAGGGTTTTTTGAGCACCAATAATAGAGAACACTGCCAAGCCCAGCGCATCGATCGCCAGAAACAGTTTGGACAGATAACGCATCAAAGGAGCGATAATGACTGTCAGCAGCGATGCAAAAGCGATAGCGATCAGATAGTGGACATTCTCCACCCAGATAATGGGATAGTTGCCCAGCAGGATATCTCTCAGGGTACCGCCACCGATCGCTGTGGCACAGCCGATAATGACAACACCAAACAGGTCCATCTGCTTTCTGCCGGCCGCCAATGCGCCGGTCATAGCTTCGGCGAGAATACCGATTAACCAAAGAAGGCTGATGAATTGTGCTTCTTGCATGAGTACAGGACCTGTGACCAAAATGGAGGAGAATTTTGCCTTAAAATCTGCGACTCTCCAACAGATAAAATATAAAAATATACATTAGATTAACTAATCTAAATTATTTCGTTTGTTGGCGTTTTGTGCTGTTTTTATGGGTGTCTTGAGTAGTTGCAGATGCTTGGTTTATTGATGTGGCTAATGCTGTTGGTATTTTTATTTGCAATTATTGTGACTTGATCGCAAATTCGATGTTTGATTGATGTTTTTCCATGAATGCAACATTTACGGAACCCGAAATGATAGATTTTCGCAGTGATACAGTAACCCAGCCCACTGAGGCAATGCGTAAGGCGATGTATGCAGCCGAAGTCGGCGACGATGTTTATGGCGATGACCCCAGTGTCAATGAGCTGCAAAGCTATGCCGCCGGTCTGCTGGGCTTTGATGATGCCCTGTTTGTTTGCTCTGGTACCCAGGCTAATTTGCTGGCCCTGATGTCGCACTGTGAACGCGGCGATGAATATATCTGTGGTCAGCAGGCTCACAACTACAAATTTGAAGGGGGCGGCGCAGCTGTGCTTGGCAGTATCCAGCCTCAGCCACTGACTAATCTGGCTGACGGCACTATTGCCCTCGATTGTATTCGCAATGCCATTAAGCCTGACGATATTCACTTTGCCCGTACCAGACTGATCAGCCTGGAGAACACTATAGGTGGGATAGTGCTGCCGGAGTCTTTCCTGGCGGATACTCAGGCGCTGGCTTTTGAACACAGACTCAAAACCCACCTTGATGGTGCTCGCCTGGCCAACGCCGCAGTAGCCAGTGGCCGCAGCATGGCGCAGATCAGCGAGTACTTCGACTCGGTTTCTCTGTGTTTGTCCAAAGGGCTGGCGGCTCCCGTGGGTTCACTACTATTGGGTGATGAGAGGTTAATCGCGAAAGCCCGTCGCTGGCGTAAAATGTTGGGTGGCGGTATGCGTCAGGCCGGTGTCCTGGCTGCGGCAGCGAAACTGGCACTGACAGAGCAGGTTGAGCGTTTGGCTGAGGATCACGATAACGCCCGATTGCTGGCTACTGAGTTGGCGCAGATTGATGGCTTTGAGTTGGATATGGGGCGGGTGCAGACCAATATGGTATTCGCCAAAGTCGCCGAATCCATAGATGTGAAAGCGTTGGCGGCCGGTCTGCGGGAGCTGGGAATTTTGATCACCCCGGGCGCAACCTTGAGACTGGTGACTCACAAAGATATCAGCCGTGAAGATGTGGTTAAGACAGTACAGGCGATTAAATCCTGTCTGTGAGGTAGAGTCGGGGGCCAGTGGATTAAAGTGACTCCCGGTACTGACTTGGTGCAAGCTTCACCCTCACAGTGCAATAAAGCCAGCCTGAAATCGAGGCTGGCTTTTTATTTTATTGATTATATTGAGATTTAATCATTGGCACTGTTTCTGCAATTCCTTTACAGCAAAAGCAAGACTGCTGGTTTGTAAAGGAGGTCAAAATGAAGTTTTACAGTCGACACTGGGTTAAACCCGAGCATCTGAACCCTGCCAATACCTTGTTTGGTGGACAGATCCTGGCGTGGATTGATGAGGAGGCGGCGATATTTGCAGCCTGCCAGATGAAGAGTGAGCGCCATGTCACCAAGTTGATCTCAGAGATTAATTTCCTCCAACCCGCCCGTCAGGGGGATGTACTGGAGTTTGGTTTTGAGCTGGTCAGTATGGGGTCAAGCTCGATAACTGTGGCTTGCCTGGTGCGCAATAAAGTGACAGGGGAGCCCGTGGTGGCGATAGACAAACTGGTATTTGTCCACGTAGATGAACAGGGTAAACCGGCTCCCCATGGGATTAGAGCCAATGCTGCCTGATATCAGAGGCAGCAAATAGCATTACTGGCTCTTAACCTCTTCTTTAACTGATTTGACTGCGTCCCGGGATGCATGGCCAATGGCTTTGGTGGCATCCCGTGTCGCATGACCGATTTCCGTGGTCGCCTCTTTAGTGGCATGACCAATCTCTTTTCCCGCTTCCTTGAACTGGGCGCAGGCGGATAGGCCAGCAATCAAAAGCACAGGAATAATGATTTTCTTCATGGGTTCTCAACTCCTTCGAAAGTGATATCGCAGGAATATACCACTTTACTCACTGGCCTGATGGCATTAACAGCACAAAACCTGAACTGAAAAGCTGTCAGTCGGGCATAACCAGTATGGCATTGGCAATCGCTCGAGGCTTTCCTGAAGACGGCCGGTTTATTACCTTGTTATTAAGCCAGAGTGTGGATGAGCCACCACCGTCCAGGTTAATCGCATTCCATACGCTCAGCGTTAACAGCAGTGCCCTCAGGTCAGTAATACTGATCCCTGTGCTGTATCCCGGCTGTCTGCCATCAATAACCATCAGGATAATAGTGCCGTTTTGAGTTTGGGCGATGGTGCTGCGTGGATGCATGCCATCAATCCAAGAGGTAAGGTGCGCCTCTGGCCAGCCTTGCTCTGCTTCATACTGATTGCCGATGCCCTGTCTAATTAAAGTGGGGCCACTGCTCAGCACGTTTTCAGGAAACTGGTGCGCTCTGAGTATGGCTGCTTTCTTGCCAATGTATTGTTCCAGCTGTTCCCTGAAGAAACCCATAGCCAATATCAAAGGTTGAGAAACCCCCTCTGGTAAAGGTGATGTATCAAGACGGGAGAGCTGACCTTGTTTGATTTGATAAGCATCGACATCGGCTGGCAGGGCATCAACAGGAGTGTGCCAAAGTACCAGCTCATTGCTCTGCCTGCAGGTCATATCATGGCGGACTTTAGATGGCTGTGGGCCACAGTTGCGAACCAGGCCTGGTTTACGGTTGATACCGGTAAATTCAAGCTGGAGTTCGCCTCCCAGCCTGAGTCTGACAGGGGGCGCAGGCTCGGCGATGAAACTGATATTATCCTCGGGGCCTACAGCCACAGACGCCAGTGCGCCATTGGCTTCGCTGAGCAACTGGCCATCCAGAACCAAGGCTCCGACAGCATCGCCGGGAGTTCCATCCTGGCTTTGCATAACAAAGAATCCACCATTGATAGCAGCCAGTGCCCCGTGATGTTCGGCAATCTCAGGAAGAGTAGCCAGAGCTGGATAGGTATCGGCTGCCCCGGCCAGCTTGAGTCGACCTGTGAATTGAGCTGGTTCAAGCGCCAGCATATGCAGCTGCAAAGCTTGAGGGTTCTCAGAGCGCGCTGAAATCCCGGTTAAGCCGGGGCGGATATGAGAAACCTGCTGCAGTTGCCAACCTGATTGCACCAGTTGATCTGTCAGGGAAATGGGAGAAGCCTGCAGGTTAGTAGTAAGCAGAAGTAATATCAGCAGCGGAACTATCAAGGAAGAAAAAATGGGGGGCAGAGCCAGCCCCCCGAAGGCACAAGATGTGCAAGGGATAGAAACCGAGTTCATTTTAAACAGTTGGGTTTGGAGCTCACGCCTCTCCAGATGGATTGCAGATAACCTGTAGAGTCTTTGGAGACATTGAAAATCATCATGCCGCCTGTATAACCCCTGTCCATCGCGCATTTGGCAAGCTCTTTGGCGGTGGCTGAAGGCGTGCTGACCGTGCTTGCGCCAACGCCCAGTTTGGTTTTACTTACCCCAGCCTCAACATAGGGAGCCAGTCGTGACTCACAGGAGTTACCCCAGTAACTCATCTCCCAGCCATAGTCCAGGTTGTCGCCAAGCTTGTGGCCCTGCCAGTTGTTCTCAAAGTCATGTATATCGCGAAAGAGCGCCTTGGTGATGAGTTTGTCCGGCATCTTGCCCTTGATAACCCTGGTCACCATGGCAAGGGAGTCTCCATAGGTGTTGTCGCACTTGGAATACTCATCATCTATGTCTATGCCATCCAGACCATACTGGTCGACGGCGTCTTTCAGCACCTGGGCAAAATCGTTGGCCTGCTGCTCATTGGCAAAGCAGCTCCAGCCAGCATTCTGGTGATTTCCAAGGACATCTAGAATCACCTTGGTGCCCTGATCCTGAACCGCCCGCACCTTGTGCAACTGATTGTTGAGTAACTCTGAGACCTGTTGATTAAAGTGCAGAGAGGCTTTACGGGTATCTGCGTCAAAATTGATGTTGGCGGCAAAAATGACAGCAACATCAAACAGTGGCTCATTATCTTCCTGGTAGCAGGCGATATTGCCAAAGTCATTGCTGTTAACTTCAACATAGGCAACTTTCTTTTGGTTACGGCCGTCCAATCCGTCGCTGCCGCCGTCTGAGTCTAGTTTGGTTTTACACAGGGAAGACCCCAGAGTTCTCAGGTCGTAGCCGCTGCTGCTACAGCCATATCCTGAACCATCCATTGAAGCCTGGGCTGACAGTCGGCTTATCTCCCATGTCTCCAGCATGTCGCAAAGATTGCTCTGGCTGCCGTGGTGGCTGTCATTGGCTTCTTCATAGGTGACATGTTCTGTGCCGGAAGGGCAGGTGCCACCGTTGACTTTGTGGACGATTTTACAAACTGATTCACCCATTGTCTGGGATTGATTGGTTTCAACTTTACAGCCGTACCCCTTACCGTAGATACCTGCATTACCTCCCAGTCTGGAGATATACCAGTCGCCAAGTTCATCACAGATAGCCTCTTTATTAGCTTCTGCTTCACTGACGTTGACGTGGATAGAGCCTGCCGGGCAGGTCTCTCCCTGAGCCACAAAAAAGCTGGCTGCCATGGAGGAAGCCGTGAAACAACTAAGAACAAGATACATCGCGGATATTATTGATTTCATTATATTGTCTCCGGAGTAAGCGGATTTCTTAAGTGTACCTGATTATTCCCCATCAAAATGTAATCGATTACATTTTGATGGGGAATAATCCCTGAAACATCAGGCATTATTAATATTGCCGATTAGCTACTCACAATCAATAGTTTTGGATGAGAAATAATACACTTTTGTAACATTAATTTCCCAAGACTTTGGTTTTCAATTACTTGAGTATTTCCAGTCAAGCCTTATCCGGGTAAGTCTTTGGCTACATGACTTTGGGGATTAATGATTACTGTCGTAAGTGGCTGCCTCAACCTGTCAACGGGCTGGTGTCAGACCCGGGACGCAGTTGAGGCAACCTGTCACCTTATTTAAGGCAATTTGGTACCTGCTCGACTCCCTGCCACACTGACTGCAAGTAACCGTAGGAATCTTTGGTCAGGTTGAAGATCATCATGCCGCCCTCCAGATTATTGTCATCAAGACACTGGGCCAAATTTTTTGCCCTGGCAGAGGAGGTGATGATGGTGCTGGCGCCCACGCCCAGCTTGGTGTCAGACATGCCAAGCGTACGATATGCGCTGAGTCTGGCTTCACAATTACCACTCCAGTAACGCATGTCCCAGCCAAAGTCCAGCTGATCTCTCAGCTTATGGCCATTCCAGTCGGCCTGGAAATCCTTGAAGTCGGCAAACAGGGCTTTGGTGAGCAGCTTGTCCGGCATGGCATCGCGGATCGCTTTGACAACCATAGGGACAGACTCTTCATAGGTGTTGTCACACTTGGAGTATTCATCGTCAATATCGATGCCATCAAGGCCATACTTATCGACGGCGTCTTTTAGCTGGCCTGCAAAGTCTCTGGCGGAGTCTTCGTCGGCAAAGCAGGCCCAGCCGGCATTCTGATGATTACCCAGAATATCCAGCACCACTTTGGTGCCTTTGGCCTGTACCGCGCGGACGGTTTCAATATTATTCTCAAGCAGGTCAGTCACCTGATCATTGAGGTGCAACACAGCCTTTTGCTCACTACTGTCGTAATTAATATTGGCGGCAAAAATCACGGCAATATCAAACAGGGCTTCACCGTTTTGCTCAAAGCAGCCGACATTGCCAAAGTCATTATTATTGACCTCTACATAGGCAACTTTTCGTTGGGATGAATCGATACCTGAGTCTGCATCCACTGCGTCCAGTTTGTTTTTACACAAAGAAGCATTCAACTCGCCACTGCTTTGCCCAGTCGTCTTACAAAATCCTGTGGGACGGCTCATGCTGGCGTTGGCTGCCAGTTGAACCTCATCATCCCGGTTGAGCATGTTACACAGATTGTCAGCATCACCTTTGCTGTTGTCATTGGCTTCAGCGAGAGTGACGTGCTCTGTGTAAAATGGGCAGGCCTGGCTGTCTACCTTATAAACGGTTTTACAGGCGGAATTGGCCAACTGTTGTGGTTGATTCTGTTCGACCTTACAGCCATAGCCGTTACCAAAAATGGCGGCATTTTCACCCAGACGGGTAATATCCCAATCACCCATTTCGTCACAGATATCACTGCGGTTGGCGAGTGCTTCGCTAATATTGACGTGGATTGAACTCTCAGGACAACTTTCTCCCTGATTCAAAAAGAAGCCGGCTTCAGCCTGAGGGAAAGCCTGTGGCTGTGGCGCAGGCAGTTGCGCTGGGTCGTCGTTATTGTCTGAGCCGCAGCCAAATAAGCCAAGGGCCAGAATAAGTGGCGGTAGGGTTTTGAGTGTCATTTTTGTTGTTCTCCATTTCTGTCTCTTTTCATTCGTTATCAACTACAAATGAATGTAATCGATTACATTTTCTCCTCTGATACGGCATTGAGGTTTGTTTCTTCTGCGGCTCTGCTGATTGCTTAAAGCAGAGCCGGAATTTCAAACTCCATTTTTAGTGTTAAGGCTGGGGATTGGGCGGCTGAAGCTCTCCTCCTTTCACCAGCTGACTATGGCGGATGAAAGGTGAGGGCAGGGGGTGGCCGTTGAAGCTGAAGTCCCGGGAAGGGGATGATGAATGTTTTATTGTCAGAGTCTTGCCTGAGTCTTTCGGCTCAAGTTGCAGGGTGATCTCATCGAATGTCGGTTGGAACAGCGCATATTCAGGCACACCCGGAGTGACAGGGTAAAGTCCCATCATGGCGAACACCAACCAGGCTGACAGGGTACCTGCGTCGTCATTGCCCGGCAGTCCGCCTGCACTGTTGGTGTAATGCTCTGCTATCAGGGATTTGACCCTTGCTGAGGTGAGCGACTCCTGCCCTTCCAGATAGTTATAGAGAAACGGATAGGCAATATCCGGCTCATTGGCCATATCGAAATTATTGGTTGAGAAGGTGGCATTGAGCCGGTTCAGAAACTCAGACTCTCCTCCTGAAAGTTCAATCAGCCCGGGAATATCATGAGGTACATAGAATCTGTAGTTCCAGGCATTACCCTCGATATAGCCGGGAGCCGGTTCAAAGTTGCGGCCTAATTCAGGATCGTAGGGGGACAGCCAGTTCCCCTCGTTGTCTTTGGGTCTTAACATGCCTGTTGCAGGGTCATACAAGTTACGATAATTGAGTGACCTTTGATGGAAGTCGCGGGCAATGTCATCTTTGCCCAGGGCGCTGGCCAGCTGCGCAATGTTAAAGTCAGCCAGATAATACTCCAGGCTGGTGGACACACTGCCATCCCAGGGGCCTTCATTATCGACAGGTACATATCCCAGCTTCAAGTAGTCAGCGTTGTCCGGGCGCAGCGGGCTTTGGCGACTGTTGGCAGCTTTCAACATGAGTTCAAATGCCGTCTCTGAGTCAAAGTCTGTCAGGCCTCTCAGGTAGGTATCTGCCAGCATAATGGAACCGGGGTCCCCCACCATCACGCCGGTTTCCATGGCGGCCAACTCCCACTTGGGCAACCAGCCACTATTCTTGCCCATATTGACGGCACTGCGCGCCATCTGCAGTTGCAGCCCGGGATACACCAGGCTCAGCAAAGGATGCAGGTTTCTGTGGGTGTCCCACAGGGAAAACACACTATAAACCGGTTCATCACTCTGGCCTTTGCCTTGCTGTCCCATCAGGGGGTATTCACCATTCACATCAGATATCACGCTGGGGTGGATCAGAGTGTGATACAGGGCGGAATAGAACAGGGTTTTATCTTCCTCTTTGCCCTTTACCTTGATTCTGGACAGCAGCTTATGCCAGGCCTGCTTCGCCTGTTGATGGGTCTGCTGAAACTCAAAACCGGGTTGCTCGGCGTCAAGGTTTTCCCGGGCATTTTCGATGGATACAAAGGAGAGGCCGACTTTGACTTCCAGCGTCTGCTCAGGCAGTTGGTCAAAACTGAAGTAGGCTCCGAGGTTGTCACCGGCCATAGGGTAGGTGTAACCGGGGTAGGGCTTGTAACTGTCATTGAACTTCACCCAGTCGGCTTCCACATTCCTGTAGGCGGGCATCTTCTTAAAGGTGCCGAATTCAGTGGCGGCTTGACTGAAGCGAGCGACGAAGTAAACAGGGCGAACATCCTCTGCGTTGTAGCAGAAGGTGCCAACGGTACGTATCCCTTCTACTTCGGTGGCTGAGTTGATCTTCACCATGGCGCCGGTTTCGTTGGTCAGGCCCGCGCCTAGATTGAGCAGCACATTGGCCTTGCCTTCCGGGAAGCTAAAGCGGCTCAATCCTGTTCGCCGGGTGCTGGTGGCCTCTGCTTTTATGTCGTATTTATCCAGCATCACACTGTAGTAGCCGGGAGAGGCTTGCTCTTTGGACATTGGGCTGCCGTAGTTCTTGCTGTCCAGCTCAAGCTCCCCTGAGGTAGGCATAAGCTGAATCACACCAAACTCAGGGCAGCCGACACCACTTAGATTCAGGTGGCTGAAACCGGTAAGGAAGCGATTTTCATGGATGTAGCCTCTGGAATTCCAGGCATCGTCCTGCTCAGTTGGATTCAGGCCATCGCCGTGTCCGGCCACATTGTAGGGGGATACTGACACCAAAGAGTGCGGATATTGTGCACCCGGATGGGTGGCGCCGAAATTTGAGGTACCGATGAAGGGATTGACATAATCTACCTCCTGTTTCGTTTCGGAAGCTTGTGCCCACAGGGATATCTGCAGGCAGGAGGCAATGAGAATAGGCCGGGATTGCTTTTTCATTGTGGTTCTCCGGTCATGATAAACAGCAGTTCTCCACCTTTCATAATCTGGTCGTGGCGAAGGATAAAGCCCTTAAGAGGTTCACCGTTGAGCAGCACAGATTGAACATACACATTGTCCGGGCTTTGATTACGGGTGCGGATAGTAAAGTATTGGCCATTTCCCAGATCTATGTCGGCTGAGTCCACTTCAGGACTGCCCAGTACATACTCTCCTCCGACGGGATTGACCGGATAGAAGCCAAGGGCGCTGAACAGATACCAGGCTGACATCTGTCCGGCATCTTCGTTGCCAGCCAGACCGTCGTGTGACGGACGATAAAGCTCATCCATAATCCTGCGTACCAGCTTTTGGGTTTTATGGGGCTGGTCCAGGTATTGATAAAGGTAGGGCACATGGTGACTGGGCTCATTGCCATGCACATACTGGCCGATATAGCCTGAGATCCACTCTGGCATCTCGCCGCGCTGTTGGGCGTTGAACATTGCATCCAGCTTAGTGTCTACCCGGTTTGCTCCCCCCATCATGGTGATCATCCCGGGAATGTCCTGAGGCACGAAGAAACTGTACTGCCAGGCATTGGCTTCACAATAATCTTCAGGGTGATAGGCATCGGCATTAAAGGGGGTTTTAAAATGCCCATCTCTGCCTCTGGCCCGCATAAATCCTGATTCGGGGTCAAAGTGGTGGCGATAGTTGTTGGCGCGGCTGGCAAACTCACGGGTGATATCAATCTTGCCAAGGCCTCTGGCGAGCTGAGAAATAGCCCAGTCGTCAAAGGCGTACTCCAGTGTCAGCGACACATTCCAGGTCCGCTCCTCATGGGGGACATAACCAAGCTCTTTGTAGCTCTTTACTCCAAACTCATCCTGCATGGCACTTTGCAGTGCGGCGTTCAGTATGGCATCTCCGGACTCATCAGTAAGGCCTTTCATCCAGGCATCCACCAATACAGGTACAGAGTGATAGCCCATCATCATATCTGTTTCCTGCCCCTGGAAATTCCATACAGGTAATCGCCCGGCCACTCTGTAGTGCTGCATCAATGAGCTCATCATTTCCCGGGTCCTGTCGGGAGCTGTGATCGTCTTCCAGGGGTGAAGGGCCCTGAAAGTATCCCACAAAGAGAAGAACTCATATCTTGGGTGAGCAGAGGATTGGTGAATGCCACCATCCGGTCCCCGGTAGCGTCCATCTACATCCGAATAGATCCGCGGAGCCAGCGCAGCGTGGTAGGCAGCGGTATAAAACTGGGTCAGGTTATCCGGGCTGGCTGTAACTGTGACCCGGGACAGCTCCCGCTGCCAGGCCTGCTCGGCAGTTTGCTTTACCTCATCAAAGCCGGGAAAGGTTTTGTTTTCAGCCAACAGGTTGTGCATGGCTCCTTCAACACTGACAGAGCTCAGGGCTGTCTGAACCAACACCTCTTTGTCATGGCGGGTATTGAATTCAAACCAGGCATTCAGCTCTTTGGCTGAATAGCTCGGCCTGTGGGGCAGGGCCTGGTCGCCATCAAATACAGAGACCTGAGTGAAAGGTCTGGAGAAACGACTGACAAAGAAAACTTTCTGATCTTTGGCCCAGCCTGTAGAGAATCGATAACCGGCTATGGTTCTGTCATCCAGCAGTTGCAGCTGGGTGGCTGTGGTGTCGTCCCAGTTGCGACTGTAACCAAGGTCGAGCCTGACCGTCCCATCATCTGCAGACGCCGGAAAACGGTACTTTTGTAATCCGGTTCTTGGCCCGGCCGTCAGTTCGACATGGATATCATAGCTCTGCAGATAGACCTGATAGTATCCCGGGCTGGCGGATTCTTTGTCGTGAGTGAATCTGGATACCAGGGTTCCGGATTCCGGGCCCTCTTGGGTTATCTCCCTGTATTCAGGCCGGGTCAGTGGCATAAAGGAGATATCATAGAGATCCCCTGCACCTGTGCCGGACAGATGGGTATGGCTGAAGCCTGCAATGATATTGTCCGGATAATAGTAACCTGCTATCCAGTCCCAGCCGCCACGGCCATTATCCGGGCTGAGCTGCACCATGCCGTGGGGCACAGTGGCTCCGGGAAAAGTGTTGGCCTTACCTCCGGTACCGATAAAAGGGTCGACCCATTGCAACAGTTCATGTCCTGCAGAAGAGCCTGAGGGGAGATTCACCTCTTTATGGCTGCCATCACTGTCTTTGGTCTCTGTACCGCATCCACTCAGCAGTAACAGGAATGACAGAGACGCAGTTACAAGAGCCGACGGATTCATGCCTGTTGCTCTCCCTGTTGCATACGATTGAGACTATGCAGCACTTCAAAACAGGCACCCAGAGTGTGGTAATCGCACTTGGCACCAGCTGAACTTTTCTCATCGGAGAATTTAGTGTTGTTGCGCAGTAGCAGTCGGTACCAGGCTCCATAGGTGTGGTCGATCATATAATCCCAGCTGTATTGCCAAAGGGCGTTATAACGCTCCATCCAAACAGCTTCGTCTGTGACTTCATAAAGTAAGGCGGCGGCCGCAAGGCTCTCAGCCTGAACCCAGAAGTACTTCTCGTCATCACACCAGTCGCCATCGGGAGAGAAGCCGTATATTAAGCCTTTAAACTTGTCATCCCAGGCCTGCTCCCAGGCATGGTGAAACAGCATTTTGGCTCTATCCAGCAGCCAGGGCTCCGGGGAGTGGCGATGTAACTGCAGCAGCAACTTGGTCCACTCTGTCTGGTGGCCTGGCTGAAACCCCCAGGGACGATACAGGTTTTTGGGGTCATCTTTGTTGTAGTCCCAGTCTATATCAAAGGTATCTGTATAGTGTTCCCAAATCAGCCCCTGGGTGAGGTTGGCTTGTCTGACGGCGATGTTGTGGGCCAGAGTGCGGGCCCGGTCAAGATAGTGTGCTTTGCCTGTCGCTTCATAGGCGGCAATCATGGCTTCACAAAGGTGCATATTGGCATTCTGGCCGCGGTAGTTGCTCAGCACACCGTCCGGGCTGATCTCGTCGGCATACAGGCCATACTCTGCCTGCCAGAACCTCTCCTCCAGCAGCTCCCAAACCTGTTGCAGTTTGATATCAGTGTCGATAATTCCCGCCTTAAGCACTGAAGCATATGCAAGCAGTACAAAAGCGTAGCCATAGGCCTGCTGGGTCATATCCAGAGGTTGATGGTTATCCAGTGTCCAGGCATAAGTTCTGCTGTCTTTTTGCCAGTGAACCTGCTCCAGATAATCCAGCCCATGTCTCGCGATGTCGCGGAATGAATCTTGGTTGAACACCATACTGGCGGTGGCGTAATTCACTATGATACGGGTACTGCTCACCAGCTGTTTTAATGAGGTGTTGAACAGGCTGCCATCATCCTTGAAGTTCTGATGATAACCACCGGTTTCATCAACCACCTTGTCTGTGTAAAAGTTGAGGATCTCCTGACAGTGGGAAATCAGGAACTCTTTGCTGTAAAAATTCATTGTTGATTCCTCAGGGCCGTCAGGGAAGACACGGTTTCATTACCTGACAGAGCTTGTTGTATTTCGTTCAGCACAGCTAATGCCGGGAAGGCCCCGGGACGGGTAACGGCAAGCGCGCCGCAATGACAGGCAAAGGTCAGCAGTTCAATCAGTTTGGTTTGCAATGCATCCTGTGGCTCGGGTTCAGCCGCCAATGCGAACAGCAGGCCACCGATAAAACCATCACCTCCAGCTGTGGTGTCCACCGTAGTGACCCGGGGAGGATAGATAATGCCGCTGGTGTCCGGAGTGAAATACTCCAGCTCTTTACCTCCGTCGGTAATCATCAGCAGACGACAGTTGCCTTGGAAACACTGTTTGATAAAACGCTGAGGTTCGTCACCGGCGAGATATTCAAACTCTTCCCGGGAGAACTTAAGCAGGTTGGCACTGAGGACCAGTTCGTTGACCCGTTTTATATCCGCTTTGCCCGCAGGCCAGAGATTGTGGCGCAAATTGACATCAAAGCTGACCAGACAACCCTGATGTTTGGCCAGCTGCACAAATTGGCGGGTACTTTCAGCAATCTCTGATGTGGTCAGGGTGTTGCTGCAAAAGTGCACTATGGGTTGATTGCTGAACCATTGAGGTGACACCTGCTCTGGTTTGAGTACCATATCGGCGCTCTGATCCCGGTAGAAAGCAAAGCTGCGCTCGCCCTCTTCATCCAGGGTGACAAAGGCCAGTGCGGTTTTTGCCCTTGGATGGCACAGTAGTGCCTGTGTATCCACTCCATAGTGGTTAAGGGCTTCGCCAAGGAAGCGACCGAAACCGTCATTGCCCACCTGACCTGCAAACCGGGCTTTACCGCCCAACTTGGCGATAGCCACTGCGGCATTGGCAGGTGCTCCCCCTGGATATTGACGAAACTCATTCAGAGTCAGACCATCCTGCTCTGTCTTGCCCGTATTGAGAAAATCGATCAGGGCTTCACCAAAACACAGTACTTCTTTCATTTTACCTGGACTCCGGAACTTGGCCTTTGTTGCAGCCTGACAGCGCATACCATCCAATATAGAGATAACAAACTATCGGCACGAGAAAGCTGAGTTGCACACCGGCTGAATCAGCCACAAAACCCTGCAACAAAGGCAAAATGGCGCCCCCGACGATAGCCTGGCAAAGCAGGCCTGAGCCGCGACTGGTTAATGTACCAAGCCCACGAATTGCCAGCGTAAAAATCGTCGGGAACATAATTGAATTAAAGAAACCCACAGCAATGACGCTCCACATTGCCAGGCTGCCGCTACTGGATATTGTGGTTATCAGTAGTGTGATAGCGAACAGGGCATTGCCTGCAAGCACATAACGGGGGGAGACATATCGGGTTAGCGCTGCACCGACAAAACGACCGGCCATGGCGCTGCCCCAGTAGTAGGACACCAGCTGGCTGGCTTCATGCTCACCCAGCCCTCCCAGTTCAGGTGTGGCAAAGTAGTTCACCAGAAAACTGCCCACAGATACTTCGGCACCGACATATAGAAAGATACCCAGAGCCCCAAATATCAACCCCTTGTGTTGCCAGATGCTGCCTTGGGCATTGGTCTGTTGATGTTCGGAGTTCTGAATAACCGGCAGCTTGAGAAACGCGAAGCCAATCGCGGTGATCACCACAGCACCAGCAAGCAGCAGATAGGGAAGCTGAACTGATTTGGCATCAATATCGTCTGTGGGAACGGCACTGAAGATTAGCGCAGCGCCAAACAAAGGAGCCAGTGTATGCCCCAGAGAGTTAATCGCCTGGGCCAGATTCAGACGGCTGGCGGCCGTGCGTTCAGGGCCAAGTATGGCAACATAGGGATTAGCCGATACCTGCAGTATGGTAATGCCGGACGCCAGCACAAACAGACCCACAAGAAACACTGCGTAGATCTCTACCTCGGCGGCAGGATAAAAAATCAGACATCCCACAGCTATGGTGCCAAGTCCTGTAAGTATCCCTTTGATGTAACCTATCTTTTCAATCAACTTGCCCGCAAAGGGCGAGATGATGAAGTAAGCGCCAAAGAAGCAGAATTGCACCAACATCGCCTGGGTATAGTTAAGCTCGAATGATGCCTTTAAATGAGGGATCAGGATGTCATTCAGTGCGGTAATAAAGCCCCAGATAAAGAACAGTGTGGTCATTGCGGCAAATGCCAGTTGGCTGGCGGAGCCTTTGACCTGAGTAGACTGCTCGCTTGTTTGCATCATAGCCATGGTCGGAGTCTCTTGGTTGTTATTCTCGGTGAGTGTCTGCAGACGCATCTGTGGAGGACACGTTGGACATCGAATAAGGCAGATCCCGGGTTGAGGTGCCTCTTTGTTTATTCGGGGTATCAGACATGGTGAATGTCAGCTCGCCCCCCTGCAGCAGCTCCCTGTGAGATAACCAGTTGTGGCTGTAGGCTCTGCCATTGAAAGAAAGTGACTGAATATAGGGGGTTGTTGCTGAGTTGCCTGAGGCAGAAATTGTCAGCTTCTTATCACCCGGCAGAGTCATGGTGACCTTGTTGAACAGGGGAGAGCCGATAACGTATTGATCTGTGCCTGGAGTCACTGGGTAGAAGCCCAGCGCGCTGAAAACATACCAGGCCGAGGTCTGGCCATTGTCCTCATCGCCGCAATAACCGTCGGGTGTCGGGGCATATAAGGTATCCATTACCCTGCGCAGCTTTTGTTGCGCTTTCCAGGGCTGAGCTGCGTGGTTATACAGGTAGATCATATGTTGGATGGGCTGATTGCCATGGGCATAGTTCCCCATATTGACTATCTGCATCTCACGGATCTCATGGATGGTGAAACCATAATAGGAATCGTCAAACAGCGGCGGCATCTCGAACACCTGATCCAGCTTTTGAGCAAATTTATCCCGGCCACCCATCAGGTCGATCAATCCCTGAGTGTCATGAAATACCGACCAGGTGTAGTGCAGGGCATTGCCTTCGGTAAAGGCATCTCCCCACTTAAGTGGATTGAAGGGCGTCTGAAATTCGCCATTCTGGTTCTTGCCCCGCATCCAGCCGGTTTCAGTGTCAAAAAGGTTTTTGTAGTTGAGGGATCTTTGCTGGAATAGCTCGGCGTCTTCCGCTTTGCCCAGTGCCCGGGCGAGCTGATAGAGATTAAAGTCAGCAAAGGCATATTCCAGGGTGCGGGCGGCATTCTCATGGATGCCAACATCATAGGGAACATAGCCCAGGGTGTTGTAGTAATTAACCCCTTCCCGGCCGACAGAGGTCATGGGGCGGTCGTCATTCACTTCGGCGTTTTTCAATGCCGCTTCATAGAGGGTTTCAATATGTGGGTGCCCCACTCCTTTAAGGTAGGCATCGGCAATATTGATAGCTGAATTGGAGCCTATCATCACGTTTCTGTGGCCCGGACTGGCCCATTCAGGCAACCAGCCCGATTCCAGATAGGTGTTGGCCAGCCCCTCCATCACCTTCTCATTCAGCTCAGGATACATAAGGTTGAAAAAGGGAAATACGGCGCGAAAGGTGTCCCAAAAGCCGTTGTCCGTGAACATGTAACCGGGTAGCACTTTGCCGTTGTAGGGGCTGTAGTGAATCACTTTGCCCTGAGCGTCATACTCATAAAAGCTGCGGGGGAACAGCAGTACCCGGTACAGTGCCGAATAGAAGGTACGCTTGGCATCGAGGTTGTCGTCCTCAATCTCAATTCGCCCCAGCTCTTGCTGCCAGCGTTCAGCGCCTTTTTGTCGTGTCACCTCGAAGCTGTCGTTTGCCAGCTCCCGCTTCAGATTCAGCAATGCCTGATCGTGACTGATAAAAGAGGAGGCGACTTTAACACCCACCTGTTCGCCCCTTTCTGTGGCGAAGCGCACTATGGCCCCGGTGTGGTCACCTGATTGCTCAAGCGAATCTTTATCCAGTTGCCAATCGTCGGTCCAAGTATGAACCTGCTCAAAATCCTTATCAAATTCCAGCACAAAGTAGTTGTGGAAGTTGTCTGGCACACCGCCGTGATTATTGCGGGAGTAGCCTATAATCTGGCGTTGCTCAGGTAAGATCTTCACCATAGAGCCTTTGTCGAAGGCATCCAGCAAGATATAAGCAGCATCTGTTTGGGGGAAAGTAAACCTGAATTGTGCAGCCCGCTCAGTAGGGGTGACTTCGGCCGTCACATCGTAATCGGCCAGATAGACACTGTAATAGTTGGGCCTGGCGACTTCGGCTTTATGGGAAAACCAGGAGGCCCGGGCGTCTTCCTGAAACTTCAGCTCACCTGTGACCGCCATCAGTGAAAAGGCACCATAGTCATTCAGCCAGGGACTGGGTTGATGGGTTTGCTTTATGCCGCGGATCTTGTTGTCATCATATTTGTAGGTCCAGCCATCCCCCATTGGAGCGGTCATCGGCGTCCAGAAGTTCATCGCCCACGGCAGAGCTATGGCGGGGTAGGTGTTGCCATTGGACAGCTCAAAGGTTGAGTCTGTCCCCATCAGTGGGTTCACCAATGACAGTGGGCTATCTGGCTGCTTTTGTTCAACCTGCTCGCTGCAACCTGTACAGGAAAAAAGCCAGATAGCGCCAACCAAGGCGCTTTTAATCAATGGCTTGTTGGATAAGACTGGGTTCAACATGACATTCCTTTTGTGTCGTTTTTAAGTGTCAAATGTTACGCAGTTATTAAAAAGTAACCGATTACATTTTGTGATACCAGCTATATTTACAATTTGCAAACAGGTCGGGCTTGTGTAATATCGCCCTTGGATTGATAAAACCCCCGTCACATCTGGATTTTGAAGGGGTAAAGCTTTTCAGGTTGCGATTTCCTTGATCATGAGGAATATTCGTCAACTTAAATGGATGTAACGTTTTCATAATATGGAGGAGGTTGCTAAGTGCCTAATATTAAACAGGTAAGTCAGTATGCTGGCGTGTCTACGGCAACAGTATCCAGAACTCTCAAGAACCCTGAGGTTGTTAGCCCCAAAACCCGGGAAAAAGTCCTTAATGCGGTCAAGGCTGTGGGTTACCGCCCCAATTGGTTGGCTGCCAGCGTTAAGAGTGGACGCTCCAACTCAATTGTGGTGCTTGTCCCCAACCTGGTTAATCCCTTCTTTATGAGGATAGTTGAGGGAATTGAAAAAACCGCACAGGAGTACGGATACTCTGTGCTGCTGGGGGATACACAGGGCAATGCAGAGCTGGAGCACCAATATGCTTCTATGGTGCTCAGCAACCGTGCTGACGGCCTTATTCAGTTGGACCATTCATACCCTTTTTCTGAGCTGGATGCGGAGTTGGGGGCCGATATCGCCATGGTCAGTGTGTGTGAAAGAATCAAGGGAGACCATGGATTTCCCTGCATCGAACTGGACAACCATGGCGCCTGTCGGGCCTTAACCCACCACCTGATTAACTATGGCCATCGCAGCTTTGGGGTGATAGCCGGACAGATTGACAGCCAGATCCACAGAGACAGATTGGCCGGGATTAAAAGCGTTCTGGACGAAGAGGGCATCATCTTTACTGACCAGATGTTGGTTGGCTCCAGCTACAGTATTGAAAACGGTATCAAAGGCGCCCGGGAATTGATGGAACTGGAGCAGCCTCCAACGGCGATAGTCTGTTTCAATGACGATATCGCTATCGGTGCGATTCATGCGCTAAAGTCTATGGGAAAGCGGGTTCCAGAGGATGTTTCCGTCGTGGGGTTCGATAATATTCCTGTCACCCCGTACATGGATCCCCCTCTGACCACCGTGGACCAACCCGCTTTGGAAATGGGTAGAAGGGCGATGGATATGTTGCATCAAATGATGAGTGACAAGCCTCTCAGCCGGCGTCGAGAGCTGCTTCCTTTCCGGTTGCTGGAACGAGCCAGTTCGGGTCCAGTGCCTCAATAGATTGATTTAATTAACGATAAAAGCCCCACCGCTGAGTGGGGCTTTTTATTTTTACGGATTTGTTAAAAAAAAGTTGACGCCGTTAATTTTGGTTATTTATCATCCAAGGGCTGATGTAAACGATTACAGTTTGTTTGCAGAGGGATGAAACATACAGCAGGTACTAAGCTATCTAGTTGTTGAATAGGTGTTTTGGACTCTGTAGACGCGTATCCGTTGTTGCGACTGGATAACTCGAACCAAGAGAACGGAGAAAAGCAAATGGCGATCTGGCACCAACAAAAGCGGAAAAGTTCGCGGTGCGCCTTGGTAAAAAGCACACTTTGCCTGGCCATACTGACGGCCATGGGCAATGTCCATGCTGAAGAAACCAAAGCCGATAACACCAAAGCCGTAGAAACCCAGAAAAAGAACGATAAAGATATAGAAGTGATTGAGGTGCGCGGTATTCGCGCCAGTATGGCCCAAAACCTCAATATCAAGAGAATGTCCAACGCTGTAGTAGATGCCATCACCGCTGAGGATATCGGTAAGTTTCCCGATAAGAACGTCGCTGACTCTTTGCAGCGTGTCCCCGGCGTGATTATCCAGCGTGATGGTGGCGAGGGTGCCACTGTCAGCATTCGTGGTCTTTCTTCTGACCTGACATTCACCCAGTTGAATGGCAATTTTATCGCCTCCAGCCCGGGTGACCCTTCCCGTTCATTTGACTACTCACTGCTTCCTTCCGCCATGATCTCAATGGTTGAGGTATTTAAGTCTCCTGAAGCGCGCCTCGATGAAGGCGGTGTGGGGGGAACTGTCATTCTGCACACCCGAACCCCATTTGCCATGGAGGCCAATTCAGGTCTGGTGAATGTTGAGTACACCTATGCGGATGTGACTGATAAATATGAGCCTCAGTTCGCCGGTGTATATTCCTGGAAGAATGAAGACGAAGATTTCGGTCTGCTGGTGGGGTACACCCGTCAACACAGAACCAACAGAACCCTGTCAGGCGGTACCAATGCCAATATCTGGCGTTGGAACGGTGATGATGCTAATCCACCTGTCGATGTGAATGGTAACCCGGTTGATAATAATAACGGCTGGGGCAAGATTACTGACGCCAGAGGCCAGCAGTATCAGGGGATCTGGTTCCCTCAGGTCGTGCGTACCGCCGTGGTTAAAGAGCAGCGTGAGCGGGATGGTATTCAGGTGACCGGTCAATGGCGTCCTGCCGATGACTGGGAAGTCACCGCCAACTACTTCCATTTTAATCTTGGTCAGGACAGAACACTGTCAGCCGTGGATATGCCTGAATGGCTGCTTTCTCCGGACTTTTTGACCGCTATTCATCTTGACCCAAGTGGCACTATAGCCACAGGGATGGACTTCAGTGCCGGCGCCGGCGGAGCGCCTGCAGATATGCAGTTTCCCTGGATACGGGGTACCTATGTGCGGGAAGAGTCCTCCTCAGATACCTTTGACTTCAAGATCAACTATGAAGGCGATGACTTTACTGCCCGTTTGATTGCCGGCCATACCTCGTCTGAAGGTGGCCCGGCAGAAAGCTGGGAGGCGGCGTATAAGAGCTCCAACTGGGGTGAAGAGCGGGACAGCATCTCCAATGCCGCCCAGTACGCTGGTTGGTCGCTGGGCTCCGATAGAGTTTCCATGTATATGGATCCCAACACTCTTAACAATCTGCTGGCAGGTGCCGGTGGTGGTCGCGACCCGGGTTCCTCCAACTCCAGCTTTGTGCGCAGTACACTGGAAGAGACCTATGTGCAGCTGGATACCGATTTCTATGTAGAGTGGGGGCTGATTGACAAGGTAAGCGTGGGTGCCAAGTACCGACACGCCAAACTGCACAGAGAAACAGGTAATAACTTCTTTATCTCTCCGGATTTGGATGTAGAGGCAAGATTGGCTGCGGGCGAAGAGATTACCCGGTTTGACAGCTATCAGTGGAACGGTGGCATGCCCTTGGCTATGGACATTCTTAACACATCCGGTGAAGGCAATATTGCCGGTGGTTTCGATATCAATCTGATGCCGACCATTGATTGGGAAAAGTACCGCTCACTGATCCTGCAAAACTATGTCCCCTACACCCGTATTGAAGATAACTTTGTCTATGACATTGAAGAAACCATCAGTGCCATGTATCTGCAGGGTGATTTCAGCTTCAGTGACTTCCGCGGTAACCTGGGTGTACGTGTAGTTCGCACCGAAACCCTGAGCTCATCTACCGACCTTTATACTTTCTTCCTGGATCACACAGATGATGCAACCGGAGAGCCGGTTACCGGCGACGATCGCTTTGTAGAGAACTATGACCTGATCTCCAGAGAAACCTCGGATACCCATGTATTGCCAAGTTTCAACCTGGCGTGGGATGCAACCGATAATCTGGTGGTTCGTACCGCAGTGGCCAAGGTGATATCCCGTCCCGGTTACAACGCCATGGGCAGTCAGGAGCGCATCTCCTGGGTATCTGAGGAGTGGGCTGATGACCGTAAAGAGTTTAATGTCCTTCCCGGGTTCCGTGGCAGTGGTGGTAACAAGGACTTGAAGCCATTTGAGTCATTGCAGGCTGACCTCTCAGTGGAATACTACTATGGGGAAGGCTCCGCTGTCGGTGCCGCGCTCTTCTACAAAAAAGTGGATAACTTTGTGGTGCCTTTGGTGATTGAATCCACCCGTTTTTATCAAGGTATGCCGGGCATTATCGAGCCGGGTGAGATCACCGTAAGCCCATACAGCACTACAGGTAATGGTACCGATGCCAAGTCTCAGGGCTGGGAGCTGTTTATGCAGCACTCATTCGAAAGTGGCTTTGGTCTCTATGCCAACTACACACGTAACGACACCAACCAGGCTGGTATCAGTGTTGACGGTCTGGAGGTCGGTGAGTCGCCTTTGGTTGGCAGTGCCGACTATCAATACAACCTTTCTGCTTACTACGAAAACGATGACTTCAGCATCCGCGGTTCCTACAACAAACGTGGGGAAGTGGTGCAGGGCATCAACAGTGGTTTGAACGTCTATCAGGACCCTTACGACCAGCTGGATGTGAACGCTTCTTACAGCATCACAGAAGCGCTGACTCTGACCGGCTCGGTGATCAATCTGACTGAATCTGAGCAAACTTCCCGGGTCGGTAACGACACAACGGCGAGATTGCTGAACACCAGTTATTCAGGTCGTCGCTTCTACGCGGGCATCAGTTACAAGTTCTGATTATTGCAATCCGGTGGTTGAAACGCTCAGCCACCGGGAAAGACACAGAAAGGATTTTATTATGAAAAGGCTGATTAAAACGCCAATTGCACTGGCAACAGTGATAACGGCCACAGGCTTGGTAGGTTGTGGCAGCGGTGATGACCCGGACCCACAGAATGTTCCTCAGATTGACAATACCAGTGTTGAGCTTGAGGGCAGCGTGATTAAAGGCACCATGGATAACGCTGTGTTAACTGTGCTTCCCCTCAATAAGTCCAAAGTGACCCTGACTGGCGGCGGCAGAACTGACGATAACGGCCAGGCTCTGGTGGCTTTGGTGTCAGAAGATGGGTTTGCCTTTAAAGGCATCCATAAGGTGGTGGCTACCGCGGATAAAGATACCGGCATGATGTGTGACGCCTCAGTATGTGGCAGCGCAGCTCTGGGCGAGATGACGCCGGGTGATGAGCTGGCTGGCGTCAGTTTGTCCTCTCTGGTATGGGTTGAAGCCACGCTTGGCAATCCAGCCGGTGGTGATGCCGAGGCGGAGTTTCAGGTTAATGCTCTCACTACTTTGGCGACAGCATTGATTGAAGATGCCATGGCTGCGGGTAAGAACATCTCAGGTAAGTCGACGTTTGAGCCCGCCCAGGAAGAGTTTTCCATTCTGGTGATGCGAATTCTGGGCCTGGATGTGAAAGCAAACCTGTTTGCTCTGCCTCTGGTCAGTGCTGAGTCTGCCGCCAATTTTGAGGGGGTGGATGAGCTGACCCGAAACCTGTCTTTGATTAACGGTATGTTCGCCGGGTTCGCCAAGGATTCCACCCTGGCGGATTCCTTTTCTCAATGGCAAAACCTGGCCAGTCTGGCTGCCAATGGTGATCAGGATGCGCTGGAAGATCTGCGTCAGCGTCTGCTTAATCGTCTGGCCCTGAGCTCTGTTCTCACTGAGCTTGAGTTGGCGCCTGAAGACATTGTTGATATTAAACTGCCTTTAGTCGTCGAGGAGAGTGCGACTGGCGCAGTGGTTGAGTACACCACTGCCGATAATGTTGCTGCTGCCACAATTACCTACCGTAAGGCGATCAGTGATGGCGAAAATGGCCTGAAAGCCTTTGATGGTGAGAGTGGAACCAAATGGCTGGACAACGAAAGCGTGCCATCTGAAGAGGAACCATCCTGGATTCAGATCGATTTTGCCGAAGCTTATCCGGTGAGCATAGTGTCACTGACCAGCGCCAATGATGCCCCGGAACGTGACCCTGAGAACTTCAATCTGGAAGCTTCCAACGATGGCGGCGAGACCTGGATTAGTCTGGGTGCCTGGGCTGGAGCCGCGTTCAATGAGCGCTTCGAAACCCAGGACTTCCGTCTTAATAACTCGCTGGCCTACTCAAGCTATCGCTTCAACATCACCAAAAATAAGGGTGACAGCAGTTTGATGCAGGTGGCCGAGATTGAACTGACAGGTCCAGTCCATGCCGATGTAGTACATCAGGTAGACGCTGCCAATGTCACTGTCAGAGCGGCCATCAGCGATGGCGAGTCCGGTCCTAAAGCGTTCGATGGCTCAGCAGATACCAAGTGGCTTGATAACGCAGGAGCCCCTTCAGATGAAGACCCTTCCTGGGCCCAGGTGACCTTTGCCGACGCAGTAACCGTGAGTGCGCTGGCGCTGACCAGTGCCAACGATGCCGACAGCCGTGATCCGGAAAACTTCAACCTGCAGGCCTCCAACGACGGAGAGTTCTGGGTCACTCTGGGTCAGTGGGCGGGTGAAGCCTTTGATTCACGCTTTCAGCGCAAGGTGTATCCCTTGACTGCCGGTGCGGCCTATAAGCAGTTCCGCTTCAATATCACCAAGAACAAGGGCAATGATGGCCTGATGCAGATTGCTGAAATTGAGCTGATAGGCCCCTCTCAGGCGTTTGCCAACCATGCTCTGGGCGGTAGCTTCGAGGCTCGCGGTGCCATCAGTGATGGTGAGTCTGCGCCCAAAGCCTTTGACGATAACCACGAGACCAAGTGGCTGGACAACACAGGGGTTCCTTCCGATGAAGAACCATCCTGGGTGACTGTGACTTTGGCAGAGCCAAAAGCGGTGGGCACCCTGGCCCTTATTAGTGCCAACGATGCGCAGGATCGTGACCCTGAAAACTTCAATCTGCAAGCCTCCAACGATGGCGAGCAGTGGGTGACTCTGGGGAGCTGGAACGGTGTGGTTTTCAACGACAGGTTTGAGTATCAGAGCTTTGGTATTTCCAACACTCTGGCGTTCTCTCAGTACCGCTTCAATATCAGTAAAGACAAAGGTGACAGCAGTCTGATGCAGGTGGCTGAAATTGCGCTTATCGGACCTGATTATGCCTCGATTGACCATACTAATGGTGGTGAGGGTATCGAGGTGGCTGTTCGCGCTCAGATAAGTGATGGTGAAAGTGGCCCCAAGGCGTTTGATGACGATGCATCAACCAAGTGGCTGGACAATGGCGGTGTGCCGTCAACTGAAGACCCTGCATGGGTCACAGTGAGCTTCGCCGATGCCAAAGCCGTTAACTCCCTGGCTATTACCAGCGCCAATGATGCACCTGAGCGTGATCCGGAGAACTTCAGGCTGCTTGGTTCAAACTCTGACGGTGATGACAAGAGCTGGACTCAGGTTGGTGCCTGGGTGGGTGAGGTCTTTGATGAGCGCTTCCAGCGCAGGGAGTTTACCTCTGCCAATGGCCGTGCGTTTAAGCATTATCGGGTGGAGATTACCAAGAACAAAGGTGATTCCAACCTGATGCAGCTTGCTGAAATTGAGCTGATAGGTCCCGAGCTTTAACCCGGAACGGATGGTCGCTTCGGCGACCATCTCACTTTCTGAACAGGAGAAAGCAATGAAAGGTGTCGCTTCGAAAGGCATTGCTGCTCAAGCTGACTGTGATAAGCAGGGTTTACTCTTTCTTGGTGTGGATGGCGGCGGCAGTCGATGCCGAACGCTGTTGAAGAACTTTGATGGTGAGGTGCTTGGCCAGGGGGAAGGCAAGTGCGCCAATCCTGTGATTGATTATGTTGCCACCATCTCATCCATTACTTCAGCTGCCAGACAGGCGCTGGCCAATGCCGGACTCGGATATTCACATATCAGTCGTCTGGTTGTTGGAGCAGGTTTGGCCGGTTTGCATCTACCCGCCGCGAGACAGCAGATGTCTCAGTGGCAACACCCATTTCACCGCCTCTATCTGGGTACAGATCTGGATGTCGCCAATTTGGGCGCTCACGATGGTGAAGATGGAGGCTTGATTATTCTGGGGACAGGTTTTGCTGCCATTGCCAGGCATCATGGCAAACAGATGTCATTGGGGGGATACGGTTTCCCCATTAATGCCACCGGTTCCGGCTCATGGCTGGGGTTGGAAGCGGTAAAAGCTGTGTTACTGGCGGTGGACGGTCTGGGGCCGGAAACCAGTTTAACTCAATGTCTGATGCCAGATGATGACCCATTAAAACTGGCAACTGAGTTTCAAAACTCTTCTCCTACGTCTTACGCCACTCTCGCCCCCCATGTGCTGACTGAAGCAGAGAAGGGGGATTATGTGGCGGGACAATTGATGCAGGACGCTGCTGAGTTTGTCAGCAAGGTGATCAGACGAATGCGCTTTATTGGCGTCAATCAAATTGTGCTCTCCGGCAGTATCAGCCGGTTTGTTATGCCTTATCTATCTGATTCCGACACAGGGGCACTGACCCTGGCCAGATACTCACCCCAGGAGGGAGCCATCATGATGGCAATGCGACATTTGTCTCTGGAGTCTGAATCATCCAACAGCAAGGCCGGGGGCAAAGTATGACAAGCAGAAGAGAGTTTATCTCCGGCGCCTTGGCTATGGGGGTAACAGGTATTCCGGAAAGTCTGGGCTCGACCTTAAACAGGAATACCAGACAGGCTCAGGTGACGCCCGTGGTGGTATCTACCTGGGACCATGGTTTGGCGGCGAATCAGGCGGCGTGGGAGCTACTGAACCAGGGTGGCTATAGTTTGGATGCCGTCGAAGCAGGGGTACGGGTGTCAGAAGCTGACCCCGGCGTCCGCACCGTGGGTTTGGGAGGCTATCCGGACGCCAGTGGAGAAGTGACACTGGATGCCTGCATCATGAATGAAAAAATGGATTGTGGCTCAGTGGCATTTTTGCAGGAGATTAAGCATCCCATCTCAGTTGCCAGAGCTGTGATGGAACGCACTCCCCATGTGATGCTGGTTGGGCAGGGGGCGCAGGACTTTGCCCTGACTCAGGGGTTCGCTAAAGAAAACCTGCTGACACCCCAGGCCTATAAAGACTGGCAAGTCTGGCGCGCTCAAGGGGAGCGACCCAAAGATATCAATATCGAAAATCATGACACCATTGGCATGTTGGCGCTGGATAAGGACGGCAGGCTCAGTGGTGCCTGCACCACAAGCGGGGCGGCCTACAAACTCCATGGCAGAGTGGGGGACTCGCCTATTATCGGTGCCGGTTTATATGTCGATGGTGCCGTTGGCGGTGCGGTGGCCACAGGCATGGGAGAGTTGATGATGAAAACCCTCGGCTGCTTTTTGGTGGTGGAGCTGATGAGGCAGGGGGCGACACCCATGCAGGCTTGTAAAGGCGCTGTGCTCAGGATTGCAGAAAAGTTGGGTGATTTTGCGGCATTTCAGGTGGGTTTTGTTGCCCTCGATTGCCTGGGAGAAAGCGCCTCTTATTGTATTCAACCCGGGTTCAGTTATGCCCGTCATGACAAGCAGGGAGCCATCCTCACCAAGTCAGAAGCCCTGCTGGGAGAAGCCCCATGACCCGCAGATTACCAACACTGGAGATCTGTTTATCTACAGATGATCTGGGCAGGCTTCCCCGTAATGTGATGGCGGCCCAGTATGGCGGCGCCAGGCGTATCGAGCTGTGTGGAGATATGGAACAGCATGGGCTGACTCCCTGTAAGCGGGCGGTTAAGACTGCCAGAGAGTTCTGGGGACCAACCCGGGGAGTGCTTGCCATGATTCGCCCCCGGGGGGGCGATTTTAACTACTCAGAGCATGAAGTCCGGCAGATGGGCAAGAGTATCAGGGAACTGGCCGATGCCGGGGCTGACGGTGTGGTATTTGGCGTGCTTGATAGTCGGGGACAGCCGGATATCAAGGCCAATGAATATCTGTTGGATATTGCTGAGCAGTTGCAGCTGTCAGTGACATTTCATCGGGCTTTTGATGCAGTACCAAGCCCGTTGGAGGCTGTTGAATGGCTTAGAACATCCACTGTGGACAGAGTTCTGAGCAGTGGCTGTCACTGGCCTGAGGCAGAGATGAACTCAGATGCCCGTTCACGATTGTCCTGGTTACTCGAACAACTGCAGGGACAGCTCGAGCTGGTGATTGGTGGTGGCGTAAATGCCAACAATATCAAATCTATTTTGGATGAAATGCAACCGCAGGGCTTGCCCTATTCAATTCACTGTCACTCCGGCGTACTGCGGGAGGGCAATACCGAATGCAGTCTGGTTTCACGTTTGAACCGGATCACCCTTATGACGGCGGCAGATACCTGTCTGCAAGAACAACAAAGAAAATAAAGTGAACTTAATGACAAGAATTATCAGAGATCGTGCTGAGCAGGGAACCTCTGTTAACAGAAGCATGATCCGGCGACAAACCCTATGTGGCGACTGGCTTTTTTCCCGGCAGGATGAAGTCGATTGGCTTCCTGCCCGGGTACCGGGTTGTAACTATACCGACTTAATGGCTGCCGGCGTTATCCCTGATCCCTTCTATCGGGACAATGAACAAAAAGTGCAGTGGGTTGCAGAGAAAAACTGGGTTTACCGCAAAGCTTTCATCCTCGACAAAGCGCTTTTCGACAAGCCGGCGATCCAGCTTGTTGCTGATGGTCTGGACACCTTTTGCGAGATCTTTGTTAATGGTCAGCCTTTAGGTAATACCAGGAACATGTTCCTTGGTTACCGCTTTGATTGCAAAGCCCTGTTGAGGCCCGGAGAGAACGAGATTGAACTTGTATTCCGTTCGCCACTGACAACAACCCGCCCTTTTGTGGAAGCCGCCGGTTTTGTATACCCGGCAGAGAATGACAAGTCGGACGACAAGCTCAGTGTTTATTGCCGTAAGGCCCCCTGTCAGTTCGGTTGGGACTGGGGCCCACGTTTGGTCAGCAGTGGCATCTGGCGGGATATCTACCTGGAAGGACATGAGTTGGGCCGAATTGCAGATGTGCAGTATGTACAACATGCACTGAATCCCAGACTCGCAGAGTTTGCGTTCAAGCTGGACACTGAACTGGCTGTTGATCTTCCCGGTGAAGACTGTCTGATGCTGCAATGCTGGGAAAACCCAGAACTGGACAGAGAGGTGAGCTTTACTGCCGGGGCCAGAGCCCAGATAGAGCTGGTGATGGAAGACCCTGAACTATGGTGGCCAAATGGCGCGGGCGACCCGTTTCTGTACCATTTTGAACTGCGCTGGTATCGCGGAAACAGGCTGGTGGACAGCCATGAAATTGCCATCGGACTGCGCACCATAGAGGTGATAAACCGTCCCGATGGGGATGGTGAAAGTTTCCTGTTCAGGGTCAATGGCCGGGATCTGTTTATGAAAGGGGCCAACTATATACCGGCTGATGCATTTCCCCACAGGGTTGGCAAACAGGAGTATCTTGCCAGCTTTGACGCTGCTCTTGATGCCAATATGAACATGCTGAGGGTATGGGGCGGCGGTATCTATCAGGACGATGAGTTTTATCGACTTGCCGATGAAAAGGGCATTCTGATCTGGCAGGACTTTATGTTCGCCTGCTCCCTTTACCCTGCGGATCGCGAGTTCCTGAGTAATGTTCGAGCCGAAGCTGAGTACAACATCAAACGCCTCCGCAACCATGCTTGTATCGCGCTTTGGTGTGGCAACAATGAAGTGGAAATGGCCATCGAACACTGGCAGTGGCCCGAAAAGTTTGACTATGGTCCTGAGTTGTATGAACGCCTTAAAGCTGATTATCTGAAGCTGTTTGACCAGTGTCTTCCCCGAGCCTTGCAGGAGCTGGACCCCGGCCGCTTCTACCTGCGCTCCTCGCCCATTGGTTATTGGGAGAATGAGGAGTTTGGCAAAGCCAACCATCATTATTGGGGCGTTTGGCATGGTGAGCAGGCCTTCAGTGAGTACCGCCGCTGTGTACCAAGATTTATGAGTGAATTTGGCTTTCAGTCATTCCCCATTCTGGATTCGGTCAGCCAATATACCCAGGCTGGCGATCATCAACTGGCATCGCCTGTGATGGTGAATCATCAGAAACACCCCAGAGGCAATCAACTGATCCTGTCTTATCTGGCCGAAGACTACCCTGAAGCCAGAGATTTCGAGTCTTTACTGTATCTGAGCCAGGTTCAGCAAGCTGAGGGCTTGCGTCAGGGCTTTGAGGCTCACCGAGGCAATACACCTTTCTGTATGGGTTCGCTCTATTGGCAGTTCAACGATACCTGGCCCGGTGCCTCCTGGTCTGGCATTGATTACTTTGGCCGGTATAAGGCGCTGCACTATCAGGCGAGGCGGAGTTTTGCCTCTGAGTTGGTGTTTGCGGAGCTGAGCGGAGACGAGATGAGCATCAAGGGGGTATCCGATGGCCGGGAGACCTTTTGGGGCAAGCTGTGCGTCAGCCTGATCAATTTTGATGGTGACCTGTTGTGGCAGCAATCAAGCCGCATCAGCCTGGCTGCGGGCAGGGCTCGTGAACTGATGACCTTGAATCCATGGCAGCTATGGCCGGAACTGCAACCCAGAAATAATCTGTTGGTAATGACGCTGGTCAATGACGAAGGGGAGATCAAAGCGGAGAACCAATTCTACTTTGTGAAGCCCAAACATCAGATGCTAAAGCCCGCAGATATTCAGGTGACGCCGATTCTCAGGTACGGGGAGTTAACCGTGAGGCTGGCCAGTGACACGTTAGCCAGACAGGTGTACCTGTCGTTACCCGGCCTGGTTGGTAACTTCTCCGATAACTTCTTCGACCTGCTGCCGGGCAGGAGTAAAGAGGTCAGCTTCAAGCTGGCGGGCGCAGACAGGGATGCCATGCTAGAAGAGGTGGAGAATCTTAGCTGCCGCACCTTGCAGACAAGTGTGATATGGCCGGAGGACAGGGAATGAACCTCAGTACACTGGATATGGTCATTATCTTTGGGTATCTGGCGGGAACCCTGGCTTTGGGTTTGTATATTTCCCGCCTGGCCAGCCGGGATATGAGTGCCTATTTTCTGGGGGGGAAAACCATTCCCTGGTGGGCGCTTGGGGTATCCAATGCCTCGGGGATGTTTGATATCACAGGCACCATGTGGCTGGTTTCCATGTGTTTTGTCTACGGCCTTAAAAGCGCCTGGCTACCCTGGATTTGGCCCATCTTCAACCAGGTGTTTCTGATGGTCTACCTGTCCATCTGGCTCAGACGTTCCAATGTGATGACAGGGGCACAGTGGCTTAACACCCGCTTTGGCAAGGGCCGGGATGCTGAGCTTTGTCAATTGGTGGTAGTGGTATTTGCCCTGGTCAGCTCCATAGGGTTTATCGCCTATGCATTCAAAGGTATTGGCAAATTTGCCGCAATCTTTTTCCCCTGGGATCTGGCGCCTGACACCTATGCGCTGATTATCTTTGCTGTAACCACCCTCTATGTGGTCAAAGGTGGCATGTACTCGGTGGTGTTCACCGAGATACTCCAGTTTGTGATTATGACCATAGCCGCCATAGCTGTTGGTGTGATTGCCATGAGTCTGGTGTCTCCTGAGCAGTTGGCTGCGGCGACTCCGGAAGGCTGGGCTGAGGTTGGTTTCGGCTGGCAGTTGGGGCTTGATTGGTCCGGAGTCATCGACAGTGTGAATGACAAAATAAGCAGTGATGGGCTGGAACTGTTCGGCATTATGGTGATGATGATGCTGTTTAAAGGTGTGTTGTCCAGCATGGCAGGCCCAGTTCCCAACTATGATATGCAGCGTATTCTTGCGGCAAAAACGCCGTCTGAAGCCGCCAAGATGAGTGGTCTGGTGTCTTTGGTGATGTTTTTCCCCAGATACATGATGGTCACAGGTTTGGCGGTACTGGCGCTGGTATATATGGGGCCGGAAATTCAGGCCGCGGGGGGAGAGTTCGACTTTGAACAGATCCTGCCCTACGCCATTAACCGCTTTGTTCCAGTGGGGCTAACAGGTTTGCTGATAGCCGGTCTGCTGGCGGCCTTTATGTCCACCTTCGCCGCTTCACTGAATGCTGCTCCCGTCTACTTTGTGAATGATATTTATCGCAAGTACTTCAACCCGGATGCGGCCCCTGAAAGGTATGTCGCCCTGAGCTATCTGGTCTCTTTTGTGCTGGTGCTTATAGGTATCGCCGTTGGCTTTATGCTGGACAGCATCAACGACATCATGCAGTGGATTTTCGCCGCACTGTTTGGCGGCTATGCAGCTGCCAACCTGCTCAAGTGGCACTGGTGGCGCTTTAATGCCTATGGCTATTTCTTCGGTATGCTTTCCGGGCTGATGGCATCACTGGCTTTACCCCTGTTACTGCCTGACACCCACCCTTTGATGGCGTTCCCCCTGTTGCTGCTTATCAGCCTCACTGGCTCTGTAGGAGCGGCATTACTGACCCCGGCTCAGGACGATGAGGTATTGAAAGCCTTTTACCTGCAGGTTCGCCCCTGGGGTTTCTGGGGCCCGGTCAGAGATAAGGTACTGACTGAAACTCCTGAGCTGGAGAAGCCTCCCATGGGCCGGGATATGGCCAACATACTGGTGGGGATCTTCTGGCAGCTGAGTCTGGTGCTTATCCCGATTTATCTGGTTGTGCGGGATTATCAGGGCGTGCTTTGGTCTGTCGCACTCTTGGTGGTTGGCAGCGTGTTTCTTAAGTTTTTCTGGTACGACAAATTACAGGACTGACGGATAATAAAATGACTACAAGGATATCCTTTTCCAAATACCTTACTTCTGCATGTATGCTTTTCAGTCTGACAGCCTGTGCCAATCTGGCTGAGCAGGAGCATGTGAATATCGACGGCCAGTATCCGTTGAGCTTGGTTGACCCCTTTATCGGCACTGGTGGCCATGGCCACACCTTTCCCGGGCCTTTTGTGCCCTTTGGCATGGTGCAGCTCAGTCCGGATAATCCCTCCAAAGGCTGGGACTGGACCTCGGGTTACCACTATTCAGACAATGTGCTGGTCGGCTTCAGTCACACTCATTTGTCAGGCACTGGTGTAGGCGACCTTCTGGATGTGCTGGTGATGCCGTTTCGTGGCGATTATCTTGAGCGGCAGCGGGATGACAAAGGCCGGATTTTCACACATTACAGTCATGATGATGAGCAGGCTTCTCCCGGTTACTATCAGCTGGGGCTGCCGGAAGAGGCGGTTAATGTTGAGCTGACGGCGTCAGAGCGTGCCGGGTTTCACCGTTACCAGTTCAGGGGTGATAAAGACGCCCAGCTGTTGGTGGATCTGGGCTATGCACAAAACTATGACAAGCCGGTTTCAACCCTGTTGAGAGTTGAAGATGACTACACTTTATCCGGCTATCGTCTGTCCACCGGCTGGGCCAAATATCAACCCATCTATTTCACCGCCAGATTCAGTCAGCCTTTTACGCACACTCTCTATACCCTGAATGAGCACAAACCTGAATCAGGCCCTGAGCCGGTGAAAGGTGATCAATTGCTCAGTAAAGAGGGCAAAATCGTACTGAACTTTGGTGATATCAGCGATAAGCCCCTGGAGGTTGCAGTTGGTATCTCTTATGTGAGTATTGATGGAGCTAAAGCCAACCTTATAGCTGAGAATCCGGGGAGTTTCGACCTGGCGCAGAGCCGGGCGGAGCAGAGCTGGCGCAAGCAGTTGGGTAAGTTCACTGTTGAAGATAACAACAGGGTTAACAAGACCAAGTTTTATACCGCGCTTTACCATGCTTTTACGGCGCCACAAATCTTCCATGATGTAGATGGCAGTTACTTCGGCGCAGATGGCAGCAGCCACGCAAATCCCGGCTATGGCAAGTATTCGCTGTTTTCATTGTGGGATACCTTCAGGGCTTTGCATCCTCTGTTGACCATAACCGATGCCGACAGAGTGGATGATATGGTCAAGTCTATGCTGGGCTTCTATCAGGAGACCGGGCTGCTGCCAACCTGGGATCTGATGTCCAATGAGACTGATGTGATGATTGGTTACCATGCAGTGCCTGTATTGGTGGATGCCTATCTGAAGGGGTTGACCACAGCAGACCCTGAACTGCTGTTCGAGGCCTGCAAGGCCTCAGCTATGCAGGATAGATTTGGTATAGATCTGTTCAGGCAGTATGGCTATATCCCCTCAGAGCTCGAAGTCGAGGCGGTGTCCAAGACGCTGGAATATGCCTATGACGACTGGGCCATCGCTCAGTTGGCCAAAGCTCTTGGTAAGCAACAGGAATATGATTACTTCAACCAACGCAGTCAGGCCTACCGTCAGATGTTTGATAAAAGTACCGGTTTTATGCGGGGCAAAACTGCTCAAGGCAACTGGGTCGAGCGTTTCAATCCCACCTATGTAGAGCACAGAAATACTGATTACACAGAAGCCAACGCCTGGCAGTACAGCTTCTTTGTTCCCCATGATGTTCCCGGCCTTATCTCTCTGTTTGGCTCTGAAGCCGCCTTTGTGGAAAAGCTGGATAAGTTGTTCACTGTCAGTTCTGAAATGCAGGGGGATGTGTCACCGGATATCTCGGGTCTGATTGGCCAGTATGCCCATGGCAATGAGCCTGTACACCATGTGACCTATCTGTATGCCTACACCCGGGATAAATGGAAAGGGGAGCAGCGTATCCGGGAAATTCGGGACACCATGTATCTGGCCGCGCCTGATGGTCTGGCGGGAAATGATGATCTGGGTCAGATGTCCGCCTGGTATGTATTCAGTGCATTGGGCTTTTACCCCCTGAACCCGGTTGGTGGCGTCTATGTATTGGGTACGCCTCAGTTTGAGCAGGTAAAACTCGCCCTGCCTGACAACAAGCACCTGAACATACGCCGCCTTGGTGCCGCCGATGGCTATGTCTCTCGAGTGCTGTTTAACGGTATTGAGCTTGAGGTGCCAGAGATTGACCATCGAGACCTGATGCGGGGAGGGGAGTTGGTGTTTGAAATGACGCCTACACACTAGATAGCAAAAAGCCCGGCTGCATGCCGGGCTTTTCTATGCTTTCAGCGCATCAGTGCAGTTTCAGATGCGGGTGAATGATGCGGCTGATGCCTTTGGCCAGCATCAGCAGGGTGCCACGCACCACACCGTGCAGTTCGATCAGGTGACGACGGTACAGTGAGGTGTAAACGAAGCGGGCAATCTTGCCTTCAACCAATACACCGCCACCAATAAAGGACATCAGGTTACCCACGGTATGGAAGCGGGACAGGTTCACCAGAGAACCCAGATCCTTGTACACATACTCATGACGCGGTGCCTGACCATCGATCATTAACATGATGTTGTCAGCTGTCATCAATGCCATCTGACGGGCGCTCTGACCACGTGGTGGAACAAAGCTGCCATCGGCCTGAGGACAGGCGGCACAGTCACCGATTGAGAAGATGCGCTCGTCCAGCGTGGTTTGCATATTCTGCTTAACCATCACCTGGTTGATGTTGTTGCTCTCCAGGCCACCGATATTTTTCAGGAAATCAGGTGCTTTTACGCCTGTTGACCAGATCACCATATCCGCAGGCAACTCAACACCTTCGGAGGTGGTCAGACTATTGCTGTCGACCTGGGTAATACGGGTATTGGTCATGACGTTAACACCCAGCTTTTCCAGCTCACGGGTGACAGACTCTGAAATGCCCGGCTTTTCTACCTTAGGCAGAATTCGGTCGTCGGCTTCAATCAGGGTCACTTCCAGCAGGCTGGTGTCGATCTTGTAGCCGAAACCGCGCAGCTGCTCAACGGCGTGATGCATCTCGGCAGACATCTCTACACCAGTGGCACCGGCGCCAACCACTGCAATCTTGATCTTGTCTTCCAGCTGTTCCTGGCTGGCGTAGCGCATAAACTTGTTCAGCAGACGCTTACGGATAGCCATGGCTTCTTCAGTGCTGTCCAGAAATTCGCAGTGCTCGCGAACGCCCGGGATACGGAAATCATTGGCAATGGAGCCAATAGCAATCACCAGGTAGTCATAGTCGATATGACGGGCTGGCAGCAGTTCTCGACCGGCATCGTCAAAAATAGGGGCCAGAATCACCTGACGCTGCTGACGATCGATATCTGTCATGGCACCTTGTTGAAAGTGGTAGCCGTGAGCCGCCGCATGACTGCGGTAGTTGAGGGCGTCAATACCCACATCCAGTGCGCCGGTGGCGACTTCGTGCAGCAGAGGTTTCCATACATGGCTGTCGGCACAGTCAACCAGAGTGACTTTTGCCTTGCCTTTGCGGCCCAGTTTATGGCCCAGTTTGGTAGCAATCTCCATACCGCCAGCGCCACCGCCGACGATAACCACATTGGGTTGCGTTTGCATAAATGCATGCTCCTTGAAGGAAAATAGAAATCGGATTCCGGGATGCTTTGTTATGGGAATTGTTGTTGCAGTGTCCGGGACAGTCTCATCTGAGCTGTGAATTGGGCGGAATCATATCAGTGTGGTAAAAATACGACAATTTGCATTTCAGAATATGTGTCTTTCATAAAAACACGTAATCATTAATAACCCGTTGATTTTAATTGTTATTTGAATTCCGTTTCTGGTGGTTTTGTCCGCTGGCTTTGATGGGTATTTCTTCAGTATGTGATCTATAACCATTTGTTAAGTGTTTTAATATCATTGGCTTAGGATATTTATGCTAAAGGGAGAGAAAATCAGCTGCAGCTGGCGGTCTTGCTGATTCGCCTGGACATTTACCGCTATTCTCTGGCGATTTCCCGGACCATAATAAAACAGCCCCGGGGAAGACCGCGGGGCTGATTTGCTAAATTCTATATGGCAGTTGATTGCGCTTTACTGACTGATCTTTTGTTGAAAGTCAGTCAACATATGTTGGAAAACTTCACCGACATCCACATCTTTGTGGTTCGGATCCTGGATTAGTTTGAAGGTTGCCAGCACATGGTTGTCACTATTGACTCTTTCGTGCAGCAGCGCGTAATAGATTGGCCTGTCGGCTTGCTTTTTGATTAGCAAGGCGCCCAAATCCAACGCCAGTTCGCCTCCCTGATTGTGCCAGCGATAGACTCTGTCCAGAGCGATTTCACTGGAATGGTTCATCTCAACATGGGTATGCCAATCAAAAGACTCCACATCTGATTGAGTCACAACCCTTACCGTGTAGTTGTACACCTGAGTGATAGCTGTCATCGCTCTACTCCCTGAATAGTGGTTTTTTTCATCATGGTGAGCTTTTGACTGAGGGTCAAGCCAAAGCCTGAGGAAGTGTGAGTTGAAACCGGACAAATAATTCGGAACTTTAGAATATTTGTATAAACATCAGCCAATTGAGTGGTTGGCTGGTTGATTAATTGTTACTCTGCATAGCGAAAAATAAAAGTTTATAAATTCCGTTTTTGCAGGAGGCAAATATGGTCCGGATTTTTTCTGGTCGAGTTGGTTTGGTGTGGGGAGCAGCATTACTGCTCTCTGCCTGTGGAGAAAATCAGGCGCCGGCACCGAGGGCGATGCCCAGTGTAGTGGTCGCCAAAGCTGAAATTCAACCGGTTCAGCCTCAGGCGGACTTTGTGGGACGGACCCAGGCATCAGAGGATGTCAGCATCAATTCCCAGGTGCAGGGGCAACTGCTTAAACGTCACTTTGTGGATGGGGATGATGTTGAGTCCGGCGCCTTACTGTTCGAAATCGATCCTCAAACCTTCGAAGCACAGGTGCAGCAGCAAAGAGCCATGCTGAGCCAGGCCGAAGCCTCCCGGGATGTGGCCATTATGAACTGGGAACGTGGCAAGAAGCTGCTGCCCGATGGCATGATCAGCGCTCAGGATATGGATGAGCTGACCAGTCGTAAGCTCACCACTGCAGCTGCGGTAGTGCAGGCGCAGGCAGCACTGGAGGCCGCTCAGGTGCAGCTTGGACACACCAAAATCTATGCACCTATCTCGGGCCGTATCAGTGACGCCAAGGTCAGTGTCGGTGACATTATCTCTCCCCAAACCCAGATGGCTAATCTGGTCCAGCTTTCCCCTATGTGGGTGACGTTCCAGGCTCCTGAGCGAGCCTTAATCACAGCCCAGCAAAAGTTCCGCGAGAATCAGATGGGTGACTTAACGCTGGAAGATTTGATTGTCCGTCTGGAGCTGCCCAATGGCACTACTTTCGATGAAACCGGCAGCATAGATTTCGTCTCGAACAGGGTAGACGCCGCCACGGGAACTTTGGGCCTGCGAGCCAAATTTGATAACCAGAGTAAGCTGTTGTTACCTGGCCTGTTTGTCACTCTGATGATTGAATCGCCGATGAAAGATGAAGCCCTGCTTGTTCCCCAAAGTGCGGTGCAGGAAGACCAACAGGGTCGCTTTGTGATGGTGCTGACTGCTGAGAATAAAGTACAGAAGCGTCTGGTGGAGCTGGGGGATCGATTTGGTATCAACTGGTTGGTGATTTCAGGTCTGGAGGAAGGTGAAATGATCGTGGTGGATGGATTGCAGAAGATCCGTCCCGGCATTGAGGTCAAGGCGGTAGAGCAGGACGTTAAACCCTTCTCTGACACCCAGTAGCAAGGAAGCACTATGATCAGTCAGTTTTTTATCAAAAGGCCCAAGTTTGCCTTTGTGATTTCGACCGTGCTGACGCTGGTGGGGTTGATTTCAATCCCTCTGCTGTCGGTGGCGGAGTTTCCCGATATCGCCCCCCCTCAGGTGAACGTCTCAACCAGTTACTCGGGTGCCAGCGCCGATATTGTGCGCGACACCATTGCCCAACCGCTTGAGGCTGAGGTGAACGGTGTGGAGGGCATGTTGTACATGTCGTCCAAGAGTTCCAACGACGGCAGCTACTCATTGAGTGTGACCTTCGATGTGGGTACTGATGCCGATATGGCTCAGGTGAAGGTGCAAAACAGGGTGCAGCAAGCGACCCCTCGCTTACCGGAAGAGGTGAAGCGTCAGGGGGTTAAGGTTGAGAAGCAGAGCCCCAATATTCTGATGGTGGTGAATCTGGTGTCGCCGGATGAGACCTTCGACTCTCTGTTTATTACCAACTATGCCGGTTTGAATATCAAAGATGGCCTGTCCCGTCAGGACGGTGTTTCCAAGGTGCAGATTATCGGTGCCCTGGATTACGCCATGCGGGTATGGTTGGATCCAGACAAGATGGCCAGCTTTGGCATTACCGCCAAGGATGTCATTGGCTCATTGCAGGAGCAGAATATTCAGGTGGCGGCCGGTCGTATCGGCGCAGCACCAGTGAATCCGGATCAGCAGTTCCAGTACACATTGCAAACCCAGGGACGATTGCAGACGGTTGAGGATTTCCAGGCTGTGGTGCTCAGGGCCAATACCGATGGCTCCATGGTGATACTGGGAGATGTGGCCAGAGTCGAACTTGGCTCTCAAACCTACGATGCCCAGGGCAAGCTGGATAACAAGCCATCGGCGATTATCTCCATCTATCAGGCGCCGGATGCCAACGCGCTGGAGGTGGCTCAGGGGATTCGTGCCGAGATGGAAAGACTGGCCCAGAGCTTCCCCAAAGATCTGGAATACAAGGTGCTGTATGACACCACAGAGTTTGTTGAGACCTCTATCGATGAGGTAGTGCAGACCCTGTTTATCTCGGTGGCGCTGGTGATTCTGGTGGTATATATCTTCCTGCAGGATTTCCGCTCCACACTGATCCCTGCCATCGCGATTCCTGTCTCTTTGATTGGTACCTTTGCCTTCCTGCTGGCTTCAGGTATGAGTATCAATACCGTATCCCTGTTCGCCCTGATTTTGGCCATTGGTATCGTAGTGGATGATGCCATTGTGGTGGTGGAGAACGTGACCCGACTGATGCAGGAGGGGATGGAACCGAAAGAGGCGACTGCCAGGGCGATGCAAGAGGTAACTGGCCCCATTGTTGCCACTACCCTGGTACTGCTGGCGGTATTTGCACCTACGGCAGTGATGCCCGGAATTACCGGGCAGATGTACGCCCAGTTCTCTGTTACCATCTGTATCTCTGTGCTTATCTCTTCAATCAATGCGTTGACCCTGAGTCCGGCACTGTGTGCCACTATTATGCGTCCGCCAAAGGAGCATACACAGGGCTTCCATGCGACCTTCAACCGTTACTTTAATCGCCTGACAGATAGTTATTCAGGTGTGGTTGCTACTCTGGTGCGTAAAACGACTCTGGTGATTATGGTATTCGCCGCCTTGATGGCCGCTACGGCTATTCTGGGCAAGACCCTGCCCACAGGCTTTGTGCCCATGGAGGACAAGAAAGCCTTTATGGTGGATATTCAGCTGCCGGATGGGGCTTCGCTGAACCGTACAGAAGCTGTAATGCGTGACCTGGTTGAACTGACGCTGAAAGAGCCCGGGGTGGAACATGTTATCCACGCCTCCGGCTTCAGTATTCTGACCGGCTCGGTATCCTCCAACGGTGGTTTGATGATTGTGTCCCTGTCTGACTGGAGCGAGCGGGATACGCCGGATATGGAAGAGAGCGCCATAGTTGCCAGGTTGCAGGCGAAGTACGCCGCCAATCCATCGGTCAATGCCATGGCCTTCTCGCTGCCGCCTATTCCAGGTGTAGGCAGTGTCGGCGGCTTTGAGTTTGTACTGCAGGACACTCAGGGGCGCTCGGCTCAGGAGCTGTCATCTGTGATGCGGGCTCTGGTGATGCAGGCCAATCAGCAACCTGAGATCGCGATGGCGTTCAGTAACTTTAGAGCCGATGTGCCGCAGATGTATGTGGATGTGGACAGGGCAAAAGCCAAAGCGCTGGGCATTCCGCTGACAGAAATCTTCACGACTATGCAGACCATGCTGGGCTCCATGTATGTGAACGACTTTAACCGTTACGGCAAGGTGTTCCGGGTGATGCTGCAGGCAGAAGGGGAGTTCAGGGATTCCGACAAGGATATCGCCCGTTTCTATGTGCGCAGCAGCAGCGGTGAGATGATCCCCTTGAGTACTCTGGTCAAGGTGACCCCGATTTTGGGGCCGGATGTGATCAACAGCTACAACATGTTCTCATCCACCACCATTAACGGCTTCCCGGCTCCAGGGTACAGCTCAGGTGACGCCATTGCCGCCATGGAAAGAGCCGCCGAAAGCCTGCCTGCGGGCTACAGCTTTGAATGGACAGGCCAGACCTTCCAGGAGATCCGGGCCGGTAATCTGGCGCCACTGATTTTCGGTCTGGCGCTGGTATTTACCTATCTGTTCCTGGTGGCTCAGTACGAAAGCTGGACCATTCCTTTTGCGGTGATGTTTGCAGTGCCTGTGGCGATTCTGGGCGCTTTTATCAATATCGCCCTGGTGGGCTCTGAGCTTAACCTCTATGCCCAGATTGGTTTGGTGCTGCTGATTGGCCTGGCCAGTAAAAACGCCATCCTGATAGTGGAGTTTGCCAAACAGCTCAGAGAAGAGGGCAAGTCGATTCTGGATGCGGGGGAACTGGCTGCCAGGTTGAGATTCCGCGCCGTATTGATGACGGCTTTCTCCTTTATTCTGGGGGTTATGCCTTTGGTGATGGCCACAGGTGCCGGTGCCGGCTCCCGTCAGTCGTTGGGTTACTCTGTGTTTGGTGGCATGTTGGCAGCGACACTGGTGGGAACTTTATTGGTGCCAGTGTTCTACGTGATTTTGCAGCAGCTGAGGGAAAAGCTGAAAGGTCAGGGAGGAAATCTCCCCGCCGATGAATCCAGGTCAGCATCCTGAGATGGAGTGAATGATAGGTAAAAAAAGAACCCAGCTCAGGCTGGGTTCTTTTTTAGCTGTTTATTTGAAGTTACAGCGCATTTTTGAAGATCTGACAGATCTCTTCATGGGTTGCCTGTTTGGGGTTGGTCAGGCCGCAGGCATCTTTCAGGGCATTCTCTGCCAGCAGTGGGATATCCGCTTCCTTCACACCCAGCTCAGTCAGGCTGGCGGGAATATTGATAGAGGCTGCCAGAGCCTTAATGGCGGTGATGCCAGCCTGAGCACCTTGCTCATCAGTCATCTGAGCCACATCTACTCCCATGGCTTTGGCCACATCTTTTAAGCGACCAGCAGCGACCTGAGCATTGTACTCCTGCACATAGGGCAGCAGCAGGGCATTACAGACACCGTGTGGCAGGTCGTACAGGCCACCCAGTTGGTGCGCCATGGCGTGTACATAACCCAGAGAGGCGTTGTTGAAAGCCATACCTGCGAGGAACTGGGCGTAGGCCATCTGCTCACGGGCATTGATATTACTGCCATCTTTCACCGCGTGTTCCAGATGCTGGTGGATAAGCTCAATGGCCTTGATAGCGCAGGCATCAGTAATCGGGTTGGCGGCAACAGACACATAAGCCTCAATGGCGTGGGTCAGCGCATCCATACCGGTCGCAGCAGTCAGGCTGGCTGGCTTTTTCAGCATCAACTCTGGGTCGTTGACCGACAATATTGGTGTGGTGTGCTTGTCCACAATGGCCATTTTGATATGACGCTCTTCATCGGTAATGATGCAGAAACGTGTCATCTCACTGGCGGTACCGGCTGTGGTGTTAATGGCAACCAGGGGCATTTGTGGTTTGGCGGATTGGTCTACGCCTTCATAATCTTTGATGGAGCCGCCATTGGTAGCCACCAGAGCAATACCCTTGGCGCAATCGTGTGGCGAGCCGCCGCCGAAGGAGATAACAAAGTCACAGCCGTTGGCTTTCAATAGTGTCAGTCCGGCTTCAACATTGCCGACGGTTGGGTTTGGCTGCACGCCATCAAACAGAGTGGATTGCACGCCACCTGCGCCCAGCTTTTCAATCAGCTCACCGGCCAGGCCAATATCTACAAGGGGTTTGTCAGTGACGATCAGCGCGTTTTTGAAGCCCAGGGCATTGATGTCGTTGATGGCATCGTCCAGTGCGCCCTGACCCAAAGTGTTCACGGAAGGGATAAAGAATTTAGCGGCCATAGGTCACCTCTCAAGTCAGTAAAAATTCACATAAGTCGTGTCTGACAAAGGGCATTAATAGCCTTGATAAGCAACGAGTTATGCAAACTCTCCTGTTTCGGTTTCTGCTCGTTTCGGTAATAAAATTACCAACCACAGACCGGAATTGATGTGATCTGGCGCAAGAAAAGCGCCGGGCTTTCTGTGAAATCAGTGAAAAGTTGGAACCGGCTTACAAAAAACCGGAAACCTTGCGTTACTTCAGGGATTTAGAATGTAATCTTGAATAGACAACAAAAAACCCGGCAGTGCCGGGTTTTTAATGGGTGTCTTATCTGAATGAGATCAGTCGATAAATGCGCGGATCTGCTGCTCAATACCTTTGGCATCAAGTCCCAGTTCTGTGGTGATCTCTTCCGGTGCACCGTGCTTGATAAATTCGTCGGGCAAGCCAATTTGCAGAACCGGCTTGAGCAGACGTTTGCTGGCCATAAACTCCAGCACGCCACTGCCAGCACCGCCTTTGATGGCGTTCTCTTCCACTGTGATGACGAAGTCATATTCCGAAGCGAGCTGCTCGGTCAGAGCCTCATCCAGCGGTTTGACAAAGCGCATATCGGCCACAGTGGCATCCAGAGCCTCTGCTGCTTCCAGCGCTGCCGTCAGAGTGGTGCCAAAGTTAAGAATGGCAATTCGCTTGTCACCTGAGGATTCACGGACGATTCGGCCTTTGCCTATCTCCATGGCGGTCATCTCTTCCACCTGCTCGGCGCCTGTGGCACTGCCACGTGGGTAACGAACGGCAGTTGGGCCATCGTTATAGCAGTAGCCTGTGTAGAGCATCTGGCGACATTCGTTTTCGTCACTCGGCGCCATAATCACCATGTTTGGAATACAGCGCATAAAGCTCAGGTCGAATGCACCCTGGTGCGTTGGACCGTCAGCACCCACAATACCGCCACGGTCGATGGCAAACAGCACAGGCAAACGCTGCAGAGCTACATCGTGGATCAGCTGATCATAACCGCGCTGCAGGAAGGTGGAGTAGATTGCCACCACAGGTTTAAAGCCTTCACACGCAAATCCGGCGCCCAGGGTGACTGCGTGTTGCTCAGCAATCGCGGCATCGAAATACTGTTTCGGGAAGCGTTGGGAGAACTCCACCATGCCTGAACCTTCACGCATGGCAGGGGTGATACCCAGCACTTTTTCATCTTTGGCGGCGATATCACACAACCACTTTCCAAACACCTGAGAGAAGGTCGGCTTGCCGGGTTTGCTGGCAGGCTTGGCAAAGGTGCTTGGGTCAAACTTGGGCACAGCATGCCAACCAATAGGGTCGCGTTCTGCCGGCTCATAGCCTTTACCCTTTTTGGTCATGATATGCAGGATCTGCGGCCCTTTCAGGTTGCGCATATTGCTCATGGTCTCGACCAGAGCATTGACATCATGGCCGTCGATTGGGCCGATATAGTTGAAACCCAGCTCTTCAAACAAGGTGCCGGGAACCACCATGCCTTTCAGGTGCTCTTCGGTACGCTTGGCCATCTCTTTGATAACCGGCATACCCTGCAGTACCTTTTTACCGCCTTCACGAATGGTGGTGTAGAAACGACCTGACATGAGTTTAGCCAGGTGGTTGTTCAGAGCACCCACGTTTTCAGAGATGGACATCTCGTTGTCGTTCAGCACGACCAGCATGTCGTTGTGCAGATCACCTGCATGGTTAAGTGCTTCAAACACCATACCACCGGTCATAGCGCCATCACCGATCACGGCGACCACTTTACGACCTTCGCCCTCTTTTTCGGCGGCAACAGCCATTGCCAGCGCTGCAGAGATAGAGGTACCTGAGTGACCCACACTGAAGGTGTCGTATTCACTCTCTTCGCGCCATGGGAAAGGGTGCAGACCATTCTTCTGACGAATGGTGGGCATGCGGTCACGACGTCCGGTCAAAATCTTGTGGGGGTAAGCCTGATGGCCCACGTCCCAGATCAGACGGTCGAACGGGGTGTTGTATACGTAGTGAAGTGCCACAGTCAGTTCGACTGTCCCCAGGCCGGAAGCAAAGTGGCCACTGGAAATGCCCACGGACTTGAGCAGGAATTCACGCAGCTCATCGGCTACCTGAGGCAACACTGATGGGGGCAGCTGTCGCAGCTCGTCCGGGGTGTTGGCCTGTGCCAACAAGGGGTAATGCGATATGTCCAAACTCATAATGAGCAACTTTATCTCTTGTTATACTCTCCGCTCGATAATGTATCGGGCGAAGTCTGCAATTAACTGGCTATTGTACGGCAAAGTTTTCAAGGCTGACAGAGCATCCTCGACCAGCTGTTGTGCCGTCTCCTGCGCACCTTCAAGCCCAAGTAGTTGAGGGAAGGTACTCTTGTCGGACTGGGTGTCGGAACCCTGAGGTTTACCCAGTTCTTCAGTGGTGGCCGTGATATCCAGAATGTCGTCCTGCACCTGGAAAGCCAGCCCAATGGCATCGGCATATTCCAGCATGGCGGCGCTGTCTTTATCGCTGGCATCGGCACAAATCAGAGCCATCTCTACGGCGCATCGGATCAGTGCGCCTGTCTTTTTATTGTGCAACCGGGTCAGGGTTGCCAAATCAATACGTTTACCTTCACTGGCCAGATCGATTGCCTGTCCACCACACATGCCCTGATAGCCGGAGGCTTTGGCCAGAGTGGCAACCAGTTTCAACTGCTGCTGTGCAGTCAGGCCTTCAATAGGCTGACTGAGAATATCAAACGCCAGCGTCTGCAGCGCGTCACCGGCAAGGATGGCACTGGCTTCATCAAAAGCGATATGCACAGTCGGTTGGCCACGTCTTAGGTGGTCGTCGTCCATCGCCGGCAGGTCGTCATGGATCAGTGAATAGGCATGAATACATTCGATGGCCGCAGCGCAGGCATCGAGTTTGTGCAGGGGCACATTCAGCATGGTGCCAACACTGTATACCAGGAAGGGTCTTATTCTTTTACCGCCAATCAAAGCACCATGGGTCATGGCTGCTTTCAGGGTAGCTGCATGGTCATCCAGCCCACTCAGGTGCTGTTTGAGCTGAGCATCAACACGCTGTTGATACTCGATAATGGCATCGGCTAACACGCTTATTCTACCTCGGTGTTGTAGCTCGACAGCGGGGCTTGGTCATCGGGTTGCATCAAAATGGCAACTTTTTGCTGTGCCTGTTCCAGCTTGGTCTGGCTGCTGCGTACCAGGGCTATGCCCCGTTCAAATTGCTTGAGTGCATCGTCCAGCGGGATCTCCCCGCGCTCCAGCTGAGCAACAATCTGCTCCAGCTCGGCAAGGGACTCTTCAAAACTGAGATTTTCCGGTTTTTTGGCCACTTTGTCTTTCCTAATATTCAGGCTTGCACAAGGTATCTCAGGGCGTTGTTTGGGTCAAATCAGGACGTTGGATATTTGCACAACAGCACGCTTTATTGGGGATTTTTTGTTAGAAAAAATAAAAAGAAGCTAAACTTGCCTTGAAGTTGTCCGATAACTGAGAATAGGTGACATCCGGTTAGCGGGCAGAATCAAAGTCAGCATTTGGACTGACAATAACCCGGCTAACGCAGCGGTGGGTGCATTTCAGGGATTCAGGCGCAGGTTTGTGCCTTGTTTATTTAGGAGCGTTAAGTGGATTTAGCAACACTCATCGGCATTCTCGGGGCATTTGGCTTTGTTATCGGCGCCATGGTCAGTAGTGGCGGCCTCTCTATTTTTATCGATGTTCCCTCCATTCTTATCGTAGGCTGTGGTTCCCTTTTCGTGGTAATGATGAAGTTCAATCTGGCATCGGTCATAGGTGCGGGTAAGATTTTCGTCAAGGCCTTTATGTTCAAGCTGGATAAGCCGGAAGAGCTGATCGAACAGTCAGTGAACATGGCTGATGCTGCCCGTAAAGGTGGCTTTCTGGCACTGGAAGAGGCCCAGATTTCCAATCCGTTTATGCAAAGAGCCGTGGACATGCTGGTGGATGGTCACGATGGCGATGTCGTGCGCGAAGCGCTGGAAAAGGACATAGGCTTGACCGAGGAGCGACACAAGGCGGGTGTAAGCTTGTTCACTGCACTCGGAGATGTGGCACCAGCCATGGGTATGATTGGTACTCTGGTTGGTCTGGTGGCCATGCTGTCAAACATGGATGACCCCAAGTCCATTGGTCCTGCGATGGCGGTTGCATTGTTGACCACACTGTATGGTGCAATGCTGGCAAACATGGTGGCAATTCCCATTGCCGATAAGCTGGCGCTGCGTATGACCGAAGAGGTGATGGTTAAGAACCTGATTATGGACGCGGTACTGGCGATTCAGGATGGCCAGAACCCCCGCGTCATTGAGACCTTCCTCAAGAACTACCTCAACGAAGGTAAGCGGCAAATCGATACGACCGGCGGGGAGTAGATTTTGGCTGAGAAGAAGTGTGAATGTCCCCCACCAGGCGCACCCATGTGGTTGGCAACCTTTGCTGACCTCATGTCGCTGCTGATGTGCTTCTTCGTACTGCTGCTGGCCTTCTCTGAAATGGACGTGGTTAAGTTCAAACAGATTGCCGGTTCCATGAAGTATGCCTTCGGTGTGCAGAATAAGGTTAACGTTAAGGACATCCCCAAAGGGACCTCAGTGATCGCGCTGGAGTTCAGGCCTGGTCGTCCGGACCCTACGCCCATTGAAGTCATTACCCAGCAGACCAACGAGATGACCGAGCAGGTGCTGAATGTACAGGCCGGTGATGATGACAGCAGTGGTGGTATTCAAAGCCAGGATGGTCAGCAACGGGGCGGTCAATCATCTGCTACATCTGTACAAAGTTCCGCGGCGGCGTCAGACAGTCAAACTGAGTCTGAGCAGGAGCAGGTCAACGAACAGGTGAAGAAGCTGGCTGAGCAGTTGGAAAAAGAGATTATTGATGGCGCGGTGGAGCTGGAGTCTTTGGGGCAACAGATCATTATCCGTATCCGTGAGAAAGGCTCTTTTGCATCCGGCTCTGGCTTCTTGCAGCCAAGGGTTAAGCCTATTATTCGAACCATAGGCGAGACGCTTAAGGATGTTCCCGGCGTGATTACTGTGGCGGGTTACACCGACGATATGGTGATCAGCAATGAGCTCTACAGCTCTAACTGGGATCTGTCGGCAACCAGAGCTGTTTCTGTGGCTCAGGAACTCTCCCGGGTAAGAGGCATTAATCAGGGACGTATGAAGGTGGTCGGTATGGCGTCCAATAACCCACTGGTGCCCAATACCTCGGCTGCCAACCGGGCCCGTAACCGCAGGGTAGAAATTGCGATAGAGCAGGGCAAGCCCAAAGAGTCCGATGAGATTTCTGTGCAGTAGCCCCAGCCCCCGGCAAGGTTCCAATAAACAAAACGCTCATCTTTGATGGGCGTTTTTGCTTTTATTTGCATATAGGAACTAACAGGAGTTAATTCAAATTGGGTGCGCCACTCTAATCCAATTTGATATAATGGCCGGATTGCTATTTGAAACTGAAATACTGTCCTCGGGATAACCCATGAAGTTTATCGTTAAGTTGTATCCGGAAATCATGATGAAGAGCAAATCGGTAAGGAAACGCTTTACCAAGATGCTCGAAACCAATATCCGCAATGTGCTCAAGAAAGTTGATGAAGATATCAAGGTTCAGCACCTGTGGGACAAGTTGGTGGTAGTGGTGCCTGAGGGCAAGGCAGATCTGGGTGACCGTATCGCCGAGCGTCTGCAGTGCATTCCGGGTATTGCTCACTCCCTCAAGGTTAACGAATACAGCTTTGAAACGGTAGATGACATCTATCAGCATGCACTGCCGGTTTACAGTGAACAACTGAAGGGCAAGACCTTCTGCGTACGTGTAAAGCGCGTTGGCCAGCATGATTTTAAATCCATCGAAGTGGAGCGCTATGTTGGCGGTGGTCTGAACCAGAACACTGAAGCTGCTGGCGTTAAGCTGAAAGATCCCGATATGACCATCAATCTGGAGATCGATAAACAGAAGCTTTACATGGTGGAAGAACGCATCCAGGGTTTGGGCGGCTTCCCTATGGCGACTCAGGAAGATGTACTGTCACTGATCTCCGGTGGTTTTGACTCAGGTGTATCCAGCTTCCAGTTCATCAAGAAGGGCGCTCGTACTCACTACTGTTTCTTTAACCTGGGCGGTGCTCAGCACGAGATTGGTGTTAAGCAGGTGGCTTATCATTTGTGGAAGACCTATGGTGAATCCCACAAGGTGAAGTTTGTTTCAGTACCGTTTGAGCCTGTTGTTGCTGAGATTCTGGAGCGTATCGACAACGGCCAGATGGGCGTTATCCTCAAGCGTATGATGATGCGTACTGCAGCCCGCGTGGCTGAGCGCATGGGCATTCAGGCCCTGGTCACCGGCGAGAGCCTGGGTCAGGTATCCAGTCAGACACTGACCAACCTGAACGTGATTGACCGCTGCACTGAGCTGCTGATCCTGCGTCCGCTGATCACCATGGACAAGCAGGACATCATCAACGAAAGTCGCCGTATCGGTACTGAAGATTTTGCCAAGTCCATGCCTGAGTACTGTGGTGTAATTTCTCAGCGCCCGACTGTTAAGGCGGTACTGTCCAAGATTGAAGAAGAAGAGAAGAAGTTTTCAGAGGACTTGATCGACAAGGTTCTGGAAGACGCCAAGTTTATCGATATCCGGGAGATTGCTGCCAGCATGGATACCAAAGTCACCGAAACTGAAACCGTTAATGCCGTCTCTGCACAAGAGATTGTGGTTGATATTCGTGCTCCTGAAGAGGAAGAGAACAACCCGCTGGAGATTGATGGCGTGGAAGTGAAGGTGATCCCTTTCTTCAAGCTGGCCACTCAGTTCGCCGATCTGGACCGCAGCAAAACTTACCTGCTGTACTGTGAGCGTGGTGTCATGAGCAAGCTGCAAGCTCTGTACCTGCAAGAGCAGGGCTACGACAACGTTAAGGTTTATCGCCCTTAATTGTAGTGAGAATCTACTTCCGGAGCCGCGTCGTTTGACGCGGCTTTTTTATGTCCGCTCGTTACAGTTTCCAGAGACTTAGGTGTAAATACTAAGGTTAGTGGCTGGTATGTTTGCCCGAGAAAATGTCACAATAGCGATTAGAAAAACTAATCCTGTTAACCCGTGCAGCATTTTCAGGTGAAACCCTGGAAAATCGGCGTCACGGGTGAAGGCCTGTGTTGGCATACAAACAAGGGAAGTGACCAATATGTCCAGACGTTTACCTCCTCTCAATGCAGTCAAAGCGTTTGAGGCGGCGGCCCGTCACCTGAGCTTTACCCGTGCAGCAGAAGAGCTGTTCGTGACTCAGGCGGCGGTGAGTCATCAAATTAAGGCGTTGGAAGAGTTTCTGGGACTGAAGTTGTTCCGCCGCAAAAATCGCTCATTGCTGCTGACAGAAGAAGGGCAGAGCTATTTCCTCGATATCAAGGATATCTTTGTGCAGCTGGGTGAGGCGACGGATCGTCTGTTGGCCCGGGGAGCTATCGGTTCGCTTACCGTGGCCATGTCCCCCAGTTTCGCGATTCAGTGGTTGGTGCCGCGTCTGGCTAAGTTCAGTGAGAAAAACCCTGATATTGATGTTCGTATCAAAGCGGTGGACTCAGATTCTGCCAGCCTGGCAGATGATGTGGATGTGGCCATCTATTACGGTCAGGGCAACTGGCCAGGTGTACGTGCCGACAAGCTGCGTAACGAAGTGCTGATCCCCGTGTGCTCCCCTTTGTTACTCAACGGTCCCAAGCCACTGGAAAAGCCCGCTGATCTCAAGTTTCACACCCTGTTGCATGACTCCAGCCGTCAGGATTGGCAGGCCTGGTTTAAGCAGTGTGGGGTGACAGATGTCAATGTGAATCAGGGCCCTATTTTCAGTCACTCCTCTTTGGTGCTGCAGGCTGCTGCCCATGGTCAGGGGGTGGCGCTGGGTTACTCAGTGCTTGCCCGTCCTGATATCAAAGCAGGGCGTCTGGTGTGTCCATTTCAGGAAGTGCTGGTGAGTAAAGATGCCTACTATCTGGTGTGTCAGCAAAGCCATGCAGAGCTTGGAAAAATTGCGGCATTCAGAGAGTGGATGCTGGATATGTTTGCAGAGGAGTCACGCAGTGAATTGCTTCCAGGCTGAGATTGATGCCGGTCATGCGATACTTGATGGCGAGCTGAAAGCTGGCGGGGATCTGGTGTTACTGGCCCATGGTGCCGGTGCCGGTATGGACCACGAGTTTATGACGGCCATGGCTCATGGTTTGGCCGCCAAAGGCGTGGCCGTGGTGCGCTTTAATTTCCCCTATATGCAGAAACGCGCCGAAGATGGCAAGCGTCGTCCACCGGACAGAGCGCCCAAACTACTGGAGTGTTTTGGCCAGTACCTTGAACTTGCCAAAGCTTCCGGCGTTGGCCGCATCTGGTTGGTGGGTAAGTCCATGGGGTCGCGTATGGCGGCGATATTGGCCGGCGATGAGCAAGCGGCAGAGGCGGTCAATGGGGTGGTTTGCCTGGGATATCCCTTTATAGCTATTAAACGTAAAGGCGTAGAAGCCGAGCCCAGACTTGAGCCTTTGCAGCAATCCAGAGTCCCAGTGTTGGTGCTGCAGGGTGAGCGTGACAGCTTCGGCAGCTACGAGAAAAGCAAAGAGTGGGAGTGCGGCGACAACACCCGCATTGAACTTATCCCTGATGGTGATCACAGCTTTGTCCCCCGCAAGTCGTCCGGCACCACAATAGAGGCTAATCTGGCATTGGCCATAGATTATTGTGTTGGTTTTTTTGGAGAAGAAAATGCGTAAAGGCTGGCTGTTGTTGGCATCACTGAGTGGCTTTCTGGCTGTGGCTCTGGGCGCTTTTGGGGCCCATGGTCTGAAGCATATTGCCGCCCCTAAAATGATTGAGATTTTTAACCTTGGGGTGGAATACCAGTTCTATCACACCTTCGCCATTATCGCCGTGGCTTTCGCCGGTCACTGGATGAAGAGCAGATTGCTGGACTGGGCGGCTTGGTGTTTTGCCGGCGGTATCCTGCTGTTTTCCGGTTCTTTGTATCTGTATGCTTTGCTCGGCACCAAGTGGACAGGACCAATCACGCCAATGGGAGGCGGACTGTTTCTGATAGGCTGGTTGCTGATTGCGGTCGCTGTATGGCGTGACAAAGTGGTTGAGCAGAACTGACCCTGCCTTAACCAGATTAAGTGCGGCATCGTCAAATGACATGCCGCACTTTTTGTTTGTGCTGGCACTATGTGCAAGATACAGAGATACATCTTCACAGGGTTTGGGTATATACTGCACACCGTTTTGCTATGGGGCATCTTGCCCGGATTGACCAGGGTTCCTGATGAAGAATCTGTTTTTGTTTTGTCGTGCAGGCTATGAAAAAGACTGTGCGGCTGAAATCCAGCTGCGTGCTGGTGAATTGAATGTCGGTGGTTTCGTTAAAGCCAACCGTGATGACGCCTATGTGATTTTCCAGTGTTTTGCCGATGGTGACGCCGACCGTCTGGCCAAAGAGCTGAGTCTGGACTCACTGGTGTTTGCCCGCCAGATGTTTGCGGCATCTGAGCTGCTGTCGGACCTGCCACAGGAAGACAGAGTCACACCTATTGTTGAAGCCCTGAGCCAGGTGGAAAATGGTGGTGAGCTGAGAGTGGAAACCCCGGACACCAATGAGTCCAAAGAGCTGTCGGCTTTCTGCCGTAAGTTCACTGTCCCCCTGCGTCAGAGTCTGCGTATGCATGGCAATCTGTTGCAGAAGGAGAACTCTCGCCGTCCAATAATCCATGTGTGTTTTGTGGCACCGGGTCAGGCCTATGCCGGTTACTCCTACAGCAACAACTCATCGCCTCATTTCGGTGGTATTCCCCGCCTGAAGTTTCCGGCTGATGCGCCAAGTCGCTCGACTCTGAAACTGGATGAAGCTTTTATTCACTTTATCCCGAAAGAAGATCAGGAAACCCGTCTGCGCAGTGGTTTGAATGCCGTCGATCTGGGGGCTTGTCCCGGCGGCTGGACCTATCAGCTGGTACGCCGTGGCATGATGGTACATGCCATCGACAACGGCCCAATGAACGACAAGCTGATGGAAACCGGCCAGGTGAAACACCATATGGCTGATGGTTTCCGTTGGGAGCCGCCACGTAAGAATATCTACTGGCTGGTTTGTGACATGGTAGAAAAGCCAAGCCGAGTGGCCGAGCTGATGGAAGCCTGGGCGATCAATGGCTGGTTTAAAGAAGCGATCTTTAACCTGAAATTGCCAATGAAGAGCCGCTTTAAAGAAGTGCATCAGATTCTGGCAACCATGGATGAAATTCTGCGTGAAAACGGAGTAGAGGACTTCCGCATCAACTGTAAGCACCTGTATCACGATCGTGATGAGGTGACAGTACATCTCTGGTTGTACCCGGAGCGTGGCTGGAACTAAGCACCAATCAAAAGCACCTCACAGAGGTGCTTTTTTGTCTCTGATGGTTTGCCTGACTCATGACATCTTGACGGGTTTTGGTTGCTGCTCAGAGAGTGCGCCGCATTTGATTTTTGTGGTGCGACTAATCCCGCTCATTTCATGACATCGTCAACTCAATTTGATATAGTGCCGCGTTTGATTTTTGCGGCATAAGTTTTGGCCAGTTTGCGCCAGAGATTTGGTCCGCCACACCCACAAATATTTGGAACTTCACATTGATCACTACAGCGAATATCACCATGCAGTTTGGCGCCAAGCCACTGTTTGAAAATATCTCGGTTAAGTTTGGCGGCGGTAACCGCTACGGTCTTATCGGTGCCAACGGCTGCGGTAAGTCCACCTTTATGAAAATTCTCAGCGGTGAACTGGAGCCAACCAGCGGCAACGTGTCTCTGGATGTGAATGAGCGTCTGGGTAAACTGAACCAGGATCAGTTCGCCTACGAGCAGTACAGCGTAGTTGATACCGTGATCATGGGTCACAAAGAGCTGTGGGCTGTGAAGCAGGAACGTGACCGTATCTACTCTCTGCCAGAAATGACAGAAGAGGACGGCATTAAGGTTGCTGAGCTGGAGATGGAATTTGCCGAGATGGACGGTTACACCGCCGAAAGCCGTGCCGGTGAACTGCTGCTGGGCGTGGGTATTCCACTGGAGCAGCACTTTGGCCCGATGAGCGAAGTGGCGCCCGGCTGGAAACTGCGTGTGCTGCTGGCGCAGGCATTGTTCTCAGATCCTGATGTACTGCTGCTCGACGAACCAACCAACAACCTGGATATCGACACCATTCGTTGGTTGCAGGATATGCTGAACCAGCGTAACAGCACCATGATCATCATCTCTCACGACCGTTACTTCCTGAACTCTGTATGTACCCATATGGCGGATCTGGACTATGGTGAACTGCGCGTTTACCCAGGTAACTATGACGAGTACATGACTGCTGCGACTCAGGCTCGTGAGCGTCTGCTGGCTGATAACGCCAAGAAGAAAGCTCAGATTGCCGAACTGCAGACCTTCGTATCCCGATTCTCTGCCAACGCGTCTAAAGCCAAGCAGGCCACTTCCCGCGCCAAGCAGATTGATAAGATCAAGCTGGACGAGATTAAGGCCTCAAGCCGTGTCAACCCATACATTCGTTTCGAGCAGGAAAAGAAACTGTTCCGTAATGCGCTGGTGGTTGAGAACCTGGCAAAAGGTTTTGACGGTGAGTCTCTGTTCAAAGGCTTCAACCTGATCGCTGAAGTGGGTGAGCGTATTGCCATTCTGGGTGAGAACGGTGCCGGTAAAACCACTATGGTTCGTACCCTGATCCACGAACTGCCGCAGGATGAAGGCACCATCCACTGGTCTGAAAACTCCACTATCGGTTACTACGCTCAGGATCACGCTGCTGATTTTGAAAACGATATGACTGTATTCGACTGGATGAGCCAGTGGAAGAAAGAGGGGGACGACGAGCAGGCTGTCCGCGGTATTCTGGGTCGTATGCTGTTTGGTGCCGATGACATTAAGAAGTCTGTCAAAGTACTGTCTGGTGGTGAGCAGGGTCGTATGCTGTTCGGTAAGATGATCATGCAAAAGCCAAACATCCTGGTGATGGACGAACCGACCAACCACCTGGATATGGAGTCTATTGAGTCTCTGAACAACGCTCTGGAAATGTACGAAGGTACTCTGTTCTTCGTATCTCACGACCGTGCGTTTGTATCCTCTCTGGCGAACCGCATCATCGAGATCACTGCCAATGGCGTGACCGACTTCAAGGGAACCTACGATGAGTTCCTGCGCAGCAAAGGTATCGAAGAGTAATCTGGCCTGTGTTGCAGTCTTGAACAGAAGTCAGTTGACTTAACCCAAAGAGCCCACGAAAGTGGGCTTTTTTGTATCAGCATTTCAGCGAGGGAGAGCAAGATGAAGATTTACGGCGATATCAGTTCTGGCAACTGTTACAAACTTAAGCTGGTGTGCGCGCTTTTGAATATTGAGCATGAGTGGGTCAATGTGAACGCCCTCAAAGGTGAAAACAAAACCCCTGAATATCTGGCCATTAACCCCAACGGCAAAATTCCGGCTATGCAGCTTGATGATGGGCGCTGCCTGAGTGAGTCCAACGCCATTCTTAATTATCTTGCTCACGGCTCGCATCTATTGCCGGAAGAAGCTTTTGAGCTGTCCCGGGTCGCCCAGTGGCAGAGCTTTGAGCAATACAGCCACGAACCCTATATCGCCGTGGCTCGCTTTATTCAGCTGTATCTGGGGCTGCCGGATGATCGCAGGGCCGAGTATGACGCCAGGCATGTTCCGGGTTACAGAGCTCTGGATGTGATGGAGCAGCAACTGCAGAGGACGCCATATCTGTGTGGCGATAGCGTCACTTGTGCTGATATCTCTTTATATGCCTATACCCATGTGGCTCACGAAGGGGGCTTTGATTTGGTCAACTATCCCGGTATTCAGGCCTGGATAGCAAGGATGCAGGCCCAGCCGGGCTATGTGGGCATGCAGGACTGATTGCCGTCTCTAGATATATCTTTTATAAACAAAACGCCGGGTCAATTAACCCGGCGTTTGCTTACCTTACGCCAATCTCACTGGCTTTCCCTGCAAGGTTCGCTTATTGGATCACACCACAGGCCATGCGCGCACCACCACCGCCCAGAGGGGCCGGGTGATCTGAGTGATTGTCACCACCCACGTGCACCATTATCGCCTTGCCTTTCACTTCCGACAGGGTCAACTTGGGCGCGAGAACCGGATAATTGGCACTGCCATGGTGGTCAACATACAGGGCTGGCAGATCGCCTTTGTGGTTGCCGGTATCCCAGGGATGACCGTGCTTACCCGAGTTGTCCGGGTCATAGTGACCGCCGGCCGCTCCTGCCAGAATGGTTTTGCCATCCTTGGTTGAAGGTGCACAGCTGCCTTTGGCATGGATATGGAAGCCGTGCAGGCCGGCGGTTAAACCGTGAATTTGTGGAGTCAGTACCAGGCCGTAATCAGATTGGGTCAGGGTGATAGTACCTATGGCTTTGTTGCCTTTGGCCGTCATCAGTTCCATATCAACTGTGGCGTTGTCGGCGGCGAAGGTTGAGGCGCTTGTCATCAAGGCGAGCGATGCTATCAGAGTCTTGTTCATATTCTTTCTCCATGTGGGTACAGCGGCAGCTGTGTGGATATCATCATGGCATCCTGAGGCTCTTGAGTCTGTGAGCCAGATGCCTATAAACAGAGGAATAATTCGATTGGCTTAAACGGTTTATTATTTTAAAAACAATGCTGTATTAGACATCTGTAGAGTATGGTTCCCGGCTGGACAGAGGGCGTGACACTTCATTACTATTGATTGATTTTACATCGAAAATGGACACAGGGAGTGCGTTATGTTGGGCCAGTTTCTGATCTTTTCCCGCCACGAATGGATCCGCCGATTGCCGCTGATCAGTTACCTGTGGCTGGTATTCACCGTCTTGATAGGCGGGCTGTTTTATCCTGACTACAGCCATATATCTCAGTATATGAGTGAGCTGGGTGCCACAGGTGCGCCCCATGCCTGGCTGGTCAATTATCTGGGGTTTGTTCCCACTGAAATTTTGCTGTTGGTTTTTCTGGCCATGGCATTGCCTGTGCTGCCACAAAGCGTGCCCACACGCCTTGGCATTGGCCTTATTGGTATCTATGCCCTGTTGTTGATTGGGGCCAGTATCTTTGCCTGTGACTTTGAATGTCGACCGGTAGAGCAGGCCAGTTTTTCCCATGGCTTGCATATTACCCTGGGCACTTTTGCCTATCTTGCGGGGATTTCCGGGGTGCTGGTGACCTCTGTATCCGCCCGGCAATGGCCCGGCGGGTTTACCCTGATGATGGCGGGTGTGGTGGTGGCGATACTGGCTTTTGGCTTACTGCTTAATCTTAATCCGGATCTGCGTTTTGTGGGGTTGATGCAGCGTACCATGGAAACTCTGATGTACCTGTGGTTTATGCTGCTGGGCCGCACAGCTGCCCGTATGGCATAGCAGACTGACGGTCCAGGTTGAGCATAACAAAGGCACTGGTCGCTTGATGAGGTCACTCCGATGGCTTAAGTTGATGATTAATCACTAATCAACAACCTGCTTCAGCTGCCTCGGCTCTGGATGCAGTAAAGGGAACTGATGAAAGGGTTCAGGTTTTTCAGGCGGGACAGTGTACGTGAGCTCAAGTCCTGGGTCGATGACGGATTGATCTCCGCCGAGCAGGGAGAAGCCATTCTCAGTCGCTATGGAGCCAGCTGGCAGGATGCTGAGGGACACAGCTTTGGCTACTTCCTGTTGACGGCCATGGCGGCCTTGTTTGCCGGTCTGGCGCTTATCCTTATTATGTCCCATAACTGGGATGAGATCCCCAGAATGGCACGGATGCTGGGGCTGATACTGCTGACCCTGGTGGTTAATCTGCAGGGGGCCCGGGTATTTCTTGCCGGTAAAGAGCAGGCCGGGGTTATCTGGCTGTTCTTTGGCGGCCTTTGCTATGGTGCTTCCATTATGCTGATTGCCCAGATTTACCATCTGGGTGAGCACTATCCCGACGGCATATTCTGGTGGGCGCTCGGCATACTGCCTCTGGCGGCTTTGTGTCGAAGTCGATTGCTGGCATTGCAGGTGTTGGCGCTGGCCGTAATCTGGATGTTTGTTGAATCCTTTGAAGACTTTTTCCCGGCACTCTTCCCTCTGTTTGCGCTGGTGACTTTGTGGGTATCCCTGGTCGCCGGCAGCAGCCGACTGCTGTTCCTGCTCAGTATTTTGAGCTTACTGCTGTGGCTGAATCTACTGATGAACTGGTATCTGGGTGACTGGTGGCAATACCATTGGGAGCCGGATACCCTGGCCATCAATATCGCCTTGGGTTTGATGTTGGCCGGCGGCGCCTGGCGCATGATGAATACAAATCGCTTTCATCTGAAAGAGTATGGTCATGCACTGCAGCACTGTATTCTTTTGCTCGGTATTCTGACGCTGATCGTACTGAGTTTTGATGGTATGTGGCGAGAGTTGAGGACTGAGCTCACCTGGTCGGGCTCGATTCTGACTATGATTGTGGGGGCTGCCAGTATCTGCGCCATCGCCCTGAGTTGGCACAGTTCCATCTTTGCCCGTATTGCTCTGGGGGCCAATGGCCTGTTTTATACTCTGGGGTTTCTCAACACCGAGATGATGCTGCTGCCCGATCAGGCGATGACAGTCCTGACCAATCTCATGTTGGTATTTACCGGTATTTACAGTATCCGTCGCGGTATAGACGAATCCAATGGCACAGCTTTTTATACAGGAGTGAGTGTGTTGTTGCTGACGGCCTTGCTCAGATACTTCGATCTGGTGGGTGACTATATCGGAGGGGCCATGCTGTTTATGTTGTGTGCGGCAGTGCTTTATGGCGCTGCCCGATACTGGCGTTATCGCAGGGAGGCTGCCCATGAAGAGTAATAAAACAGCTCGTCCCAGATGGCTTGTGACCGGGATATTCCTGACCATAGTGCTGCAAACCGGCGTACTGGCAGTGGAGTATTTAAGTTCGGTAGCACCTTTGTGGTTTGGTAAGCCAGTGATGCTGCCGACCGAGCCTTACGATCCCCGCAGTTTATTTCGTGGCAACTATGTGCGCCTTAACTACAGTATTTCACGGGTGCCCACTGATATCGCCGATGGTAAATTCAAAGATGGGCAAAAGGTTTATCTGACTCTGAACATGGATGGTCAGCAGCCTGTGCCGGTGAAACTGTCAGCTACTAAACCGGGAGAGGGCACTTTTATTGGCGGCCGGATCCGCTTTGTCAGCAGTGAATACTATCGATTGGATTATGGGATTGAAGCCTTCTTTTTGCCTAAAGAGAAGGCATTGGCAGCCGAGCGCAAGCTCACCTCGGATAAGGTGAGTGCTCAAGTCTATCTGTCATCCGATGGCAAAGCGGCGTTAAATGCCCTTTATTGCAATGGTGAGCCCTGTGACCTGAGTGAAGAGTCTGGTGATTGATTCACGATAACAGCTCTTAAACTCCTGTGCCGATTAATATGAAAGGCCGCTCCAATCCCCCAGGACCTGGGAGCTGAATGGAGCGGCCTTTTTCTCAACAAGACAGTTAAACTCCACCGCAAAGATGAAGCGCTTTAGTCTGGTAAGTTACTCCTGTATCTGCTCGGTATCAGTGAACAATCCAACATAGAACAGAAATATCAGTAGAGGCTGAATCTGAATTGGGCAGCCGCCGGGATTGAAAATCATGATGCTATCTGCCGTAAACCGGGCTCATTGCATGTATTAAACATTGTTTAACGCTTTTGCCGGGAAAGCGGCAGTTACCTGAGTTGAACATTAAAAACCCTCATAAAATCATCAATACAACCCCTTGTCTGTATCAGGCTGTATCCTTTATTAACTTTCGTTAATTACATCGGAATTCCCGATTTTGTGATGGCATCATCTGCAGGTAATTTATGGCCTGCTCACTTCCGAGCGTCGTCTAAAGAGGTTTCCCCATGGAGTTCCTGACTGATCCCCAAATTTGGGCCGGTCTTGTTACCCTGATTATTCTTGAGATTGTACTGGGTATCGACAACCTGGTATTTATCGCCATCCTGGTTAAAAAGCTGCCCCCACATCAGAGGGACAAAGCACGTACTATCGGTTTGACACTGGCGCTGCTGATGCGTCTGGGTCTGCTGAGCATCGTTTCCTGGCTGGTCACGCTTACTCAGCCCCTGTTCAGTATCGGTACGCTGACCTTCTCGTGGCGGGATATCATTCTGATTTCCGGTGGTCTGTTCCTGCTGGCCAAGGCCACTATGGAGCTGCACGAGCGTCTGGAAGGCGAAAGCCACCAGGCCAGTAAAACCAATGTGTATGCCAGTTTCGGTGTGATCATCGCCCAGATCCTGGCACTGGATGCTGTATTCAGCCTGGACTCCATTATTACTGCAGTAGGTATGGTGGATAACCTGACGGTGATGATGATTGCCGTAGTGGTTGCCATGATAGTGATGTTGGTGGGCTCCAAGTGGATTACCGACTTTGTGAATGCTCACCCTACGGTTGTGGTGCTGTGTTTGAGCTTCCTGCTGATGATTGGCTGTAGCCTGGTGGCCGAAGGTTTTGGTTTCCATATTCCAAAAGGCTATCTGTATGCCGCCATGGGCTTCTCGATTTTGATTGAGGCCTTTAACCAATTGATTCGCCGCAACAGCCTGAAAAGGGAAGAGCACACGCCGCTGCGTCAACGCACTACTGATGCCATTGTTAAACTCATGGGTGGCCGTATTGAGTTTGATGCCGATGAGCCTGTGACACCGGAAGGCTTGACGCCGGGCTTTGATGCCCATGAAAGAGAGATGGTGACAGGTGTACTGTCGCTGGCTGAACGGTCTGTGCGTACCCTGATGACGCCTCGCAATGAGATTTGCTGGCTGGATATTCAGGATGATGCCGATGCGCTTAAACAGGAGATCCGCACGAGTTCTCACCAGCTGTTCCCTGTGTGTAATGGCTCGCTGGATGAACTGCTGGGCGTAGTACGCAGTAAAGATATGTTGCTGGCTCTGGAGCAGGGCGAAGATATTCAGGCGCTGGCCCGCAGTCAACCGGCCATGGTGGTGCCTGACAGCATTACCGCCATGCGCTTGCTGCAGGGCTTCAGGTTGAACCGCACCAATCTGGCGATTCTGACCGATGAATTCGGCAGTGTGCAGGGACTGGTGACACTGCACGACTTGCTGGAATCCATTGTGGGTGAGTTCCCTGATGCCGATGAGCTGCCGGAGATTATCCAGACCGGAGACAGCTGGCAGGTTAAAGGCTGCACTGCGCTGCACGATCTGGAGCATAAGCTGGAGATCACAGGTCTGGTTGATCCTGAGGAAGAATACGTAACGGTCGCCGGTATGCTGTTGGCTGAGTTTGGATCTTTGCCCAAAGCCGGTGACAGCGTGGAGCGAGAAGGCTTCCGTTTCGAAGTGATACAGGTGGATGAACTCAGGATTCTGGAGGTTAGTATCCACAGACTGTAATCTGCAGTCAGTTGTCCAGCCCCCTGATTCAATATTATAAAAGGCCACAGGCGACAGTCGGTGGCCTTTTGTTTGGGGTCCACGCTTGCAATATCCGCCGCCATGACGTCAGGGGGCAACGGCTTTATCTCATAAGCTGTCGTCGTGAGCTGTTTGTACCATTGACGCCTGAATATACTAAAGGGCACAATGTTGCAAAATTTATAACAATAATAATGCGTTATGTATCATGGGCAGACCGTTTTAAGGTTGGCCAATCTACTGGCCAATGGCGGCTTTTGTGCCTCTGTGCGTCTGGGCAGTGAACGAAGCCGCGTCAACCTGATTGTCGATACTGGCAGTTCCACATTGGTGGTACATGAATCAGCTTATCGGGCCAGTATGGATAAATGTCTGACACCAACCAGCTGGGCTCAGGAAGTGAGGTATGGTATTGGGGGCTGGCTGGGGGCCGTGGTGCACACCAATATCACATTGGGTGATGGCGCGGATGTGAAATCCCTGACCATGCCAGATACGCCGCTGGCGCTGGTGCATATCGAGGAGGGGCATACCTTTCTGCGTGCCGATGGATTTTGGGGCCTGGCCTATCATGAGCTTAACCCCGGCTATGATATGGCGGCATACCTCACCAGCCACGGCGTTCAGCCTGCCAACACCTACCCCTGGCCGCAACCTTGGTTTTTTGGCAACCCGACTGAGCCCAGCTACAAACCACACTCTGGCAATACCTCTCAGTCTGATAACTCTGTTGATGAAAACCGAGGTTCAGTAGTTAAGCAGTTGGATGAGTTTCATCAACTCAAAAAAACTCTGCCACGGCAGGACATAGCCACCTGCTTTACCCTGATGCAGGCGCGTGGGCTGGTGGCCAATCGGTTTGCGCTGCTGACCCGTCGCTCCAGCATACATTTTGCTAAGCCCTCGTTAAGCCTAAGCGACGATTTTCAAATGCTTAAAGATGACCCCCTCAATCAGGGGCTGCTGGTGCTGGGGGAGCGTGAAGGCCAAAATCAGCTGATAGCCTCCGAGGTATTGCAGCGCACAGCATTTGAACACTTGCTCGACAGCGAAGTCCTCACCCAGGCACACGCCAGAACCCTTAAGGTGGTACACGACAGATATTACAACCTCAATTTAAAGGCGGTGCGCTGGCAAGGGGGGCAATCGATTGAGGTGGCGGATGCTGCAGCCGCTCATATTAACCGCGGCTCCAGCAATGCCATTCTGGACTCAGGTGCCAGCTTAATCAGTTTGCCTGAGGCGGTATTCGCGCCCCTGATGGCCCAGTTGTACCAACACCTACCGGGTGCAAAAACTATCTTGCCAGAACTGATTAAAGATATGCAGGCTGTGGTTGATGCTCAGCGCTCAGGTATTGATATCGCTGCACTGGCAGCCTTGAGCGATACTGAAAACCCCTTATCAGCTTGGCCTGTGTTGGAGTTTTTGTTTGAAGGTGTTGAGGCGGAGAAAGGCACTTCCGAAGCTGATAAATACGATAGCGACAGTTCATTGGTGTGTATCCAATGTGCCCCTGAAGAATACTGGCAGCTCAACTCACCGGCTTTTGGTAAGGCTGTGTTCAAATTGATGGGGCCCATTCCCAACTGGCCTGCTCAGGCGGTATTGGGTCTGCCTCTATTTAACGGATATTGCGTCGAATTTCGTCGCGACCTGGGTGAGCTCGGTCAGGTGAGGTTTATTCCTTTAAAGTCATCTTAATCGATACGGATAGAGTAAGAGAGTGGCAATAGCATGGATCAAATCATGACGACATCAGAGACCAACAGTCGATATTTTAATACGCCACGGCTGCTAATCCGTGCCATGGCAAAGCAGGATGAGGCACTGTTTTGTGAGCTATTTTGCTCTGAGCGGATCATGGCCAATATTGATGATACTTTTGGGTTGGACAGAGCAAAAAATGCGTTCAAATGCACCCTCAGAGAGTCCGATAAGCCAGATTCCAGCACACTGTGCTGGGTGATCAGCTATGGAGGTCAAGAAGTCGGCTTGGTGAGTTTAAACAATATCTGTACAGGCGCAGGAGCAGACGTTGGCATCATGCTGTTAAAAGTCGGGCAGGGCAATCAGCTTGCAGATGAAGCCATCGACTGGCTGGCAAAATATGCGTTTGGCGAGTTGGGTTTGAATTGTTTACATGCAGAGTTTACCGCTAAAAATTTAGCCACAAAAAGAATTACCAGGAAGTTCGGTTTCACTAACCCCCACCAACATCCTGAAAAGCGCGCTTGGCAACAGTGTATTCTTCAGAAACGTGATTTTAAGTCGATGTTTTAAAAGTGTTTAAAACTTGATAAATTCGCGTCAATTACAATCAAAAAGCCATGGCGAAATGTCAGGAAGTCTCACCTGTGTAGGCACAGGTATTTTACTGGGCGGGCATTTAAGCCCTTTGGCCCAAAGTCATATAGAGCAAGCGGATGTGGTCTTTTCTGGCATGTCCGATGGTTTTACTGAGCAGTGGGCGCTGGGCATGGCGGCAGATGTGCGCAGCCTGCAGTCCCTGTATGGCGAGGGAAAATCCCGCAATACCACCTATGATGACATGGTGAATGCCATGCTGGATGAGGTGCGACAGGGCAAAAAGGTGGTGGGCGCCTTTTATGGTCACCCGGGTATCTTTGCCAAGGCGTCACATCTGGCAGTCATCAAAGCCCGCCAAGAGGGCTTTGATGCGCAGATGATCCCGGGCATTTCAGCCGAAGCCTGTCTCTATGCCGATTTGGGGCTGGATCCGGGCAAAACCGGTTGCCAGCATTTTGAAACCACCCAGCTGATGCTGTATCAGCGCCGCATCGACCCCAGTGCTTTACTGATTTTATGGCAACCTGCATTGGCAGGGGATTTGGCCATGGGCATTCGCACTACCGGCCGCGCCGAGCGTCAGCTGTTGGTGGAGCTGTTAAGTCAGGACTATCCGCTGGATCACGAGTGTATTCTGTATGAAGCCGCCACCACGGCGCTGCATGACACCCGTATGGAGCGCATTGTGTTAAGCGAGCTGCCCTTTGCCCGGCTTGAGCTGCACACCACGCTGGTGTTGCCGCCAAGCCAGAGACTTAAGCCGAATCAAGGCATGCGTGAGCAGCTGCAGGCGCTGGCTGTACGCAGCGAGTTTGAGCGTCAAAAGGATAACAGCGCCGAGCTTTTGCCGTTTTCGAAAAATACCGTCTCTTTATAAGACAAACCTGGAAATAACCAATTCTTACCACAACATAAGGAAGCCAAGACGCAACAAGTAATGGAACTACTGTCAAAAATGGGCGCAAACGCCACTCCGGCAGAGGTATCACTGGAAAGTCTGCCAGTTCACATCGCTGCCATGATTGAAGCCAAAGATGTGCAGGCGCTGAGCCGTGAACTCGATCTGGTGCCGGAAATTGTATGTGCTTTTTTCGTGCACGAAGATGAAGAAACCCAGGTTGACAGTGAGAGCGAAAAGGCTGCTGATGCGGCAGTAGCGGCCTGAACATCAGTTTTAGCTGCGCCATGCAAAGCTTTGCTGTTATGAACTTTGCTGGGCGCAGCTCACAGCCAGTCTCTTTTTCTGAGTCTGTTATAGAGTTGGTAACCGTGAATAATAATAACCATCACAATAAGGAAGTTAGTATGCATCAAGCCCTGGAAATATTGGCAAAACTGGGACGTAACGAGCCTGTGTCTTTGGATACGCTCCCTGCCCACATCGCCGCCATGATTGAGGCCAAAGATGTGCAAGCACTGAGCCGCGAGTTGGATCTGGTGCCGGATATTGTTTGTATGCTTCTACCTGCTGAAGATGAGAAAGAAGAGGAAGAGGAGCAAAAAGAAGCACCCGCAAAAGATGATTGGTCAGCTTGTGCTTAACGTTCTAATTAAGCTGGTAGCCGGGGTTTTCTTGGTTACCAGTAATATTTGCTTTGCAGAGGGTTATTACAATCTTTTAAAAGAGATTGATAGTCTGCGATCGATTGATCCTCTACTATTTTCTGAAAAATTTAGAGCGATTGGTGAACATAAATCAGAATTTGATCGTGAAGAGTCAGATTTTTATCGCTACCTAGAAGGTTATCATTTAGCTTATCGAGGACGATTGGCGGAAGCTTTATCCTTACAAAAACAACTTTCACAACAAGCTATTACAAAGGAAATGAGATTTAGGGCTTTGCTGACAGTCATTAATATCGAAGCTATTAACCAGAACTGGAATGGTGGACTTAAATCTTTGAATAAAGCTTTGGAGGTTTTGCCTGCCATAAGAGAACCAAAGCTCGAAGCTTTGGCTCTAGGAATTATCAGTGTTTTTTACAACCAGCTAGGGCAATATGAATTAGGACTTGAGTATAGTCGTCGTCTAAAAAATAGTTTTGATGACCCCCGAAGCCTTTGTATTGGCGAGTTACATCAATTTGAAGCATTGCTAAATCTTGCCTCTACAGAAAGCACATTGGCTAACTCCTATAAGAGTGCTTTGACTCTTTGCCAAAAGGCAGAAGAGAGATTACTAGAGTTGAATGCACATATTTTATTTGGGAGATTCCTTTTAGAGACGAAAAAAACTCCTCATTTAGCCGCTGAGTTATTTGCCTTACATTATCCTCAGGTAAATAAAGTTGGTTATGCGCCCGTGATCTTGGCGTATCAAAGTCTGCAGGCCAAGGCCTACTGGCAGTTGGGGATGAGCGAGCCAGCCTTTGAGTTGGCACAAGCGGTCAGTCAGTCCCCCGCGGCAGCCAATACCCTGGAGGCGCTTATTCGCGCCAATAAAGTGCTGTTTGATTATCACAGTGCCAACGGCAATAGTGAGGCTGCATTAGCCGCCTATATCAAGTATGCCGAGGCGGATAAAGCCTATCTGGATGAGGTAAAAACCAAAACCCTGGCGTTTCAGCTTGCTCAGCATCAGAGCATGGAGCAGCAAAATAAAATCAATTTGCTGGATGAAAAGAACAAAGTGCTGATGGTGCAGCGCCAGCTGGATAAGGTGGAGCAGTTTAACAGTCGGATTATGATCGTGGTGTTGTTTTGCGTGATATTAGGACTGGGCACCTGGGGTTGGAACTCGCTAAAGGCGCAACGCCGATTAAAACAGATGGCGGAATATGACAGCCTCACAGGGTTATTTAGTCGCGGCCACTTTTATAACTTGTCTGAGAGCGCCATAAGCCATGCGCTAAAGCTTGGGGCACCTGTGAGTTGTGTACTGTTCGACGTTGACCGATTTAAGGGGATCAATGATAAATATGGCCACAGCACAGGAGACTGGGCGCTCAAGCAGGTGGCGAAACAGTGTAGAAACCAGTTAAGAGAGTATGAGATTTTTGGCCGTATTGGCGGCGAGGAGTTTTGCCTGATATTGCCTGAATGTGATCTGGAAAGTGCATACTCGGTGGCAGAAAAGCTGAGGAAAACACTGGCAGAGAGCGACACCCTTGAATGCGGTTATCAGTTTGCTCTGACGGCGAGCTTTGGCGTCACTGAATCATTGTTTGCAGGCTACTCGTTGGACAATTTGTTGGCCCAGGCTGATAAGGCGATGTATAAGGCTAAACATAATGGCCGTAACCAGGTTCAGGTGTTTTGCCCGGCAAGTGACGTCGCAGGTACCAAGACGGCACCTCCCCAGGTCAGTCAAGCCACTTTGGAAGCCAGCTAGTGGTTGGCACGGGCTTTTTGGGGCCCTTACTGGTTTTTCTTTAGCGGGTCGATTGCAATCATTCAGAAGTAAACGCCCGGCATTGCCGGGCGTCGTTCTTTACCTCTCTTTGATGTTGAATTTGCATCCAAATTGGTTTACCGATGAAGCCGCTTGCTCATCCAGAGCTGAGTTCGCTCCAAAATATTCTCACCATCATTTAACCCGAAAGAGTAATTCAGTCGCCGCTTACGGTTCCGTATCTTGGGTGTAATCAACAGCGACTCAGGGCTAAGCCTATGACAGAAGATGATTTACGGGAGATTGAAGCCAGGCGAATTCTTGCAGAAATCGCCAGAGAGGAAGCGGAATTGAGGAAGCTGGAGTTGGAAACCCGGCTACTCGATTCGGAGGTAAATCAATCATTTTTCTTCAGCCGGAAATTCCTGAGACCTTTGGCTGCCGGTGTGTCTTTGGCGTTGATATTTGCGGCTTACATTCAGTATGTGTTTCTTCCCTCTCAGCTCAGCTTGAATCAAAAAATTGAAACCGCCGAATTCACACTGCAACAAAATACCGTCCGTCATGATGCTCAGGTAGCCAAACTTGAACTGATCACCACCCGAATAGAGGAAGACGCCAGGCGGGCAAAAAGCGAACTCGAACTGGCTGAAGTCAGGTTGAAAGAGGCTGGTGATCAAAATGGTATATTGCTCGGCCGTATCAAGGAATTAACCCTGAACTCAGGATCAGATCAGGCGCTGGAAAAGCTGGGAACCGAAGTGGAAGCCAGTGGCGAGAAAATTCAGGGGCAACTCGCCAGCATACAGGAGCAGAAGGTACAGCTTGAGATGCTGGAAGATACAGCCAAAGAAAAACGGCAGGTAGCCCAGGACTCAGAAGGTTGGATCTACATAGGCTACTTCCCCGGTGACCGCTGGCAATTCCGGACTATCGATATTGATCAGGGAGAACCGATTTCGGGCACTGAATATACGGTCAAAGAAAGTGTCAACCTCAGAACCAAATCACCTGTGTTTACCCTGTTGGGATACAGATACGGTGACTCCCTGGGTTTTCTCGTTCCTGGACAAAAAGTGGTTATTGAGGAAATTACTGAAGTTGGACTGAGTAAGATATGGGCCAGAGTCACCGTTGCTGACTGACTGTTTGGGCTGGTGGTACTCAGTCCAGCCCTGTATTCAATCTGCTTTTGAGGCTTTGCATGCCTGCAGTATCAGTTCGAAGAAGTTCGCGCCTTTGCGGCGGGTGAACTGAATATTGCGCTCAGGAATGGATTCAGGATCTTTGTATTCAGCCAGGGCTGCTGCCAGTGCCGATTCGCGAATAATGTGCAATACAGGCAGCGGCGCGCGGTTGGTATAGTTGGCAGCATCTGACTCCTCTTCCCCTTCAAAGCAGTAATCCGGGTGGAAGCTGGCCAACTGGTATGTGCCTTCATAGCCCTGAGCCTGCAGCAATGCATTGGCGATATCCAGAAGATCCAGATAGTCATCAAATTGCTCAAACCCCTCCGGCAGAATAAACAGGCTGGTGTTTACCTGGGGATTGCTGTCCATAAATACGCACTCTTCCACCAGTGACATCAATACCGTCTCCAGATCGCTTGAATGTGCAACACAGTAGCGCATATTGTTCGCGTCCAGATCAGGACGGGCGAAAGGGCAGATGTTGTACTTCACAATGAAACTGCGCACCCAGTTGGCGATCTGCTGTTGGGCGACATCAGCCGCTGATTTGGATTGAGGGGCGTTCATAAGTTACTCCGGCAGGATAATCGGAACGATGGAAAGTACCAGCAGGCTGGCCATCAACAGATTGAATCTGCGTTGTCTGTGGGGGGCGTTGAGAAAACGCTTGAGCGATAATCCCAGACCCAGCCAGAGCAGGGCGGTAGGGACACCGATAAAAAAGAATACCGAACTGATTTTAAGAACCTGGGGAGTAAGAGGGTCATTCAGGCTGGTAAAAGCCCCCATGGCGCCAATGGCCATCACCCAGGCTTTGGGGTTTACCCATTGAAACGCCGCGGCCTGGAAGAAGCCCAAAGGCTCAGGACGATTGCGGGTTTCGATTTCGCTCCGACTTATCACCAGCCGATATGCCATATACAGCAGGTAGCAGATACCCAGAGTCTTAATGCTGGTGTGCATCAGCGGGAAGCGCTGAAACACTTCGCTGAGCCCCAGTCCCACAGCGAGTACCATGGAGGGAAACCCAATACAGATCCCTGAGATCAGCGGCAGGCTGCGACGAAACCCAAAGTTAACTCCTGAGCTCATCAGCAGAATATTATTGGGGCCGGGAGAAACAGCCGTGGTGAACACAAAGGTACACAGGGCGAGCAGCAGGTCCATTGGGTATGATTGGGCTCATTCAGCATTTTAAGGGACGCTAATTCTACCTATCCCTGTTGGCTTGTCACTCATTACCCTGCAAATTCAGTAATTCGGGGTGACGCAGGAATACATCCAGCCTGCGACGTTCGGCAAGGGTAAATCCGCTCGCGAGATAGTCAGCTAATATCAGATCGGCATCCTGAGTGTCAGCAAGTTGTTGCTGCAACTTAACCACGGCTTCCACCCTTTGCTGCCACTTCAGGTTTTGATGTTGAAAGTCCTGGAGTTTTTGCTGCTGCTCAAAGGTCAAATCGGCAGGTGCTTGCTGACCAGACAAGGATTCTGTCAGGGCCAGTGCTTGTACCGAAGGTAACAGAATCTCTCTGTCTTGCTCAGGTAGACTGTCCAGCTGCTGTTTAAGGCTTGATGCATCATGGCCCGCTTGTGCCGTCATGCGTGCCAGAGCCTGCTGATCATAACGGTTGGCATCACCAAAGAAGGCGGCTATTTCCGGGTCAGAGAAAAATTCGAACTGGAGAGCGTGGGCCCGGCGCAAAAAGCTGCGGGTATCATCAGCGCTGAGCAGGCTTTCAGTGTTCACTCCCTGTTTGAGTTCAGCAACTGCCATCAGGTATTGGCGGTAGCGGCTGAACAAGTCCATGAGATTCAACTCTGCATCGTCACTGAGATTAAGGCTTAAGGCCAGTTCACCCAGCAGTTTAGGGAGTTTGGTGTCGTCGCCATCTGCTGAATGGATCAGGTCATCAAACTGCCATTTCAATTGTTCATTTAACACCAGCGGGTTACCGGGTTGTTGTTGGGAGTCTGGCTGGGTGGTTTCCATCGCAGGTTTGGGCAGGGCAGTTACGGATGAAGTTACTCTAACCCCCGAATCTGCATCCGTTAAAGCCGGCGGTGGGGTTTGCTGCCTGGTAGAAAGTCCGAGCCAGATAAGCAGCAACAGGACAACAGCAGCCGCAATCCACCAGGGTTTGTACTGCCAAATATCAGAGGATTTGGGCTGCTGCATCATAGTTATCGCTCCTTACCGCTTGTGTTTACAGGCCGTGCTGGGCCAGACGATTGGCATGCTGCCGGAACAGGGTCAAAGGGTTGGTCTCAAACCAGCTGACAAGACCAAATACCTGATTCACTTCATCCATATGATTCATGCGGTAGTTATTGCGGATAACCTGCCCAAGATGGGTACTGCAGCTGGCAACCAAACCATCGTTGGGTTCATTGAAAACCAGTGCCGTCAGGCTCAATGGGTAATCGGACAGATCAAAGCCATTGGTAAATACGCCGGAGCCGGACCAGGAGAAGTAGGCAACGCCATTGACCCATTTACGTCCCTGACCGCAGTAGGAGGCAGGCATGCCTTCAGGGTACCTCTGGTTGAAAGCGACTGAGCCTCTGGTGGTGAGTGACTCTGCCATCGCCAGGGCGTCCTGAGGTGTTGCCGGGTTACCGGAAAGAGTGGCTATGGCTCTCGCCAGACCTTCCATACCGATACGTACCATCCACTCGGTCCAGGAGTCCGGGCGAATATGGCCTCGCAGGAAATCGGCAAAACGACTGCCCCAGTTGACACCGCCAATGGAGGTCACAGACGCCACCATCTCAGGGCTGACACTGGCGACATATCTGGCGGTTGGGCCACCGTGACTGTGGCCGATAATATTGACCTTACTGGCGCCAGAGTGGGCCAGCACGCCTTGAATGTACTGTCTTAACTGTTCACCCCTGACTTCGGTACTGTTGGCCTGGGAGACCTGAGCTACATAGACCTTTGCACCCATGGCGCGCAGGGTTTGCGGTACCCGGTAAAAGTAATCTATGCCCAGAAGGGCATCAAATCCATAAATGCCGTGGACGAGCACGATAGGGTGCTGGGGGGCGGCTGCCTGAGCCTGTGGAGTTAAGGTTAGTGTGAGCAGCAGGGCTGCAAACAGGGATTTTGCGGGATTGAGTTTATTGCTGAGCTTGTTGGCAAAATTCACTGATTTGTCCTCTTTGGATTGTTTTTGGACGCTGAGCCTTATTGGCACGTGAAGCACCATCGCAACCAGAGGTCTATCAAGCCACACTGCAATGACTGGTTGTAACGGTTGTATCCAGCAGTAAAGCAATTCCTTTATGGCTGCAATGCCCTGACATTACAGTGGCCTGGAGTTTTGCCTTATCCGGAAATTGTTTTAAACGCAGGTATGAATATTTTTCTATGGCTGTAAATCAGTTGAGACTGAATCTAAATTTGCCTTATATCAATTGGTTGTTTTTAGAACAATTTGGAATTAAGACAGAGAAATCTCAATGGATTCAAAAGGAAATATCAGGTCTAACCAGGAGGGAACGTCATAACTAATTCAAAAGTATGGTATTTACTGTTTATTGGCTATTTGAGGATAAAGTATTCGATATAGGTGAAGCGAAAAGAACCTACTTTCCTGATTATTCATAGAACAAAACACGGGAATCGATTCCAAGCGTGTCATTCTAATCGAGTGATAGGGCTATCGTGGCAGTTATGTATTTTTGTTGTTCACTAACGACCGCAGAGTTTGTCAATAATGTTTACAGTTCATTGTATTCAATCAGCGCTGGCTTGCTTTTCTTTTGCGCATCCATATGTGTTTTGTGCCCTGGCTCAAACTGTTTTGATAAGTGTGGCTTGATCCTGAGGAAGGGCTGAGGAATGCTGCCTCGATTATTGCCCTACTGCAGAGAAAACAATGAAAGAAGCCGTACATCATCAGGGTTTGACCACAGAGTTCTGGACTCCTGAGCTGTGTTATATCGTTGAGCATTCAAATTCCGACAATGACCCTGAAGCCTCTATTGCCCGTGCGCGGGTTGAACCGGGCGTGACGACCCGCTGGCATATCGTGCGCGATATTACTGAGCGTTATTACATTCAGGAAGGCAAGGGATTGGTGGAAATTGGTGATATGGCGCCGGTGGAAGTTAACCCGGGTGACGTGGTCGTGATCCCGCCATCCTGTCCCCAAAGGATCACCAATACAGGTGATTGCGATCTGATCTTCCTGGCGATCTGCACCCCAAGATTCCTGGTCGAAGCCTACGAAGATATTGAAGAGCAGATGGCTGCGCGCTGAAACAGACCAACTACTAAATGAAATTGGCATAACACAGATTTGAACAGTATTAAAAAGCCCCACAGGCTATGCCGTGCGGGGCTTTTTTGTCTCTATTTAATCGGCTTAATCGTGCTGAATCGTCACGTCGTAAGAGGTGTACTTACGAATATTGATTACCCCGGTATCAAAAATCAGGTACTGGCCTTTAATGCCCATCAATACGCCACCGGCGATAGGATCTTTGTCCAGGTTGAATGATTTCACCTTGGTTGGGAAGGTCTCAACCGGGTAGCCGATCTCCTGGCTGCCGGTATCCAGTACTTCAATGGCATCCGGGCCTTCTTCGGCGGCCAGCTCATCCAGACGTGATTGGATTTGCGGCAACAGCTGTTTGGCTTGTTCCTGCAGATCCATATCATCGGCGTTGCCCTTGAGCATCGCCTGCCAGTTGGTTTTATCTTTGATCAGTTTGGCCAGCTCAATTTCCACCTTACCGGACAAGCGACGGTTAGCCACCTTGAGGATTGGCAGGCCCTGGGTAGCACCCTGATCTATCCAACGGGTCGGGATCTGGGTGTGGCGGGTAATGCCCACCTTAATGCCAGAGGTGTTGGACAGGTAAACATAGTGGGGCACAAAGCAGTGACTCTCGGCCCACTCAGGCTCGCGGCAGGTACCAGCATCGAAGTGACAGGTCTCTGGCTTCATAATGCACATGTCGCAGCTCGCCAGCTTTTGCATGCACACATAGCAGTGCCCCTGGGAGTAGCTTTTCCTGGTCTTTTTACCACAGTTGCAGCAGTAGATATTGCCGGAGTGGATAATCGACAGCGACTTGCCGATCAAAGGATTGAGTGCCAGCTCTTCATCGCCAACCGGCAGTCGATACTGAACTTGCGCCTGGTCATCCAGACTGGCGCGCATCTTGGAAAGGGTTCCTTGCATATTGCTCACTCTCGGTATTTACAGAGCCCATCGAATGCGGGCCTTTTCAATGTCTTGGGAGTGTACCAGAGTTAGTCCATCAGCTATGAACGCTTTTATCGATTAAGAGTACCGACTGTCTTAGTGGAAACACTGCAGGATTAATCGGTATTAATCCTTTTGTGTGCTACCTATTTGGGAGAATAGCGCTGGCAAAAAGGAGGCGTAGAATAGCTGCATATTTCACCACCCCATCTTATGCACTATGACCCAAAAGCCCGATAGAATCACCGCAATGCAGCAGATTATCGATGCGGTAAAGCAGGAGTTTCCTCTGTATGAGGAGGATACTTTTGTATGTGGTCCGGATAACTCTTGTATAGGTTGCCCCAAAAAATTGATGGAGATGGTGGACTCTGAACTCAGCTACTGGCAGCACAGTATCAACAGAGGCATTGCTCCGGGCTTTGATGACCTTAACCGTTTTGGCAAAATGTGCCGAAATGTCCGCAGGGCTCTGGTTAGAAATGGCAGATTGGCCGCATAAACCCGGTGACTATCACTGTGTAGTTAGACTTTTGTTGGTACGACCTCTACAGCTTAATGCTTTAGGGTGATTGGCAATTGTTATCTTTGTGTTAAGTTTGCAGCGATTTTACATTGGCCGTCGTTCGGTTTGGGGGTTGCTGACTCCTGCTGATGCCTGCCATCCAAATAAATACAAAGGAGTCGCTATGGAATATTACATCGGGGCGTGGAAAAAGTTTGCTGAGTTCAGTGGCCGGGCCCGTCGTAAAGAGTATTGGATGTTTGTGCTGATTAACGTCATTGTCTCTGCTGTACTTGGCTTTGTTGATGGACTGCTGGGCATGATGTTGCTGGCTAATCTTTATTCTCTGGCAGTACTAATCCCTTCTTTGGCCATTGGTGCCCGTCGTCTGCATGATACTGGTCGCAGTGGCTGGTGGCAGTTGCTGTGGCTTGTTCCTGTTGTTGGCTGGATTGTAATAATCGTGTTCCTGGTCCAGGACAGCCATGATGAAAATGATTATGGCGCCAACCCCAAGATGGCATAATCATGCCTGATTAAATAACAAAAGGAGGCATTGGCCTCCTTTTTTGTTCCTGAGTAATTTGGTTTTAGATTTTATCCAGCACTACATCATCACCCAGCTCATACAAAGATTGGCGCAGGGCTTCTTCCTGTTCTTCATTGGCCATTCCCAGGCCTAAATTTGCTTTAAACAGCGGAACCCCGGTATGACCTGCGGCATCATACTGGCTGCTGAATTGCTCGATATTAATGCCAAGTTTGTTGATTTTATTCGAAATATCCAGTACTAATCCCGCCCGGTCATAGGCGACAAACTGAAAGTCGCTACGGTATTGTGGGGTTGGGCCTGCAGAAATCTTACTGTGGGTCATTGTCAGACCATCGATACACTCAAGGTTTTCCTGCAAGGCGTCCCATTTCAGGGCAGGTACTTCAACGACCATCATGGCGGCAAAGGTGCCGTCTATATGTCGCATCTCAGAATCCAGCCAGTTGCCCCCGTGACGACTGACCGCGTGTGCCAGTTGTTCAACCAATCCTTGTCTGTCAGGTGCTTGCAAAGTGATGAGGTATCGCAGCATAGAGGTACTCCTGTGGCGAAATCATGCGCTATGTAACAATGCTGTCATATTGACGTCATATACTTCCGGCCACAACTAAAAAGGATTGAATCCGGGCTGGGGCCGCTGAGGAATAGTGGTAACACAGCAATGGCTGTAAGCCCAGAAAAAAGCGATGAAAATCATTAATCAGAACGTTTGCTGATACCTAAACACAGAGGTAATGAATGGAACAAAGTTTGCCAGGGGCTGCCCATTCCATCTTGAAGGCAGGTCACAGAACCAGCCGCAGGGCATTCACCGACAAAGCTACTGCCGTAGGAGTCACCGTAGGTGGCATCATGGTATTTGTGGCCTTGCTGTTGATCTTTTTCTACCTCTTGTACGTGGTAAAGCCGATTTTTGACAGTGCCGAAGTCGAGCCTGTGACTGAGGTCAGCTATCAGCAAACCCAATCAAAGGCCTTGATGGTTGGTAGTGATGAGCAAAATGAAATTCTCTACCGGGTAGCCGACTCCGGTCTGGTGGAGTTTTTCCGGGCTGTCGATGGCAAATCACTGGGCGAGTTCAAGCCAACGCTTCCTGCTGGTGTGACTGTCACCAGTGCAGCAGTGGCAACGGCTGCTGAGCAGAAATATGCTTTGGGGCTGAGTGATGGCTCAGTACTCCTGGTTAAGGTCGATTTTGGTGTGACCTACCCGGACAACGTACGTTTGATTACGCCAAGGCTCAGATATCCGGAAGGGCAGCAGCCAATGGCCGTGACCAAAGATGGCTCAGAGGTTAGGGACCTCTCCTTTGGCTATGCCAGCGACAAGATGACATTCAGTTACCGTGACAACAATGGTAACTGGGCTATCACCCGTATGAGTGGTGAGGAGAACATGCTGACTGAAGAGGTTGAGTGGGTCAGCGAGCATGAGACGATTCCGGATACTCCCAGGCAGGTGACTCAGCAACTGATGACGCCTGATCAGAGACAACTGCTGCTGCACAGTGGTAACCGAATTTTTGTTTACGATATTCGTTATCTGGACGAAATCAGCCTGATGCAGGTGATTGAGGTTACTGAGCCAAACACCAGTATTACCAATATCAGTCTGCTGGCAGGGGCCAGTTCTATTCTGGTCAGCTTTGATGATGGTCGGGTCGCCCAATACTTCCAGGTCGCCAGCGACAAAGGGCGTTTGTACCGTGAAATACGCGACTTCAACGCCGGTGGTCAGGTTGCTGCCATCGCCCCTGAATTCTTCCGCAAGAGCTTTGTTACCATCACCCCGGAAGGTGAATTGTCGCTGCACTACACCACCAGTGAGCGCGACCTGTTCGATAAAACTTTCGATCTGAAAGACACCAAAATAATGGGTTTCAGTCCCCGTGCCAGCGCGTTGGTAGTGGATGCGGGCGAAAAACTGCATCTGTTCAGGGTTGAGAATGATCACCCTGAAGTTTCCTGGAGCGCACTGTGGCAGAAGGTCTGGTATGAAGGCTACCCTGAGCCTCAATATGTATGGCAGTCCACCTCAGGTTCAGATGACTTTGAAGCCAAGTTAAGCCTGATGCCTCTGGTGTTCGGCACCATGAAGGCAGCCTTCTACGCCATGCTGTTTGCTGTGCCTCTGGCCATCGCCGGGGCAGTCTATACCGCCTACTTTATGTCTCCTAAGGTGCGGGGCTTTGTTAAGCCAACGGTTGAGATTATGGAAGCGCTGCCGACTGTGATTCTGGGCTTCCTGGCTGGTTTGTGGCTGGCCCCGCTGGTGGAGGAAAACCTGCCGGGTATGGCGCTCTTGCTGATATTGCTGCCGCTGACCATATTGGCGACCGCTGTGATTTGGCAGGTGCTGCCGGCAGCCATCAAACTCAAGCTGCCAGAAGAGTTTAAAGAGTTGTTCCTGGTGCCGATTTTGTGTCTGGTGGGCTGGGCGGCATTTGAATTCAGTCTTGTGCTGGAACTCTGGCTGTTTGACGGTGACACCCGTCAATACATTACCAATGAATTGGGAATCACTTTTGACCAGAGAAACGCGCTGGTTGTGGGTATCGCCATGGGCTTTGCCGTTATCCCGACCATCTTCTCCATTGCCGAAGACGCAGTGTTTTCTGTGCCTCGTCATCTTTCCAATGGCTCGCTGGCACTGGGTGCTACCCCCTGGCAAACCCTGACCCGTGTTGTGTTGCTCACTGCCAGCCCGGGTATCTTCTCCGCTGTGATGATGGGCCTTGGCCGCGCGGTAGGGGAGACCATGATTGTGCTTATGGCTACAGGCAATACGCCGATTATGGAGTGGAGCGTATTTGAGGGCATGCGTACCCTGGCCGCCAATATCGCGGTAGAAATGCCTGAGTCCGCCATTGGCAGTACCCATTATCGGGTGCTCTTCCTGGCGGCATTCGTGCTGTTTGTATTCACCTTCTGCTTTAACACCCTGGCAGAGGTGGTGAGACAGCGTCTTCGTGAACGTTACAGTTCACTGTAAGTAACAACGAATAACAACTCGATTTCGAGGTTAAGGAAATGGGCAATGAATAAGTGGTTTAAGTCTGGCTCTCCCTGGATTTGGATGACAGGGGGCGCTGTCAGTCTGAGTTTGATTGCGGTATTGGGTTTGTTGCTGCTGATCGCCTGGCGTGGACTGAGCTACTTCTGGCCAGCTGAAGTCTATGAGTGGCAACTGCGTGACAGCTCTGGTAGCGAGTCCACTCTGATTGGCCAGTTGTATGATAGAGAGCAAGTGCCTACGGCGCGTCTGGAATCCGCCGGTTACGAGTTCAACCCTTATCCCGGGGAGTTCGTTACCCGTTACCTGGTCAAGACAGGTAACCGGGAGTTTGTTGGCCTGGACTTCCGCTGGGTGCTTGGTACCGACATTGTCAGTGAAAGTTTGCCCAAAGATCTGGCCGTATTTGAACGTACCAAAAATGGTAACTTTTATGGCTATCCGGTCGCTGTGATTGAAGATGGTAAGCGATTGCCCGCTGACAACCTCAGGGTGATGCTGGAGGAGCATGTTCAGCGTGCAGTTGACCTGAATGACGACGCCATGACGTTGCAGAAGCAGGATATCGGCTCCATCAATTATGAGCTGGAACGTCTGCGCCTGAAAGAGCGTGGTTACGAGTTGGATGATGAGCTGACTGATACCCGCAAAACTGAGCTGGAGCTTGCCAGACAGGCGCTGAACGATAAATACAAAGTGCTTGAGACCGAACTGTTTGCATTGCGCGAGGCTGCTGGGCGCGACGGCGTGGTTGTGCGTGATATGCGTGGCCAGGAAGTTACCCTGAACCTGTCTCAGGTGCTGGACGTGACCTATCCAAACGATATGGGGCTGATGACCAAAGTGGGTCACTGGTTTAAGAGCGTTGGCGGTTTCATCATAGACGACCCAAGGGAAGCCAACACTGAAGGCGGCGTATTCCCGGCTATTTTCGGTACCGTATTTATGGTGATGCTGATGGCGGTGATTGTGACCCCATTCGGTGTCATCGCAGCCATTTATCTGCACGAATATGCGAAGAAAGGCCCGGTGACCAAGATGATCCGCATTGCGGTGATTAACTTGGCCGGTGTGCCTTCTATCGTTTATGGGGTATTTGGTCTGGGTTTCTTCGTCTATATGTTGGGCGGCTCCCTTGACCAACTGTTTTACCCTGAAGCGCTGCCGGCACCAACCTTTGGTTCGCCCGGTGTTATCTGGTCAGCCTTAACCCTGGCAATTTTGACCCTGCCTGTGGTGATAGTGTCTACCGAAGAGGGCTTGTCCCGCATTCCAAGTGCGGTGCGTCAGGGCAGTTTGGCACTGGGCGCCACCAAGGCAGAAACCCTGTGGCGTATTGTTATCCCTATGGCCAGCCCGGCGATTATGACAGGTTTGATTCTGGCGGTGGCCCGTGCTGCCGGTGAGGTAGCCCCTTTGATGTTGGTGGGCGTAGTGAAACTGGCACCGACACTGCCGATTGATATGAACTTTCCCTTTGTGCACCTTGAACGCAAGTTCATGCACCTGGGTTTCCATATTTACGACGTGGGTTTCCAGAGCCCCAATGTAGAAGCGGCACGCCCCTTGGTTTATGCCACCTCATTCTTGCTGGTGACTGTGATTGTTGCACTGAACCTGACAGCAATCAGCGTGCGTAACCACTTGCGGGAAAAATTCCGCTCTCTGGAACACTAATAACAGCCGTATTCTCAAGTGATGGTAGAGCAAATGATTTCAATAGATACTCAAGCAATTAACACCGACGCAAGGGACCTGAGTAACCTGGCTCCGGCAGAGACAGCATTGGAAATTCGCAATCTGGATCTGAAATATGGCGATAAGCAGGCGCTGTTTGACGTTTCCATGCTGATCCCAAAGAATCAGGTGACCGCATTTATCGGGCCTTCCGGCTGCGGTAAATCCACGTTGCTGCGTTGCATTAACCGTATGAATGACCTGGTTGATCACTGCCATATTTCCGGTGAGATCCTGCTGCAGGGACAAAATATCTATGACAAGAGCGTTGATGTCGCCGCCCTGCGTCGTAACGTCGGTATGGTATTCCAGCGTCCCAATCCTTTCCCGAAATCCATTTATGAAAACGTAGTCTATGGCCTGCGTCTGCAGGGCATTAACGACCGTCGCAAACTGGATGAAGCCTGTGAGCGCTCACTGCGCGGCGCGGCTATCTGGGACGAGGTGAAAGACCGTCTCCATGACAATGCCTTCGGTCTCTCCGGTGGTCAGCAGCAGCGTCTGGTGATTGCCCGCGCTATTGCCATTGAGCCTGAAGTGCTGCTGCTTGATGAGCCAACATCGGCACTGGATCCCATTTCAACTCTGACGATTGAAGAGCTGATCTCGGAGCTCAAAGCCAAATACACAGTGGTGATTGTGACCCACAACATGCAGCAGGCGGCCCGGGTTTCGGATCAGACTGCCTTTATGTATATGGGTGAACTGGTGGAATATGCTGATACCAACACCATATTTACCACGCCGAAGGAAAGACGGACTGAGGACTACATCACAGGTCGTTACGGCTGATTGCCGACGGGTGGGCTGATGTCTGGCCGCTTTCAATAATCTGGAGTAGATTAAGCAAAAGGTTTAAGCGTCAATGGAAAATATGAATCTTAACAAACACATCTCTGGGCAGTTCAGTGCTGAGCTGGAAGATATTCGTAACCGGGTCCTGGCTATGGGCGGTCTGGTTGAACGTCAGCTGGAGCAGGCGTTGGATGCCTTGGGCAGCCTGGATGCTGAATTGGCTCAGAAAGTGATTGAGGGTGACCACAAGGTTAATGGTATGGAAGTCGCCATTGATGAAGAGTGTACCCGCATTATTGCCAAGCGGCAGCCAGCGGCCAGTGATTTGCGTCTGATTATCGCCATCACTAAAACCATTGCTGATCTTGAGCGTATCGGCGACTCCTGTGTTCGTATTGCCAAAGCTGCTGTTGAGAAGCGCGCTAATAATCAGCGTCCACTCCTGGTCAGCATTGAGAATATGGGACGCCATGCAACTCGCACCTTGCACAACACCCTGGACACTCTGGCCCGTATGGACGCCGAGGCAGCGTTTGAGCTGCATAAACAGGACGCAGTCCTGGACAAAGAGTATGAGGGCATTATTCGTCAGTTGATGACCTATATGATGGAAGACCCACGCTCGATTCCTGAGGTGCTGGATGTACTCTGGGCAGCGCGGGCAGTTGAGCGTGTTGGTGACCGTTGTAAGAACATCTGTGAGTACGTGATTTACTATGTGAAGGGTAAAGACGTGCGTCATACCTCTTACGAGGATATGGAACGGGATATTCGGGACTGATTTGTTTCAAAGCCTAAAAAGGAGCCGTTTGGCTCCTTTTTAATTGGCCTGGCAATAACCCGGGTTATCACCCGAACCGGTGATTGTTTGTTCAATTGCCATGGGGTAGCCTAATGTTTTGATTTATATCGACGTAATTTGTCTGACAAGGAGGTTTTATGAAATACGTAATGTCTGCTTTTGCCCTGCTGGCGCTGACGGCCTGCCAAAGTACAGGTTCATCGGATAACCCGGAATACGCAGGGCTGACAATGACAGACGGTGAGATGAGCAAAGCAAAGTGGCGCCAGTTGGAGCGTTATGAGCCTATTTATCCTAAGTCGGATGCCAAGAATAGACGCGTTGGTTGTGCGACGCTTGAGTATGTCATCACCCCAGACTATCAGGTTCAGAATATTGAGGTGATTGATGCGTCCCGTAGCTCCTTTGCTAATGCGGCGCGCAAGAGTATTCGTAAATGGAGTTGGCAGCAGGTACCAACAGGTAACTTGCAACAGCCGATCAAGACCCGCACCCGGTTTGAGTTTTGTATCAATGACGGTAGTGGTAACTGCGCTAATGAAAAGCTTCTGAACAATAGCCAGTGCTCGGGTACTGATGTGATTTCAGTCGTGGGGACGCTTATCAGAGCAAGCTAAACGCCAGCAGTGAAGTAAAACAGCTAAAATAAAAAAGGGGCCAACCGGCCCCTTTTCAAATTTTTCTCTATCTACCTATTGGGCGCTGACATTCATCTGCCCAGGGTGAGTAATAGATTACTTTTTCGCTGGCCTTGGCTCGCTTATCAGTCCCTTCAACAGGGACAGGGTTGCGACCAGCAGAACCAGGGTAAACGGCAGACCTGTTGTTACCGCCATCGCCTGAGCTGCAGCCAAACCACCACCCAGCATCAGGGCAATGGCCACCAGGCCTGCAAAGCTGCACCAGAAGATACGCTGAGGCATAGGCGCGTCCACCTTGCCGCCGGCAGCAATGGTATCAATTACCAGAGAGCCTGAGTCGGCTGAGGTGATGAAGAACACCACGATCAGGATAATACCCACGAAAGAGGTGATTTCAGCCAGCGGCATCACATCCAGCATAGCGAACAGTTTAAGCGGCAGATCTGCGTCAAATACGGCTTTGTAACCATCATTCACATACTGGCTGATAGCTGTTCCGCCGAATGCTGTCATCCACAATACACACACAGTGGACGGGATCAGGATTACACAGGTAATGAATTCGCGCACGCTGCGGCCACGGGATACCCGGGCGATAAACATACCCACAAATGGTGACCAGGAGATCCACCAGGCCCAGTAGAATGCTGTCCAACCCTGAGAGTAGTTCAAGTCTTCACGGCCAAATGGCATAGACAGAGAAGGCAGATATTCAAGGTATGACACGATATTGTGGAAGAAACCGCTCAGAATCGCTGCGGTTGGACCCACAACAATCACGAACAGCAGCAGCAAGGCTGCCAGCCCCATGTTAATTTCAGACAGGCGCTTTACACCACTGTCCAGACCGGCAATCACAGAGACCAGCGCCAGCGAGGTGATGATAACGATCAGCACGACCTGAGTCGTTTCTGTCACTGGGATACCGAACAGGAAGTTCAGACCAGTGGCCGCCTGAGAGGCACCGTAACCCAGAGAGGTCGCCAGACCAAACACGGTCGCGACAACCGCCAGAATATCAATGATATGACCTGTCCAACCCCATACACGCTCACCAAACAGCGGGTAGAAGATAGAGCGCATGGTCAGTGGCAGGCCCTTGTTAAAGGAGAAGATTGCCAAGCCCAGTGCCAGCAGGGCGTAGATAGACCAGGGGTGCAGTGCCCAGTGATAAATGGTGGCAGCCATACCCAGAGCCTGAGCAGTGGCGTTGTCACCTACCGCGCCATCCAGCGGTGCCCAGTCGGTACGTACCCCATTTTCCATGGTCACGCCGCCCAGAGCTGCACTGAAGTGGGACATAGGCTCGGATACACCGAAGAACACCAGGCCAATACCCATGCCAGCAGCAAACAGCATCGCCAGCCAACCGGCGTAGCTGTAATCCGGGGTCGCTTCAGTCCCCCCAATACGCACACGGCCCAGCGGGGTAACAATCAGTGCCAGACAAACCACCACGAAGATGTTGCCGGCAGACATAAAGAACCAGTCCATATTGGACACCAGCCAACCACGGAGACCGGAGAAGAAAGGTTCCACACTTTCACGAAATGCCAGGGTAAGCACCACGAAAAGCACAACCGACAAGCCAGAGATGGCAAAAACCCGGTTGTGAATGTCGAGTCCAAGAGGACCGACTTTCAGGGCAATATTGTCCTGCCCGATTTGGTAATCAGTATCAATTGCCTTGACCTTGCCGTCAGGGCGTTGAATACCGCCATTGTTATTGTCGCTCACGTTTAACTCCTCAAAGACGTGATCAAAAAAAAAGCCAATCCTGAAATCATTGGGAACTGTGTCGCAGTTTCGCAGGCTATTCTGCTTGATTGTTATCAGTGCGGAACGGAAACGTTGGAGGTTTCTATCATGATTGGGGGCGACCAATCATATCCCTGTTAACATCAAAGTAAAGCCATACCCATTACAAAATTATGGTTTTCTGGCACATATGAGCAGGCTTTGCACAACCTGCTGTTTACACTGTTCAAATTATTGCCAGATTTCGCTGATAGGCGTATCCGGCGAGTAATGCCAGGCCAATTGTGCCTGCAGTAATTCTGCGGTTGCCAGTGCGTCTGTCAGGGCATGATGGGGTTGATAAGCGGGTAAACCGTATCTTTCCCTTGCCCGACCCAGTCTGACTGAACCGGGCTTCTTGCCCTTGAGCCGATTAAGCCATCCCTGACAAGCCCTGCGTTGCACTGCAGCCTCGATATCCAGCGTATCCACTACAGGAAACAGGATGCCTTCACCCAGCCGGCTTTGCAGCGCCTTATCCATAAACTGGCGTTCTATCTGTTTGTAATGAACAACAACGATTTTGCCGGCGAGCGCTGCCAATACCTGATCCAGAATAACCAGGAGATCCGGTGCCTCTTCAACATCAGAATGGGTGATCCCGTGAATGACCACTGACTCTTCATTCAGGGGACGTTTTGGGTTCACTATCCAGTGGGCAGAGCCCCGGCAGTGGATCCTTTGCTGGCTAAAGGGTACCAGACCTATGCTGATAATTTCATCTTTCTCAGGATTTAATCCTGTGGTTTCGAAATCCAGCGCCACAAACTCTACCTGACTGACAGGTGTATTGCCGGTCGCTGGTGGTGTCTGATAAAAGCGCTGCAGTCTAGTGTCCTTTGCAGTCTGCTTAAGCTCTGCAAACAGGGCAGGCCAGTCTGGCGTACTGCTGGTGTCCAATAGACTGTCACTGTGAGGTTCAGCCCGTAGCAGGGAGATCATGAATGACTCCTTTGATAGCGGAACTTAATAAAGCTTTGGGCATTGCTGAGGATCTGGAAAGCGGCTTTCAGGTTGCGGCGCTCAAAGTCAGACATGTTCTCAGGTTCAACACTGTTATCCGGCTCTTCACCCTGCTCGATATCCAGCGCCTGATGTCGGATCCGTACGGTATAGATAAGCTCCATGGCGTCACGTAAATCCTGAGCTCGCCCTTTGGGCAGGATACCGGCGGCGATAATATCGTCCAGGCGTTCAAAGGAGTTGCGGGCGGTTGAGCCAACGGCCAGCGCGTGTACCCGTACCAGATCTGCCAGTGGTGCAGTACCTCGACGTTTGAGGTTTATAGAGTTTCTGTGACGGCCATCTTTTTCCATCACAAAGTCTTTAAAGAACCCCAGTGGCGGTGTGCGGTTAATGGCGTTGTGGGCCATGCATGCCAGGAAGCGATTATTGCGGCGGGCACGGCGTACCACAAACCCCCTCAGTTGTTCGGCCCACTTGAGGCGGCCATACACACCATCGATATCGAAGAAGATGGAGGAGTTAAGTAGAGTTTCGGGATTGGGGGCATCTATCCACTGGGCAAAACAGGCTTCCCACTGGGCCCGGGTCATACGCCATTTGGGGTTGGAGCACATGATGTCACCACTGCAATAGGCGTAGCCACAGGCATTGAGGCCATCACAGACAAAATCAGCAAAGCGCCTAAAGTAGTCGCCGTGCAGGGCCTCATCGTAACTGTCATCCAGAATAAGGGCGTTATCCTGATCTGTGACTATCAGTTGTTCATCCCGGGCCATGGAACCCATGGCTACCAGACAGTAGGGCACAGGCGCAGCGCCCAGCGCCTCTTCGGCCAACTCCGCCAGTCGCTGCTTGAAGCTACGGCCAATAACCGACATGGCGGTACCCACCATATGGGCGTTGGCATCTTCATCCACCATGCGAACAAAGCAGTCTTTGACCTGGTGGGAAAGAGACGCCAGCTCCTCTTTGGTGTGACAGGTATAAATGGAGTTAACCAGCAGCAGGCTGTTTTGCGACTCGTAGCGGACGATATCTGTCATACCGATTACGCCCACTGGTTTCTTATCCTTGAGAATAGGCAGGTGGTGCAGGTTGTATCTGAGCATCATCATCATGGCTTCAAATACGTAGGCGTTGTAGTCCAGAGACACAACATCTGCGCTCATTACCTCAGATACAGGAGTTTGGGTATCTATACCATTGGCTAGTACTCGAATGCAGAGGTCACGGTCGGTAAGGATCCCCAGCAAGATATCTGTATCTTCATCTTCAATGTCTTCAGGGTTACGGACCACGATAACCGAAGTCACGTTCTCTTCAGCCATCAGGTTGGCGGCGGTTTGAATACTGGCATCCGGGGGTAGGGATACTGGATCGCGGGTCAGTAGTTTACGGGCTTTCACCGTGGTGAGGTCGTTGCCTTCGGCGCGTGTGGAGATGGCATTGCGCAGCTGGGTGCCATCCTGCCACTCCATAAAGTCGGCAAAATGGTCAAATTCATCACACAGACTTTTAAATAGAGGATCAGGAATACAGTAGACCAGAGTATCTTCTATCGCTTTGGCCGGCATACGCACCTTGTTGTTCATCAACAGGCCTTTCTGGCCAAATACAGCGCCTGTATCCAGCCGATTGTAAAGCTCACCCTTGTCACCCTTACGCAGATAAACTTCCACCACGCCGCTGCGGACCATATAGAGATCTTTGATGATATCGCCGTTGTTCAGGATCATGCTGTCAGCCCTGTAGTAAGCGACTTCAGTATTGAGAGCGATCTCTTTGAGCTTCTCTTCCGGCAGCTCATCAAAGGGGGCATATTGGGAAATAAAATTCAGTACTTCCAGTTGTTCGGCTTCCATCTACGATTCCGGTCGTTTTTTTCTGGATGTGATAGCTATCACTCTGCCCTGAATGATGCAATGATTTCCACCTCTAGAGTTGGGGGATAGGTCAGATCCTGATATGAATGTGTGAACTGGATCCGCTTCTAGCCCTGAGAAACAACAGGCTGTGCTGGACGTTAACGCAGCGCAGTGTTAGAAGGTGTGTACAGGTAATAGATGATAATTTGCGACTGAAAGTGATGACTTTCGGTCCGGTAAGATGAGAGCAAAATGACTCAGGCAGGACAAAGTAAACTGGATCGTGTGTTGGCCCAGCAAAGAGAGTACAAGGCACAGCGTGAGAAGGGGTATCGTGAGCAGGCCCTGAAGCTGTATCCATGGATTTGTGGCCGTTGTACCCGTGAGTTCACCCACAAGAATCTGAGTGAACTGACTGTGCACCACAGAGACCACAATCATGACAACAATCCTTCAGACGGTTCCAACTGGGAATTGCTGTGTCTGTATTGCCATGACAATGAGCACTCGCGTTATGAAGAGCTGGTGCAGTATGGCGATACCACAGAGACCAAACAGCAGGCTGCCACCTACAATCCTTTTGCGGATCTCAAAGCGATGATGAAGAAGTAAACAGAAATCTGTACAAGGTTTCATGATAAAGCGGGCGATATGCCCGTTTTTTTGTGTCAGGACGGGCTCAAACCCAATAAAGACGGGAGTTTTAGTTAAATACTAATTCACTTTTAACAGGTCGTTTCAGTTGTTATTGTGCTGAACAATTGTCTTTGTCCGGCGCGAAAATCCTGTCCGCCGTGCTGTTCACCCATTCAATATAAGGCGGAATGAATGACTACTGCCAATTCCCGGGTGAGTCAGACCAAGTCTTTTATGACAGTCTCTCTCATCGAGCTTTGGGAGCGCTTTGGCTATTACGGCATGCAGGCGCTGATCGTTTACTTTATGGTGCAACGCCTTGGTTTTGAGGATAGCCGTGCCAACCTGGTCTGGAGTGCCTGTGCGGCGCTGATCTATGTATCCCCCGCCATAGGTGGTTGGGTTGGTGACAAGGTGCTGGGAACCAAACGCACCATGCTGCTTGGTGCTGGTATTCTGGCCATAGGTTATGCCCTGATGACAGTGCCAACAGAGAATACCCTGTTCCTGTTTATGGCGCTGGGTGTGATTGTGGTGGGTAACGGCCTGTTCAAACCCAATGCCGGTAATCTGGTCCGTAAAATTTACGACGGCGAAGATGCCAAAATCGACAGTGCTTTCACCATCTACTACATGGCGGTGAACATTGGCTCCACCTTCTCCATGCTGTTGACCCCCTGGATAAAAGACTATGTGAGTCATCACTATGGGGAGCAGTTCGGCTGGCATGCGGCTTTTGCCGTGTGTTTTATCGGTCTGCTGGTGGGGATGGCCAACTACATGGTAATGCGATTTACCCTGGATGCTTATGGTTCAGAGCCGGACAAACATCCGGTAGACAAAAAGAAGCTGATGATGGTGCTGGGCGCTTCTGTGCTGATTGTGCTGATGTCCACCATTATCCTGGAGTCAGAGACCATAGCCCGTCTGTTTGTATATACCGCTGGTGCAGTGGTATTGGGGATTTTTGCTCACCTTATCCGCAGCAGTGAACCCAGTGAGCGCGCAGGCTTGATTGCGGCGCTGATCCTGACGGTACAAACGGTATTCTTCTTTATCTTCTATCAGCAGATGTCCACGTCACTGGCACTGTTTGCCCTGCGTAATGTGAACTGGGACTTTACTGTGTTTGGCGCGCACCTGTGGACCTGGTCTCCGGCTCAGTTCCAGGCGCTGAACCCCATTTGGATTATGATTCTGAGTCCTATTCTGGCCTGGGTATATGCCACCGCCGGTCGTAATAACAAAGATATCTCCATCGCCGCCAAGTTCGCGCTGGGCTTTGCCGTTGTGGCTGCCGGATTCTTTATTTACGGCTTTGCCGGTAACTTTGCGGTTAATGGCAAGACCTCATCCTGGGTGATGATTGCAGGCTATGGCGCGTATTCGCTGGGTGAGCTTTTGGTGAGTGGTCTGGGATTGGCTATGATAGCCCGTTATGTGCCAGCACGCATGGGGGGCTTTATGATGGGGGCTTATTTCGTCGCGTCAGGGATTTCTCAGTACCTGGGGGGCGTGGTGGCGAACTTTGCCAGTGTGCCTGAGGGGCTGACCAATCCGCTGGAAACCCTGCCTATCTATACCAGCCTGTTTACCAAGCTGGGTATTGCGGCACTGTTCTGCACTCTGCTGGCGCTGGCTGTGTTGCCTTTGATGCGCAGGCTCACTGCCACTCATCAGGCTCATGCAGCAGCGAAGGAATCCAGCCCTGCTGAGCAGTAACAAGTCTAATCCTGTATGCCCGGATTGCTGATGATCCGGGTTACCGGCTGATGTTCATTGTGATAGCGGATAACCCGGTTTCTGCCAGACTCTTTTGCCATGTATAGCGCTTTGTCTGCCTGCTCCAGTGCCAGATCTCTTGGTATTCCAGCTTCCGGGCTGATACTGGTAAAGCCTGCACTGATGGTCACTATGTCAGCGACAGGTGAGTCTTCATGTCTGAGTTTCATGCAGGCCACACCATGACGGCAATCTTCGGCAACTGTTTGGGGGTTCTCGGTATCTGTCAGTAACACCACAAATTCTTCACCTCCAAGTCTGGCAACCAGATCCCCTGGGCGTTTGGCGTGACGAGACAGTATTGAAGCAACTGCTTCCAGACAATGGTCACCTGCGAGGTGGCCATACTTGTCATTAAAGCGTTTAAAGTGGTCAACATCGAAGATAATGACAGAGATTGTTGTTTTGTTCCTGACTGCCCGTTGCCACTCTCTTGCATAAAACTCCTCAAAACCCCTTCGGTTATACAGAGAGGTCAACTCATCGATTCTGGCAATCTGTTGGAGTTTTCTGTTCATTTCATTCAACTCTGCCGTGCGACTTTTAACCTCTCTCTCAATCAACCTTGTTCGTTTGCTCAGCAGATAAATATAGAGGTTAGTGAGCAGGGTAAAGGTAATGCCTACCAATAATATGATTCCTGCATAAGGCGCTTGTTTGGAGTCTATATAACCTTGTGTGGGGATTGATTCGATAACCCATTGGCGACCCCATATCAGGGGCAATAGCTGGGTTTTGCTGTAGTCGTCAGCAAGTGTATATGGGGCAAGAGGTTGGCTGATGAAAAAGGGGGCTTCTTCCGGTTCAGTGGTGATATCGGTCAGTCTGAATTGAATGTTGGAGGCGATACTGGGCATAGAGCTGATATCGAATATTTCATCAATATAAAAGACCCCAAGTACAAACCCCTGAAGGTTCTCTCTACGGGCGTCCAGGGTAACAGGCATGCCCTGGTAGTGTGGCAAAAAGGCCAATATACCTGAACTTTGAGAGTTTCCCTGTACTAAAGACAAAGGAGCACTGGCCGAAGGAGAGGCGTTATCTCTTGCGTTGTTGAGTGCACTGAGGCGAACCGGGTTGGAAGCCAGATCAAAACCGAATGCATTTTCATTACCGATAAGGGGTTCGACAAAGTAGACGGGAAAGTACTCTGGCCGCTCCTCAACGGGTTGCAGGTTGTTGTTCTTATCCAGTTCGGTAAAGGTAAATCCAGGATAACGTTGCTTTTGCTGCTCCTCCAAATCTGACTTTTTCGCCAGCTTGACTCTTGGGATCCACTCCAGAGCCTGGACGCCGGGGTGACGATTGATCACTTGTCTTGCGGTAAAATGAAACTCTGCCCGGCTGGGGGCTGATTTATCAGTCAGCAGAGCAGATAGAGAGTATAGGGACTCAAGGGAGACCTGTATCTCCCGATGCAGCGCTTCCGCCTGAAGTTGGCTTTCGTGTTGAAACCTGGCGTCGATATAAAGCTCTTGATCATGCTGAAGTTTCCAACTCAAAAGCGCAGATAACCCAAGCCCTGCAGCCAACACCAGTAGTTGTACAGTCTTTGCTTTCAACATATTTATGACAGCGTTAGTTATTATTAAGAGTTTCAATAACTCTAGTTCAGCCGTCGCAAATATCCAGCAATCAGGACTTTAGCTTTTCTTCAGTTACCAACCATTTATCTCTGCCCAGTTTGTGCGTATTGGTTTGGCCGGTAAACCTGGCTTTACGTGCGGGCAAAGCTTCAATGATCTGCTGCTTTTGTTCATTTGAAGATGAAGACCAGCCCACTATCTCTTCAATGTGGCGGAAGCAGCCCATACAGTAGTCTTCATCATTCAGGCCGCAGTGGGCAACACAGGGGGAACGCATAGTCATCCTTGTCGTGATTAGTGGGAAACCAGTGTGAGATGGCTCACCCTTTTTTCGTATCGTTCGGGGGAAAAGTCGGCATAATGCTAGAATCCCCGGGTGTTTGCAATCGTCTGCTGTGGTGGAGTTCTCATGGGTTCTTTAAGGTCTTTTGGTCTGATTTTATGTTTGTCGCTAATGACTTCCGGCTGCTCTTTGCTTGAGGTGAAACTGGAAAGTGGTATTGAGCCATTGCCCCAGGAGCAGTTGGGGATGCGGGTGTTCACCCGTGAATATGCCACCACCTTCTACGCCGGGGTAGAGCAGAGCGCCGATGTGATGTTGCAATCTGACGACATCATGGTGAAGTCCAATGCCCTGATGTGGAAAATTTATGCTGAGCAAACCCTGGGACAGACGATATTTCAGGTTTCTCCGGTCGCGGCTATGGTCGATACCTGGGCCTTTACTGCGCAGATGGCGGACTTCTTTGAAAATGGCAAAGGTCAAGCCCTGTTTGGTGAGCGTACCGATCTGGCGGCCAAAACCAGCCAACAGTTACTGGCGGACTATGAGCGCCGCATGCAGGGGCTGATGAGCCAATCTGACTTTGCCACCAATAAAGCCTTTATCAAACAGTATGTTGCAGCCAACCCTTTGTTTGATATTACCTTCCCAAGGGTGTCTGCCTTTAATGACTGGCTGAAGTATCGCAACATAGGTGAGTTTGAAGCGGTGAAAACCTTCGGCAGTGTGCCAGAGGTGATGAGTGATATGTCGGACCGCATGGCGATGCTGGCGGGTCAGACTCCCAAGATTCTGGGGTGGAAAGCAGAGCTGTTTGCCCTGCACTCCAATATTAACTCTGCCGAGGTGCAACAGACTTTAAAAGATATCAGTGAAACTTCGGCCAGGTTCCAGGCATTGATGGCCCAAAGCCCTCAGATGATGTCTGAACTGGCGGTGGATTTGCGCCATGAATTGACCCCTCTGCTTACGCAGCTGGACGCCAGCGCCGAGCGTAATCTGGCTCAGTTGTCAGTGGAACGTCAGGCACTGGAGAAGATGGTGGAGCGTGAGCGGATGGCGCTCGAGCAGATGGTGGACCGTGAGCGTCAGGCGGTGGCCAAAGAGGCGGATGCCCTGGTGCAGCGCACTGTGGCTCAGGTGTTTGAAGAGATCACCAATGTGCTGAAAAGCCTGATCCTCTATATCGTGCTATTTCTGGTGGTCGTCTTCTTCGCGCCTCTGGGGCTTGGGGTATGGCTGGGTAAACGTATTGGGATGAAACAGGCCAACAAACAGGCGGATAGAGCTTAACCTCAGTACAGCCAAGGCCACTGGCTCATTGCTCAGGCTTTGAATCATAGCTGGCAAAAGTTAAAATCGGGGCGTTGCGGACTGGTATTCGCAGCGCCTTTTTGATTGCATCACTTCAGGAAACCATTACGTGCTGTCTTCCCGTGCCTATGAACACTATTCCCACAGCGAACTGCTGCTTAGACTGACGGCTTTACTGAAGATGCTCAGTCCACTGTGGCGTTTGCGCACCTTTGATTGCAGTGATTTGCCCTGGGCTGAGCACTTTCCTGAACTGGCCTGCGTGGTTAATGCCATTAATGATGATGAGTTGGATGATATAGATGCCGAGCCGGAACGCCTGCTGCGCACCTTGTTGCCAGCCCTGAAAGCCGATTTGGCCAAAGCGGATACAGTCTTTATTGAATGTGGGCTCGAGAGTTTGTTGGGGATCTGTTTACCCAGTCCTCTGCCCGTACAATCCCTGAATATCGACGATAAAGAGTTGGCCCATTTCAGCGCCCACATCAAAGGGCGTAAGTGGCAGCAGATCACCGATTTTGTGCTGGCGCTGCCTTTTGCCAGCAGCCCTGAATGTGAGGCCAGCAGCGCTGAGCTCGGGGGAATCAGCCCTGAGTCTGAACTCAGTCAATCTGAGCCCAATTCCAGTGTGCTGGAGTGGTGCGCAGGGAAAGGCCATCTGGGCCGTTTGCTGGCAAAATCCACTGGGGTGCCAGTGGTTAGCCTGGAGTGGCAACAGGCGCTGTGTGATGCGGGGGAAAGCTTTGCCCAGCGTTGGCAGTTGCCTCAGAAATTTATCTGTGGCGATGCTTTTAACGCACCAGCAGAGTTGTTTACCGGTAGCAAACATGCCGTGGCGCTGCACGCCTGTGGAGACCTGCATGTCAGCCTGCTGAAACAGGGCACCAAAGCCGGTATGAACTCTATCTCTATCTCCCCCTGCTGTTACCACCTGATCCGTGATAACCAGTATCAGCCCCTGTCGACAGCGGCCAAAGCCACGGGGTTTGAACTGTCAAAGCAGGAGTTGCAATTGCCATTGCAACACAGTGTGATTGCATCAGATACAGCCAATCTTCTACGCAATAAAGAGATGGCCTGGCGTCTTGGCTTTGACCGATTGCAGCGAGAGGTCAGAAATGAAGAGACCTACCTGCCTTTGCCCACAATCAAACAGTCTCAGCTAAGCGGCAGTTTCACTGAATTTGTACGCTGGGGAGCGCAGCGCAAGCAACTGGAATTGCCCTCAGAACTGGAGATAGCCGGTTATGAAGCTATAGGCTCTGCACGGCTTGGATTGGTGCGCAGGCTGGATCTGGTGGCGCATTTGCTGCGTGGGCCATTGGAGCACTGGCTGCTGCTGGATCGTGTCTGTTTTCTGGAAGAACAGGGATATGAGGTCGATATCAGAGCTTTTTGTGACCAATCCGTCACCCCCCGCAATGCTCTGATCCAGGCCCGCAAAACTCAGGTCTGATAAGTGGTTTTGTATTGAATTCACGGGCGATTCTTGCTCAAATGTGACCCAGTTAACAATAAGTGCGCAATTGGATTGCCGCCGGAGAACCTGGGTCCATGAATTATTCCCGAGTTTTTGTCAGTGGGTTGGGATATGAGTTGGCCCCTGACATTATCAGCAGTACTCAACTTGAACAGCGGTTGCAGCCGTTGTACGAGAAGTTTCGTATTCCACCCGGCCAGTTGGCCGCGCTGACAGGTATTGAGCAGCGCCGTTGGTGGCCTAAAGGATTTAAAGTCTCTGACGGTGCTGTCAGTGCTGCCCGTAAAGCTTTGTCCGCATCAGGCGTCGCCATCTCTGATATCGGTGCCCTTATCTATACCGGCGTTTGCCGTGAACAGCATGAGCCAGCGACTGCCTGTCGTGTGGCTGCCGAGCTGGGTACTTCCCGCCAAACCGTAGTGTATGACATCAGCAATGCCTGCCTGGGCGTGTTGTCCGGTATGTTGGATGTTGCCAACCGCATTGAGCTGGGACAGATACGCGCCGGTGTCGTTGTCGCCTGCGAGTCAGCCCGTGACATTGTTGAGTCCAGTATCAATAAATTGCTTAAAGTACCGACCATGCAGGGCTTTGCCTCTACGCTGGCCACCTTGACCGGCGGTTCTGGCGGGGTGGCTGTGGTGCTGACCGACGCGTCCCTTGCATCAGCAGGGGCTCACAAGCTCAGGGGCGCAACTCAGCTGAGTGCCCCGGAGCACAATGGTCTGTGTCATTGGGGAATGGCACCTGCCGGAGAAGATCTCTACCGGGACGAGATGCGCACCGATGCAGTGTCCCTGCTCAAGCATGGGGTGGCACTGGCGCAGGATACCTGGCAGCAGTTTTTGACTCAGAATGCCTGGTCCCATGAGCAGGTCGATAAGGTGATTTGTCACCAGGTGGGTGAGGCCAACCGTAAACAGGTTCTTTCGGCGCTGGATATCCCGGTGGATAAGGAGTTTCCGACGTTTGCCAGGCTGGGCAACATGGGAAGCGTCGCTTTGCCTGCCAGCGCCGCCATGGCTTCCGAGCAGGGCTTTCTCAAGCCCGGTGACAAGGTCGGTTTTCTGGGGATTGGCAGTGGCCTGAATTGCATGATGTTGGCGCTGGAGTGGTGATGGAACACAGTAAACTGCAACTGGCTGAATATCCTTTTCAGCGACGATTTTTCTCCTGCAACGGACATAATCTCCACTACCTGGATGAAGGTGAGGGCGAAGCCGTGGTGATGGTGCACGGTAACCCCAGCTGGAGTTATTACTATCGCAATCTGGTGACAGAACTGTCCCCCCTGTTTCGTTGTATCGTGCCGGACCACATTGGTTGTGGTCTGTCAGATAAGCCTGATGACTCAAGTTATGACTACCACCTTGAGCAGCGTATTGATGATCTGGACGCGCTGCTCAGCCATCTGGGGGTCACGGATAATATCACTCTGGTGCTGCACGATTGGGGTGGCATGATAGGCATGGGCTACGCAGCCCGTTATCCGCAGAGAATTAAACGTCTGGTACTGCTTAATACTGCAGCATTTCATTTGCCCGCCAGTAAGCCACTGCCCCTGGCTTTGAAAATTTGCCGCGATACCTGGCTGGGAACCTTGTTGGTGAGGGGCTTTAATGCCTTTTCTTCCGCCGCATCCAGAGTCGGTGTAAAGCGACATCCTATGTCTTCTCCTGTGCGTAAAAGCTATGTGGCCCCCTACAACAACTGGGCCAATCGGATAGCAACCCTGAGATTTGTACAGGATATTCCACTTAAGCATGGCGACAGGGGCTATCAACTGGTGTCAGACATTGAGGCGTCATTGACTGATTTTGCCGAAATACCAAAGCTTATTTGCTGGGGGCATCAGGACTTTGTGTTTGACCGTCACTTCCTGGCCGGATGGAAACAGCGCTTTCCCGAGGCGGACTACAGGGAGTTCCCCGATTGTGGTCACTACATTCTTGAAGATGCCAGCGACGAGGTGATTGCCGCCATTCGTGGGTTTATGGCCGGTGGCTCCCAAAAAGACGGTGCCGCAGCATGACGCCGGGGGGACACGAACTCCCGCTGGCCACTCCCAACAATCTTTGCGAACACCTGAAAACAGCGGCGCTGACCCGACCTGATGATTTGGCCGTTGCGCGTCAGCTGGCCAATGGAGAGTTTGAGGAGCTGACTTTGGCGCAGTTGGAGCGCCTCAGTGACAGAATCGCACTGGCGCTGCGGGAGCAAGGCATTGTCGGTGGAATGAAAGCTGTGCTGATGGTGACGCCGGGACTGGAGTTTTTTGCACTGACCTTTGCCCTGTTTAAAGCCGGTATTATCCCAGTCATGGTCGATCCCGGAATGGGGACCGCTAACCTGAAAACCTGCCTTGCTAAAGCCCGGCCTGATGCTTTTATCGGTATTCCCAAAGCTCAGCTGGCGAGGCGTTTGCTGGGCTGGGGCAAAGAAACAGTTCAAAAAGTAGTAACGGTTGGAGGAAGCGGGATTTGGGGCGGCAAGTCCCTTAAACGCTTGTTGGCAGATGTTTCGGTTGATGCCGTGTATCAGCCACAGCTGCCCGCTGAAGATCAGCTTTGCGCCATCCTGTATACCAGTGGCTCCACAGGTGAACCCAAGGGCGTTGAGTACACCCATACTATGTTCAACGCCCAGATCCAGTCGTTAAAGCAGGACTATGGTATCAAGCCCGGCGAAAGGGATCTGGCTACTTTTCCTCTGTTCGCCCTGTTTGGTCCGGCATTGGGCATGGCGTCCATTATTCCGGATATGGATGCTTCCAGGCCAATTACTGCCGATCCTGAAGTGTTACTGCGCGCCGTTGAGCGTTATCGGTGCACTAACCTTTTTCTCAATCCTGCGCTGCTCGCCAAGCTGGCAAACTATCCGGGAAATGAGCAGGAGGAAGCCAGCATTCGAACCCGGCTTGCCAGCGTACAAAGAGTGATCTCAGCCGGTGCTCCGGCAGATATTGGTCAGATAACCAGACTGCGTAAACTGCTTGCTGATGGTGTTGAGGTGCTGAACTCCTATGGTGCCACCGAAGCCCTGCCTGTGAGCATGTTTCCCTCCAGTCAGCTTGCTTCCACAGCGCCACAAACCGATACCGGAGGTGGAATTTGCGTAGGCTATCCGGTTGCTGCCGAGATTCGTATTGCCCGAATAGATAACGGGACTATCGGTAACGTTAAAGACGCTGAGTGGCTCAGTGAGGGGCAGATTGGTGAGATATGGGTAAAGGGGGCAGTGGCAAGTGCTGCGTACTATGACAACCCTACCGCCACAAGCAAAGCCAAAGTCGCTGACGGGACCGAGTTTTGGCACCGGATGGGCGATGTTGGCTATCTTGATAGTAAGGGGCGTTTATGGATGTGTGGCCGCATGGGTCACAGGGTCTGCGGCGCTGAGAAGACCTGGTTTACCTTGCCCTGTGAAAGGATCTTCAACACCCATCCCGGTGTGAGTCGCACAGCACTGGTTGGGGTGGAAATTGAGGGGAGTATTACCCCGGTATTGTGTGTTGAGTTGGCCGCAGGTATTGATGCCGATACTGTTTTCAGCCAGCTTGCTACGCTTTCACAAGAGTATTCTCATACCCTTGGGATAAACCGCTTTATTCAACATGACGGCTTCCCGATGGATGTTCGCCATAATGCAAAAATATTCAGGGAGAAACTGGCGCAATGGGCGCAGAAGCGTTGGCAAAAAGCCTGGACGGCGTAAATCTGGTGTCTGAAGAGACACAGGTACTTCAGCAGATAGCAACAGCTGTCGACAAAGTTCTGGTCACAGGTGGTGGTGGTTTTCTTGGGTTGGCACTTTGTCGCCGATTGCATGCTGCCGGTATCGAAGTGGTTAGTCTCAGCCGCAGCCAGCATGCCAGTCTGGACGAGCTGGGGATTGAGCAAATCAGTGCAAGCCTGACTGATATAGATGCGGTTAAAACGGCCTGTGAAGGCTGTCAGCTGGTGTTTCACGTTGCTGCTAAAGCCGGAGTCTGGGGGCCCGAGCGGGAATATTTTGAGACCAATGTGGATGGTACGGCTAATATCATTGCCGCCTGCCAGCAGGCCGGAGTTACCAATCTGGTGTACACCAGCACCCCCAGCGTGACCTTTGCCGGTCATGATGAAGAGGGCATTGATGAGTCAACGCCTCATGCTGAGCGGTATCTCAATGCGTACGGCCGAACTAAATCTCTGGCAGAGAAGATGGTGCTGTCTGCTCAGGGAGCCGAAGTTAAAGGCGGGCAAAGGCTGAATGTGGTGGCCCTGAGGCCTCATCTGATTTGGGGGCCGGGTGATCCGCATCTGGTGCCCAGGGTGCTGGAGCGTGGCAAGCAGGGCCGACTGCGGCTGCTGGGTGATAAAGACAAGCTGGTAGATACCATTTACGTGGACAATGCTGCCTGGGCGCATCTGTTGGCAGCCAAAACCCTGCTGCAACAACCTGAAAAAGCCGCAGGCAAGGCCTATTTTCTCTCCAATGATGAACCTATGCCTATGGCTGAAGTTCTGAACCGCATTCTGGCCTGTGATGGTCTCCCAGGTGTCAGCAAAAGAGTTAACTCGGGTGTGGCCTACTGGGTTGGGGCTGCGATGGAGGTTTTCTATACCCTGCTTGGGATATCCGCTGAGCCGCCAATGACACGATTTGTTGCCAGGCAATTGAGTTGCAGTCATTTTTACCGTTTGGATGCCGCCAAATCAGATCTGGGTTATCGACCTTTGGTGTCTGTGGATGAGGGGATGCAAAGACTCAAATCCAGCCTGAAAAAATAAATTCAGCAAACTTCCTGGTTACGTGTTGTTACATTGTTTTTACATGTGGTAATGTCTTACATCGTGAGCAGGGATTCACTCACATTTAATTTGCCTGAACGGACAATAAAAGGTGCGCCTTTTTGACGCAGAATATAAAGGAGCAGGTAATGAGATTAAGGTGGGTTGCGGGATTTGTGGGGGTCAGCGTTATGCTGCTCAGCTCCCTCAGTACTATTCGCAACGAAGCCGGGGATGTGGACCCCGGTTACTACTCTCTGTCCGCTGAAGTTGCCCGTATCACGGATAAGCCGGACTCGGTAACAGTAATGAATAATGACAACAATATTGAGACGCTAATGCTAACCGGAGATTCCGCTTCCGGGGCATCGCGCTGACTTTTTGTTTTAATCAAACCACGTCAAGCGCCCCGGAAGGGGCGCTTTTTTTATGTCCTGAGAAAATGGAGCAAGTATGGAAAACAGGAATTGGCATATACGTAGAAGTGAATTTAATGATATTGCTCAGATAAGAGCGATCTACGCTCAGGCATCCTGTTATTCAGGGACGCTGCAGCTGCCTTTTCCGTCCCAGCAGCTCTGGGAGAAGAAACTTGGACAGGTGACACCTGGATTTTACAGTCTGGTCGCAGAGCGGGATGAGCGCATTCTGGGACAGCTGGGGATGATGGTGCATGACAATCCCAGGCGTAAGCATGTTGCCAATTTGGGGCTGGGGGTGTGTGAATCTGCCCGGGGCCTGGGAGTGGGCAAAGCGCTGATGCAAGCGGCGATGGACCTGGCTTTTAATTGGCTGGCGATAAAGCGTATCGAGATTGAGGTATACACGGACAACCAAGCTGCTATAGCCCTTTATCAAAGCCTTGGGTTTGAGCTTGAGGGCAGAGCCAAAGGCTATGCCTTTCGAAATGGTGAGTATGTGGATGTGGAGCTGATGGCTAAAACTGTTGGGCTTTGACTTCCCTTGGCGGGTAGTGGGCGTATACTTGTGCGCCTGACTACCCGCCGGAGACAAGTTTGTCTGCCACCAACAAAGATCGCAGTGAGATTTGGTCACTGCTTATCCTTCCTACCTTACTGTTTGCGTTGTTCAATTTGCTCTCCGAGTGGCGGGAGTGGGACCTGAAACTCTCCTTGTGGTGGTTTAAGTTAGAGTCTGGTACTCCTGAGTCTGGTTGGCCATGGCGACATAGCTTTATTCCCGATACCTTGCTGCATGGCGGTGGTCATGATCTGGTGGTGGCCATCGCAGTTATTGTGATGGTGTTGATCGGTCTGAGTTGGAAGGTCCCCAGGCTCACAGCGGCCAGAGTTCCTCTATGTTATCTGCTGTTGTGCTTCCTGCTGACTGTACTCCTGGTGGGCGTGCTCAAGAGCCTTACCCATGTCAACTGCCCCTGGGATTTGTTGCCATTCGGAGGCAGCCAGATTTACGTACCTACCTTTAGTTTTTTGCCCGATGATGTGACACCCGGACGCTGTTTCCCCGGCGGCCATGCGGCTGGCGGATACGGCTGGATTGCGCTGTTTTTTGTCGCCAGGGTTTATTGCCCCCGTTTGCGTTGGGTCGCACTGGTGTCGGTGTTACTTTTGGGGGGCAGTTTTGATTTGGCCCAGCAACTCAGAGGGGCCCACTTTATGAGCCACGGCCTGTGGAGTCTGATGGTTGCCTGGTGGATTGCGGCAAGCTTGTATTTGTTGTGGTTTAAGCGGGTAGCTAAAGATTAAGCCTCTGTTGTTCAGACCAATAAAAAGGGAGCCCAGGCTCCCTTTTCGTATTCATGCGGGTAAATGCTTACAAGCTGATAAAGATACCTGCCAGCGCAGCACTCATCAGGTTGGCCAGAGTTGCTGCCAGTACGGCACGCAAGCCCAGGCTGGCAATTTCACTGCGACGCTCTGGAACCAGGGCACCGATAGAGCCAATTTGTACTGCAATAGAAGCCAGGTTGGCGAAACCACACAGTGCGAAGGTGATGATCACCTGACTGTGAGCACTGATGGTGTCTTTAAAGCTGGTAAAATCCATATAGGCCACGAATTCGTTCAGGATAAGCTTCTGGCCGATCAGCGAACCTGCCTGCGCCATTTCGTTGGCCGGGATACCAATCAGGAAGGCAACCGGGGCAAATACATAGCCCAAAATACTTTGCATGCTCAGGTTGTCGATGCCAAACACAGTCCCCAGGCTTTGTAGGCCGTAGTTCACCATGGCGATAATACTGATCATGGCAAGCAGAATGGTACCCACGGCCACGGCCACCTTCATACCATTCATGGCGCCCGTGGCCATGGCGTCCAGCACGTTGCTTTGCTGGCTGCTTTCCATTTCTACTTCGTGCTGAGGAACTGGTACGTCACGCTCGGGGATCAGGATTTTGGCCATCATCAAGCTGCCCGGAGCCGACATAAAGGCTGCGGCAATCAGGTACTTCATGTCTACGCCCATGGCGGCATAACCACCCAACACTGAGCCTGCTACCGATGCCATACCACAGGTCATCACGGTAAAGAGTTCAGAGCGGGTCATGCGGGAAAGGAAAGGACGAACCAGAAGTGGGGTTTCTGCCTGTGACAGGAAGATGTTGCCGGTGGCTATGATAGATTCGCTGCGGCTGATACCCAGTACTTTTTGCAGGCCGCCACCAAGTACGCGGATAACCCACTGCATAATGCCCAGATAGTAAAGAATGGAGATAAGTGCACTGAAGAAGATGATCAGCGGCAGTACGCGAATAAAGAATACAAAGCCGTTCTGCGCCAATGGACCAAACAGGAAGTTAATGCCTTCATCGGCAAAGCTCATCAGACCGGCAGCCCCATTACTGACAACAGCCAAAGCACTTTGACCGGCAGGGAAATAGAGCACCAGTGCCGCAAAGCCGGTTTGAATGGCAAATGCACCAAAGATGGTACGCCAGTTAATGGCTGTGCGCTTTTCAGAAAGCAGCCAGGCAATGGCGATCAGTGAAACAACCCCAAGCAATCCCATAAGCAATTGCATCTTTACTCCTCAAAAATTCAAACCAAAACCGCAGGTATCAGGTCGCCAGCTGCGGCGGTTTTGAGGAAGCAAAGCCCATAAGGGGTTTGTCCGATAAGAACCGGCCATAAACAGATCATGGAAGTCACCTTGATAACAAGCATAAAGTGATGCCGGTCCGGCTCCTTGGGGTCACTCACATCCAGGTGACAGCTTGAACTAGGTGGCTTATGGGGAGTTAGGCTCCCCAGGCCGGGAGCGGAGTCTACTGCATGCTCTTCACAGGTGACAAGTTAATCATCATCAGTAAAGTCTAATTTTTCATCCCATTAATCAAAGCGTTCCGAGCTCGATAAAAGTAATCCAAATTTCGCCATCAAAGTTAACAACTGGTGGCGGGAGAACTAGCCCTAAAGAGAGAGGCTGCACCGTTTAGACTGATTGAAAGGATGTTGGCTAAATGTTACAAGTTGTGCCAATTGGGCGAAGTTAATAAGAGGCTGTAATGGAAGACGTAAAACAATTAAATATTAAACAAGAAATACCTGGTGAAAGTGACCAGAGTCCAGGCAGAACCGTACCGGTCAACTTTTCTGGTCAGGCGGGAGAGTTCTTTGGGATCTGGATAGTCAATATCCTGTTGTCCATAGTGACTTTGGGTATCTATTCCGCCTGGGCCAAAGTGAGAACCCATCAATATTTCTATTCGAATACTGAAATTGACGGTCATAGATTCAATTATCTGGCAACGCCAATGCAAATTCTGAAAGGGCGGATTCTGGCACTTATTCTGTTTATTGCTTACTACGTGTTGACCAGTTACTTTCCCGTTGCCGGGGCAATAGCCATAGTTGTGATGTTGTTTCTCTCCCCTTGGTTGATTAATCAGGGAATGAGATTCCATCTCCGTATGACTCAGTACCGTAACGTAAGGTTCTCCTTTGAGGGCAGCTATGGTGGTGCGCTGGCGCATTTTATTCTGCTGCCTATTATGGGCGTATTTACTCTGTACCTGGCTTTTCCATGGGTATTGAAAAAGATCGATGAGTATCTCTACAGCAATATTCGATATGGGGATTTGCCACTGCAAACCAAGCTTAGCAGCTCACAGTATTACCTTGCGGCGTTAATCGTATTTGTGGTGAGCGGTATGTTTGGCGTTGTTGCGATGACAGTACTTACCGCCAGCATGGGGATAGCGGCAATGGATCCGGAAGCAACGGCGGCAGCAGATCCCAGCCCTTTTGCCATGGTTGCTGTCTTTGCGGTTTATATCGTGATGATTGGATTGGTCACAGGTATTTATGAGAGCTATATCCGTAACCACATTTTTGCCAACAGCAAGTTCGATGATGTTGCAGAATTTGAGTCTGAACTCTCTCCATTTGGTTATGGCATGCTGCACGTCACCAATGCATTGGCGATAGTTTTCAGCCTGGGATTGGCTTATCCATGGACCAAGGTCAGAAAGTCAAAATATCTGGCTGATGCCACCAAGGTCACTGTGCTGCCGGGGGCAGAGCAGGTTGTGGATGATAAACAGGATGGAAACTCCGCCTTCGGTGAGGAAGCTTCCCAGCTGTTTGATATGGATATTGCACTGACGTGATCACAGGACAGTATTACCGTGCCGGCCATTCGGAATGTATTGAGGCTGTGCTTGAGTATTCCGGGCAGGGGATAAAGGTCATTAATGGTGACACCTGCCTGGAACAGGTGGGTTTGGATGAGGTCAAGGTTGCTTCGCCTATTCCCGGTGTTGCCAGCGAGGTAGTGTTTATCAGTGGTGCCCGATTTGTGCCCCGGGATAAGCACCACAGATGGCAGTTTGGTCAAAGTCGACTGGCGGAGAAACTGGAGCGCAGTAAGGCTGTGATTATCGGCGCCGTGATTGCGGTACCTGTTGCCTTGTATGTGATGTTTTTTCATCTTCTGCCAGCCGCGGCTCAGGCCAGTGTTCACTTTGTCCCTGATGAAGTGATCGAGCAGATGGGCAGTCAGGCCTTTCTCATCATAGAGAAGACCATGCTCGATCCCAGTGAGCTTGAGGCGTCGGTGAAATCGGATATCGAGTCTGATTGGAATAATGCTCTCGATACCCTAAAACTGGACCGGGAAAGGTATCAACTGGGCTTCTATCGCTCAGATGTGCTTGGAGCCAATGCTTTTGCCTTACCCAATGGTCAGATAGTGATGACTGACGAACTGGCCGAGTTGCTTAAAGATAACCGGCATGCCTCTCTGGCTGTGCTGCTGCATGAGATTGGCCATGTGAAGCATCAACACAGCGTTAAAATGGTTGCGCAAAGCGCCGGAGCAGCCATTGTTGTCGCCATGCTGTTTGGCGATTTGGAAACGTCATCTGAAGTATTGCTTGGCACAGGCTCAGTGTTGATTGAAAGTGCCTTTTCAAGAGATATGGAGCGGGAAGCCGATGACTATGCGCTGAATAAGCTGGTGTTGTTGGGGATATCGCCCGTAGCCTTCGCCGATGCTATGAGGGCTCTGGCGAAGGCACATCAGCTGGAACTGGGTGATGGTGAGGAGAGTAGTCAATACCTGTCTACTCACCCGGGGATCTCGGAGCGCATTGAATACGCGGAGCAGTTTACTCCCGAGTAAAATACCGGCTGTTATTTGAGAAATGAAGTAAGGGACCAAATTCGAATTTGGTCCCTTTTTATTCTTGTGATAATGGCTGGGTCAATGACGGCTGCTCAGATTGGTAAACCATGACCAGCTCTCCCTTGCTGTCCTGTTCGCCGTTAAAGGCAAACCCAAGCTTCTGATAGAGGTGAATAGCGGCATGATTATCGCGGTAAACACTCAGATAAACAGTCTCTGTTTGATAGTGCTCACAAAGAAATGCCTGCATTAACTGGCCAAAGGCCTTTCCCAATCCCTTTCCCTGGGAGCTGGTATCCAGCATAAAGCGATCGAACCAAACCCTTGGGCCATGGGCTTCATCAAACAGTCCATACATGGCAAAACCGACAACCTGTTGGTTCAGTAGCAGCGCGGCTGGAACGAAACGCCTATCTTGCTCTGCCTCAGCCAGACATTCGGGGATGGATTCAATATGTTGCAGCTGATCTGAAGCCAGTGTCAGGGCGTCCAGAGCCGGGCGGTATACCGCCAGCTTGTCCCTGGTAAGAGGGCAGATAGAAAGGCTGTTGTCAGTCATGGTTACTATGATGGGAGGGCAGGCTCGCATCATACGTCGGCGCCTGACGACCACCAAGACAAATTTGTGCTCGGGCGGATGGCAAGGCTGAGATGAGATCAATCTGTCAGGCGGATTGGTATAAGCCCTGAACAGCCAACATGCCTATTAAGTTAATCGGAGGATTTGAAACAAATTTAACTTGTTTGGCCCCGGGGTTTTTTTTAGGGTGAGTAAAGATATCTTAAGACAGGCAGTCAAGTATGAACACTCATTTGCATTTTCAGGTCAGCCGCTGGCTTGAGCTGGATCCAGACGCTCACACCAAAGCTGAAATTCAGTCCCTGCTGGATGCCGGAAACGAGTCCGAATTAGCGGAGCGATTCAGTGGTCGCCTGGAGTTTGGAACCGCTGGATTGCGCGGGGTAGTGGGAGCAGGACCAAGCCGAATGAATCGTCTGGTGGTACAACAGACCTCCGCGGGCCTGGGGCAATACCTGTTGCGGCAGGTTAAAGATGCCAAAGTAAGAGGAGTGATCATTGGCTATGACGGTCGTAATGATTCTCGTCAGTTTGCCCACGATGCAGCCGCTGTCCTGACGGCGTTGGGGATAAAGGTCAGGTTAACCTTTAAGGTGGCCGCGACCCCTTTGGTGGCGTTTGGTGTAAAGCACTTTAATGCAGCTGCCGGTATTGTGGTGACCGCCAGTCACAACCCCCCTGAATACAATGGCTACAAGGTGTATTGGGAAAACGGAGCCCAGATCATTCCTCCCCACGATGCCGGTATTGCTGCCTGTATCGAAGCTGCAGCCAACACTGAGTTGAAATTGGCGGACCTGAGTGAAGCCACCAAGGCCGGAACTTTAGTGTGGCTGCAGGACGATTACTATCAGACCTATAGAAGAGCTGTTGAGGCATCTCCTGAGCTTGAGCCCCACGGCAAAGCCAACGTCAGTTTGAGTTACACCGCTATGCATGGCGTCGGGGCTGAAATGGCTGAGACTCTGTTGCGCGATGCCGGTTTTGACAACGTCTACTCAGTGGCCGCTCAGCGCTTGCCTGATGGGAATTTCCCGACGGTTGCCTTTCCCAACCCTGAAGAGAAAGGCGCTATGGACCTGGTGATTGCCGAAGCGGTTAAGCATGACGCTCTGCTTGCCTGTGCCAATGATCCTGATGCAGACAGGTTTGCCGTGGCGGTGCAGGCCGGCCCCGGACACTATCAGATGTTGACCGGAGATCAGGTCGGTGTGCTGCTGGGGCATTATTTGCTGTCCCATGCGCCAGCCAATCAAAAGCTGGTGGGCAATACTATTGTGTCTTCGAGCTTACTCGCCAAAGTGGCTTCAACACTGGGTGGTACACCCTATACCACTTTGACCGGGTTTAAATGGCTGATGAATGTTGGGCAGGCGTTGCAGTCAGATGATGCAGCGTTTCTGTTCGCCTACGAAGAGGCACTGGGTTATACCGTGGGCTCTACTGTATGGGACAAAGATGGCCTGACGGCTCAGCTGGCTTTTGTACAAATGGTGGCAGAGCTTAATGCTGCCGGGCTGACGGTATGGGACAGACTGGAATCCATTTATCGTGAACATGGTTTCCATTTAAATGATCAGGTGAGCATAAAACTCAGACCGGAAACGCCGGATATCGGTGCTTTTCTGCGGCAAAACCCGCCATCTCATATAGGTGATGCTGCGGTGACCTTGATTGAAGACATCAAGCATGGCAAGAGAAGCTTTGCCGACGGCAGAACGGAAGCGATAGATCTTCCTGCCAGCGATGTTCTGACTTACTGGCTGGACAACGGCAGCAGGGTCATCGTCAGACCGTCAGGTACTGAGCCCAAGATTAAATGCTACTACGAGGTCGTGACGGCTATGGACGATTCTGAGTCCCTGAAAGAAGCGCAACTGCGCGCCAGAGAGCTGATGGATAACTTTATCTCGGCTCACCAGGCGTCATTGCCTCAATAAAAGGCGCTGTCTTATTTTTGTTTTCAGCTTATAAAGTAAAAGCCCGGTACGCCGGGCTTTTTTATATCTTAAGAAGCTGCCACTCATCACTACTGACACTATGCTGTCAGTAGCCCCGGCTTATGCTCTTTCCATCGCCAATTCCGGCGACAGAAAAGGAGAAAAGCTATGTTGCAACAAGCAGTGTTGGTGTGGGGAGAGATCCCAGTGGCAGATATGGATAGAGCCGTTAAATTTTATCAACAGCATTTGGGGCTGACCTTCAGGCATGAGTCTATGGAGGGGATGGAGATGGCTTTGATTGAACAGGAAGATCAACAGGGAGCAGGTGCTGCTTTGGTGAAATGTGACATGATGACACCGTCCATGGCGGGCTCTTTGGTTTATCTGCATCTGGGAAAACCTGTGTCTCAGGCGGTGGCCAGGTTGGAGCAGGGTGGGATAGAGGTTTTGTTGCCACCAATGCCAATCAAAGACGGTGAATGCGGCCATATCGCAATCTTCAAGGATTGTGAGGGCAATAAGGTTGGCCTGTGGTCAATGGAAGCCTGATCTTCAGCTGATACCAGTTTGTTGATGCCTGAGTTTATGTACAATTTAATCAGACTGTGAGTTATCGGAATCGCTATGAGTAAATGGAGCCCCAATGCGACGCGCTGACCGACTGTTTCAGATCGTACAAATTCTCAGGCACAGACGCCTGACCACGGCGCAGCAACTGGCTGACAGGCTGGAGGTATCGGTTCGCACTGTCTATCGCGATATTCAGGATCTGTGTTTGTCCGGCGTGCCTATTGAAGGCGAGGCGGGAGTGGGCTATCTGCTCAGGCAGGAAGTCAATATCCCACCTTTGATGTTTAATGAGGCAGAACTGGAAGCGATACAGGTAGGGATGCGAATGGTGGAAACCTGGGGCGGTAAATCGCTGGGCAGTGCAGCAAGACAGGCGTTGATCAAGGTTGAAGCTGTGCTGCCGGAGCGTCTTCGGGACTACCACTCTTTGATGTTCTCTCCTGACTTTTACATAGATCAGGATGAGTTTAAATTTCTCGACCCACTTAGACTGGCCTGCCAGCAAAGACACCCTGTGTTGATGAATTATCGGGACGCCGATAAACAGGACAGTGAACGGCAGATCCACCCTTTGGCGATCTATTTCTGGCGTGGCACCTGGACACTGCTGAGTTGGTGTTTATTGCGCAATGCCTTCCGTAATTTCCGGGTTGATCGTATTCAGGAGCTGACAGTGCAGGTGAAGCCCTTTCCCGTAATACCGGGGCAGGAACTCTCTGATTATATCGCACAGATGGAGGCTAAATATGAAGAGGATTGCAGCTTTAACCTGCACTCTGATAAATCCAGTTAGCCCCACGAGAGGCCAATGAGACTGTGCCGTCTAAGGAAGGTGCGAACCAGTCCTCGCGGCACATCAGCAGAGTCTTTTATTGAGGGATCAACCGGTTTCTATTTGTCCAGAACAAACCGTTTGGCTTCATTCGCTGGCATCGCTTTGGCGTAACGCCATCCCTGAACGTAATTGACACCAGCCTGACAAACAAATCTCTCTTCCTCTTCGGTTTCTATCCCTTCAGCAACCAACTGCAGATCCTGGCTTTGGCACAGCTGACAGATCTGACGGTATAAAAGCTCTCCTTTACCATCACAGGCCTGAGTCAGTATGCTTCGGTCCAGCTTGACCCCATCAACGTCCAGCTGAGTCAGTACCCCAAGGCTGGAGTACCCGGTGCCAAAATCATCCAGCAGGAACCGGAACCCCATATCCTTCAGTACAGAGAGATATTGATTTACCTTTTCAACATCATCCATCACAGCTGTTTCGAGTATCTCTATCTCTATCTGTTGTGCTCTTGCTCCAAGCGAGTTCTTCAGCAGCAAGATTATCTCATCATTCACCAGGCTGGATGGATCCAGGTTGATGGCCACAACAGGGGTAAAGCCGTCAGCTGCCCATTGCTCCAAGGTTTCAGCAACCGAAGTAATGACATATCTGTCCAGCGTCGAAGCATAGCCACATCGCTGAAACGCATCGATAAAAAAGGGCTTGGAAATACTGCCATCCTGCTCCTTTAGCCTGATCAGCGCTTCAAACCCCACTACCTTTCTTAGAATGAGATTCAGCTTGGGCTGAAAATAGACCTGCAAATCGCCAGCCAATACCCGCTGGACAATATTATGAACCCGATGATTATCTGCCAGCCTGGAGAATTGCTCATGGACGTAATTGGACTCAGCCTGCAAATCAAGCTCATCGCCTATGGCCAGCCGTTTGACGACATCATTATGATGATGGTCGGATACCGTCTCCCATATGGAAGCCCGGACGAAAGGCAGGTAGATAAACACACCAATAGCGACTAACAGCAGTTGAAACAGCACAACCGTCACATTGTGGCTGATTAACCAGGCATTGAGTAAAGGCGGGGTTATCCAGGGAAAAGCCTGACCATTAAAACTCAACCAACCCCACTCCAGCGCCTGATAAGTCAGCAGTATGTTGACGCAAGGTACCAACATAAAAGGCAACATCAATCGAGGGTTGAAGGCGATCGGCAGGCCGTAAAGCAGGGGCTCATTAAGGTTGAACAATGAAAAAGGCGCAGCTACTTTGGCGACCTTGAGACTGTGTCCCTTTCCGCGCCAGAAGATTGCGATAAGGAGCGACAGTGTCGCACCACTGCCACCGATACCGGCGACCAGATCGATAAAGTTACGGTTACTGATCCCCTTTGCCACAGGTTGCATCTCCTGAACGACATGAGGGAACAGCATATACGCGCTGTCGCCATGAATACCCAGACTCCAGAAAACCAGTCGTACTCCGCTCAGTCCCAATAGTTGTTCCCGGGGCGACATGGTTTGCAGACTGGTTCTCAATGCCTGTTCCACTCCTTCCAGAGAGATAGCCAACAGGGTAAAAAGTACCAGCAAGAATACAAATCCCAGGGCAATGGGTACTGCCAGGTTAAGGTGCAATGCCAGATATGAACTCAATCCATGTTTGCGGGACAACTTAAACAGCTTGATACCTGTCAGCCATTTAAGGGTATAAGCCGCAGCAACGGGGAGAATAAACACTCTGGGATCATTCAATATCTCAGGCGCGTAATCGATAAAGGGGTTGCCGGGTTGAATATGGGCATGTAACGCCAGCAGCACCATTAAAGACAAGGTCACAACGCCAAGCAGGGACTGCCTGAGATACTTGGCAAAGTGAACAGACAAAGACACCATCACCACCAAAGGAAAGGCGAAATTCAGGGTCAGGGAAAAACTCTCAAGGGCACCAACTGGTTTGCTGTCAGCGAATTCAGGGAAGAAGGCAATCAGCAGAATTTCAGCTAAAGAAACACTTGAACTGATTAGAATAAAGGGCAGCAGCGCAATAAAAGACTCTCTGGCTGCCAAAAAGAAATTACTGCTATTTAAACGTAAATACGCACGCATATAATCAGGCCAGAACAAGCAAAGCTGAAATTATACAGTTGAGTTGTTATTTAAAAATGACCTATTTGTCTAATTAACCTGAATTTAATCTTAAGGGCAATCCCCTTGGTGTTTGCTTTATGATCTAGTGGCCCCGTAGGATAGTGGTTCAGGGATGGCTGAAATACGACAGGGGATGTTCGCTATGCAAAGAATTGCATTACTGGTTTTGTTTTCGATCGCATGTTTGTCAAATGCTTTTGGTGCCTCGATTGATATTGAATCCAATGCACTTGGCCACAGCCTGAAAGTCGAAGTGTTTACACCTGACTCCTATGATACTGCTATGGATCAGGTCTACCCTGTGCTTTATGTACTTGATGGTGCTCGGCATGGTGAACATACCGCCATCAACGCAAAGTTCCTTGAATCCACTGATGTGATGCCGGAAATCCTGGTGGTAGCCATCCCGGGGTCGACAGATTTAAGTTCTTCACGCCGACCCGGGATAAACAAAACCCCCGAATGTCAGGTCAGGCAGATACCTATCTTAGCTTTTTGAAACAGGAGCTGATGCCTGCAATTAATCAAGGCTTCCGGACGTCAGGCTATGACATGCTGGCCGGTCATTCATTGGGCGGCTTGTTTGGCGCGCACGTGCTTAAGCAGAGCCCAGAGCTGTTTGATGCCTATCATCTGTTCAGTCCGTCGCTGTGGTGGGATGAGCAGGTTTTGGTTAAGAGCATTTCAGCCACAGACTCCAGTCACAAGCCTTATATCTTTTTGAGTTTGGCCAATGAGCAAGGGCGGCAGAAACAGGCCTATGATGCTTACCTGGACAAGCTGGTGGCGGTTTATCCCGATATTGAGACCTATGACCTGCCCGATGAAGACCATATGACCACGCCGCTGCTGTCACAGATCCTGGCCTTTCGAAGTCAATTTAATGGTTGGCTGTTGGAGTTTGATGAGGTGGTGGCTAACCCGGGAGTGTTTAAAAGTCACTTCGAGCAGCTTAACGCCAGATACGGCACCAGGGTAAAAGGTGCGGAGTGGCAAATTGGCCAGCCAATACAGCAGATTATTGATGTGGAAAAAGACCCTGCCAAAGCTCTGGTGGGTGCTCAAATCTATTTGGAGAGCTATCCGTATTCTCCGTGGGCTCACAAAGCGATGGCAGATGCGCTGGCACTGACAGGTGACAGAGAGCAGGCTCTTGGCTATATGCAAAAGGCGGTGATTGCTCACCGCCTTTTTATTGGATTGGCATCAGGCTACCGATGTTCTGGTGGCCAGCGCTAGTAGCTTGGCGAGATTCTGCCGACTTCGGGCGGCAATCTCGCCCTGCTCAGCCAATACCTCTTCAAGAATGGCTTCTGTGGTCAGGGGGTTGGCCAACACCACACGGAATACTGTGGTTTTACGGTCGGGGTAGAGTTGAGCCGGAATCCGGGTACGGGAGACAAAAGACTTACCCTGTTCACGCTGGCTTTTTTGGATGAAGCGGGTGAGGCTGTCCAGCAGAGAGTTAAATTGCTCCAGCAGCTCTGCATTCCCTTCGGCCCTGGCCTGAGCCATTGCCTCTTGCACCTGGGCTGGTACATATCTGTAGGTGAGCAGGCACAGTTCGGGATGGCTGGTGAGTTCAAAGTCCGGGTGGGCATCAATGGCATCGGCAAAGAATCTGGCTTTTTCCAGACTGTTGTTAATCAGTATTTCATAGCCCTGCTGGCCGATAATCTGCAGACAGGCGTGCACCAACATCGCCATTCCCGGGCGGGATCCTTCCAGCGTCTGACTGCCCAAATCCTTGGAACCTTTACGTAGAATATACTCGGCGTGATGCTCGATACTGCCTGCAGAGGCAGGGTCTTTAAACAGCACCATACCTGCGCCCATGGGCACATACATCTGCTTGTGGGCATCAATGGTGATGGAATCAGCCAGTTCTACACCAGTCATCAGATGACGGTATTTGTTGGACAGCAAAGTGGCGCCGCCCCAGGCTGCATCCACGTGGAAATGACATTCAAGCTCGGCAGCCAACTGAGCAAGTTCTGCCAGAGGGTCGATATTGCCGGTTTCCGTGGTGCCGGCGACGCCGACAATAGCCATGACTCTGATATTTCTGGCGCTCAGCTCGGCAGCTTTGGCACGCATGGCCATCATATCTACCTTGTTATTGGCATCGGTCGGTACTGTGTAAATATTACTGCGGCCTATACCCAGCAGGTCGGCCGCTTTCCCCAGCGAATAATGGCCCCGCTGTGACACCAGAATCGCCAGATCATCCCAGCCATAATGCTTGAGTGAGCGGTGCAGGCCTTCTCTGGCGATACCTTTAAAGCTGCCTTTGGGGCCAAGTAATTTGTTACGGGCAATCCATAAAGCAGTGATATTGGCCACTGTGCCGCCGGAGCAGAAAGCCCCCAGCGCATGATTGGCACTGTGCAGCCAGTTCTTGTAGAAGCCTTCATTTCTGCCATAGACCAGATGGTGCATCATCCCCAACACCTGACGCTCCAGTGGAGTAAAGGCTTTGGAGGTCTCGATTTTTACCAGATTCTGGTTCAGGCCCACCATCATCTTGGACAGTGGCAGCACAAAATAGGGCAGCGCTGAGGTCATATGCCCGATAAAAGAAGGTGCGGCCGTGTGCACCGAGTGGGCTACCAGATTCTGCATCATCTCGTCGACGTAATCGGAGACAAATCTGGGCTGCTCGGGAATAGTATGACGCTGGAAGTCTTTTTCCACTTCTGACAGCGGCTTTTCCAGCGCGGCGATGCTTTCCTGCAGGAAACCCGCAAGATCCCGGGACAGCTTGCTCTCTATCTGTCCCAGAGTGGATTCTGGCTCTTCCGGCACGGTGAACACGCGCATCAGCGCAGCTTCAGAGGCCGTGGCGTGACGGAGTTGTTTTGGCGTCATCAATGCTCTTGTAATTATGTGTTCCAGCCCTTGATTTATCAGGGGGAAGGGCGATTGTCAAAATGTTGCAACTTTACTGCATGGTCATTCATGCGGCAAGTTTCCGTGGCGGTAAATGAAAAAGCCCGCATCCTTTTGAATTAAAAGGGCGGGCTTAGAAAGAGCGTCAGTAGTGGCTCAGGGCTGGGCTAAACGCATAATACCGGCCACATTGGCTGCTGTGCGCTCCAGGTTGGCTGCACCGGTAGCCAGTGCTTGCTCCAGCGTGACGGAGGCGGGCACGATGGGAAAGATTGCCTTCATTCCATGTGCTTTGATGGCGTCGGCTTCCTGCCCAAGGCATCCCGCCAGTGCAATACAGGGAACATTGTGGCGTTTGGCGGTGTTGAGCACGCCCATAGGCGTCTTGCCATAGACTGTCTGCCCATCGATACGGCCTTCACCGGTAATAACCAGATTGGCACCAGCAATGGCGGCATCCAAATCCAATGCGGTTATCACCAATTCCACGCCTGGCGTCAGGCTGGCGTCCAGCAGCGCCACCATAGCATATCCCATACCACCGGCAGCGCCGGTGCCGGGAAGCAGGGCCATAGGCGCTTTATCAGGCCATTGGTGGGAAACCACATGGGCAAATTGCCCCAGGGCTTTATCCAGCAGGTGCACCATTTCCTGAGTTGCGCCTTTTTGTGGACCAAAGATATGGGATGCACCGCGAATACCGCACAGAGGGTTGTCCACGTCGCAGGCCACATCGATGCGGGTGTGTTTCAGGGCCGGATGCAGCTCACTGAGATCTATGGCTGCCAGCTCCAACAAGGCCTCCCCCCCCGCAGGCAGACTTTGACCCTGAGCATTCAGCAGTTTGGCTCCCAGCGCCTGCAGCATTCCAGCGCCACCATCATTGGTGGCGCTGCCCCCCAGACCGAGGATCAGATGACGAACTCCCTTATCCAGCGCATCGCGGATCAGTTCACCTGTGCCGAAGCTGGAAGTCAGTAAAGGATCTCGCAAGTTTTGCGGTACCAGATGTAATCCCGAGGCTGATGCCATCTCAATGATGGCTGTCGCAGCGTTAATCTTGTCGGCTGAAGAGGCACCGTTATCTCCAAGAATGCCGTATCTGGCCTGGACTCTGTTGCCCAGAGGTCCGGTGACATCCAGGTGGACCAGTTTACCGCCGGTGGCGTCAACCAAAGCATCGACAGTGCCCTCACCGCCGTCGGCCATGGGAACAATCTGATAATCCGCATCGGGAAATTCCCGCTTGAATCCCTTCTCAATAGCTCTGGCCACTTCAAGGGCGCTCAGGCTTTCTTTAAATGAGTCTGGGGCAATCACTATCTTCATGATATTTCCTGTAGTGGGAGCAGGACTGTGAGTCTGGCTCCCACTCTGGTTGTATGATCAGAACCTGTCGGTTATCGCCGACATTAAAGCAGGAACAGGGACAGGATATAAACCAGTGCCATCGCAGTACAGCCCTGTACGGCCGTTGCCATGGTTTGGGCGCGGTACGCCTGAGATACGCTCATACGGCTGAACTGAGTCACCACCCAGAAGAAGCTGTCGTTGGCATGAGACACTGTCATGGCACCGGCACCGATCGCCATAACGGTCAGCACACGACCCATTTCAGTGCCCAGTCCAATATCGCCCAGCATAGGGGCAACCAGTGCAGAGGTGGCCACCAGAGCTACGGTTGAGGAGCCCTGGGCAGACTTAAGTGCCGCGGCCACGACGAATGGCATAAAGATACCTATGCCCAGTGCAGACAGGCTGGACCCCAGGAAATCGCCAATCGGAGTGGCTTTAATAACAGCGCCGAACGCGCCACCGGCACCGGTAATAAGCAAGATAGGCGCGGCGATCACCAGACCCTGGCTGATGCGGTCGCTGAACTCTTTCAGGCGGTCATCACTCTTCAGCAGACCCAGAGACAGAAACAGACCAATCATCAGTGCGTTCAGTGGCTGACCCAGAAAGTTCAGAACCTGCCACATCACCTCCTCGCCAAATGGCTTGGATGGGAAGTTGGCAATAGAGCCCAAACAGATCAGCAGGATTGGGACCAGAATGGGGGCAAACGCCGGCAGTGGCTTTGGCAATTCGCCATAGCTGGCTTTCAGAGTTTCATACTGTTCTGCCTGAGCAGTCAGCTCCTCGGCTCCTTCACCATCAGGCTCGACACCGGCAAAGCGGTTAGCCCACCACAGGCCAGCCAAAGCAGCAATAGCAGCCACAAACAAACCAATCACAATCACCAGGCCCAGATGAGCTTCAAGCCCCAGGTTACCGGCAGCGGCAATAGGGCCTGGCGTAGGTGGAACAAAGGTGTGAGTAGCATACAGACCTGTTGCCAGCGCCACACTCATGGCGACGCTGGAGACCTTCATGCGGTTGGCAAGGGACTGTTTAAGTGAGTTGAGGATCACGAAGCCGGAGTCGCAAAATACCGGGATTGAAACGATATAGCCGATGATGGACATGGTCAGGTTGGGGAACCTTTGTCCCAGCACCCGAATCACTACATCAGCCAAAGTAATGGCTGCGCCGCTTTTCTCCAGAATGGTACCGATAATGGTACCCAGTACGATTACCAGACCAATATAACCAAGGATACCGCCAAACCCAGAGGTGATGGTTTTGGCAATGTCCGCTGCCGGCAGGCCAAAGGCGAATGCCGCCATAAAGGTTGCCAGCAGCAATGTCAGAAAAGGATGCATTTTCAGTTTGGCAGTGGCAAACACGATAAAGGCCACCACAGCCAGCAGGGTAAGGATAAGGGTCATAGGGTTCTTCCATTGATATTATTGTATTGCCGTCAGGCCTCAGCGCTTCTTTGAGTGCTTATTGAGGAGGCGACAGAGACGGTCATTATCAATGATGACGGGCGCTTTTACTTTGTGGCGCCACACGGATTTCAAGCGAATATCGCCCCATTTTTTGTGCAAATGCACAAAACGTGATCCTGTCCTTTTATCAGGCCCAGCCTGAAAGAACTCAGGCCCGGATGGGCTAAATCACTCGTTATTGGCGGGAAAACGGCTTTGGCTCAGCAATCTGGCGAGGTTAAGGCGCAGCAGTTGATCCAGGTTGCTTAAATCCAGGCCGGTGATCCGGCTGATTTTGTCCAGCCGGTATCTCAGGGTATTTCTATGGATATAGAGGGCATCTGCACAGGCTCCTGGCTCCCCACCCGAAGCAATGTAGGCATCCAGCGTTTTACAAAGCTGGCCGCTTTTGTCGGATGCCAGCAAGCTGACATAGGGGCGGCTGAGTTCTTCTCCGCGCCAGCTGGCAGCCAGTTCACTGAGCAGCACCTGGCTTTCAAACTCCTGATACAAATATTTATTCTGTGCAGGTTGCAGTCTCTGCCCCAGAGTCAGAGTTTCCAGTGCGCTTTGATAGGAGCGGGCGATACCACCGTCTCCGGGGAAGAAATGCCCGAGCGCAATTTTCAACTTGTTGCGTTGCGCCCTGGGCAGACGTTCGAGCAGGCGATCGATACGTTCGCTTTCAGCTTCACTGCTCCAGCTTTTGCCATCCAGAAATGCGGGTTTGAGAATGACCAGTCTGGACAGAGAGGTCATGGCCACCAGATTGTCCCGTTCGGGAAATTGCAGCAGGTGCAGGATCTGTTTCAGCTCATCTCCTCCGGCAGAGTTCACCTCAATAATGGCTGCCACTCTGGGCTTGCGGATATCCAGATCCAACTGTCTGGCCCAGTTTGCCAGTTTGGGTATATCACCGGCGCTCGCCTTGATTAACTGCAGAATAAACTCTTCCCTGCGACGGTTTTTCCATTGCAGCTGATCCATCAGGTTGGCCTGTTCGACAATCATTTCGGCGGTCATCTTAAGCAGTTCACCGTAGTGACTGAGCTTCTCCGGCTCTCCCGTGATCCCGATAACACCGATAATCTGCCCCTGAAAGGTGAGTGGCAGGTTGATACCGGGTTTGACGCCACTGACTTCACAGTTAGAGGGGATTTCAACCACTGTTCCCTGGGCGATGGCCTCACAGGCCCCCTGATGACACTGGCCGAGACGACTGACATCACCTGAGCCCAGGATCACGCCCTCACCGTTCATCACATTGATGTTGTGACCGATAATTTTCATGGTGCGGTGAACAATTTCACCGGCGATGGTGGCATCCAGTTGGTACATATCAGGAGTTAAGTATCTCGTGTACCCTGCGTCTCAGCAGTGGTAGCAGGGTTTGTTCAAATTCAGGGTGGCGCTTCAGCCAAAGGTTGTTACGGGGACTGGGGTGGGGCAGCACCAGCTTGTGGGGCCAGAACTCCTGCCAGCGTTCAACCGCCTGGGTGACGTTAATCTTACTTTCGCTTTCCGGCAATAAAGGCTGAATATGATAATCGATGGCGTATTGGCCCAGCACCAGCGTGAGCTCTAGCTGGTTAAGTTGGGGCAGTAACCTGGGGTGCCAGTTAGCGGCGCACTCTGGCCTTGGTGGTTTGTCACCCTGTTTTTTACCATTTTTCTCAAAGGTACCGGGAAAGCAAAAGCCCATGGGGATGATGGCAAACAACTCGGGATTGTAGAAGGTCTCTTTATCTACACCCAGCCAGCTTCGCAGCCTTTCACCGCTGGCGTCATCGAAAGGGCGGGCTTTTTGATGGGTCTTGATCCCTGGGGCCTGACCGGCAATCAGAATTTTGGCTTTGTCGCTGGCTTGCAATATGGGCAGAGGAGAGAGCGGCAGAGATGCTGTACAAATGGTGCAATCCCGGATCTGTTCGAGAAGCACGTTACATTCCCGGTTGCTCATCTCTGCCTCCTGTTTTTGTTGGTCTCTGTTTATATCAAGCGCCACCGGCCATAAGCAAACTAACCTTTTGAACAGTCCAGTACAGGAACATACTGATGGATGGGATGAGTGCGATGACAGCAACCAGTCGTGCTTTGAGGTCCTGAGCATATTTAAGTGCCACCGCTGCGACGGCAGCAGCAACTATGCCTATTACCGGGATAATCATGCCGGGCAGCATGAGTGCAAATGCCCCCAGGGCGATCCAAAGCCCACTGTTGGGTGTAGGTTGTTTGGCTGAAGATTTCAGCAGCAGCGGCATCAGAGCAAAGCCGCTGGCAATCAGTATGGCACCCAGTTTAAGTATCATATCTGCGGTGCCGGCATTATCCTTTACTGCCAGAACCATTGCCGCTAATGGCATCAGGATACTGATCCCTGCGTGGATACGGGCAAAATCTCTTCTGCTGTATGGACCTGTGAAGTAAAACAGCCCCTGCAATGCCATGTTGAGCAGGGTGAAACTACCCAGCCCCAGAATGATAAAAATAGACGCCATGGTGCCGGATGGATCAAATGCCATTGCCGGAAAAGTGGGTAACATCAAGGCTGCTACTGCAGCCAGAGTGATAAAAGGTGTACGCATCTACTGAGAAGTTTGATTTGAGATGAGCTTAAGATGTGTGAAACCCTGATTTGAATCAAGTATCAGTAAACGCTTTTTCAGGGAGTTTGAATTCGGTCACAGCGGTGAGGTCGGGTTTTGGCGGGGAGAATAACCCGGACAGAGTCCGGGAACAGCCAATTATTCCTTTGCCTGCTCTGGCTCTGAATTGCTTGGTTCTGCTTTGGATGGGCGGTTCAGTATCAATCTGACGGTCAGTCCTCCCAGCATAAGGTAGAAGAATATCAGGTTGGATTGCAGCTTTTCCATTAATGTCATGGGCTGATATGTCGTGTCCAGATACAGGTAGTTTTGCCCGGGAAGATCCTTTTGGAATGCGGATTTGATTTTGTCCGGCAGTGCGTCGGAGGACTGCCGCAGGCCGGTGAAGTCGGCTATGGTGATTATATCTTCCAGTGGCGGGAGTTCGTTGGTTTGCAGAATGTAAATTGTTTCTCCCGAGTTGGGATTGACCACCGGGGTGTAATAATCGGAAGAGAGGTTGATATTGGTTTTTCGGGTACTGCGGCTCAACTCATAGGTATTGGATAGAACCATCAGACCTCCTTTAACATTGACCAGCGCGAGTCCTGACTCGGGTTCGGTCAATTGTTCCAACTGGACCTCGACAGCAGTGGTATCGACATTGCGCTCTTTGTATATGGTCCATAATCCGTAAAGAGACATCAGTAGCCCGATAAAAAATGCGTAGTTGGCTATTTTCAGAATAAAGTTCTTCATTGGTTTTCCAGGGTAAGTATTGTCGCTATATAAAAATGGGGCCAATAAGGCCCCATTTGGACAAGTTCAGCTGCGATCAGTCAATGGTGACATTGATGGTGTTGGAGCAGGCTCCATCGGCTTCACACACTCTGTAGTTCACATCCACAGAGTCGTTGCTGCCCACGCGGAAGCGATCTGTGTAACGCTCACCTGAAGTACTGCCTACCAACTCTTCATCGCGGTAGATCTCATACATATCGGCGCTGCCACCGGCCCATTCCAGAGAGATACGCACACTGCCGCGGCGTGACTTCAGTGCCCTGGTAGACTCCAGCGTGATGTCTGAGTCGGGAACTGTAACGTCAAAGTTCTGAGTCACTGAGTCCTGAGCACCATCATCATCGGTGACCGTCAGGGTTACATCATAGTTGCCTGAGGCTGTGTATCTGTGGCTGACAGATTCACCGCTGCCGGTTTCACCATTACCGAAATCCCAGCTCCAGGAAGCAATAGTGCCGTCACTATCGGTACTGGTGCTCACAAAGCTACCTACTGCACCGTCCCAGGTTACATTGAACGACGCAACAGGAGGTTCGTTTGGCGTTGGCTCATCACCATTGTAACTACCGGTCAAAGACAGGTCGGAATAACCACTGTAGGCATTAATCATTACCCAATAGGTGCCTTCAGCTGCTGGGTCTATGGCGCAGGTTTCGTTACTGCTGCCACTCCAGGAGCGACAGTCGAAGTCACTGGTGGTTGGTGCCTGGCCAAACTTCACATACAGATCAGCATCACCATTGTCACCGGCGGTAACAAAGTTCAGATCTGTCGCACCAGCAGGTACTTCGAGGGTAAAGTACTGCTTGTTGCCCGTAGCGCCGGACAGTCCGGTGACCGGAACGCCATTGGTCAGCGGGTCAGCTTCCGGTGGTGGCGGTGGTGGTGGCGCATCACAGGGAGTGAGACCAACAACTGCGAACGCTGCATCAACGTCTGCCGTGCTGTAACCCTTATCGGATGCTGCGGTCTGCACACCACAGGCACCTTCATACATCAGGCTGTTTGGCTGCCAGTAAAGTTGGTTGGCGACAACAAAGACTTCGAAAGCTTTGCGAACATCCCAGCCATCTGTGTTGGCCAGGGTATAGAAAGCCTTGTTGAATACACCGGAACTGAAGTGAACATCCATACCATCGGTATAGTCGTCGATATGACCGATTGAACGACCATCCCGGGTCGGGTCGTCGAAGTAACGCAGCGCACCATCGCCTTTGAAGATGGTACCGCCGACCAGCCAGTCATTGGTGCCATTCATAAAGAACTCGGCAGCTTCACCCGCCATATCCGAGAAGGCTTCGTTCATACCACCGGACTGGTTGGCGTAAACAAGATTGGAGTTTTGCTCGGTAAAGCCATGGCTCACTTCGTGAGAAGATACGTCCAGTGAGACCAAAGGATAGAAGGTGGTAGCACCATCACCAAAGGTCATGGCACTGCCATCCCAGAAGGCGTTTTCATAGCTGTTACCGTAATGAACCCGCATAGTCAGCTGGAAGGTCAAAGGCGCAGTGTTATACCACTCACTGTACATGTCATACACCACACCACCGAAGAAGTGAGCGTCATTAAGTGGTGAATAGGCGCCATTGATCTGCTTGACTGTGTTACGTGGGCAGTCATAGCTGAAGGCTGTGCTGCCTGAGGTGCCATGGTTAAGGTTGACCGTTTTAACGTTGTCGTTGTTCATGGTGCAGGTGCTGCCACTTTGCTCAACGTCGTTAAAACCAAAGTCAGTGCCATACTCGTACTGGCCGGTTTTCTCATTACCACCCGGGCCTGTACCGATTTCAGCATGGTTGATGCCATCCCAGCTTTGCAGGACTTTGCCTGAGTGGGCATCGATAATGCTCATTGGACGGCTGACGTGATGACCATCTTCAACCACATATGAAGTGATATAGACCAGATGGGTTTCACCTGAGGCCATTGGGTACAGCCAGAGTTTGGCCTGTTCATTGCGGATATTTTTGGCGGCCTTTCCGGACTTAAAGGTCTTGGCCAGATTCAGGGCCTGAGCCTTGGACAGTGAAGGCTTAACGAACTTTTCAGCGTTATTAATGCCAGTCAGTACCTTGCCACTTAAGTCGGAGTACCCTTTATTCGATTTGGCGGCGGCGACAGACATACCATAGACAGGTACCCCTGACACATATTGCTGCAGACGCTCTTTGGTTAAGCCTTTTGAGAGGCTGACTGAGCGAACTGCTTTCAGCTCATTTCCTTTGTCCAGCCCCAACATGGCCACTGGGCTGTTGCCACTTTTCAGCATCTGAACCTGAGATACATCGACCACGTTGGCGGCGTGAGCCAACGACAGGCCGCATCCCATTGCCAGCGCAAGGGCGGTTAATTTGGTTTTTATCATGTTATTGATTGCCTTCTTCCTGTGAATGAATACGGCATTGAATGGCGCTTAGCTGCAGCTGAAGGCGGGTTCAAAATCCATTCTGTAATTTGACATCCTGTATTACGGCAAGGCCGTATAGAAAGTTGACGCTTCATTCGGAGGGAAGGTCGTAATCACTATGCTAGTGCTGGCGTGAGTCGGGGGACAACTACACCAAAGCTCTATTTTGAGCTCTGTAAGTCATTGAAAGTGGCAAGTGACTCCTTTTTGGTTAGGAGTTAGGTATTAGGCGGTGGGAAGGCATTTGGGCAATGAAAAAGGCCCCGCAGGGCCTTTAATGTCAGGTTTTGACTAGAGTTTATATTGCAGACTCACCATCACCAAATGCGCATTGTAGTCATGGTTCAGGTTGCCAAAGCTCAGCACATTCCAGATGTCGTCTGGAGCCAGGCTGTTGGCAGGGTCATTGTCTTTGTACTTCTCCATGCGGTAATCCATACGCAGCGTCGCCTGCTCACTGATAAGGTACTCACCGTACAGGTTCAGGCTGTGGGATCTGGAGTAGTAGTCACCATAGTTACCCGTGATGCCCTGAGTCACCTGAGTATTGCTCTTGGAGTCGCCATAGTTGTAGTCGACACCCAGAGTCAGCTTGTCTGCCATCAGGTTGTCGTAACGGGCTCCGGCACCGATATAGCTGAACTCATCTTCGATGTCACTGGTCCAGGTTGGGCCGCTGAAGTTGCTGGAACCATTTTGCTGTGACTCTATGGTTTGAGCGCCATAGAAAGCGGTCAGCAACAGATCTTTGCCAGCTTGCCAGCTGAGACTCAGGTCGTAGCTGAAATCTTCAGACTCAGTCAGACCAATCTCAGTTTCATCGTAGTCATCCAATGCATAACGTGTGCTCAAATCCAGGGTGACAGTGTCGATTGGCGTATGAGTTACGGTGAACTCAAAGGCGGTACGTTGACGGTCGGCCAGATTGTAACGGCGCAGCAGTTCGTTATTTTCAGTGGAGGTCAGTTCAGAAGCCTGGAAGCGGGAACCATCTCGCATACCATAGTCAGCTTTTAAACGGAAATCCCAGTTTTCCAGGCTGGTGTAGTTCAGGCGAGCCCAGAGGTTGTTCTCATCTGTGACTTCACGATCCTGATAACTGCGGTCATCACGACGATACTCATAACCACCGTCCAGCTTCACACCTGAAGTAATACGGTAGTCAGCCTGGAGTTTGGCACGATGACGGCTGTGATCATAAGGCACGTTGTAGGCCACAGTACCGTTGACGTTGTTGATGCTGATCTGGGTCCACTCTTCGACCTGGGTCTGGTTATCTCTGTCGTAGTAGTCATAGCTACCCTGGAGGCGCAGACTGCGGGTCAGGCGATAAGTGACCCGGGTATCGATACCGGTCAGGTCAACCTGGGCATCGACAGCTTCTGCCGGCAGTTGATAGCCATAGCCAGAAGTGACCAGGGGCTCATCCTGACTCATCTGACCCAGATAGGCACGGCCCTGCAGCGACATGGTACCGTCGTTATATACACCCGCCAGAGAAACTGTATGGGCTTCATTGTCAGGGTCCAGCGCCATATAGCCTCTGGTTTGAGCACCAAAGGTTGGGTTAAAGGCGTTATCAAAGGCCAATACGCTGTATTCATTTTTAAATACAGATCCTGAGTAGGACAGGGCGGTAAACCAGTGGTCGCCACGCAGCTTGATACCGGCTTCGAGAATATCTGTGGTGTAGTCCACAGGCTCTGCTAGCATCATAGACTGATTGAAGAAGCTGCCGGAGGCCGTCTTCAAGCCTGTTTTGTTTTCACGCTGGTAATCCACATAGGTACTCCACAGGGAGTCACCCTCGAGGTTAAAGCCAATACCTGCGCGCTCACGCTTCAGTGACAGCTCTACGGGGTTAAGGCTGGTGGCCAGCATAGTCATGCCGTCTGTAGTACCGGCCGTCACCCAGTTGGACGGCAGCGTCAGATCATTACCACCAACACCCTGATAAGGGGTCAGTGCATCATCTGTCGTGTAAGTCTTAATGGTGCGGTAGTTCAGGTTGATATCGTACTGACCTGCTTTACCGGCACTCAGCTCGGCGCGGCTGGAGTCCATGCCCAGGTTCAGGGCGTTAAACTCGGCCTGGTAGCCGGACTCAGACTTGTAACCAACATCTGCATTGAGTTTGTAGGCAAAGGTATCATCAGTACCCAGAGTATTGGCTGCGTGTACGTCATCCGCATCGGCATAACCAACGCCAACGGCGATAGTGCCTTCAGTACCAGTGTTGGTTTCGCAACGGTCACACTTCCAGGCCGCAAATTTTACTTTGGCTGTATTGGCGTGGGCCAGACCATAGCTGACGACCTGTTTGGTTTCAGTTTCAGCCGCCATCGCGCTGCTGCTTGCCGCCAGCAGGGCGAGGGTAATCAGATTGAGATTAGCTTTCATCCTTGTCTCTCCCTTAGCGCTGCAGCAGTTTGCCGGATGGGTGGTTGGAACCGTGAACCTGGCTGTGGCAGTTCAAACAGCTGCGTCCGCCGGTAAAGGCATTGTTACCTACCTCGCCACCGAAAGGCGTGTTGCCCAGATAAGCGGCAGAAGCGTGGCCATCACTGGCGTGGCACTGCTGACACAACTGAGGTGCACGGGTCTTGAGCATGCCGTCATTCACGCTGCCATGAGGGTTATGGCAGCTGACGCAGTTTTCGGTTACCGGTGCATGCTCCCACAGCTTTGGGCCGCGCTTTTCAGCGTGGCACTCGTAGCAGGACTCATTGATAGAAGGCTTGTTCAGATCGGCTTCAGCCAATGTACCGTGTGGGTTGTGACAGTCGCTGCAGGTCATTTCAGCCCACTTCATTGGGTGAGCAGAGCGCTTGTTCAGATCGGCCTTTTGCTTGGTATGACAGTTGGTACAAACTGCCACTTCAGTCTGCTTTTCCAGCACAGGGTCTTTAGCTGCGTGAATGTTATGACAGTCGGCACAGGCAACATCTGCGTTGTCATGATGTCCGCCATTCCAGTTCATGCGTTCATCATCCTGGTGGCAGGACATACAGACACTGTTCTGCTTTTCCGGTGACAGGCTTGATTCCGGGCCAAAGGTGATCATCGGCTCTTTACCGCCACGGTTGTGGCTACCCATAGGGCCGTGACAGGCTTCGCACTGAAGACCAGCCATTGGTCCCTTGCTGTGGGTCATATCGCCGTGAGGACCTTTGAAGATATCCATGACACCTTCGCCCTTGCGGTGACACATCAAACAGGAGTCTGCACCTTTGGGAGAGTACTTACCTTCGACGAATTTTTTGTCGAGAGCAGCCTCGACTTCCTGAGGGGACATTTTATCGTCCCATTTGGCGGCTGTAGCAGGCATGGCGGTGGCGAAAGCCATTACACCCATTGCCAGCAAGCCTTTTAGAGTTTTATTGATTTTCATAGTGATTCCCTGCGAATGCGTTAAGTGACAGACAGGGGCAGCAAGGCTGCCCCTCAGGTCGTCAGACCTTACATCTGCACCGCACCGTGGTTGGCAACGGTAGGCTTGTGGCAGAACAGACAGGTTTCGGTTCCTGCTACTGCAGCGTCATTGGCTTCTGCGAATGTACCGTCAACAATTGCACCGAAGTTTTTCAGGTCGTTCAGACTATGGCCCATATAGTCGCTGCTGTGACAGGAGGTACAGGTGGCCGTGATTGGAGTGGTGTAACCACCTTCAGTTGCCAGAGCACCTTTCACTTTGTAGGAATCCAGGTTGAAGTCGTTATGACACTGAGCACAATCACCACCGATCAGGCCGTAGAAGTCGCTGTGAGTCTTGTGAAGTTTCATTTCCAGCGCACCGCGATTACCGCCAGAGGCATAGGTGCCGTGTGGTGTATGGCAGGATACGCAGCCATCAACACCAACCACTTCTTTGCCGTCTACGATGCGGGCCAACTGGTCACTCAGTACGAAGCCTGGGTGACGGGAGCCTTTGTGGATATCAAAGCTATCACCGTGACAGTCGATACAGGCTGCATAGTCCACAGAATCAATATGACGCGTTGAAGGTTCTTCACCGGTCTTGGTAGCGAATACCAGGTCAGCTTTCATACCGGTAAAGGCAATGTTCTCACCGCAATCCACAGCTTGCTTGCCATCGTTACAAACGCCCAGACCAATGAAGGTAAAGGCTGTGTCTGTATCTGCGCCAGAGGCTGTGACCGGCAGCGCTGTGGTGTTGGCAACCAGACGGTTGTCGACAACTTCTACGCCATCCTGCAACTGACCTGCTTTAACCAGGTTAATCACCACTTTTTTGTAGTCTGTGTCCGGAGCAGGGTTATAACCCATGATTGGGAAGTTTGGTCCAACGTTGGTAATGGTTTCCAATTGCTGGATCTGGCCAATCATCTTCTGCACATCGACCGGGTTACCGTTGGCATCGACAATACCAACGCTGATGGTACCTATGCTATCTGCTGAAACGCTCAGGCTTGAATCCAGGCCGTAGCTGTTAATGAAGTCACGCTTATCAGTTGACTTGGCCAGATGGATCTCTTCGGTCCAGCTGGCGTTGTGACAGGCGATACAGTTGGAGTTATCACTTTGGGCTGGGTGGCCATTACCTGTCTTGAAGTCGATGTCAGTGTGACAGCTGGAGCAGGTTTCCATGGTTGGTACACGTGACCAATTGCCCCATTCTGCCAGTTCATGGTTGTCATCTGCAGGCTTGATGTGGCAAGCCTGACAGTTGTCCTGCACGATAGCGTGGGCGGCAACGGCATCTTTGCTGCCATCTTTGCCCCATGATTTGGCGCTGTTATGAACATTGTGGATCAGGTGATTGAAACCAGCTTCTACTCTGCGACCTGCTGCCAACTCATCATTGTGACAGGTGATACAGGTATCGAGATCGGTATAGCCGTGGTAAATCTTCTTGGTATCTGTGTGACAGGAGTTACAGGTTTCTGCTGCGACTACATTTTTTGTGTACTTGGCGTCGCTGCCATCGCTGGCCATGTCTTCAGTATATTCAGTGCGCGGAACTGCAGTGATGCCGTCCTGCAGCGTTGATGCAGCAGCGATAACATTGTATCTCTGGGTCAGCTCAGGATTGAAACCTTCAGTTTCAACGGTAAATGTATAGCTGCCATCTTTGTTATCGGTGAAAGTCTTTTGAGAGCCGATGATCTGCCAGGACGCTGGGTTACCCGCACCACTGGCTCCCACTGGGATCAGTTGAGCGACTTTTTTAATTTCAAAGTCTTTAAGGCCAACAACGGGCATATCTTCTTCGTTGGTGGCAAAAACAGTAATGACGGAGCTATTACCCTGGTGAGCAACCTGAGTAACGTCCAAATTGAGTTGAGCGATGGATTCTGCAGCCGGACCTCCGGGATTGCCGGGGTTACCCGGATTGCCATCATCTCCACCACAGCCAGATAGGGCGACTGACAGAGCGCCTGAAGCGACCAGCATAGCCAATTTAGTGTATTTAGTGTTCATCATATGTTTCCCTGCATAGTGATGCATCTTCCGGTCGGCGGCTGCATTTATTGCGCAACTCTTTTATATTTTCTATTAACGACTTAGAAGGATGCCGGAAAAAATTCCCCACATGAAAAGTACCTTTTTACGCTGGATAAATCTCCACCACAGGCTTGAGAGTGTGAGCTGGATCCGGCTATTTCTTTAGGGGTATATTCATATTTAGGATTAGCGGGGGATAAATAGAAAAAAGGAGGCAAATGCCTCCTTTTTTGTATCAAAACGTCACTGCAACTTAGTTGCCGTGCAGTTGATTGATTTGGGCAGGAGTATGGCAGGTAGAGCAGGACTCCTTCTGACGGTTCAGTACATCTTCTTTACTGGTTCCATCAATGATACCGCCGAAGCTTTCGATGTGCGCTTTACCCGCATCAGACAGGTACTTCTGGTGGCAGCTCAGACAAGATCCTGCGTCAGAGGATACCCAGACATCAGCACCGTTGTTGTTGGTATCACCATAGCGCCATACGCGGCTTTCGGCGCGGCCCAACTCAATACCGTCATCGGCATGGCAGGTAGCACAGTCAGTTTTGACCACGGTTCCTGAACCCAAACCTGAATATTTCAGATAGTGGCCTGATGCCAGGTGCGCTTTGTACGCAAAGCTGGTTGGCTTCTTACCACCTGGATACTTGTCGTCAGACTTCAAACCTTTGTCTTCGGTATGACAGGCCTGGCAGTTGACGCCATTGTCATAGTGGTAAATTTCCTGATTGTGACAACCCTGACATTTGGTAGTGTCAATGATGGCACGTCTGGCTGTAGCAGGCTCACTGGTGTCTTTGGCATTCCAGGTAAAGCGCAGAGGTGCATCCTGAATATAGGCATAGTCAGTGATTACCGGTTGCATGAACTCTTCCATGTTGTATTCACAGGCCTTTGGCTCAACCAGCGGGCGACCATAACCACCAGATGCGAAGCAGGTCGCTACACCAGCGAATAACTCTACGCTCTTACCTTCCAGTTCGGCTGGCAACAGCAGGCTTGCGTTGGCAGAGCTTACGCTAAAGGTTTTGGTAGTCTCGTTATAGTTCGTGATGCTGGTATCCAGCAGTCTCAAACCTCGGTCGCTGTACTTGCTGCCATCTTCATAAGCTGGGTAGTTAGCATCGATATCCCATGAGAAGTAGATGCTGGAATGAGTGTAACGACTTGGGTTGGCGATAAACTCTTTGGCAACAGGTTGGCCTTCGCCATCCAGAATCTGTACATCAAAGGTCAGCACATCTTTGGTGCCATTGTTGGTGACGTTGATATTAGAGAATGAAGCAGAATATCCGATGCTTGCCTTATAACGTTTGGTTGCATCGCCATGGGCTTCTTCCGCACTGCGGGCATAGCCTTCGGCCACGTGGCAAGAGATACAGTTTCTGTCGTCAGGATCATGGTATGCCTTCGGCATTGTGGTGTGACAGGCGATACAGGCTTCATTGCTCTTGTCTGCTTTAAACAAATCAGCATTGGCTGGTGCACCTTCACCTTCAACGTGACAGGCTGCGCAGTCTGCAGCAGGTTTTTGTGGGTACATAACCTTGCTGTAATCATGAACCGAGCCTTTATAGCCAATTACCTTGTAAGGCGCAGGAATTTTGCCGTCAGCATCAGGTAATGGGTCAGTAGAATCCGGTGCGTAGGTCTTACGGTTTTCGCCCTTGTGGATAGCATGGATCATATAGGTCCAGTCAACGCTGTTGCCACTTTCCGGATCACCTGAAGTTGGGGTGTGACAAGAGGCACAGTTTTCCAGATCGATGCGGCGGCCACCATGGAATGCCAGGGTTTCAGGTTGGTGGCAGGTGTAACAGCTTTCGATAGATACTACATCGCGGGTCTGAATGCCTTCGGTCAAACCGCTTGAAGGTTGCCAGTCATAGTGAGCGTTGGCAACGGTTTGTGGCAATTCAAGTTCCAGTGTGGCCCTGTGTGTGTTATCGGCCCCGAAATCAATGGCCACGGGCTCAGTCACTTTGGAAATGTCTATCTGATAAGTGTAGTGGTAGCTACCATCCCCATTATCCACAAGACAGTCATCACAATCGCCGGCCTTTTCTACGCCGGCCTGGGTTTGTGTGCTTGGGTTCAGGTGAGAAGTGTCGTCAGGTAAGGTACCCGGCTCTTTGGAAGCATTGATATACGCCTGCCATTGCAAGCCGTTATCAAACTCAGTAGTCACACCATCTTTGTCAGTGTATGAGGTTTTGGTTTCAGCCAACTGAGCGATGCCAAAACGCAGATCATGTTCTTTGGTCAATCCCAACACCGCAACGCCATTGGCGTTGGCCAGTTCGAAATCAACGGTCACTTTACCGTTTTCCACGGTCGCGCTGGTGAAGTTTGCCTTTAACGTACTGGTACTGTTGATATTAACGCCTACAACACCATCTTTACCGTCTTCACCGTCTTTGCCATCACTGCCACAGCCCACCATCGCCATGGACAAGATACCGGCACCCAACAGCGCTGAGTAGCTGCTCTTCAGGTTAAACCGTTTCATCATATTATTTCCCTGCAATTGTTATATTCATCACCTTTTTCATGGGTTTACATTTAAAGCCACGAAAGGTGTATGGAAATAGTTTTCCGATTGCAAGGCTAACAAATGGGCAGTATTTCGCAGGTGTTTTAGGGTGGATATGTGAGCTGGATCTGACTATTTCTTTATGGGTATGCGTGGTGCTGATTTCGTTGATTGCTAAGTCTTTTTTTGAGCACGAGATTCAGCCCCCAAAGCGATGCTTTTGCCGTGTTAACAAATGCTCATTCGCCTGCTTGCAGGGGGAACTGGTAATCACAATTGAAAACCATTATCGTTTTCGCTTGAAAGCTTGATCAAGATAAAACTTTTCTCTGATTGGCTGGGGTAGAATCCCCTCAGTTTTTCTGGCAACCCGTATTGCCAAAGGTGGAAATCGTACATGAAGTTAAGTGAACTCAATCCCGGTGATATCGCCGTGATTGCTGAAATTGGGCATATTGAGCTGCCTCAAACAGTCAAGCGCAAACTCCTGTCTATGGGGATTACCCCCCAGACCAAACTTACCCTTATCCGTCGTGCGCCAATGGGCTCGGGACTGGAACTGGATATTCGTGGCAGCAAGCTTTGTATGCGTCGCGATTTGGCCGACATTATTGAGGTAGTAAAAACCAATGACTAAGCAGTTCCATTGTGTGACGGTCGGTAACCCTAACGCCGGTAAATCCACGCTTTTTAATGCTTTGACAGGTGCCAACCAGCAGGTGGGTAACTGGTCTGGTGTAACCGTTGAGAAAAAAACTGGTCAGTTCAGCCTTAACGGCGCTGAAGTGTTCCTGACTGACTTGCCGGGGATTTACGATATTTTGCCTGCTGGCAACCAGTGTGATTGCTCTTTGGATGAGCAAATTGCGCAGCAGTATCTGTCTGAGCAGCAGATTGATGGCATTATCAACCTGGTAGATGCGACCAACCTGGAGCGTCACCTGTACCTGTCTGTACAGCTGCGTGAGCTGGGCATTCCTATGGTGGTGGTGATCAATAAGATGGATGCTGCACTGGAGCGCGGTATCGAGATTGATTTTGCCAAAATGAGTCAGGCACTGGGTTGTCCTGTTATTGGTGTCTCTGCTCGTGAAGGCACTGATATTGATCAGGTTCAGGCCAAGTTTGTTGAGCTGCTGGAAGGCAAAATCGACGAATCACCTTTGATGCTGGATTATGATGCAGCCATCGAAAGTGCTGTGTCTGCGGTGCGCGAACGTCAGCCGGAGCTGGGTCGTGGACGTGCACTGGCCTTGTTCGGTCACGGTCTGGGATGTGGCGCTTGCGCCAATGGGCAACTGAGTCATGAAGTAACGGATTGCGCCGACAAACTCAAGGCCGAGGGTAAGGATATCGAAGTGATGATCGCTGGTCGTCGCTACGAGTTCGTTGAACAGATTTTCAATACTTCTGTGGTGACCAAGCCCCACGAAACCTTTAGCGCCAAGTTGGACAAGGTGGTGTTGCACCCGATTATGGGCGTACCTATTTTCCTGTTGGTGATGTATTTGATGTTCCTGTTCGCGATTAACGTGGGCAGCTCTTTCATCGACTTCTTTGATATTACTGCGGGCGCTGTGTTTGTGGACCACTTCGGTGCTCTGCTTGCCAACATCGGCGCTCCTGAGTGGCTTATCACTATTCTGGCCGGCGGTGTCGGTGGCGGTATTCAAACCGTAGCGACCTTTATCCCGGTGATTGCGGCGCTGTTTCTGGCGCTGTCTGTATTGGAAAGCTCAGGCTATATGTCCCGCGCAGCATTCGTCATCGATGGTTTGATGCGTCGTATTGGTCTGCCGGGCAAAGCTTTCGTACCTATGATTGTAGGCTTTGGCTGTTCTGTGCCTGCCATTATGGCGACCCGTACCCTGGGTAACGAACGTGAGCGTATCGTAACGGGTATGATGGCGCCGTTTATGTCTTGTGGTGCCCGTCTGCCAGTGTATGCCCTGTTTGCAGCGGCCTTCTTCCCGGAGAGCGGTCAGAATCTGGTATTCCTGCTGTATATCATCGGCATTCTGGCGGCTATCGGAACTGGTTTGCTGCTTCGCCATACTTTGCTGCCAGGTAGCTCAAGTGCGGTGGTAATGGAGCTGCCAGACTATGAAATGCCAAAGCTGAAGCCAACCTTGAAACGTGCCTCTAAGCGCACCAAGGGCTTTATTATGGGCGCAGGTAAAACCATTGTGGTGGTGGTGACTCTGCTGAACTTTGTTAACTCAATCGGTACTGATGGTAGCTTCGGTCATCAGGACAGCCGGGATTCTGTGCTGAGTGTGGTGAGCCAGAAGGTAACTCCTGTATTTGCTCCTATGGGTCTTGAGCAGGACAACTGGCAGGCAACTGTGGGTATCGTGACCGGTATCTTCGCCAAAGAAGCCGTGGTTGGTACCCTGAATAGCCTGTACTCACCAGCAACTGGCGGTGATGAAGGCGATCTGAAACCGCTGAGCGAGAGCTTTACCGAAGCGCTGCATACTATTCCTGATAACCTGTTTGGAATTAATTTGCGAGATCCTATGTCTCTTGATGTGGGAGATGTTTCAGACCAGCAAGTTGCGGCAGAAGAGCAGGGTGTTGATACCTCTACTTTCAGTGCGCTGCAGGTTGGTTTTGGCACTACGCTGGCAGCCTTCTGTTACCTGCTGTTTGTACTGCTTTATACGCCATGTGTGGCAGCAATGGGTGCGCTGGTTAACGAATTTGGCATGCGCTGGGCTCGCTTTGCAGCCCTGTGGACCTTCGGTCTGGCTTATGGCGTTGCTACCTTCGTTTATCAAGCGGCCAGTTTTGCGGCCCACCCTGTAAGCAGTGCAGCCTGGATGGTTGGTTTGGTTGCAGCATTGGTTGCCTTCTTCTTCTGGCTGAAGCGCAAAGGACGTCGCACCCAGCAGATTATTCCGGGTGTGAAAGTGATTACCGGATAATCATGTCGGGTTGTTAATGTGCAAAAGCAGCCTGCGGGCTGCTTTTTTGTTATGCTTTTCGGCCATAGTTTGGCGGCATTTTTTCTAACAGCCATTGTGTAAAAGCAGGATCTGTAGGATCATGCGCCATTGATTATTTTGCCACTGTTCACCAAGAGGAATTCCATGAGTCACGTGGACAACGAAGTTCGTCCAAGCAACTTCATCCGTAACATCATCGATGAAGATCTGAAAAGCGGTAAACACTCCAGTGTACACACCCGTTTTCCGCCTGAGCCGAACGGCTTTCTTCATATCGGTCACGCTAAATCTATCTGTTTAAACTTTGGTATCGCCCGTGATTACCAGGGTGAGTGTAACCTGCGTTTTGATGATACCAATCCTGAGAAAGAGAACATCGACTATGTGAACTCTATTCAGGCAGACGTCCAGTGGCTGGGATTCCAATGGAGCGGTGACGTTCGTTACTCGTCCAACTATTTTGACCAGCTGCACGGCTATGCGGTTGAGCTGATTGAAAAAGGTCTGGCTTATGTGTGTTTCCTCAATGGTGAAGAAACCCGCGAATACCGTGGCACCCTGAAAGAGCCTGGTAAGAACAGCCCATATCGTGACACCCCTGTTGAAGAGAACCTGGCGCTGTTTGAAAAAATGCGCAAAGGCGAATTCAAAGAGGGTGAGTGTACCCTGCGTGCCAAGATCGACATGGCGTCACCATTCATGTGTATGCGTGACCCGGTTATCTATCGCGTGAAGTTTGCCCATCACCATCAGACTGGTGACAAGTGGTGCATTTATCCAATGTACGACTTTACTCACTGTATCTCTGATGCGCTGGAAAACATCACTCACTCCCTGTGTACGCTGGAGTTCCAGGACAACCGTCGTTTGTACGACTGGGTGTTGGATAACCTGAACGATTTCCAGGCTCCGGACCGTACCCGCCAGTACGAGTTCAGCCGACTGAACCTGGAATACACCCTGATGTCCAAGCGTAAGCTGAACGATCTGGTGGTACGTGAACTGGTTTCCGGTTGGGACGACCCTCGCATGCCGACTATCGCTGGTCTGCGTCGTCGTGGCTACACTCCGGCATCTATCCGTGAGTTCTGCAAGCGCATCGGCGTGACCAAGCAGGACAACCTGGTTGAAGTGGGCATGCTGGAAGCCTGTATCCGCGAAGAGCTGAATGAACATGCACCTCGTGCCATGGCTGTTATCAAGCCAATCAAGGTAGTGATTGAAAACTTCCCTGAAGGCGAGCTGGAATATGTATCCGCCCCGGTTCACCCTAACCACCCGGAGATGGGTAACCGTGAACTGGCATTTGGTCGTGAAGTTTACATCGACGCTGCAGACTTCCGTGAAGAAGCCAATAAGCACTACAAGCGCCTGGTGATGGGCAAAGAAGTGCGCCTGCGTAACGCCTATGTGATCAAAGCTGAGCGTTGCGACAAGGATGCAGAAGGTAATGTAACGACTGTTTACTGTACCTATGATCCAGAAACTCTGGGCCAGAACCCAAGCGACGGTCGCAAGGTGAAAGGCGTTATTCACTGGGTAGAAGCCACTACTGCTGTACCGGCCGAGTTCCGTCTGTATGACCGTCTGTTCAGCGATGCCAACCCAGGCGCAGCAGAAACGGTTGACGAAGTACTGAACCCTGAGTCACTGGTAATTGAGCATGGTTTTGCCGAAGCTGGCCTGGTTGACGCCAAAGTCTGCGAAGCTTATCAGTTCGAGCGTGAAGGTTACTTCTGCGCTGACAGCAAGGATTCCACGCCGGAAAACCTGGTGTTCAACCTGACAGTTGCACTGCGTGACTCTTTCGCGTAATCGTGTCATTTGACTAACTGCTGAAATTGAAAAGGCCACCCATGGGTGGCCTTTTTGTTGTTTGCGTATGTACTCAGGTATTTGTCATGTCTATTGGATAGCAGGGCCGAGGCCGTAGGACCAGAGAATGACACTGGTCGCCATCAGCGCAACCAGCAATACCAGGCCACAGGTCACCACAGAGCTGGCGTAGATAAAGCCCTTCTCTTCAGGGATCTTCATCAGGATGGGTACGCCGGTATACAGCAGATAAACTGAGTAACTTAAGCCTGCCAAACCAACCAGCATAATAAACCAAAGTATTGGATACAGAGCCGCAAAGCCCACCATAAACAGAGGTGTTGCTGTGTACACTGCCAGTTCAAGTGCCTGGGTATAACTTGGGTCGGCGTCAAAGGTTTTGGCCATCCAGAATACCAGATAAGCCAGTGCGAATACGCCTGCGATTAGTCCGAAGTACATACCTACGGACATGAACAGAGCGCTTTGCTCAGTTAGAAACAGTGGCTCACCTGCACCCGGGTTCCAGCCAATACGGGTATTGGCAATATAGCTGCAGATTGCCGGTATTAGAGAAATAAGGAGGATGTGGCTCAGACTGCTGCCGGTTTTTTCGTGATTGCGTTCAATTGCTTGCCATTCCTGCTTGGGATGAATATACAACCCCATCAAGTGATTCAATATCATTATAATTATCCTCGTTTAGCTGAAACCTTGTGCTCGCCAAACATCAGACGAACTGATACTGCACACCTCTAGTTATTAACTAAATTTTAACTTGGGTCAAGAGGCAAGATGTGAGTGATCACTCTGTATATACATCTGAAGCTGTCAGGTATTTATCCTTCAAACTCATAGGTTTCTGCACTAACGCCAAATCATGCTTTAAAATTACCCCTATAAACCATAGGGATATGTGCGCCCTCCAAGAGACGGTTTTGTGTTACAAGCTTGCCTGTCGATGATGTGAGTGGGACAATTCGCCCGGATTTATATAAGTTGAGAGATAGGTATGTTTCAGCAGTTACTCGCGCCGGTGAATAATTTCCTTGGTTGTCCAACCCCACAAGCCTGGATTGATTTCGCCAAACGTCCTGAAAATCTGGCATTAATTCTGATTGATCACTGCAACTGTGAGAAGTAGTGTATAGTGTGCAAACATAAGTTGTTAACAAGGAAGACACATGACTAAAGCCTATCGATACGTCAGGTTTAGCTTGGCAAATCAAGCAAATGGTGCATCTTACGAGCGGCAGTTGGAGGCCGTGCAGCTATGGAAAGATGAGAATCAGGATGTCGAACTTTCTGGTGAGAGCTTTGAAGACTTGGGACTGTCAGGTCACACTGGTAAACATCTTGAGAATGCATTCGGGCGTCTGTTGTTAGCGATTGAAACCGGAAAGATAGTAAAAGGGGATTACATTCTGGTTGAGGCCGTTGATAGGCTTGGGCGTTTGCCAAATTTGGATATGTTCGACATCCTCAAAAAGATTGTTGATGCTGGGGTTACTATCGTTACCTTGGATGATGGAAACCACTACAATCTCGATAACTTGAATCGAAATCAGGGGCTGTTGGCATCATTGGTTGGGAAGTTTGAGCAGGCTTACAACTATTCCAGAATTTTGAGTCACAGGGTCTCACACTCTTGGGAGCTTCGTAGACAAAAAGCCAGGAAAGGAGAGAGTGTGAAAATGCGAACGCCTTTCTGGTTAGATAAGAGTAACGAGGTTATTCCCGAATATAGTGAAATCATCAAAAACGTTTTTGAATGGTATTCACTGGGGGATGGGCAAAGAGTGATTTTGCGGAAGCTTAGGGAGCGTTGGCCTGAGGTTGTGGGTGACGGTTTCAGAAAGGACTTTCTTCTCAAAACTGCTGGTAATAAAACCAAGATGGTCAATGCAGGAACCGTTAAAAAATGGCTTCATAACAAGGCTGCGATTGGTTACTGGGGTGATATTCCCGGAGTATATGAGCCAGTGGTATCACAAGAGCTGTTTTATAAAGTTCAGGCTGAACTGAACTCCAAAGTTAAGAGGACTTCTGAGCCTAAGCGATACTTCGTAACTGGCCTTGCAAAGTGTCGTTGTGGTAGCAACCTTACGTTCGTTAAGAATACTCGCAAAGGCGGAAAAGTTAATATCAATGGCCGATGTACCACTCGGGGACGTGTTGGGTACGGGAAAGACAAGCACGGCAATGAGTATGGCTGTGATAACGGTAAGACCATTCCAGCCGTCGTACTTGATGTCATTGCTCATCAATGCTTACCTGATATCGTCACGCAATTAGCCGCAGCAAATCACGATAAGAAACTGTCAGATGAACTCCATTTGGTAGAAGGGAAACTGTCAGAAATTAGCAAAAAAATTGAAAGGCTTTCCTCAGTTTTGCTGGATTCAGATGATGCAGAGAACCTCCCAGAAGTCGGTTCCAAAATTCAAATGCTAAGCTCCGAAAGGCGAGTATTGCTGGACAATAAAGACGCATTATTGGCAAAAATTGGCAACTCGGGAAGAATGGATGATCTTGCTTTTATGCTTGAACATGAAGGTGAATACCGAAAGGACTATCCAAAATTCAATCGCTTGCTTCAAAAAGCTGGATACCGCTTAGTTTGCGACGGCCATAATATTACCGTCTATATCCCTAATGGGCGGACCTACCGGTTTGAATACTTGGGATTTGATCGTAAACCAGCTAATCAGGGGGGGCAGCAATACAAGCTTAAGATTACAGATCATAACAAGGTTTTGCCGATCCCAAGAGATGAACCCATAACAAGTATTTCCGGTGATGATTTCGTAACGGTTGAGAGTGTTATACCGATCGAAGCTGACACATTAAAGGGGAAGACTCCTCAGCAGATTGCAAGCTCCTCTGCGCTGCTTCAGGAGTTTGAACTGAACGTTGCTGAACAACTCGTTTCTTTGGCAACAAGTGCACTGAAAAAAACAGAATAAGTGTCTGAAAGTGACAGTAAAGGCGACTACATTGAGTCGCCTTTGTCTGAGTGGTCTTTCTTAAGCTTATCTGTTTTCTCAAACTTTTTTACCCTGACTACTACAAGGTAAAAGCCGATGGGGACTAGCGTCAAAACGCACAGCAGCAGAGCAAGTTCCCACAATTCAGTATCAGCACTTGTCATGCTAAAAATCGTCCATGAAGCCACTGTCGCATGATGAAAAGCTGTCATCAGAGCTAAATCCGAAGTCTGAATCATAACTGCTATCCATGCTGCTATCGGTCGTGGTTTCGATTTCTACAACACCATAAGGGTTGCCTTTGATGTCTACATCGCCACACATTGGTGTGCCATCAACATTAACCATTGGCTTGACCATTTCAGTATCGCTTTCAGTGTTAAGTGCGGTCTTGTTATCGCTATCTGACATACTTGCCTCCTGGCTGGTTCTCAATGAATTCGCTACCGACATTAATGAAAGAGATCCCAACTTCAAGTGCTAAAATAACTCACCTGAAAATTGTTTTAAATTCAATTAAAACAGTGTTATAGGTGTTTTTCTGGGTTGTGTTTTGTTGGTTGGATAAGAAAAATCAGTCTAAGGGATGACTCCGCTGCTATTCACTGAAAGTGCTTTTCTTCCAGCAAAAATCGGCATCGATTTTCTGCGACAACAGCGCGTGTGAAACACGTTAACAGCTCGCGTATTTGTCTGTGTTGCGAAGCAAACGGGCAAAGTAGCCGCGCATGTACAGCTGGTCTGTACTAACCGTATTTGGGTTTTGCGTGAGCAAAATTCGGTGGGGAATTTGGGACAAATTCAAGGCGAACCATTCACTTTTCGCTAGAAAAGTTCAGCACCCAGGGTGGGGAGATACAATGGCACATTGCCCCCACTCCAGGTGCGGCCAAAATGCGGTTAGTACAGAGCGTAGCTCGGTACATGCGCGCCTGATGCGTTGAAGTGCCCGAACTGAGTTCGAGAGCCTGCGTCGGTGACGTGTCACCAGAGCTGGCGTGCGCTTCAAGGTATCTGAGCACTTTGCAAGGCAAAGGGCTCATCTGCCGAAGGCAGGCTTTTTCCCGACAGGGATGACGTGAATCATTCAGTTCGCGGATAAACAACAGCTGGCAATAAAAACCGGGATAAAAACCGGTAACTTACTCTAATTCGCTTAACCTAACGCTAGTTATCGGTATCTCTACTTCACACAATCTTCATTGGGAGAAACCGACATGTCTTTAAATGACAATCCAGAATACCCATCGTCATCTCAGTCGCCGTACCGCGCAGAATACGGAAACTATTTACAAATCCCTATGCAGTATCAGCTTGGAGTCAACAACCACCAGACTGGCAAAGCTCGACGGGAAATGACCATCAAGTTAGTGGCACGTTTTGGCCTGACTTCGCCCTCGCTTATTGCGTGGTTGTATTGCATTCCTAAACGGCAGGCCCTGGAGCATTTGAATGCCTTGGTTGAGCAAAAAGCCCTGTGCCTTGTGAAGACACACAGGTCACCGGATGACAGGGTATATGTGCTGGACTATATCGGGGCGAAATATGCAGAAGAGTTGCTGTCTGTAGCCGTGTATTTTCGCTCTGGCGGCGAGCCGTCACTCAGGGTAAACCAGAATACGATAATGCACGATTTGATGATGCAATATGTATTGCTGCGGGGCATACATAACTGGACCAAATCCGGTGAGTATCATCCTTACTGGCAACGTTTTCTCACTGAGCCTGAGTTCAAGCGCACCTTTACTTCGAACCAAATACGTAATGTCGATGGCATCGTGCAGGAGCCAGACGGCAGGTTTGCCGCTATCGAAATGGAGCATTCGCTTAAGACCAAAGCCAGTCGTGAAGCGATTTTGGGCAAGTGGCTCTCCGGCCTCAAGCAAGGCTATTACCAAAAGATGATGCTGTTTTCTCACTCCAGCCAGATATTCGATGACATCAAGCGCCTGCACACTCAGCTGTTTGAGGAATTACCAAACCGAAAGGGGAGGAAAGGGCAGAGTATCACTGCTCATGACATTGAGCTGCTGGAGAGTGCCATTGTCTATCGTTCAGCGCTTTGCAATGAGTTGATGGCAATGTTCTATCCATAGCTGACAAAAAACGCCACCGCAATGGTGGCGCTTATATGTCCTAGCCTGGCTGGTAATGGCAGCAAGCCATCACATGACGCCCATTGACGTCGCTATCACGCTTTTGGATAGCAACGACACAACATCCAACGCTGTTGTACTTTGAGTAATTGCCCGTTGGTGCAGCTTTCAAAGTTATGGACGGGCTTAACGGAGATTGTGGTAAAGGCCTCAATCATATCTAGTCATCGCCGATGGAAATTAAGCTTGTTTGGAAGTTGTTATCTGGGGACTATTTGTACGGATCCCAACGGGAACATACTGACTATCAGTTGTGGGGGTAACTTCATCAGTAGGTATATTTTCATTAAGCATAAATTAAAAGCGGTAATCAAAGTTACTATAATTTAATAGTGTTGTATTTTTGCCAGGCGAATCAGTAGGTAATGCTTCTTTAGTGTAAGACTTTTTGGTTTGTCAGTGGCTACTAGCTTGAACGGGGTGTGAATGTAAGGTAAAAGTGATGTTAACAAGATGTTTGCGCTATTATCTCGGGGACGGCAGATATGTGTTTTCTACGGATGGTTATAATACTAGCCCTAGCTTTTTTTACTCCATTTTTCTCTTTTGCAGCTAATGATACTCAAACTTGTGAGGTATACCCCATAGCTGTTCCTTATTCATTAGTTGGAGGGGGGGCTACCGGTACATCTTTTGAAGGCATTACGTTTGGCAATACTTCTAATAGTCATTCTTGGCTGACATGGAATGGGGATACAAGTGATAGTGCCGCTGCGATAAGCCTTACTCCCCCTGGAAATGATAGCAGCTATGTTAACCCCAATGATGAATCGGATGTAATTCTTGGAGTGAATGATTGGGTGTTTGGATTATCTTCATTTCCAACTTCGGGAGAAGTTACTAACGCGTTGGACATGCAAATTGGCAAAGACATCATCGTTCCTTTGTGGTCCCAACAATCAACAACGTCCGGCTTTCAGCAATACAGAGTCCAGGAATTTGGAGTCATAAGCCTCACAGCCTATAAGTTAAAAGGTAAGGCTCCGAGTATTTCATTTGTTTATAAAGGAATCGCCTCTTGTGATAGCGCTGGCTCGGGCCCGGTCGCTGAAAATGACAACTTTATTACAGTTGGTGAAGCAGAGCTATCAATCGGATTGAGTGCTTCCACTCAATCCGGCGAGGATATGACTTACACGATCATAGATGCACCAGTGAATGGATCGCTAGTTGGTAGTGATCAAAACTACGTCTACGTCTCAAACGCCGGCTTTGAAGGAATCGATGCGTTTACCTTTAAAGCTAATGACTCAATTGAAGACTCAGCCCTTGCAACTATTTTAATTGAGGTACTCGCTCCGACACCAATAGGGCAATGTGAGCTTTATCCAATTACAGTCCCATACTCGCTATTGAGTACGAGCAATGCAGGTGACTTATTTGAGGATATTAAGATTGGAAACAGTTTAACTAATTTCAATTGGCTTAGTTGGAGTGGGGGGAATAGTTCGTATTATTTTGAGAATATGACGACTCCCCCTGGCAATAGTGACGGTTATAGAAGTCCATCAGATGTCGGTGATACGTTTCTTGAGAAACATGATTGGGTTAGGGTGCTAGCTGGTTCGATAAGTGATACCACATACTCATCTGGACTAACAAAATTACTAGGCAAGGATATCGTTATACCAGTATGGTCTCAAGTTAATGAAGAGGGCTATCAAGTTGATGGTTTTGCAAGTATCAATTTGACGAACTTTTCCTTAAGGGGACAGGATAATATTTCTTTTACATACAAAGGGATGGTTAATTGTAAAAATAATGGAAATCCTGTTGCTACAGACACAAGCTTACAAATAAACGAAGGTGTCGCGGTAACAGTTTTAGCTAATGCTATCGATCCTGAAAATGATCCGTTGACTTTTCATATTGAAAGATTTCCACAGAATGGAGTTTTAGTTGAAAATGGGGTTAGTTTTACCTATACCCCAAATGAAGGTTTTTTCGGAATTGATAGCTTCAGCTATAGGGCAAGCGATACCAAAGAACTGTCTAATGAAGCGATAGTAACAATAGAAGTGTTAGAAAGCGCATTTATTAATAGCCAATATATTAAAACATTAGAAAATGTAGATGATAACGGAGAGCCATTAAGCTTTGAATTGTTACAATATCCTATGGGTATGACTATTGACTCAGCTGGTGTTATTACATGGAGTCCACAAGCTTCGGATGAAGGCTTGGTTATCGTCGAAGTGTTAATTACAGATGTCAATGGAAATAGCAGTATATACTCATTTACGCTTAACGTTACTTATACTGATTCGGACAAAGATGGTGTATTAGATAATATTGATTTATGTCCAAATACTCACATTATGGAAACCGTTAATGCAGATGGTTGCTCACCCGCACAGTTAGATGATTTTTATCGTTTCAAAGCATCAAAGTTACCTCAAACACGTTCTGACGCAATCATTGAAGCTCGCGACGATGCATTTTATCGCTCAGGGTTAGTGAGGCAGTTTAGTCGTGATGACGATAACGATATAGTTACGGATCATATAACTAATTTAAAATGGTCAGATAATTCAGATATTATTAATTCCAACTATGATTGGCAAAGTGCTCAAAATTACTGCTCTAATTTAGAACTTGGTGGAATTACTGACTGGCGTTTACCTTCTCCATATGAGCTGGCCACGTTAATTGACTTCACCTCGACTAAGGTAGGTTCTTTAGATTTTTCAATTTTTGATGAGTTTAAGCAGAATATTCAATATGGGTTTTATTGGTCTTCTGGGGTATATACAATGAATTACTCTGATGGACCGCGAGATGAAGCCTATGGTGTTTTATTTGATTACGGTTGGCCTCAACTGAGAGATATCACAAGTTCCTATAATGAAACTGTACGCTGTGTTAGTGGGGATATAAAGCAAATAAATTATGAGCAGATCAATGATAATACGGGATTTGATAGAAATGTTAACTTAATGTGGCACGCCAACTCGAGTTTAAGTGACAATTGGCTGGTTTCAAAGGATTATTGTGAGAACTACACAGGGGCTAATAGTGATGATTGGCGAGTCGCCAACATTCATGAGGCTCAATATCTCTATCAGGTTAAACCAGGAAAATATTGGAGTTCGACAACTAGAAATGAATCTTATAATGATGAGGGCTCTCGATATGGTATGGCGTTACATCCCCGTATAAGTAATGTTAATATTCCGTTTCCGTGGGTGGTTAGTTTAACTCTTTATGGCAATGATCAAGGTTTTTATTTAGGCAGTTTGTGTGTTAAAGACTTTGTTCCACCTGTAGCAATTAGTGGTGGAAATAGGACTATTGTAGCGGGCGAGCCAGCGACCTTTGATGCTAGTGAAAGTCATCATCCTAACGGAACCATTGTCGAATATGCATGGTGGGATATCACTAATTCTTCAAATAAAACTAAATTAAGTGATGACGTAGTATTTACGACTAGTTCATTAACCTATGGTCAACGTACGATAGAGTTGATTGTGACCGATGAAAAAGGGGTATTTACAAAAGACACTTTCTCGGTCAACGTACTTAAGGATCCCAATGATCTTCCTCCTGTTGCAAATGCAGGACCTGATCAGTTTATTTTAACAGGTAATGTTATTACATTGGATGGCTCTAATAGTTTTGATGATAATGGAATCGTTACGTATGAATGGTATGAAGATGGTCAACTAATTGCCTCAATGGCTAGGTTCACTGAATCTTCAACTTACCGTGATATTGGATCTTATACATTTGAACTGAAAGTTACAGATATAAACGACTCTAGTTCAATGGATACGGTGAATGTAGAAATTCAACCTTTTGATAATATTTTTCCCATAGCTAATGCTGGACCAGACCAAACTGTTTCATTTGGAACTGTGGTGACATTAGACGCTACAGAGAGTAGCGACAATTTGGGGGTGAGTCACTATAATTGGTATTTAGAGGGGGCATGGATTGGTAGTGGGGCGGTATTGGAATATGTAGGGTTAGCTGAAGGAACTCATAGCTTTCTCTTAAATGTTGTTGACTCAAGCGGTAACTCTTCATCTGATGGCCTAGAAGTAACGGTTATACCTGAAGATACTCAGTCTCCAGTAGCAAATGCCGGTGTTGATCAATCTGTTCCTTATGGTGTGCCAGTAACGCTTGATGGTTCTTCAAGTACCGATAATCAATCTATATCGTCCTATCGCTGGGAACTTGGTTCAATAACCGTGAGCACAGAGAGTGTGTATTCGCCATCTGACTTATTGGAAGGTGTTTATACCTATACACTTTGGGTTGAGGATTATAGTGGTAATACTTCATCGGATGCTGTCACAATTACCGTTTTACCTCCAGATATAATTCCTCCGGTTGCTGTTGCTGGTAAAGACCAATTTGTTCGTGTCGGAACTAGTGTGTTTTTTGATGGATCAATGAGTTCTGACAACTATCAAATCGGAAGTTTCGAATGGACGCTAGAAGGATTGACAGTCAGTAACTCTAGCAGTTTCTCTAAATCAGACTTTACAGAAGGAACTTATACACTTGAGTTAAAGACCACAGATATGAGTGGGAATTTTGCTGTCGATACCATCTTCGTTACTGTGTATTCACAGATAGAGTTGGGGCAGTGTGATGGCATAATCACAACTGATGATTCAGCCTATATAGATATTTATCCATTGGATGATATACCTTGGTATGGTGCGAACTATACTGACGTTATGGAGATTGAAAACGCGTTTAATCATGCTCGCTCACTAGATAAAAGCATACATAAACTTTTAAAAATGCCTTCCCAAACTGTTTGGGATTCATGGACATCACAGCAAAAGGGCTTGTTCCTGATAAATAGTGAACGTGAAGCGCGTGGTATTAAGCCCTTCGAAGGTGTCAGTGTAGAAATAGTCAGCGTAGCCTCTGAATATGCAGATTATTTACGAAGAAACAATGAGGTGATCTCTCACTATCGAAGTAGTGATAATGCAGATTGGGAAGATCGTCTTAAAGAAAATTCCAATATTCTTATTAATCATGATGGGACATTTAGAGAAAATCTATTCTCAGTTATAACATCCGGCGCCACACCTTCTGAATCTGAGGCTCTTGTTACAGCAATTTATATGTGGATTTATACCGACAAGTATCCATTGCTAGGTGAATCTTGGGGGCATAGAGACTTCATTTTAATCACTGGGTTGAATGAAAACAGCGGTGATAGTTTAGAAAAAGAGGGGCTCATAGGTTTCGGTATTGCCACAGGGAGTTATGAGCCAGGCACTACTCCTCCAACTAAGGAGGGAGTTGTCGTTGTTCTTAACCACTTTGATCCCTCAAATGGTTGGGATTATAGCAACACAGATTCAGTTGATTTAAGCGATGCTCATCAATGTTATGAGAATGCTATTTTAGAAGTCGATGCGATGAACGCTCCTTATGAAGGGCTGAAATCTTTATCACTAACACCAGGGAATATTACTCTTAATCCAGGTGATACCACCACTTTAAAACTTACTGGTATATATGATGATGGCTCATTGGTTGATCTAACCTCTTACGCCAATTTTGTTCCTGGTGTAAATTCAGTAATAAGTGTTCAAGGTGGGTTAGTCACAGGTCTAAAAACAGGCCGTGACTCTCTTTACGCTAACTTTAATGGGCTGAAATCTAACAGCATTGTAGTTTGGGTGGAAGATGAAACTGACGTTAGTAACTTATCCGGTACATTTGCTGAGGACTATCTACAATACTTGCCGTCGAACGGCAGTGTGGACAGCTATGATCCAAGTGCGTTTAGTCTATTTGTTGGGTTAGTTGTTGATAGAGATGGCAATCCATTACCAGATGTAAACATCTCTTTTCATGAACAACCTGAGTTTGGAAGCGTTTTGACCGATGTGAATGGACGGTTCATTCTGGCAGGCGAAGCGGGGGAGCGCACGTTAGTTTATGCAAAAGATAGCCACCTTACTGTCCACCGTTCAATAATTAGCGCGAGTAATACGTGGGCTTCTCTGGAAGATGTGACTCTATTATCAGTCGATATACTGAAGACCAATATCGACCTTTCATCTAGTGTGCCTCAGGTCCATCAATCAAGTGTGATTTCCGATGAGTTTGGCCAACGCTCAACAACTCTGGTTTTCAATGGTGTTAATTCGGCGACAGTGACAGCTAAGGATGGCTCGACCAGGCAGCTAACAGATTTCTTTGTCAGAGCCACAGAGTATGAGATCCCTAACTCTATGCCTGCTCCTTTGCCTCAAGAAACTGCGTTTACCTATTGCTCTGAACTTGAGATACCAGGTGTTGGAGATGACGAATCAGTCACTTTCGACAGTCCTGTCGATATTTATGTCGACAATTTTTTAAATTTTGCCGTGGGCGAAATAGTTCCTATGGGGTATTACGATCGTGTAGAGGGAGTGTGGAAAGCTGAGAATAATGGGGTTGTAGTTAAACTACTTGACGCAAATCAGGATGGAAGTATCGATGGTATTGATTTTACCGGAGATGACGTTGCAGATGATTTTGATGGAGACGGACAAACTGAAGACGAAGTTGTAGGTCTAGAGTCGTATGTAGCCGGAAAAACTTATTGGCGCGGCAGCATTACTCACTTCTCGCCACACGACCTCAATTGGTCAGCAAATGCTGATGGAACAGCACCTCAAAACATAGACGCTAATAGTAATAATGAAAGTATTGATGAAAACCAATGCGTAGCTGTAAGTTCTTATATAAAACCTAAGTCACTAGTTTTGCATGAAGATATTGAACTTACAGGAACCGGATTAACACTTCATTATTCAAGTCAGCGAACTCATGGTTATCATCACAAAATTAGTGCTAACGTGAGCGGTGTAGACTTACCTGATGGCGTAGTCGAAATGATTGCAATATTGGAAATTGGTGGTAATCGCTTCGAACAAAGATTTGCTCCTGCTCTACTTCAAAATGTTGAATTTATTTGGGATGGGATGGATCCTTCCGGAGAGCTCATACATGGATTTGTTCGAGGAAGAATAAGTATTGGATATAAATATCAGTCTGAATATTATAGTGCAGGAAATACTGCAACATCAGGTAATCCGCTTTCTAGCTTCCCAATCGCATGGGCTCAATGGGGCTCAACAACGACGTCTGTTGTTGGTCGCGAAGATATTATCCGATGGAGCAATGGTATTGTAACATTATTAAATGCGCCTGAAAGCCAGATAGCCAATGGTTGGGCGCTATCTAATCACCATATTAACAGCCCCTTTAATATAGTTTATAAAGGAAATGGTGATGTGGTTGAAGTGAATAATGGAACGAACATACTAAGGACGGGTATCAACCAAAGTCATTATGTCGGAGATGACGGCTACTATCAGAAGGGTGGGTTGGACATAGATTACAGTATTGATGAGAACGGTATTCTCATTGACAATGTAACTAAACTAGAATGGCAATATATTACCGGTGTACATGCTAAGTTTAGGACTAAATCTGAGGCAATTAATTATTGTAATAATTTAAATCTTGGTGCCGAAACTAAGCAATGGCGATTGCCAACGCCTAAAGAAGTTGGATATACAATTGACAAATCCGGTTCCCAGCAGAGTTACCCTCTGTTTTCCATAGAAGCTAAATCATTTTGGAACACAAAGACTGTAAATACTGAAAACATATTAAAGCCAGTAAATTGTGTGTCTGGTGATACATTAGATGCTAGTTATGCTCAAGGGCTTAAACGCAATGATGCCGATGAAGTCGTAATTGACGAGCAAAATGGCTTAATGTGGCAAGACGAAGGTACCAACAGCAGCGTTACATACAGTTGGGCTGAGAGCATTGATTACTGTGAAAGTTTGACTCATGCCGGTTATAGCGATTGGCGTCTACCTAATATCAATGAGTTGAATTACGCTTTACCTAATGCAGTATTTGTGAATCAAACATCTATACCAGATAATGAAATCTGGACTCATGACGTTAGTTTTCGAAAACCTTATTGGACTTCAACACCTGATATCACAAACATGGAAGAGCAGGCGTGGGCGATAGAGAGTGCCAGCTTTTCTTATCAGGGATATAGTAAAACGGTGGAGCGTTATTATGCGAGGTGTGTGCGCGACGACTTGACGCGTAATCGTAGTCCCTATGTGTTCGATCACAAAGGACGTCATGTTAAGACAATCGACACAACTACAGGTATCACGCTGACCACTTTCCATTATGATAGTGACAACAGGCTCATTGAAGTGAAGGATCGGTTTGATAACACCATTACGATCGTTCGAGATACAAATGGGGTCGCGACGGAAATTGTCTCTCCAGACGGTTATGTCACAAAATTAACTATAGATCAGTTTAATGACCTAACAGCGGTTGAATATGATGACGGTGCTCGTTATTCCTTTGTTTATTTAAATAGTTTGATGACAGAGGAGCTGGATCTTAATGGGAGTCTATTTACCCGTAGTTTTGATAGTACAGGGAGGATTGATCAGAGCCGTGATCCAGAGGGTGGAATATGGGATTTCTTCAGCAGTAAAGACCCCAATACTAAGGATTTGACCTACGGTTATTCAACGGCTGAAAGTAATAATTGGCAATCGATTATCTCCTTATTACCCAATGGTGATAAACAGAGAGTCACTACGGAGACTGATAGCACTACACACGTGTTGACTATTCAAGGAGATGAGCTGAAAGAAACAATCGGTCGAGGCTCTATTGACACTGTTGTCGAAAAAGTGATCGATCCTAAATCCGCGCTAGAAGTTCCTCACCTAGTCACAACCACCATGCCCAGCGGGCTTAAAAGTGTTACGAAAATCGATAAAACATATGCAGGAAATGGCACTGATACTACCAAAAGCACTGTGGCAATCACTCATAACGGTAATGCCGCAACAATAGTCAACGATACTATTACAGGTATGATGCAAATCACCTCTGCTGCCGGCCGTACTTCAAGTTATCTATATGACCCGTCGACAATGCTTGCCGTTAAAAAGCAGGTGAGCGGCTTGCACGAAGTACATTATCAATATGATAGTCGAGGTCGAATAAGCAATATCACTACAGGAGATAGGGTCAGTAGCTTCTTTTACGACGATCAGGTCAGTAAAGGAGCATTAACTTCAATCACTGACGCCTTGGGGAATGTAACTGCCTTTGAGTATGATGTGCTGGGGCGTTTAAATAGAACCATTTATCCAGATGGCCGTGTGTTAGAGCAGGAATATGACAGCAGTGGCAACCTAACATCGCTAACTCCACCTGGTCGTCCAGCACACTTATTTAACTATAATAGTGTTGATAGAGAAACTGACTATACCCCACCAATTGTAACCGGAGTGACTACGCCACAAACACGTTATGATTACGACCGTGATCGTAAATTGGCAATGATTACCCGCCCAGACAATCAACAATTGTTCTTTAACTACACAAGCGGAAGCTCAGAGCTGGCGAGCATAGATATTCCACGTGGACGTTATAATTATAACTATACTACGGGGGGGTATTTGAGTGATGTGACTGCTCCAGATAGTGGAAGAATCGATTTCGATTATGACGGAGGCTTGTTGCTCTCGCAAACTTGGTCTGGTGTTGTCAATGGCTCGTTTAGTCAAAGATACAGCGACGGCTTTGTTGTCAATCAACAATGCGTTAATGCCGTTAACTGTGTTGACCTCCTGTTTGACGTTGATGACCTGTTGATTCAAGTGGGGGATTTAAGCTACACCCGAGAGGCACAGAAAATGGGGTTGGTGAACACCAGCTTATTGTTTAGTGTCAATACGGCGATGAGTTACAACAACTTTGGGGAACTTGATAGTGAATCGGTTAAGTACAACACATCCGAATTGTTCGTTGCTGGCTACACACGCGATAAATTAGGCCGCATTACCCAGAAAGACTTGAATATTGATGGCTTGAGCTTTGATGAAGCTTATGATTACGACCAAAGTGGCAGGCTGACAACAGTCACCAAGGCTGATGTGACTATAACTTATAGCTTTGATGATAATGGTAATCGCTTAAGCAAACAGGTGAGTGATGGTACAGGTACTTCATTGCTTTCTGGCTCATATGACGATCAAGACAGATTGTTAATGTACGGTGATTGTCACTATCAATACACAGCCAACGGTGAGCTCAAACAGAAGCGATGTGGATCAGGTGTGGATGAGGAAATAACACTTTATCAGTATGATGTGCTGGGCAACCTCCTCAAGGTAACCCTGCCTGATGCTACAGAAATTGATTATGTTATAGATGGTAGTGACAGGCGTATTGGTAAGAAAATTAATGGAATTTTACAGCAAGGCTTCTTGTACGGCGACCAACTCAACCCGGTTGCAGAGTTAGATGCCGCCAACAATGTCGTGGCACATTTTGTTTATGGCGCGAGAGTGAATGTACCTGAATATATGATCAAAGGGGGTGTGGCTTATAAGATTATTAGTGACCATCTTGGGTCACCTCGATTAGTTGTTAACGCACAAACAGGTGCTATTGCGCAACGAATGAACTACGATGAGTTTGGTATTGTAACGTTAGACACTAATCCTGGCTTTCAACCATTTGGTTTTGCAGGTGGCTTGTATGAGGCGGCGACTGGACTCACGAGGTTTGGTGCTCGGGATTACGATGCCTATACAGGGCGTTGGACGAATAAAGATCCGATCCGATTTGCGGGTGGGGACAGTAATCTATATGGGTATGTGTTGGGAGATCCTGTGCAGTTTATTGATCCTACAGGTTTAATTAATTTGGATAATCCTGCGTACGGCCAGCCAAGTTGGGTGCAAAATGCTATTAATAAAAGAAACGCATTGGTAGCCGATGACGCTATAAAACATTTTAAGCAAACAAATGAATCCATTTGGGGAATAACAGTTCCTCCCCCGGTAGCTATTGGGACGGGTGTTGCTGTTGCTAAAATTATGGGTGTTGAAGGGTTTCTTACTGCTAGTTTTAATAGCTTTGTTTATAACGCAGCTGGAGTAAAAAGGATGCCACCAACTAACTGGGCCGGAACTTTTAGAGCAATGGGTATTAACACTTTTGGTGTTGGCGGGGCGTTTGAGTTTGGTATTTTGATAGGTTCCTATATTTATGCTGAATACACTATTCCTTATGATAATGTGTTGGTAGATGAATATGGAGGTCAATGTGTTAATAGGTAAACTTTTGCTTTGGCTATATTTAATGGTTTGGATCGCCCTGTGTATCGCTTTATATGTGTATTGGGGCGATATACCTATATATTTATCTGTAATACTGTCTCTTTTTTTAATGTTCTTTTCCCCTGACATAAATGGTATCAAGTTGCTTTTGGGTTTGAAAAGTACTAAGGATTCATAGGTGAAAATAAAGAGAAAGTATAGATGATGGGTTATGGATAAAGTTATTTTAAAACATTGTCACCCGCTGACTCTTCATTAGAACAAGTTGGTAGAGGTTCTGTTTTTGAAGCTATTGTTGGAGCACACTTGGATTCAGAGGTTATGTTGCAGGTGCTGCTGGTCCTTGGCTTAAGGAACTGATTATATATTATCTTAAAGCGCAAAATAGACGTAATAGCTGCATTATAAATAATGAGGGAAGAACGATGGGTTTTGGGTTAGGCTTGTTTTTATTGTTATTCCAGTGTCTATCATTCTTTTAATGTTTACCCAAGATGTATGTAGCTTTATCAGTGGCATATTAGGGGTGGATTTTTTACCAGACAATTCGATTTTATTGTATTTGATAATTGTATATGGAGTAACAGCTAAAGATATAAAAAACTCACGCTGGAGAAAGTAGTGTTATTATGCGTGTTGCCATTTACGCAGTCAGGGGGTAAGCCTTCTTTTAAAGCACAGTGAAAGTAGAGATTAAATGCCGAACAGTAGTATTGGGTTTGACTAGATTTGAAACCATTTTTTGAAAGATTAATAGTTATCCGCTTTGATGTTTGTGATTATGATGCTTGTGCTTGCTTTCGAGAAATAGGCTCGATCCGATTTGCAGGTGGGGACAGTAATCTATATGGGTATGTGTTGGGAGATCTGGTGCAGTTTATTGATCCTAAAGGACTTTATCTCTGGGGAGTAAATGGGGGCTAGGCTTTACAGTTTTGAACCGCCACTTCTCAATATCTTTGTCTTTAGCTTTTGACCACGAAGGAACAGCGCAAGTGACTTTATCCCCTGAATATGGAATTAGTTCAGCAAAATTTGCTAACGGAGGATTTGTAAGAGGAATGTGGGGGGGGAGACCGTCACTGTTGAAAGGTTAAAGGGGCCTGGGGGCTCTTTTAGAGCAAATGTAGGACCAGTAAGTTATTCTGCTACAGCACCAGGCTGTGGTGATGGGGTTGAATTTATATATAAAGGATTGGACTTTGATACTGCAATACACGAGTTTGGAGTGGCTAGAGGCTCTAATAAAGCAGAGGCCGTCTTTAGTATCCCTGTCGGTACTTACGGTGCAAGCACCAATATATTAGGGGGTTTTGGTGGATATCTAGGACGCTCTATTTACAATTGGACCCATTAACATATGTTTTTTAATGTCTTTATTATTGTTTTTTATTGCGTGGGTCATAGTCGATTATAAGCTTTCACGTAAAGGATTAATAGGTAACCTGAACCAGCTGTATGAGACTGAAATCGAGCTCATTGGTAGTGATAAGTTTAGGGGAGGTTTACACTAGGTTATTTAAGTGCGCCTCGACCAATAACAAAAATGGAGTATGTTAACTGGTTATATATCAGACCGGTTCAGAGTGGCCTTTACATAAAGAGTTCTGAATTTTGGCCGACTATATTTAGAATTCAACTACTGATCCCATGGAGTGACATCGTATATGGTGGCATCAAAGGTGGGATACTAAAGAAAAAACATCAATTCAATATCATAAGCTGTGATTGCTTTTTTCTAATAGATGATGCCATTTTTATCGAGTCTAAATGTTTTATGACAGGTGTATGAATTAATGAGACACCATAAATATTTCTAAATTTTTTGATTTTTTTCCAGTGAGTGATGTAATGGACGTCCCCTCAACAAATGTCGTCTTCATGCGCTAAAATTAGTATGACAAAGCGAATTCGCTAGAAAAGAGTCCATCACATCATTGTGCAACGACAGGGCAACGCGGCAATAAATGTGCAGCAGAACTAATAATTGTTGCTTTTCTTACAAACAAAACCGCCATTATCTCCCTCGGATTGGCATTTAGAGTAGGGGTTACCTGCAATTGGTTTAAGATACCAACAGAATAGCGTGAGGATAAAGCTAACCACAGAGTTTGAGTGGTTTAAAGACCCTACCGAAAGCCAGCAACATGACATGCTGGCACTCCCTGCTGGCAATGATTTGGTATAGGTAATCCTTGATAGCTCAGTTTTATCTTGATTGAATAAGCGAGCCTTGCGGCCCGCCAGTAGTTGATACTCAAGCTCATAACGTCAGCATTCAAGCTGGAGTATCGCTTCAGCCAGGTGGTTTTCAGCTGCTTCAATGTAGATGGATGGTGGCAGACCAAACACCTGCTCAAAGTCTTCGCTGAAAAACTCACAAAAGGCAGAAATTTCATCCAGGTAGAGATACAACACAGCTTTCATCTCATCACCTGATAGGTATTGGCTTTCAAGCTCAGGCGTATCAGCCAGCATGGCTTTGCTGATACTAATCCCTAACTGTTGGCCTTGGCAGTCGCGGTGAAGATAGATGTAACGCCCAAACCCCAGTAACAATTCACCTTCAGTATTCACCGAGGTTTCTGCCAGTAGCATTACTGTGTGATGGTCCTGCCAGGGGCTTTTGGATGGACGTTTGTATACCCGTATCAATGGATTCATGATGGCTTCCTTAGTTAATTAGTGAGGTCCTCACAGCTAACTAAGCTCTGGGTAGGAGTATTTATGCCTGCTCCAGAAACCCTTGTACAAATTCCACTGCCATTTCCGGGATACAGTCCTCCTTGGACATGGCGCGCTTGAGAAGCATCATTAAGATCTGCTGTTCAATATCATCATCTGGCTCATCAACACCGGGCATGACCATCTCTTTCGAAACGATAGTGTGCATGACCGACAGTGCCTGCTCCAATTTGGCCAGACGTGCGTGATAGGGTTTGGTGGTTGCTTCTGCTTGCATAGTTCTCTCCTGATTGGTTGTCTTCAGGAGTAACTAGGTTTTGAGTTAGCAAAAAATTGCGTATAACAAATGAGCCACGTTCCTATCGATAATAGGGAGTTCGTGTCGTCGATTTTGAGGTTTATCACAAATTGAAGGGCTTTTGTTTGCTGGACCTTAGCTAAAAGTTACAACATCCTGATGTTGTTGATGTGAGCTCATTTGAATAGAAAATGATTCAAAGTCTCTGACATAACGAATTAGTCAGTTCAGATAGTTCTGAGAAATAAGCTTTAGTTACCTACCAAATAAAGTATGAAAACATGTATCCCAATGGAATCTGTTACACCTTGATAAACTATGAAAAAGCGAGAGCACGAAAACAAAAAGCTGAGGAAATTATTAAGCAAGCAAAATTGAACTGTAAAAATCACGGGGTGGCGTTTACATATGTTAATGAAGAAACAGATGATTTGTTGCTACACAGTGTTGGATATCAGAATGACGAACCATTCCTGAACGTGTTAATCCGTGTACATTCTGAAGAAGAAGGCCTAGAAGTAAAAGCTAGGTGGCTCAAGATTCATAACTTTCAAGCTAATGAACTAACGGTTAGATATAGGGATGAAATGGATTGGGAAGACATAAGAGGAAACTATGTTGAAGAAGTGTTTGAGCTATTTCCGCAGTGGGAAGTCGTATCTACGAGAGAGGGCCAGCGGCCCAGTTGGGAACCTGAACTCAATTTCGAAGATATGGTGGGGTATGACCTATGACAAACAGCCTAAAGTCAATGAAGAAGCTTTACAAAACGAGTGCGTTAATGATGGCGGGGCTTGAACAGTGGGCTGAAGACTGTTTGGTTAAAGAGGAAAATAAAAGGAAGGAGTCTGAGCTTGAATTAAAAGAATGGTGTGCTGATAGAGAGCGTATACTGGCACAGAGAGTTGTTGAGCACGAAAGACGACCAAGACCAAGCAACGAAGCACTTGAAGCGTTAAAAAGAAGAATTGAGGAAAAGGACAGTAAATAGCTTTCTTATACTGTTGATATCATCCAGTTGTCACAAAGTGATGGACGTCCCTCCCCAAACAACGCCACACTGCACCAGCAGTAGTCATGCAAAGCTAGTTTACTAGGAAGGGCTTCAGTTTTAATTAACTTCCGGGTAGTTACTAGTTTTCAAGTTGAGGTGTATCCGCTAGCAAGGCTCTTATGATAATGAATTCTGTTTTTCTGCGTAGGCTTTCGCTCTGAAGATACATGTATCATAAAGTTCCGAAATCTAAACCTAGTATGTGTCTACTGAGGAGTCATCAACACCGGGCATAACCATCTCTTTCGAGACGATAGTGTGCATGACCGACAGCGCCTGCTCCAATTTGGCCAGACGTGCGTGATAGGGTTTGGTGGTTGCTTCTGCTTGCATAATTTTCCCCTAACTGGTTGTCTTCAGGAGTAACTAGGCACGGGGAAGGGGAATGGAGGGGATTACCGTGGTAGAATTTTGGGCATGAACAAATGCCTTTTAGAGATTTGATGGTGGACGAATTACTTAAGCCTATTAGTAGTTTTTTGATGTGCGAAACCCCGGATAAATGGGTAGCCGAAGCATCGAGAAAAGAAAATCTTCCAGTGGTTTTACTGGATCACCTGATGTGTGAATTGAAGGCTGCTCAGAGTGCGCTTTACTTGATTCGCAAATACGCAGTCGATAAAGAGAGTGGTGACGCCTTACTAGCCTGGATGAAGCCCTATGAGGACTTTACGTATAGAAAGTTGGGTGAATGGCATGAACTGAGCAAATTCAATTCAGTGAGTAAATCCATGCTTCCAAAATCTGGAACGCCTTATGGGCAGGATCTGATAGATAAAATGGTCATGCTGATCAAAGAGGAGTTGCATCACTTTTATCAGGTTCTTGAGATCATGGATGAGTTTGGTATTTCATTTGATAACATTCGTTCGAGCCGTTATGCAAAGGGCTTGCTCTCTCATGTCACCACTCATGAACCGGATACCTTAATCGATAAGCTCATTTGTGGTGCTTACATTGAAGCCAGATCCTGTGAGCGGTTTGCAAAACTGGCTCCTCATGTAGATAAGCGATTAGGGGATTTTTATGTGTCGCTGCTACGTTCAGAAGCTCGCCACTACCAGGACTACTTGTCCTTGGCCACAGATATTGCCGGTAAAGATATCTCTGTGCGAGTAGCCTTTTTTGGTGAGATAGAAGCTAACCTTATTTCTTCACCTGACCCAGATTTTAAATTTCATAGCGGCTTGCCGGTTTAGCAATTTCTATATCCTTTTTCATATTGGCCCTTCTTTTTCAGAAGGGCTTTTTGATCTCTGGTCACTGTGACCTTCAAGTTTCTATTCTAGTACTCATCAAGCTCCTCGCTAACGATACTTTGCTCAACAGAGCTAAGGCACAGCTATTTGTGCCAGCTGCCATTATCCCTACTTTTAGGTGATGTATTTGTTCTGGCCTTACCTTAGGTTGGAGCCTTATGAGGGAGCTTTTAATTAATTTTTGCACATTGTTTACTTTAGCGAGCTTAAGGCTGCGCAGACGGCTTTGTTTCTGGTCCGTAAATACGCAGTTGACAAAGCCAGTGCTGAGCAGGTGCTGGCCTGGGCTCGTCCTTATGAAGAGTTTGTCTACCACAACGACAGGGATATGGCGGCCTTTCTAAACCGGGATCTCGCCAAAGCTGATTTGAAACTCGATTTACAGCCCAAAGCTGGCGTTTTGTGGGGCGAAGAGTTGATAACTAAGATGGTGAGGCTGGTTAAAGAGGAGTTTCACCACTTTGAGCAGGTGCTGGAGATAATGCACGAGCGTGGCATCGCCTATCAGAATATTCGGGCGGGACGTTACGCCAGAGGGTTGATGAAACATGTCATTACCCATGAACCTCAAACTCTGGTGGACCGACTCATCGTCGGAGCTTTTATTGAAGCCCGTTCCTGTGAACGTTTCGCCGCATTAGCGCCATACATGGATGCCGAGTTGGAGAAATTTTATGTCTCTTTGCTGCGTTCAGAGGCGAGACATTATCAGGATTATCTGAAACTTGCCGAGATGGTGGCGGGCACTGATATTTCGTCCAGGGTTGCTTTTTGGCGTGAGAAAGAAGCGGAGTTGATCTGCGGCGATGACCCCGAGTTCCGGTTTCACAGCGGCGTGCCTTTGGTTGAAGAAAAGGTGGCTTGAGTTATCAAGCCACTGCGCTCAGCGGCTGTTTATCCTGAAGATAACCACCCATTACCTAAGACTTAAGGTGCTGAGTTCAGCTCCCTCAGGGGTCAGGGTCAATACGCTGCCTTGAGTGTACCAATCCCCGACAACCAAACGGCTTCTGTGATTTTCAAGAGAGTGCAGTTTTGGCCTGTGGGTGTGGCCATGGATCATCTGTACCGCTCCGGTGCTATCCAGCAACTCAACGACGGCGGAGGGTTCTACATCCATAATCTCATAGCTTTTGCTCTTATTATCCCGCTTACTCTTACCTCGCAGGTCGGCTGCAATTTGCAGGCGTTTGCTTTTGGGGAGTTTAGAGTAGATCCAGCGAAATAAAGGTACTGAGCGGAAGCGGCGGAATCTCTGATACGCCTTATCCAGTGTGCACAGGCTGTCACCATGCAGTATCACAGTTTGCTTGCCGTACAGTTCTGTCAGGAACACCTCCGGCAGCAGTTGCATACCGGCAAGCTTTGCAAATTGCTTACCCAACATAAAGTCACGGTTACCATGAATAAAGTAGACAGGCAGCTTTTCTGATACTGACTTGATATGCCTGGCTACATCCAGAGCGAAAGGTTCGGCAATATCGTCGCCAACCCAAACTTCGAACAGGTCACCAACAATATACAGCGACTCGGTATCTGCGGGCAGATGGTCGAGAAAGTTGATAAATGCCTGGGTGATATCAGGGCGATCTGCACTCAGGTGCAAATCGCCAATTATAAGGGTGCGCATCCGGGAAAATTATTCCTCGATGGTCACGCTTTGGATTACCACATTCTCTACCGGTACATCCTGATGCATGCCGTGGTTACGGGTATCGACACCTTTAATGGCATTAACCACATCCATACCTTCAACCACTTCTGCAAACACACAGTAGCCCCAACCCTGCATGGTTTCATTGCGGAAATCCAGGAAGGTGTTGTCGTTAACGTTGATAAAGAACTGGCAGGTCGCTGAGTGAGGATCTGAGGTACGGGCCATAGCCAGGGTTCCAACCTTGTTGGACAGACCGTTATTGGCTTCATTTTTGATGGCGCCACGGGTTGGCTTTTGTACCATCTTCTTGGTGAAACCGCCGCCCTGAATCATGAACCCGTCGATCACACGATGGAAAATGGTGCCATCAAAGAAGCCGTCTGCAGCATACTTAATGAAGTTTTCAACGGTTGCCGGTGCTTCTTCGGTAAACATCTTGATTTTGATATCACCGTGGTTGGTGTGCAAAGTAATCATATTTAAATACTCGGTTACTGCTGGTTATTGGTGGCGGATTCTATCTTATCGCCTGCAAAGCTCAAAGTATGATGCGCGGTGATGCGGCCTTTTTATTGACTCTGCCTTGATACTCTGTCGCCGATAAGATTGATTTCACCAACGCATTATCAGCGATTTTAGCGTTTTGAAAGCTGGCGTCACCGAAGCCAATTTTCCGCTATCGTCATTGGAAACAAAGCTGGTAGGGCTACGCAATAAGTATCGGCACTAATCGATCGATTGAACAGCACGTTACGGTAAGAGACGGTGCCGTCTGTATCACTACCGGTTGCAGCAAGCTGATTGTTGAGAACTGTGCAAAGGCTGCACGCATGCTTAACCAAATATAGGCAATGTCTCTATCCAAAGCAGACATATATTGCGTTAATTTACCAAGCATTAGTGCAAGCTATTTGCGACAGAGATACCTAAGTTGCTTTTGACCAGGCTAAAACCAATATGACCCCAATGACATCTGATGCTTTTGTCTGAGAAACCAGCTGTTCAAAAATCATTATTCACTGGTGTAGCCCGGGCTGGTTATTTGGGAAAACAGGCAAACGCGATAGTACCTAAGTATGAAATTGTTGTTTTCTTGATATAGATCATAGTGTTGTCATGGTATCTTTGCGCAAAAAAGTCAATAACAAAGAGGTCACCATGATTTCCTCCTGCCGTGCTGCGCTATTTCTATTCGCTTCCTTGCTGTTAACAGGTTGCCCTTCAGGTAATTCAGAATCAGACAATCTACCCCCAGAAGTTCAGCTTTTAGTTGAGAAATCAGAGTTTCAGGAAGGCGATAGGATATCTCTTGTTGCTTCGGCCTCTGATGAAGATGGTGATGAGCTTCAGGTTTCTTGGAGTCTACTCGATGCTCCTTCTCAGGTTTCGCTGGAAAAGAGTAGTGACTATGAGGCGCAGCTAATTTTAACCGGGCCATTAGAGCAAACCGCCTTAGTGACTGTTCAGGTTAGTGTCTCAGATGGAACGAATGAGTCTTCCCAGCAGGCTCAAATTACAATCGCACAGAATTTACCACCAAAAATCAATTACGACAGTGCGACCTATAGCTTTCAACAGGGCGAAGCGCTAACTTTCCCTGTCTCTATATCCGATAGCGATAGTGACGATTTAACCATAATTTGGGAGTTGGTCGGTTCTCCTGAAGGCTACACAATTTCGGCCCAGGACGGTATAGCGACGCTGACCATACCTAATGGGATAGAGCAAACTGTGAGCTTAACCGCCGTCCTGCAAGTGAGTGATGGCTACACTGAGCAGACTCAAGAGTTTTCCATCACTGTGACTCCCAATTTTGCCCCGGTGATCTCCGCTGACGCCGAGAGCTATAGTTTTCAGTTAGGGGAAGATTTAAGCTTTGCTGTTGCGGTCTCCGATAGCGACAGCAATAACTTGGCTATCTCATGGGCAATTAAAGACTCACCAGATGGATACGGCATTTCAAGTGCAAATGGTATTGTGGAGCTGACCGCGCCTGATGATATTGAACAGAGTGTCAGTTTGACAGTAGTACTGCAGGTTAGTGATGGTTATAACCCAGTGGCCAAAGAGTTCGCAATAACGCTACTACCCAAAGATATTGTTGAAGTTACTTTAGTCTACCCTCCTGCTAATGCGCTAACCGACGTAACCAGCACCACGATCAGAGGCACCAGTTCAGCAGAGTTATCGAGCTTAATGGTTAACGGAAAAGCCGTTACCAGCTCAGACAACTTTCTTAATTGGACCATCACCTTACCAATTGCTGAGTTAGAATCTTTAGAGCTTGTGCCTGAAACGAGCGTACTGGCTACTCAAACCGTTGAGTACCAGAACTTCTCCAGAACAGTCCAACACGCTAAGCCATTTTTAATTGAGCATGAGAGCATTACCGCATTTGGCGATATGGTTTATCTCGTCAACGAAAGTAATAAACAGATTGTTCAGCAAAATCTGCTAACAGATGAGCGACAAATCATTTACCGCGCGACGGAAGGTTTTGATTTTGAACCCGAGCAAGCCATTGTTGATGATGCTAATAACCGATTGGTGATGGCAGGTACCTTGGTTACCGATGTTGAGACATTCGGACTGGCTGTTGTGGCATTGGATCTGTCAAGTTTTACCACTAGCGTACTGTTCCAGGACATGCGCGGCGAAGCGTATAACTCCATTGCCTTTAATGGCGACACTAACAAACTGCTAATCCCCGACTGGCACTCCGATGGGACGATATTTGAAATTGATCTGATCAGTGGAGTGAAGTCCGCACTTTACAGTTCAAAAGCTGACTTTGGTATTTCTCTCGATAGAGGTTATAGGCTTAAATATCATAATGGCGATCTGCTCTGGGGAGATGTCGGCACGCCAAGGCTATATCGGATTGACCAAACAACGGACCAGATGACGCTAGTATGGCAGGCAAGTGATTATCAAGCTGATATTGATAGTTTGGATCTCTCTTTAAGGTTTTATCGAGACTTTCTCTACGATGAAGCGGCCAATAAACTGACCTTGGTACTTTACGAGGGCCTGATTACCTTTGACCTTAACCTATTAACTGTTGAGAGCTTCTCCGATTTTAGAAACCTAATATCTCCTTTTGAATTTGTTGAAAGCGCATATATTTCTGGTCGAGATGTGCATATTTGGGATCAAGATGTGCAGATGCTCATCACCTATAATTTAGATAGTGGCGAGTATGTTGCGACAGGTAATGACACTGTCAATATTAGTTTACCCCGCTCACCAAGAAGCATTGCTTTATCAAATGATGAAAAGTCGCTCTACTATAGTAGCCGTGAACTGCCCGCGATGTACCATTTTTCTGTAGACGCTGAGGATGATAGTGAACTGGAGACAGTATTCGACTTATCTATAAATAATGCTACAGATGGCCAGCCTGATTTTTACTTTAATCAGTATGTTCATATTAAACCTGACGAGTCTGGTTTTTATATGAATAAACCCTATAGTGATGGTGGGCTTTATTCATTTGATTTTGGTTCATTAAGTATCGAAGAAGTCGCCCCTGTCGCGGAAAATGAGTCTCAACTTGCCATCGATTTTGATGCAAACCAGGCTTATACCTATACAGATGTTACCTCTTACGACCATGATGCTGGTAAGTGGATTTATGAAATAGTCTGGAAAAAGATCGATATTGCTAACGGCGCTGTCACTGATTTGTCAACGAATCTGGATTATAGCGGTACAGAGTTTGAGTATCGGAATATAGATTCATTGACGCTGACACCCGATGGCCTGGCGTTAATTGCTGTAATCGATGATAACCTGCTCAAGATTGCGACCAGTGATGGGACATTGAGCTGGCTCTCTAAAGATAAGCTAATGCCAAATTTGTCATCAAATAGTATTCAGCATTTTATCTGGGCAAATGATGAGCTTGTTGCTCTTAATGCGAATGCCAACTCGGGCCTGTACAAAGTCGATCTGGTTACTGGTGAGTACACTGAGATATCTGGGAAGTTTGCCGGTAGTGGTGCAACCCCATTTGATTTTGATAGCGGGGTATACTCAGGCGCTTTACAGCAGTTTTTTGTCATTGATTATGATCTTGAAGCTATCTACGCTATCGATGAACTAACAGGTGAGCGCTTGATTATCCATAAGTAAAAGCTCACAAGTGATAAAAAAACATAAACAACAAAATAGCCGCCATAAGCGGCTATTTTTATGTTTATTAAGGGGGCCGTCTCACCCCTCAGTGCGTAGGACTTTGCTGTTTGGTAATTACACAGATTGCTGAACGAAGCCGGGCCCCACCTTTTCCGATTGCCGGGAACTTAGTGGTCTACATTTCGGGACAGCTATTTAACTTCTTCAGCACTGTTAAAATTGCTTGGAAAAACACAATTATTGGCAGTACTTGAACGGCGATAACTAAGCTGCCACAGCCAAGTAATTCAGACATTTTACTGCTCACAAGGCCACCAAACAAAAATGACGCCCCTGACGTTACGTTAAGCTATTTTGGGTGAAGCTTTTTTAGGCAAATTGAAAATGACTGATTAGCTAAACGATATCTGGGAGTTTTACGAGACAATTTTTAGTCCGAAACCCTCTGATGTGGGTCGGTATCGCGCGCTGGGGAAAAGCGGGGGACCTATGTGCGCCTGCACAGGATTCGTAAAGATATCAGATGCAAGCTCGCTTCGCCCCATGATAGACTGGCCTCCTGTTTTACATCCATAAGAATGGTTAAAGAGATACTCCATGTTGAAGATTTACAACAGCATCAGTCGTCAGAAAGAGGAATTCAAACCGATACATCCAGGTAAAGTGGGGATGTATGTGTGTGGCGTGACGATTTACGATCTGTGTCATATTGGCCACGGCCGTACTTTTGTTTCCTTCGACATGATAGTGCGCTACCTCAGGTACCTGGGTTTTGACGTTAACTTTCTGCGTAACATTACAGATGTAGACGACAAGATTATTAAGCGTGCCAATGAAAATGGCGAATCCTGTGATTCTCTGACAGAGCGTCTGATCGGCGAAATGCACAAGGACTTTGACGCCCTGAATATGCTGCGCCCGGACTTTGAACCGCGCGCCACTCTACATATTGCTGAAATCATCGAAATCGTTGAGCAGCTGATTGCCAAAGAGCATGCCTATGTGGCCGGTAACGGTGATGTGCTGTTTAGCGTGCCATCTTTCCCTGAGTACGGTCGTTTGTCTGGTCAGGACCTGGAACAACTGCAGGCTGGCGCCCGGGTTGAAGTGGATGAGCACAAGCGTAATCCGATGGATTTCGTACTGTGGAAAATGTCCAAACCAGGTGAGCCAACATGGGAATCTCCATGGGGACCGGGTCGTCCGGGCTGGCACATTGAGTGTAGTGCCATGAACAGCAAACATCTGGGTGTACATTTCGATATTCATGGTGGTGGCTCTGATTTGCAGTTCCCACACCATGAAAACGAGATTGCTCAGTCCTGCTGTGCTCACAATACGCCTTATGTGAACTACTGGATGCACACAGGTATGGTGATGGTGGATAAAGAGAAGATGTCCAAGTCTTTGGGTAACTTCTTCACCATCCGTGACGTGCTGGCACACTATGATGCCCAGACTGTGCGTTACTTCCTGCTGTCCGGCCATTACCGCAGCCAGCTGAACTACTCAGAAGATAACCTGAAGCAGGCTCGTGCATCGCTTGAGCGTATGTACACTGCGCTGAAAGGTCTTGATCTGACTGTAGAAGCCGCCGGTGCTGAGCAGTACATTGCCCGTTTCAAAGAGGCTATGAACGATGACTTCAACACTCCGGAAGCATACTCAGTACTGTTCGATATGGTGCGTGAGATTAACCGCCTGAAAGGTGAAGACCTGGCTGCAGCCTCTGCGCTGGGTGTTGCCATGAAGCAACTGGCAGATGTGCTGGGTATTCTGAGTCAAGACGTGGACGCCTTCTTCAAGGGTGATGGTAATGATGATGAAGTGGCTGAGATTGAAGCCCTGATCGTTGAGCGTAACCGTGCCCGGGCAGAGAAAGACTGGCCTGCCGCAGATGCTGCACGTGATCGTCTGAACGCGCTCAATGTGGTGCTTGAAGACGGTGCCAACGGTACTACCTGGCGCAAGAAGTAATTCAGCACGCTTCAGGTTAATCCCTTAAATAGAAACGCCGCGCACTTACCAAAGTGAGCGGCGTTTTTTTGTCTGTAGAGTGCAACTAATAAAAAAGCCGGCGGATGCCGGCTTTCATTGCGTTTATAGAAGGTTATCTGTGATCGTGAAAACGCTCAGCGGCATACAGAGTGTTTTCCAGTAAGCTGGCAATGGTCATAGGGCCTACACCGCCTGGCACAGGGGTAATAAATGAAGCTCTTTCCGCCGCCTCTTCAAATTGCACATCCCCAACCAGTTTCCCGCTGTCCAAACGGTTAATACCCACATCAATGACCACGGCACCAGGCTTAATCCACTCGCCTGGAATAAACCCAGGTTTGCCCACAGCAACAACCAGCAGGTCTGCACTGCGGACTTTGGCTTCCAGGTCTTTGGTGAAGCGGTGACATACCGTTGTAGTGCATCCGGCGAGCAGCAGTTCCAGTGACATGGGGCGGCCCACTATGTTTGAGGCGCCAACGATGACAGCATCCATACCATAAGTGTTAACGCCAGTGGACTTAATCAGGGTCATAATTCCCATTGGAGTGCAGGGGCGCAGCACGGGAATACGCTGGCAGAGGCGACCTACATTGTATGGATGGAAGCCATCAACATCCTTTTCCGGGTGAATGCGCTCCAGCACCTTGGCGGCATCAATGTGAGCGGGAAGGGGGAGCTGAACCAGAATGCCATTGATAGTGTCATCCTCGTTACACTGGTCAATCAGCGCCAGCAGGTCTTTTTCGCTGGTCTCGGCATCCAGATCAAAGGACTTGGAGACAAAGCCCACTTCTTCGCAAGCTTTGCGCTTGCTGCCCACATAGACCTGCGATGCAGGATCTGTGCCAACCAGGATTACTGCCAGGCCCGGCGCTCGCTTACCTGCGGCTTTGCGGTCAGACACCTTGGTGGCGACCTGTTGGCGAATATTTTGAGCAATGGCTTTGCCGTCGATGAGTTTGGCTGTCATGATTAATGCGTATCCTTAAACTGCTGGGCCCTGGAATTTGCGCGCTATTCTATCAGTGGTGCATTTGCCTGTCATGGCAATGACTTGGGCCCAGATAGAAAGCTGTGTTTGTGTCAGCGGCAAATTGCCCGTATTTTGTGCTTCACGGCTTTAAAGTCAGCAGGTTGCTTCAATATTCGCCATGTGGTGATGGCTGGCAAAAAAAACGTTGACGGCCATAGGGGTAGCAGATACTATGCGCTCCGTTCTCGGGAAGACAGCTGCACTGCAGTCGTAGGTGAGAATAAGTAATGTTTCGGTGATTAGCGCAGCCCGGTAGCGCATCTGCTTTGGGAGCAGAGGGTCAGAGGTTCGAATCCTCTATCACCGACCAGTTTCAAAAAAGACAATGCAGTTTGCGTTGTTTGTCGGACAGGATACAGAAGCAATTCTGTCGGTCATGCGCCCGTAGCTCAGTTGGATAGAGCATCCGCCTTCTAAGCGGATGGTCGCAGGTTCGAATCCTGCCGGGCGTACCATATTATGTGGTGGCTATAGCTCAGTTGGTAGAGCCCTGGATTGTGATTCCAGTTGTCGTGGGTTCGAGTCCCATTAGCCACCCCACTTCTTTAAAAAAGAAATAAAAAAAGCGACCTTAGGTCGCTTTTTTTATGCCTTGTAAACGCCGATTGCCCCTCGACTCTGAAAAAATCGCTGGCTATAATGTCGCGTCTTGATAATTAATCAGTATGAGCGACAGGTGCCGGAACTCAGTTCCGAAGGGCATTAGAGCGATAAATTTAGATCAAGAAACGAATACCTGAATAGTTGAAGCTCTCGACTATTACAAAGGACGTTAGACATATTTCGAGGTAAAACAATGCAAGTTTCTGTTGAAACAACTCAAGGTCTGGAGCGTCGCCTGACTATCTCCGTACCAGCCGAGCAAATCGAAAAGCTGGTTCAGGAAAACCTGAAGCAAGAAGCCAAGCGTGCTCGTCTGCCAGGTTTCCGTCCAGGTAAAGTACCTGCCAGCGTAATCGAAAAGCGTTACGGCGCAGCGATCCGTCAGGACGTAACCGGTCAGGTTATGCAGCGCAACTTCATCGAAGCTATCATCGCTGAAAAACTGAACCCAGCTGGCGCACCTACCTTTATCCCAGGTGAGACCAAAGACAACGCATTTGAGTTCGTGGCAACTTTCGAAGTTTACCCAGAAGTTGAACTGAAAGGCCTGGACGCAATCGAAGTTGAGCAGCCAGTTGCAACTGTAACTGATGCTGACGTTGACAGCATGATCGAAACTCTGCGTAAGCAACACGCACAGTACGATGCTGTAGAGCGTGAAGCTGCTGAAGGCGACAAGGTTAAAATCAACTTTGTTGGCTCTGTAGACGGCGAAGAGTTCGAAGGTGGCAAAGCTGAAGGCTTTGAACTGCAACTGGGCAGCGGCCGCATGATCCCTGGCTTCGAAGAAGGCATCAAGGGCCACAAAGCCGGTGACGAGTTCGAAATCGACGTAACCTTCCCAGAAGAGTACCACGCAGAAAACCTGAAAGGTAAAGCGGCCAAGTTCGCTATCACCCTGACAGAGGTTCTGGGGGCTAACCTGCCAGAAGTAAACGATGAGTTTGCCAAGCAGTTCGGTATCGCTGAAGAAGGCGTTGAAGGCCTGAAAGCTGAAATCCGTAAGAACATGGAGCGTGAACTGGCTCAGGCTCTGAAAGCCAACGTTAAAGAGCAGGTTATCGAAGGTCTGCTGACCAACAACGAAATCGATCTGCCTAAAGCGCTGATTGACGGCGAAGTAAACGTTCTGCGTCAGCAAGCTATGCAGCGTTTTGGTGGTCAGGGTGCCAACATGCCAGAACTGCCAGCTGAGCTGTTCACTGAACAAGCTGAGCGTCGCGTTAAAGTAGGTCTGCTGCTGGGTGAAGTGATCAAAGTAAACGAGCTGAAGGCTGATGAAGAGCGTGTAAACGCCCTGATCGAGTCAATGGCTTCTGCTTACGAAGATCCATCTGAAGTAGTTGCATACTACAACGGTAACGAAGAGCTGATGCAGAACATGCGCAACGTAGCTCTGGAAGAGCAGGCTGTTGAAGCTCTGCTGAACTCTGCAAAAGTAACTGATAAAGAAGTCGCTTTTGAAGAATTTATGAACAAGGCTACCGGTCGCGCATAAGCGAAACTTGACTTGTTCGGCCTCAGGCCATTTATAATGGTTCGTATGGGTTTTTCTCATGCGAACCATTTTCGTTTTTAGGGAAGGAAGAATGCAAAAAGCGCCAGAATCAGTACTTAACGCACTTGTACCTATGGTTGTCGAACAAACTGCCAAGGGCGAGCGCTCTTATGATATCTACTCCCGTCTGCTGAAAGAGCGGGTGATATTTTTGGTTGGCCAGGTGGAAGAGCACATGGCCAATCTTATTGTGGCGCAGTTGCTGTTTTTGGAATCAGAAAGTCCAGACAAGGATATCTATCTGTACATCAACTCGCCGGGTGGCAGTGTAACTGCTGGTATGGCGATCTATGACACTATGCAGTTTATTAAACCGCACGTCAGTACAGTGTGCATTGGTCAGGCCGCCAGCATGGGAGCATTTTTGCTCGCTGGTGGGGAAAAGGGCAAACGTCACTGTTTGCCGAACTCGCGTGTGATGATCCATCAACCGTTGGGTGGATTCCAGGGGCAGGCATCCGATATTGCCATTCACGCTCAGGAAATCCTTGGCATTAAACAGAAACTCAACCAGATGTTGGCAGACCACACAGGTCAGCCACTGGAAGTGGTCGAACGCGACACTGACCGTGACAATTTCATGAGTGCCGAACAGGCAGTGGAATACGGTTTGGTTGATTCTGTTCTCACCAAACGCAGCTGAATTTTGTTGTCGGCTGAGCTATGCTCAGATCATAGGTAAGACCGATAAACACTGGCAGTAAAGCAGGCTGCATAAGAGGTAGTAGAATGGGTGACAACAAAAGTAACGGTGATGGCGGAAAACTGCTGTACTGCTCGTTTTGCGGCAAAAGCCAGCATGAAGTGCGTAAGCTAATCGCCGGGCCTTCTGTGTACGTTTGTGACGAGTGTGTCGAGCTGTGTAATGACATTATTCGTGAAGAAATCAAAGAGATCTCGCCAAAGCGTGATCAAGACAAACTGCCAACACCGCATGAATTGCGTCAGCAACTGGACGATTATGTTATCGGTCAGGAGCAGGCGAAAAAAGTATTGTCTGTAGCGGTTTATAACCACTACAAACGCCTGAAAAACGCGTCCCCCAAAGATGGTGTGGAGCTGGGCAAGAGTAACATCCTGCTGATTGGCCCAACCGGTAGTGGTAAGACTCTGCTGGCCGAAACATTGGCCCGCAGTCTGAATGTACCTTTCACTATGGCTGACGCCACCACATTGACCGAAGCCGGTTATGTGGGTGAAGACGTAGAAAACATCATTCAGAAGTTGCTGCAGAAATGCGATTACGACGTTGAGAAAGCTCAGCGTGGTATCGTTTATATCGATGAGATTGACAAAATCAGTCGTAAGTCTGACAACCCTTCCATCACACGTGACGTGTCGGGTGAAGGTGTTCAGCAGGCACTGCTTAAGTTGATTGAAGGCACTATCGCTGCTGTACCTCCTCAGGGTGGCCGTAAGCATCCACAGCAAGAGTTTTTGCAGGTTGATACCTCCAAGATTCTGTTTATCTGTGGTGGTGCGTTTGCCGGTCTGGAGAAGGTGATTGAGCAGCGCAGTGAAAAAAGTTCAGGTATTGGATTCGGCGCTCAGGTTAAAGGCGAAAGCGATAAGAAGTCTGTCTCTGAGACTCTGATTGGCGTAGAACCAGAAGATCTGGTGAAGTATGGCCTGATCCCTGAGTTCATCGGTCGACTGCCTGTCGTTGCAACACTGCAGGAGCTGGACGAAGGTGCGCTGGTACAGATTCTGTCTGAGCCAAAGAATGCGTTGACCAAGCAGTATGCTGCTTTGCTGGATATGGAAGGCGTTGAACTTGAGTTTCGAGAAGATGCGCTCAAAGCCATCGCCCAAAAGGCGATGTCCCGCAAGACTGGTGCCCGTGGTTTGCGCTCAATTGTAGAGAGCATTCTGCTGGATACCATGTATGACCTGCCTTCCAGTGAAGGTGTATCCAAGGTTGTGGTTGATGAGTCTGTGGTTAAAGGTGAGTCCAGCCCGCTGCTGATGTATGAAAGCAGTGAGCCTCAGGCGGCTGGTGAGCAATAATTAGTCGTTTGTAATCATCATTTTAAAAAAGGAGCTCAATGAGCTCCTTTTTTTCGTATTAGCATTGAAACTGCGGGAATCGTCCCAATATACTCGTTATAACTTACCAAGTTGAGACGGAATCATACTATGACCTCAGAGCGTGATACGCATATAGAACTCCCCGTCCTGCCACTGCGGGATGTAGTGGTTTATCCACATATGGTTATTCCGTTATTTGTCGGAAGGGAAAAGTCTATCCGCTGTCTTGAAACTGCCATGGCTCAGGACAAGCAGATCATTCTGGTGGCTCAGCGCGATGCTGACCTTGATGAACCCACCAGTGACGACATTTTTGAAGTGGGTACAGTAGCTTCCATATTGCAGTTACTTAAGTTGCCGGATGGCACTGTAAAAGTACTGGTGGAAGGGGGACGTCGTGCCCGTATCAACCGCTACGTCAAAGAAGATGAGTTCTTTGTTGCTCAGGCTGAACTGCTCAGCAGTGAAGATATGGATGACAAAGAAGAAGAGGTGCTGGTGCGCAGCGCCATTGGTCAGTTTGAAGGCTATATCAAGCTGAACAAGAAGATTCCGCCCGAAGTACTGACCTCTCTGACAGGTATTGATGAAGCGGCACGGCTGGCAGATACCATGGCCGCCCATATGCCATTGAAGCTCGCTGACAAGCAGTCGGTGCTGGAGATGGTGAATGTTGCCGAGCGTCTCGAGTACCTGATGGCCATGATGGAAGCAGAAGTAGACCTGTTACAGGTTGAAAAACGCATCCGTACCCGGGTCAAGAAGCAGATGGAAAAGAGCCAGCGCGAGTACTATCTGAATGAGCAAATGAAAGCCATTCAGAAAGAGCTGGGCGATCTGGATGAAGGCCATGATGAATTTGAAGGCCTGGGCAAGAAGATTGAAGAAGCTGAAATGCCCGTCGAAGCCAAAGAGAAGGCGCAGGCCGAGCTGAACAAGCTGAAAATGATGTCTCCTATGTCTGCAGAAGCCACTGTAGTGCGCAGCTATGTAGATTGGATGACGTCTGTCCCGTGGAAGAAGCGTTCCAAAATCAAGCGTGATCTGGCCAAGGCGCAGGACACACTGGATATGGACCACTATGGTCTGGAAAAAGTTAAAGAGCGTATTCTGGAATACCTGGCAGTACAGACCCGGGTTAAGCAGCTGAAAGGCCCGATTCTGTGTTTGGTTGGCCCACCGGGTGTAGGTAAAACCTCTCTGGGGCAGTCTATCGCCAAGGCGACCGGTCGCAAGTATGTACGTGTTGCTTTGGGCGGCGTACGTGATGAAGCGGAAATCCGCGGTCACCGTCGTACCTATATCGGTTCAATGCCAGGCAAGATTATCCAGAAGATGGCAAAAGTGGGAGTCAAGAACCCGCTGTTCCTGCTCGACGAAATCGACAAGATGAGCAGCGATATGCGTGGTGACCCTGCATCAGCTCTGCTGGAAGTGCTGGATCCTGAGCAGAACTCCACCTTTAACGATCATTATCTGGAAGTGGACTACGACCTGTCCGACGTAATGTTCGTGGCAACCTCTAACTCCATGGATATTCCTGGCCCGCTGCTGGACCGTATGGAAGTGATCCGTCTGTCCGGTTATACCGAAGATGAGAAGCTGAACATTGCCAAGCAGCACCTGTTGCCAAAGCAGATTGAGCGTAATGGTTTGAAAGCCAGTGAGCTGGCGATGGATGACGGCTCAATCCTGGGAATCATTCGTTACTACACCCGCGAAGCCGGTGTTCGTGCGTTGGAACGCGAGCTGTCCAAGGTATGTCGCAAAGTGGTCAAACAGATCCTGCTGGATAAATCTATCAAGCAGGTCAGTGTGAACGAAGAGAACCTGAAGTCTTTCCTGGGTGTACAACGTTTTGACTTTGGCAAAGCAGAGAGCAAGAACCAGATTGGTCAGGTCACCGGCCTTGCCTGGACACAGGTTGGCGGTGATTTACTGACAATTGAGGCGACATCTGTTGCCGGTAAAGGTAAGCTGGCCTACACGGGTTCATTGGGTGATGTAATGCAGGAGTCCATTCAGGCGGCGATGACAGTTGTTCGTGCCCGCGCTGAACAGCTGGGTATCAACCCGGACTTCTACGAAAAACGCGACATCCATGTTCACGTACCTGAAGGTGCTACACCAAAAGATGGCCCATCTGCCGGTTGTGCAATGTGTACTGCTCTGGTGTCTACTTTGACCGGTAATCCGGTTAAAGCCGACGTCGCCATGACAGGTGAAATCACCCTGCGTGGTGAAGTTTTGCCCATCGGTGGACTGAAAGAAAAGTTGCTGGCTGCTCATCGAGGTGGTATCAAGCATGTGTTGATACCGAAAGAGAACGAGCGTGACCTGGAAGAAATTCCGGAAAATGTCATTGCAGATCTTAAAATTCATCCGGTTAAGTGGGTGGATGAAGTCCTGAAATTGGCGCTTGAGCGTCCAGTTGAAGGCTTTGAAGTGGTCAAAAACTTGGGATAACGCAAAAAAATGCCTTATCTCACTAAAAAAGTTAAAAAAAGGGCTTAACAAAGGCAAAAGCTGTGGTAGCCTAGATTCGTAGCGGGCCAGACCTCTCAAACCCTTGGGGGGACTGGCTTTGAGCGAATTAAAAATTAATTCTTTTGGTTTTGGTACAGGGCTTGAACTTTATTTTCAAGCTTGTTATAAAAGCCTCCGCAGACCGCTCTAGAGAAGGATTTGGTAGCGGCGCGAAATTACATTCAAGGGGATGACATGAACAAATCTGAACTAATCGAGAAAATCGCTACCGGTGCTGACATTTCCAAAGCTGCTGCTGGTCGTGCACTGGACTCTTTCATCGCTGCCGTGACCGAAGGTCTGAAGGATGGCGAGAAGATTTCTCTTGTTGGTTTTGGTACTTTCGAAGTTCGTCAGCGTGCAGAGCGCACTGGTCGCAATCCACAAACTGGTAAAGAAATCAAGATTGCAGCTGCTAACATTCCAGCATTCAAAGCTGGTAAAGCGCTGAAAGACGCCGTTAACTAATAACGGTTCAGCCCCAGAGGCTGTCGTATGATGAAGCACTGCCTGGCAGTGCTTTTTACGAATTGAAGGATGGTGATTTTATTGATTGGATGGCCATCCGGTATGAGTGCTTTAAATGAGTTTCACATACCAGGTATTAAGGCGCTTTCACCTCAAAGTGAAGCGCCTTTTTAATTTTTACTTCAATCGCAACGAGCGAGAAATCTGATGTTAGAGAAGATCCGCGAAGGTTCACAGGGCGTGATTGCGAAAAGCATTCTTATCCTGGTGATATTGTCTTTTGCATTTGCCGGTGTCAGCAGCTATCTGGGGTCCTCTTCAGAGGTGCCAGCGGCCACTGTTAACGGGCAGGTGATCAGCAGCGTAGAGCTGGAGCAAGCATACCAAAATGAGCGGGCCCGCATGGAGCAGCAACTGGGTGATATGTTTGATGCCCTGGCTGGCGATGAGAGTTATTTGGCTAACCTGAGAAAGTCGGTATTGGACCGTCTGGTTGCTCAGGTACTGGTCGAGCAGGCTGCCAATGAACTGGGATTGCGCGTTTCAGATGCGCAAATCAAGCAAGCTATTACATCTGAGCCTGCGTTCCAGACCGATGGTCAGTTTGATAACAACCGCTATATCTCTCTGTTGGCTCAGTTGGGTTACCAACCAGCAGCATTCAGTGAGATGATGCGTCAGGACCTGACCTCAAACCAGCTGATCTCTACCCTGGTTGGCAGCGAGTTTGTACTGGCTGATGAAGCTCAGCAACTGGCTGAACTGCAGGGACAGACCCGTAACATCCAGTACAAGGTGGTTGATGCAGAGCCTTTCACCAAAGATGTGAAAGTGACCGAAGCTCAGGCTAAAGAGTTTTATGACGCCAACCAGGCACAGTTTGTCAGCCCAGAGCTGATCAGCCTTGAGTATGTTGAGCTGAATATTGCGGATTTGGCGAAGAATGTTCAGATCAGCGAAGCCGATGCCGAGCAGTACTACAATGAGCACAAGTCTGCTTATCAGACGCCAGAGAAGCGCCTGGCAGCCCATATTCTGATTGCTACCGGTGATGATGACGCTGACAAAGCCAAGGCTGAAGAACTGCACAAACAGCTGGAAAATGGCGCCGATTTTGCTGCCTTGGCCAAAGATAACTCCAGTGATCAGTTCAGCGCCGAGAATGGTGGCCAACTGGATTGGTTCGAAAAAGGTGTTATGCAGCCAGAGTTTGATGAAGCACTGTTCTCCCTCGCCGATATTGGTGGCATCTCTCCAGTTGTGAAAACTGACTTCGGTTATCACATTATCAAACTTGATGATGTTCAGAAGAGTCAGACTGCCCAGTTTGCTGATGTGAAGCAGCAGGTTATCGATCAGCTGAAGGAAGATAAGGCCAAGGACGAGTTTTATCAGTTGGAACAGACTCTGCGCAACGTGAGTTACGAGATCCCGGATACGCTGGCTGATGCTGCTAAAGAAGTGGGCGCTGAGGTTAAGAAAACCGGCCTGTTCCCTCGTAACAATCCGCCAGCGGCACTGTCTAATGCAGAAGTGGTTAAAGCCGCATTCTCAGACCCGGTGTTACTGAATGGTGAGAACTCGGACGTCATTGAGTTGGCTCCGAACCATGCTGTTGTAGTCCGGGTAGCGGAACACAAGAATGCCGGTGTTGAAGCTTTTGCCGATGTTAAGGCTGACATCGAAGCACGTCTGGTGCAGCAGCAGGCCAATGATATGGCCCGTAACCAAGCTCAGGCTCTGATGACTCAGGTTAAGAATGGCGACACTGTTACCATGGAAACCCGTACAGAACTGGGGCGTTTTGCTCAGGACATGGACCCATCTATCGTAAGCAAGGCTTTCCAGATGGCGACTCCGGGTGCAACTCCAACAGTTGACACAGTTGCACTGGCGCAAGGTTATGCAGTGGTTGTGCTGGATAAGGTGAATGCTGCTCAGGGCATCAATGACACTGTATTGGACGCACTGAAACAGCGTTTGAATTCTGAGTATGCCAATGCTGACTATCTGGCTTTGGTAGCCAACCTGAAATCCAAGGCGGAAATTGAATATCCTGTGGTGGAAGAAACCACTACAGAACTTCAATAACTGTCTCCAGTAAGAAAAGGCCGGCGTATGCCGGCTTTTTTGTGTCCTGGATTTATCGATTTATCACAAGACATAAAAAAACGCGGCAACGGCCGCGTTTATCTGCAATGCAGGGAGAATTACTCTACGCCTACCATTACGCTGCTAGCCTTGATGATAGCGCAGGCGTTGCCACCAACGGTCAGGCCCAGGCGCTCACAGGAAGCTTTGGTTACTACTGCAGTCAGTTCAACGTTAGGTGCCAGTTCGATGGTCACTTCGTTGTTAACCACACCTTCTTCGATAGCTTTGATGGTACCGGTCAGGGTGTTACGCGCACTGATTTTCATAATTTTGCTCCAGCAAAAAAAGAGTGTAATACGACTATATTACGTTAAGGAAAGCTCCGGTATCCACCGGAACCGAGCGGTGCGATTCTTCCATAAAAAATGCCGCTGTGATAGCGGCATTTTTTAATTTAATTAATTAGTTAGAGTTGAATCACATCAAACTCTACATATGGGTTCACGTCGGCATCATAGTCGATACCGGCAACCCCAAAACCAAACAGTCTGAGGAACTCCTCTTTGTACTCACGATAGTCAGCCAGTTCACACAGGTTCTCAGTGGTCACCTGAGGCCAAAGATCACGACAATGCTGTTGGATATCGTCACGCAGCTCCCAGTCATCCAGACGCAAACGGTTGTCGCTGTCGACTTCTGCTGCGCTGCCGTCTGTTTTGTATAGGCGCTGGCTGAACATACGATAGATCTGCTCCATGCAGCCCTCATGTACACCTTGTTCGCGCATCTTCTTAAAGACCATGGCGATATACAGAGGCATTACCGGAATTGCGGAGCTGGCCTGGGTCACGACACTCTTGAGTACAGCGACGTTGGCGCTGCCGCCTTTGGCAGACAGCTGCTCATCAAGGGCATGAGCGGCGCGGTCCAGGTCCATTTTGGCCTTACCCAGTGCACCGTGCCAGTAGATAGGCCAGGTGATCTCTGTGCCAATATAGGAGTAAGCCACTGTTTTACAACCATCAGCCAGAACTCCAGCTTCAGATAGCGCTTTGATCCACAGTTCCCAATCCTGGCCACCCATTACGGTCACAGTATCTGCGATCTCCTGCTCTGTAGCAGGCTCAACAGTGGCTTCAATGATGGTGTCTTTGTTGGTATCCACCGCAGTGGCAGTGTAGGCTTCGCCAATTGGCTTCAGTGAAGAGCGGATCACTTCACCTGTATCAGGCAATTTACGTACCGGAGAGGCCAGTGAGTAAACCACCATATCAATCTGACCCAGGTCTTCCTTGATCAGTTCAATAACCTTGTTCTTGGCTTCGTGACTGAAGGCATCACAGTTGATGCTCTTTGAGTACAGACCTTCTGCCTTGGCAAACTTATCGAAAGCGGCGGAGTTGTACCAACCCGCAGTGCCAGGCTTGGTTTCGGTACCAGGCTTTTCGAAAAACACGCCTATGGTGGCAGCATCACTGCCGAACGCGGCAGCAATACGTGAAGACAGCCCATAACCACTGGATGAGCCAACAACCAGAACACGCTTGGGACCATTGGCAATCTTGCCCTGGGCTTTGGTGTAGTTAATCTGTTCCAGCACATTGGCTTCACAGCCGATCGGGTGAGTGGTTGTACAAATAAAACCACGAATTTTTGGTTTGATAATCATGTGATAGCTTCTTCCGTCAACATGGGCAATAGGATAATGAGTTCAACCACAAAATGGCACTGCTTTTTGGGAAAAAGCGCCTGCTTGCCCAGTGGTTGGAGCAGTTGCAAGTCACTCAGGTGACTGTTTATGCGGGCCGGCGGTTAAGAATTGCCTGCTGCTCTGCCAATAATCTTTGGGTGTATTCGTGCTGAGGATTGTCGAACAGATCGGCGGTTTTAGCCTTTTCCACGATTTGTCCCTTGTGTAACACCATAATCTTGTCACTCACCTGGCGAATAATACTCAGGTTGTGAGATACAAAGATGTAGGACAATCCCAGCTCACGCTGCAGTTTCAGCAGCAGGTTCAGGATCTGGGAGCGTACGCTGAAATCCAAAGCCGTCAGAGCTTCATCGGCGATAATGATTTTGGGGTTCAGCATGAGTGCCCGGGCTACTGCGACCCGCTGCTTTTGCCCCTCAGAGATCATATGAGGGTAAAAATCCGCATGTTCGGGAAGCAGACCGACCTGCTTGAGTTTTTCAAATACCTTACGCTGACGTTCATGCTTAGTATCATCGGTATTGAATCGTAACGGCTCTTCCAGCAGCTCTCCAATGGTCAGTCTGGGATTCAGAGAGGTGTTTGGATCCTGGAATATCATACGGATAAGCTTACATCTTTGCTTAATATCCCGTCTCTCAAGGCTTTCCCCTTCAAACAAAATCGCACCTTCAGAACGCTTTTCTGCGCCAACCAGAATACGTGCTAGGGTACTCTTACCCGAGCCTGCTTCCCCCACCACAGCCAGGGTTTCACCGGGTTGTAACTCAAACGAGATATCACTCAATGCCTGGGTGTACTGGCGTCGCAAACGGCGATAGCCACTGAAATACCGCTTGCTCAGGTTGTTAACTTTAAGAAGCGGTGTGGTCATGTTTGTTCTCGTCATAGCGGATAGGGAAGTGGCAGGCGCAATACCTGTCTTTTTCATGGATCAGCAAAGGCTGGGCAACGCACTGCTTGCGTGCGGAAGGGCACCTCGGGCCAAGACGACAACCTATGGGCAGATGCTGTAGAGCCGGTGCCGAGCCCTGCAAGCTTGGCATAAAGGCCTTATGGGCATGTGGGTTGGCTTCGTTGGGCAGGTATTCAAGCAAAATTCGGGTATAGGGATGACGTGGGCTGTTGATAAGCTCAGAGGTCACACCTGACTCCATCACCTGGCCCGAATAGAAAACTGTCAGTCGGTCACACCAGTGGGTCAGAGTTTCAATTTCATGGCTGATAAGCAAAATAGAGACGCCATGAACCTGATTCAGTTTGGCCAGTAAGCGGAAAATCTGGGCCTGGGTGGAAAGCTCCATCGAGGTTGTCGGCTCATCGGCGATAAGCAGTCTGGGCTTATTGGCCAGAGCAATGGCGATCATCACCTTCTGGCATTCACCTTCAGAGATTTCCCAGGGGTAGGCTTCCATCAGATCATCAGGGTTCTTGATCCCCACTTTATGCAGCCATTGCTCTGCGATCTGACGTTTATATTTTTTCTGCTGCCAGAACTTAAGTTCTGCATTCTTCGGCATAGCTTCAATAATCTGAGAGCCGACGCTGCGCGCCGGGTCGAGACTTCCCGAAGGGTCCTGGAAAATCATCGCGATATCCGACCCCATCAAAGCACGGCGCTCTTTACTGTCGAGCTCAAGCAGGTTTTTGCCATCCCACATCATGCGGTCGACAGTAATAGTCCAGTTATGACCTGGAATCCCCATAATAGCCCGGGCCAACAGGCTACGCCCTGAGCCTGACTCACCCAGCAGACCATGGACCTCACCCGGATTCAGGGTGAGACTGACCTTCTCAAGTGCCTTAACCCGGCCGTGAGGGGTATCCAGTTCTATGCTGAGGTTGCGAATATCAAGTAATGGCATATCAGTTTCTAATCGGCGTCAGCGCCGATCTCAATCCATCGCCAACCAGGTTAATGGCCAGCACAGTAAACAAAATTGCAAGTCCCGGCAGGGTGACCAGCCAGGGCGCTATCAGCAGGTTATCAACCCCCTGGGACACCATAGCTCCCCACTCGGGGCTGGGTGCCTGAGCGCCCAGTCCCAAAAAGCCCAGGGCTGCAATATCTAGGATGGCAGCTGAAATCGCCAACGTGGTTTGAATAATCACAGTGTCCCACACGTTGGGCATAATCACATACCAGAAAATCTGCAGTGAATTGGCTCCATCCAGACGGGCGGCGGTGACATACTCTTTTTGCAGTTCTTCATGAATTGCCTGATGAATCGCCCTGACAAATTGGGGGGTCAACGCCAGACCGACGGCCCAGAAGATATTTTCAAGACCCGGGCCGGTTACGGCGACGACCAAGATTGCCATCAGCAGGGATGGAATAGACAGCAAAGCGTCAAGCAGGTGAGACAATACGCTGGATTTCAGGCCCCGGGTCATACCTGACAGCGCACCGATAACAAACCCTAAGCCCAATGCCGTGGCTACAATCAACAGCGCCATGCCGAATGTCAGCTGCGCGCCATAGAGCAGTCGGCTGAAAATGTCCCGACCCAGATCATCTGTCCCGAGGAAGTGCTCTACTGTACCCGCAGGATCCCATGATGGTGGCAGCAGCATGGCTTTAGGGTCCTGCATTTCAGGAGAGTAGGGGGCGATAAGTGGCCCGAACAGGGCGATAATCAACAGAAAAATCACGGCCCAGAATCCCGCCAGCGCAAAGGGATTGGCTGAAAACGCTTCCCACAATCGTCGGCTCGGAGACGGAATATGGTCTTCCTGATAAATACTAATTCGTGGCATAAAGTTCTTTCCGGCTCAGAGGGTTGGTGGCCGTGTGTAATACATCAATCAAAATGCTCATAAAGATAATCAGCAGGGCAACAACCATGATGCCACTCTGAATCACTGTATAGTCTCTTTGGTAAATCCCCTGCACCAGCCAGGCTCCAACACCCGGCCATGAGAAAATCACCTCAACTACAATGGCGTAGCTGGTAAAGGCACCCAGCATTAACCCCATACTCTTCAGTACCGGAATAAGAGCGTTTGGCAGTGCGTGGCGAAGTACAATCATGGCGGTACTCAAGCCCCTGGCTTCTGCAGCTCTGACATAGGTTTGGGTCATCACATTGGCCATAGCAGCACGTGTGATACGTACGACCACAGTAAAGGGGAATACCGCTAATGTGGTAGCCGGCAAAATGATATGCAATACCGCGTCTTTGAACGCTGACATACTGTAGGGGGTATCCGCAATCAGGGTGTCTATCAGTACAAAGCCAGTCACCCTTGGGATTTCATAGAGCAGGTTAAGCTGACCTGAGATGGGCAGCCAGCCAAGTTTTACACCAAACCAGAGTGACAGGGACAGGCCAAGCCAGAACACGGGGATCGAATAGCCGGTCAGCGTCAGCGCCATGATCACATTCTGCGTGGCTTTACTGTTACTCAGGGCTGCCAGCACACCAATAGGGATACCCAATGCCAGTGCCATAAGCGAAGTCACAATAATTAACTCGAATGAGGCGGGCAGTACATCAACAAGCTCTCCGGCAACACTTTGTTGGGAAGTCATGGAGATACCCATATTACCGCCCAATCTTTGTTGCAGAAAAGCGACGTATTGACTGAAGCCTGAGCCATCCAACGCGTAGGCTTTGATGGTTTGCTGTTGCTGTTCCTGAGTAGGTTGTTCTACACCGGTCAGCGCAACGCCAAGGTCGACAGGAAACATACGGGTGGCAAGAAAAAGCACCAGCATCAGTACGGCGGATGTTGCCAGGAACAGGTTTAGTCGTCGCAGTAGGTACTTGGCCATTAGTTGGCGGTCTCCGCAATCTTAATGGTTAAATCGGCGAAGGCGATGCCGCCAAAAGGAGATACAGGAAGTTGCATCACATTGTTCCGCTTCAGGGTCTGCTTTTGCGCATGGGCCAGGCTCACCAAAGGCATCTGGCTTTTCATTATGCCTTCTGCCTCCTGATACAGAGTGGCACGTTCAAGTTTTGACGTGTTCTGTCTGGCCTGACTGATAATTTCCTCAAACTGCGTATTGCACCAGCGGGATCTGTTGGTACCACTGGCGATGGAGCCACAACTGAGCAAAGGCGTAAAGAAATTATCCGGGTCACTGTTGTCGGCGTTCCAGCCAATCAGCACTGTGTCATAGTCGCTTTGATTCAGCTTCTGGGTAAAGACACTCCAACCGTAACTGATAATATTGACCTTGACCCCTATGTTGGCCAGATCAGACTGGATAAGCTCGGCGGTTTTCAGGGAGTTTGGATTGTAACTGCGGCCAACCGGCATGGCCCAGATGTCCAACTCCAGATCTTTGATACCGGCTTGCTCAAGTAACTTTATCGCTTGCTTGGGGTCATATTCCTGCGCTTTGAGACTGTCATTGTATGCCCAGGAGGAGGGTGGCAGTATGCCCCGTGCTTCGACGCCGGTATCCCGATAGACAGCTCTGAGGATATTTTGCTTGTCGATAGCCATAGCCAGAGCCTGTCGTACATCTACATTATCGAAGGGGGGCTTTTGGGTATTGAATGACCAGTAGGCGACATTCATCGCCGGATCAGACTGCACCTGTAGCGTCTCATGCAGTTCAATGACTGGAAGCTCTCCGGCTTTGGGCAGGGCGGATACACTACAGTCGCCGGTAATCAACTTGACGAGGCGGGTGCCGCTTTTAGGGGTAATATCAAACACCAGCATTTCCAGCTGAGGCGATTTGCCCCAGAATTCCGGGTGACGGTGATAGCGAATATGATCGTTCTTGACGTATTCGGTCATGCTGAACGGGCCTGTACCAATAGGGTACTGGTCAATTAACTCAGGACGTCCAGCCAATAGCAATTGATCCCCATACTCTTTAGACAACACCACTGCAAAAGCGCTGGAGAGATTCGACAGGAATGACGCATCAGGATCGTGAAGGGTAAAAGCCACCTCATAATCGCTGATTTTATCTATGGATGCGATTTGCGAAGCAAAACCAATACTGTCGAAGAATGGATAACCGGTTTTGGATATAGCGTGGAACGGATGCTTGTCATCTACAATGCGCTGAAAGCTGAAGATCACATCGTCGGCATTGAAGGTGCGTGACGGTGTGAAGCGTTCAGAGCTGTGAAACTGAACTCCCTGCCTGAGCGTGAAGTTATAAACCAGTCCATCTTCGGAAATATGCCAGTTGGTGGCCAAAGCCGGGACGATAGCACCCTTGTCGGCAGCATAGTCTACCAATCTGCTGTAGATTTGGTTTGAAGTAGCGTCCAGTGTGGTACCGGAGGTGGAAAGCTGGGGGTTAAATGACTCAGGATTACCCTCTGAGCAATATACCAAACCGGCAGGAACCTGTTCCGGGGTACATCCGGTGGCCAGTGCCGTCAGGCAAAGCGCTGTGATGGCATGACGCCACCTGGGGGTCGGCAGTCTCATTAATTCATCAGTTTTTAAAGGTTTGAGTTGCCATTTTAGCAGTCAGGGTTCAGCTCGGGCAATGCCGCAAGTGTCCCCTGACAAGACTAAAGCTGATTTATATCAACTATCCCTTCTCCAGAAGGTTGTACTTTTTCAAAATACCTCTGAGTTGGTGATAGCTTAGCCCCAGCATATCGGCGGTTTTCTTCTGGTTAAACTGGGCTGCTGCAAGCGCCTGATTCAGCAATTTGATCTCTGCATTTTCACAGTGAGATTTAAAATCGATGGGGAAACACACTGACTCACTGGTTTGAGGTTCGCTTTGAGCTTCAACCGTTTCTGTCTCTTCCTGATTGGACTGCTTGTCTCCTGATACCCTGCGTTCCAGGGTTTTAACCCGCTTCCTGGGGCGGTAAGGCGAGTCAAAGGGGTCCAGAATAATCTCTTCAATGGGCTCATCACTGCCTGCATTACGGTAGACCGAACGCTCAATGACGTTTTTCAGCTCACGGATATTGCCCGGCCACTGATAATCCAACAGCAACTCTTTGGCCTGTTTGCCGAAGCCCTGGAAGTATTCGAGTTTTAATTGCCTCGCCATGCCGATAGCGAAATACTCTGCAAGCTCCATGATGTCTTCACGCCTGTTACGCAGTGGTGGCAGAGTAATCACATCAAATGCCAGTCGATCCAACAGGTCTGCCCTGAACTCTCCCGCCTCGGCTAAAGAGGGTAGATCCTCGTTGGCAGCACAGATAAGCCTTACGTCTGTGCGTATGGTTTTACTGCCACCCACACGTTCAAACTCACCATATTCAATCACCCTCAGCAGTTTTTCCTGCACCAGTCCTGAGGTGTTTGCCAATTCATCGAGAAACAGGCTGCCACCATCCGCACGCTCGAACCGTCCCTCGTGACGATTTTTGGCTCCGGTAAAAGCGCCTGTTTCGTGACCGAACAATTCACTTTCCAACAAGCTTTCCGATAAAGAGGAGCAATTAAGCTTAATAAACTGCTGATCCCAGCGGCTGGACAGATAATGGAGACGTTCAGCAATCAGTTCTTTACCTGTACCCCGCTCGCCAATAATCAATACAGGTTTGGTCAGGGGAGCAATTTGTGATACATGTTCAAGCACTTCCAGCAATGCGTTGGATTGGCCGACGAGATTATCTTGTTTGAATTTATTGGGCACTTTGGGCTTGGTCTAAGACGCTAATAATTGGTGAAAATCATAATAGGGTGACTGAGCAGCAAAATAAAGGCTTGTGTGAAAAAAGTGTTAAGTCTATGAATTTTATTGAAAATCAAAAGTTGGCACGGTCTGTGTATTATCTTGGTCGTGAGTAACAACAATTGAGGACAGAATTATGGGTATTTTCTCTCGTTTTGCAGACATCATTAATTCCAACATCAGCGCTCTGCTGGATAAAGCGGAAGATCCTGAGAAAATGGTGCGCCTGATTATTCAGGAAATGGAAGACACTCTGGTAGAAGTGCGTTCAACCTCAGCCAAGGTGCTGGCAGAAAAGAAAGACTTGCTGCGTCGTATCGAACGCATGGAAGGCCAGGTACAGGATTGGCAGGATAAAGCGGAACTGGCACTGACCAAAGACCGCGAAGACCTGGCTAAAGCCGCACTGGTTGAAAAACAAAATGCAGCTCAAACCGTCGATACGCTGAAAAAAGAGCTGGAAGTGGTGGAAGAGCAAATTACACGACTGAAAGAAGAGGTCACTCTGCTGCAGGAAAAGCTGGCTGACGCCAAAGCCAGACAGAAGACCATCATTATGCGTAAGCAAACAGCGTCTTCACGTCTTGAGGTGAAAAAGCGTCTCGATTCAACCAAAATTGATGATGCCATGCTTAAGTTTGAACAGTATGAGCGTCGCGTTGAAGGCCTGGAAGCTCAGGTAGAGTCTTACGAGCTGGGCAAAAAAGGCACCAAAGGTAACCTGGCAGACGAGTTTGCCGCCCTGGAAGCTGAGGATTCGGTCAATGACGAATTGGCAGCCCTAAAGGCAAAAGTTGACGCCAAAAAGAAAAAATCAGCCAAGTAATTAAGAATTTTCGGAGGTGAGTTATGGATATGGATCTGCTGATAGCCCCGATTATTCTGTTCATGATAATCGTGGCCCCTATCTGGTTGGTTCTTCATTATCGCAGCAAGCGACAGGTGAGCCAGGGACTCACTGAGGAAGAATTTGAACAGCTGAATAACCTGGTTCATCAGGCAGAAAAGATGAATCAACGCATAGAAACCCTGGAGTCCATCCTGGACTCCGAAAGCCCGGAATGGAGGACACGTCATGACCAATCGTGAATCGAGAACTCTTTACCGGGACCCGAAAGCAGGCAAAGTTGCAGGTGTATGCGCAGGGATTGCAGAGTACTTTAATCTGGAAACCTGGTTGGTTCGGGTGGTAGCGGTATCAATCTTTCTGCTGGGCGGTTCTGGAGTCATACTGATTATCTATATCGCGCTGTGGATGATCCTGGATATCAAACCCCAAAGTCCTCAATCAGGATCAGACTTTGGCGATATCGGAATCAAGAAGAAAGTTTGGCAGGCAGGTGAACCCGCCAAACAGGCTCTCAGAGACCTTAATGCCCAGTTTAATTCGCTGGAACAAAGATTGCGTAAGATGGAACACCATGTCACTTCAGATCAATATGATTTGAAAAGACAAATCAACAATCTTTAATATGAAAAATCAAACAGGGCGGGATTCACCGCCCTGTTTTTTTCTATTACCTTTAATCTGGTTCAATCACTCTTCGAAGTTAAGTCAATGGCGAAAATCCGCAATGCATTCGAGTCTTTATCAAGACAATCTAAACAACTGGTGAAACGGGGCGCAGACAGGCATCTGAGATTGGCTGTCACAGGTTTGTCCGGTGCCGGGAAAACAGCATTTATCACAGGTTTGGTTCATCAGCTCACCTCTGAGCAGGTAGGTAAACACTTACCTCTGTGGCAGGTTTGTCGCAGTGACAGATTGGTGGGAGTTCGTCGTGAGATGCAGCCGGATCTGGATATTGCCAGCTTTGATCTGCAGGGGGCATTGAACTCACTGGAAGCTACGCCACCCTTATGGCCAGCTTCGACCCGTAATATCAGTGAACTCAGGTTGGCGATACGCTACCGGCCTGTACAGGGATTACTGGGCAAAATGACCGACTCGGCGACCCTGTACCTGGATATTATTGACTACCCGGGTGAGTGGTTACTTGATCTGCCCATGTTGAAATTGGACTTCGGAACCTGGTGCCGTCAGCAAAGCCTGAGGGCGGAAGTGTTGGCATCGTCTCCTGAATACCCGTCGTTTCTCAAGGCGTTGAAGTCTATCGACCTGGAAGCTGAAGCCAATGAGCAGCAACTCAGAGAGGTCGCCGAACTGTATCGGGCACTGCTGTTGGATCTTGTGATGAACCAGGGCTTTTATCAGGCACAGCCCGGGCGCATGTTGTTACCGGGAGATCTTGAAGGTACGCCATTGCTGACATTTTTCCCCATTTTGAGCAGCGACGTCAGCCAATTTGAAAGGCTGGAGCAATCAGCCAAATCCAGCGCCTATCAGGTGTTGAAACTCAGGTATCAGGAGTATGTCAGTAAGGTAGTTAAACCTTTCTACCGTCATCACTTTGCTCATTTTGATCGACAGTTGGTGCTGGTGGACTGTCTTACGGCGTTGAATCGTGGTCGGGCTCAATTTGATGATATGACAGCAGCCCTGAGTTCAGTACTGGACAGCTTTCAGTTTGGGAAATCCAACCTGCTGCGTCGTCTGTTTGCCCCGCGTATTGACAAGTTGCTGATTGCCGCCAGTAAGGCGGACCATGTCACCATGGATCAGCAGTCCAATCTTTTACATTTGCTGGGTGATGTACTTAAACAAAGCCGCCATGCTGCCCATTTTGACGGTTGTCAGGTGGAAACCATGGCGATAAGCGCTATCAGGGCGACTACGTCTGGTAGCGTGTCAGAGCAGGGAGAAATGCGACAGGTTATTCAGGGACATGCCCTGGAAAGCGGAGATTTGTTGACCCTGTTCCCGGGGGAGGTGCCACGTTATCTGCCTAAACCAGACTACTGGGAGAGCAGAGGATTTGAATTTACCGCTTTCCGACCTGCAGATAAGCCAGAGTCCGGAATGCAACACCTCAGGCTGGATCACCTGCTTGAGTATATGCTCGGAGATAAAATGCGATGAGTGAAGATAAACAGAACTCTCCGTCGTCATTCAAACCCAGACAAGTGTTCGACAGTTCAGCCACTGAGATCAACTCATCTGAAAAGGATACCTTATTGCCTGCGCGTGAGTATCGGGCCGAACTGCTTGAGCCGGAAGAGGCTACGGAGCAACTGACGGAGGAGTCCGCTCAAAGACTCTCCGTAGAGCCTATATCAGGACGTCCCCGGATTTCCGGATTGGGTAAGTTACTGCTGGCCTCATTGAGTCTGTTGTTGGGCGTTGAAATGGTTTTGACACTGGAAGCAGCCTGGAATAATTCTCCCTGGCTGTTCTCCCTCTATGCAGCTGTTAGTGGTATCGCAACAGCTTGGTTGGGCAGAGGATTGTGGCGGGAGTACAGACTGCTTCGCCGTTTGAAACTGAGTGAGCAAAACCGGCTGGCGGCAGAGCGATTGTCTCAATCAATGCAGCAGGGAGAAACTGAAAGGTTTATCGAGCAGGTGTGTGCCCACTTACCTGCTTCAACCGAACTTGAACGATTTTATCAGTCCAGAAGGGAAGACCAGAATGACGCTGAGCAGTTGCTGCTGTTTGATGAGCTGGTGCTGTCACCGGTGGATAAACGGGCGAGGGCGGTAGTACGTAAATATGCTGGTGAGTCTGCACTTCTGCTGGCGGCCAGTCCGCTGGCGGTACTGGATATGGCTCTTATCATGTGGCGAAATCAGAAAATGATCCGGGAAGTGGCCGCTTGCTATGGTATTGAGCTGGGCTATTGGAGCAGGGTCAAACTGGTTAAGGGCATTATCAGCAATATCCTCTATGCCGGTGCCACTGAGGTGGCGTTGGATTTGGGCAGCCAACTGCTGTCTATGGAAGTGACGGGTAAACTGTCCGCACGTTTGGCCCAGGGGCTTGGTGGCGGGCTGCTGACGGCACGCCTTGGGTATCAGGCTATGGCTTTATGTCGTCCTCTCACCTTCAATGAAGCCAGTCGTCCCAGATTAGGTCAGATGCACAGAGAATTGCTGAGCGAACTAAAGAGCTTTTCTGCCAGTGTTCTGAACAGTGAAAAGCCTAAAGAAAGTGCTGGTCGTAACAAATGATTTACAATTCATGTGGGTGAGATTTGCCCTCCTCAGTGTCGCCGCCTTTTTAACCTGAGTATGTTTATGGCAGGTGCCGAACAAAGACCTCAAATAAAACATTGGCGCACCGGGGAGTAAGCATGAAGGAATCAAGCAAGTGGCAACTACCGACCCTGAGTATTCATGGTGGCCACGAAAGGGATGCCAGTGGCGCTTTGGTGTCGCCACTGCATCAATCGGCAACATTTGCATTTGAAAACGCTCAACAGGGCGGTGCCAGATTTGCCGGAGAAGAACCGGGGTTTATTTACACCCGATTGGGAAACCCAACCGTAGCTGAACTTGAGCGCAGAATGGCCATGCTCGAGCGGGCCGAAGCTGCTGCAGCAACAGGTTCAGGCATGGGCGCTGTGGCGTCAGCCCTGCTTTCACGTCTGTCCAGAGGCGACCATCTGGTGGCTTCCAATGCGGTCTATGGCTGCACCTTTTCTTTATTGACCGAGATGTTCACCCGCTTTGGCATCGAAGTGACCCTGGTGGATTTCGATGATATCCAGGCGGTGGAGGCGGCAGTCAATCAACAGACAAAAGTGATTTTTTGTGAGACCCCGGTAAACCCCCATCTGGCTGTCTATGATCTTTCTGCGATAGCTGGTGTTGCCAAAAGACACGATCTTTTCAGTATCGTCGATAACACCTTTATGACCCCTTTGCTGCAACAGCCGCTGACCTTTGGCATAGATATGGTGATTCACAGTGCGACCAAGTATCTCAATGGTCACGGTGACGTCGTAGCCGGTATTGTATGTGGCAAAGCTGAAGATATTGAAAAGGTGAAGTTTGAGGTAATCAAAGATCTGGGGGCTGTTATGTCACCCAATGATGCCTGGTTGATACTTCGAGGGTTAAAGACGCTGGATGTCAGGGTGCAAAGACACTGTGACAATGCCGAGAAGGTCGCCCGTATGCTGGCGGGTCATCATAAGGTCAGTCAGGTGTATTATCCGGGCCTGCCTCAGCACCCGAGCTATCCCTTGATGGGGAAACAGATGCGGCGTGGCGGCGGTGTTATTGCTTTTGAGCTGGATGTGGATTATCAACAGACGATTGAGTTTGTGAACACACTTGATCTGTTCACTATTGCGGTAAGCCTGGGGGATGCTGAATCTCTTATCCAGCATCCTGCTTCCATGACCCATTCTCCTTACACCCCGGAAGCCAGAGCGGAAGCCGGTATTGGCGACAGCTTGTTGAGGATATCTGTAGGGCTGGAGTCGGTAGAAGACTTACTGGAAGATCTGAATCAGGCTTTGTCCAGATTATAATTTGGCCCCAGCAGCCGATTAAAAAGCCCCGCGTTGCGGGGCTTTGTTGTTTATTGGTGCTGCCATGTCCGATTAGATGCCCCAGAACAGATGAGCAATCGCATACAGTACCAGCATACTGATGATATTGATGACCAAGCCTGCTCGCATCATCTCTGATTGCTTGATAAAGCCAGAGCCATAAACAATGGCATTGGGAGGTGTGGCTACCGGCAGCATAAAGGCACAGGAAGCAGCAATACCAATCAGGACAGACAGCATGACAGGAGACAATCCAAGTGCTTCAGCGATTGCGGCAAACACGGGCACCAGCAGGGCGGCACTGGCGGTGTTGCTGGCAAATTCAGTCAGCATTACGACAAAGAAGATAACCACGAATACAAACAGTGCCATATGGGTGTTACCAAAGATATCCGTCACCATATGCGCCAGGAATACTGAGGTGCCAGTTGCCTTGAGTATGGCGCTTAGGGTCAGGCCGCCGCCGAAGAGAATAAGCACGCCCCAGTCAGTGGTCTTCTCAATCTTTTTCCATTCCACCAGGCCCAGGCCCGCCAGCAATACTACGGCACTCAAGGCCACTATGGTGTCAAATTGAGGAATGCCGCCCAATGCTTTGGACAGAGGTTTGGAGAATATCCAGCACAGCACGGTTGAAATAAATATGGCCAGAGTCAGTTTGCCACTCAAGGTCAGTTTGGCTTTCTCCTCAGTGACTTCGCACACTACTGAAAGGTCTGGTTTGAAGTAGAAATACAGCGCTATCAACATGGCTGGCAGCAAAATGGCCACTGTGGTCAAACCGAAAGAGAGCCAGTCTGCGAAGCTTAGCCCGGCCTGCGCCGCTGCAATGGCGTTTGGTGGACTGCCCACCAGAGTACCAATACCGCCAATGTTGGCTGAATAGGCGATACCCAACAGCATAAACAGATAAGTCTTGTGATGGGTGTTGGCATCCAGTTGTCTCAGGATCCCCAATGCCAGCGGCAGCATCATAGCGGTAGTTGCGGTGTTGCTGATCCACATGGATAAACCTGCGGTTACACCAAACATCAAAATACATGCGGTGGATAGCTTTCCTTTTGACGCCTGCAGCACTTTTTGAGCGATCAGTTTATCAATGCCCTGGGCGTTAAGGGCTGCGGCCAACACAAAACCACCAAAGAAGAGGTAAATGATGGGGTTGGCGAAGTTACTCATGGCCGCTTTGGTTTCAAACACCCCAAACAGAACTGCCAGAATGGGCACCAGAATTGCGGTAACACTGATATGAATCGCTTCTGTCAGCCAGAGGATTGCAGCGAACACCAGAATCGACAGGCCGATATTAACCCCTGGCTCGAACGGTAGCAGATATTGCAGTGCGAACAGCAGCAGGATATCCGCAACCAGAATAATCATGTTGCGCTTTTGCATTCCGTTGTCCTGTGGCGGCTGAGGAGCCGTCTCCCCACTGGTTGGCATAGACATGGTGACTTCCCTTGTAATTTTTATAAGAGCTGTAATGTAGGGGAAATTGCTGAGGTGGAAAAGTGGCCGATTGTGATCCGGTACTTACCGAATAATGACAGAACTGATGTGAACGACATCTTAAGTCGTTAGAAATTGTGAGGTTTGCGGCAATGTGATGTTGATTTAATTACAACAATTCATTTGAGCTCGCTTGAGGCGGGAGTAAAAACTGAGCAGCTGAAAATAAATTAGCAGTGAAAAACTGTGATGCGGATCTCTGTTGTCGCTTTTGCATTGGTGATGCGTGTCACGCATTGGCGTATTTCAAAAACCTGAACTAAGGTTTGTTTTGATTCAATCGCCAGGGAGTATCGGCATCCACTTATCAAGGAGTGATTATGAAACTCACCAAAACACTGTGCCTGTTAACCGCTTTACTTCTGCCCGTAACTGCTGCCGTTCAGGCCAAAGAGCCCAGCGAACTGAAGAACAAGCCGGTATCGCAAGGATACGCCATGCGCATCCAACTGAACACTGCGTCTGTCACACAATTGCAAGCCTTGAAAGGGGTAGGTGAAGCCAAGGCGAGGGCAATCATAGAATACCGGGAAGCTCATGGTGGTTTTAAATCAGTAGATGAGCTGACCAAAGTCAAAGGTATTGGAGACAAGATACTGAAGGATAACAAAGGGCTGATCAGCCTGTAGTTTGATCTGAAAATACCCAAAAGCCTGCTTGATGCAGGCTTTTTGTTTATCCAGTAAACAGTCAGACCCGCTATTGCCGATATTTAAGGAATTTCTCTTGATCACTCAAGGCGGTTAAGTAATAATGCCGCCGTTGTCAGCGAGCTGACAAATTCTGTGGTGGCCCCAGGGTCCCCCCGCAATGATAACCTGTGAACTCGGCCAGGCCCGGAAGGGAGCAACCGCAGCAGGCGACTCGTGTGCCGGGGTGTGGCTCTGGGGCCATCTCCATTTCCAGGCCTCGTCAAAAGGCTTACTTCTCAATTTCCCAAGTGTCCTTCTTTAAGTATCCAGCTCTGTTATCTGCATTTGGCTTTTAAAGCGGGTAGGCTAAGGCTGATTATCCAAAGATTTGATTGGCGGCAAAAAACAGCTGACTGTGTCTTTGGGTCAGTGCCATGGGATCTTTGCTGTATCCACCACCAATCACTGCGGCAACAGGGATATTATGCTCACTGGCGGCCGACAGAATGATGCTGTCCCTTTTGTACAAGCCCTCTGTGGATACCGAAAGATAGCCGAGATCATCATCCTGGTGTATGTCGACACCGGCATCGTAGAGCATCAAATCCGGCTGGCACAGCCTGATGAGGTAAGTCGATACTGATTCGACCGTCGCCAGGTACTCGCTGTCATCGCATCCGTCAGCAAATTCAATATCATGATCAGAGAGCTGTTTGCGGGCCGGGAAGTTACGACCGGCATGGAATGAACAGGTAATAATATCACCGTAGCGCTGGCCCATTGCTGCTGTGCCATCTCCCTGATGTACATCGCAATCAAGGATCAGCACTTTATTGGCTCTGCCTGAGTCGATGGCACTGCGCGCTGCCAGAATAAGGTCGTTGAACACACAAAAACCACTGCCAAAATCTGTGTGAGCGTGGTGATAGCCGCCACTCAGGTGCAGAGCTGCGCCATATTCAAGTGCCTGCATAGCGGCCAGTTGTGTACCGGCCACAGCGTGTCGGGTTCGCTCCAGCAGTTGTTCACTCCATGGAAAGCCGATACGTCTCATTACCCTGGGATCAAGCTGGTTATTGAAAAAGCCGTGAACATAATCCGGGTGATGGATAACCCCAAGTTGCTGTTCATTCACTGGTGTGGGACTGACAAACTGTGAGGGTATGGCATGACCATTGGCCATAAGCCAGTCTCTTAAGTGTTGGTATTTGGAGACGGGAAATCTATGATTGGGAGGTAACGCCAGCTGGGAGTAGCTGGCGTGATACACGAGTGGGATCATTAAAGCTGTTTGATTGCCCAGCTCATAAACTGTTTGCGGGTCTGCTCATCAGCCTGCAACCACCAGTACTGCAGCATCTGCTCGGCGTGGGCTGCGCTGTTGGGATTGGCAGCAGGAGCGGATTGAGGACCCTGAGTTGGGTTCACGACCTGTTGCTGAGTAGCTGCTTGTGGCACAGCAGCAACCTGAGCCACTGGTTGTTGAGTTGCCACGGCGGCAGTTGCGGTCGCTGCTGCGGCTGCCTGAGTCACGTTGACGCCAGAGTTATCACCCAGCAGGCGGGAGATAAAGTTGCTCTCTTCCAGATCTGTATATTCGACGCTGTATGCGACTTTACCGCCATCATCAGCAATCAGTTCAATCTTTGGTGCTTTGGCGAATTTTTCCGGATATTTCACAACATCACTGCCGGCAGGCTTGAGCTTATACTCACCATCCTCAGTCGCGACCATAGTCACAATGAAAGGGGCGGACTTAATAAAGCTCTGGCTGTCACTGAAATCATCCTCTACCAGTTCATGATAGCGAATCGCAATTTTGTGCTCGCCAGCCGGGAGATGCAGATCGGCTTTGTGGTTAAACAGGCTGGATTCTATGGTCTGTCCATCCATCGCCAGATACTCAAAGCTCATGGGAATGGACAGGTTGCCAGCCAAAGCCGATGCGGGGCCAAACAGGGCCAGCAGCGCGGTCACAGGCAGTAACGATTTCATTGTTGCTCCTTTAACGGTTGTAATCTTTAAAAGGCCGTTCCAGCAATTGGATGCGATCTTCGATATAGCTGATTGCCTGGCGACATTTCCCCAGGCGGCGATGCATCGCCAGTATTTCGTGCTGAAGATTGATTTTGTCAGTATTGGGACAATTATCAAGAGCCATATTGAGTTGCGCAATTTTTTGCTCAATTCGTTTGGCCCAGTTCAAATGTTTGTTCAGTTCATCATAGAGTTGATGGCTGTTTTGCATTACAGATGAGGCAATCCAGTCAAACCCTGACGTTTGGTGACGATTAGCCTGTTGCTTCATATAACGGGCACGTTTACTGTCACGGGTTTGGTTGGCATCTTTGATATTGACATCTGTGGTCGCGAGCGCCCGTTTCAGTGCGGCGAATCTGTCCTGAATACGTTCACAGCTGAGGCGAATAAGATCTGCACTCAGCCCCAGTTGCAGTTGTTTTTCCAGGTTGCCAATCAGTTTGCCCAGTTGCGGAATGCAGGGCCCTAGGCGTCCCCCTGTTTGATGAAACAACTCATGGTTGAATCGCTCGACATCCTTAAGCAGTTTGCTGTCCTTTTCCGGTAGATTCTGATCGTGGCGCAACACTTCCTGCTCCAGGCTGCGAAGCTGAGTGCGCAAACGACGAATAAGGTCTTGGTGTTTCAAAACCAGGCTCTCCAGGCAAGGTTGGCAGCAATAAGAATCACTATGGTAATAAACAGTGGACGAATAAAGGGTAATCCGAACTTAATGGCAAAGCGGGCACCGATAAAGGCACCGAACATCATGCAGACGCCCATGGCCAGCCCCAACTGAATATTTACCAGTCCCAGCGCCAGGAAGATAGTGAGGGAGGTCACATTACTGATAAAGGTCATTGCGCGCGCAAGGCCAATACTGTGCAGCACAGGTAATTGGTACAGCCGGGTCGAGGAGACAGTCCAGAAAGCCCCTATCCCAGGGCCGGCAAAACCGTCGTAAAAGCCAAGGGGCAAACCGTGAAGCCATTGTGTTTTGGATGCCGGGGCAACATTGGGAGGCTTACACTTATCACATCCCATGGCTTTGGGATTCAGCAGGGTATAGAGCGCGATGATAATGATGATCAGTGGCAACAGCTTATCCAGCACACTGTTGTCGACCACAGAAACAATAAAGGTACCGGCAACCGCCCCCAGAAAACAGGCTACACCTGCGTTATACCAGAATGCGGGTTTAAAGAAGTGTTTTCTGTAATAGGTCCAGGCTGACATGCAGGAGCTGAAACTGGAGGCCAGTTTATTGGTACCCAATGTCATATGTGGAGGCAAGCCCAGAGTCAGCAAAGCCGGGATTGAAAGTAAGCCACCCCCTCCGACCACGGCATCGATAAATCCTGCAATAAACCCGACAGCAGCCAGAATGGCCAAACTGCCGGGATCGGCTAACAGTTCCAAGCTAATCCTTTATACCTGCTGGTATTATTCAATGACCCGTCGATAGGGAGGCAGGGCATCGAGAAGAGATGCGCCATAACGTTTGCTGATCAGGCGGCGATCCAGAATGGTGATACGACCATAGTCCTGCTCTTTTCTCAACAATCTACCACAGCTTTGGATCAGTTTCCGTGAAGCATCGGGAATTGTGAGCTGTAAAAAGGGGTTACCGCCCTTGAGCTTAATATATTCAGCATGAGCTTGCTCAACAGGTGAGGTAGGCACCGCAAACGGCAACTTAGTGACAATCAGGTTGGTCAGGTAGTCGCCGGGCAGGTCGAGACCTTCGGAGAAACTGCCTGTACCAAAGATAATGGATGATTCTCCATCGTCACAGCGCTGTTTATGTTTTTCCAGCAGCTGTTGTCTTGGCGCTGTTCCCTGTATCAACAAAGGTTGTTTCAGTTTGCCTTCGACCAGCTCGACCACTTTTTCCATCTGCCAGTAGGATGCAAACAGCACCAGCGTCGAGGTTTCATCCTCGGTCAACTTAAGAATGTGTTCAGCCAGCTCTGCCGTGTATTTATCGTCCGTTGGCTCGGTGCGCATTTTGGGCAGAAACAGGGTGGCATTATTTTCAAAGTCGAAAGGGGACTGAAGTGCCAGGTAGCGACTGCCGTCATTGAGAGACAAGCCCACCTGATGGGCAAAGTGTTCAAATCGGTTCAATGCTCTCAGGGTCGCACTGCACAGCACTACGCCAGCAGCTTTTTCCCACAGCATGGACTCCAGCATAAAGCCCACCTCGATAGGTGATGCACACCAGAGGTAATCCACCTGCTTGCCACCTGTGAGTTGCTCAACCCAGCGAGCCAGAGGAGCCCCTTTGCTGTTATCCTCACGGGCAACCATCTTCCAAAGCTTGGACAGGTTTTCCAAACGCTGGAGCATAAATCCGCACTCTGTCATCAAGGCATCGGCCTGGTGTTTTGGCAGTTCGCCATCTTTAATCGCTTCGGTCAAAACCGATTGCATCTTGTTGAACTGCTTCAGCGCAAGATTGGAGCTGGTGGCCAGGTTTTCTGTCAGAGGTTTGATGGCGTCCGGCAGTTTACCGTGCTCAAACCGCATTCTGCCTTCACCATTGGCAAATTTACTGGCCTGGGTATCGCAGAAGTTGGCCATCTGATTAAGTTGGGTGGTCAGATCGGCGGCATAGTCCTGCAGCATCTGCACCGGCGAGATGATATGGGTAGTTTTAAGCTGATTTTGCAACTTGGCACTCAGCTTAATCATCTTCTCCAGCCAATCGGTAGCACCACGCAGGGTTGCCTGGCCACTGGAGAAGCCCCTGGCGACAACTGGCAGATGGTGTGCTTCGTCTATGACGTAGTACATATCTTCCGGGTCGGGCAGGATAACACCGCCCCCCAGTTCCAGATCGGCAAACAGCAGACTGTGGTTGGCAATCAGCACATCCCAGCTATCGATATCTTCCCGGGCTTTATGAAATGGGCAGTGTCTGTGGCTGGCATTCTGTCGATGACAGCTGTGCTTGTCACAGGCGATTTGTTGCCACAGATGATCCGGGATAGGTGTTTTGAGCGTGTCCAGTTCACCATTCCAGCGGCCTTCATGATAGTCCTTGAGCAAGGTTTGCAGCATGTCGACCTGGCTTTGATCCGGTTTGGTTTGCCACATCGCCATCTGCATGCCGTTATCACCGCCGATCAGCATCTCCAGTTTGGCCAGACAGACATAACGCTGACGTCCTTTTACCAGACCAAACTTAAAGTCGAGTTCGGAGTGTTGCAGGAAAAAAGGCAGATCTTTGTGCAGCAACTGCTCCTGCAGCGCCACTGTGGCGGTGGCAATACATACTTTCTTCTTGCTGGCCAACGCCAGAGGAATGGTGCCGAGAATGTATGACAGGGATTTACCGATACCTGTTCCGGCTTCCACTACTATGATGCGTCTGTGCTTGTCGTACTCCCCGGCCAGGGTTTTGGAAATCTCTGCCACCATATAGTTCTGTTCCCGTCGGGAGCGGAAGTTAGGCAGTGCGGCCGAAATGGCTTTATAGATGGTACGGATCTGGGTTTTGACTTTGTCAGACAGCATGCAGGTACAGGGTGGTGGAAAATGCTGTATAGAATAACAGTAAACTTGGTTGGCGGGAATCCACAGTGCAACAATCCGGGGCAGACAAGGAGTCAAATTTCCTGCTAGGTTACAGGCTGATACACCTTGCTGAGTGATTTACTTTTTATGCTCAGCATAATCTTCTGTTTCTGGAGCTGGTTATGCATGATTTGTTGCAACATGGTTTGACCGTATTCCTCGGTTTTTTCGCCATTATGAACCCCTTACCCAATACCGTGGCCTTTGTTGGTTTAACTGCTCACCAACGACAGGCCCAAAGAGTGAAAACCGCTTCGAAGGCGCTGATGTTGTCATTCGTGATTATTTGCGCTTTCGCAATACTGGGGAAATCGATTTTCCATCTGTTCGGCATTAGTCTGGCTGCGCTGAGGATTACCGGCGGCATTATTGTGTTCATTATTGGCTATCAAATGTTGAAAGGGTCGGGCAATACGCTCCATCAGGGGGATGATCTGCAGGCGGAGGATGTGAGTATTTCGCCACTGGCAGTGCCTTTGCTTGCAGGGCCTGGCACTATCGCGACCGCTATGAACTACAGCGCATCGGCAGGGTGGGGTGAGATTATTCTGACTATCGCCATGTTCGGCGTCTTGTGTGTTATCACCTTTTTCAGCTTTATTTATGGTCAGAGCATTATTCAAAAGATTGGAGACAACGGCCTGAATATTATTACCCGTTTGATGGGGTTGATATTGGCTGTTATCGGCTGCCAGATGTTAATCCAGGGCGTGCTGGATGTGGTTGCACAATATCAGCATCATTTATCCTGATACGATTTTACGATTCTGGTCTTCGGGCGCTTGTCGCCCGGTTTACTTCCTTTTCAGTGCGTAGACCGTGATAGACTCTGGCAAAAGTTTCCTGTAATCCGCTATGACTCAAACTTCTTCACAACTCATTCAAGCCAGAGTGCTGACTCGTCACAGAGTGCGGGTCAATGACGGATATTGCCTCAGATACATGGTGAAAACGCCCTCAGGGCCGGCAGTATTGGATGTGGCTGAAGGGGATTTTATCTGTTTTTGTCATCAACAGGATCTGCCAAGACTACAGACGATGGGAGCGCGTTTTCATCACAGCCGTATGCTGGAGCTCAAGAGCTTTGAATCCCAGCCGGTGGCCGCTGTTTACCTGAGTGACTACCGTGCGGTCAGTGAACTTACAAGAATGGCTACCGATGCCGGTATTCCCCTGTTTGAAAGTGATATCAGGCCTCAAACCCGGTTTCTGACTGAAAGGTATATCAACCTCGATCTTAAAGGTGAGGTGACTGAGCTTGGCCAGCTGGGCTCACTAAAGCATTACCAGCTGCATAGAGCGAAAGCAGGGCTACTGGATTTACCTTTGCGCGCAGTCTCGTTTGACCTTGAGTGCAGTATGAGTGGAGAACTCTACTCTGCGGGTTTCTATTCCGATGAAAAGTCCTGCGTCTTGATGGTGGGTGATGGACCGGAAACCCGGACTGTGATTAACGAGGCTGGTGAGGAGCTTGATTGCGAGCTCATCTGTTTTGCCGATGAGAAGTCCCTGCTCGAGGGAATTGTCGACTGGTTTACCGAATATGACCCTGATTTGATCATTGGCTGGGCCGTCGTGACGTTTGATCTGGCGCTGTTGCACCGCCGGGCACAAATATATGGTATGACATTGCTGCTGGGACGAGCCCAAACGCCGTTGGCATGGAAAGTGGCTGACAAGTTCAGACCAGAAACTCTGGAACTGCCGGGCAGGGTGGTATTGGATGGTATCGACTGGCTTAAGGCCGCGTTCTATCAATTTGACAGCTATTCACTGGAGTTTGTATCCCGGGAGTTGCTGGGCGAAGGTAAAGCCATAGACAAGGTTGATGACAGGGGCGGTGAGATAGGCCGCCTGTTCGCGGAAAACAAATCGGCACTGGCTTTTTATAATCTCACTGACTGCCGATTGGTTTGGGATATCTTCGAACATACCCAGTTGTTTGACTTTGCACTGGCCCGTTCCCGAATGACGGGGCTGGAGCTTGGGCGTGTCGGCGCCTCTGTTGCTGCATTCAATCACCTGTACCTCCCCCATCTGCACAGAGCCGGTTATGTTGCGCCGCAAATGTCAGACTTTGGTGGCCTGGAAAGCCCGGGTGGCTATGTGATGGACTCGCTACCCGGGCTATATAAGGATGTACTGGTTCTGGACTTCAAAAGTCTGTATCCCTCAATCATCCGCACCTTTCTTATTGACCCCAAGGGATTGGTTCAAGGCTTATTGGAGCCGGAGGAGGACTCTGTGCCTGGTTTTCTGGGAGCCAGGTTCAGCCGACACAATCCTATTTTGCCTGGACTGATTGCTGAGCTTGCACAGATGCGTGAACAGGCTAAGTCTGACTCCAATGCGCCCCTGTCTCAGGCGATTAAAATCATTATGAACTCTCTTTATGGTGTGCTTGGGTCAAAGGGATGTGTGTTTCACGATGCGAGGCTGGCCAGCTCAATTACCATGCGCGGTCATGAAATCATGAAACAGACCAAGGTATGGATAGAGGAAGAGGGTTATCGGGTCATTTATGGTGATACTGATTCCACCTTCGTGTGGCTTGAACAAGGGGCCAGCGATGCCGATAAGTTGGGAAAACAGTTGGTCGAACGTATTAACAACAGATGGGCAGAGAGGTTAAATCAGGAGTTTGGTCTGGTCAGCTGGCTTGAGTTGGAGTTTGAGTGCCATTATCAACAATTTTTCATGCCGACACTTAAGGGGTCAGATCAGGGCAGTAAGAAACGATATGTAGGTATAAAAACCACTGATAAAGGGCAAGAGCTGATCTTCAAAGGCATGGAGCAGGTTCGAAGTGACTGGACTCCCCTGGCCAAACAGGTGCAATTGGAGTTGTATCGCAGGCTGTTTGCCGGTGAACCGCTTGATGAATACTTGCTGCTGGTTTCTGAGAAATTAACGGCGGGTCAGTTGGATGAACAGCTGGTATTCAGTAAAAGGTTAAAAAGAAACGTCGCTGATTACACGGCAAAATCGGCGCCCCATGTTAAGGCTGCTCAGATTCTGGCTGAGCAAACCGGAGATTCCCGCCACGCTAAAAGAGGAAGTCGTATCAAATATGTGATGACGACCAAGGGCGCACAACCTGTTGAATGTCAAACTGCACCTTTGGATTATGACTATTATCTGCAACGCCAAATTCGCTCTGTGGCAGAGCCTGTTCTTCAAGTTATGAAGTTAAATTACGACAAAGTTGTTTCATCACAGCTAATGTTAATTTAGCGATCTCATATATGCGCAATGTTTACAATGTGTATCATTGTGGTGAAAATCACGATTTCTAAATGTTTTTTCACGATAAAAGTGATACATGGCGCAAGTTTTTGCTAAATGTAACTTGGGTGGCTTCAAAGTGTCTTGCTAATCTGCGTTCCGTCTAGGATAGAAAAATAACAACGGAGTGTAATACGCAGATTGAATACAATAGGTTAGGCACAGATGAACAAAACACTCATCGCTGCTGCGCTAGCAGCAATCACCGCAGCTCCTGCTGCTTCCGCCGTTGAACTCTATAAAGATGCCAACAATGAAGTCACCATGGGTGGTTACGCTGATGCTCGTATCCTGAGCACTGATGGCGAAACTGAACTGGTAAACGGTGCTTCCCGTATTAACTTCAACTTCAGCCACAAGCTGAGCAACGGCTGGAACGCCTTTGCTAAAATGGAGTGGGGTGTAAACCCATTCGGCGATACCTCTCTGGTATACAACAATGAGAGTAAATTCTCTGCAAGCACCAGCGACTTCATCAGCAACCGCCTGGGCTACGTTGGTCTGAGCCATGACAAGTACGGTAGCTTCTCTTTCGGTAAGCAGTGGAGCGCCTATTATGACGTCGTAGTAGGTACTGATAACGGCTTGGTATGGGGTGGTAGCGCTTCAGGTGCATACAGCCTGGATGGCAGCGGCGGTATCGATGGTGCCGGTCGTGCAGACAAAGCCGTTCAATACCGTAATAGCTTTGGTAACTTCAGCTTTGCTCTGCAAGCTCAGCTGCAATCCAATGAAATCGCATTGAGCGGTTTCCCTGAGAACACCAAAGCTACTTTGGAATACAACGACACCTATGGTGCGTCTGTATCTTACAAGCTGATGGACAAGTTGGTTCTTGCCGCCGGCGGTAACGTAGGTGAGTTCAAAGGAACTACCATCACAGGCGCCGCAATTGATGAGACTGACTCCATCTACGCTGTAAGCGCAACCTGGGGTGCCCTGAGTGACGGCCTGTATGCGTCCGTTAACTACAACAAGAACGAATATCACGAGCTGGATAAGAACGGCTTCCTGATCCCTTCTGCTTACGGTGTTGAAGCATTCGTTTCTTACAACCTGGGTAACGGTTTCCGTCCATACGCTTATTACAACCTGTTGGACGCTGATGACGCTTACACTCCTGTAGCTGGCCAGACTGTAACTGAAAACACTATGCAGTACGCTGCAGCCGGTGTTGAGTTCAAGTGGGACAGCAACATCATGATGTACGTTGAAGGTAAAGCAGACTTCAGCAAGTACGTTCAGGCTGGCGTGAAGTCTGAAGGCGACAACGCTATCGCAGTAGGCGTTCGCTACAGCTTCTAAGAATTTGCACTACAGCTAAATTCGATAGAAAAAAGCCCGACTCAATGAGTCGGGCTTTTTGTTGCCTTTAAAAAAAGCCAAAGACTGGGAGGTTTAAATCCAATTGGCATGTCGCCTACAGCATAAAAACCGACAATACCATTGTTGTTCGGACCAATGTGTTTTTCTTGGTTGCGTGGGAATCTTTAACAAAAGCCTGAGTATCTGTGTTTAGTTGTTAAACCAATTATTAGGCTTAAATGTTGGGAGGTTGTACTTATATAGAGTTATATCCTGCCTTGTTTTATATCTCAGTATATTCAGTCGATTGTACGACTAAATAGTGATATCCACTCGGCATGCGCAATTGTTGCTCATGTTGCAGAATTGTTTTAATTGTGATTTTATCTCTGACGTCGGGGTGATGGCCTACCACTGTATTTACCTCGAAATAATAATTGTCCAGGGAGAAAGACATGCATAAAAATAAAGCAATTGCTAAGTCAATACGTCTAGCCTTAATAGGTGGAGCGGCCACTGCTGCACTGACTGGTGTATCCGTAGCTAATGCTGCGGAAGGCGAGGAAGTTGAACGTATTGAGGTGACAGGTTCACGAATCTTACGTGCAGAATTTGAATCATCCAGTCCTGTTTCCAGTTTTGATGCATCTGATATCGAAAAAACCGGTGTAACCAGTGTTGATGAGTTTTTGAAGTTTATCCCGTCTACTTCAGGTTTCCAGCTTGGTGCGACCACCAACAACGGTAACGATGGCGCGAAGAAAATTGATGTCCGTGGTCTGGGCTTTAACCGTACTCTGGTGCTGATTAATGGTAAGCGTACAATTGGTGATGTGAATGGTGATGGCGCAGTTGACCTTAACCAGATCCCACTTGCCATGGTTAAGCGAATTGACGTTTTGCGTGATGGTGCATCAACCATTTATGGTACAGATGCTATCGCTGGCGTAATCAACATTGTGCTGCAGAATGATTTTGAAGGTATCCGTGTAAATGCTTCATATGGCGCGGGTATGAAAGAATGGGATTCTGAACAGAAAGTTCTTTCTATTCTTATGGGGGCTTCCAGTGAGCGTGGACGTATCAACGTCGCTATGGAATACAACTCTCAGGAAGAGCTGAAGCAAGGTGAGCGTGATTGGGCGCACGATGCTCTGTTTCCAAATGCAACTTATGATGACGACGGTAACGTAACAGGCTTCGTACCTGTTGCCAGTGGTAGCTCTAACTCTCGTACTATTCGTCTGAATCGTGCTCAGCGAGATGCTATTGTCGCTGCGGGTGGACCGGATACCGGTAACTGGATTGTTGACGCTCAATCAGGTCAAGTAAGACCATTTACCCCTGCAGATGTATATAACTACGCACCGGTAAACGCCTTGATCACGCCTAACGACAGATATCAATTTGCGCTCAATGGTTCGTACGATCTGTCCGACACCGTTACTGCATACATGGACGCTCTGTACACTCACCGTGAATCTCACCAGCGTTTGGCGCCAGATGCTTCATTTGGTCGTGACCCTGCCATCCAGTTAGTATTTGATAACGCTAACAACCCGTTTAATGATCCATCTTCCAACCCATACGGCGTAGATTTTTCTGCAGACAGCTATGAAGATGCGCAGGCTAATGACTTGCAGGGTATTTTCATTAACCGTCGTTTCACCGAATCAGGTGGCCGTCTGTTCAGCCAACGTGCCAACACTTTCCGTATGGTTTCCGGGTTGAAGGGTGATATTGGCGATAGCATGAGCTGGGATGTTTCTTACACTTATGCCTACAACGAACAGCTTGATAACACCAAGAATTATCACCGTCTGGATCGCTGGCAGACAATCGTTAATGACTCCCTGTGCCAGGCTGACAGCGCATGTTCTGCTGTAGGTACTTTGGATCCATTTTCTGATTTCGGTTCAATCACGCCAGAGCAAATGCAGTATCTGAGTGCTAACTCTCTGAAAGATTTCTACTACGGAGATCTTAAGCACTGGATCGCTACGCTCTCCGGTGATACTTACGAGTACTTTGAACTGCCAGGTGGTTCAGTAGGTTGGGCTTTGGGTTACGAATACCGTAAAGAGACCGGTGAATTTATTCCTGATGAGTTCTCTTCCGAAGGTCTGACTACGGGGGGCGCAAGCGATCCTCAGCAAGGTGGATTCTCTGTAGATGAGATCTATCTGGAAACCTATCTGCCAGTACTGGAAAGCCTGAGTATTGAAGCCGCTATTCGTTATTCTGACTATGATACGACTGCTGGCGTACAGTTTGATTCTACCAACTACAAGGTTGGTTTCGACTGGCGTCCATTGGAGTTCATGCGCTTCCGTGGCGGTTACTCAACCGGTTTCCGTGCTCCTAACATCTCCGAGTTGAATCAGGCTCAGTCTACTGGTTTCCCATTGGTTGATAACATTTGTGAGTTTGCTGATATTCGTGGTGATTTGACTGCAACTCAGCTGGCTAACTGTAATGCAGACGGTTACACCGGCGAGCTTGGTTTTGCGTGGCAGGCTGGTTATACCACTCTGGCCCCTGAGACTCCACTGAAGCCTGAAGAGTCCAAGTCTTACACTGTGGGTACAGTTATCAATGTCCCTGGTTTCGAAAACTTTAACGTAAGTATCGATTACTGGAATATTGAGGTTGATGACCTAATCGGTTCAACTGACTATCAGTTGCTGTTTAACTCCTGTATGGATTCTGTTGGTTACAGCGCACCAGCATGTTCTGCGTTTGATGGAAATAACCCACTGGACGGCGGTTTGCCAGCTGACGCAACATTCTCCTTTGGTAACGTTGGTAAGTTGGAAACTGACGGTATAGACCTTGAGGTTGATTACCTGACCGAAGTTGAATGGGGTGTGATTCAGAACTTTGGTGTGCGATTCAGTGGTACTTACAACATGTCTCGTAAAGAGACTTGGGCAGAGCTGGGTCTGACTCGTGAGATGGTGGGCAACGCTTATCCGTTTGAAGTCTATCCAGAGTATAAAGCGACTACGTCGTTTAATATCAGTGGTGCAGACTGGAACCTGTTCTGGGATGTTCGTTACATCAGCGAAACTGTTGATGCCCTGCGTCCAGCATCTATCACCGATGACAATATCGCAGATTCTGTCTTCTATAACGATATTAACGTTAGCTACAACTGGAACAACGTTGGCTTCAATGTAGGTGTTTACAACATCTTTGATGAAGATGCACCGCGTTACCACAGTGGCTTTAACGCAAACACTGCACCTGGTACTTACGATACTATCGGTCGCAGATTGTTCGCAGGTATTACTGTAGATTTTTAAGACAGCGTTCCTGAAAAAAGACCCGCATTTGCGGGTCTTTTTTTGTCTTTAAGTCCTGCATTTTAGTGAGTAATTATTCTTAAATGCTGCTGTTTCAGTCAGGTTTGGCTGGTGGTTTTAAAAGCGCTGGCGGCTTAATTTCAATAGAATCATATAGTAATAATATTTATAAAATGCCTTTTAAGGTAGTTAAATATTCCAATTTTGGGTGATTTTGGGGTTTCCCGAGTTGTTTGGTTTTTATTTGGCTGTATGTCTTGTTATTGCTGATTTTGCAGGGTAAAAATTCTGTTCAAATGTTGATCTATAGCTGATTGTGTGTTCTATTTTTGTTGTTGTGTTGGTGCTAAATGATGATTTTGCACCTCTAAGGAAAATAACACACTAATAAATATTATATAAACGGGAGATCAAGATGTTTGAACGTGATTATGCAGCTACAGCTGTAAGGGTTGCTCTGCTTGGTGCTGCAGCCAGCGCTGCGATGACAAGTTCTGCGGTGATTGCCGAGGAAGAAGGTGTTGAGCGAATTGAAGTGACAGGGTCTCGCATTTTGAGAGCAGAATTTGAGTCATCCAGCCCAATTTCCAGTTTTGACGCATCAGATATTGAAAAAACAGGTGTTACAAGTGTAGATGAATTTTTGAAGTTCATTCCGTCGACGTCCGGTTTCCAACTTGGTGCTACAACCAACAACGGAAATGATGGTGCGAAAAAAATTGATGTTCGTGGCTTAGGATTTAATCGTACTTTGGTTTTGATTAATGGTAAGCGAACAATTGGCGATGTTAATGGTGATGGTGCAGTTGACCTTAACCAAATTCCTTTGGCAATGGTTAAGCGAATTGACGTTTTGCGTGACGGTGCTTCGACTATTTACGGTACTGATGCGATTGCGGGTGTGGTTAACATCGTGCTACAGGATGATTTTGAAGGTATCCGCGTAAATGCTTCTTATGGGGCAGGTATGAAAGAGTGGGATGCCGAGCAGAAAGTGCTTTCTATTCTGATGGGGGCAGCCAGTGAGCGCGGTCGCATTACTGTAGCGATGGAATACAATTCTCAAGAGGAATTGAAGCAGGGTGAGCGTGATTGGGCGCATGATGCATTATATCCAAACGCAATCTATGATGACGATGGTAATGTTACTGGATTTAAAGCTGTTGCCAGTGGTAGTTCTAACTCACGTACTATCCGATTGAATCGAGCTCAGCGGGACGCTATTGTTGCAGCAGGTGGTCCTGATACCGGTAACTGGATAGTTGATGCACAGACGGGGCAGGTTAGACCTTTCACACCGTCCGATGTCTACAACTACGCACCAGTAAATGCTCTTATTACCCCAAACGACAGATACCAGTTCGCTCTTAATGGTAGTTATGATATCTCTGATTCAGTAACTGCATACATGGATGCTCTTTACACTCACCGTGAATCTCATCAGCGTTTGGCTCCAGATGCATCTTTTGGACGTGATCCTGCGTACCAGCTAGTGTTTGATAATGCTAAGAACCCATTTAACAATGCTGCATCGAACCCTTATGGTGTGGACTTTTCAGCTGATAGCTATGCTGATGCGCAAGCCAGTGGCTCTGACTTGCAGGGAATTTTTATTAACCGTCGATTTACAGAGTCAGGTGGGCGGTTGTTTAGTCAGCGCGCTAACACTTTCCGAATGGTATCAGGGTTGAAAGGCGATATCGGTGACAGCATGAGTTGGGATGTTTCCTATACCTATGCATACAACGAACAGCTTGACAACACCAAGAATTATCACCGAAAAGATCGTTGGCAGACTATCGTGAACGAATCTTTGTGTCAGGCTGATAGCGCCTGTGCTGCAGTGGGTACATTGGATCCATTCTCTGATTTTGGCGCAATTACTCCAGAACAGATGGCGTATCTCAGTGCTAATTCGCTGAAAGATTTTTCTTATGGTGATTTGCGTCATTGGATCGCAACATTGTCTGGTGACACATTTGAGTACTTTGAGTTGCCTGGTGGTAGTGTCGGGTGGGCCTTGGGTTATGAGTATCGTAAAGAAGAAGGTGAGTTTATACCTGATGAGTTTTCTTCAGAGGGATTGACTACTGGTGGTGCAAGCGACCCTCAGCAAGGTGGGTTCTCAGTTGATGAGATCTACTTTGAAACCTACTTACCTGTGCTAGATAGCTTGAGCTTTGAAGCTGCTGTTAGGTATTCAGATTACGATACCTCGGCCGGTGTTAAATTCGATTCTACAAACTATGAGATAGGCTTTGATTGGCGCCCACTCGACTTCATGCGCTTCCGCGGTGGTTACTCAACCGGTTTCAGGGCTCCCAATATTTCTGAGTTGAACCAAGCCCAATCAACAGGGTTCCCTCAGGTGGATAACATTTGTGAATTTGCAAGCATACGTGGTGATTTGACTGCAACTCAATTGGCTAACTGTAATGCTGATGGTTACACTGGAGAACTGGGCTTTGCTTGGCAGGCCGGTTACACCACTCTTGCTCCTGAGGTTCCTCTGAAGCCTGAAGAATCTAAGTCTTACACAGTTGGTACAGTGATTAATATTCCAGGCTTTGATAACTTGAATGTGAGTGTCGACTACTGGAACATCGAGATTGATGAATTGATAGGTTCGACTGATTATCAGTTGCTGTTTAATTCCTGTATGGATTCGGTTGGATACAGTGCTCCTTCTTGTGCTGCATTTGATGGTAATAATCCGCTCGATGGTGGTTTGCCGGCAGATGCTACTTTCTCCTTTGGTAATGTAGGTAAATTGGAGACAGACGGTATTGACCTTGATATTGACTATAAGACAGATGTTGAGTGGGGCATTATTGATACCTTCGGTGTGAGGTTTGCCGGTACTTACAATATGTCACGGAAAGAAACTTGGGTTGAGTTGGGCCTGACACGAGAGATGGTCGGTAATGCTTATTCCTTTAGTGTATTCCCTGAGTACAAGGCAACCACTTCATTTAATGTAGGTGGTGAGGATTGGAACGTATTCTGGGATGTACGTTATATCAGTGAAACTACAGATGCTCTGCGTCCAGCTTCAATCACTGACGATAATATTGCAGACTCTATCTTCTACAATGATATCAACGTTAGCTACAACTGGAAAAATGTTGGATTTAACGTAGGTGTGTATAACATCTTTGATGAAGATGCTCCTCGTTATCACAGCGGTTTCAATGCTAACACTGCTCCGGGAACATATGACACCATCGGTCGCAGATTGTTTGCTGGTATCACAGTTGACTTCTAAAGTTACGGCTGAGAAGGGGATATAGTGAGCGTGTTTCACTAAATTTTCTATCGTAAACCCTTGAACCCAATGGAAATTCCATTGGGTTCTTTTTTGGGTAACACAGTGCAGCTGTATCTTGATTTACCTAAATTTTCACTTAACTCAATAGTGAATGTGAGAAGATGTGATGAAACAGATTACAGTTATCAGCATGAATAACAGGCATTTTTCATTACTTGCTGGAACTGTTTAATGAGCTGGCTTTTAGACTCAAGCCTGCTCTGTCATTACTTCTCTTGAGAACACCTTCTCGCAGTATTTGCACTTGAGCTGGATATCCCCGTCTTTAACGAATACGCCGAAGTGGCTTTCAACTGCAGGCTCTACATGGGTGATGCAGTTGGTGTTGGCGCAGCCAAAAACGCCTTTGATGTACTCGGGTAGAACAACAGGTAGTTTGGCGACGACCTGGTAGTTTTCGATTTTGTTGACCGTGGCATTTGGAGCCAGCAGTGCCAGACGTTTTGCCCGCTGCTCGTCAAACAGCACGTTTTCAATCTTAATCAGATCTTTCTTGCCCAAAGCAGAAGAGGGTAGGTTCAGACCTATGGTGACACGTTCTGCAGTGTCATCCAGCTTGAATAGCTTCAAAACCTTAAAGCCCACGTTGGCTGGGATATGATCGATAACAGTACCATTTTTAATGGCTTCTACTTTCAGGTGGTTATCTTTGGTCATGTTATCGCTTCCTTAAATCTCTTCGTTCAGTACCAGTGCCAGCAGTGCCTGACGGGCATAGACCCCGTTCTCTGCCTGCTCAAAGTAGTAGGCATAGGGCGTGCTGTCGACGTCTACTGTGATCTCGTCAACCCGTGGCAGCGGGTGCAGGACTTTCAGGTTGTCTTTGGCACCTTCCAGAGTTTGACCGCTCAGGATGAAGGCTGACTTGATATGAGCGTACTCAGATTCGTCGAAGCGCTCTTTCTGAACCCGGGTCATATACAGAATATCCAATTCAGACATTACCTCTTCCATGGTGCTGTGGATGCTGTATTCCATACCGGCTTCTTTAACCTGATCCAGAATGTAGTCTGGCATGGCCAGTACGTCCGGAGCGATAAAGTAGAAGCGGTTGTTTTTGAACTTGGTCAGCGCCTGTGTCAATGAATGCACTGTGCGGCCATATTTCAGGTCACCCACCATGGCGATATGCAGGTTGTCCAGACGCCCCTGAGTTTCATAGATGGTGAACAGATCAAGCAGTGTCTGGGTAGGATGCTGGTTAGCACCGTCGCCACCGTTAATTACAGGCACGCTGCCAGAGAATTCTGAGGCCAGACGAGCAGCGCCTTCACGTGGGTGGCGCATGACAAAGGCATCTACATAGGAGGAGATAACACGTACAGAGTCCGCCAGTGTTTCTCCCTTTTTGCCTGCAGAAGTGTTGCCTGCATCGGGGAAACCAATGACCCGGCCACCCAGGCGCTGGATGGAAGTCTCAAAAGACAGGCGGGTACGGGTTGATGCTTCAAAGAAGCAACTGGCAATCACTTTATGTTGCAGCAGAGTGGGTCTCGGCTCGGCTTTGATTTGACCGGCAGTTTCAACCACCAATTCTAGTTCCTCGCGGGACAGTTCCGGAATGGACAATATGTGCTTTTTGTAGAGCGGATTAGGCATGTTTCTTATCCTTTGGCTTTTGACCCAAAAAAAAGCCCCCAATAAAGGAGGCTTAATTATGTATAGACTGGAGCAAATACCCGGTCGCACCGAAGTTACGGTGGCAAGTACGAAACTTGAAAGAGATGGCAAATACCATAGGGTTACTGTGCTCCAGACAAAATTCCCGTGACTATACGCTGTTTGTTGTATATTTCAAGCCCTGATGCATGAGCATAGGGGCTAACTCTCAGTTTAACATAGGCTTTGTTCGACTTTGTCGTGTGAGATTTGTGGCGTGAAATAAGGCCATCGTCCAAACCCGGATAACTAAAAGCAAAAGATAGCAGGGCTAACCCGCCGTTGCTGCTTGTGATGTCCAGGGGGCTGGCCAGTGTGGAATACTTTGATCACCTCTGAGTACAAAATTGAGTTTGCCACCCAGCAGGGTTCTGCGTCCCATCGCCATACCTGACAGATAGTCGTAACGCAGTGACTTATCTTCGCTGCCAATCAACCTACTGGACAGGGGAGTTGGAGGACACAGCTGAAGTATCTGCAGATCCTCCGGAGGATTATCCAGAAATGCCAAAGAGCGCTGGTATACCGCTTCATGATGAGCCAGATACTCCACCATAGGTACCTGTCTATGGTGTTGCTCCAGCCAGTCACTGAGTCTGTGTACCCAGGGTGTGGCGAATTCAGTATCAGACGGAGCGGTACGTATCACCACAATCCGGCGTGCGCCTCTATGATAGGCCTCTTCTATGGGTAGTGGTGCAGCCAGTCCCCCATCCAGATAGTGCTCACCATCAATCTCAACGCCATTACGGTAAAGAAATGGCAGGGCGCTTGAGGCTTTAAGAAGCTGCAACCAGTTATCTTGATTGGGACTGAAAAAGCTGGGTTGAATATCACTGATTCGGGTTGAGGTTATCAGGAACTCTCTGTCTGCCAATGCTTGCACGCCTTTATCGACATCCAGGCGGTATTCATTCTGGGTGGTTTTATGAAAATACCAATCCAGGTCCACAGTATTCCCACCCAGAAAAGCGCGACCGGGATTGAAGAACTGTTTATCTCTGGTCAGCTGCATAATCGAGCGCTGAGCGAAACCCTGTTGACCAGACAGAAAGCTGGAAAGATTCTGGGCGCCTGCTGAAGTGCCTATCATTAGCGAGAATGGATTGAAGCCCAGCTCCAGCCAACTATCGAGAACGCCTGCGGTGAATATGCCTTTCTGGCCACCTCCTTCGGCGATGAGTGCGGTTCCTTGTCTTACCCGGTTGAGACTGGCACTGTGCTGATACTTGAGGAATGAGCTCATGAGTCAGTTGTGCAGTTGGGGAATTCCCCCATGCTACTTGGGATGGTTAACGGGATAAAATTAAAGATTGTTCAAATAGTGGTGACCGATTGGCTGACTGTTCGCCAGAGTGAATTGATAATTACCGTAATTTCTTGATCCAGAGGTGAGAAGAGGGCCAGATCCTGCTAGAATCCCGCCCGTCTAAAACTACTCTTTCGGATGCCATTCTTTCATGGTTTGGATTGATTACGCCATTATCGGAATTGTCGGACTGTCAGCGCTTATCAGCCTGGTCCGGGGCTTTGCCAAGGAAGCCATGTCTCTTGTTGTCTGGTTTGTTGCTTTCTTTATTGCCAGTCAGTTCTATCAGGATCTCGCCGTCCACCTAACCCAGATTGGGGATGAAATGGTGCGAAATGGCGTGGCCATAGCCATACTCTTTGTAACGACTCTTATACTCGGTGCCCTGGTGAATTACTTGCTGGGGCAGCTGGTTGCCAAGACAGGATTGTCGGGAACCGATCGTGTGTTGGGCCTGGTGTTTGGAGGCATTAGAGGTGCCCTAATCGTCAGTGCTCTGCTGTTCTTTTTGGATGCCTTTACCGGTGCACCCAACACCCAATGGTGGAAGGATTCTGTGCTGGTGCCCGAGTTCGGTGTGGTTATCCAGTGGTTTTTCCATTATTTGGAAGATACCTCAAGCTTTGTACCCCAAATATAAGGGAAGGGCAGTTTTGCACCTTCCCACCAAGGAAGGGCAACAGACCCTTCCTGATAATGACATAGAACATCTTACAATGAGGAAGTTTTCCCATGTGTGGTATCGTCGGAATTGTTGGCCGCTCGTCGGTTAATCAGACCATCTATGATGCACTGACAGTGCTTCAGCACCGCGGCCAGGACGCTGCGGGCATAGTGACCATTGACGAAGGCGCCTTCCGCCTGCGCAAAGCCAATGGCATGGTGAAGGATGTGTTCGAAGTGAAGCATATGCAACGGCTTCAGGGTAATTCGGGCATAGGTCATGTTCGTTACCCCACCGCCGGCAGCTCCAGTTCTTCGGAAGCCCAACCTTTCTACGTCAACTCTCCCTTCGGTATCTCCCTCGCCCACAATGGCAACCTCACCAACACTGTCGATTTGATGGAGCGTCTGGCTGAGCAACGTCGTCATGTAAACACCACCTCTGATTCAGAAGTGCTGCTGAACCTGCTGGCTGACGAACTGCAACACACCAGTTGCCGTAACCTGACCGAAGAGCATGTGTTCGATGCTGTTGCGGCAGTACACAAGATGACCCGTGGCGCTTACGCTGTGGTGGCCATGATTATTGGGCAGGGCTTGGTGGCTTTTCGCGATCCTCACGGTATTCGCCCTCTGGTGTTGGGTAAGCATGAAACCGAACAGGGTACCGAATACATGGTGGCCTCTGAGAGCGTGGCGCTGGATGCAGTCGGCTTCGAGGTGATGCGCGATGTGGCGCCGGGCGAGGCTGTCTACATTACGCTGGATGGTCAGCTGTACACACGTCAGTGTGCTCAGGATCCAAGCCATGTGCCATGTATCTTTGAGTACGTTTACTTTGCTCGCCCTGACTCCACCATAGACAAGGCCTCTGTTTACGCGTCCCGCGTGAATATGGGAACCCGTCTGGGAGACAAGATTAAACGGGAATGGTATGACCTGGATATTGATGTAGTGATTCCAATTCCGGAAACCTCCTGCGATATCGCGCTGGAAATAGCCCGTTGTATGGACCTGCCATACCGCCAGGGTTTTGTGAAAAACCGCTATATCGGCCGTACCTTTATTATGCCGGGTCAGCAGGAGCGTAAGAAGTCAGTACGTCGTAAGCTCAATGCCATTGGTGCTGAATTCAAAGGTAAAAATGTGCTGCTGGTGGATGACTCTATCGTGCGCGGTACCACCTCAGAGCAGATCATCGAGATGGCCCGTGAAGCCGGTGCCAAGAAGGTGTACTTCGCCTCTGCTGCCCCTGAAATCCGCTTCCCCAATGTGTACGGTATCGATATGCCGACCTCCAATGAGTTGATTGCCCATGGCCGTGACTCGGAAGAGATCGCCCGTATCATTGGCGCCGATGGGATTATCTTCCAGGATTTGGCTGATCTGGTGGAAGCTGTACGTCAGGAAAATCCGGATATTCAGCGCTTTGAAACTTCAGTATTCGACGGCGAGTATATTACCAAGGATGTGGATCAGGCCTATTTGGATTACCTGACCGCACTGCGTAACGACGATGCCAAGGCGAACCGTAATATGGAGCTGGGGACCAACCTGGAGCTACATAACGTTTGCCACCCATAAGCGGATAAGCTGCTGAAATAAAGCCGGGGCCAAGCTGAACTTACCGCTCGGTTAACCGGTCAATCGGTGAAGAATTAAAAAGCCCTGCGCATTAATGCAGGGCTTTTTATCTTTAAAAGCTGCGACCACGAAGCGTTCGCTTCTCTCACTACACTGAGGACACGAAGAAGAGGAAAAAGAATGCTGCTTTTCTTCGTGCCCTTCGTATTCTTCGTGGTTCAAGGTTTTAGTGTGCGTCCTTGGAGGAGCGCTTAAACGAACTGCGTTGGGGTCATGCCCTGGCTTTTTGCAGCGCGGCGTTTAACAGACTGTTAGATAGGTAGTATTTACAGCAATCAGTGGCTGTTTTCTTGCTTTGGGTTTACAGCGCCTGTTTGCTTGGTTAAATTGTACTGTAAACTTATCCAGTGGTTACTTGTCCCGTCATATGATCCTTTATATCGCCGAAAAGCCCAGTTTGGGGCGCGCCATTGCCGATGTACTGCCCAAGCCACATAAAAAGCATGATGGCTACATTGAGGTGGGGAATGGCGATATGGTGTCCTGGTGTATTGGCCATCTGCTTGAGCAGGCACCACCGGATGCCTATGACGAGAAGTATAAATCCTGGAAAATGGAAGACCTGCCTGTTGTACCCGAGCAGTGGCAACTGATGCCGAAATCCTCCAGTCGCAGTCAGCTGTCTGTACTGCGCAAATTGGTGAAGCAGGCCGACAGTCTTGTACATGCCGGCGATCCCGACAGGGAAGGGCAACTCTTGGTGGATGAGGTACTCTCTTACCTTAAAGTGAGTCAGACCAAATTGGGTCAGACTCAACGTCTTCTGATCAGTGACCTTAACCCACAGGCGGTAAAGCGGGCACTGAATCAATTACGCTCCAACCGCGAATTTGTGCCCTTATCCACCTCTGCCCTGGCCCGCAGTCGTGCCGACTGGCTTTATGGTATGAATATGACCCGCGCTTTTACCCTGCAGGGGCGCAAAGTTGGCTACCAGGGAGTGCTTTCAGTGGGTCGGGTGCAAACTCCACTGCTGGGGCTGGTGGTGCGCCGGGATGAAACCATTGAAGCCTTTGAGCCCAAACCTTTTTATCAGGTGGATGCCCACCTGCTGACACAGGCCGGAGAGCGTTTTACCGCCCGTTGGCAACCCAGTGAAGCCTGCCAGAAATTTATGGATGAAGAGGGGCGGGTGCTGTCGCCAAGGTTGGCTGACAATGTGGTCGAGCGGATCACGGGTCAGCCCGGGCATATCACAACACTTGAGCAGAAGGATAAGCGCCAGGCGCCACCTTTGCTTTACTCTCTCTCATCACTGCAAATTGATGCCGCAAAGCGTTTTGGCTTATCGGCCAAAGCAGTGCTGGATACCTGTCAGAGCCTGTATGAAAGACACAAGCTGATCACTTACCCCAGATCAGACTCCCGCCATTTGCCCAAAGAGCAGTTAAAGCTTGCTCCCGGGGTGGTGGATGCTGTGCTGAATAATGCCCCTGGACTGGTTCAGGGGGCGGATAAACCTGACTTGTCGATTAAGTCAGCCGCCTGGAATGACAGTAAGGTGGATGCTCACCATGCGATTGTGCCCACAGATCGCAACGCGGATCTGTCTAAGCTCAGCCGGGATGAAGCCCGTTTGTATGAGCATATTGCCCGTCAGTATCTGGCCCAGTTCTATCCTCACCACTTATATCAGGACACTAAAGTGGAGATCACCATAGCCGGTGGCCTGTTCAGTGCCAAAGCCAAGGTGACCCGCTCGCCGGGCTGGAAGCAGCTGTTTGCCAGTAACAAGGCATCAGCGAATGAGAGTAATGCTGTTGCATCTCAGGGGGACGATAAAGAGGAGGAGCCGCTGCAAAGCCATCTGCCCGTGCTGAAAAAGGGTGAGGAGCTGTTTTGCGAGCGCGGTCAGCGGCTGGATAAAATGACCCAGCCGCCAAAGCACTTTACCGATGCTACCCTGCTCAGTGCCATGACTGGGATTGGTCGCTACGTTAAAGATGATGCGATTCGTAAGACCCTGAAAGACACCGACGGTCTGGGTACCGAAGCCACCCGGGCCGGTATTATTGAGCTTTTGTTTAAGCGCGGATTTTTAGTGCGTCAGGGCAAGAGTATTCAGGCTACGCCAGCTGGCAGAGGTTTGATTAACAGCTTGCCTGAGGCAGCGACCACACCGGATATGACAGCATTATGGGAGCAAAGTCTGGAGGCTATCAGCCAAAAGAGCATGCGCTATCAAAGTTTTATGGATCCACTGCTGGCCAATATTCATCATCTGCTGGAGGTCGCGGCGCAAACCACGCCCAATGCTCTGGCCGGTGTGCAGGCCAAGCCAGCCTGGAAAGGTAAAGGCAAAGGACGTGGCGGCTGGAAGAAGAAAAGTACCGGCAGCTCTGCTGGCACCAAGTCTTCAGCTGCCAAAAGTGCAGCAGGCAGCAAAAGCGGTGCGCGCAAACCCAGAGCCAAAGCTGGCTGATGACTCTTCCCCTGTCTGTAGCGTGCTTGCCAAACAAGGAGCCTGCAGGCACAGGTACTGACGAGTGCAGTCAGTGCCAGATTCAGTGCCGATGAGCCTCAATTGCCAGACAAATCAGTGCATAAGGCCCATCGATGTTGGTGACCTCATCATTGCCCGGATTACATTGGGCGGCGATGGCGACGCCGTGAAGGTAGTCTGCCAGCAAGGCAATAACCTGCATGAGTTGGGTGTCAGTCAGCGCTAATGGCTTAAGTGCAATGCCGACTTTGTCACTGAATACCTGTGCCGGTCCGTAGCTGGTCATGGACAGCATGGTTTCCAGCAGGCCTTGCTGACGACTCAGCAGGGCCAGATAGCTTTGGCACAACTGCTTTAACTCGGCTTGCCAATCTCCTGTGCCTGACGGGGTATAAATTTCCTCAATCAATGAAACCGTCAGAGCCTCAAGCAGGGCAGCCTTGTTGGCGTAATAGTGATAGATGGCCATAGCATCGATATCAAGCTCATTAGCTAACTGGCGAATACTGGGCACTTTGCCGTTTTCTCTCATCAGCTGACGCGCCATGTTCAGGATGAGCTCAGCACTGAGCTGACTTTTGTCTGCCCCCGGACGTCCCCGTTTTTTGAGCTTGACTGACATCAACAAGGTCTCTTAAACTTCAAATTCTACAGTGTAGAATTGTATTGGGTTACAGGTCCCTGTTCAAGGTTTTACCTGCTCCTTTGTTCATCCAAAGCAGGGATGAAAAGACTCGGTGAGTTTATTGAGGTTGTTATGACAAATATCGTGTACATCGCCACCAGTCTGGATGGTTACATTGCTGATAGTCAGGGCGGGCTGGACTGGCTGCATGCTATCCCAAATCCGGACCATGATGATTTGGGCTGGGCTGGGCTGAGTTTATCTCCGGTATAGATGCGCTGGTGATGGGACGAACTACCTTTGAAACGGTTTGTAGTTTCGATGTGCCCTGGCCTTATCCCAAGCCGGTTTTTGTATTAAGTAACAGCCTGAAGGAAATACCTGAAGCGTACAGGGATAAAGCGCAGTTGGTGACAGCACAACAAGCGGCGTCGTTGGAATCATTGGTGAAATCACTGAATGATAAAGGCTATCAGCGTCTGTACATAGATGGCGGCAAGACCATACAGAGCTTTATGGCCGAGGATTTGGTGTATGAACTTATCATCACCCAAATCCCGGTATTGCTGGGTGGCGGCAGTTCGCTGTTTGGCGCCGTGCCGCAAATGCAGAACTTCAGTTTGGTATCGTCAAAAGTGCTGCTGGGCGCTATGGTGAAAAATCACTGGCGTCGCCAAAGGTAACCATAATCGCAGCGAACAGCAAAAAGGGCCTGACAAGGCCCTTTTGTGTTTTGCATCGATCTTCTGTGTTTTGTATAGCTCGGTATTGGAAGTGAGTCGGGGTTACACAGGCTTATATTGGTTACTGGCAGCATCATAATGGTAACCAAGTGCATCCAGCTTGCTGTCCAGTTGGTCGACTGGCATATCCATCTCATAGTAGAGAGCCTGCCTGTCCGGGCACTTCAGTCTCAGCTTTTCATTGACTATGCCCAGTAATATGGCCGCTTCCAGTCTTTCCGGATGATTGATTTCCATAAATCCCCCTCATATACAAAAAGCGTTTTGATTGGCTTTAAACAAGTTACACCTGTCGACCCTTGGTCGCCAGGTGTATAGAAGTTTTTAGAACGCTGACATGGGTTATGCCTGGATACCCAGCTTCTTCATTTTGCTTCGCAGGGTATTGGGGTTGATAGCCAGCATTTCGGCTGCGCCGCCGCTGCCGTAAACTTTGCCGCCGCATACCTTGAGGGCATGGCTGATATATTTCTGCATCATCATCTCTAATGGCACCAGTTTATCGCCGGCGCGGCTGGGGTCGATAATGACCTGCTGGTTATCACAGGTGACGACTTCCGGCTCTGATGGCATCAAGAAGCTGAAATCCAAAGGGCCTTCAGGGTGCTGGATCACCGCTCGTTCAATGACGTTCATCATCTCCCGCACATTACCCGGCCAGGGGTAGCGACTGAGCAGGCTCAATTGCTCTGAAGGGATGCGGGGTAGCCTGGGCAGATTAAACTTGGCGGTCATTTTCTCCACGGCAAACTGTGCCAGCAGCGGAATGTCGGAAGTGCGCTGCCTAAGTGGCGGTATTTGGATGGGGAAGATAGCCAGGCGATACCAAAGATCCTGACGAAACTCGCCATCCTGTACCATATGCTGCAGTTCCCTGTGGGTGGCGGCAATCACCCGGATATTCAGCTCAATGGATTCATAGCCGCCCACACGGGTAATAGTGGAGTTCTGCAATACCCGCAACAATCGCACCTGAGCACTTAATGGCAATTCACCTATTTCATCCAGAAAGATGGTGCCACCATCGGCCTGCTCAAAATAACCCTGCTTACGTTGCTCGGCGCCGGTAAAGGCACCTTTCTCATAACCGAACAGCTCAGAGTCCAGCAATGAGTCGGGGATGGCGCCGCAGTTCACCTTAATAAAAGGTTTGTCCGCACGGGTAGAGTACTCATGCACGGCATTGGCTATCACCTCTTTACCTACCCCTGTTTCCCCCAAAATCAGTACGCTGGTGTCCAGATGAGCAATGGCCTGGACCTGCTCCATTACCCGCTTAAGGCCGGCATCAGCGCCGATAACGCCGTTTTTCACTTCCAGTGAACGCTTAAGCGTGTCGTTTTGCTCTGCCAATTGTTGATTCTGCGCCAGCAGGTTGCGGCCCTGCAGGTTAAAAGCTGTAATCAGCGCCAAAGGATGCATATGACTCTCAATCAGATCTGCATGAATGGCGCGGAAACTGTTGGGTGTCCTGCTGTAGTAGCCAACCACGCCCAGATGAGTGTCGTCGCAGATCATTCGCATCAATATAAGAGACTGGATATCGGGAAATACCCGCGGTGCCACATGGAAGGTCACCCCGTCCGTCTCAATATGGTTGATGATGCGAATAACCGGTCTGTCGGGTTGACTCAGCACCCGACACATCTCTTCGGTGAGTGGTACGCACTGATCCAGTGCCTCGGCAGAGTCATTGTTGGCATGAGCAATAAACTGGATTTGCTGCTGCTCCGGCTGGAACAGATTCATAAAGATGCCATCAATGGGAAGCTTCTGCTTCATATAGTGAAAATAGTGCTCCAGCGATTTTTCCAGCTGCAGGCTGGCACAAAGTCGCTGAGTCGCTTCGAAATAGCAGGTTTTTTCCATTGATATATCACGCTGACCACGAAATATCGTGATTGTAATTCGTTGTATTTCGCGCTTGTGTGCCCGTCATCAAAAAATTCCTTTTCTTTACCTCTTTTTAGGTGGTTGGCACGCCAAATGCTCTATCTGGGCATAGATTATCTCCTCTGGAACCAACTTGAAGGAATGTTCCAAATGTCAGAAAAACAAGAACTTAATCACAGTCGTCGCGCAATTTTGAAGGGTGGTATGGCGATGGCCGCCACAGGTTTGGGTGTGGCTGTGACAGGGTCCGCAATTGCTGCACCTAATACGCCGGAATCTTTTGACGAAGTGGTTGACGTTATCGTAGTGGGCAGTGGTTTTGCCGGTATGTCTGCTGCGTTGCAGGCTCGTGAAGGCGGTGCCAGGGTAATGGTTATCGACAAGATGCCGGTATTTGGTGGTAACTCCACCATCAATGGTGGCGCCATGGCGGTAGCCGGCAGTTCACTGCAAAAAGAAGCCGGTATTCAGGACGATGTTAACGTCATGGTTGACGACATGCTGAAAGCTGGTCGTGGTATGAACGACGTTGAGATGCTCAAGCTGGTCTGTGATGGCACCGCCGAATCCTGTGAGTGGCTAATTGGTCACGGCGTTAAGTGGAAGCCATTTGTTCAGCACTTTGGTGGTCACTCTATTCAGCGTGTTCTGCAGACTGTAGAAAGTTCCGGTGCTGGCATTATTCGTCCAATGATTAAAGTTGCCCGCGAGCAGGGTGTAGACATGCGTAACCAGGTTCGCATGGAGAGCTTTATCCAGGATGACAAGGGTCGTGTGATCGGCCTCGAAGTTCGCGAAGGTTATTATTTCCCGAAAGAAAAAACCGGTAAAATCCGCCGCTTCGGTGCACGCAAGGGTGTAATCATGGCGACCGGTGGCTTCGGTAACGATGTGAAATACCGCATGATGCAGATGCCGGAACTGAACAGCGAGCTGGATTCTACCAACCATGCCGGTGCTACCTCTGAAGCCCTGAAGCAGATGATGCTGATCGGTGCCAACCCAATTCACCTTGACCAGATCCAGTTGGGTCCCTGGTCTTCCCCTGACGAAAAAGGTTTCGGTACTGCCTCTCAGTTCGCCACTATCGCCACCTACCCACACGGCATCGTAGTCGATGTGCGTACCGGCGAGCGTTTCTTCAACGAACTGGCAGACCGTAAGGCTCGCGCAGATGCCATCATGACCCGTCGTGATGACAAGCATCAGCCTGTGTATCCGGTTGGCTTTACCAACGCGGCAGGCGCAGCCAAGGCTCAGACGCTGGCCTGGGGTATGAAGTACAACGTGATCAAGAAAGCTGACACGCTGGAAGAGCTGGCTGAGATCTACGGTATGCCTGCTGACAAGCTGAAAGCTCAGGTTGCGCGCTGGAACGAAGCGGTGAAAAACCGTGACGACAAAGAGTTCGGCCGTCCAATGCAGGAAGCGATTCTGCTGGAAGAGGGCCCATGGTATGCCGCTCGTATGTGGCCGAAAGTTCATTACTGCATGGGTGGCGTGCGCGTAAACACCCGCAGTGAAGTGCTGCACCTGATCACTGATAAGCCAATTCCTGGTCTGTTTGCTGCCGGTGAAGCGACTGGTGGTATTCACGGTGCCAGCCGTCTGGGTGCGTGCGCTGTGGCAGAAGGAGTGGTGACAGGTCGCAACGCCGGTCGCATCTGTGCTGCCGAGAAAGGTATCAACCTGCAATTATCCTGATAAATCCGTCCCCCAACTAAAAATGGGAAGTGAGGAGTGGAGAGAATGATGAACAAGAATACAAAAGCAATGTTGGCAACTCTGGCACTGGCGATGATCTCCGGCAGTGCAATGGCAAAAGACGCGGTAATGCTGACCGGTAAAGATATGACTCAGGCGCAGGCCTGGGCTATCGCCGATGGCGCCGAAGTGGAAATTGCCCCTGATGCTCTGGTGCGTCTGGAAAAGGCCTATGACCTGCTGATGGAATCTGCCCGTCAGGGTAAACCGGTATACGGTCTGACCGTGGGTGTGGGTCTGAACAAGGACCACAAACTGTTCGACGCTAATGGTCAGCTGAGCAAGGCGGTTATGGAAGCATCCAGCCAGTTCAACATCAGCACCCTGCGTGCTCACAGCGCCGGTGTCGGTGAGCCTATGCCGGTTCGCCTGACCCGTCTGGCGCTGGCTGTTCGCTTGAACACCATTCTCTCCGGTCAAACCGGTGTACAGCCAGTAGTGGCTGAGATCTATCAGGCATACCTGAACGAAGGCCTGACCCCAATCATTCCTTCTCAGGGCACTGTGGGCGAAGCAGACATTCTGCTGTCTTCTCACGTAGGTCTGGCAATGATCGGTGAGTGGGACGTGATGTACAAGGGCAAGCGCATGAGCGCTGCCAGGGCGATGGACAAGGCGGATATCGAGCCGCTGAGGCCTATCGGTAAAGATGCCCTGTCTATCCTGTCCAACAACTCAGTGGCTGTGGCTTACGCCATGGAAGGTTACCGCGCTGCCAAACAGCTGGTAGAGGTATCGCCAACTGTGTTTGGTTTGAGTCTGGAAGGTCTGAACGGTAACGTGGCGCCATTCCTGCCACAAACCAACGATATCCGTCCTTTCCCATACATTGGTGAAGTGGCTGGTGATATCCGTAACGTACTGACCGGCAGCTATCTGTGGGATGCCAACAAGGACCGTCCATTGCAGGATCCGCTGAGCTATCGCACTACTGGCTATACCCTGGCTGGTGCCGAGAAAGCCCTGGTTGATCTGGGTCAGATGATCGACATTCAGATCAACCACTCAGATGACAACCCAGCTGTAGTACTGGATGCGTCTGACGATTACAGCCAGTTCACTCAGGTGTCTCAGTACCTGGTAGAAGGCAAGGGCGGTGTATTCCCGACCACCAACTTTGAACCTCTGCCGGTTGCACTGGCAGTGCAGGGTCTGAACATTGCTCTGACTCAGGTTTCTCACAATGCGGTGCAGCGTACCATTCACCTGTCTGACAGCCACTTTACCAAGCTGTCCCGCTTCCTGGCGGCCCCTGGTAACAATGGTCACGCGTTCGGTGCAATTCAGAAAGCCTTTGTGGATATGCAAGTACGCAACAAGATGTTGGCCAGCCCGGTATCTTTCGACGGTATTGCCATCGCGGGTAACATCGAAGACACCTTCACCAACCTGAAGCTGGCGTCTGAGAACCTGATCCAGATCGTTGATAACACCAACACCATCTATGGTCTGGAGCTGATGCACTCGACTCAGGCTATCGACCTGCGTAAGCAAGCCAATGCCTCACTTAAGCTGGGTGATGACACCAAAGCTATGTATGAAGCTTTCCGAAAGCAGGTGCCATTTGTTGAGCAGGACCGTCCATACACGCCTGATATCAAAGCCGCCGGCGAATTTATCAAGAACTACTGATTATAAGAAAGGCGGGGCCGGTAAGCCCCGCAGCAGGAAACAACATGTTTAAGAAATTATCTGCTCTGATGTTAATGCTGGCTCTGGCGCCGGCAGCTGCCAACGCCTTCGGTGTGAAGGATTATCACAAAGAAGTGATGACAGGCGATGACGGCAAAGTTGAGTGTGCCGCCTGTCATGGCGATGCCAAGCGCAAAACCATTCCGGATGCGACTGCCTGTGAGGCCTGCCATGGCACCCCGGCTGACGTTGCAGAGATGACCAAGCGTGCCGATCCGCACGACATCAAAGTTGAGCCTAATCCACACGACAGCCTGCACTATGGCACTGACCTGCCATGTACTTACTGTCACATGGAGCACAAAGAGAGCAAAGTGTACTGTAACCAGTGCCACGAGTTCACTTACCCGGATATGAAGCGCTAATTCCCCGCTTCGGGAAAGACAATTAAGCCGCAGACACCTGCGGCTTTTTTTTCATTCGAAAATACCCACAACAATGGAATGAAAGCATGGAAAAACACAGCTTGTGGCTGGCACTGCTGGCCGCCTCCTGTTCCCTCAATGCGCAGGCCAGGCCCAATGCCGAACAGGGTTTGACCGGGCAGGAGCGCTTCTTTGGTGAGTTACGTCTGTTTGATTTCACCCGTGAGTTCAATGATGGTAAGCCTCATTGGCACGATACCAGTCTAGGTGGCCTGTTTGGTTATCGCAGTGGTCAGTGGCAGGGACTCTCCTTCGGTGGCACCTTTGCTTCCGCCAATCCACTCAACTGGCATGGTGGCGAGATTTACGGGCTTGTTGGTAATGATAGTGACAATAAAAATGGCGAGCGCAAAGCCGTCAACCGTGCTCAGGAATACTTTGTGCGCGCGGAGCGCTGGGATACTGCACTGACGGTAGGAGCGCACCAGCTTAGTTCGCCCATGATGAATACCCATGAAATTCGCGCCTTGCCCCGCAGTTTCCGTGGCGCCTTTGTCGAAAACCAGAGCTTAGATGGTATTAAGCTGCAGGCTCATTATGTGACTGATTCTATCGATTTTACCCGTAATACGTTTATTCCTGTCTCCCAGGCTGTCGAGGAGGAACTGGCAAAACGGGGCGTGGAGATTACAGTCGCGGATAATCCTGTGTACGCTTTCGGGGCCAGCTATGAGTCAGGCCCATCAATGAGCCGCGCTATTCAGGCCAAAGTTGACGCCTGGGTTTATCATATGCCGGACGTGCTGAGTCAGTACTATGGCAAACTCACCCTGACCAAATCGTTCGGTGACACGAAAGGCTATTTTTCGCCGTCCTGGCTACGTCAGCAGTCATCCCATACCCTGGGCGAGGAGGTGCTGGATACCTATCAGTACGGCGCCCACCTGGGGTTTGAACGTCAGGGGCTTAATACCGCACTTATTTATGCCCATACCGGTGAAGATGCCATGTTTACTCCCTGGGGGGATAGCAATGTGATTCAGCAGCAGGTATATGGCACAGGAAGGGGCAATGATAATGCCTATGGGGTTAAGCTGGCTTATGATTTGACCCGGTTTGGGCTGCAGGGGTTGAGTGCCAGTGCTCTGTACGCCAGCTATCGGTCTATCGATGAGCAAACCGAGGATTTTTACGAGCTGGATATGATGCTGGGTTATGAACTAAGCCATTGGCTGCAAGGGGCATCAGCCAAGGTGCGTTACGCCATCGCCGAGTTTGACCAGGGCTTTCGCGTAGATGATCTCAGGGTGCAGCTTTACTACAAGTTCACCCTGTAAGCCTTTTCAGGAAAAGGTATTAGCTGATGGCGCTGGCAAAGAAACAGGCCTTTCCACCTGACTTCTTAGCCTTATACATGGCGTCGTCAGCATTCAGGATCAGCTCTTGCGCAGTCACTCCATCATGGGGGTATACACTGATGCCGACACTGACCCCCAACTCCAGTGTTACCCCCTGATAGTGAATCGGATGACTCAAGCTTGTCTGTAGTTTATTCGCCAGATTCATCAGTTCATCATGATGTCTTACCGGCTCGACCAAAATGACAAACTCATCGCCGCCGAATCTGGCAATAACGTCTGACTTGCGTAGCAACTCCTTCATTCTATCGCTAATCTCAACTAAAGCCGTATCGCCGGCGGCGTGTCCATAGGTGTCGTTGACGGGCTTGAACTTATCCAAATCCACAAACAGCAGGCCAGCTTTATCGCCATACCTTTGGCACCTGAGTAAACATACTTCAAGCAGGTTGTTGAATGCACTGCGACTGAAAAGGCCTGTCAAATCGTCGTGGTCTGCGAGGTATCTGAGCTTTTCCTGTTGTCTTTGCAGCTGTTGAGTTTGCTTGGCGACCTCGTTTGACAATTCATCCTTTTGTATCGTTGTTTGCTCAAGGCTTGCCTTCATCTGGTTGAACTCTCTCCCGAGCCTGGCCAGTTCATCATTATGGGGAAGGTGTATCTGGCTTTTCATATCACCTTTGGCGAGCGCTGCTATTCCTTTATTGAGCTGGGTGAGGTTTTGGCTGAACTGGCTGTATGTGCGTGTTGCTACCGCAACCAAGGTCAGAGTGAACAGCAACATGGCAGCACCATTTATATATAAGTAGGTTTGCTGTTGAGCTGCGGAAAAGATAATGACAGATCTCTGATACTGAAAAATCGCTTCTGTCATCGACTGGAACGCCAACCCGTATCGTGCCATCAACATTCCATCCGGCGACAGCTGTAGCAACTGAGTAGAGGAGAGGGCTTGTTCCGAAAGATTAAGCAGGCTGCCAATCCCCTCATTGATTGAAATCATGGTGTTAACCAACAGCTCTTGCTCTGGTACGTCTATCTGGGTGTTGCTCAGCAGTGAAGTAAGGGTTTGTTGTTCGATGCGGATGGCAGCAATCGACTTCTGGTCTGCATGTATACTCATTTGCCACAGACGACTGCGGACCAACTCAAGTTGTTGTTCAATTTTGGCTACGTGTTCAAACTGAGTTTGGCTGTGGACCTGAATCTCCTTTTGCCGCGTCAGGGAATAGAGCAGCAACTGAGTCATTACCAGACTGAGCACGACCAAAATCAGGAGTCTGTGGGAGATTTTCATGATTGGAACATCCCATCAGAGCCTTGGGGAGAGACCTGGATAGGCGGTGTCTGCCGTGTCTGTGAACGGCTATGGCGTTGGCAGTTCATGCCAACACCAGCAAAGTTTGCGCTGTCCCTAATCATAAAGTGTCCGAAATTCACAATTCCTTGTTATGCTTTAAGAGTAGATAAGCATATGGGATTAAGCGAATTTCCTTTGACTTTAGGTGCTTAACCCCAAAAAACTGCCTAAAAGCCGGAATGGACTCGTTAATCATCAGGATTGTGATATTTGATATGGCGAAACAGGCGCGATCTGACGTAGTCTGATGACCATAGCCGTTCAAGAGTGATGAGTTGATGAAATACCTGATTATTCCAGTCACCCCTTTCCAGCAGAACTGCACCCTTATATGGTGCGAAAAAACCAATAAAGCCGCAGTGGTCGATCCGGGCGGCAACCCGGAACGAATCAAAGCTGAAATTGAAAAGCAGGGAGTGACGCTCGATAAGATCCTGCTGACCCATGGCCATATAGATCATGTTGGCGCAGCCGGGTTAATGGCTGAAGAGTTTGATGTGAAGGTGTATGGCCCTCATATTGGTGACAAGTTTCTGTTTGAACAGTTACCCCACCAAAGCCAAACATTCGGCTTTCCTCCCTGTGGCAGCTTTGAGCCAGATACCTACCTTGAAGATGGTGACAGGATTGAGCTGGGTGAGCTAACGCTCAACACACTGCATTGTCCGGGGCACACACCTGGACATGTGGTTTTTCATCATGCTGACTCGTCAATGGCAATGGTGGGGGATGTTCTTTTCCGTGGTTCTATTGGCCGTACTGACTTTCCGGGCTCCAATCACGGGCAATTGCTGCAGTCAATCACCGGGAAGTTGTGGCCATTGGGTGAGCAGGTCGCATTTATTCCCGGCCATGGCCCCAACTCTACTTTTGGAGAGGAGCGTCGCTCTAATCCGTTTGTTGCCGATCAGCTGTTTGCCTAGTTTGGTCCTTGTTCACCATGGCGGGTGATGTCTGGTTCTTTGAAAAGGGTGCCTCAAGAGTAGGCACCCTTTTTGTGTCATTTAGCCTGGTTAAAGGTGCCTCTATCTAAAGTGCATCACCAACAAGGGCTGGTATTGGCTTCACTTGCCCCGGCCAGTCATCCCTGTTGTGCTTCTTTCCAATTTGCCGCATTACAACGCAGCCCCCGGGTAATCGGACTTGATAGCCAGTTGTAAAGCAGCAAATATGCGAGCGTCTGAGCTTACTCCTGCATTACACCTTTCCGCCGATGGCCGAGTTCTACCCTCATCTCTTGTTCTAATCGAACAAGCACTTTTCTTCGTTATGAACAAGAGCTTGAGCTGTGCGCCTTATCACTGATTCGGAAATGATAATGATTTACAATAACTCTGGTTAATTTGATTGTTTGCAGGATTAATAAACTCAATTGCATATCCAAAAATTAACAACCCCTGATTTTGCTGATTTAACAAAACCCAGGGAGAAAAATCAGCGGGCACTGGATGTTCTTTTCAAATACGCAACCTGGTATATCAGTGTAATCACAGCAACTGATGTAAAAGTGATTGGTTTTTGATGTTTTGATGTTCGTAAATTAGAACGATTGTTAGAGTGGTAAAAGTAATTTTCGCTCAGTTTAAGTGTTGCGGTGAAAATATTAATTGCTTATAAAACAATGTCTTTTTGATTTTAAATTAAGTATTCCGACTTTCGAAATTATTTGCTTTGAAAACCGTTAAGTTCAAAAAAACATCGTTTTGTGAAGATCCCGCTTCAAAGGCATTTTTACCGCAGTTTTACTGCTGCCGCATTGTTGACACAGGTCAACATTTTGTGAAATGATGCCACCGGGTCTATGCCCGGCAGGGCATGGGATAGGAAACAAAAAACAAACAATCACAATATAAAGACATACTCACTGGCGTGGTTAGCAGTGGCATTGTTTGCCAAATTGCACATGACCTATGAGTTTAACCTTTTTAATTCACATCAAATTGGTTGGGAACTATGTCCAAGGTAAGTAATAGAACAAAAATCGCTACTGCACTGGTTGGTGCTCTGGCGCTTGCCAGCAGCAACTTAGTCGTTGCAGACCCTCTTACCGACGTGCAAAAGGCCGACAGCAAAATTCATGCTGCAGCTGCGTCATCTCAAAAGAAGGTCGATAAGTATTTTGACCAGGCTCAGGACATGCTGTTCGAATACAGTTCAGTTGCTGATGAGCGTGAGTCCCTGAAAGCCTATAACGATTATCTGGCAGGCCTGGTTGCTGACCAGGAAGCCACAATGAAGTCTATTCAAGACGACATCAACGGTGTTGATCGTCTGCGTCAGGGCGTTGTGCCTCTGATGTTTAAAATGGTAGATGCACTGGATCAATTCGTGGCTCTGGATCTGCCTTTCAACACTGAGACTCGTCAAGAGCGTGTTGAGAACCTGAAAAGCCTGCTGAACACTGCTGAAGTTACTCTGGCCGAGAAGTATCGTCTTATTCTGGACGCATACAACATCGAGCGTGAGTATGGTCGCTTCCTGGGCATTGAGACAGGTAAGCTGAACATCGATGGTAAAGAAGTACTGGTTGATTTCCTGAACCTGGGTCGTGTTGCTGTATACGCACAGAGCCTGGATCAAAGGTCTGCGTGGATGTACGACGCTGAAACCAAATCCTGGGAGCCACTGGATCAGGCGTACCTGCGTGAACTGACTAAAGGTATCCGCATTGCCCGTAAACAGGCTGCACCAGATCTCTTCTCCTTACCAATCCCAGCTGCGGAGGCTGCACAATAATGAAGAAGTTTATTTCTACTGCCATCGTAGCAGCGACTTTCGCACTGACCTCTGGTAGCGCAATCGCTGCTGACGCACCACAGTCTATTGAACAGCTGCTGCAGCAGGTTCAATCTGACCGTGCTTCTCAGTCTAAAGACAATGCCAAGCGTGAAGCTGAGTTCCGTGCTGAGCGCGGTGACAAGGCTGCTCTGCTGAAGCGTGAAAAAGACGCTCTGGCTGCAGAACGCCAGCGCGGTGTTGACCTGAACCAGGCCTTCCTGGACAACGAGCGTAAGATTGCTCAGTTGGAAGAAGACCTGAAAACTGCACAGGGTGACCTGGGTGAAATGTTCGGTGTTGTTAAAGGTGAAGCCGGTGATTTCGCTGGTAAGCTGGTTGGCTCCAACATCTCTGCTCAGTATCCAGACCGTGATACCTTCATCGCTGAACTGGGTGCCCGTAAGCAACTGCCTAAGATCGAAGAGCTGGAAAAGTTCTGGGAAGAGCAGCTGCTGGAAATGGTTGAAAGCGGTAAAGTTGTGAAGTTCCAGGGCCAGGTAACTGGTATCGATGGTAACGTTCGCGACACCACCATTACCCGTGTGGGTGCGTTTAACCTGCTGGCTGACGGCGAATATGTTGTATTTAACTCTGACCTGGGCCTGATTCAGGAACTGTCTCAGCAGCCTGACGGCTACGTAGTCAGCACTGTTGCTCCATTTGAATCTGCTTCTACCGGTGCAGAAAACCTGTACATCGATACCACTGGTGGTGTTCTGCTGAACATCTTCACCCAGAAAGCGTCTATCGAAGACCGTATCGAAGCGGGTGGTCCAATTGGTTACATCATTATTGGTCTGTTGGCTCTGGGTGCACTGATTGCGCTTGAGCGTCTGATCACTCTGTCTATCATCTCTGGCAAAGTTAAAGCACAGCGTAAGAATCTGGACAACCCAGGTAACAACCCACTGGGTCGTATCCTGAAAGTTTACCAGGACAACAAAGACGTTGATGTTGAAACTCTGGAACTGAAACTGGATGAAGCCATCCTGAAAGAAACTCCAGCGCTGGAAACTCGTATCTCTATCATCAAAGTGTTTGCGGCTATCGCTCCTATGATGGGTCTGCTGGGTACCGTAACCGGTATGATTGCAACCTTCCAGAGCATCCAGCTGTTCGGTACCGGTGATCCTAAGCTGATGGCTGGCGGTATCTCCATGGCTCTGGTAACTACCGTACAGGGTCTGATTGCTGCACTGCCTCTGATGTTGCTGCACGCTATCGTAGTGGCACGCTCCAAGTCTGTTGTACAGATTCTGGAAGAGCAGAGCGCAGGTATTGTTGCTGAGCACGCTGAGAAGAGGGCTGACTAATGATGCTATTCCTGATGGACATTTGGGATTCCGTCAGGGGCTTCATGGCCTCCGGAGGCGACGTCCTCTGGCTGGTTGCGGCAGTGCTGTTCTTAATGTGGGTGTTAATGCTGGAGCGTTTTTGGTATCTGACCTTTGTCACGCCAAAACAGCACAAGGCAATTATCGCTGCATGGGAATCCAGAGAGGATAGCACCTCCTGGTATGCACACCGCATCCGTGAAGCTTGGGTATCCCAAGCGAAGCAAGACTTAACTGCACGCATGCTGCTCATTAAAACTCTGGTTGCCATCTGTCCTATGATAGGTCTGCTGGGAACAGTAACCGGTATGATTAGCGTGTTCGATGTAATGGCGGTTCATGGTACGAGTAACGCTCGTATGATGGCGGCTGGTATTTCGATGGCCACTATGCCTACTATGGCTGGGATGGTCGCGGCGCTCTCAGGGGTATTTTTCAGTGCCCGTCTGGACGCCAAGATGAAGATCAGTCTTGAGAAGCTGAAAGACAGCATGCCGCATCATTAGAGAGAGAATAAATATGGCACGTAAAAAGCACTCAACGATGGATGAAGAAGCGCAAATCGATATGACGCCGATGCTCGACATCGTGTTCATCATGTTGATCTTCTTCATCGTAACGACATCTTTTGTGAAGCCATCAGGTTTGGATTACAACAAGCCTGAAGCCAACACTGCAACCAAGAAGCCATCAGCGAACATCTTTATCGGTGTGAGCAAGACCGGCATCATCATGATGGAAAACCGTCAGGTTGATGTTGAGCGTGTAACTGCTAACGTAGAGCGTATGTTGGCCGAAGCACCTGAAGCTGCGGTTCTTATCCAGGCGGATAAAGAAGCTCAGCACGGTCTGGTGATTAAGATCATGGATCAGGTGAAAGCTGCCGGCATTAGCAAGATATCGGTATCAGCGGGGAACGAATAATATGATTAGAGCAATAGTATCAATACTCATTGGTGCTGCTATCACATTTGCTCTGTTTGTATTTATGGCATTCTTGATCGGCGGAGGCGCCAAGCGCGCCGAAGTCGGAGAAGAAAGCCCTGTTATTCAGATAACCATGGATAAACAGGATGCAACGGCGCAGAAGAAACCGAGGGTAGCACCTAAGCCACCACCACCACCGGAGCAACCGCCAAAGCCTGATACGACTCCACCGGATGCTTCATCCGACATTGACACCTCTATGTCGTTTAATATGGGTGCAGTGGATGCAGGGTCAGCAAACACCGGGTTTAAGCTGGGTAACATGATGACCCGTGATGGTGATGCAACACCTATCGTACGTATCGAGCCTCAATACCCTGTGGCTGCGGCACGTGATGGCAAGGAAGGCTGGGTACAGCTGAGCTTTACCATTAACGAAATTGGTGGTGTGGAAGATATTAAGGTCATCAAGGCTGAGCCAAAGCGTATCTTCGACCGTGAGGCGAAGCGCGCACTGAAAAAGTGGAAGTACAAGCCAAAGATTGTTGATGGTAAAGCTATCAAACAGCCTGGCATGACTGTCCAGTTGGACTTTAAACTCAATAAAGACTAAGGAGATTGTGAATGCGTAAAGTAAACAAACTTGCCGCTGCGATGTTGCTCTCCTTGTCAGGTGGCGCTCTTGTAGCGTCACCGGCTGCCCTGGCAGCTAAAGGTGACTGTCCAATCGACAAGCGTAAATCTCAGGCAGTGGGTCAGTCCAGTGCCAAGAAGGTACAAAGATCTTTCCAGGCTTATCAGGAAGGTAATCTGGACGAAGCGATTGCGATTCTTCTGGAAGCTAACCCAAAGGATAAGTTTGACAAGGCTTATATCGCTCGTATGCTGGGTAACTTCTACGCCGAGAAAGGCCAGATGGATACCTCGCTGAAATATCTGAAACAGGCTGTTGACGCCAACGTACTGGGTGGCGGCGACCATGGCCAAACCATGCGCCTGTATGCAGATATTTTGGTTGGTGAGAAGCAGTTCAAGGAAGCCGTTGGCTACTATTACAAGTGGATGGAATTCACCTGTAAAACTGAAGATGCCCAGGTTTACCGCAGAATTTCTGTATCTCACAGCCAGCTGAAAGAGTGGGATGACTCGCTGAAAACAGCCGACAAAGCGATTGAGTACTCTGACAAGCCTGATAAAGGCCTGTATCAGTTGAAGTTGACTGCATACTTCAACAAGAAGCAGTACAAGAACGCTATTGGCGTGCTGGAAACCATGGTGAAACTGTTCCCTGCGGACAAGACACTTTGGGTACAGCTGGCTCAGTTCTATCTGCTGGTGGAAGATTATAAGAACGCTATGGTGACTTATGATCTGGCGTACAAGATGCAAGCTTTGACTACTGAAGCAAACCTCAAGCGTTTGCCTCAGTTGATGGCTCAGCAGGGTACTCCATACCAGGCGGCTAAGATCTTTGAGAAGCACATGAAGTCTGGTCAGATTGAGAAGAATAAAGCCAACGTTGAACAGCTGGCTCGTTTCTTCCATCAGGCTAAAGAGATGAAGACTGCCGCCAACCTGTATGGCGAAGCGGCTGACTTTGACAACGATGGCGATATGTATCTCAAGCAAGGCCGTTTGTTGGCGCTGGAGCAGGATTTCAGACCAGCGATTGCTGCACTGAAGAAGGCATTGGATGCGGGCGTGAAGAACAAGGGCGAAGTCGACTTCGAACTTGGTCTGGCTTACATCGGCCTGAAGCAGTACAAGTCTGCGCACACCTACATGAAGCGTGCAGCCAACGACAGCAAGACAGCGCGTAATGCCAAGAGTTACATTAGCTATCTCAAAGAGAAAGCACGTATCAACAACATTACGCTGTGATAGCAAAGCATGAAAAAAGGCCACCCCAGGTGGCCTTTTTTGTTTCTGCCGTAAGCCCGGTTTACATTGAACTCAGCAGGTGCTGATTGGCGTTATGTTCAAGCTCATCACTGAGTTGGTCAACCTTCTCAAACAGGGCTTCAAGGGACTTTTCCCGGGTGGGTCGACAGCCGATTGCTGCTATCTTGTATCCCAGGCTAAAGCTGTGATCTCTCTCATATTCCTGGACAAATGTGTCCATACATTGTTCTATACGTTCTACGACAATTTCGATACCGTGATCGCTGATATTGAACAGGCCAATGGCAAACAGATCGTCATCCAGCCTGGCTATCATATCAGTCGCCCTGAGGAGGCACTTTTCAATATTGTTGGTGAGCGATTCGAGCAATCCCGGGTGGTGATAGGTCTCATGGAGGTGCGGACGCAGAAACACCAGTGTTAACTGCTCTTTCTCTCTCAGGTGTCTGTGCCATTCACGGTTGAACACCTCAAGGAAATAGGTTTGATTGTAGACACCGGTTTCCGGGTCTCTGAATCCAGAATTACGAAACGAAAATATCATCGGGCGCCTCCCTCTGACCTGATACAGAAAGTATAGATAGATATCCGGCAAAAAAGGAAAAATAACAATGAATAAAACAATCGTGGGGATGAAGTCGGTATTATCCGTTGCTGTGGCATTGGCGCTGACTGCCTGTGGTCAACCAGAGTCACAAACACCATCACAGCCATCTCAGGAGACGGCTTCCAGTCAGGCTGAGCAGTCCGTTCAAACTGCTGAGCAGGTTTATCAAGCATTGGTTGATCAGTATTTTAAAGATTACCTGGCGCTTAACCCCATTATGGCTACTTATGTGGGAGTGTCAGATTACAACGACCAGTTTGGTGATTACCTGACTGATGAGTATCTGAAACAGCGTCATGATTTTAACAAGGGCTATCTGGAGAAGCTTAAGCAGATAGACAGAGAGGCATTGCCAGCTTCGCTACAGCTCAGCTATGACCTGTTTGAATATGACCGCAATCTGGAACTGGTGGCAGAAACCTTCCCAGAGCGCTTTATTCCCATGAATCAGTTTTACAGTGTGGTCATCACCATGATCCAACTGGGAACCGGTGAGAGTGCACAGCCATTCAATACTGTTGAGGATTATCGCAACTGGGAAAGCCGGGTGAACGGCTTTATCAGCTGGATTGATATGGCTAAGTCCCGTATGAACGATGGTATTGAAAGCAATGTGGTGCTGCCACGTGTGCTGGTCGAGCGTATTTTGCCTCAGTTGGATGCGCAACAGGGTAAGGCACCGGAAGACAGTATCTTTTATAGCCCTATCGCCAAGATGCCAGATAGTTTCAGTGACGAACAAAAAGCTCAGCTGACGGCTGAGTACAAGGCCATGATAGGTGAGCGCTTGCTGCCGGCGCTCAGCGGCTTGCGACAGTACTTTGCTGAGGTTTATCTACCCAAGTCCCGTGGCACTGATGGCTGGTGGGATCTTCCCAACGGCAAGCTGTGGTATCAACATCTTGCTAATCGTCATACCACGACTTCCATGCCGGTCGATGATATTCATCAGGTTGGTTTGAACGAGGTTGGCAGGATTCTCGATGAGATGGACAAGGTGCGCCAGAAGGTGGGTTTCCAGGGCGACCTGAGCGAATTTTTCGCTTCACTTTCCAGTGAGGATAAGTACTTCTTTACTGAACGTCAGGATCTGGTTGATGGCTATATGGCATTGAAAGATAAAATCAATGTGGTACTGCCTGAATATTTTAATGTGATGCCGAAAGCCGATTATGTGGTTAAGCCGGTAGAAGCATTCCGTGAGCGCAGCGCGGCAGGCGCTTCATACCAGTCTCCGGCGGTAGATGGCAGCCGCCCCGGTATCTTCTATATCAACACCTTTAACCTTAAGGCTCAGCCCAAGTGGGGTATGACCACATTGTCCTTGCATGAGGCGGCTCCTGGTCACCATTTCCAGATTGCCATTAAGCAAGAACTGACCGGTGTGCCTGAATTCCAGCGTTTCAGCGGCTACACCGCGTTCGAAGAGGGATGGGGTCTGTATGCGGAATATCTGGGCATGGAAATGGGTTTGTTTGAAGACCCTTACCAGTACTTTGGCAAGTTGTCAGATGAGATGTTGCGTGCCATGCGCCTGGTGGTGGATACCGGCCTGCACGCCAAAGGCTGGACCCGTGAACAGGCGATACAGTATATGAAGGACAATTCGCCAATGGCAGAGTCCGACATAGTTGCCGAAGTAGAGCGTTATATGGCTATTCCAGGCCAGGCGCTGTCTTATAAGGTCGGCCAGCTGAAGATTCTTGAGCTGAGAGCTCATGCAGAAGCTGAGTTGGGCGATAAGTTCGACATTAAGGCATTCCACGACCAAATCCTCACTTCCGGCTCATTGCCTATGGCTGTGATGGAGCAAAAAATTAATCGTTGGATTGCGTCACAGAAGGCATGATGTCGGTTTAATCGACAAATCATGAAAGGCTCTGCATTGCAGAGCCTTTTTTCTGTGCAAATGTTCATGTTAGCGTTATTAAGTGATTGAATTCTGAGCTTTGCTTGTCTATTGTTGCCAGCCTTTATGTGCCTGCCAACCCAGAGGCAGGTCTCTGATGTTAAAGCCGGAACCTTGCAATAACGACTATGGAATTCGCCCATCTTTGTCGCAACCTGCGACCAGTAGTAACCCTTCCTTTGATTGCTTCAGTACTTCTACTTGCTGGTTGTAAATCGACACCGGAACAACCGGAAGTGACATGGAAAACTTCCCCTGCGCTATCCGCCTTACCGGCAAATGCCATGAAGTATGCCAGCACGCCAGAGCGTTTGGCGGAACTGGAAGCAGAACAGGTGGCGTTATCTAAACGGAATCTGTTTATGACAGGTGCCGGCACTCTGAGCCTGATCAGTGTTCCCTCGTCTTTCCCGGACGTCGTGGCCCACCGGGGGCATTTCAACTGGCCGGAAAACACCCCCTATGCAGTGCAAATGTCTGTTCCCGCTGACTTTGACGGCGCAGAGATTGACGTCATGCTGACCGATGATGGTTACTGGGTCGCCCACCATGATGCTAAAACCGGTCGCTCTGTAGGCCGACATGACGGCAAACGTTTTGATATGGATGATATCAGTGGCAAAGAGTGGAACAGCCTGAGGATCCGGGATAAGAGTGGACAGTTAACCAATTATCCAGCGCCCTATGCCGTTGACCTGTTTCAACATTGGGCCATGCATCTGGGATCTGGCAAACCCCTGAATATCGAAATCAAATCCGAGGCGGATGCGCCTGATCTGTATAACCTTGATCGTATGGCCAGGCAGTATATGGGGCAGGGGAATTTCTTCTATTCAGCGATGAAGATGGAGACACTGGAGACCTTGCGGGAAATCAACCCTCAGGTGTATCTGGGTTATGTATGGGAAGCTGACGGCGAGTCAATTGAGATAGCCAAGCGTGACTATCGCAAGGCGGTGAAATCTGACGCAGCTTATGCAGCCTACTCAAACTGGATTGAATCCGCCGGACGCTATGAAACCCGCCGTCGCCATCGCAACGGCAGTAACAAGCTATCGGCAATCGAAGTGCGGAATAAACTGGGTCGTAATGCCGGTCTGCACGTGGATATTCGCAACATAGTCCGGGCCCCAACCATTGCCAGTCGGGTTAAGTCTGCAGGACTAAGCCGTCTTGCAAGTTACAGCATCAATGGAACCGAGTATCACCAGAGTCAGTTGGCCTGGCTTGAGCGTAACGGTCGTACACTGCCGGATGAAGTGATTGCTGATACTGACAAATACCATATGTACACCCGTATGCAGCCCTCGCTGATTAAACCCGCATTTCTTAAACTGTCCCGTGAACAGGTAATAGGTCAGCAACTTACACAGGCTCAAATTATAGGTTTATTACCTGCGGATGCGGATTTCTCCCGCCTGGATGAGCAGGGTGATTATGTGACCAATGGTTTTTATCTGACGCTGGCGGGCAAAGTGCGAGCACTGTTTCAGGCTCAGGCTGCGGTCAGCACTAAAGCCAAAGTCGTTAATGATGGTCCCAAACGTATCCGTGATGATGAGTCACTGGAAGTGATGGGCGCTGCCATTGAGATCTCCCTGCCGGTTAAGGGAGGTCAATAATGTCCAGTTCTGCTTTTGAGCAAGTTGCTGCCGATGGTCAGCCCGGTTCTATGCCTGAAATTTCTGAGCCAGCTGCCAACGGGGTTAAGCCTAAAAAGAGTAAACAACAGGATAAACCCAGATGGCTGATGATCCTGCTGTTTATCCTGTCAGCCCTTTATCTGTTACCTGAGGCGATCTTTAACGCCCGCCTGGTTCAGGTTGCAGGTGGTGGCAGTATGGACAGTAACGAACTGCATCTGGTGGAACTCTTTGGGCGAACCATATCCGGGATAGGTGTCAGTCTGCTGTTAGCCGACTGGTTGCTGAAAGGTTGGTTGGTACGCACTGTTCCCAGAGTGATCATGGGTTTTGTGGTGATAACCGCTTTGGCATGGCCGACAGTGTTTTTCGGTCAGAAGTTGCTGATTGATAAGTTGCTGGTTGACCCAAGTACCTCGCAGCAGCGGCAAGAGGCATTTTTTGCTTCAATTCTGCGCTCGGGATTGGCCACCAATGCTGTCAATATTAGCGGACTGCCATACGACCCAGAGCACGCCACCAAGCCGGAGGAGATGACCTTTCTGGCGCTGATGGGCGGCCTGGTATATGCCAACTCTGAGTTTCTCGGCCATGTCGACCAGCAGAAACATGCCATTGTGGAGCGTTATATCACCAACAGAGCCGGGACTGACTTCGATAACTATTACGCCAGATACAAAGGGATGCGTGAGCGTCTGATTGGTGGCTGGGAGGAGTACCAGTCCGGAGTTAAACGCTATAACGCAGCGATTGCTTCCTCACCGGCCAGAGCTGATAAAGCCTGGGAACAGGTAGAGTCAGAAGTGGCGACAGGCTGGAACAAATATCAAAAAGCGCAGCAGGCTTACTGGGGGCGGGCAGAGGTTCGTGCGCAGGAGATGGCGCCCAAAATCGCCAGGCTGTTTGATGAGCGCAACGATTGTATCGAGCGCTATCAGACGAAACGCAAAAACCCGGAACGTTTGAACTCCTGCATTCGCAGCATCGACAAAGATCACGAACGCTTACTGGATAAATATCACCTTAGCTATCAACCGTTGGATTATTGGTTAATCCGTAAAGAGGGGCGCATTAAAGGTGAAACCACCATAGGTCAGTCTGTGATGACTTTAGGGCTGTCTGCACTGGTGGCAGGGCTTGAACACCTTACCGGTGATGCCGGTGAGCAAGTGATTCACTGGGTCTACAGCCGCGACGTTTCAGACTATACGCCCAAAATTATGGGACTGTGGCAGGAAAAGTTTGAGAAAGAGACAGGCTATCCTATGGGAATCGCCGATCTGCAAACCTTCAGGCAACACGCAGTGACAGCCCGCAAAGTTCGTGCCCGACTGGCTAAAGAAGGTATTCAGCTGGCGTCAACCTGGCAGATTAACCAGATTGGCAGTTTCCAGAATGCGGTTGCCAAAAGGGTAAAACAGGAAGCTGATGGCAAATGGAACCGGGAAATGCGGAAGCAGGGCTGGCAACTTACGCCGAACCTGAGTTGGGGCCAGTTCCAGCGCAGTGAGACGATTCAGGCGCGTATTAAGCGGGAAATGGGTGAGCGCTATTATGTTTCCCCTATGCTGGCAGACTGGAATAACAAAGAGTTTTATCGCTTTGCCATAGTGCCAAACATCAAACGCGAGACCGAGCACTGGATTGGGTATCTGGATGCTTCATTAAGCCAGTTTGCAGATGGTGGACCGCTCGCAGAAGAGGGCAAGAATGCACTGCGCTCTGTGCTGGTGCCACCGATTTCCATGGGACTGTCGTTGCTGCTGGTTATTCTGACCGCGCTTAAACTGCCGCTGAAGTTCTGGCAACTTGTGCGTCCTGGACAGGTGCCAAACACCTTGCGTGATACAGCTATCAGCATGGGACTTATTCTGGCTGTTGTTATCGTGCCACTTGCTATGCTTGAGTCCAAGTTTACGGCGGGAGAGTCAACCGCGGGTTATTTCTTCGATCAGGTTGAACAGCAAAGCTCCCCGGTAACCGCCATGGCGCTGCGTTGGGTGGTGCATACCCAGCCTGTGGTGCAGCCACTGGGATACGGACTTGATGAGGTGTTTGGGGTTACGGATTGGTTCAGCGACAACCTGGAGCACAGTATTGGCCTGTTGGATGCCAGTGTGATGCCGGTTTTGGCAGCGGGCACAGGCGCTAAAACTCAGGTAAGCGAAGTGATTGATGATAAAGGCATGCTGAGATTAATCCCGTTGACGGTCAAGAGTAACGCCCCTGGCGCAAGGATTCGGATTATGAATATCAAACCTAAATACAAGGCGGGTATGCAGCTGCCGGTGAGCAACTATGATATTCAGGTATCTGCCCCGGGTTACCAGACTGAACGCCGTTGGGTGCAACATAACCAGCACCAGGATGTGCACGAATTTAACCTGAAGTCAGAATAATTGGCTTTGGGACGTGTCAGTCATATACTGACGAACTGCGGCGGAAAGGTGACTTATTCCCAACGCCGTGGATACTATGCCTGCGGGCGATTCACAGGAGTTAATTTATGGTACAGGCAACAGCAAGACACCTGCTGGTAGACACAGAAGAGCAGTGTCTGGAGCTGAAACAACAGATCGAAAACGGTGCAGACTTTGCTGATTTGGCAAAAGCCCACTCCAGCTGTCCATCCGGTGCTCAGGGTGGTGAACTGGGCTCTTTCGGTCCTGGCATGATGGTGCCTGAATTTGACCGAGTGGTGTTTTCTGCGCCACTGAACGAAGTACAGGGTCCGGTAAAAACAGCATTTGGTTACCACTTGCTGGAAGTAACCAGCCGCGGCTGATACTCTGACACTATTGAGAAAAACGGCGAATATTCGCCGTTTTTTTATGCCTCTTTACTAAGGGAATTTATGGATCAGGTTTTGCTGTACAGCGACAGGTTAATCATTCGAACGCTGGAAGAGAGAGACTGGCCTGAGTTTCGGGCGCTGCATCAGGATGCTGAAGTCAGCCGCTTCATTCGCGAGGTCGAAAGTGATAGTGAGATTAAAGCCAGATTCGATGACAGATTGGCATCCTGGTCGTTTGAAAGCGAGCGTTGGCTGACCCTGGTGATAGAGACTCTGGATGGCGAATTTGTTGGTTTGACTGGCTTTTGTTGTGTGGATGCTTTCAGCCGCCGGGCAGAGGTTGGCTATATAATCAAGCCATCTATGCAGAAGCAGGGTTATGGTACCGAGAGTTTACAGGCTGTAATTGACTGGGGTTGCCTGCAGCATCAGGTTCATAAATACATAGGACACTGCGCCGTAGCTAATATAGGTTCAATCAGAACTATGCAGAAGTGTGGCTTTCAGCAAGAGGGGCTACTGCGTCGCAACTATCGTATCGGCGACACCTGGGTTGATGAGTACCTGATGGGGTTGCTTGCCGACGAGCGCTAGCCTCAGCCTGCGTGCGGATGAAAGCAGATTCTCCCTGCGACATCCGCCATTTGCCCTGGGAACACTTACTCTCTCCGGGCCAGTTAAAGAGAATCACAATCATGGGGAGAGTGTAAATTCCTATGTGGACTGATATAGGTTTCGGTTATACTGCGCCGATTGAAATCGAGTAAGGCAAAATTCTGTGAGCAATCAAGTCCTGTTCCCCCTGCGCGCCGGGGATGAATTTATTGAACTGTACAAGCTGCTGAAGGCTGAAGGCCTGGTTGAAGGTGGCGGTGAAGCCAAGCATGTTATTGGTGAAGGTATGGTGCAGGTTAACGGTGAAGTTGAGACCCGTAAGCGTAAAAAGCTGGTGATTGGCGACAAAGTCGAATTTCAGGGCACAGTTCTGGAAGTTGTGGCTGAATAGAACCCTTTGGTTCTCCTAAATTGATAGTGGAGCAAAACATGCAATATCCTGATGATGACAATGGCAAAATGCTGCAGGCAATGGCCGAGTCAGGTATCGATCTGACCAAGTCTCTGGATGTGGATTTTTTCCTGGTATTTGAAGATAAGCGTGATGCTGAATCTGCGCTGGAAGATCTGGTTGCCCGTGAAGAAGAGGGTGAACTGGAGATCAACTTCAACGAAGAACTGGAAAAGTGGGAACTGATAGTCACCCTCAACATGGTGCCTGAGTATGAGGCTATTGTTGCCCGTGAAGTTGAGTTGAACGAATTCGCTTCTGAATATGACGGGATGACAGATGGTTGGGGTGTAATGCAGCATCAGGAAGGTGACGCTGAGTTTGCCGATGACGATCATGAGTGCGGCGATCACTGCCACCATTGATTGATAATGATTTTCAAAAACCACCCAAGCGGGTGGTTTTTTTTTGCCCGAATACAGGTAGGCTCATTGGCTGTTTTGTGTAAGTTGTAAAGGCGGTACTGAATGGACGATGAGTCAAGGTTGAAAGGAATGGAAGCCGAGCCCCAGTTGTTACCTGAAGATCTCTTACCTGAGGCGCAAGCCGGTGATCCCCTGGCTCAGTATCAGCTTGGCAGTATGTATGAGGCGGGAGAGGATACCCGACAGGATTATGACGCCGCTATTCAGTGGTATAGCCTTGCAGCAGAGCAGGAGTTTTCGCGAGCTCAGTACGCATTGGGATTGTTGTATCACGAAGGCCGGGGAGTCGAACCGAATCCGGCGACCAGCTTGTTGTGGGTGCGCAAAGCCGCGGCTCAGGAGCTTCCCGAGGCAATGGGGCTGTTGGGATATCTTTATGTCAGCGGCCAGGGCGTTGACAGAGATGAGCAGGAAGCAGCGCGGTGGTTCAGTAAGGGTGCGCTGAAGGGTAACGCTTATGCTCAACATTCCCTGGGCGCATGCTACCAGCATGGTGTTGGGTGCGAAAGCAACATAGAGGAAGCTATCTACTGGTATCAGGCGGCGGCACAAAATGAATACTGCCCCTCACATATGAGGCTGGCCGACATCTATAGTCGGGGATTGGGTGTTGACAGCTCGCCGGAGCAAGCGTTCTTTTGGTATCAGCAAGCAGCAAAACTGGGGTTTGACGAGGGACTGCTGGCTGTTGCTGACTGTTACGCTTATGGGCAGGGCGTGGAAGAAGATGAGCCCAAGGCGCTTGCCATTGTCCGGCAAGTAGCAAAATCAGAGTTAAACGAAGCCATCATGCAGTTGGCTTTCTACCACAGGCAGGGTATTGGAACTGAAGCCGACACCCACAAAGCACTGGAACTGTTCCATAAACTTGCAGCCAGAGATGATGCCAATGCTGTCTTCCAAATTGGATACACCCATAGTCAGGGGATCGGTATTGAAGCCGATCCTGAACTGGCTGTTGAATGGTATCTGAAAGCGGCTGAAATGGACCATGACTGGGGACAATACAATCTCGGCATACAGTATGAGTTCGGTAAAGGCGTTGCTCAGGATCAACAGCAGGCGCTCCACTGGTATCGACTGTCAGCCAATCAGGGAAACAGTTGGGCGCAAAATAAACTGGGACAAGCTTATCTGAAAGGCAAGGGCCTGGAGACCAATAGCTATCTGGCAGAGCTCTGGATGCGGCGCTCGGCTGAGCAGGGTTACGACACAGGACAACACAATCTGGCTGAGTTTTATGACTCACTGCCTCAAATCGAAGGTCACTTCGAGGCTGCTCTCTACTGGTGGGAGCAGGCTGCCCGTAATGGTAATGATGACAGCCAATATGCACTGGGCTTTCGTTTAGACAAAGGCGATGGGGTCGAGCAGGACTATGAGAAAGCCGCGGCATGGTACCAGCTGGCTGCGGAGCAGGGACACGACCTGGCTCAGAACAACCTTGCAGTGCTTTATCAGGAAGGGAAAGGTGTCAGTTGTGATGAGGTCAAAGCCTTCGAGCTTTTCCAGCAGTCGGCAGAGCAGGGAAATCCCAGAGCACAGAGCAATCTCGGTTTATGTTATGAGTTTGGCCGTGGCTGTGAAAAAGATCTTCAGCAAGCCCTTAACTGGTATCTCAGCGCCTATGAAAGGGGTGACCGGGATGCGCCTGCTCGGATGGCCAAGCTGTATTTTTACGAGCTTGAAGATGAGGCTGAATCAATCTCCTGGCTGCCTTTGGCGGTTGAGTCCGGCGATCTCTGGTCCATAAATCAGCTTGGGGTCAAGCAGCTCAATGGTGAAGGCGTGGAGCAGGATATTGATGCCGCTCTTGACCTGATAGCAAAAGCAGCAGAATTGGGGCTGGCCAGCGCTCAGCGAAATCTGGGGCACTGTTACTTTAATGGTGATGTGCTGGAGCGGAATATGGGATTAGCTCTGCACTGGTATAACAAGGGGGCAGAGCTGAACGACCTCAAGAGTCAATTGATGTTGGTACAAATCTATGGCGAGGCGGGAGAGTTCTGCGATATTGAACGTGAGCTTTACTGGTCTCACCTCGCCGCAGAGCAGGGGGATCTTGATACCCAATACAATCTGGCGGTGGCATACCGACGAGGCAATGGTGTGGAGCAGGATGCCAGTCAGGCCGTTTATTGGTATGGCAAGGCCGCCAAACAGGGTGATATCGAAGCCATGTATGAAATGGGGTGTATGTATCTGGATGCTCCTGAAGTTGTCGATGCCGGGCAGGCTATGGTTTGTTTAAAGCGCGCTGCTGACGCCGGATTTACCAAAGCACTGTTCCGCCATGCTATAGAGTATCTTGATGGTGGCTGTCAGCCCCTTGATACAGGCTTCGCCTGCAACCAGTTATTGGCATTGGCCGAGCAAGGTTACTTACCCGCACAGGTGACGCTGGGGGAATTGATGCTGGAGCCTGATACAGAGGAGTTTGAACCTGAGACCGGACTGCACTGGATAACTCAGGCTGCACAGAGTGGCCATAGTCGCGCTCAGTTCCTGCTTGGCTGCTTTTACTTTCATGGAGAAGTGTGTGAGCAGGATATCTGTTTGAGTTTCCACTGGCTGTTGACCAGCGCCCACAATGGCTTTGATGATGCGCAGGTGGCTCTGATCCGCTACTACCTTGTGGGAGAAGGCACAGAGATTGATCATGCTCTGGCGTTCTCATGGGCCAGAGAGGCTGCACTGAAAGGTCATTCTGTAGCCCAGTACATGATGGGCCGCTTCTATTACGAAGGGGTGGGCATAGGTGAAGATGAAGAGCATGCCAACTATTGGTTTGAGCTGTCTGCTGGTCAGGGCAATGAAGACGCTATCAAGTGGCTGGGTAAAGAGGCTTGAATCGTCAGATAGGACGTGACGGCATCTTAATGAATATACTTGGTAAGGTGCCTGTATGCCTGCTCTATATCCTCTTTGGAAAATAGCTTTGACGGAATAAATATGGGTTCTCCACATGACGAGGATAGATATAAACCTCTTTTGTCCATAAAACATTCCTCTACACAAATATCTTCATAGTCGATCTGTTTCACCCCGCCAAACCGGGTCACTTCAAATACATGTTTTTCTGTGAAGGTTATTTTAGCAAGCCAGGGTGCTAAAAGAGCCTTCAGGAACAGTGTTGCCATAATAATGCAGAGTAAAAACATGAGTCCTGTTAATTCACCACCTGAGAGCTCTGGCTGGTAATAAATATTGAGTACGAGAAAAAATATCAGACAGGGAACTGCGGTGTAGAAAGCGACTCTATTCACCCTGGGTTTGATTATCAGCTGTTCTGAATTCATATTACTCAGTTTTCTTTTGTAGGTAGGGTTATCAGTATTTGATGTAGAGTTGCAGGGTACACTGACGGCTGCCGCTTAGAACCCTGCAGGTTCGAGTTCATGCTCGTCAGGTTGATGCGTTATTTCTCACCATTCAGCGCTTTAATCTATATGCTCAGGTCATGTAGTCGGCCTGATCACCACTCAATCTGTATTTTTGTGCCCACCTCAACCAGCGCCATAAACTCATCCATTTCAGCATTGGTTAAGGCGATGCAGCCATCTGTCCAATTGAAGTTTTGCATAATGGGAGATAACCAACCAAACCAGTTTTTCTGGCCGTGGACCATAATCATGCCACCGGGAGAAACACCCTGTTGCCGGGCATTTTCCTTGTCCGCAGCATTGGGGTAAGTGATATGCATGGAGCGATAAAATGAAGAGCTTTCGTTTTTGTAATCCAGAGTATAAGTACCTTCAGGGGTTTTCTGATCTCCCTCCTGCTGCTTGTGACCTTTAGGCTCACCACCAAAAACCACATGGTACTCACGGACCAATTCATCGCCATCGTACAGGTACATTTTGTGCTCTGATTTATCCACTTTAACCAGATCAACGCCAGCCCATGAAATATTGGTGAACAAAAGCAGCAGGGGCATGAGAAATTTCATTATTTGGTTCCTGATATCTGTTAACGCCAAGGTCAAAGAAATCGAATGATATTGCTAAGCATCAAGAATGATCCTACGGCTATGATCATATACTTAGTCTTGTTGGCCAGTTTAAATAACTCACCCTGATGCTTGCCGTAAATATTTCCGGTCAGACCTATCACCAGAGTCGCCGGGATAAACAGCAACAGGGTGACGACAAAGAACCAGCGCATTCGGTACCAGGGGATGTGATCTGCGAGAATGTCGAGGGGTTCCATAATGCCATTGCTGTTTGCTTCGCTCATTCTGTCTCCATACCTTGCTTAACAAGTTTAGTTATTGTTTTCAAAAATGATTCAATAGCCTTGTCGATAGTCACTTTAGTGTCGGTAATGGAGGGACACAATCCCTCTTATGGCTAGAGTTAGATTGCCTGATTACCACTTTGGTTTCTTGTATATCTGGCTCTATTCATCAGGGGCGAGCAAATTCTGGCTATCAGTATGGCCAGTAATATCAGCATGATATGGCCATCACTACTTCCTCCTGATGTGACATAGAGAGGCTTGATGACTTTGACCGTTAACCCGGCTTTTGCTTTCCCGCCTTTGGAGTCTACTGCTAAATAGCTGACCGATATGGTCCCGATAAAGTCCAGTTCCGGGACGATATACAGCTTGCCGTTCCTTACCCAGGTATGGCCAGAGTCAGATGTGACCTGCTCTATGCTCAGTGGCGTGTTATCCGGATCTGAATCATTGGCAAGTACATCTGCAACCCCGTAGGAGTTAACGAAGATGGTCAGTCGATCGTCCTGTGCAACAGGAAGAGTATTACCGCTGGTGACTTCAATCGTTGCAAGGGCGCTGGCAAAACCTCCCTGCTGATCGGAAATCAGATACTTAATTGTGTCCTGTCCCAGAAAATCCTCCGCAGGGAGAATGTACCTGATATCGTCTCCGACAATTTCCACTGCCCCCAACTCTGCATCAGCTTCTACAAGTATCAGTTGATCGCCGTCTTCATCTGAATCATTGACGAGCACCTGCAGCTGAGTGTCCTGAGTCGCAGTAATCTCAAAGAGGTCATTCTGTGCAACAGGTGCTTTGTTGCTTCCATCCTTGTAAGCACTGTCTGTCAGGGCTGTTGTGGCTGACACTATTGCATCTGGGGCTGAATCAGTATCGTTTGGCCCACCATCCTCAATGGTGAGGCGAACGCACCAATCTCCCGCGGTTAAGCCCGGACGCCAGTGATTGGCACCTATCTCAGGGCAGAGGCCCTCGGAGGATGGTGCGCTGAAGAGACTGTTTTCAGCGTCGGTTTGAAACTCCCGCCAATCTCCCGATTCTGTAGAGTAAATCAGGTAGGTCGCCTGTTCAGGAATTGGTTTTCGTTGGGGCAGAACCACTTGATAGGAATCACCCGCGGATTTACCAAACAGAGTGAAGTCGAACACCCCTTTATCCAACGGAAGCTCAGTCCCAAGCAGTTGCTTCTGCTCTTCAGAGAGAATTTGGATGCCACCTGAGTGGCTGTTTAATGCCGTATTTCCTCTCATGATGCAGGCTCTGGGCTCTGTTTCAGCAAGGAACCAGAAACCGTCATCAATTTGCTCGTTGATGATGGAGCAGGACTTTGATGGCTGTATGACGTCAGCCTTCTCGCTCAATGCCAGGTTTATTGAGGTAGTGGTTTGAGTGGCGTTGATGGCGTTTACAGTCAAAGTGATGTGAAGATTACCCGGGTCAAGCTCCTGAGGGGCAAATTTAAACAATCTGGGGTCGTTTGACAGGTTAACCACCTGCTGGCTGGTTTCCCATCTGAGTTGTGCGTTTTCAGTATTTCCCGAAATATTAACGGACTTAACGGTAACGACTCCCTGTGACTGGTTGATCTCCAGAGTCTCGATTCCGTCCTGATAGGATTTCAGACTGACGCCTGGGGCGCCTGGCATTTCAGAAATCGTCAGGGTATATGAAGCTTGCCGCGCAAGGTTCATGGTTTCATCAAGTTGGATGATGAGAGTTTCGTCCTCCTCTGTGACGTTATCCGGCAAAGTGCTGAAGTTGATTTGAGAGTTCCAGCCTTCGGCAACAGTAATATTTTCTTCATCCAAATCATGATCATCTTCGTCGGCTGTACCAGCAATTGAATAGGGGATCCTTACCGGATATTGGGGCGCATCACCGTTAAGATAGACTTCAACGCTTGTGCTTTCCCCTTCCTGAACCCGGGAGCCGGGCGCAATAGAAATTAAAGGATGAACAATCACCTGTTGAACAAGGCTGGTTTTACGTCCCTGTGAGTCTTCTGCTGTCCATAACACCTGATGAACTCCCGGACGGAAGACTGTACCTGATGAGCGAGTTACGCTAAGTGGGTTCCCCAGATAATCGATAGCGGTGGCATAGCCCAATGTGACCCTGGTCAGCAAGCCCGTGGCATTTACTTCGACATCGGCTGGCGGTGATATTTGGGGGGCTCCTCCCAGCGAGTCATCATGAACCACAGAAATCGAGACCTTGGCACTGGCAGTTAAGCCGCTGCTGTCTGAGATGGTATAGTCAATGATGTCCATCCCGGTGAAGTTGGTGGGGCTTTGGTACATCAGGTTATCCCCATCAAGAGTGACGCTTCCCGACAGTGCAGTCGCGTTCGTAATGGTTAAGGTGTCACCTTCGTCCGGATCCCAGTCATTGTCCAGCACAGCTACAGAGATTGTTCCGCCTATAAATGTGAGGGTATCGTCCTGAGCAACTGGAGGGCTGTTAACTGCCACCACCCTTATCTCAAATGGCTGACTGCTTGCTACACGCCCCTCTGAGTCACTGACCTGAAACACTATGCCTGCGTAGGAACCAACATCCTCCTGGACCGGACTGACTGTAAGTTGACCTGAGCCCGTGTCCTGTTGTATCCAGCCTGGCAGGTTTTCAGCCGAGAAGATAAACGGTGACTTTCCTCCGGTTAACCTTGGCTCGATGATGAGCTCTTCGTTTTGCAAAACCTCGGAGGGCAAGTTGATCTCAAGTCCCAACAGCAAAGTGTCCACGGTGAATTCGGTCACATTGAGTGGTGGTGAGACATTTCCTGAAATATCTGTCAGCCTCAATGCGCAATCTGAGTAGGTACCATTGGCCAACCCATTAAATTCCAGCGTATTCACACCAACAACTGCTGACGTTGTTGGAGAGCTGCAGCTACCGCTGTAGCTGATAGTCCCGGCTTCAGTGGTGCTGAAACTGTAGGAGGGCGTGTTGTCCGACGTGGGCGAACTGACTGCCGTGACCTCTGCCAGCGTGGCCGCAGCTGTGTCCACTTCAAAGGCGGTGATGCTGAGCTGAACTGACGTATTGCCCGCCTGATCAGTGAGCTTAAGCTGACAATCATTGTAAAGACCGTCAGCGAGAGCATTGAAGGTGACGGTATTGGTGCCCACGACCGCAGACGTAGTGGGAGAGCTGCAGCTACCGCTGTAGCTGATAGTCCCGGCTTCCGTGCTGCTGAAGCTGTAGGAGGGAGTGTTGTTCGACGTGGGCGAACTGACCGACGTGATTTCTGCCAGGGTTGCGGCAGTTGTGTCCACTTCAAAGGCGGTGATGCTTAATCGAGTTGATGTATTGCCCGCCTGATCAGTGAGCTGAAGTTGACAGTTGCTATAAAGGCCGTCAGCCAGGGCATTGAAGGTGACGGTATTGGTGCCCACGACCGCAGACGTTGTAGGTGCACTGCAGCTACCGCTGTAGCTGATAGTCCCGGCTTCAGTGCTGCTGAAACTGTAGGAGGGCGTGTTGTCCGACGTGGGCGAACTGACCGGCGTTACCTCTGCCAGCGTGGCAGCAGCTGTGTCCACTTCAAAGGCGGTGATGCTGAATTGAGTTGATGTATTGCCCGCCTGATCAGTGACCTGAAGTTGACAGTTACTATAAAGACCGTCAGCCAGGGCGTTGAAGGTGACGGTATTGGTGCCCACGACAGCAGACGTTGTGGGAGAGCTGCAGCTGCCGCTGTAGCTGATAGTCCCGGCTTCAGTGCTGCTGAAACTGTAGGAGGGCGTGTTGTCGGATGTGGGTGAGCTGACTGCAGCGACCTCAGCCAGCGTGGCGGCTGAAGTATCGACTTCCACTTGCAACGATGAGGATGCAGACGATTCATCACCGGATTTAGTGTCGGTGTAACTGATGTTGTGGACACCATCCGCCAGGGTTGAGGAGGTTATCTGTACGGTACCTGTCGCGGAGCAAACCAGAGTAGCAATACTGGTATTGGTTGCCGGTGAGTCCGAATACAGTGTGATGGTATTGCCGGATTCACTGCACTGCAGGTTAAACGTGGGAGTATTGTCGGACGTAATGTTATCCACTGCAGAGCTTCCAGAGTCAGAAGAGGCCAACATATCCGGCGCAGTGGAGGGCGTGTCCGGGGTGCAATCCTGACCTCCATCACTGATGCTCCAGCTGTATGTGGAAATGATATTGGATCTTGCTCCCCCGGATTCGCAGTAGGTTGAGTTTCCTCCGTTGAAAGACACACCACTTTGCAGGCTCTGTGCATTCCAGGCACTCAAAATAGCGTCATAAGCATCGGTCGTCAGAGTTACGCCATTAAACATATTGCTCATTTGGGTAACACTGGTGACTGTCCAGTTGCCGACCAGCGGGTTGGCAGACGTTGCACCGGAAAACATCGAAGACATATTGGTGACTGCAGAGGTATCCCAGGAGGTGACATTCGGCGCAGCAGATGAAGCATTGTAAAACATGAGCTCCATGGAGTTTACCGAGGAGGTATTCCAATTGCTGACATCCGGGTTGGCCGCAGTGGCGCCGCTGAACATGGAGCGCATGGTGGTAACGCTGGAAGTATCCCAATTAGCTGTGTTCGGGGTGGCTGAGGTCGCGTTGAAAAACATGGCATACATGCTGGTTGCAGATGAGGTATCCCAATTGCTGACATCCGGGTTGGCCGCAGTGGCGCCGCTGAACATGGAGCGCATGGTGGTAACGCTGGAAGTATCCCAGTTAGCTGTGTTCGGGGTGGCTGAGGTCGCGTTGAAAAACATGGCATACATGCTGGTTGCAGATGAGGTATCCCAATTGCTGACATCCGGGTTGGCAGAGGTGGCACCATTAAAAAGGGATCGCATATTGGTGACCGCAGACGTATCCCAGTTGCTCACATCCGGTGTTGCCGAAGTCGCATTCAGGAACAGGGATTTCATATTGGTTACAGAGGAGGTATTCCAATTACTGACATCGGGGTTCGCAGCACTGGCACCAAAGAACATATCGCTCATGGATGAAACATTGGCCACATTCCAGTTGCTGGTATTTGGTGTGGCGATGGTTGCTCCGGCAAACATAAAGCTCATGGTGGTAACGTTGGAGACGTCCCAGCTACTGACATCCGGATTGGCAGATGTTGCATCCCTGAACAGTGCACTCATTTGCTGAATATTCGTGACGTTCCAGCTGCTTACATCCGGGTTGGCAAGGCTTGCACCCGAAAACATATTACTCATATCAGTAGCGCCAGACAGATCAGGAACATCAGTTGCCGGTACAGTCATATTGGCGGCGCCATAAAAAGCATTTGCCATGCTTTGCCAGGAGCCTGAGCCCCATTGCTCGACAGAGAGAATCTTCAGCTTATCTCCGGTGTTGTTGAAATAAACTCTTGGAAACCCAGTTCCGGAACCTGAGTTATCCTTTACCCTCACAGTATAAGTTCCTGCGCCCCCCAGGCCGGTGTAATCACAGGTATAACTTCCGGTTTGAGCCGTGGCTTCATCACTGCCGTCGTTGTCGCAATCTATGTTGTAGTTATAACCTCCCCCTGTTGTGGGCAGTGTGAATTGAACATTTGATGATACCCCTGCATTATCTGTTTTTACGGTAATGACAAAGTCATCCTGAGCAGCGGCGAAACCAGCCGGATTATAGAGAAAGAGGGGAAGTGAAAAGAGTAAATAGCAAAGAGAGGGGGTAGTTGTCGTTTTCGATTTCATTACTCTCATAGTTATATTTATTCATAAGTTAGCGACCCAGTGATTAAAGTTTAGATGGGCATATTTGCTTTTGTTGAATTTTGTTCTACCTGATATTTCCCGCCAGTTCTGAATTCATTTTGCGTAACCCTGCCAGCTTTTCCCTCCAAATACCGATAGCATGTCGATTCAGACCCAAGCTTGTTCCTTTATCAATTATGCCCTAGTGCCAAAGCGGAACCTGAGAGTAGGTTGGAACCCTGACCTAAAAATTGAGTCTGAACTCAAAGGTTTGTTGGCGGAGTGAGTTCACCGTAAAAAGTGAAGGGAATCAGTGTCGATATATTGCTATGTTGAGGCTGGCTCAGAACGCAAATAATCTCTGTTTGATGACTTTTCTATTTACAGAGCCTGCCATAAACTATGTCAAACATTACAGGGAGTTAAGTTAATGGCGAAGCACATCAGTTTCGGTACACCGGTCAATGACGCCGAGCGCTGGGCGTTCAGTATGCTCAGTGAAGAACTGCCGGAACATTACCTGTTGCTGACCAATGTCGAGATCCCCACCAAAACCGGTCAGGCGATGGAAGTAGATGCTCTGGTCGTTGGCGAGTGGGGGGTATATGTGGTCGACGTCAAAGGCTATATGGGCAGGCTTAATGCCGGCTTGCACGCCTGGTCTTTGGATGGACGCGGTATCGACAACAGCTTGTCCAAAGCCAACTATGTGGCCAGAGTGCTGGCGGGCAAACTCAAGCACAGAATCCCCGTGGGTGTATATGCCCCCTGGTGTCAGGGCATGGTGTTTGTGACCGGCCGTAAGGGAGAAGAGATTGAACTGGAAAAAGATGACGGCTCTCTCAGTATTTACACTCCCAGACAAATTGTTTCTGCGCTGACCAGTGAGTGGGGGCTGACGGCGCCCCGTGCCCATCAGGTTACCGCGGAGCAACGTGAAATGGTGCTCGACACCATAGGTCAGGTTGCCGTGGTCGAGAGCCGCAACAACCGTATTCAGGACTTTATCAAGCTCAAGTGTTTGTTCCTGCATGCCGGGCTGGAAATATGGCAGGCAGAATACAGTCCGGGCGGCTGGACTGCACCCTGGCTGTTGAAGATATTACTGCCGGTGCAGTTTGATGATGATTATGACGCCGAGCGTCATGAGCAGCAGCTCAGGGAAGAGTTTCAGCGATTGCAGGCACTTTCCGGCTGTACCGGCGTTCCAGCCTGTGCGCCTCTTATTCAGGACGGAGAGCAGCTTATTCTGCCTATTCGTATGCCCCGCGGCGTCCCGATGAATGTATTTGAAGCCGAACGTAAGACCACCTATCAATTGCTGGAAATATTGCGTCGTTCAGTAACGGGCCTGCAGCAGATCCATCGCCGTGGCTTCAGTGTCAGTGGTTGGGCGGAAAACTGCGTATTTATCTCAGATGGTGGTGATGTCGAATATATCGATATCAAAGACAGTCTGGATGCTGCTGACGACATTCAGGCCTATGCAGAACGATTTGCGCAATTGGCGGAACTGACCAACCAACCCAGGGTTTATCAGTGGTATCGTCAGGCAATTAAAGGGGCGACCACAGATCTGGATGCCCTGCGCTGTGACCTCAGTGCGCTGATCGACCAGGGGGTATGTGACACTATCCCGGAGAAAGTGGAGGTGAAAGTCGGGGCTGTGCTTGAGCACCATTACCGACTGGAACGGTTTATCACTTCAACCGAGCAAAGCCAGTTCTGGCAGGGGACTCACATTCAGGGACGCTATCCAGTGGGGATCAGTTTGTATAAACAGGTGGATAAAGTCTGGCCCTGTTTGAGTGCCCTCTATCGCTCCCTGTCACGCATCTATCATCCCAATATTGAGCGGGTACTGACATTTGGTCAGCTGCCTCAAAGCCAGACCCTGTTTATTGTGCGGGCGTGGGAAGAGGGCTGCTCCCTGGATGAGCTCAGTGCTTTCGAACCCGGCGACGGTACCCGTTGGTTTGCCGAGTTACTCAGTGCGCTGCAATACCTTCACCAACTGGATATACACCACGGTGCTATTTGCCCCAAGAATATTATCATCAGCCGTGAACGGGCGTATTTGATGAACTTTGGTGTTGGACTGGATATTGCGGCAAGCCACTATGCCAGCCAGTATGCCGATCCGCTGATTTGGGAGGAGGAGAGTGACGAGCTGAAAGACATCTATGGTCTGGTCGCCAGCTTTGTTGATGCCTTTACCCCATCAACCATTACCGGCAGTAAGGATGCCAACGCCATGTTGAATGCGCTGGCGGCATTTGACCCTGGGTGGTTGGGCAGAGATTTTTACCAGGCTTGCGAGAAGGTGCTGAAGCATGAGTTTCAGCCTGAGCCGGGCCAATGTTATCTGCAATTGTTCGGCTTGGGTAACTGCAATGATTAACCGAGTCGGTATGGCGCAAACAGCTCCAGTATCCAGTCGGTAAACGCAGTAATTCGGCCCTCCGGGTCACCTGGCTGCAGGTGTCCCGGAGTCAGCAGATAGTAGCTGTACTGACTGTGATAGGGGATATCAAAGGGGATCACCAGGCTGCCATCCGCCAACTGAGGTTCTATAAAAAAGCGGGGGATAAGGGCAACTCCCATGCCGCTGGCAACAGCCTGAGCCAACATATAAAAATGCTCCACGCCGAACTTTTCTTCCACCGTTAGCTTTACCCCGGCCTGTTTAGCCCAGTCACGCCAGTTACTGGGACGGCTGGTGTGTTTCAGCAGAGTCATGCGGTTAAGGTCATCCAATGTGTGCAGCTCCTTTGCCAGAGCTGGTGCACACACGAGACACATCTCCTCGTCCATCAGCTTGATATGCCTGCAATCCTCCGGTGGATTGATGCCGGAGCGGATAGCAATGTCATAGTGCTGGCGGCGAAAATCCACCTCAAAATCACCAATGGACAGGTCTACAAACAGCCTGGGATTGCGGTTTCTGAACTCTTCAAGTCGGGGGATCAGCCACTGGATACTCAGGCTGGGAAGCACATTAATGCTCAGATTACCGCTGCGGGCATTGTGCTGCTTGAGGTCAGCAGTTGCGACATTAAGGGTTTGCAAGGCCGACTGGACATGGGGCAGGTATTGGCTCCCCTCCCGGGTGAGGGTGATTTTCCTGTGCTCCCGGGTGAACAGTTCACAACCGAGAAATGACTCCAGCGCTTTGATCTGTTTGCTGATGGCACCATGGGTCACATACAGCTCGTTGGCGGCCAGGCTGATGCTTGAAAGTCGGGCGGCAGCTTCAAAGGCAACCACAGCATTTAACGGGGGCAGAGATGCAGGCAAGTCTGTCTACCTATGTGTGAGTTATTCTCACATTTTAATGAAAATAACTCCTTTGTCATCAGGCATAAAACTCAGTTTAATACTTACCAATCCTGACCAATAACAAGATCTGCTTAAGTACCCATGGAATTCGAACTGACACTACAAATTGCCGCTTTGCTGTTTGCTACTGCTGCCCTTGCGGGCTTTATCGATGCGATTGCCGGTGGCGGGGGACTGCTGACTATTCCCGCGCTGATGTGGGCAGGCCTTACGCCCACGGCTGCCCTGGCCACCAATAAGCTGCAGGCCTGTGGCGGCAGTTTCTTTGCCAGTCTGTATTTTGTGCGCAAGGGACTGGTCAAGCTGGCGGATCTAAAGTTACCCCTTGCCTGCGCCTTTATTGGCTCCGCTCTTGGTACTCTGGCGGTGCAGCAGATAGACACCAGTATTCTGGAGGTGCTGTTACCCTTCCTGATCCTGGGGATTGGCGGCTACTTTTTGTTTTCTCCAAAGGTGACCGACGATGACAGGCACAGGGTACTGACACCTACTGTATTTTCTTTTACCGCTGCACTGGGCGTAGGCTTCTACGATGGCTTTTTCGGTCCCGGTACCGGCAGCTTCTTCGCGCTGGCGTTTGTGATGCTGGCGGGTTTTGGTCTGGCTAAAGCCACAGCACATGCCAAGCTGCTGAACTTCTCTACCAATATTTCATCTCTGATCTTTTTTGCTCTGGGCGGCAAAGTGGTTTGGCTGCTTGGGTTGTTGATGCTGGTGGGCCAGGCACTGGGTGCCACCCTGGGTTCACGCATGGTGGTGACCAAGGGCAGTAAAATCATTAAGCCTCTGGTGGTGACCATGTCATTGCTGATGAGTCTTAAGTTGCTCCATGGTCAATACTTTTAATGACGTTTTTGAATGGCTTAGCGACATCCTGACCTCTGATTGAGCAGAGTTAAGCCTTGCCTGCGAATTCCTTCAGGCAAGGCTTTGTATTAAATGGGTTTCACTTCATACTAGGGGCAGTTTTTACGCCTCAGTACTGAAACAAGCATGCGCATACTCCACACCTCCGATTGGCACCTGGGTCAGTCCTTCTACGGCAAATCCCGGGCGGCTGAACACAGAGCTTTCCTTGACTGGTTACTTGAGCAGATCCAGCTGCATCAAATTGATGCTCTGATTGTGGCCGGTGACATTTTCGATACCAGCTCGCCACCAAGCTATGCCCGAACCCTGTATAACCAGTTTGTGGTGCAGATGCAGGCCAGCGGCTGCCAGTTGTTTATTCTGGGCGGTAATCATGACTCTGTGGCCATGTTGAGTGAATCCCGGGAGCTGCTGGCTTGTCTGGGCACTCAGGTTATTCCCGGCGCTCTGGCTGAGATTGAGCAGCAGGTGTTTGTGATTAATGACAGACAGGGACATGCGGCGGGAGTACTGGGGGCAGTGCCATTTCTCAGACCCAGAGACCTTATCACCAGTGAAGCCGGTGAGGATGGCAGTCAGAAGCAACTCAAACTGGGTGAAGCGATTAAGGCTCACTATGAAGCGATTTTTGAGGCTGCCAAACAGGCAACTGACCATCCACTACCTGTGCTCCTGACCGGCCACCTGACCACAGTCGGTGCCAGCAGCAGTGAGTCGGTACGGGATATCTATATCGGTACCCTGGATGCCTTCAATGCCAATGCTTTCCCCAAGGCGGATTATATCGCTCTGGGTCATATTCACAGGCCGCAAAAGGTCGCCAGGAGTGAGCATATTCGCTACTCAGGTTCTCCCATCTGTTTGAGTTTCGACGAGCTCGGCAGCCGCAAGCTGGTGTTGATGGCGGAGTTCGATAGCGGCTTGTCCTCTGTGACAGAGCTGGAGGTTCCCTTGTTTCAACCCATGCAGGTGATCAAGGGAGACCTGGAAGAGATTGCCGGTCAGATAGAGGCAATCACACTGCCGGGCGAGGGCAGTGTATGGCTTTCGGTGGAAGTACAGACTCAGGAGTACCTGTCTGATCTACAGGCCAGAGTGCAAAAAATGGTGGAAGGTAAGCCGCTGGAAGTGTTGCAGCTCAAGCGGGTACGTCAACGTCAGGCCTCTTTAGAGGCCGGTGAGCAGGAAACCCTGAGCGAACTCAGTGTTGATGAGGTATTTGAGCGCAGGTTGACACTGGAGCACTTTGATACCCAGGCGGAACAGGCAAGATTGGAGCGTATGAAGCAGATGTATCGTCAGGTGGTAGAAGCCGTCACCCATGAGGAAGCGGGTGAGAGTAAGGAGCTGAATGCGTGAAAATCCTGAGCCTCAGATTTAAGAATATCAATTCGCTCAAAGGTGAGTGGAAGATTGATTTTACCCGGCAGCCATTTCGCGATACCGGCCTGTTTGCCATTACCGGTCCCACGGGGGCGGGCAAGACCACAATTCTGGATGCCATTTGTCTGGCGCTGTATCACCAGACCCCGCGATTATCGACTATCTCCAAAAGCTCAAATGAGCTGATGACCCGGGGAACTGCCGAGTCACTGGCTGAAGTTGAGTTTGAAGTCAAAGGTGTTGGATACCGGGCATTCTGGAGCCAGAGACGAAGCCGGGGCAAGGTGGATGGTAATCTGCAGGATGCTCAGGTCGAGCTGGCGAAGCTGACCGATGACGGTGATGAGATCCTGGCGTCTCAGGTGAAGCGCAAAAATGAGCTGGTGGATGGCATCACAGGCCTTAACTTTGCCCGCTTCACCAAATCCATGATGCTGTCCCAGGGGCAGTTTGCTGCTTTCCTGAACGCAGATGCCGGAGACAGGGCAGATCTGCTGGAAGAGCTTACCGGCACCGAGATTTACGGTCTGATTTCCGAGCAGGTCTATGAAAAGTTCAGCCTGAGCAAGCAGCATCTGACCAATCTGAAAGCCCGGGCCGAAGGAGTTGAGCTTAAGTCTGAGCAGGAGTTGCAAACACTGACTGAGCAGCAACTGGCCATAGAGCAGGAATTGACTGAGCTTGAGCACAAGGTGCAGCAGGCTCAGGATTGCCACAATTGGTTGCAGCAGCTGATCCAGCTTCATGAGCGGGCAGCCAACCTTGAGCAGGCGCTCAGCAAGGCACAGGCAGCGCGCGAGCAGAATAAACCTGAGCTGGATAAACTGGCGCGGGCAGAGCCGGCAGCCAGGCTCAATGGCTATTTCCAACCACTTTGCCAGTTAACTCAGCGGTTGGAGCAGGATAAAGCTCAACATCTTCAGCTGCAGGAACAGGGCCAGCAGTTGCAGGCTGAACTGCTGCGTCAGCAGGAAGTTATCTCAGGTGCCCAGACCAGGCAGACCGACGCTAAAGCGGTGTTACAGCAAATGCGCACCCTTGTGGATGACAAGTTGGCGCCTCTGGATGAGCAGTTCAGAAATCTGGCTGAGCGTCAGCAGGAGTTGAGCCAGAGTCAGAGTCATGAACAAGAGTTACTGCAAGCTGCCAAGACTGAGCTGACAGACAAACAGCAGGGGATTACCAATTTAAAAACGTCTGCGCAGCAGTTGCGGGCGCAGCTGGATGCCTATCCCCATGGCGACTTGATTGAAGCCAATATCAGCGGCTGGCAGCATCAGCTGCAGCAGTTGGCAGGTACAGGCAAAGAGTTGGAGCAGTTGAACCGTCAACTGGCTGACAGACAAAACGCATTGCAAACCTTGCCGGAAAGATTCAATGAATTACAGCGGCAGCAGCAACAGGCTGAGTTGACCCTGACGTCGGCCAATCAGGCAAGTGTTCCACTGACTGATGTCATGAGCCGTGCTCTCGGGGAATTTGATGAAGCTGGGCTGACCCGTGAGCTTGGCAGACTGCAGCAGCGCCAACCTTTGCTCATTAAAATGCAGGCGCCGATCAAAGATTACCGCCAGTTGCTGGCTGAGGATGACCGGCTGCAGCAAACCCTGACGGGATCTGCGGCTGAAGTCGCTCGTTGGCAGCGAGAGCGTGAACAGCTGAGGCAGGACTTTAAACAGCAATCCGCCCATCTTGAGGATGTGAACAAACTGATTGAGCAGGAACAAAAAATTGCCAACCTCAGTCAGTTGCGGGCGTCACTGGAATTGGATCAGGCCTGCCCTCTATGTGGCTCAACCCAGCATCCTTTGGTGGATGACTATCAGGCGCTGGATGTGAATGAGACTGACCTGCGCAGGCAGCAACTGCAGCAACAGGTCAACGAGATCATGGTTCAGGGCAAGGCGCTGGCCAGGATGATAGAGCAGCGTCAACTGCAGGATCAGACCTCACTGGAGCGTCGTAACGATATCCAGAAAGAGATGCAGCAAGCTGTTTCCGACTTTGAACAGTTGAAGCAGCAGCTTATTGCGCTGGGTGATAACTGTGAGTATCAGCTGGACAGGCCTGAGCTGGTGGAGGCGGCGCTCTGTGAGTCAGACACTCAGCTTGCCAGCCTTAATGAACGCCTGTCTGAATTCAGACAGGCGCAAGCTCAGTGGCAACAAAGGCAGCAGGAGCTGGTGCGCCTGCAAACGTCACTGCGCGAAGTCGAGCACAACAGGGCGCAACTGCTGAGTGAACAGGAGTTTGTGCAGCAGGGAATTGCTGAGCTGGATGCCCGGGCATCTCAGCTGTCTAATCAAAACCAGCAGCAAAGTGATGCGCTCAGCAACACATTGTCCTCAGTAGGACTCAGCTTACCGGCTGCGGCGGAAATAACCGCCTGGGCCGATAAACTCACCGCCGAACAGGCCAATTGGAAGCGGGTGACGGCAGAGCTTGTTGAAAACGAAAAGCAGCTGCTGGCTGAAGAGCGCGCATTGCCACAGCTTGAAAAGCAGGCCGCGCAGCTTGAGGAGAGTGCGGCGCAAAAGGTTGCGGCACTTGCAAAAGTCGGCGCTGAGATTCAGGCCAACCGGGATGAACGTCTTGGCCTGGCCGGAGAGCAAACTCAAAGCGAACTGATTGGCGGTAAACAGTTGCTTGTGGACACAGCCACTGCTGAGCTGGATTCTGCCAAAAACGCTGCTGATGAGTTGAGTCGCAACCTGGCCAGCACTCAGGGGCAGCAGCAAACATTGAGCGGTAATATCCAGCAACTGGAAGCCGAGCAGGCCGAGCTTAGTCACAACTGGCAGCAGAAACTGGCTGACAGTGAATTTGCCGATGAAGCTGACTTTACCGCAGCGCTGCTGGATGACATCGAAACAGACCGTTTGATTGCGCTGCGCAAGCAGATTGAAACTTCTGTTGAAACGGCGCAAACCGAAACCCGGGTGGTGCAGGAGCAGCTGCAGCAACTACTGCAGAAAGGTGAGCAGCAAGGCTATCTTGACAGCGAACAGCGAACTGAACAGGAATATCTGGCAGAGCTGAGCCAAAAGCTGACAGAGGCAAAATCCAGCAGGGATGAGGGACGTATGCGCCTTGGTGAGGTTAAAGCGATCATCGCTGAAGATGGCCGCAGACGGGAAGGGCAGCAGCAGTTGTTTACGCAAATTGAAGCCGCCACAGCCGAGTATGAAGACTGGGATGCGCTCAATGGCCTTATCGGCGCCCGGGATGGTAAGAAGTTCAGGGTATTTGCCCAGGGCCTGACGCTGGATCATCTGGTGGCGCTGGCCAACCGCCAATTGACAAGGCTTCACGGTCGTTATGAACTCAAGCGTAAGTCTGCAGGTGTTCTTGAACTTGAGGTACTGGATACCTGGCAAGGGGATGCGTCCAGAGATACCAGAACCCTGTCCGGGGGGGAGAGCTTTTTGGTGAGTCTGGCACTGGCGCTGGCACTGTCGGATCTGGTGAGCCACAAGACCAGTATCGACTCACTCTTCCTTGATGAAGGCTTTGGTACTCTTGATGCCGATACTCTGGATATGGCACTGGATGCTCTGGATAACCTTAATGCTTCCGGCAAGATGATAGGTGTGATTAGCCACGTCGAGGCGATGAAGGAACGTATTCCGGTACAGATTAAGGTGCGTAAAATGACAGGGCTGGGATACAGCCAACTGGATCCCCGTTTCAAGGTCACTGCTGTCGAGGAGAGCCTGGTCTGAGGTTACATAAATGTGACTCAGGTCGGTCGGTAGAGGGAACCCTTGGAGTTTCCTTTTGTCGAATGGAATAATTTTGCTATAAAACGGGCTGTTGCCCGTTTTTTTCAGGGATTTGATAACTCCTTTGGTTAGTGGTGAGAAACGAATTGCAAAAGCGTAAAGATATAAGCCGGATCATGTCTTCAGTCCGTTTGAACTCTGTTCAGAAAAAGTTGGTGCTGGCATCCGGTCTGCTCGTTGGGGCGGCACTCCTGTGGCCAGGCCAGCAGGATAAGGTCAATCCGCCTGTTGCTGTGCCGCTTGAGCTTAATTCGGTTGCAGGAGATACCGCCAGGCTTATTGAGGCCATCAGTGGTAAACCAGATTTTGAGTTTGTAGTGGAAAAAGGGGACACCCTGAGTTCTCTGTTTCAGCGCGCGGGTGTGGATCAGCAAACCATGTACCGGGTGTTGGAAGCGGATTTGAATATTCTGGCACTGGATACTCTCCAGCCCGGCAACAAGCTTGAGTTTTATCTGGATGATCACAAGCAGCTCACCAGAATGGAGCTTTACTTCAGTCCGGCACGCCAGGTGGAATTTATTGTTGAGTCTGACGGCAGTTACCGTCACAGAGAAATCATTCACGAGGGGTACTGGCGTAATCGTGAGATCAGTGGTGATATCCAGGGCTCTTTCTATGTTTCTGCCCAGCGAAAAGGCTTAACTGCCGCTGAAATTCAGCGGGTTGAAGAGCTGCTGCAGGACAAATTGAACTTTGCCAGGGAGTTGCGCGCCGGTGATACCTTTAATGTGCTGTTGAGTGATCAATTTGTAGACGCCGACCCGACAGGTAACACCAGGGTGCTGGCGGTGCAGATTGGCAATGGCAGCCGCCAAATCAACGCATTTATGGCAGATGATGGTCAATTTTATGATGAGCAGGGCCACAGTCTCGCCCGGGCATTCCAACGTTATCCTCTGGAGCGTAAATACCGTATCAGCTCCAGCTTCAACCCTACCCGCAAGCACCCGGTGACCGGCCGGATTTCACCCCATAACGGCACTGACTTTGCCGTCTCCACAGGCACCAAAGTGCTGTCTCCGGGCGACGGTGTGGTCAGTCTGGTAACCAACCACAGATATGCGGGCAAATATATCGTGATTGATCACGGCAGTAAGTACCGTACCCGCTATTTGCACCTGTCCAAAACACTGGTGAAGAAGGGGCAAAAGGTGAGTCGGGGTCAGTTGATCGGCTTGTCGGGCAATACCGGCAGAACAACCGGCCCACACCTGCACTATGAGTTTATGATCAATGGTCGTCCGGTGAATGCCATGACTGCCAAAATTCCTATGGCACAGAGCTTAACCAAAGCAGAAATGGATACCTTCGCTGCCAGAGTGTACAGCTACAAGATGCAGATGGGGTTGGTCTAAGAGAATGACGCCGCGAAGAACACGAAGTGAGTGAAGAAAAGCCTTATCTTCGTGTCCTCAGTGCAGAGAACGAAGTGAGCGCTTCGTGGTCGACCGCTTTTATAGTTTAAAAGAGCACTTGCAGTGCTCTTTTTTGTTTTAAATGGAATTAATTGCCTTTGGCTTAGCCGGCTTTTTGTTGTCTTAACTGACGTGCTTCCACTTTCAATGCGCATTTACACAAGCTGCCCTTAAGTGCCGGGCAACCGCTGCAGGGCTTGCGTTTAAAGGGTTTCATGGCGAAATGCATGCTGGGTTGTTGTGGAGCCGGGTGTATATGAGTGACCGGCGCCAGCACCTGATAATCATTAGCTGCATACTCATTGGCCAGCGACTTAAGCCGTGTTTTCAGTTTTTTCTTATTGCTCACCTTGCCGGTCAGCAGTTCTTTCAATACAGAGCTTTTGAGACTGGATATCAACAGCTTACGGTTGCGCTTAAGTGACTTTTTCAGTGACTTGGTTTTTGCCGGGGCTTGTTTGAGTTGCTGCTTAAACCATTTTTTAGCCTGTTTTTTACAGGCTTTCTTCAGCGATTTGCCGACAGACTTCTTGACTGATGAAGCTTTGCTTTTTGACATACCACACCACCAAAACGGAGCTACTGATGACAGCTGATTCAGAGAACTGTCTGAAACGCTAAGCTGAAGTCTAAATAAAAATTATTATCAGTCAATATATTTTGGTGGCTGCCGCTCTCATATCATGACTTAAGCCTGATTTTCGAGCAGCGTCAGATAGAGGCGGAGGTCAAACTCCAGCTGAAAGTAGTCCGGTTCCATGTGTTGGCACAGTTGATAAAAGGCTTTGTTGTGCTCTTTCTCTTTCAAATGCGCCAGTTCATGAACCAGTACCATACGCACCAGCGGCTCAGGCAGCTGCTTGAGTTTGGAGGCAATCCGGATTTCATTTTTGGCTTTGAGTTTGCTGCCCTGAATACGGCTGGCGTAGGTGTGCAGCCCCAGAGCCTGGTGTTTCAGGCTGATCTTGTCGTCAAACACTACCTTGGAAAGGGGAGAGGACTTTTTAAGATACCTTTGTTTCAGCTCCATGGCGCATTGATACAGACCCCTGTCATTTTTAAGCTGCTGATTGGCCTGAGGGTAGCGTTTATCCAGCACTGTGCCCAGTTTGCCTGCAGCCAGCAGGGCGGCGACTTTATCCTGTACTTCCTGAGGGTATCCAGCGAGGTATTGCATGTTAAAACCTAAAGCAGAGGTGAATAGGGGATAAATAAAAGCCCGCGCTCTGTGTTTAACAGAAGGGCGGGCTGTTAAATCCTGGCGGACACTCAGTCCTTGCCAAAGACTTTCTTCATCTGCAGGGCATAGGCCACTTCAAAAGCAGGCTGTTGGAACTTCTTCAGTTCAAGACCAACAAAATCTACCTGAGGAGGATTACGCTTTAACTGAGCCTTGACGTCGTGAGGCGCAATCAGGGTCACAGGCAGATCACACAGCTGGATCGCGGCTTCCAGCTTGAAGCTGACAGCACTGCCGGCAAACTTGCCTTTCTGCTCACGGGCAATCAAAGCAATCTCATCGACCTTGTAATCTTCCACCAGTTTTTTGAACGCGAAGTGAAAGTCCACCATGGATTCGGTGGTTTCAGCGTGGGATACCTGGAATGATTGCTTACGGCAATCAGGGATATTAAAGGTATCGCCATCCTGACTCAGCAAACAAATAACGGCTTCACCGCCTTTTAATTCAACACCGCAAATTCGCATGTAACACCTGTCTATCAATTTCAAGGCGGCTATTGTAACGATATTCCGGGTTGCGGTCAGTGTTTCTTTTAGCGACAGCTATAAAAAAGTCCGCTCATAGGCGGACTCTTTGATACTTAATGCTATCTGGACTGAACAGGCGGTTACTGGGCGCTGAACTGACCGCCGTTCTCTGCGCTTGAGTCGTCGCTCATCAGATACAGGTAGACTGGCAGGATCTCTTCCGGCGTTTTCAGGTCCATTGGATTTTCAGCCGGGTAGGCGTTGGCACGCATCCCGGTGCGGGTGGCGCCCGGGTTGATACTGTTAACCCTGACCTGACTGCCTTCACATTCGTGGGCCAGTACCTGCATCATGCCTTCTGTGGCGAATTTGGAAATGGCATAAGCATTCCAGTAAGCCCGACCTTTGCGGCCGACGCCAGAAGAGGTGAAAACGATAGAGGCTTTTGGTGCCTGACGCAGCACTGGCAGCAGGGCCTTGGTCATCATGGCCTGAGCGGTGACATTGACCTGCATAACATCATTGAAGCTACCAAAGTCAGTGTGCTCGAATGGGCCAAGTACGCCCAGCAGACTGGCGTTGTGCAGCAAGCCATCAAGGTGGCCAAACTGCTCGGCAATGGTCTCTGCCATATCTTTATAGTTTTGCTCGGTAGCGCCCTTCATATCCAATGGCACTATGGCTGGCTGGGGATAACCAGCTTCCACAATAGCGTCGTATACCGCTTCCAGTTTCTTGACTGTTCTGCCCAGCAGGATAACGGTTGCACCGTGCGCGGCATAAGCCATGGCTGCAGCTTTTCCAATACCATCACCGGCGCCCGTGACCAGGATGGTTTTTCCCTTCAATGCATCTGCAGCTACTTGATATTCAGACATAGATTACGACTTCCTTTTAATCGGTAAAGCACCCAAAACGGCGCTCTCCATAGGGGCTTAACACATGTTTTAAACAAATGACTGATTATCAACCCGGTTGAACCGGTTTGAATGTAACAAAAATGTGGCTAACTCTATATTTTTACGTTAACTTTGTGGTTAGCTCAGGGCTGAAAATCAGCTCTGTTGGTCATATTGGCTGCCTATTGTGACCAATTTCTTGGGGAAAACAAAATTATTACAACAAGATTTGGGGTAAAACGATGAAAAGACTCTTTCTGGGTGTAGCAATAGCTTCTGCACTGGGGCTCACAGGATGTGGCGGAGATACTTATAACGATATCAAAGCAGAGACAACGCCGCTGATCCCCGAGTCTCAGATGATATTTGATCCGGCCAATGGCGCCGTCCCAATTCCCAACGATCTTCTGTTCAACGGTACCCTGGACGGTACCTTGGCTATTCCGGGCGAAGAGTCCGGTGATTACCTTAATCCTGAAATCGCCCTGGGGGCCCTGGATGGATGGTCTACGACTTCTCCGATTTCTATCGATTTGGCGCCTGCCACAGCTCAGGATGGTACCAAGCTGACTGTAGATGCCGCGTCAGCCGCACAGCCCGGAGCCGTGCGCGTATTCGAGGCGACTGTTGGTGGAGCATTATCCAGCGACCCTGAGTGTGCCGATGCACTTTCTGTATCTGCCTGTAAAGTGGGGGATGAGCTGCAATTTGGTGTCGACTTTGTCACCCAGGCTTCCGGTAACTCAATCGTCGTGGTGCCGCTTAAGCCGCTCAAGTTCAACCAGTCTTATATCTATGCTTTAACTGATGTGGTCAAAGATTCTGAAGGACGCAGCTTTACTGCTTCACCTACCTATCGCTCTTTGGAAGAAGATATCGATACCCTGCCTTTGGAAACGCCTGATCAGTTGTTCCTGCAGGGGCTGGTGAACAGCTATGAAAAAGGGATTGCCGCTGCCCATGGTGTGGATCCTGAATCCGTTATCTATTCAGGCCTGTTTACCACTCAGTCTATCCCGAATGTCTATGAGACAGTGAAACTCCTGATGGCAGACCCAACTGATGGGAATCCTTATCAGCCTCAGCTGGTTACGCCACCAACGCCTCTGGGCTACAGCGCTGCAGTCGCTGCTGGTTTGACGCCTGAAGCAGGTGCTACCTATGCGATGGCGGATATCGCTGATATGTATGCCGCTCAGATTAAACTGCCTATTTACGGTGATTGCTCGTCCACTGCCTGTCTTTCAGACGCCGGTGAGCCGCTGATTAACGGTCGCTGGATGGCCCAGGGTGACAGCCCTGTAGGCGTGTTGCTGGCGCTTCAGGCAGGTACCCTGAGTCAGGCCAAGTTTGGTGAGCAAGCGATTGCTCAAGGTGTAGATCCTCAGGCGGCACTGGCTAATCCTGCTTTGTTGGCGGGTAAAACCTGGTTACTGGATGATGGTACTCCGGTCGATGCCACCAAGCACCTGACCAAGTTCAACCCAATTCCTAAAATCAAAGGTTATGAAACCGTTGATGTCATGATGGCGATTCCCAACGGCGCCAAGCTGGCTGGGTTCCTGCAGGCTCAGGGACTGCCATTTGAAGCCCCAACTGCTGGTTGGCCTGCTGTGATGGCCATGCATGGCCTTGGCGGCGGTAAAGAGATGGCGCTGGCTTATACCGGAGCCTATGCGGCGCAGGGTATTGCGGTAATCGCTATCGACATGCCGCTGCATGGCGGCCGTAGCTATGATGCGAATAACGACGGTGTTTATGAGGTTTCTGCAACTGATCCAGCTTTCGGCGCAGTCATTGGTCAGCCAAATGCGTTCGCTGCAGGCAATCCGCTGGTATTCGTTAATATCGCGTCGACACTGAGTGTTCGTGACAACTTCCGTCAGGCAGTCGCAGACCACCTGGGTGTTCGTCTGGTGCTGTCTGGTCTTGCTCAGCAATTGGCCGCACTGCAACAGCCACAGATATTTGATGTGAGCAAAATCAGTGTTCAGGGCCTGAGTCTGGGCGGTATTGTAGGCACCAACTTCTCTACCTATGCCAACACCGGCATGGTGAACCCGGCTACCGGTGAGGCCGTGGTTCCAAACCCGTATGGCATCAATGCCAGCTCGTTAGTTGCCCCAAGTGGCGGCCTGGCAGGCTCCTTCGCTGGCAGTGCAACCTTTGGTCCTGTTCTGTTTGACACTATTGTGGCAACAGAAGATTTCCAGGCTCTGGTAGACGAAGCCAACACCAGCGGTTTTGAGCCAGGCACGCCTGAGTACGCTGCTTTGGTACAGGCTGTATATGAAGGCTTTATTCCTGCCTTTGCGCTGGCCGTACAAACTGCAGTAGACAGTGCTGATCCGGTCAACCATGGTGGTATGCTGGCGGCAACGAATACGCCGGTTCATCTGATTGAGGTGACTGGTGATGGCGCGGGCAACCTGCCGGACCAGGTTCTGCCTAATGCAGTAGAGGGCTTCCCGGTATCAGGTACCGAGCCACTTATCCGTGCCATTGGCCTGGATTGTGTGGATAGCACGACTCAAGGCTCAGGTGCTGTTCGCTTTGCCAAAGGTCATCACAGCTCAGTTGTTGACCCAAGTGAGATTGATGGCGTAACCGATGGCAGTGCACTGGCTGCAACTGCTGAAATGCAGTTCCAGGTGAGCAGCTTTGCCAGGTCTGCAGGTCTGGGTCAGGCCACCATTTTGGTGAATGATGACTCTGTGCTTAAGTCCTGTGGTGACTAAATAAGCATTTTGAAACGAAAACCCGGCATATGCCGGGTTTTTTGTGCCTTATCACTTCTGATAGAATACTGCACCTTATGTCGGCCTGCTGCGTGATGCGACAAAGCGGGGGACGGCAAACCTGAATGGAGCTGACGTTGGAATTTCTATATGAATATGGCCTGTTTTTGGCCAAGGCCGTGACACTGGTGGCGGCAATTCTGGCTGTAGTGCTGGTGATACTGGGCACTGCGGTCAGACAGAAAAGCGAAAAAGGAGAGTTGGTGATAACCAACCTGACTGAAGAGCTGAAGGATCTGACTCACTATCTCAAGCATGAACTGCTGAATAAGAAAGAGTTCAAGGCCTATGAAAAGGCCTTGAAGGCACAGGAAAAAGCGGAAGAGAAAGCGGCAGAAAAGGGCGAGCAGGAAGAGAAGGCCCGGGTTTTCGTTATCGACTTTAAAGGCAGTATTGATGCCTCTGAAGTCGCCAGTCTGCGTGAAGAGATTAACGCTGTGCTGACCATCGCTGATAAAAGCCGTGACCAGGTATTGGTTAATGTAGAAAGTGGCGGTGGTATGGTGCACGGTTATGGTCTGGCAGCCAGTCAGCTGGATCGTCTGCGCCAATCTGAAATCCCATTGACAGTATGTGTCGATAAAGTCGCTGCCAGCGGCGGCTATATGATGGCCTGTGTAGCTAACAAAATTGTGGCGGCTCCCTTTGCTATTGTGGGCTCTATCGGTGTAATTGCTCAGCTGCCTAACTTCCACAAGCTGCTTAAGAAGCATGATATCGATTATGAACAGCACACTGCCGGTGATTTCAAACGCACGCTGACGGTTTTTGGTGAGAATACCGATGCCGGTCGCGAGAAGTTCCGGGAAGAGCTGGAAGAGACCCATACCCTGTTTAAGTCCTTTGTTGGCAAGTACCGCCCGGAGCTGGATTTAGCGAAAGTCGCCACCGGTGAACACTGGTATGGTCAGCAGGCTGTTGAGTTTGGCCTGGTGGATGAGATTGCCACCAGTGACGATATTATTCTGAAGCATTGTCAGGATGCTGAGGTCATTAAAATCAGCTATCGCCAGAAGAAGAAACTGTCTGACAAGCTGGCCCATGGAGCCAGTGCCATGGTGGGTTCTTTGATGAACAAAGTGGCTGAGAAAAACCAAAACCTGGGTTGATCTACTGCTGACAATACTGAGTTTAAAAGCCTGCTTTTGCAGGCTTTTTTGTTTTTGTAATCCCTGAGTCAGGCTTTTCATTCCGGTGCCAATAGGGTAAAACTGTTAACTGCGTCACATTCGGTGATCGGGCAACACAGCCTCAGGGGGAAAGGGATGGATTCGGCGGCTTATCAGGCCAATAGAATGATAGGGGATCAGGGATATCCCGCGTTTGAGCTGAGAAATATTCTTGGGTTCGTGGCTGAGCATTTTGGTCCTGCCAGGGCCAACACTTTGCTCAAAGAGGTTGGGTTGGATGAAAACACTGTCATTCACAGCCAGTTTGTGGCGGTCTGGCAGGTAGATTACGCTCTCAACTTTGTATTTGAGTTGGCCCATGACCCTGAAGTCGGCGCCAGAATTGGTGCCGGGTATCAATTGTCTGAGCTTGATATCCTGTTACCACACTTTGCCAGCTGCAAAACTCTGGGAGACTGCCTCGACGTGGTCATGCAGTTGCCACGTCTGGTAGGCAGCTTGTCTGACACTCTGGTGATGCAGGAGGGGAATGAGCTGGTGATGCGCTGGATGAACACGGGTAAACAGCAAGTCGAGCGCTATCACAATGTGTTCCTGCACAGTATTGGTGTGTTGTTGACTCTGGCCCGGGAGCTGACCGGAGTTCAGATAGAATATACACAGCTGGCTTTTCAGCGTGCCGGGTTTGCCGCCCATTATATTAAATCCCTGACGACAGCAGAGCTGACGTTCGCTCAGCCCTATTGTGAGTGGCGGGTGAGCGCTGAGTATCTCAGCTTGCCGGTGGTGTATGATTTCAGCGATGCCGCCGGTCAGATGCCTCCCCCGTTAGAGCCGTCACTTATTGACCTGGTTCTGGAAGAGATCCGCAGCGAGTTCCCGCAGATCCCCAAACTTGAATCCCTGGCTGCCAGTTTGAATATGAGTGACCGCAGTTTGCGCCGTAAGTTGTCATCTATGGATACCGGCTATCAGTCACTGATTGATATGGTAAGAGCCCAGGCGGCTATCGCCAGATTGCTCAAGGGTGAATTGAGTATCACTGAAATTGCTGAAACTCTGGGTTATGTGGATGTCAGCCACTTCCGCCAGAGTTTCAAACATTGGACCGGGCACGCTCCCGGTCACTTTGTCAGGCTTAATTGCAGCTCCCCAGAGAAGGGGGAAGCGAGTCTATCCACTCACTGACCAGTTCGACCCCTTCAGTATGGCTGATAGCCCGTCCCAGAGGCGGCATTCTGTCTTTGGGTTCATTCAGCTGCTGACGGTAAACCACAATGGAGTGCTCAGCATTTCCCGGCACTATGTCATAGTCCAGTCCTCTTGCGCCGCCGTCCCAACCCGGAGGCTGCTTGCAGATACCATATTTGAAGCTGGTATGGTCCACAAAAAAGCCCAACCTCAAGCCAGATACACTGGCGTAGCCGGTATCACTGTGACAATGGGCACAATTGACGGCCAGATAGCCTTTTGCCCTTTCCTGCAAAGGGGCAGAAGTATCTGCGATGGCACCACTGCTTGAGATATCTGCCAGTTCGGGCAAGCCTGTTATCAGGCCACTGGATTGCCACTGCGCCAGCTGATTTTGACCACTTTCATTGTTGGTATTCAGCAGCCAGGGTTGCACGCCAATGGGAGCGATTATGCTGGTACCTGCTTCATTGGTTTGTTGGTGACAGACCTTGCACTCGGCCCGACTGGGGATGGCATAGTCAAAGGTCAGTGACTCTCCCTGACGGTTCAGTGTATGGGATACGCTGCCACCAGCCACGGCCAGTGTCGCTTTGCCGTCCTGCCAGCGATAGGGCAGGCTGGTCCAGCCGCTTGCTCTCTTAATCAGCAGCCGGGTTTCAATCAGGGTCTCATTTTCTGGCTCCTGCACCTGAGTATCGGCAGGCAGTGCGAAGGTTTTGACCAGCACAGTACCAGTGGGGAAACTGAGCGTCTCCTGATCCCGGTAACTGATACTGCTGCCTTCCGGCAGAAAGATAAATCGGTACTTACTGGCATAGTTGCTGAAAAGCTCTGTAGCCAATTGGTAGGCAAAACCCGGGGCGTGGGCATCACTGCTGGGGTCCTGCTCGTTGCGAAACAGGCCATATTGGGACAGGTCTTCACAGTCCGCCTCTGCCAGTGCCGTCCAGTTTACCCCGCCATCACCGCTATCACAGGGTGAGCTTGAGGCCGGAGGGGGCGCGGGAGGCACTGGAGGGGGCGTTGGCGCAGGTGTTTCATTGGCTGAAGCATTATCGTCTCCACCGCCGCCACAGGCGCTGAGCAACAGCAATGCGGCTGCTGTCAGGATACTTTCCTTGTTCATATGAACTCTCCAACATGGAATCGAAATAGAAAGGGTCGGCGATAGCCGACCCTTTTGTCTCTTTGGGGAAGGGAGCCCCCTTAGTTGGAGCAGCTGGCTGCCGGCAGGCGCTTAATCCATTCGCGGATCAACGCTACACCTTCGTCGTGTGACAGGCTGCGGCCAATTTCAGGCATACGGTCACCCGGCTCAGTAGAGACCATACGGAAATGAGTGATGGACTCATCCGGGCTGCCGGGCACGACATCGAAGCCCAGGTTGCCGCCACCATAAGCGATAGGTGACTTACAGGTTCCGTGAGAGAAGCCGCCATCCTCGTGATACGGACGCCAGTACTCCAGCTTCAGGCCAGTGTTGGAGGCGTTACCTTCCGGACGGTGACAGTGGGCACAGTTGATATCCAGATAGCCCTTGGCGGCTTGCATCAACTGCTCGTCCGTCATGGAGGGAATATCCGACACATTGGCATCGTCATAGATAGGCTGTGCATCGACTTCAGACAGATCCGGCAGACCTTGCAAAATACCGTGCTCAGTCCATTTGCTCAGCTGATTCATGGCGCCATCAGAGTAGGTGTAGCTCTTGTTCAGATGACGGGCTTTTGGACCTATCGGCATAAATACCGCATTGCTGTCGTCATCGGCCTTGAACTGGTGACACTGCTTACACTGGTTGATGCTGGGCACCACATAGTCGAAGGTCAGTTCGGTTCCTTTATGATTCACTGTTTTACCCTGAATCGAACCTGCTTTCGCCAGCACTGCGTCTGACTTGTCTGCTGTCCACACATAGGGCAGTGCAGTCCAACCTGTTTCACGGCGGATAAGCAGTCGGGTTTCAATCAGATCTTCATTTTCCAGACCGCGATTGGCGGTATCTGCTGGCAGTGCGAAGGTTTTGGAGATCACAGTGCCCACTGGGAAGTCGAATGACTCTGTCGCGTGGTAGCTGGCTTTCTCGCCTTCAGGTACAAACACATAGCGATACTTGGTCGCATAGTCGGTAAACAGTGGCGTGTTCAGATCATAAGGGACACCGCCGGAGTTGGCTTCACCGGCCGGGTTGGTGGCATCAGCAAACAGATTGTAGTCAGATAAATCCGGGCAGTTGGCACCGGTCAGAGCTTCCCAGTTAACGCCCTGGGTAGAAACTTCACACAGGCTCAGATCACCGTCTCCGACCAGGCCACCTTCACCATCGCCTATGCTGCCACCGCCGCCGACAATATTGCCGCCGTCACAGCCTTCAGTGTCATCATCGACACCACAGCCGAAGATCTCGTCGCCGAAGGTGACTGTGTGAACCGGCAAGCTCAGCTGAGCACAGTTCATCAGTTCGTTTTGCTCATCCTCATACAGGAAGTCGAATGGGTTCATGGCAACGTTGCCGTTGGCAATCAGGCGTCCCAGAGTGACATCGCCATTGTTCTGAGCACAGATATTATCGCTGCCATCTTCGGCAAAGGGCACTTCTCTCAGGCCCAGTTGTTGAGCTGCGCCTGAGTTGGCCAGCATTTCACCGATACCATCATACAGAATGCCGGGCATGGCGCCCCGGGTCAGCACATAGCCCTGGATCAGATCTTCAATGAGGTAACCATTGGGCTTGGTGCCGTAGTTTGTGATGGTGTTGTTGTGCATATACACATTGCGCGGCGTGGCGCGCCAGCCATCTTCAATAGCCTGGCCCGGCATGGCGTAGTTACCCACAAAGGTGCTGACATCCGGCTCGGCAATGTGGAAGCTGGAAATCGTAATACCCAGGGTGTCGTGGTTGGTGATCTCATTGTTGAAGATCTCCACATCCCGGGTAGAGAGAATAATGACGCCTGTTCCCGGCGGTACAATATGAACCCCGGCAGGGTTGGCAGAGGCATTAGCGAAGTTATGGGTGTTATTGTCGTACACCTTGTTGTTGAACACCCGCACGCTGGAGCCGTATCTGTCGTTATTGATGGGCAGGTCGAATACCAGAATACCACCCGTGTTGCCGAAAGCCTCGTTGTCGTAGACATCGGCATACTTGGAGTTTTCAATTTCGATACCGGCCACGTTCTCTTTGGCGATGTTGCGGCGTACCACAATATATTCAGACTGACCCACATAGATACCGGCGTCGGCGCTGCCGCGTACATAGGTGTCCTCAATCAGAATGTTTTCACACTCTACCGGATACAGACCGTAAGCACCGTTGTCCTGGTCCAGCACGCCGTCCCAGATGGTCGCAACTCTACGCAGAATAATACCGTTGGTGTTTTTCAGCTTGATACCGTTGGCTTTGGCTTCATTAACGGCCATATCTTCAATAATGATGTTCACTGCGTTCTGAACAAAGATACCGTCACCTGAGTTGGCCTCAGAGAAGTCCAGCACAGTCTCTTCCATGCCGTAACCCTTGATGGTGATGTTTTTGGCAAACACACCATCGCCATCCACGTCGCCGTCAAACAGCAGGGTAGATTCAATTTTGAAGTTACCTTTTGGCAGTACGATCACGTCGCCGCTCTGGGCGTTGATCAGCGCTTCCTGAATACGTGTGGTGAGGTTCTCGCCCGCTTCAATCATGATGGCGCCTTCAGGGAAAGTTGGCCCTGTTGTCGGCGGTGGCGTTACCGGTGCTGTGGGTTCTGTGACTGTCGTTTCATTGTCGTCCGAGCCGCAGCCGCTTATCCCTAATGCGACCGCGGAAGCAACCATGGTTGGCAGCAACCAGTGAGGTTTCTTGTTGAACATAGCATCTCCTGCTTATTGTTATGGTTTTGTAACAACACAAGATTGAACACTCGTTTGAAATAGGCAATGTGAAATCCGGCCAAAATTAAGTTTGGGTTAATATTCAGTGCGCTTGTGATCCCCGTCGCGGCAGGGTGCGACACCTTGTCGCAGATGCGCACTTATCTTTTGTCATCTCACCTTTGGATTAACAGAATGCTGGGCAACAAGCCGGGAGTCGGCTGAAGTCAAAGCAAAAAATTGCATGAATTAATCAAGGTGAGAATGGATGAAACGGAATAAATTGCTGCTGGCATTGCTGATGAGCGGGGGATTGGGGCAGGTGATGGCAGACGAAGCGCCAACCTGTGACAAGGCTGAAGGCTGTGATGAGCGTATCGTGGTCACCGGTGAGCTGATGCGTAAGCCACTGAGTGTGGTGACAGATCCTAAAAAGCCAAGACTGCCGTTGCCCGCTTATGATGGTGCAGGTTTTCTAAAGACGATTCCCGGCTTTAGCATCAGTCGCAAAGGTGGTGCAGGCGGCGACCCATCACTGCGAGGGCTGGGCGGCTCACGCATCAATATCGTTAATGATGGTCAACATGTCTATGGCACCTGTGGTGGCCGTATGGACCCGCCTACCGCTTATATCTACCCTGAATCCTACGACAGCATTGAGGTGATTAAAGGCCCGCAGACAGTGCGCCACGGCCCTGTGGGCAGTGCAGGAACTGTGCTGTTTGAAAAAGACAGACAGAGTTTTGTCGACCAGAGTGCCACTGGCCGCGCCAGCGTGACGGCTGGCAGCTTTGAGCGCCTGGATTATATCGTCGAGCTGTCAGCCGGGGACGAAAATCACTATCTGGAGCTGGATGCTAATCAATCCTCCAGTGACCACTATGAAGATGGTGATGGCAACCCGATCCAGTCCAGCTATGACAGACGCAATATGGACTTTGCACTGGGTTGGACGCCAGGTGATGACTCTGTGCTGGAGCTCAGCTATGGCAAGTCTGATGGCGAAGCCGAATATGCAGATCGCGCCAATAAAGCCCGTGTTATCGAAAACGAGAACTTTACCCTGATGGGAGAGCATGACTTCAATGGTGACTATCTGCAGTCCATGGAGTTTCAGGCTTACCACAATGAAAATGACCATGTGATGGATCAGTTTGACCAGGGCGTGAACTCAGGCACCAATGTTCGTCGCCGGACTCAAGGGGGCCATATCTGGGCCGAGTGGAGCATAGGCAAGTTGTCCATGGTCTCCGGGGCAGATTTTCAGGACTCTGTACATAAAGGCCGGAGCATTAACCCGGCGATGGATAACGGCCTGGATGACCTGCTGGCCAAGCCCTTTAAAGACAATATGAGTTACACCCAGTTTGGGGTATTCGGTGAGTTTGAGTACGACTTTGAGCCTGTGATGCTGGTAACCGGTATTCGCTATGACCATTGGGATACTGAGCTGCATGTGGCTCAGCAGGGGGAGCGTCGGGATGATTTGGTCTCCGGCTTTGCCCGTATCGAGCATGAATTTGGTGGCAACCAGTACTATCTGGGCGTGGGTCATGCCCAGCGTATTCCTGATTACTGGGAAATCATGAAAGCCAATGCCGACGATAACAGCCAAAAGGCATTTGACCTGGAGCCGGAAAAGACGACTCAGCTGGATGTCGGCTGGATTTATGAAGTCGAGACAGTCACGCTCTCCAGCGCCCTGTACTATGGCGAGATCAAAGATTACATCCTGATTGATAACCGCAATGGCTTCAGCAAATCCCGCAATATTGACGCCACCATCTGGGGCGGTGAGCTGGGTGCCGAGTGGCGCATTACCGAGTCACTGCAAACCCAGTTAAGTCTGGTATACGCCCATGGTGAAAATGATACCGACAATGAAGCGCTGGGCCAGGTATCGCCGCTGGAAGGCCGCCTGACGGTGGATTACAGCATTGGTGACTGGACCTTTGGTGTGCTGTGGCGTGTGGTGGACGACCAGGACAGGGTCGCTGTGGGACAGGGCAATATCTCAGGACAGGATTTGGGTGAAAGCGCAGGCTTTGGCACTGTGGCCCTTAATGGCGGCTGGAAACATGGTGAGCATCTGCGTCTGAGCTTTGGGGTTGAGAACCTGTTTGACCGCACTTATGCCGAACATATCAGCCGTAGCGGTGCAGGAAATGATATTCCCGGCAGTGTGCCGACCTTCAAGGTCAACGAGCCCAGCCGCAATGCCTGGGTGAAGCTGGAATATCTGTTCTAACCCCGACTTTTCGTTTGATTCACTCCAACCTGCCTAGACGACATGGATGTCATCGAAGCAGGTTTTTTTAGCTGTGTCCTGGCGGCAAGTTATTTTTGACGGGAATTGAAGAAGCGCTCGGCATTGGCAAACAGCATGTCACACTGCTTTTTCTGCTTGTCGTACTCAACGGTATCTTCAGCGAGAGTATCCAGGATAGCTTTGGCTTTGTGATACTCTCCAACCAACAGCTCGAATTTTTCATCAAAGTTGTCTTTACGTACTTTTTTGCTGACTTTACGGGTTGGTTTACGCATAGATCTCTCCTGTTATAACTCCAGCTTATTTTCTGTTCGCGTGCTATCAAGCTATGTTCAATTCGTTGCTTGATTTGATGACAGTTTCCCTGTGTTGGGCTGGGGTGAATGATTCAATCCCTGGCTTGTCATAGCCAACTTGGTGTTGCTGATACAGCCTGACTCACAAAGTGGAAATGTCAGGTCGAAACACGGGGTGTTAATCTCGTCAAATCAGGACGCTTAACAGTCCTTCCCATTGAGAAACAGATGTCGGCCAATGTCTTGATTGGCACAGATATAACTCGCGATGAACGGGTTGTGTTTGAAGCTTTACAACCAGTGTTTTCGCTGGGTGGTGACGCCAAAAGGCGGTATCTGGAGTGCAGATGTTGGGTTGCAGTGTGGCAAACCGTCACATTATTAAGGTGCCTGACTCGCGGGGTTGCAGGCACCTTAGTTCAATCAGTTACGCCAGAGTGACGTTAGCTGCTTGCAGGCCTTTGTTGCCTTGCTCTACGTTGAACTCAACGCGCTGGCCTTCAGCCAGAGTTTTGAAACCGTCTACAGCAATGGCTCGGAAGTGTACAAACACATCGGCGCCACCATTGTCCTGGGCAATAAAACCAAAGCCCTTTGTTTCATCAAACCATTTTACAGAACCAGTTGTTTTAACAGACATAAGTATCTCGAATAAATAAAAAGTGAAGCTACTAAATTGGAAATGAAGAAAAAGGCATCGCAGGATAATTATGACAAACTGATTCAGTTTGAAACTGAGAAAATCTTGAACTAAATACATCAATAGTAACTATGCTCGATGAGCAAGCGGCCACTATACACCTCGCCGGTAGAATAGATAGTTATTTCTGATTTTATTTTGAATGCAACGAACAATATCGTCCGAATAAAGCAATTATTTAACGGTCTGCCGTTAGTTGTTAATTGACTGATTTTAATTGGTATTATCGTGTGCTGGCGGTGTTGCTGACTATGGGGTATGACTTGTATTCAGGATGTCTTGCAAAGAGCAATAACTGCACTTCTCAAGTGCAATAAAACATGCTTTCCAGGAAATTCGGTCGTCCAGAAATTAAACCGCATTACCATGATCTTGACCTGTCTACAGCTTCATAGTTTATGCTGGGCGCCATATTCAGATCAGAGAAATCACCATGGCACTTCCTTCTTTAATTGATTTGGGCATGCGCCCGTTTTTTCAGCAGCAGCTTTCATTGGAAGAGTTGGAGTCTTGTGCTTTGGGTCGTGTTGTTGAGCAGCATAAATCAGAAGTGGTTTTGCTGGCGGGGGGCGAGGTACAACGCTACAAACTGCCACCAAAGCTGGAGGCTATTTGCGTTGGTGATTGGGTTGTCTTTAATGGAGAGCGTTTGATTCGGGTGCTGGACCGGCAGTCGCTATTTCAGCGCAAAGCGGCCGGAACAGCGCGTGAGCGTCAGTTAATTGCCGCCAATATTGATACTGTGTTTATTGTCAGCTCATTGAATGATGATTTCAGTCTCAACCGAATTGAGCGCTATCTGGCGCTGGCGAAAGAGGCGGGCGTTGAGCCGGTTATCGTGCTCACGAAAGGAGACTTATGTGTAGACGCTGACAGTATCCGCGCTCAGGTGCAAAAGCTGGACCCTCTGCTGAGTGTTCACTGCGTCAATGGCCTGGACAATGATGAGGTTGCAGCCTTGAAACCGTATTGCCAAAAAGGCAAAACCCTTACCTTTCTCGGTTCATCCGGTGTAGGTAAATCCACTCTGGTCAATGGCTTGCTAGGTACAACTGAAATGGCCACCGGCAGTATTAGGGAGCAGGACAGTAAAGGGCGGCACACCACCACCTACCGCGCCATTAAGTGGCTGCCTGAAGGTGGGTTGTTGATGGACACCCCGGGGATGCGCGAGCTGCAACTCAGCGACGCCAAAGAGGGTATTAAAGCCACCTTTGCCGATGTTGAAGCCCTGGCAAGCCAATGCCGCTTTGCCGATTGTAGGCACGAGAGTGAACCTGGCTGCGCCGTCAGAGCCGCCATCGAAACCGGCGAGTTGTCGTTAAGGCGATTGGAGAACTATCAAAAACTGCTGCGGGAAGAGTCCCACAACAGTGCCACACTTGCACAAAAGCGCGCCAAAGACCGCGCCTTATCCAATATGGTTAACACAGTGCAATCCCAGGCCCGCAGTGCGAAAAAGTTTAAATAGCCAAACTTTTCCTGGTTTAGAGCCAGGGCTTTCAAGTCATCAGATAAAATTTCACCTCAGGACCATCAGCCCTGAGGTGAGTGATTTTGGGACAGAAGTTACTTTGGGCTCGTGGGGATGTAACGCCTCGCTAACGGGCGCACAAATAATTGGCTAAGTTTAGCGAAGAATGAGCGCAAGCCAGCTGTTTAGCGTCCACTTTGAGCGACTTATTATATGCAAATTACTCACCGCCACCGCCTGAGTCACCGAAACTGTCACTTGAACTGCCGCTGTTTGAATCTGGTGCATGAGTAACATAACCTACATTGCCAGTGCCAGAAGAATTTTTTATGGGTATAAAGCCTATGTTGTATTTTACAAATGCTGGCCCAATAAATGGGATAAATACTGTTATACAAAATAATAAAAACTTAGTACCTGCTTGCCTAAATGGACATTCAATTACCAATGCCGAAACATAAAATGCAAATAAAGCGTGGATGCAGCCTAAAATGAGATAGATCGTAAATGCTTCCATGATTCACCTTTGCATGTAACGCCCGTAGTTGCGACTGATTTGGAGCGCAGCGTAAAACCAGTCCGGCAACCTGCGCTTGTTAGTAGCCTTGCTTGCGACATTAATATTTATTGGGAAATTCCTCAATGACAGGATCGATATCGATTCTTTTAACAACATCGTTTTTCAAGAAGAATACAATTTCAGCATTAGGGTAACTGTACTCTTTAAATTTTCCGTCGTGAATACTCAACTTAAGGTTAGGGAAAGCTTTCTTAAGCTCACTATCAGTCAAGCCTATGGGGTTAACACCTTCGAAACTCACATTTTCAGAGCTGGTTAAAATGCTCCAGAGTTTAAATTCAGAATCAGGATCAAAGTAAAGTTCCAAACCAAGATTTTTGTACCTCCAGATCTCAGAGGCCCCTCCATCACCCCCTTCTCTGTTGCTCACTTCATCCGGCAAGCCAAAACGTGACTTGGTTTGGCACCTCGTATCACCAAATCGTATTTCACCTAAACCTATAAAAGGGTAAATTTCCATAACTACTAACGCTTACAGCAGGGGAAAATTTGGAGCGCGAAGCGCGGAGAATTTTTCCCTTGCCTGTGATTGTTATGAGCTTGTTGGTTTCGGAGTGGATTCATACGGATATGCCACCGGAACAACGACTTTAAACTCACGATCAATGAAGCCACACTGCCCACCCTTTAGTTGATAATGCTCACCATGGCTATCATATTCCTTTGTTAACTCCCCCTTACAAACCTTGGAGTAACCCTCGTAGAAATTACTAGCCCACGTATACTCTGTGGCTTTGACAACATCCATGACTTGGTTGAAATAGACAACCTGCCCATTTGTGACACCAACAGCTAAGCCAGATTGAAACCAATTGCAGTCGTTATCATGGGTGAACGGTGAACCCCGGCCAAGGCCGTTTTGGTTGATATAGAACCACCCTTTATCTGTTGGGTAGTTCATATAAATACATTGCATCCCGTATTTAGACCACATCATCTTTTTCAAGAGGGAAGAATCAACAGTTAGTAGCCCATCCTTTATGGGGCCACAGTTCTTAGCCTGCTCAAGTTCGTGAGTATCGCTGTCCGGGTACATGCAGAGCATTTCTTCAGATGAAACTGAAGAAGAGGCAAGTACAGCTATTAAAATATAGATGAATTTCATTTCTTGCTTTTACTCATAACGCCTTGTTAATGAGCAAAATTTAGTTGGCTATAATTTTGAGCGGAGCGAAATCAGCCAACTGAATTTTGTCCACCATTCAACAGCTTGTTATATGCCTAGCTGCACCATTCCGCTAAAGCATCGCTTGAAGAGCAACCATGCATTTTCAAGTCTAAAGGATTCACACCAAATGCAAGCGCAAACTCCGACTCACCTTCAATTGTTATCAACCAATTAATGCCTATTTTAGCTATTCCCCAAACGGTCGCGGATTTATATGATTCAAAATCACCACCTTCGATTATTGTCGACGTAACTTCAACTAAAACTGGGTCAATGACAGATTCAACCAACTGTTCCGAAAGCTGTTTAACATACTCCTCATAGCTCGTTCCTTTAGGAGTAATAACTTGAGGTTCACAACTTTTCAAAGAGGCCTCAATCTTCGTGATGGCGTCGATTCTGTTCATGGCATATAACGCCGCGGTTAGCTAGCGGACTGAAAACGTTGGCTAAAATTTGGGGAGCAAAGCGGAACCCTGCCAACGTTTGAAGTTCCCGCTAGACCGCCTGGTTAGGTGTTGTCTTGTATTCGGATTACTGGCTCGGCAAATGCTAAGACACTAACGCATTCGTTTAACCCAGCAACCAAGTATTCCTTCAATTTACCACCTTCTTCGAGAAACGGTGCTCCATCACGCTTTGCTTCTTGCTCAAGCCAGCCGCCGCTTATCACCTCAAAGACCCAATATGGTGCAGATTCTTGCGACCAAAATTCAAGTAGCTGCCCCTCGTCTAGGACTCTAAACCCTTCAACACTCTCAAAATCCAGGTAAATGGCTTGGTTGTTGTCTTTCGTTAGCGTCAGTCGAAGTGTCCAAAGATCATAATTTACTGACAACAGCTCTGGGGTAACGCCACTTTCCTTCGAGATAATGGGGATTAACTTAGGGTTGTGCATCAGACACCTAACGCCGTAAGCAAAGGCGCGCGTTAGCGCGTCCAGCCCGCCGGGCGATTTTGCCTTGCCTTGTTATATGCTTACGCACGAGTGCCACCAGAATAGAGATGGTTAACACAGTAAGCACTGCCTTTTACTTGCTTAATTTCACAGCCTGACCACATGCATGATTCGTTGGTGAGACCACCGCGATTTTTAACCATTTGTTCTTTTATGAGTGACTCACTATCAAATGCTTCCCAGTTTTCGGATGAGGGAATTTTTACTGCATAGCAGGTTTGATATTTATCCCACTCATCGACTTTGTAGAGTTGCCGGCAATCGGGACACTGCATTAACAAAACCCAATTACCAACATCCAGTTGGTTTAGCTTTGATTTGAAATCAGAGAGGTTGTTGCTGATATCAATTAAAGCGGGGTGTTCTTTGCAATTGCACATAGCTTCCCTTGGCATTAACGATTTGTATCGTGCGTATGCGCGTTTTCTCACCTCCGACCACTTGGTAGAATCTCGCGCAACCCGCTGGTTTTTTGTTTGATTTTTAACCTAGCAAAAATCATCTTGGGTGGAAAGTGCGCATGCGCATGATTTGCGCTCGCTTTGTTTTGTGCACTGCTTTTAACCTTTTGAAATTGTTGATGTTATAAAAAGTGTTTCAGAAATAGTGCGCACAACGTATCAAAAATCTGGTGCAAATTTAGCCTAGATTCAAATATGACTGTATATCCATCTATGAATCGGTCAAACCAGCATTGGGGCACTTCTGAGTTTCGACGTGCCATCTGTGAAGGTTTGGGGCAACTGTGAGTTTGAGGAATACACCATTCCCCGTCCGACACTGCCGAAGGTGGTTGAGAAAATGGCGTAGTGAGGCATGGATGCCGAAGCAGCGACGTCGAATCATGGACGAGCGTTTGTCGCGTTAGCCAATTTTCGAAATAAGACTGAGGAGTTGTCAGTGTTGGTTGGGGCGGCAGGGGAGATCCAAGAGGGCGAATGGCCATTACGTGGCCAGCCATGAGCGCGAGAAAGGGATTTCGAGCTGGCAGTTAAACATGGATGTTGTTAGCCGCTGTTGATCCCCTCTTGCCCCGTGTTGGTGGAACCCACGACTTTAGCCGCTGATAAGCGGCATGCCCCGTAAGGGCAAAGTAACGTTATAGCTAACGGCACCTTGGCCACCCCAAGCCAAACTGCGGCAACTGAGCACAATTACAAATCTACACCAAAGCCAATAATAAACTGATAGTCGTTCTTGTCCGGCATAATGCCATTGGCACCAGCCTGAGGTTTACCCGTGTGGTCCCACACGAAAGACAGGTCCAAATCGAAGATATCGGTCAGCTCTACAGCCAGCGAGGCGATAGCGTGGTGGCTATAACCACCGGCTTCTTCACTGGAGTATTGCAGCTGATACTTGGTGGTGAAATCCACGCTGCTGGTCAGCTCGGTGTCGTAAACGGTTTCCAGCACCAGGGAGCTGCTGCCATCGCTGTCGCGGGCGCCGGTTTCCACCTGGTCAAAACGGGTGTAGGTGTATGCAGGACCACCACTCACACTCCATTCGGTTTTCTTGCTGTCGATAAGGTTGTAACCCACACCGGCACCGACTGTGGCTTTATAGTCGATATTCAGGAAAGGGTCTTTGTACAGCTCAGCAAAGATTGGGCGCAGATAAAACTGCTTGGAGATAAACCAGTCGAAGTTGGAGTTAACCCTGTGGTTGTTGACCGTGGATTCGCCATCATTCTTGGTGTAATTGCCCAGATAGTCCGCGTTGAAACGTGACTCAGTGGTACGGCGCGTCGTTTTGGCGCGGGCACTGTAGTCGATTTGATCTGTGTTACCGGAACGGATATTGGCACCAAGGCTGATTTTGCCTGACCAATAGTTAGCTTCTTCCTGATCGCCGGCAATGATGGTCATAATCTCAGCCGGATTGAATTCAACACCATCCAGATAACTGCGACCATCCTCAATCAGGAGTTTGCCCGTGCGGGTGGACAGATCGGTAAAGCCGATGCTGACAATCCCGGCGCTTTGCAGGAGTTTGATGTCATCCCAGTCGATCATCACTGTGTCCAGCTCATCACTGTCAAACTCCAGCTCATCATCGTACAGGGCTTTGATTTCGCCACGCAGCAACTCATTGGACTTCAGCTGTAGCCAGTCTTTCTGGCTTTCAACCGGTGGACGAAGTGCATCACCGGCAACGGCCTGAGGCGCTGCTAAAAGGCTAAACAGGGTTAACGCCAGCGCTGAAGACAGCCTGGAGGATGAGGAATGAACTGACATGGGAAAGTGGAATCTCCTGAACTGCTGGAAACCACCAATGGCTGGATGCAATTGGTATAAAACGAAGCCGGATATTGTAATGAAAAAGCGCCCGGCTTCAAGGTGAAGTCCGGACGCTATGTTACTGATTCAATTAGTGCACAACTTAAGTCATGTGCAACTGCTGAATATTTAGACTGTTAATCCAGGTTATCAGTGGCTTCAATGATCCAGGGTTTCATCCACTGCGTAATTTTTGGCTGTGCGGCTTCATTGGGGTGAATGCCGTCTCTTTGCATTAAATCGGCCTGTGGGGCTATCTCTGTCATAAAGAAAGGGATAAGCGCGACATCGTAGTCATCGGCCAGATCGTGGAACACCTGATTGAACATCTGGCTGTATCTTGGCCCATAGTTGGGGGGGACCATGATTTCAGTCAGCAGTACAGTTGCGCCGTTGGACTGTCCTAACTCAATCATTTTTGTAAGATTTGATTTCAGTTGTTTGGGTGAGAAGCCACGCAGGCCGTCATTGCCACCGAGTTCAATAACCAGTACATCCGGGGTGGCAGAATCCAGCAAAGACGGGAGTCTGCGCAGGCCTCCTGCAGTAGTTTCACCACTGACTGAACCATTGATTATCTCCACAGAGGGCATTTCATCCCGTAACAGTTGCACCCAGCCTTTGGATTCCTGCATGCCATAAGCCGCACTTAGACTGTCACCCAGGATAAGAACGGATGCAGCCCACGCTGGATTATGTAACATAAGAGACACAAGCAGGAGCTGCACTCCGGTGCGAATGCGATTTCCGAGAACCAGTTTGCGAAAAAAGGAAGAGAACCCAGTGAACAGTGCCATTAAAGTCAGTCGCCTCTGTAAATCCGTTACCACCCAGGAGGGAGAGCTCTCTATCCTCAATGGCATCGAGCTTGATGTCAAGCAGGGCCAAAGTGTTGCTATTACAGGGCCTTCCGGTTCTGGTAAGTCTACCTTACTGGGGCTTTTGGCCGCTCTGGATACGCCAACTGATGGAGAGATCTGGCTGGATGGTGCAGCCTTGAGTGGGCTGGATGAAGAGCAAAAAGCTGCGCTGCGTAAAGACAAGCTCAGCTTTATTTTTCAGTCCTTTATGCTGGTGGATACGCTGACCGCACTGGAAAACGTCATGTTGCCGGCTGAGTTGGCCGGGGTAAAAGATGCCAGACAAAAAGCCGAAGCCATGTTGGAGCGGGTTGGCTTATCCCATCGTCTGGGACACTTGCCCAAGCAACTGTCGGGCGGTGAGCAGCAAAGAGTAGCTATTGCCCGGGCCTTTATCAGTGAGCCGAAGGTACTGTTTGCCGATGAGCCAACGGGTAATTTGGATCCGGTCAATGGCACCAAAGTTGCTGACATGCTGTTTGAGATGAACCGGGAGTCGGACACTACATTGGTGCTGGTCACCCACGACTTAACGCTGGCCAGCCGCTGTTCAAGGCAGCTGATTATGGAAGATGGTCACCTGTCTGAATCCGGCGTGGGAGCAGAAGAGAGCGCTTCCCGGATTGAGCAGCCGCTCAAGGAGGCTCAGGCATGAGCTGGACCCTGGCACTTCGCCTGTTCAGGCGCGAATTGCAGCAGGGACAGCTGCTGCTGATTATTCTGGCCATTATGCTGGCGGTACTGTCGGTTAGTGGTCTTGCTGGCGTCAGCGAGCGTTTGCAGGTGGCGATTAATGGTCAGGCCGCCAAATTTATTGCTGCAGACAGAATTATTAATTCACCTGAGCCTATTGCCACAGAGATACTGGAGCAGGCTCAGGAGCTGGGCCTTTCTCAGGTGTCCAGTATGCGTTTTAACTCCATGCTGTTTGGTGATGAAGGTTTCCAGCTGGTAACGGTAAGGGCTGTCGGGCAGGGGTATCCTCTCAAGGGAGAGATTGAACTCTCTTCAGGCCCAACTGCAAAACTGCCGGGAGAGGGGGAGCTCTGGTACGAAAACCGATTGGCTCGCCTGCTGGGTGTGCAGGATAACCCACAGGACGCCAGTATTGAGCTTGGAGTGGCCAATTTTGCATTGGCTGAAGAGATACGCCGTCTGCCCGATGCTGGCTTCAACCCATTTGCGTCCTCGCCTGTGGTGCTGATGCGTTTGGAAGATGTGGGTAAAACCCAGATTATTCAGCCCGGCAGTCGCGTCACTTATCTTTATCAGTTTGCTGGAGATAGCGGTGCACTCGACGAGTTTGAAGAGTATGTCAAACCCTTGCTGTCCACCTCACAGCGTTGGGTTGATGTGCAGTCCGGTGACTCTCCCATAGCCGGGGCTGTTCAACGGGCAGAGCGGTTCCTGCTATTGGCCAGTTTGCTGGGGATTGCGCTGGCCTGCGCCGCCATTGGTATTGCTGCTCAAAGATACTGTCAGCGCCACTATGATGTGGTGGCCATGCTGAAAACCTTCGGTGCATCAGGTAAGCAGATCCGTAATCTGTTTGCGCTGCATTTGATGCTGGTGACACTCACAGGTATTGCCCTGGGTTTGGTTGGCGGCCGCTTGCTGGATATAGGTATCAGCAGCATGTTGCCGGAGGAGATCGCCTCCTACGATACCTCCTGGTGGCGTCCAGGATTACTGGGTGTCACTACAGGTATTATCAGCGCGTTTATGTTCTCAGCCTATCCACTGCTGCGGCTGCTGGCGATACCACCCCTCAGGGTATTGCAGCGTCAGCTGGAAGGGATCTCCATGGGAGCCTGGCTGCATCTGCTGATGAGCCTGGCAGCGATGGCGTTGCTGGGCTATCTCTACTCGGGTTCGGTTCCGCTGACCATGACGGTAGTGGTTGCGGTATGTGCGCTGGCGGTGCTTCTGGGGGCGCTTGGGTTTGTGATGGTGCGACTTGGCCACAGTGTGGGGATGAAAACCACCAACCCATTGCAGTTGGCACTGGCTGGTCTCAGACGCCGTGCCCGCCAAAATGCGGTGCAGCTGGTAGGTTTCTCCAGTGCCCTGTTACTGCTGCTGGTGATTATGGCGCTCAGACAGGACCTGCTGGATGAGTGGCAAAAGCAGTTGCCTGAAAATTCGCCCAACTATTTTCTGGTGAATATTGCCCCGGAAGATGAAGCGCCCATGGCGCAGTTTTTCGCAAATAACGGCATCCAAACTACAGATATTTACCCTGTGGTGCGCGGCCGTATGAGTGCCATTAACGGCGAGCAGTTAATTACCTACAGCCAGCAGGAAGAAGGAGTAGAAGGCCGGGTCGGAATAGGGCGCGAGCTCAACCTGACATGGCGGGATACCCTGCCGCCCAATAATGATCTGCTTGAAGGGGAGTTCAACACCGGGCCCGGTGAGGTGTCCATTGAAACCAAGGTGATGGAACGATTGGGTCTTAAGCTGGGAGATGAACTCACCTTTACCATAGATAACCGGGACTTTAGCGTGAAAGTGACCAGTGTGCGCGCTGTACACTGGGAAACCCTGCAACCCAACTTCTTTATGATTATGCGTCAGGAAGATCTGGGGCAGTTTGCCCATACCTCCATGGTATCTTTCCATCTGGATGACAGTCGCCGTGAATTGGTGGTGGATTTAATCAAATCCTTCCCGACCGTGTCTGTTATCGATGTGGGCGCCATGGTCAACCAGCTGAGGGAAATTGTCGAGCAGGTGTCTTTGTCGTTAACTCTGGTATTGATACTGGTACTGGCAGCCAGTGCGCTGGTGCTGTTTGCCCAGACTGAAGCCGGGATGGCGACCCGCCAGCGGGAGTTGGCGGTGCTCAGAACCTTTGGCGGCAGCGGCTGGCTGCTGCGTAGCGCAACCGGACTGGAGTTTGCTCTGCTGGGTATGATTGCCGGATTTCTGGCTGTGGTGGTGGCTGAGCTGACCCTTTATTTGCTCAAGACTCAGGTGTTTGAGCTTAATGTTTATATGCACTGGGACTGGTGGCTGATGGCGCCTCTTGCCGGCGGCTTGATTGTTGCCACTCTGGGGTTGTGGCGTTGTCGCAACTTGCTGAGACAGAGCTGCTCGCAGCTACTGCAATCCTGATAGTTTAAAGGGCGGCCAGTTGGTCGCCCTTGTTTTTGATTGAGGGGAGGTTGCCGTTAACAGCGAGCCGCGGGTATCAACTGGCGGTGGACCCTGGCTGCAGCAGTTGTTGAGCGGTGAGCAGTTCACTGTCAAACAGCCCCTGCGCCACAGCATCAAGCAAGTGAGCTTTAACCGACTTCACTTTATTGAGCGGAACTTTCAAGCGGGAGCAGCCGGGTTGTATTCGGGTCAGGTCCAACACCTTTTTGCCCAGTTTAAGCGTTAGTATGCGTTCATTATCATCGTCACCCGGGCTTTCATGAATTTTGGCTCTGCTACGGCACTCCGGCAGGGTGAGTTCCCATATCCGCTTTCGCTGCTTGTTACCCGCTCTGTGATTGATAAAGGCATACTCTTTGACCGCCTCAAGTGGGGCCAGTCCATTGTCCTGACTCATACTGCTACCTCCGCAATCCGGGGACCCTTGTCTGTATTGGGACAAGCCGGTCCATGTTACCTCTCTGTGACTTTCGAATTCCGCCATTGAGAATTGCAAATACTCCTTTAGGGTTATTTAAATGTATTGTCCCGGAGGCTGTCATGTTTTTATGTTGTAAATGTGATCTGGATGAAAAAGGCGCCCGAAGGCGCCTTGGAATTGCAGGAAAAGTCCGGATTATCCTGCAACCCGGACGGGGTGCACATCAGTCAAGAGAATGACCGTGATGTTGCATCAGTTTCTGAGGCGAGTGACAGGTGGCACAGGCCTCTTTGGCGTTTTGAGCTTCAGTCTTTTCAGGACCAAAATATCCGCCGTTATTACGCATATGGGCAAACCCGGCTTCAGACATATACTTCTGGTGACAGCTCAAACAAGAGCCCACATCCGCGGAGGCAAACCAGGTATTGTTGGTGTAGATGTCTTCCGGGAAGGCCAGGGCTGCGCCGCCGTTGCGTCCCAACTCAAAGCCATAGTTCATACCACCCCATCCCTCTTCTGCAGAGTGACAGGTGGTACAGTCGGTTTTCAGCACAGTACCACTGCCGCCATGACCATTGTGATGGCCTTCAGCTTTGTGGGCTTTGTACATAAAGTTGGTGGGCTTGAACATCTCTTTACCCTTGTCGTCGGTGCCGGCAGACTTGAGGTTCTTGTCATTGACGTGACAGGAGATACAGTTCACGCCGTTTGAGTCGTGATAGAACTCAGCGCTGTGACAGTCGTGACACCTGGCGTTATCAACAATGCTTCTGCGCTGTGCTACCTGCTTGTCCGGGTCTCCGAGGAAAGCGCGGTAAGCGTCGGTTTGCACATAGGCAGGGTAGGCATCTTCTGCACTACAGTCGGTCAGTTGATCTGTCTTACCGGCGAAGCACACTTTCAGCACTGGCAGGATTTCCAGTGAGCGCTCGGCTATGTCCGCAGGCAGTGCCAGCGTATAAGTCTTGTCTCCCTTCATTTTCTCTGTGGTGACAGTGAATACTCTGGTTTGCTCATTGTATTGAGTTGAACCATCACCAATCAGGCTGAAGCGTCTGTGGTCATAGGTGGTTCCCAGAGTTTCACCGGAGCCGGTTGACTCAGGATAATCCTTCTCAACATCCCAGCTGACGACCATATAAGGGTTGCTGTATCCCTTTTGATAGACCTGCTCTTTCGGGACAGCATTGCCCTGTGCATCCATGATGGTGACATCAAATTGCAGCAGATTTGCAGGTGTTACAGTGACCTGGGTGACCGATACATCGAAGCCTTTGGCTGCATCGTATGGCGCGTTCATCTTGGTGTGGTCAGTACCGCCGTGACACTGAATACAGGTCATCTCTTCAGGAATAGTGACATTGCCGTGCTGAGCCGGAGAGTCAGTGTGACAGCCGGTGCAGGCGTTGGCGTTGGCATTCTCTTTCCACAGAGCCATATCGGCCAGCTGCTCATCCTCGACGTGGCAGGTCTGACAATCCATAAAAGGCTTGGTTGGGAACATTGGATAATCAAAGGCATGTGCACCACCATAGCCCTGCACCGTGTATGGCATGGGAACGATATCACCATTGGCATCTTTACCTTCCCGGTTTGGCCCCATATGAATTGCGTGGACCATATGACCAAGTTCGACAGACACGCCGTTGGGATCTGACACTATGCCATTGTGGCAGGACTGGCAGTTTTCCATATCCAGTCTGCGTCCACCATGGGCCTTCAGGCTGTCGGGCTGGTGGCAGGTGTAGCAGGTTTCCATAGTGACCAGTTGACGGGTTTCGATACCATCCTGACTGCCACTGGCGGGGATCCAGTCATAGTGGGCATTCTCGGCAAGTTCATGGCCTGAGTCGTATTCGAACTGCATTTCGATGGCAATTCTCTGGGTCAGGGCCGGGTCAAAGCTGATGCCTGCTGCGTCTACATAAGTGTTGAGGTTTGTCTGGAAGGTGTAGCTGTAGCTGCCATCCTTGTTATCTGTCAGGCAGTCCGGACAATCTTTAATTTTCTCAAAACCCTGTTCAAAGGTGGTGGCGTCGTCGTTGGTGGCATCGTTCAACAGGGATTGCCACTGCTTTAATTTTCCGTCCACTGCCATTTGGGCAATGGAAAAACGAAAGTCGTGGAATGGGTTGTCGCCGTCCAGACCAAACAGGCCAACTCCCTGATTGTTGGTTAACTCAAACTCAAGGGTAATAACACCATCGTTTATCACTGCCGATGTGATGTTGGCATTGGCCTCATTGGCCATATCAATATGAAGGCCTACTGCGCCCGGATCTCCGGGACCGCCTGGGATACCCGGGCTGCCGTCTTCACCGTCTTTTCCATCTTCACCATCGCAGGCGGCCAGAGCGAGTGCTCCGGCCATAACTACCCACAGATTACGTTTGCTCCATCTCATTGCTCATTCTCCCTTTAGGAATTGTAATTTTCATAAATGAACAATGAGACTTTATCTCATTGAAATAACAGGGTGTTTGATGGGCTTCAAAGAAAAATCCGGGCAAATATCCGGCGTTATTTTGGTAAACATGTTGAAAATTATCCGGCGAATTATCGCGGCAATGATTTGCATGATCCGGCTATCGACTTGGTTTATCTGAATATTGGATTGAACTAATCGGAAAATTGATCTGTATAAATTTTAATCATGGGTCTAGCTTTAAAAGAGCCATAGCTATCCACGCCACAGATGAGACGTTGATCTGTGACACTCACCAACCATCAATTCAGTGGGGGGAGAAACATGTCACTGAAAGGATCACAAACTGAGCAAAACCTCAAAGACGCCTTTGCGGGCGAATCACAAGCCAACCGCCGTTATCTCTACTTTGCATCAAAAGCCGATGTCGAAGGCTACAACGATGTTGCTGCAGTATTCCGCTCCACCGCTGAAGGTGAAACCGGTCACGCCCATGGGCATCTGGAATATCTGGAAGAGGTGGGGGATCCTGCGACCGGTCTGCCAATCGGCGGCACCTCAGATAACCTCAAATCTGCTATTGCCGGTGAAACCCATGAGTACACAGATATGTACCCAGGGATGGCAAAAACTGCCAGAGATGAAGGGTTCGATGAAATTGCTGACTGGTTTGAAACCCTGGCCAAAGCTGAGCGAAGTCACGCCAACCGCTTTCAAAAGGCGTTGGATCAATTGGACGCCTGATATCCCGTCATTATCTACAGGGAGTTTCGGCTCCCTGACTTTTTCTGCCGGAGATGGATATGAGTAAAAAAGAAGGTAGCCTGGAGGCCCCAACCCGACATCCCATAGCTTGGCAAACCCCGGAGTTTTACGATCGTGAGGCATTGAACAAGGAGTTGGAGCGGGTATACGACATCTGTCATGGTTGTCGCCGTTGTGTTTCCCTGTGCAATGCTTTTCCTGTGTTGTTTGACCTGGTTGATGAGTCAGAGACCATGGAGGTAGACGGGGTCGACAAGGCGGATTATCACAAGGTGGTGGATCAATGTTACCTGTGTGACATGTGCTACATGAGCAAGTGCCCCTATGTGCCCCCCCATGAGTGGCAGGTAGACTTTCCCCACCTGATGCTCAGAGCCAAAGCGGTGCATTTTCAGGAACAGGGTGCCCGCTTCCGGGACAAGCTGATCACCAGCACAGACACCATGGGAAAGATGGCCTCGACCCCGGTAATCAGCGCTGTGGTCAATGCCAGCAATAAGAATGGCCTGTTCCGCAAAGCGTTGGAATCATCTTTGGGGATTCATCATGAGGCGCCTTTGCCTGGATATGACTCCAACACCCTGAGAAAGCGTGCCCGCATACTCGCAAGACCAGAACAGGAGACTCAGGTTAATGCCATTGGCGAAACCACGGCCAAGGTTGCCCTGTATGCCACCTGTTACGGCAATTACAACAGTCCCTATCTGGCGGAAGATTTTTTTAAAGTATTTCAGCACAACGATATTCACCTTGAAGTGGTGCCGAAAGAGCAGTGCTGCGGTATGCCGAAACTGGAGTTGGGGGACTTTGAGTCAGTGGCCAAATTAAAACAGGCCAATATTCCGGTCCTGGCAAAGCTGGTGGATGAGGGGTTTGATATTATCGCACCCGTGCCATCCTGCGTGTTGATGTACAAGCAGGAGCTGCCCTTGATGTTCCCCGATGACCCGGATGTGCTCAAGGTACAAAGAGCCATGTATGACCCATTTGAGTATCTGTTTCTGCGTCACAAAGGCAGTGGTCTCAAGCTGGATTTCAAGCAGGGGCTGGGCGACATCAGCTACCATGTGGCCTGCCACTTGCGGGTTCAGAACATTGGCTTGAAAACCCGGGACGTGCTGGCACTGATCCCCGACACCAATGTTAATGCGATTGAGCGCTGCTCTGGCCACGACGGCACTTATGCCGTGAAGGTGGAAACCCGTGATGCTTCGGTCAAAATTGCGCGGCCAGTGGTTCGCAAGTTGGAGCAACTTAATTCGCCCCATGTCGCCAGTGATTGCCCCATGGCAGCGACTCATATTACCCATCTATCCAAATCCGGCCAGCAACCTGTGCATCCGATGACCTTGCTCAGGCAAGCCTATGGACTGTGAATTTAAGGAGGCAGAAATGCTCACCAGAGAAGACTTATGGTCGTTGGAAGAATATGCAGTCAGGCGCAATGACTTCAGAGCCAGGGTGATGGACCACAAACGTCACCGCCACATTACCATCGGTGACCATGTCAGGCTGTTGTTTGAAGATAAAATCACGATTCAATATCAGATCCAGGAGATGCTCAGAGTGGAGCGGATCTTCGAAGCTGAAGGTATTCAGGAGGAGCTGGATGCCTATAACCCTTTAATCCCCAACGGCAGTAACCTTAAGGCAACCCTGATGTTTGAGTACACAGATGTCGAGCAAAGAAAGCGTATGTTGGCGCTGCTTAAAGGGGCGGAACATAAGGTGTGGCTTAAAGTGGCCGAACATCCTCAGGTCTTTGCCATAGCCGACGAAGATCTGGAGCGGGAAAACGACGAGAAAACCTCAAGCGTACACTTTTTAAGGTTTGAGTTGTCTGATGCTGATATTCATGGGCTGAAATCCGGAGAGGAGTTAATGATAGGTATTGACACTCACCATGTGCAGCCCAATTTCACCCTGGTAGACAATGCCGGCAGGCAGGCATTAAGTGAAGATTTGGAAGCCAGACTCTTCCAATAGCAAATGGACACAGATAAGGCAGGATGCTCTATGTTGTTTGAACTTGTGTATATGTCCCGGGCCCAGAGCCCTATGGTGGAAAGGGATTTAAAAGCCCTGTTGGTCGAGGCCAGAGCTAACAATGAGCGTGTCGGCATTACCGGGATGCTGCTGTATCGTAATGGCTCTTTCCTGCAACTGCTGGAAGGCGAAGAGCAGCAGGTGCTTCAGCTCTATGAAAAGGTGCGACAAGACCCCAGGCATGGCCGGGTCACCCAACTTTATTCTCAGCATCTGTCCCAGCGGCATTTCACCGATTGGAGCATGGGCTTTGTGAATGCTGAGAGTGTGGATGAAGAGCAGTTGCCTGGCCTGTCCGATATTATGTCTGACAGGTTTGATGCCTCTGCATTGGAGCAGATGAAAGCGGCGTCGGTGGAGATACTGCTCTACTTCAAAGATCAGGCTTAAGCCAGAATATCTTCCAGGGCAGGTTCCAATTGGGAGAATTCGAATTCAAAACCTTCAATGGTGGCTTTGCTGGGCACCACGTACTGGCCTTCTGTCAGCAGCATGGCACTTTCCCCCAGAATACACTTGAGTGCAAATGCCGGAGCTGGCAGAAAAGCGGGGCGATGCAGCACCTTGCCCAGGGTCTGGGTGAAAATTCTGTTGCTGACCGGGACCGGGGCGGTGGCATTGTATACCCCCTGGGCAGAGTCAGTTTCCAGCATAAAGCGAATCATACCCAGCAGGTCATCGAGATGAATCCAGCTCATTCCCTGTTCGCCATGACCTATGGGACCCCCCAATCCCAGCTTGAAGGCGGGTAACATTTTCGCCAGTGCGCCGCCATCGGCTCCGAGGACAATACCTATTCGTGCGATACAAACCCGGGTCTGTTCGCCGTCAGCTTGCAGGGCCAGGTTTTCCCATTTGGCGCAAAGGTCATGGGCGAAATCCGGATTGGGCTTGGCGTTTTCTGTCAGGGGCGTGGTGTCGTGAATACCGTAAAAGCCGATGGCGGAAGCACTGATAAACACCTGAGGCGGGGTTTGCGAGGCTTTGATTAACCCGGCAAGTCTGGCGGTGAGATCCCAGCGGCTGTGGCACAGTCGATGCTTTTGGGCATCACTCCAGCGTTTACCTACAATGGGTTCACCGGCGAGGTTAATGACAGCCTGAAAGCCATCAAGGTTATCTATGTTATCGAGCGTCTCTATACATGCTGTCGAAGGAATAACGCGGCGAGCGTTATTGGCATTGCGTGTCAGCACCACTAACTCATGGCTGGGAGATAATAATTTGATCAGCGCCTGACCGATAAAGCCAGTTCCCCCGGTAAGTAAAATCTTCATGCCTGCCTCTGCTCCTGTTTTCATTTCACTACCTTCCAGCCGCGAATCCGGATCATATCTGTGCTGGCTAATTACCTGATTTATTGGCACTGTAGCAGTATATTCCAATTCTGCCGCTACCGGCTGTTAAATCAAAGGGGAAGAGAATGAATCGCTTGGAAGGCGCATCACTCGCCTATCGGGGCTTTGCCGTCATGGCCTTTTTGGTCATTATTCTGGCTGGTATCAAGGCAGCCAGCGCTATTGTTGTTCCTTTCGTGCTGTCAGCCTTTATCGCTGTGATCTGTAATCCGGTTATTCAGTTGATGGTACGTTACCGCTTTCCCAAATTGTTGGCTGTGTCCCTGCTGATGGTGTTCATCGTGTTGATGGGGCTTTGGCTGGCATCTGTGGTCGGTAGCAGTATCAATGATTTCTCCCGTCAGTTACCCCAATATCAAAGCCAGTTGGTTGAACAGTTTGCCTGGGTTCTGGATAAACTCAGAGAGTTCAATATTCAGATCTCCAAAGAGAAAGTGCTGGCGTTGTTTGACCCTGGAATGGCGCTGTCGATGACCACCAATATGCTCTCAGGTGTGGGCAATGTGATGGCCAACCTTTTCCTGATTATTCTGACCATAGTATTTATGTTGTTTGAGGCATCGGATCTGCCCAAAAAACTGCATTTTGCCCTGGATGACCCGGATATGCGTTTGCAGCAAATTGATAAGGTACTTCAGTCCATCAATCAGTATATGGTGATAAAGACCCTGGTGAGTGTCGCCACGGGTGTGATTGTGGGTATAGGCCTATGGATCATAGGGGTGGATTACGCGCTGCTGTGGGCCGTAGTGGCTTTCCTGTTTAATTATATTCCCAATATAGGTTCTATTATCGCGGCCGTGCCCGCAGTACTGCTGGCGTTTTTGCAATTGGGCCCGGCCCAGGCCGGTGTTGTGGCAGGTTTGTACCTTGGGGTGAATACCGTGATGGGCAATATTGTTGAGCCCAAATTTATGGGACGTGGCCTGGGTCTGTCTACTCTGGTGGTATTCCTGTCGTTAATCTTCTGGGGCTGGTTGCTGGGCAGTGTGGGTATGCTGTTGTCAGTGCCCTTAACCATGATTGTGAAAATTGCACTTGAGTCCAGCAACAGTGGTAAATGGCTGGCGATTTTGCTGTCTGATAAAGTCAGTGAGGATGAGAGTGACAAGGTAGAGCAGGCAGAACAAGCCCAATAGGGTGATTTGTGGTATCTTGCTGCCAGTTTCCGGCCATGGATTGTCCATGGCCTTTTTTATGATTGGACCTTATGCACGCATTTATTGAACAACTTGCGACGCTGGAGTTGCCCAGTGATTCCGGCCGTATTTTCCATGGTCGCGGCGGCAAGTATGCCGGCGCTGAACATCTGTGTCTGGACTGGTTTGCCCCTGTCTTGCTGCTGACCAGTTTCAGACCGCTTGAACAGGAACCGCTGCAACAGCTTATTTCCGCGCTTGAAACCTTCTGGCAAAGAGTAGGTCAGGGTCAGCCTTTGAACCTGGTGTATCAATATCGTGCCGGTGGCCAGACAGATACTCAGGTCATCGCCGGAGAGGTGCCCTGGCAGCATGTGGTTGAAGAAAATGGCAATCGCTTCAATATCCACCTGATGCGAGGTCAAAACCACGGTTTGTTCCTGGATATGCGTGAAGGGAGAGCCTGGGTACAGGCCAATGCCAAAGGCAAGCGGGTGTTGAATCTGTTCTCCTATACCTGTGGCTTTTCGGTTGCGGCGATGGCCGGAGGCGCTGAGGCCGTGGTGAATATAGATATGGCTAAAGGTGCACTGTCGACCGGTAAGCAGAATCACCATCTCAATGGCTTTGATAAAAACGTCAGCTATCTGGGCCATGATATCTTCAAGTCATGGGGTAAGCTGCGCAAGTATGGTCCTTATGATCTTGTGATTGCCGATCCGCCGAGTAACCAAAAGGGCAGTTTTGTAGCGACCAAGGACTATGTTCGCTTGCTGCGCAAACTGCCTGAACTGTTGAATGCTGATGCGGAGTTGCTGCTTTGCCTGAATGCGCCTGAGCTGAACACTGACTTCCTGAAAGATCAGGTGCAGGATGCCGCGCCATCACTTTCATTTGTCGAGCGTTTGCCCAACCCTGAGGTGTTTGCGGATATCGATGAGGAGAAGTCCCTCAAGGTGCTCAGATATAAATTGGCGGAAAGCTAGGATTTAAGCTGGCAGAACGCGAGCTTAACAAAGCCCCTTGCTATCCCGGACGTTGGGTAGCAGGGGGCTTTTGTTTATTAGTGCCTAACGCCTGATGTCTTGAAGGCTGAGTTGTTTCAACTTACTTAGTCAAATTTGACCTGTTAACCTGAAAGACTTTCATGGTTGCGGCTTCTTGCTGGGCATTTTTCAGTGGTTTATGTCGATTTGAGGCGTTTTTGTATACCGAAACTGAAAGTTTTCTGTAACTCTGTGCGGGTTGGTGTTAGACTTTGAAGTGCGCTAAAGGAGTTTTATGTGCACCCAACAAGGCAAAGTGTCACCAAAAATAGGCACGCCTCTGTTCCCGACGAAGTATGGAGTTGTGATGGAAATTCAAGAGTACGAAAACGCCTATTATCAGGTTCAGGACGAAGTGATCGAGTCTTTGCCTGTTGATATGGATGAAGAAGCTTTTCTGGATTAATTCCACAAACCTGACTTGGAACTGACCCACTCCAAGTCGCCTCTGTATCTGTGTAGACCCAGCAGAACAAGCAAAAAAAACAGCAGCCTCGGCTGCTGTTTTTTTATGTGTGATTCAAACGGGCTAATGTTAGCGCAGTTTCTCCGGGACGATCTCGGTAATAACCCAGATACCTTTACGCTTCTCCAGTCTCAGGGTTCTGTCGTCTTTCCACTTCTGGCCATTCTTGCGGCCGGTGAGTTTCACTACGACTGTGGTGGAATCACTGAACTTACGGAAGAAGTCCAGATCCACCTCCATAATCTCAATGGTGACGTCGGTCATCGACAGATTCAGCATATGACGCTGCACGGAAGAGGCAATACGATAGTGCTGCAGCAACTCCTTAATGGAGACATCGACATACTGTTCAGCCTGTTTCACATTACGGTCGACATAGATGGCTTCAAAAAAGCCTCTGGAAGTGAGTTCTGGTGTACTGGGGGGACCCTGGATATCGTCGGAACACCCTGTGGTTATAAAAGCGGCCAGCATCGCGGTAATAAGCAGAATAATACGCATAGTTTTCCATGTGTTATGTTGACTTCCCTGATAACAAGTATTGCGATATGGCGCTCATTGATCAAGTTTAGCTTCCGCCCGTTTACGCCTGCCGTAATCTGGCGGGATGAGTCAGAGATCGCAAAAAGATCATAAAGACTTGACAAAGACGTGCTACAGCAGGATTCTGAAAGGCCAAGGCAAGGATTGTTATCCACAAAATCTGTGGACAACTTTGTTGACGACTGTGACCAAACCTCTCAATGTGCTGAAAATAAAGGTTATTTTCGGCTGTCTATTTTTACTCCACCTTAACTTTTCAACAGTATCAAGCAGTTAGCCAGTTTAGTCTTTATACCGGGATCGCGTGAAATTTGTTCATGTGTCCGGTGCGGTACTGTCTGTCGAGGCCTGATTGGTGTCAGAGTTCGCAAGTGTTCCGGGCCGCAGCTCAATTTCTTAAAGGCATAAAAAAACCGGCCATAAGGCCGGTTTTTTGCGTCTGTCACTCAGATTACTGAGTGGCCTGAATCGCAGTCAGGGCGATGGTGTAGACGATATCGTCAACCAGAGCACCACGAGACAGATCGTTTACAGGCTTGCGCATACCCTGCAGCATTGGACCGATAGAGATCAGGTCTGCAGAACGCTGTACCGCTTTGTAAGTGGTGTTACCAGTGTTCAGATCCGGGAATACGAACACGGTAGCCTGACCGGCAACAGGGCTGTCAGGAGCCTTGGAGCGAGCAACGTTTGGCATAACCGCAGCGTCGTACTGCAGTGGGCCGTCGATAGCCAGATCCGGGCGCTTCTCTTTAGCGATGCGGGTTGCTTCACGTACCTTGTCTACGTCGCTGCCCTGACCAGAGTTACCGGTTGAGTAACTGATCATCGCAACGCGTGGCTCGATACCGAAAGCGATAGCTGATTCAGCAGACTGAATGGCGATATCAGCCAGCTGCTCAGCAGTTGGGTCTGGGTTAATGGCACAGTCACCGTAAACCAGAACCTGATCCGGCATCAGCATGAAGAAGATAGAAGACACCAGGCTTGAACCTGGAGCTGTCTTGATCAGCTGTAGCGGAGGACGAATAGTGTTGGCAGTGGTGTTAACCGCACCGGACACGATACCGTCTACTTCGTTTTGAGCCAGCATCATGGTACCCAGTACCATGTTGTCCTGCAGCTGTTCACGGGCAACCACTTCGGTCATACCCTTGTTGCGACGCAGCTCAACCAGAGGCTCAACATAACGCTCACGTACCAGCTCAGGATCAACCAGATCAACGCCTTCACCCAGAGTCACGTTCTGCTGCTCAGCAACACGACGGATCTCGTCAGGGTTACCCAGCAGTACACAGCGGGCAATGCCACGCTCAGCACAGATAGCGGCAGCCTTGATGGTACGCGGCTCGTCACCTTCAGGCAGAACGATGGTCTTCTTGGCCGCACGGGCCAGCTCGGTCAGCTTGTAACGGAAAGCTGGTGGAGACAGACGATGCTCGCGAGGCGAGTTCTGAGTCACGCTTTCAATCCAGTTCTGATCGATATGACCAGCCACATAGTCCTGGACCAGTTCGATACGTACTGCATCGTCTACAGGCACTTCGTGGTCGAAACGCTGGATATTCAGCGAGGTTTGCCAGGTGTTGCTGTCGATCAGGAACACAGGCAGACCAGTTTCGAACGCTTGCTCACACAGGGCCATGACTTCTGGCTCAGGCTCGTAAGAACCGGTCAGCAGCAGGGCGCCAATCTTCATGCCGTTCATGGCCGCCAGACAGGCAGACACGATAACGTCAGAGCGGTCACCAGAGGTCACCAGCAGAGAGTCAGGCTTGAAGTGAGAAATCATGTTCGGGATGCTGCGAGCGCAGAAAGTCACGTTACGCAGACGACGGGTGTTCATCTCACCGGCATTGATGATGCGGGCACGCAGGTGCTTGGCCAGATCAGATGCACGTGGAGAGATCATCTCCAGGTTGTATGGCACGCTACCCAGAATACGCAGCGGGCTTTGACCTGGCAGCTGGAACATCGCAGAAGAGTCCAGACGCGCTGGCGCTTCACGATCGAACATATCGGTCAGATCAGGACGGGTACGACCTTCGTCGTCAACCGGAGCACCAATCTTGTTGATGATGGCACCGATCAGACGCTTGTTCTCGCTACCACCCCAGGAGTTGTAAGCGATTTCCAGACGGTTCATCAGAGCAGTCGGAGAATCGTTTCCTGGAGTCGCAACAAAGATCACGTCGGCATCCAGCGCTTTGGCGATGGCGTAGTTCACGTCGTCGGCAAAAGGATGGCTGCGGGTCTGAACCAGAGCTTCAACAATCAGAGTCTCAGTGTTGTCAGCACACTCAGCAGCACGGGCGATGATCTCTTCCATCAGCACATCTTCCTGCTCAGAGCGGATCAGTGCTTCGGCGTGAACCATCTGGAACGGCTCGAGTGGGTTAACAGTAGGAGATTTGCTCAGGATAGTGGTTGAGCGCTCAGGACCTGTGTCGTGTGGACGCAGTTGGCTGATAGGCTTGAAGAACTGTACTTTTACGCCGTGACGTTCCAGCGCGCGTACCATCCCCAGGCTAACAGAAGTCAAGCCAACACCTGTGCCAATAGGGACTAACATAATCTTGCGGGGCATATAAAACCTCTTGGTTTCAATGGCGACAGCAGCCACTGGGCTGCTGTAACTATTTTAGCCTGCTCGAAAAGCCACCCGCAGGTGGCTTGGGCAGATTACTTGCTGATCAGACGGATAGAGTCTTCAGCAATCACCCACTCTTCGTTGGTTGGGATAACCATGGCAACTGGGCTGCCATCTTTGGTGATCACACCACCGTTACCGAAGCGGGCTGCAGCATTGCGCTCTGCGTCAACTTCAAACTTGAAGATTTCCAGCAGGTTCAATACTTTTGCACGGATCAGGTCAGAGTTTTCACCGATACCACCGGTGAAGATAACTGCATCCAGACGACCCAGAGCTACGGTGTAAGAAGCAACATACTTGGCCAGACGGTAGCAGAAGATGTCCAGAGCCAGAGTCGCGCCCTTGTGACCTTCAGCAACACCTTCTTCGATGCCACGACAGTCGTTGGTCAGCTCAGAAATACCCAGCAGACCAGACTGCTTGTTCATCAGGTTGTTTACTTCATCTGCAGTGTAGCCCAGCTGGTGTACCAGGTGGTAAACGATGGAAGGATCCATATCACCACAACGAGTACCCATTACCAGACCTTCCAGTGGGGTCAGACCCATAGAAGTATCAACTGACTTACCGCCTTTAACCGCAGTTACAGACGCACCGTTACCCAGGTGACAGGTAATGACGTTGGTGTCGTTCAGATCTTTGTTCAGAGCCTTGGCAGCTTCACGGCTTACGAACAGGTGGCTGGTACCGTGGGCACCGTAACGACGGATGCCGTGCTCGCGATACAGCTTGTATGGCAGAGCATAGATGTAAGCCTGCTCAGGCATGGTCTGGTGGAATGCAGTATCGAATACAGCAACCTGTGGCAGCTCTGGGAAAGAGGCCATAGCAGCACGGATACCGATCAGGTGAGCAGGGTTGTGCAGAGGTGCGAAGATTGCGCTTTCTTCGATACCTGCCAGTACAGATTCGTCAATAACAACAGATTGGGTGTACTTTTCGCCACCGTGTACGATACGGTGACCAACGGCTTGCAGCTTGCTGGCCAGTTCAGGATGGGCAGCCAGGATTTTATCTACGATGAACTCTACCGCTTCGCGGTGAGCAGTGAAAGCACCCAGGGCAGCTTCGCTCTTCTGACCATTAGCTTTCCATTTGATACGGGAGTCTTCCAAACCGAAGCACTCAGCCAGACCAGAGATATGGTCTTCGCCGGTGGCAGCATCCATGATTGCGAATTTCAGCGATGAACTACCGCAGTTAAGTACCAAAACCAGATTGTTGGACATGTTTAAACCTTTCGCCATTGTGTGAGTGTTACCACTCTTTAACTTGGCTCCCATCTCATGATGGAAGCGCCGTACAAAAGCCCTGAGGGCTGACGGACACTGAGGTTAACCTGTGCGTGAGGCTTGGGGCAGATCCCCTGCCTGTGCTATGTTAACGACAGCAGTCCAAATTTCTTGGTGTCTTTTCTTGAGCAAACAACTTCTCAATACCATCAAACAAGGTCGTCTTTATATGAAGACCTGGCCTATGGTCAGACAGTTGGGGTTTTATTTCCCCGAGTATCGCGTTATCCGCGCTACTCAACTGGCCACCCGAATGATGCCGGGATTAGCCGTTTTGGCCGCGGCAAGTCAGCTTTTCCTGCATGGATGGGCGTTTCTGCCCCAGGCGCTTACCTTGGCCTTATTCTTTATCAGTTTGCCGTTGCAGGGACTGATCTGGCTGGGATGGCGTGCAAACCATCCGTTGCCGTTGTCTTTGCTGGACTGGGGCAATCAACTGTCGACCAAACTTATGGCCATGGGAGTTAATTGCCATCCGCTGGGAGCCAAAGCCTGTTACCTTGATATGGCACTTTTGCTGAAGACGGCCTTCGAGCGGTTGGATGCCAGTTACTGGGAGGAGCTGTAGTGATTTATGCTCCCAGTTATATCAATAAATGGCGTTAATGCCCATATCGGTAAAGACGGCTTTAATCTGTTCCATGGTCTCGCGACTTGGTGGTGACACATGATCCAGCTGATAGGTGTCACCCAGAGTTTCCCACTTGTGCTTGCCCAGCTCATGGTAGGGCAGCAACTCAACTTTCTCGACATTCTTCATAGGCTTGATGAATTCTGCCAGCTTACGTGCTGACTCGATATCATCTGTGTGGCCGCCTACAACCACGTAGCGAATCCAGGTCTTCTGATTGCGTTTTGCCAGATACTCTGCAAATTGCAATGTTCTGTAATTGCTTACTTTTGTCAGAATTATATGCTTTTCATCATCCATTTGTTTGATGTCGAGCATAACCAGGTCGGTATTGTCGAGGAGTTCGTCAATAATCGGTGTATGTTTGCGCACCATGCCGTTGGTATCCAGACAGGTGTGAATACCTTCAGCGTGGCAGGCTTTAAACCACTCGGCCACAAACTCGGCCTGCAGCATAGCTTCACCACCGGAAGCTGTTACGCCGCCACCATTGGCATAGAAGCCACGGTAAGAGCGGATTTGGCCCATTAAATCTTCAACACTGGTCTCTTTGCCGTCGTGCAGATCCCAGGTGTCACGGTTATGACAGTACAAACAGCGCATCAGGCAGCCCTGCATAAAGGCAATAAAACGAATACCCGGACCGTCTACGGTTCCGAATGACTCGATGGAATGGATGCGACCTTTAATCGTCATAGTGACTCCTGAAAGAGACTGTTGTACTTAAAGGTATTGCTGACAGGCGCCCTGTGTACGAAAACCCTGGGCGATAAAGATGTGACTTGAACGCTTTCTGTCACGGTCAGCAATACCATAGGGCATAAGCCCCAACAATCGCCCAATACAGCATTAAACGGCTGAATCCCTCTGTGAGGGAAGGGCGGTAACCAATTGCATTAACCCTCTGTGGGTCAGAAAGCTGATGCAATGGGTTGATAACAGGTGGTATCGGCTGGGCCAATACCACCTGATTCAATCAGTGATTACAGAGACTTGGTGAAAGTACGGGTAATCACGTCACGCTGCTGGTCAGGAGTCAGCGAGTTAAAGCGTACTGCGTAGCCAGACACACGAATGGTCAGCTGTGGGTACTTCTCTGGGTGATTAACTGCATCTTCCAGAGTTTCGCGGTTCAGTACGTTAACGTTCAGGTGCTGACCACCTTCACGATTCTCTTCGTGGTGGAAGTAACCATCCATCAGAGCAGCCAGGTTGGTACGACGAGAACCGTCGTCTTTACCCAGAGCGTTAGGCACGATAGAGAAGGTGTAAGAGATACCGTCCTGAGCGTGGGCAAACGGCAGTTTAGCCACAGAAGTCAGAGACGCTACCGCACCGTTTTCGTCACGGCCGTGCATTGGGTTGGCACCTGGAGCAAATGGAGCGCCCGCTGGACGACCATCTGGAGTGGTACCAGTCTTCTTACCATATACCACGTTAGAGGTGATGGTCAGAATAGACTGAGTTGGGATTGCATCACGGTAAGTCTTCAGAGAACGGATCTTGTTCATGAAGGTCTCAACCAGTTCACAAGCGATGTCATCTACGCGAGCATCGTTGTTACCGAACTTCGGATATTCACCGGAGATTTCGAAGTCAACAGCAATACCTGCTTCGTTACGGATAGGCTTAACCTTGCCGTACTTGATTGCAGACAGAGAGTCAGCAGCGATAGACAGACCAGCGATACCACAAGCCATGGTACGACGTACGTCACGATCGTGCAGAGCCATCAGGGCTGCTTCGTAGCTGTACTTGTCGTGCATGTAGTGGATGCAGTTCAGTGCAGACACGTACTGAGTTGCCAGCCAATCCATCAGAGGATCCAGGCGAGCCATTACGTCGTCGTAGTCCAGGTACTCAGAAGTGATAGGGTCAGCTTTTGGACCTACCTGAGCGCCAGACTTCTCGTCAACACCGCCGTTGATTGCGTACAGCATGGTCTTGGCCAGGTTGGCACGAGCACCGAAGAACTGCATCTGCTTACCAACAACCATTGGGCTCACACAGCAAGCGATAGCATAGTCATCGCTTTCCAGGTCTGGGCGCATCAAGTCATCGTTTTCGTACTGGATAGAGCTGGTGTCGATAGATACCTTGGCACAGTACTCTTTAAAGCCCTGAGGCAGCTGCTCAGACCACAGTACAGTGATGTTTGGCTCTGGGCTTGGGCCCATGTTGTACAGAGTGCGCAGAACACGGAAAGAGTTCTTGGATACCAGAGTACGACCGTCCAGACCCATACCTGCGATAGACTCGGTAGCCCAGATTGGGTCACCAGAGAACAGCTCATCGTATTCTGGGGTACGCAGGAAGCGAACCATACGCAGCTTCATTACGAAGTGGTCCATCATCTCCTGAGCTTGCTGCTCGGTGATCACGCCATTCTTCAGATCACGCTCGATGAAGATGTCCAGGAAGGTCGCGGTACGACCCAGAGACATAGCAGCACCGTTCTGGCTCTTAATCGCAGCCAGGTAGCCGAAGTAAGTCCACTGGATAGCTTCTTGAGCGTTGGTAGCAGGACCAGAGATGTCATAGCCGTAGCTGGCAGCCATTTTCTTCATCTGGCTCAGGGCACGGTGCTGTTCAGCAATCTCTTCGCGCAGCTGCATGGTAGCAGACAGGTCTTCACCAGCTTCGAAACGAGGCTGCAGAGAAGCGAACTGAGCTTGCTTGTCCTTCATCAGGAAGTCGATACCGTACAGAGCAACACGACGGTAGTCACCAATGATACGACCACGGCCGTATGCATCAGGCAGACCAGTCAGTACGCCTGACTTACGGCAAGCCAGGATTTCTGGAGTGTAGATGTCGAACACACCGGCGTTGTGAGTCTTGCGCAGTTCAGAGTAGATGTACTTGATGTCTGCATCCAGCTCACGATCGTAGGCTTTACAAGAACCTTCGATCATGCGGATACCGCCGTTAGGGATCAGAGCGCGCTTCAGAGGAGCGTCAGTCTGCAGACCAACGATGGTCTCCAGATCTTTCTCGATGTAACCAGCAGCGTGAGAAGTAATGGTAGATACTACGTCAGTATCGAAGTCCAGCGGGGCGTGAGTGCTGTTTTCGATCTTGATGCCTTCCATTACCTTGTCCCACAGTTTTACTGTGGCTTCGGTAGCGTCAGCCAGGAAAGACTCGTCGCCTTCATAAGGAGTGTAGTTAGTCTGGATAAAGTCACGTACATTGACCTCAGTTTTCCAATCGCCGGAGGTGAAACCCTCCCAGGCACTTGCAAACAGATCAGTTTTGTCAGTCATCGTACTCATACCTTCTTGTTGAGATAAAGGTGATTGACCTTGGGGGAGGATCCTAACCGTGGGATTCGCGCCCTGGGTCAATATGGTGATCCTGCGTTGATACTGCCTTTCGGTATTGCCGAATCAGGTCAGGGCCACACGCAAAAATCGTTTAAAAAATCTTTTCCGCTGACAGTCGACCTTAATTTGGATTGCTCCTTCGGGACTGTCGCAAATTGGTAAGACCAATTAACCGTGAAATATATTAGCACAAGGCCTTAGGTGTCGCACCAGAAACACCATCCTCTGCAGTCAAATTCATCCGGTTTTGCTAGGTAAGTAGCAAAATTTTATTGTGCACCCGGTGAAAAGTGTGATCTATGCCCACTTTGGGTAAATCTGGCGAGATTATTGCTCACATGAAAATGGGAAAAATGCCGCACAAGAAGGTGTTAATTCAAGCAAGGTGATCAAACATTCATCATTTGACCATAAAAAAGCCCGCGACAGCATGCTGCAGCGGGCTTTACCAATTTGCTGATGGGATTACAGCAGAGCTGGAATACCTTTGATCATACCAACGGCCAACATAGCCACCAGACAGACCACAAACGCCAGACCTGGAATCACGATGCGATCCGCGAAAGACAGGGACTTGGGACGTTCTTTATCGCCGATCAGACCGTTGTTATCCAACAGCATGGTCAGTGCCCAGCCGAATACAGGGTTCACTACCATAGAGGCGAAGATACAAATACCGGCAGTCTGAGAAGATGCAGCAGATTTCACCATCTGCATACCTGCTTCAAGCAGCGGCAGGAACACACCCACCAAAAGTGCGACGCTCATCACAGGAGCCCATACCGCGATATCCATCGGATATCCCACAGTGGCCACGATGATACACAGAATACCCAGCAGAATGCCGCCGGCAGGAATAGGGCGCTTGGCAATCGCCGCAGGGATCATGTAAGTGCCCCAGCTGGAGGTCACGTTACCACCACCGAAGGCAGTACCCACAAACTGACGTACAGAGCAGCCAGCCATGGTGTCATCCACGTCCATCAGTACTTTGTCACTGCCTTTTGGATAGTTCAGTTCCTGGAAAATACGGTGACCCAGGAAGTCAGGCGACCACATGGCCACGGCCAGAATCGCGAACGGCAGAGAGGCAATAAAGTGGCTTACGGTAGGCATGCCCAGTTTCCAGCCAGTCTCGGTAGAACCCCACCAGTAAGCTGGGTTCAGGTTAGGCAGACCAGGCTCGGTGCTGAAGTGGAAAGGTGCGCCCATGGCCAAAGCCACAACCACAGCCAGTGCACTACATGCAGGAATCGCCAGCCAGCGCTTACCTACTTTGGCCAGGAAGGCATAAAGCACCACGTTCAGGAACAGAACCGTGAAGCCGATATAGCCCATGTTGAGTTCGGTAGACCAGTCCAGCAGATTGTTGATCTGACCCTGAGCACCCATGATACCCAGGTACACAAGCAGCCCCCCGGCAACCCCCTCACTGGTGAGGTTAACCAGCCGCGAGCCGCCTTTGACCAGACTCAGTGCCATACCGAAGATAAAGATAAGAATAGCCAGTGCCAGTGGGTGACCACCAGACAGCGCAATCATACCGATCATCGGGATCATAGGACCATGGTTACCCGCCAGGTTGGCGCGTGGGTTCATGAAACCGGATACGAAAATACAGAACAGCAGGGCAGATACCCACATCTCAACGCGTACGTTTTCGATGACGAAGTCAGGGCCCAGGCCGAATGCAGAAGCATAGGAAGACATTACCGCGCTGTACATCACGGTAATACCGATGGTTCCAGCCAGCGCAGGCACCAGATCTTCCCATTCGAAGCGGAAATCGCGACCGGGAAGGTTCAGACGCCAGCGGCGTGGCTTCATGATAGTCAGTTCATGATCCAGATAATCACTGCGGGATTTGAACTCTGATGCCGGGCGGTGAAGCTCCTGATAGGAGGCCTCATCGTTGACCGCTTCCGGCTTGTTTACTGAGTCAGACATAGTCTCTCATTACTCCGAAACAACAGCGTAATTGCTATGGTTAAAGTCGTTTTGATTTTTGTCCCTGAGAGTTATTCCGGTGGTGGACTTGCTAGATGTGAGCAGTATTAAGTTACCGGATAACACGGCTGCTTGAAGCGGGTTTGGCAGTATAAAAAACTGCAATCTAATATCCCGTTACGCCTTGCAGAAGAGTTCCATTTCACTTTGAATAAATTGGTAAGACCAATTTACCTGTCAAGATCTTACCATGTCTGATAACTCGACTCATCGACTATCAGTTTTATTGAAGTAGGTTAACAACGGAATTGAGATCTGGCTAGCAAGTATTGAAGTGTTTACTAAATAAGAGTTGACTGGGGTACGGGAATTGCAAACGTTGCGTTAATTCCATTTGCATCAATGACTTCCGCTTATTTTAAGACACATTTTATTAGTCCCCGGTGAATTTAAATGTGAACTTAATCAGTGGCTTGTTTTCTGTTGTTGTGACCTGGATGCAGGCTTTTCCATTGAATGACAGGCCCGTTGCCGTGATTCCAGCGGTGCAAGAGTTCATTCCAACTGAACCCCGGGTTCAAAACTTCCCATTATTTTTAGCTTAAGCAACTGGCTATCCTTGCGGCGTATTTTCAACCGCTTCAAGGATATTTTCACCCATGCTGTATCAGGCATACGCATATCGCCTCGCGGGAGGCTGTCAATGACAGGTCAACCTGTGACTCCTGTGCTTAACCTATGTCAACAGGCCGAATTATACGGTCACTCCAAGGTTATTAAGTCACCCTGGCAATCTTTCGGGCTGGCGATATTTGCCGGTGCCTTTATTGCGCTGGCATTCGTGTTCTACATCAATGTGACCACTGGAGCAGGCGATGCACCCTGGGGCATGGTGCGCCTTGTTGGGGGGCTGGCATTCAGTCTGGGGCTGATGTTGGTCGTGATTTGTGGTGCAGAGCTGTTTACCAGCACTGTACTGAGCACTCTGGCCAGAGCCCGCGGCATGATCACTACCAGACAGATGCTGGCATGCTGGGCCCGTGTCTATGTTGGCAACCTGATTGGCGCCCTGATTATGCTGACCCTGATTATGACCGCGGGTATGCATCAACTGGACGGCGGTAACTGGGGACTGAATGCCCTGAATATTGCCCAGCATAAGCTACACCACAACTGGCTGCAGGCCATGGTACTGGGTGTGCTGTGTAACATGCTGGTGTGTCTGGGGGTGTGGATGACCTTTGCCAGTAAAGAGGTAATGACCCGCGCCATGGTGCTGATGCTGCCGGTCGCCATGTTTGTGTCCAGCGGCTTTGAACACAGCATTGCCAATATGTTTATGGTGCCTTTGGGCATTGCCATCTCTCAGTTTGCTGACCCAGGTTTTTTCGCCGCGCTGGATCTCAGCCGCGAGCAGTTCAGTGATCTGACCATAACCAACTTTGTTTTCAACAATCTGATACCCGTCACTCTGGGGAATATCCTGGGTGGTGGTGTCATTGTGGGATTGGGCTACTGGCTGATTGAAAACAAGGCTGGAGATAAAGAAGCGGTTCAAACCCAAAGATCTTCCAACACAGTTTCACACCGATAAGAGAGGCCGACCCTATGCTGAATAAATTGAACAAAACCCTGGTGTCAGATCTGATGCAGGCCGACTATCTGACCCTGTCTCCTGATATGAGTCTGAGTCAGGCGCTTAAGCTGCTCTGTGAGTCCGGTGCCAGCCATGGCATGGTCAAAGATCAGAGCAGATTGATAGGTGTACTTAGCCATCAGGAGATCCTGCGTGGCTTGTGGTCTGCTGAATTTGACTCATCGAACCAGGCTTGTGTGCGTGACCTGATGCAAACCCAGTTAACCACAGTATCCTGCTGCCAGCCTTTGGCCCAGTTGCTCGAGACCTGGGTGGTGGACAGACAAAAGCTGTTCCCGGTGAATGATATGGCCAGCCTGATTTGCAGCGGCTATCAAAGCTATGAAGAGAGACTGCGCCTGGCAGGCAGCGAACTGCCTGAGTTACTGCCTGTGGTGGAAGAGGATAAGCTGCTTGGCGTGTTGACCCGTCAGCAATTAGGTAGCTGGGTGGCGACTCAGATGAGTTGACCCTTGGAATATGAACAATAAAAAAGGATAGCCGCGGCTATCCTTTTTTATATCTGTGTTCAGCATGATTGATGCTGACTCAGCGTGCCAGTCGTTTGGCTTCGTTCACCACCACATCGCGCAACGGATTATCCGGTGCGTCCTGACGCCACACAAAGCCCAGTCGGCGCTCCAGTTTCAATGAAGGGGTCGCCAACACCACAAGTTCACCAGCGGTCACCTCTTTTTCCACATCCAGCCAGGGCAGGGCAGACAGATAACCACCACGCTTCACCAGCGCTTTGAGCACATTGGTCTGGCTGTACTCTTTCCACACATTGACCTTGTCTATCACGCCGTGAATGGCGGCGTTGAATACTCTGCGGGTACCGGCACCATGTTCCCGCATCACCCACTGAGCCTGCTGCAGATGAATTGGTGTGACTTCAGCCTGGCTGCAATAGGCATGGTGTGGTGAGGCAACCACCACCAGACGGTCTTCTATCCAGGGAAGATAGTTCATGCGGCTGTCATCACAACGACCTTCAATAATGCCCAGATCATAATCATGGGACAGCAGTCCCTGAATCACCTGATCACTGTTCTCGACTGTTAATGACAACCTCAACTCAGGGAAGTGCTGATCCAGGCTGGCAATCAGGTTGGGCATAATATGTTCGGCCACGGTTTGACTGACACCCAGCCCAAGTTTGCCTGACAGCAGATGTTGGTCATGCAGACCCAGTTCAATCTGTTTGGCATCCTGCAACAGTTTTCTGGCGCGTGGTCTCAGCCAGTGACCCCAGTGGGATAGAACCAGACGGTTGCCCTGCCGGGTGAATAATGGACGGCCCAGCAAAGATTCCAGTTGTGAGAGCGACATACTCACAGCGGATTGGGTCATGGACAGCTTTCTTGCGGCTGCACTGACGCTTTGCTCTGAGGCGATAGCATCAAATACTGAGATTTGTTTTAGTGAATACTTCATATTTATTGAAGCTCGGCTGAAGTGTCAGGAAGGCATTGGCGGCTATCATAGGGACTCATAATTCAATAAACAAAAACAGCTTCAATAAATTAGACCGGTTTCATATTTATTCATTTGTTGAAAATTAGTGAGCTGTAAAATAGGTCTTACAAAACAACTGGATAGTGTTTATGTATCAGCGCGATTGATACGCGCATTAAGCTTTTTTTAGGCTATTTTGGCGGCCTTGGAGGTGGGTTTTTGAAAGCGTGGGATAAAAACTTGCAGCAGGACAAATTAATAGCGCGAGATAAAAGAAATTTGTGTTCTGAGCCTCAACGCTTGGGTTGTGGGCGAAATAGTGGTCGATGAATTGGGTTATCAGTGTTTTTTAAGGGTTGGGGGATCGCTTCCCAACCCCTTATCTGGAATTACTGAGTCGCTTGTTGGCTCCAGTTATCTTTAATGCCGGGCAGGTAGTGCATCAGATATCTCAGTGCAACATAGCCAACGACCAGAGTCGCGATAGCCAGTTCAATCACCGCCAGATTGTGCAGTAGTCCGGCGAATGAGGCCATGCCTGCAAAGTGGTCTGCCCATACTGCACTTTTAAACAGCGCAGTGGCACCAATTACCATAGGGAAGGTGAAAGCCGCATAGCCAGGTGAGAATGGCAGTTTCATCAGGTGGAAGAAAGCCAGATAAATCACCAGAGTCATGAGTACTGCCACTGACAGCAGCAGGCCAACAATCACTATGGAGGGGTTATGCACCACTGTCAGGTACCCGGCCAGAGACAGACTGGCCGGAGCTGCCAGAATCGCAATAGTTGGCTTGGCGGCTTGAGGTACTGGCTCACAGAAAATCAGTCGGTACAGCATCACAGGCAGCATAATCAGATAGGCCAGCATGCCGAAGATAAGAATACCGTTAGCCAGCCAACTGTAACCCTGTCCGGGGAAGCTCACTGCCGCAACAATGATGCCGATGGGAGGCACGAACCAGCTTGGCACCATATGGTCCAGTTTAAAATCAATGGCGCGGTAGTAAACAAACGCAGCCAGAAACGCGATGTGGATAGCGATTGCCAGCAGCCAGAGCGCCAGACCCACAGAGGGGACAAATATGTCCACGGCTTTGGAAATCACCATAAGTGCCATGGCAAATGTCGGGATCACGCTACCCACCACTGGGTGAGTCAGCTCTTGCCACAGGACTTTGGGATGAATCGCGAATTTGGCAACCAGTGCCAGCAGCATCACAGCTGCAATTGCGGCTCCTGTCAGCTGACCTGCTCCGTGTAGCCCGGTGGCGAGGTTTTCCCAGGTCCAGCCCAGGCTGCCAATGGCCAGTGCCAGTCCAGCCATTGGGCTGGGAATCGTGGCCAGTTTATCTTTCCAGGAAGAAGTGAGTGTTGTCATGGGGAAGCTCCTGAATTCTTGCTGTCATCGGACGCGACAGTCTTAATGCAGGCAGTCTAGGTATTCCCGTAGAATAAGAAAATATAAAATTAATTATTGTTAGATTAAGTATTGGTTAATCGTAAGCCAAGGCTTATGTACAGCAGTGTAGAAAACAAAAAGCCACCTGCTGAGCAGATGGCTTTTTATTGAATCGGATAAGTCAAAGAGGATTACTGAATATTCTCTTCATCACCGAACTGGCCCTGGAACAGGACAGAAGAGAGGTAGCGCTCTGCCGCTGATGGCAGGATAACCACAATGTTCTTATCTGCGAACTCAGGCAGGGCAGCGATGCGGTTGGCTGCTACCACGGCTGCACCGGAAGATATACCGACCAGAATACCTTCCTCTTTCATCAGGCGGTGAGCCATCTCGATGGATTCTTCATTGGTCACAGTTTCGACGCGGTCCAGCAGTTCCAAATCCAGATTACCCGGGATGAAACCGGCACCTATACCTTGAATTTTGTGTGGTCCAGGTTGAACGGTTTGGCCGTTCATGGTCTGGGTAATGACTGGAGAGTCAGCTGGCTCAACGGCGACAGAGGTGATCTGTTTACCCTTGGCATTTTTGATATAACGGCTGACACCGGTAATGGTACCGCCGGTACCCACGCCCGCTACCACCACATCGACTTCACCATCAGTGTCATTCCAGATCTCCGGACCTGTGGTCTGCTCGTGGATCTGTGGGTTGGCAGGGTTACTGAACTGCTGCAGCAGCACATACTTGTCCGGATCTGAAGAGCGGATCTCCTCAGCCTTGTCGATAGCGCCTTTCATCCCTTTGGCACCATCGGTCAGTACCAGGTTGGCACCTAATGCCTTCAGTAGTTTACGACGCTCCAGACTCATGGTGTTTGGCATGGTCAGAGTCAACTTGTAACCACGGGCGGCAGCTACATAGGCCAGTGCAATACCTGTGTTACCTGAAGTGGGCTCGATAAGCTCCTTGCCTTCGGTGAGCAAGCCTTGCTTTTCGGCATCCCAAATCATATTGGCACCGATACGACACTTAACGCTGAAACTCGGGTTGCGGGCTTCAACTTTCGCCAGTACCTTGCCGTTGCTGACACGGTTTAAACGAACCAGTGGGGTCTGGCCAATGGTCAGAGAGTTGTCTTCGAAAATCTTGCTCATGGAATCTCTACTCCTTTGATTGCGTATGTAGAGCATAATTGCTGGCAGGCGTTTTTGAAGTGATTGTTTGCTATGCGTTATTCCATTTGGTTATACCATTATTTGCTGTTATTAAATTTTAGATGGCATTAAGGAGTAAGCGAGCTGGGAAGCCTGTGGTTTGGTGGCGGAAAAAGAAGGGCAGCAGCCTAGTTGGTTTTGCACTGCTGCCCATAAACTTTAAGGTTGAACCTAGATCAGCCAGGCGTAGCTGATTTTCATAAACAGCGTTTGCTCATCCTGGGTCAGGCTTTTAATCTCATCATCCTGACGGAAGCCATCTGAGTAACCCAGATAAAACACGCTTTGTGGGTTCAGCTGATAGCCATACAGCACTTCGTTAAACATGCCTTTGTATTCGCTGTCCGGCGTGCTGTAGAGGTAGAGTGATGGATCTCGCTGGATATCGGTATAGACAGAGCTGACTCGCAAAAAGCTTTGCAGACTCAGCTGCCAGTTCAGGCGCAGATCACCCAGTGAGGCGTTAAACAGCTCTCCCTCAGCAACATCCAGGCTGCGATACTCCCAGGCGAAATCCAGTGCCAGGTTGTCCATCACATCCCATGAGATACCGGGGCGGAAGCGGGTATTGGTACCAGGACGGTTATTGGCAAAATCTATGGTGTCGCCGTAACTCATATTGAGACGGGTCTTGATGGTCTGGGCTGGCCAGAACTCACCATAAAACCAACCGAAGGTCTCGTGAAACAGCGTGGTGTTATCTTCGATATTGAGGATGGACTTATCTTCCCGTAAGCCAACCCGGCTACGATGTACCAGTCCCATTTCCATATAGCTCTGCAGCTTGCCCTGAAGCTCCAGCGAGGTTTCAATTTCCCGCTCAAGTTCTTCACCAGCGTCGTTGTGGGTGATATCCCAGTCTCCACCCCAGCGAATACGGTTGAAAGTGGCATCTTCCGGATACCAGATATACCCGCCACCGGCGACAAATTTATTAAAGTCGACTCTGTCTACAAAGCCTAAATCCGCGCGGTAGTCCGCTGACGTTGCCTGATAGTGGAGATTGGCATACCAGTTACGGGTTTCTCTTTGGTATCTCAGCCGCAGCAGATCACCGTCAAAGTCCTCCTGTTTGAGCAGACGCAGTACCCGCTCATTGATATCACAATCGCCGCGTTCACAGCCGCCTGGTGGAATTTCGCAGTTATCACTGTCGCCGCAGAATTCCTTGTAAAGACCTTCAGGATACTGGGTATTGCTGACGGAGTACTGGGCTGTAAAAGTGTCCTGATCTGTGGGTTGGTACTTAATATCAGTGGCGAATTGGTAGTTATGGTAATCCCCGGCTTTTCTCAGCGTCGTCAGGGCACCAATAGAGAGTCCGGATGACACATCATAGCGATAACGGCCCACCAGATTCTGGCTTTCTTTGTCTATGCTGGCGACAGAAGAGGAGAGGTTACCCGGCACCAGAAATCTGGTTTGAGTGTCGTTGGCTACCAGGGCGCCAAAGGTATGTTGTCCTTCTCGGCCGGTAAGTTTGGCGCCATAGTCTGGGTCGCCGATATTCCGCGTGTACACCAGGTTCATCTGGGTGTCGAAGTAGTCTTTATTATCCAGGAAGAAGGCGCGTTTTTCCGGAAAGAACAGGGCGAAGGTGTTGTTAACATCCAACTGTCCTGCATCGGCCTCTACCTGGGAAAAGTCGGGGTTAATCGTGGCACTGAGCAGCAGGTCAGGGGTGATGCCCCAGCGCACGTCAACTCCGACATCAACATCGGTTTCATCCTGCCAGTCACCATTTGGTAACTCCCTGTCACGGTTGTGCCCGGCGACTAACGATGGAGTAATTTGCAGGTCATTACCCTGTTCCAGGTTCTCAAGCCCGGTCACCACACCAAGCTGACACAGGGTACAGTTATTATCCCTGTCTCTGGCCTGGGTCGATAACCTGTGGACTTCATCTCTGGGCCAGAAACGGATCAGTTCAAATCCCCACTCCTGGGCACTGGCCTTGTCGAAGTTGAACATACGAAATGGCAGCTCAATTTCGACCTGATACCCTTTATCTGTCATCTCCCCTGCGGCATACCAGATACCGTCCCAGGCATCACTTTCGCGGCCGGTCAGCTCGTTTTCTATGGAGTCAGCCTGCACTCCGAAAGGATTGATAAAGAACTGGTAGGCGAGTCTTGCATCGTTATAGGTGTCGAGTTTAATCCCCACCAGATCGTCGCCCCAGTTTCTGTCTCTGGGGCTGAGATTGGCGCGGATTTTTGAGGGATCAGGATCATGGGCAACAAATGCCACAAACAGACTTTCCTGGGTGGCAAAGATTTTTGCATCGGTCATTACCGGTGCCGGCGTATTCTCACCAGGGCCAGTTTCAATGGTCAGTTGGGTGGTGGCGGCTTGTTGCCAGACAGCATCATCCAGTCTGCCGTCGATTTCAGCAGGTGCAGTGAGCATGGGGATGTCGAGATGAAAGTTACCGGCATCTCCGGCGGTGGCCCCAAAAGAACTGCCAAGCAAGAGTGCAAGGGCAAAATATTGGCGTGGCATGTTTTTATTTCCTGTTGTTAACGCCTTGTGATTCCATTGTTATTTTGCCCGTAATGGCAGTGGGGTTGAAGGTAAGTGAGTAATAAGTATGTTACAAAACATGAAAAACGCAGCCTGAGCTGCGTTTTATCTGGTTTAGCTGGAAAAGGCAGGATTAATCCGGGGCGATTGCCGGGTTGCGATAGGCCTCGCGATATTTATCAACCCACATGGCGGTCGCACCGCAAATTGCCACAGGCATGACGATAAAGTTCACAATAGGGATCATGGCGAACAGGGTCACGGTAGCCCCAAAGCTGAAGGAGCTGCCACGGGTTTGCTTAAGGGCAAACTTCATATCATCAAAGGGAACCCTGTGGTTATCAAAGGGGTAGTCGCAGTACTGCACAGCCATCATCCAGGCGCTGAACAGGAACCAAAGAACCGGCGCCACCATCTGACCCAGAACCGGCACCCAAAACAGCAGCAGGAATACAATGGCTCTGGGCAGGTAGTACTTCAGCTTGGTCCATTCCCGTCCCAGCATACGGGGTATATCTTTGACGGTATCGACGGCACCGCCGGTATTGACCGACTTGCCGGTGAGCATCTGTTCAACCTTCTCTGCCAGCAAGCCGTTAAATGGTGCTGCCAGCCAGTTCATCACGGATGAGAAGATAAAGGCCATCACGACCACCATGCTGATAACAGCCAGTGGCCACAGCAGGAAGTTAAACCACTGCAGATATTCAGGTAGCTGGCCTTCCAGCCAGGCAAACATGCGTTGCAGCTCGCCGAAGGCAAAGTAAAAGCCTGTGGCAAACAGCAATATATTTATTAATAAAGGAATCACCACAAAGGTGCGTAATCCGGGACGGCGAATAAGCTCGAACCCATCCATAAAATAATTGACGCCACTTTTGGCGGCTTTTGCTGTCTCTTTCATCTTCTATATCAGCATAAATCAACTCGTTAGCTCCGATTGTGGGCAAGGCTTGCGCGGAACACAAGCACAGGAGCGTTCAAGGGGGAGAAAAAGCGTTACAAAATGCTGCACCCTTTGATAAAGTTGCCTCCATAACTTCAGGGTTTTACTGATTATTTTTTAACGGCTTATTCCGGACCAACGTCGCCCACATGAGACTGAAACAGATAAAACTGGCTGGATTCAAGTCGTTTGTCGATCCCACCAAGATCCCTTTTCTTAAACCTTTGACCGGTATCATAGGTCCCAATGGTTGTGGTAAATCCAACACCATTGATGCCGTGCGCTGGGTACTGGGGGAAAGCAACGCCAAGCACCTGCGTGGCGATGCCATGACAGACGTTATTTTTAATGGCTCTTCTGCCCGTCGCCCCGTCTCTGTGGCCTCGGTTGAACTGGTGTTTGAAAATCTGGACGGTCGTTTGGGCGGCCAGTATGCCAGCTATCAGGAGATCTCCGTTAAGCGTCAGGTTAACCGTGATGCCGAGTCCAGCTACTTTCTTAATGGCCAGAAATGTCGTCGTAAGGATATTACCGATCTGTTTATGGGAACCGGCCTGGGTCCCCGCAGTTACGCCATTATTGAACAGGGCACCATCTCCCGTCTGATCGAGTCCAAACCCCAGGAACTGAGAGTCTTTATTGAAGAGGCTGCCGGTATCTCCCGCTATAAAGAGCGTCGCCGGGACACTGAGAACCGTATTCGCCATACCCGTGAAAACCTCGAGCGTTTGGGAGACATCCGGCTGGAGCTGGGCAAGCAGCTGGATAAGCTGGCGAGTCAATCCAAGGCGGCGCAGCGCTATCGAGAGTACAAGCAGGAAGAGCGGCAAACTCAGGCGCAGCTGTTGGTGATGCGTTATCGCGAGCTGATGCAAAGAGCCGACAGCCTGACTGATGAGATTAACAGTAATCAGCTTGAGCAGGAGAAACTGCTGGCCGTAAAGGCATCTGCTGAAGCCAACAGCACCCGGGAACGAATCAAGGTTGAAGAGCTTGAGCGACGCGAACAGGAGTTGGTTCAGGCCTTCTTTCAGGCCGGTACTCAGGTGGCAAGACTGGAACAGCAACTGGCTCACGAAGTTCAGAAGGATGCGGGTCTCAAATCCTCTCTCGATAAGCTGGCCAATCAAAGAGAAGCGCTGGTTAAAGAGCGTCAGGTATTGCTGGAAACCATTGCTAACCTGAGCAGCAGTCGTGAGCCTTTGGCTGAAGAAGCGCCGTTGCTGGAAGAGATGCTGGCTGAACTGCAGGAGCAGTTTGCCGGGATGGAGGAGCAGAAAGACGCGCTGGATAGCGACCTGTACAACGCCAGACAACAGCAGTCAGAACTCCAGTTGCAACTCGCCAAATATCAGGGGCAGCAGGAGCACAGTCGCCAGTTGTTGGTTATGAAGCGTGAGCAACTGCAGGAGCTTGATGACAGCAGTGACACGACAGCAGGAACCGACAAGATCTCCGGCCTGCAGCTTCGTCTTGATGAGCTTAAAGAAAGACAGGATGAAGCCAGATTTCAGCTGGAAAATCTCAGAGATGGATTAAACCAGCTGAATCAGCAGCGCGAGCAGGCCGAGGCTGACAGTCAGAAACTCAGAGCCGAACTCAGCGGCAATGAATCCCGGCAGACGCTGATCCGCCAATGGTTGGATAAAGCCGCTGGTGACGAACTGCCAGGGTTGTGGCAGGTATTGGATGTTAAGCCCGGTTGGGAAGATGCCGTCTCTCTGTTGCTGCGTGGCTGGCTCGACAGTCCTGTCGTTGACGATAACGCCAGCGCTGGCTCAGGTAATGCCTGGGTAAAAGCGGGTGAGGGCACTGTACTGCCGCAGCTCAGTGCACCGGTCAATCTGGAGCCCTGGCTTAAAGATGTCATTTGGCTTGATTCTCTGAATGAGGCGAAAAGCCGTCAGGCCAGTCTGGCTGCCCATGAACGTATTGTCACCGCCGATGGTTACCTGGTGGGTCAGGGCTTTGTGCTGAGTCAGTCTGACGCTGAAGACTCTGCCATGGCGCTGCAGAATGAGCTGCAGGCGTTGGAAAACGCAGCCGAGCCCCTGCTTAAAGCGGCTGGTGATGCCAGTGAAGAAAGTCGGCGATTAAAAGGTTTGATCGATGAGCAGACCAATAAACTGGATGCTGCCAGACAAACACTTGAACAGGAATCCCATGAACTGATCCGGGTCGAACAGACTCTGCGCAGTGAACAGGAGTCTTTGGCCCGGCAGCAGCAACAGCTGTCTGCCAAAAAGCAGAAAACCGACAAACTGCAGCAGGAGATCGCCTCTCTTGAGGTTCAGGTCGAAGCCTCAGAAAAACAGCTGGAGCAGGTTAAGGTCAATGGCGAAGGGATCAACGAAACCGTAAGCCAACTGACACAGTCACAGTTAACTGCTGCTACCACGCTCAGAGATTGTAAGGCACAGCTTGGCAGCCGCCGGGAGCAGTTACAACAATTGCAGCGGCAACTGAGCCAGGCCGAGACGCAACTGGCACTGAGTCGACAGCAGGAATCCCAGATCAACAGCCGTCTGGCTGAGCTGGATGCCAATGAGACTGAACTGAAAGACCAGCGTCGGCAACTTGACCCGGCCGGAGCCGGTGAGCGGGATGCTGTGCAGCAGGAACTGCAGCAGCAGATGGCCCGTCACAGTGAATTGCAGCAGCAACTTGAACAAATACGCGCCGAACAGGCCAGTTGGCAGGCCCAGCTGGAAGCATCACTATTGATGCAAAAACAGGAAGTTGGCAAGATAGAGGCGCTGAGCCAGAGTATTGCCGATCTGAAATTGAAAAGAGAAGGCATTAAAGGCCAGGCAGGCAGCCAGATGCAGCTGCTCACTGAAGCCAATATCCGACTGGATGAGGTGACGGGCAGCTTGCCGGAAGAGGCCAATGCAGAAGTTTGGCAACAAAAGCTGGATAGTCTGAGAGGGAAGATCTCCCGACTTGGCCCTATCAATCTGGCGGCGATTGAAGAGTATGAACAGCAGAGTGAGCGCAAACAGTATCTGGATAACCAGAATGATGACCTTGCCTCTGCGCTGGAAAGCCTGGAAGAGGCTATCCGTAAAATCGACAGGGAAACCCGAACCCGTTTTAAAGCGACGTTTGAGCAGATAAACGCGGATTTGGGCAGTTTATTTCCCAAGGTATTTGGCGGCGGCAGTGCTTATCTGGCGCTGACTGATGATGACCTGCTGGAAACCGGTGTCACCATTATGGCCAGACCGCCGGGTAAGAAAAACAGCACGATTCATTTGCTGTCCGGTGGTGAAAAAGCGCTAACCGCTTTATCATTGGTGTTCGCTATTTTCCGGCTGAATCCAGCACCTTTTTGCATGCTGGATGAAGTAGACGCTCCTTTGGATGATGCCAACGTCGAGCGATTCTGCCGCCTGCTCAGGGAGATGTCCCAGAGCGTGCAGTTTATTTATATCAGCCATAACAAGATAACCATGGAAATGGCAGATCAATTAATTGGGGTAACTATGCATGAACCCGGGGTTTCTCGCATTGTTGCTGTGGACTTGGAAGAAGCAGTGGCTATGGCCGATGCTGGATAATTAGAGTTAACGACAGGGTAACCAATGGAAAATTTTCAACTGGTATTGTCAGTCTTGGGTGGCATCGCCATTGTTGCGGTGCTGGTGCATGGATACTGGTCAATCAGGAAGCAGCAACCCAAGCCCCTGCGAGATGGCACATCTGCACGTGCAAAGCAGGAGGCGGGCGCATCCCGTGATAAAGAGGGCTTTGATGCTGACGGTATTGGTCAGGTGCGTGTGGTCAAGGTCAATGACGAGCCAGAAGAGGCAGAACCTGCGCCTGCGGCTGCCAGGGTTGAACCTCAGGTTAAGCAAGAGCCTGTGATTGCGCCAACCAGACAGGAACCCGTGATCAAACCTGAAGCTGAGGCCCCTGTTCTGGGAGAACAGGCCAGCCTGTTTGCCGAAGATGAGCTGACCACTCAGCCAGAAGAGAAAGTGAAGCCCGAGGCGGTGGAGCCAGTCATCGAAGAAACACCTGTTCAGGATGTAGAGCCAGAGTTGGAGCAGGAAGATGAGTTGCCGGACCCTCAGGATGTGCTGGTGTTGCACGTTTGTGCCAAAGAGGGTGAAGAGCTGGCGGGCGCCGAGTTACTGCCATGCCTGCTGACACTGAACTTCAAGTTTGGTGATATGAATATTTTCCACCGTCACGAAGACAATGCAGGCACAGGAAAGGTGCTGTTCTCTCTGGCCAACATGGTTAAGCCAGGAGTATTTGACCCGGACAATATGGAGCAGTTCAGCACTCAGGGTATCGCCCTGTTTATGACACTGCCTTGCCATGGTGATGCGCTGCGCAACTTCTCTATTATGCTGAACTCCGCATGCCAGTTGGCAGATGATTTGGGTGCAGAAGTGTTGGATGACAGACGTCAGCTCTGGCACGCTGACACCAAGCAAGCCTACCTGGAACGCATCCGTGCCGTGGTGCAGTAAGGCTCATCAACAGAATTAACCGCTTCAAGGCCGCCTGTGCGGCCTTGTTCATTTCGGATAAGAGATATGCAAGAGATCCAACAGAAAATCCAGCAGCTTTCCAATGAGCTGAACCAACACAATATTCACTATTATGTTGATGATAATCCGACTATTCCTGATGCTGAATATGACCGCCTGATGCAGGAGCTCAAGCAGCTGGAAGCTGACTATCCTCAGTTTGCACTTGCTGACTCGCCAACCCAGCGCGTGGGCCGGATAACCATCGCCTAAATACTCTGTCTCTGGGCGATGTGGCGCTGTTATAGTTTTACGTTAGTAAGTAACGTTTCAGATAGAAATATGTAATCATAAAGCGTTACTTACTAAGGTGAACGAAACTTCCCTAATTATCGTACAGAAGAGTATAATCTCTACAATATATGTTTGGCTTAAAACGGTTTAAGAATGTCTGTATTCAAACTAACCAAAGAACATCTTGATGTTCTTGAAGAAAAAAAACTGAAAAGTAATCCTAAGTTGATCGAAAAAATAGTTCGAAATGATGAGTTTTACTCATTGGATCAAAAGGATATGCAGTACTTTTTGCGTGTAGCAGATGTGCTATATCGTCAAGGTAAGGCGATAATTTCTGATAAAGAATATGATGAGAAAGAGAATTGGTATAATGAAAACCATCCTGAAAGTCATCTTTCAGATGTAGTACAGTCAGATCTTAAGGCAATTGGTAAGACCATAAAGTTGCCACAAAAAATGTTGTCAACTGATAAAGCTTATTCAAAAAAAGAAGTTGAAAAGTGGCTTGATAGAATTTTAAAGGCTGCATTGAACCTAAATATCAGTCGTGATGAAATCATTATTCGGGTTACTCCAAAGCTAGATGGTTATGCTGCTTATGATGATGGTAGTATTTTGTATACACGTGGAGATGGCTTAAACGGTCAAGACATCACTAGAGCATTTGAACGTGGTTTAAAAGTTTCTGGAAATGGTCAGAGGGGACTTGGTCCTGGCGAGATCGTTATTAATAAATACTACTTCGAAAAGAATTTAAGTAAATATTTTGAAAACTCACGGAATATTCAAGCAGCTATTATTGCTGAGAAAAATGTCGATTTTAAAATAAAGAAAGCTATTAATGATGGAGCTTGTGTTTTTTATCCATTTTCATTAATCGAGAATTGGACCGGTAATTATAAAGAACTATTGAATGATTTTGAAAATATTGTAGGTGAAATATGGGATGCTGTTCCCTATGATGTGGATGGTGTTATTCTAGAGTCAACTGATCCTAAAATTAAAGAATACATGGGAGCGACTAGAAAGTTTCATCGCTGGCAATTAGCTTTCAAAAGAAATGAAGAAGCAGCTGAAGTAGAAGTGGTTAGTGTTACGCCGCAAACGTCGAGAACAGGTAGAGTAACACCAGTTGCTGAATTGGTTCCTACCAGAATTAGTGGAGCAACAATTAGTCGAGCTACAGTGCACAACTATCAAATGGTTAAGTCAACTGGGGTTGGGCCTGGTGCAGTGCTCAGAGTCGTAAGAAGTGGTTTGGTGATACCTAAAATTGAAGAGGTAATCAAACCAGTGAAACCACAACTTCCAGATAGCTGCCCTAGTTGCCAATCACATTTGATATGGGAATCTGATCATTTGATATGCCCAAATAAAAGTGATTGCCCAGCCCAAAGAGAAAACACGCTTGTTTATTTTTTTAAAACTTTGGGTAACAACGATGGCTTTGGGCCTAAGAACATTGAAAAGCTGACGAATTTAGGGGTTAAGCATATTCATGATGTTTATAATATAAAAGAACATCAGTTTGCGTCTTACGGATTTGGGGAGAAAACCTCAAAAAATTTATTTAAACAGTTGCAAGCTAGCCGAAATATTGAGATTGAAGATTGGCGTTTTCTTTCTGCATTTGGTGTGAGCCGCCTTGGTGGAGGGAACTGTGAAAAACTTCTTCAAAATTATTCGTTGACTGAACTTTTTCAAGCGAATATTGATGACATCGAAAAATTAGACGGGTTCGCACAAGTTAGTGCAGAAGCTATTGTTGAGGGACTCGCGAATATCAAGGAGGAGTTCTTTAAAGTCTATGCGCTTGGGTTTAATTTGAGCATTACCCCTAATCTATCAGAACAAGATAATTCATCTTCACCTATTGCAGGAGCAACGATAGTTTTTACAGGCACCATGCTAAAAGGTAGTCGGGGCGATATGGAAAAACATGCTAAATCACTTGGAGCTAAAGTTGCAAAGTCAGTAACAGGGAAGACGACTTACCTTGTTGCAGGGACAAAGGTTGGTGAAACAAAGATAAATGGTGCAAAAGATAAAGGTGTTCAAGTTCTATCCGAGCAAGAGTATATTAATTTAATAAGTTAATATAATTATAACTAAGAGGCTGGGTTAAAGTTAGCCTCTTAGTTATATCCGACGTTAAGGGATTTGGTATCTAGAAAGCACTTCCTCGAGTTCTATACGAACTAGGTTTGGCATATCTTTTTTACTTAGATTGTTGGCAAGTAGCCAATTCAATACTTCTACTTTATTTAGGTCAGAGTTAGACATAAATTCTGATATTTCAATTGCGCTTGTACGAGACAAGCCAAGAGAAATTAATGATAACTGAGTTTTAATATTCACTCCAAACTCTAAGCTCAGCTGCACGTCTCTTAGATGATCTGCTAAATGGCTTTGATTTTGAGTTTTCAAAACATATAACAATACATCGTTATAGCATGCAAGGTATTTTGGCGCTCTAAATCTAGCTATATTTTCGATATCATCAAGTACGTTTCTTATTAATGTTGATATTTTATATGCCTGCCCCTTAGATTTATTATATTTTTCTCTGTCACTAATTATTCTTGCTACAGTATGACCATTCATCCATTTGATGATCAGAAGGGATAAAACAAAAGTAGCCTGGGGTTTGAATCCAAAGCTATTAGGAGACAAGTATTTGTTAATTCTACTGAGAACTTTTGTTAAATCAATTACTGCATTTTCACTTGAAGGATGAGGTGGAATTAATGATTCAAGATCATTGTTTTTAGCCTTGTTCTTAAAGTATCGATATAGTTCTTCAACTGCAATAGGACTTATTCCTGCATTTTTCTGAAAGATTTCACTTGGTAATTCACAATCTTCTAGAATATTATTGATCTCTAAAATTATTTCTGAAGAAGTAGGGGAATGCCCTAAGCTATTGAGAATTGATTCATTGTTAGATGTAAGCCCTTCGATTACATAAGATATAAGATACTCAAAATCTATATTATTAATTGATTCATTTCTTGGAGTACCATTTTTAATATAGTTTATAAGATTATCTGAATTGTTTAGTTGTTTATCTACTGATGGTGTAATGATGTAAGGAATTCTTTTCTCTGGTTTTCCATTTGGCCATAATGTCTCATTATTCACATCTAAACAAAAAATGTTCCCTTGAAACTCTTGCCCCCATCTCCCTGCTCTACCTGCAAGATTCCAGAAGTCTTCGCTTGTCATAGGTTTATTTGCACTTCTTCCCTTTTTTGGGCCTCGAACAAAAATATTTCTACATGAAAGATTAACTCCTTCAACTAGAGTTGATGTGCAAGCAAGAAACGCAATTTCTCCTGATTTAAATAAACTCTCAATCTTGTTACGTATAATTTGGGGGATATTTCCATAGTGGAAAGCAACACCATATTTAAGGTACTCAATTAGCAAAAAGTCTTTATGTATAGTTTTTTCGCATAGTTCAATAAGATCATTTAGATGTGGGGAAGATTTTGGTTTTAATCCATCTTCCTTCATTTGGTCTACAATAATACCGCATGCTTTCTCCGCATCACTAGGAATATTTACGTAGACTAGATTACCAGAATAAGATTTACCTAGGCTATATGCAACAAATGATAATCTTTTTATCTGAGTATTAGGTGTACTAGTTAAGTTTATTACGCCTACTTTTATATTTTCATCTGATATATGTTCAATATACCAATTTTTTGGAACCTTTGGGACTTGAGAAACCCAAAACAGATTTTGATTTACAGTCGCTACAGGCGTATAAACAGAACTCTTAGCCTGGTTTTTGTGCAGACTTAAAAGTTTCTCAGGATTTTTGGAGAATGGACTTGCATATATAACTCTCGTTTTATTAGAAGAAGCTCTCATGATTGCATGCTGCAACAATATACCCCGATAAGAATCAGATAGTTTATGAGCTTCATCTATAAATATAAAATCAAAACTATAGTTGTTATCATTTAATAAAAAGTGAAGTCTTTCTTGTGTTAGTACGAAAATTTTTTGTCTTGAATCATCAATAAAGTCCTTGTTTGGGAGAGTGATAATACTAACATCTAATCCCTTGTTTTTAAGTGTAATTTCTAGATCTTCACTGACTTGAGTAACCAAGGCTCTGGTTGGTACTAAATACAATATATTTTCGACGCTCCCTTCTAGTAACATATTTAAAATGTACAAGCAAAAAATGAATGACTTTCCAGCTGCTGTAGGTGCAGACACTGACAATACTTCATTATCTTCTGCTTTTTCCCAAAAGCTCAATTGGAATTTATTGGCTTTGAAACTTTCTTCATTTATTAGAGATATGGAAAACACGTTTTCCATTCTTTTTGTTAATAAAACTTCACCTATGCTTCTTTTGTTGGTTGAGCTTTGTGAAGTGATAGTTTTCTTTTTTCTTGCCAATTCGATTAATGGATAATTTCCATTCTTTTTGAGAATATACTCTGCTTTCTCTTTGAATTTTGAATTGTATTCATTAGAGCTGATTGTGTGTTGGCAAATTCTTAATGCTTTATCTAAGATTTCTTGATCATCAGACATGGAAATCATGTCTGCACATCTTAATAGGTATCTAACATCGAAGCTATGTTTGTCTATTTCAACAGACGTATGTGAGAATTGACTTTTAATGTTTTTGGTAAGCAATGCTTTGTAATGTTGCTTAAAAGAATCTGAGTCGATAATTGATTTAATTATTTTATTATTCATCAATTTAATCCTAATTCAGTTCTAAATGTATTCCGTAAACTGTCTACGGAATTTATAGGGAGGTAGAAGAAAATGATTTTCGTGTGTTCAATATCGTTTTCTTTTAATTTAGCTTCGATATTTTTCTTCCAATGTTTTAAAAAGTCTATTTCGATTTTATCTCTAACATTCTCGTTCGTAAGTTTTGAGTCTGATTTCTTGTATGAAGTGTGATCAAACGATACTAAACATACTGCACAAGAACGGAGTTGGTCGTATAGCGGAGAAGAGTAATCGAAGTAGCTTTTAATAGCTTCCTCTAGTTTATCATTATCCAGATCAATATAATCGATGAGCCGAATGTCACTATCAACATCTGATTCCATTTTTAGGATGCTTGCAACACTAGCAATACATTCTGATATTGCTGATGAATGAGTTGAATGTAGTTTAGATTCGCCCCAGTATACACATAACATTTCATTATCGTCGACGCCGAGGAATACTCCATCAGCACCATGAAAGTGCATCTGTTCGTCAGTCTTTAGACTCATTTTGCAGAGAATTTGGGGGAATTTAAGAACACTTTCTGTCAACGAGAATAGCAGAAGTTCACCACCTTCTCCTGTTAATTCTAGCGTAGTAAAAAGTTTTCTTGCTTCATGTGCTATCTTAGCTATCTCAACCGTAGAGCCAGTTTCAATAAACTTCTTGTTTGCTTTGTTTATCTTGCTTCTCGGGATCGTATAGTCAATTATTTTACTACACATGTATTTTATTAATTCGTTTAATCGAGGTCTTCCATTAGCATCAACTTTCAGGTAATAACAATCAATCTTGTTCTCACTAATGTTGTGTGAGCATGCTATTGATAGTAGAGACGAGAGTTCAGTTAATTCTCCCCTAGCCATTTCAGTTAATGCTTTACTGATTGTATCGAGGTTGTCTTCCATTATTATAAGTAGCTCTTCTATGCGTAAAACTATAGACGGATTCAGTCTGGTAGTAAGTCGTTTAAATTTTTGTTGGACTCTTCAATTGAGACAGAGGTTGTTAGAGTAGTTTTCATCCAGCTAATTTGTATCCAGATTAAGATTATCAGATTAAATGAGTTCGATCACTTAACTCTATGTAATAAAATGGAATTTTTTCATATTTTGTGGTGCCGTCGAGATCTTAAACTCTAAAGAGCCATATAATGCACTTTTTAGCGTTGCTGTACTCAAGGTTTGGTTCTAAAGAGGAGGATTATGGTTACAGCTATCTATGCCATGTAGGTTTTAAACGACACACTAAGGAATGGGATAATAAACGTATGAGGGAGCGACCCAGTATTCAAAGGTGACCGTTGTGAAGTCGGTTCTAGCTGGTCTATACATACCAAACAATGAAATCATCATTAAAGCGCCACCATCTTTCCCCCAAGGGTTGAATTCCCCGATAACATCGCCATATCTCAAACAACTGACCAGCAAAACCCGGATGCGTACTTTGAACCTTAATCATGTCTACTGGATGGACGACAACGGCCACATCAAACCACCTAAATACCTTTACCTGCTGCTGGCTTTCCTGGCCAAGGCCTGGGTGGTGTGGGTGATGTCTCTGACACAGCACAGTGACAGAGCAGCCCTGGTTCGTACCCTTTACCCCATGCAGGCAGATTTTATTCAAGCTTTGATGGTGGGCGCCGGAGCGGTGTTTATATTCCTGCTGGTATTGGCCGAAAGGCGTCGCAAGCCTGAGTGGGTTATGCCTGTGTTCAAACAGGGACGAGCCATTTTGATGGCAGTGCTGGTGGCCGAAGTTGTGGTTTGGGTACAGAGGTTTACGCACTCAGATATGTTGTTTCACTGGGGCGTGGCACTGGATGCCGTCGCACTGTTCTGGTGTGGGATTTATCTGTTGAAATCCCGTCATCTCAAGGTTTACTTTAAAAGCTGGACACCCGAGAAGCAGTGATTTTTAGCCTGGCGGCCAGTATTTTCGTCCCTGTGATTGGCATATCGCTGGATGGTTTTTGAACAATAAAGCCAACATCCTCCGTAAGGATATTCTCACGTCCGCCAAGATGTTCTATATTTCAATGTATTAGTCGACTTCAGGACCATACGGAAAAAGGAGCCTTGTTGGCAAAGTCCGATCCGGTTCAGCTGCCGCTGAGCAAGGTCAGGGTAGGGCATACGGTTAAGTTGCCCCTGGCCTGGAAAGATCATCCGTTTTGGATAAACCGAATTAAAATCGAAGAACCGGCCCAGATTGAGATGATCAGAGGGCTGGGGGTTGAGTTCGTCTATTTGCTTGCCGGTGAGTTGCCCCCGGACATTATGGATGAGGAGCCTGAAGTCGATGAAGTGGTTACTGAAGTTGCTCAGCCAGCGAGCATTGATCAGCAGCTGGAAACCCGCAAGGCGATACGCTTAAGCCAACAAAGGTTTTTAAACTCAGTTAATGGCAGCCGCACCGTGTTTGGCAAATTGCTCAGTGACCCCGAAGGCTCCCTTGAGTTGGCTACCGGCTTGGTTGAAGAACTGGCCGGCCATTTGGATGAAGGTATTAAACCCTACCTTGCTTTGGTGAGCAGCGGCGAGTCTGTTGTAGGGGTAACCCAACACTCAATCTCTGTTATGGTGCTGGCCATGATGATAGGCAGGGAGATGGGGCTTGACCATGAACAGATGTGTCATATTGGTCTTGGTGCGCTGTTTCACGATATAGGCAAGCTCAAAGTGCCTGAGTCGATTCGCAATAATCCCGGTGAGCTCACTACCCCTGAACGCAATTTTCTGAAAGCCCACCCCAATTTTGGCCATGAGATGCTCAGTCGCAGTGGCTTGTTCCCTGAACCTGTTCTGCATATTGTCCGGCATCACCATGAGTATTTTGATGGCAGCGGCTATCCCGATGCACTGGCAGGGAAGGATATTCCGCTGTTGACCCAGATAGTGTCACTGGTGAATGACTTCGATCACCTGTTGGTGCGTGAAGATGTTCGTTCTCCTCAGGTGGCGCTCGGCTTTATTTTTAAGAAGCGTGCGGGTAAGCACGATATGGAGCTGATTAAGCTCCTGGTGCGGGTGTTGGGTATCTATCCGCCCGGTACTTTGGTTCAGTTGTCAGATGGCTCAGTGGGTAAGGTCATGCTGACTTCCGATAAGGTGAAGCAGCCTCAGGTCTGGTCCTGCACAGTGGAAGGTGAAGAGCCCTGTCTGCGTTTCTTGCGTCAGGAAAAGGTGCAGGTGCTTGATGTGGTCGCCGCTGACGAGTTGGCTCCCCAGGCTGCCAAAGTGTTGCAGGCATACGCTAATATCAGCTTTTATTTTATCTCGCCCGTCACTGCTTGAGTGGGGCTTTCCTCTGACACGCTGATGAGCAGTTTTCCTGTCTTGTGGACTTGTATCCATCCTGTTTGTCTCTATTCTGTAGCAAATTCTAAAAAAGGAACTGACAGATGAAAATTGCCGTGACCGGCTGTGGTTGGTATGGACTTGCACTGGCTAAGGTATTGCTGCAACAGGGGCATACCGTGATTGGTTCCAAGCGGGACAGTGCCGGTTGTGAGCTGCTTGAAAAGGAGGGGATTCAGGCGGTGGCACTGGATCTTGCCGCTGACGTGGATGCTCTGGCTTGCGCACCGCTTTTTGATGTTGATGCCATGGTGGTGAATATCCCCCCGGGCCTCAGGAGGGGAGATTCTGATTACCTCGGCAGGCTCCAAAAACTTAAGCAGTTAATGCTGCCCAACAGGCTGAAGAAACTTATCTTTATTTCCACCACCGGGGTTTATCCCAATGCCGGACGTGTATCTGAGGCAGATGCCGGTGTTTATTCTACTGGCAGTGAAACATTGCTGGCTGCAGAAGCCCTTTTTCTTGATGCCCCGGAATTACTGAGTGAGGAAGGTCAGGTATCTGTTCTGCGTTTTGCCGGTCTGGTGGGCCCGGGGAGACATCCGGGGCGTTTTCTGGCGGGTAAAACAGGGATTACCGGCGGCAATCAGTCGGTTAACCTGGTGCACCTGGAAGACTGTGTGGCAGCGACCTGTTTACTGCTGGATGCCGGGCGGATTGGCCCTGTATACAATTTATGTACCCGGGATCACCTGCCCAAAGCTCAATTTTATCCCCTTGCTGCCGCTTCCCTTGGCCTGGAGCCTCCGCAGTTTGGAGATGATGCCGACACTGATAAGCAGGTCGACGGCTCCCATATCTGCCACGATCTGGATTTCGACTATAGATACAAGTCTTTGATAGATTTACTGAACTTCTGTTGAGCCTATTTTCCCTTCTGATTTTCCTCTGAATTGACGGCGCAGTGTTTCCACTGCGCCGTTTTTACTTTCGACATTGGTCTAATACTGAAGGAGTAGAGTTTGCTTCTTTCGAATGATAACTGTTGTTAACTAATTGTTTTATTGTAGTTAAGTTTTAATGTCGTTGTGTTTCGCAACCGCCGGTTAGACCAAAGTCGCGATTGTGACCAAGACCCCCCTTGTTAGATTGGAACTCGACTGAACTACTAGAAAAATACAGGGGAGTCACACTATGGCTTTTGAAAATGAAGACAAGGCCAAAGGTTATTGGCGAGAAAACCTCCGCTTGGTGCTGGGGTTGTTGGCGATCTGGTTCTTTGTTTCTTATATCTGCGGCATTGTGCTGGTTGATGTATTGAATCAGGTTGAATTTGCGGGCTTTAAGCTTGGGTTCTGGTTTGCACAACAGGGCGCCATGTACGTGTTCGTAGCTTTAATTTTTGTCTACGCGGTGAAAGCCAATGCGTTGGACAAAAAATATAACGTCCACGAAGACTGAGGAGCGCTGAAATGGATTTGCAAACTCTGACTTATATCATTGTGGGCGCGACCTTTGCGCTCTACATAGGTATCGCCATCTGGTCCAAGGCCGGTTCCACCAAAGAGTTCTATGTTGCCGGTGGTGGTGTGCCTCCTGTTATGAATGGTATGGCGACAGCCGCTGACTGGATGTCAGCCGCGTCCTTTATCTCACTGGCGGGTATTGTTTCATTTGTGGGTTTTGACGGCAGTGTTTACCTGATGGGCTGGACCGGCGGTTATGTACTGCTGGCGACCTGTATGGTGCCTTACCTGCGCAAGTTTGGTAAGTACACAGTGCCTGACTTTATCGGTGAGCGTTACTACTCTCAGGCGGCGCGTACCGTTGCCGTAATCTGTGCCATCTTTATCTGCTTTACCTATATCGCAGGTCAGATGCGTGGTGTGGGTGTGGTGTTCTCCCGCTTCCTGGAAGTGGAAGTGGATACCGGCGTTTATATCGGTATGGCCGTAGTGTTCTTCTACGCCGTACTGGGTGGCATGAAGGGGATTACCTACACTCAGGTGGCTCAATACTGTGTGATGATTTTTGCCTTTATGGTGCCAGCTATCTTCATCTCCGTGATGATGACCGGCCACATCTTCCCTCAGCTGGGCTTCGGTTCTCAGGTGTTGGATGCTGCGGGTAACCCTTCAGGTACTTATCTGCTTGAGAAGCTGGATGGTCTGTCTACTCAGCTGGGCTTTAACCAGTACACCGAAGGCTCCAAGTCCATGATTGACGTGTTTGCCATTACCGCAGCCCTGATGGTGGGTACTGCCGGTCTGCCTCACGTTATTGTGCGCTTCTTTACTGTGCCCAAGGTAAAAGATGCCCGCTCAAGCGCAGGTTGGACGCTGGTATTTATCGCTATCATGTACACCACGATTCCGGCAGTTGCTGCTTTCTCCCGTGTAAACATGATTGAAACCATTAATGGTCCTGAGTCTACCGGTGTTGCTTATGAGACTGCGCCACAGTGGATTAAGAACTGGGAAAAGACAGGGCTTATCACCTGGGATGACAAGAACGGCGACGGCAAGATGTTCTACGCCAATGGCGAGCAGAACGAGATGAAGATTGACCGTGACATCATGGTACTGGCGACCCCTGAAATTGCAGATCTGCCAGCCTGGGTGATTGCATTGGTAGCTGCGGGTGGTATGGCGGCGGCACTGTCGACCTCTGCCGGTCTGCTGCTGGTGATATCCACCTCTGTGTCACACGATTTGCTCAAGAAAAATCTGATGCCCAATATCTCGGATAAGAAGGAGCTGATGTATGCCCGAATAGCCGCAGCAGTCGGGGTTATCGTGGCAGGCTACTTCGGTATTAATCCGCCAGGATTTGTGGCAGCTGTGGTGGCGCTGGCCTTTGGCCTGGCAGCGTCGAGCCTGTTCCCGGCCATTATTATGGGTATCTTCTCCCGTACCATGAACAAAGAAGGTGCTATCGCCGGTATGGTGACAGGCCTGGCATTTACCTCCGGCTATATCGTGTACTTCAAGTTTATGAACCCGGAACTGAATAATGCTGCCAACTGGCTGTTTGGTATCTCACCTGAAGGTATTGGCTTTATCGGCATGATAGTTAACTTTGCCGTGGCTCTGGTGGTAAGCCGTATGACCACCAAGATCCCGGATGATGTGATTGAGATGGTGGAAGGTATCCGCTTCCCCAAAGGTGCCGGTGGCGCCCAGGATCACTGAGTCTGATGCCTGACTGAACTGAAAAAGAGCGCTTCGGCGCTCTTTTTGTTTAAAGATAAGCCATTGGTCGAATGGAAAAACTATTGAAGACAAAGGTAATTTGTGAGGATAACAGCAAAGGACAACCCAATGGATTCAAGCGAGCTTCAACCCATTTTAGATTTTGTTAATGGCCTTGTACCTTTCAATCAGTTGCAACCTGAGAGCCTGGAGTGGGCTGCAAGGCAACTGGAGATAGTCTATTTCCCCGCTGCCTCTCATATTGTGCCCCTGAGTGACGATGACAGGCGGCTTTATATCGTTCGCAGCGGTGCTTTTGAAGTACGGGATAAAGAAGGGGAGTTGGTCGATAGACTGGGAGAGGGAGATTACTTCGGGTACCCATCATTACTTTCCGGCGATGAAATCAGCAACAGTGTCAAGGTGTTGGAAGATGGGCTGGTTTATCAGCTTCCCGAAGAGTGCTTCAGTGAATTGTGCAGTGCCAACCGGGAATTCAGTCGCTTTTTCAACCGTGCTTACGCCAGACGTATGCGTCATGAGGGGCGTTTTAAAGCCAGGTCTATGCTCACCACCAGTCGTCTGAGCAGTCTGATGTCGTCCGACCCGATAACCATAGATATTGACCAACTGGTGGGCGAAGCGGCGCGTTTGATGTCGCAACACAGGGTGTCGTCAGTGCTGGTGCAGGAAGGTGAACACCTGGTTGGTATATTGACCGACAGGGATCTACGCAGCAGGGTGCTGGCAGAGGACAAAGGGCCATTCACCCGGATAGCCGATGTGATGACAACTTCCCCTTTGACCGTCGAGCCTGAGACCCTGGTATTTGAAGCGACAGTGTTGATGGGGGAACACAATGTTCATCATCTGCCGGTGACCCGAAATGGCAAGCCCGTGGGTATGGTCACCAGTACCGATATTCTGCGCAGTCAAAGCTCCCAGCCTTTATTGATGATGGGAGAGATTGACAGACAAACCCATATCGAAGGTTTGATAAACCTCAGTAAGCGTATCCCCATGTTGCTGCAAAACCTGATCAGCGCAGATGCCAGAGCTGAAGAGATAGGGCGTATTCTCACCTCTGTCACTGACGCCCTGACCCGCAGATTAATTGAGCTGGCGCAGTCTCAGTTAGGTGAAGCACCCATGGACTTTTGTTGGCTGGCGTTTGGTTCTCAGGGAAGACAGGATCAGGTTGCCTGCTCAGATCAGGATAATGGTATGTTGCTGGCCAGAGAGCCGGACAGCCAGGAGGCAGAGTATTTCAGCCAGCTCGCCAAAATTGTGTGTGATGGTCTGGACGCCTGCGGCTATATCTATTGTCCCGGTGACATTATGGCGATGAACCCCAAGTGGCGTATGTCCCTTAAAGAGTGGCAGCAAAGGTTCTCCTCCTGGGTAAACAGTCCAGAACCCAAAGCACTGATGCATGCCAGTATTTTCTTCGATATGCGTGCTATCTATGGACCTGAACGTCTGTTCGATGGCTTGCAGCTGAGCGTACTGGAGCTGACCCGGGACAATGATATCTTTCTGGCTTTGCTGACCGGCAACGCGATGAACTCCCGTCCACCATTGGGGTTCTTCCGTCAGTTTGTACTTGAGCGTGATGGCAGCGAGGTTAAGGGAATCGATCTTAAACACAAGGGCAGTGCCATCATCAATGATATTGCCAGAGTGTATGCCCTGAGTGCCGGTGTGCGGGAAATCAATACGCCAAAGCGGATAAGGCAATTAGTCGAGTTGGGAGTTATCAACCGCAAGGATGCTCTCAATCTCGCCGATGCTCAGGAGTTTATCGCCCATATGCGTCTGGCCAATCAGGGGCGTCAATTTGAAGAGGGGCAGAAGCCGGATAACTACCTGAAACCCGGAGCGGTATCCTCTCTGGTCAGGCATCAGCTTAAAGAGGCCTTTAAAGTGGTTGATGACGCTCAGTCCGGGATTCGCCTCAGATTTATGCGGGCTTATTGATGAGCAGTGTTCCAGGTTTTACTGCTCTGGCTCGCTGGCGCCTGAGCAGACGCCTTAACCATGAAGCAGAACATTGCGCTGTACCCTGGCTTGCGGCTTATCTGGCGAGCCTGACGGATTTGCTCAGCCTGCCTGTGCCTCAGATGCCGCTGCTTGCATTTGATTTGGAAATGACGGGGCTGGAGCCCAGCGTTGATGAAATATTGAGTATTGGCGCAGTACCTATCGACGGGCCGAGGTTAACACTGACCGGTGCCTGGCACTGCCTGGTTGCCGGTGATACCGGGGTGGGGCAGAGTGCCTGTATTCACGGTATTGTGGATCAGGACCTGCAGCAGGGTACCAAACTTGAGCGCGCCTTGGTGGAGCTGTTTGCAAGAGCAAAAGGCCGCTGGCTGGTGGCCCATCATGCTCCTTTGGATATCAGCTTCCTGACCCATGCGATTGAACATTTGTATGGCGTTAACGTCAGTTTGCCGGCGATCGACACCATGGCACTGGAACACCGAAGATTGCAAATGACTCAACAACCTCAGGTCGAGGGTGGCTTAAGGTTGGCTGCTTGCCGACAACGCTATGGCTTACCACTCTATCCGGCCCACAATGCGCTGATGGATGCCATCGGCTGCGGTGAGCTGCTGCTGGCCCAGAAGTCCGCCATACAACCTGCGAGTGTCATCGAACTACTGCAGTAATCGCAACAGGCGTTTACAAATTTTGCCCCCCCTTCACTGTCACTTTATGCTTTAGTAAAAAGAGAACAGTTTGTGCTCGGTAAAAGAGCGGTGGATTTGGAGACAGTCTATGGCATGGCCTCTTATTTGGCTTGGTGGCGCGGCACTGGGTGCTTTGGCTCTGGCCGAAGAGAAATCGCGGCGCGACCGGCTTAACCTGGATCGGCGATTGGGCAGGTTATCCCCTGAGGATAAAAAGTCAGGTGCAGCCCTGACGCCCAGCGTGTTGCTCAGAACCGACAGCAAAACGTCCCCGGCCCCGGGCAGTATCGTCTGTTGCCATGTCTATGGGGTGATTGAACACACAGGCATATGGCTGGGTGATGACATGATTGCTGAGTTACATGGTTCAGGGCTTATTCGGGCTGTATCTCCCAGGCGTTTTTTGGCCGGACGAACCGGTGACAGTATCTTTGTGGCGGCGACCGCTTCCCATGAGGCGATGGCGCAGGAACAAACCGCCAAACGAGCCATGGACAATCTGTTTACCTATCGCGACTACGACCTGCTCGAGAACAACTGCCACAGATTTGTGTGGTACTGCATGACTGGAGAGGAGCGGGAGATCCGTAGCTTCGACGGTTTTAACGAAAAGCTGAGCCTGCATTTTGGTGAAACCGTATTCTGGGATCAGTTGGCGGCATAAGTACTGCGTCAAGCTACATAATAAAAAAGCCACCTCGCGGTGGCTTTTCTGATTAGTCTTCCTGAGTCTTACTGCAGAAGTAGTCGGCTGCGCGTTTAACCAGCTCAAGACCCGTTTGGTCACAAGGCGGTAACTGCGCATCTGTCTGAGCCAGAGGTGTGACTCTGTCACCCCATTTAATCACTGCTGCAGCTGAGGTCAGACCGGCACCAAATGCACAGGACAGGATAGTTTGTCCCGGCTGAATACGGCCTTGCTCGATAGCATCACAGATAGCGATTGGAATGGTTGCAGCACTGGTATTGCCATAGTTGGCAATATTGACAAAGGCTTTCTCTTTATCAATCTTCATACGACTTACCAGAGTATCAATAATGCGTTCGTTGGCCTGATGGGGGATAACCAAATCCACATCTTCTTTATCCAGATCGCACTTCTCCAGTACCAGCTTACTGAGCTTACCCATACCGGCAATGGCGCGCTTAAAGATCTCCTGACCATCAAACTGGATATAGAAATCCAGAGATTCAGGGTTGAATCTGTCCATGCTGGTACCAAAACCGGCTTTCAGAATATCCCGGCCAGCAGGGTCGTTATTCAGCTCATAGGCAAGAATACCTTCCTCTTTGTCTGTGGCTTCCACCACAGCGGCGCCAGCTCCGTCACCGAACAGTACCGCAGTCTCTCTGCGGGACCAGTCCAGATAGAAAGTCAGGCGTTCAGCGCCAATTACAAGGACTCGCTGGCACTGGCCACTGCGGATTTGACCGCTGGCCAGGCCCAGCCCATACAGGAATCCACTACAGGCGGCGTTGATATCAAAAGCGGCGCACTTGGCACCAATGTTAGCCTGTACTGTCGCGGCGATATTGGGAATAAGGGTATCTGGGCTGGCGGTGGCCAGAATGATCATGTCGATATCACTGCCTTCCAGGCCTGCTGCTGCAAGCGCGTGCTTGGCGGCAACTGTAGCCAGTTCAGAAGTGCCTACGTGGCTGATATGACGTTGTTTGATACCTGTTCTAGGACGGATCCATTCATCAGAGGTGTCGATAAAGGTCGACAGATCATCATTGGTTAGTACTGCAGGGGGGACACATTTTCCCCATCCGGTGATAGTGGCATACTGCATGAATTTCTCTCGTTATTATGGCGGCAATTGCCGCAAACTCCGGCTGCTTAGACTTGGTTGCCCGTTATTCAACGTCAGATTTAAGGACGGTGGCGACCAGTTTTCTAATATCGTCAGCAGCTCTTAAAATATGCTTTTCCAGCAGAGCGACGGCGTTTTCAGTGTCGCGGGCTCTACAATAACGCAGTAGATCCTTGTGGTCCTGCTCTGCCTGAGGAACACCTCCGGTCAGTAGCAGTTGCATACGTATATAGCGGTCGCAATTGGTGTTCAGGCCCTGGACGACTTCCAGAGTATGAGGGCGCTTGGCGGCCAGATAAAGGCTGGTATGGAACTCAGTATTTAACAGCGCCCAGCTGCCTATGGCATCTTCGCTGCGAAAAGCCTGCTCCATCTTGGAAAGCGTCTGCTCGGCCTGAGCGAAGTCTTCATCTTGCATATTGGGGATAGCTTTGGCAAGAAGTTCGGTCTCTATCATCGCCCTGAGCTCAAACAGTTCAGTGACTTGTTCAATCGAGAGTTCAGTTGCTGTTGCGCCTTTATGGGCTTCAAATTTGACCAGCCCCTCTGCTTCAAGCTGTAACAGGGCTTCTCTGACAGGAATACGGCTGACATTGAGTTCTTCAGCAAGTGCGCTCTGACGCAAAGGTTCACCAGCGGCAATCTCGCCAGAGAGGATTTTTTCCCTGAGCACCTCTACCACTACCTGGGTCCGAGTCTTGTGAATAATGGGAGTTGAACGGCTCATATTCCCCTTACTTTTTATATTTAGAATCATGATTATCGCGTTAGGTTACCGCCTAAGCGCTGATAAATAAAGCAACTTGGACCAGTGGGGCAGGTTTGCGGGTAGATAAGCCAACAATTGTCATAGATGAAATATCTAGATTGTCTCCGACCATGTTGAGGTGAAATAATAGCGGCGACTAAATGAATTTGGAGGCTTTGGTGAAGAAAGCGGTTTTTCTGGATCGGGATGGAGTTATCAATGTCGATCACGGTTATGTACATCAGGTAGATGACTTTGAATATGTAGAAGGCGTGTTCGATGCCTGCCGCGAACTGAAGCAAATGGGCTACCAGTTGGTAGTCGTGACTAATCAGTCAGGAATTGCACGGGGTTATTACACGGAAGATCAGTTTCATACGCTGACCGAGTGGATGGATTGGAACTTCGCAGACAAGGGTGTTGAGCTCGACGGTATCTACTATTGCCCTCACCACAGCGAAAAAGGGATTGGCGAATACAAAATAGATTGTGATTGCCGCAAGCCCAAGCCTGGTATGTTGGAGTCCGCTGCACGCTTCCTGAAGCTGGATCTGTCTCAGTCCATTATGGTGGGAGACAAGCGTGATGACATGCTGGCGGCCAAAGCCGCGGGTGTTGGTACCGGAATACTGGTTCGTACCGGCAAATCGGTTACCGCAGAGGCGGAAGCTGAGGCAGATATAGTCCTCAACAGCATTGCTGATGTTCCGGCTTATATAAAGAGCCAAAAATAAACAAAAACCACCTATCCAGGTGGTTTTTTCTTTATGATTTTGTTGCCAGTTATGTGCGCAAACCTATGTTTTGGCGCAAAACTCGCCAGTTGAAGTGTTTTTTTCGAAAATTGATGAAAAAGGGCTTGCAGGAAAATCTGCCTTGCCTATAATTCGCTTCCGTTGAGACGCTGAAGTGAACGCGTCACCAATAACGAAGCTCAAAATGAGCGGCGAAATTGGTAGCCCGCAAGGGCTTTGTTCTTTAAAAATTTATTACTAGACAATCTGTGTGGACATTCACAGTAGTTGATGAGGTCGACAAAGACTTATTCTCTCCTTTCTTGTAAGAGATAGTGGAGACATCAATGAACGAAGTTCGCGCAGCATGCAAAGACAGAATTCATTGAGCTGAACTTCCTTTGGAAACAAAGAGCGGTTCAACCAAAACTTTAATTGAAGAGTTTGATCATGGCTCAGATTGAACGCTGGCGGCAGGCCTAACAC